>DASYXM010000030.1:0-2727 GCA_035934795.1 Bryobacteraceae bacterium | reverse complement strand
TGAGCGAATTGCTGAAGCGGGCGATGCCGCCAGTGGACGCGGAGCCGCGGCGCGATTTGTGGGCTGCGATGCAACGCAGATTGATTGGCGAGCGGCCCGCGGGCGCGCCGTGGTACGACTGGGCGCTTGCCGGAGCGGTTGTCGCGGCAATCACGATTTTTCCGCAGCTATTTCTCTTGCTGGCGTTTCACTTGTGAACCATGAAGGAGGAGCCATGAACAGACATCTCTATCTTCGGGCATACATGGCAGGCATCGCGGTGCCGACGGCGTTTTTGGTTGTGCCGCTGACCGTTTTCTGCATCGCGCGATTCGCGCTGCAAATTCCGATCCCGATCGAGCGCACGCTGATCTTTCCCATGGCGCTCGTCCCGAATATTTACGGCGCGTGGAATATCCTATACGTCGGCGCGCTGCAGCGGCACAACTGGCCGATCGGCGTCCACGGCGCGCTGCTTCCCTTCCTGCTTGCGCCGCTGGGCTTTCTGCTGGCGACGCATCTGGGATTCGTCACGGCGGAGCCGCACGGGATCGCCTATTTCGGCACAGTGCATTTCGCCTTCTCGCACATCGCGATGGTTTTTCCCATTGGCGTCGGAGCGTACTACCTCGTCTGGAAATACATCGTCAGCTTCCTGAACCGCGTGCTGGAAATTGGGCAATGAGGAGCCCTAGGATGGCGGGCACGCGGTTGACAGAACCGGGGGCCCCGAGTAGCATCCCTGGCAAGGGTACATCTCGGTAGCCCTCACGCTGGGCGACGCGTCCCTATGGCGAGAACGAAGGAGCCTCAAATGCAAAAGCCGTCCGAGCAAGTCTCTTTACGCGGCCGTATGAGTCTTCAACCGAAATCCCGTTCCCATGCGGTTCGAGCAAGATGCCGGCTGTGGGGATTCATCCTGGTGTTTTCGCTACCACTCTTGCTGCTTGCCCGGCAATTGCCTGTCCGCGCGCAGAACCACGCGAGCTTCAGCCAGTTCGTCGTCGTAGGCGATTCCCTTTCCGCAGGATTCCAGAATGGCTCGCTCCTCGATGGCCAGCAAGTGCACGGGTACGCAAACCTCGTGGCGCAGCAGGCGGGGGCGAATTTTCCGCTGCCGTTGATTGCGCCGCCAGGGATTCCGAACGTGCTCGAACTCGTGAGCCCCGGCCCTCCACCCGTCCTCACGACGGCACCCGGAGCTTCGCCGGGCCGGGATGATCCATTTCTGCAGGCGTTTGACCTCGCCGTGCCCGGCGCGAATGTCCACGACGCGCTCTTCACGGCTCCCAGTTTCCCGATCGACGATTTGAGTGACGTGGTTTTGGGGCTTCCCGGCTTGCTGGCTTTCCCGCCGGTTTCGCTGACGCAAGTGCAATGGGCGCGGGCGCTCCATCCGACAACGATCGTCGTTTGGATGGGAAACAACGATGCGCTTGGAGCCGTCCTCGCCGCGAATCCCGCGCTTCTCACTCCCGTCGCCAGCTTCCAGTCCGATTACGGTTCGCTGATGGATCAACTCTCCGCGACCGGCGCGACGCTGGTCGTCGCCAACATCCCCGATGTGACTGTCGTTCCGTTCCTGACGTCGGCGGAATAGGTGGCGCAGGAGGTGGCGCAACTATTTGGCTTGCCCGTGGACACAGTTGACCCGTTATTGGGACTCAGCCCGGGCGACTTTGTCACGCCGGACGCCTTTCCGCTGATCGTCGCGATTGTGACAAACAGCATACCCGGCCCGCTGCCCAGCAGCGTAGTCTTGCGCGCCGCACAAATTGCGCAGATTGAAACGGCGGTGAATGCGTACAACGGGATCATCGCCGCGGAAGCGCAGTCCCACGGCGCGGCGCTCGTGGATATTCATTCCCTGCTGAACCGGATCAAGGCGAAAGGAGCCGTCGTCAATGGCCAGCGGTTGACGACGAACTTCCTTGGCGGCGTCTTCTCGCTCGATGGCGTTCATCCGACAAACACTGGATACGCGATCCTCGCAAACGAATTCATCAGAACGCTGAATCGGAATTTTGCCGCGGGGATTCCGCCGGTTTCCGTCGAACTTGTAGCACAATCGGATCCGCTCGTATTGCCCGGCGTCGGACGTCCTGCATCGGCGCTCGGGAGGATCAATCGGGAAATGGCGAATTCGTTGCGCGCGACGCTCGTGCACTAAAATCTCATCCGGCTTTGGCGGACGATGCGACTTCCTCAGCATCTGCCTTGCGGTCGCTTCGTGACTGCACTTCTGGCGCTGGCTCGCGGCGGCGGAAATATTCGCCTGGGGGGAACAGGCCGGCGCGCTCGAAGGCGCGACCCAAGGTTTTCTTTACTTCGCCGAGCCAGTAATCGAACGTGCCTTCCGAGACGCCGACAAGCGTGATGGCGCGGCGGTATTCGGCGCCCCAAAGAAAATAAATGCGGAAGAGTTTGCGACGGCCTTTCCATTCGGGGCGCGAGAGCGAGCGTTCCGCGATCATTTCGTAGTCGGCGACGAATTCTTCGGCACGCGCGCGGTCGGGACGCCAGTGATAGCCGTCGCTGGGCGTGTCGAGGTCCATGGCGGCGAGGCGTCCTTTGAGGAACTCGCGCAGCGAGCGGTATCGCCCGTGACAGACGTCGAAAACCTCCTGCGGTTTCATCGCGCGCCCTCCCGAGTGATGACGCTCGAAGTTCGAGCGCCCGGATTCGCCCCGCCGCCGCTCAATGCTTCAAGTCGTCCACGGTCACCAGCTCGATCGTCTCCACCCACTG
>DASYXM010000001.1:0-30057 GCA_035934795.1 Bryobacteraceae bacterium | reverse complement strand
CAATTCGGTCTACTTGCGGAACTGCGGCCCCCCAGAGCGATTCGCTGGCGCCCTTCCTGATCGGCGGCGGGGCCACGCCGTAAACCGTGCCTTGACCCGACGATGGAAGGGCGCAAATCTTGCGCTCCAGGTTTTCAATTCTGCCCCGTCGCTAGCGTCTAGTTTCCATTCTCCCCGGCTTCCGCTTCCCACCTCGCCCTCCTGAGCCGCACCCAATCCGCAAACAGCGGAGGATTCTCCAGCCATGTCAGCAGCCACAGAATCATTTCCTCCTTCTCCGCTCGCTTCTCGGGGCTCGCGCTCTTTGACCGCGCCACCAGCCGCGCATGATCCTTGGCCGTGATCACGATCGCGCGCACCGCCCGTCTTCGCGCGGCATCGCCCGCTTCATAAATCCCACGCAGACGATCCAGGCTCTGGTGCAGTTCGTCGAAGCTCCCCTGCCTCACGCCCTCGATCAGCGGGTCCAAAGGAACCCCGGATTCCCGCAGCAGCTTGCGCAGGTAGCTCTCAGAAACCGGCGCGAGCGCGGCTCGAATCGCGGCATATTCCGCTTCGCCGATGCGCTCGGGGCGCCGCTCGGCGATCCAGCGCTCCAGTTCAGAGCGCTTTGTGCCGGGCGGCATGACGGTAGGTCTGCACGGCTTTCTCGTGCTCGGTCATGGTCGCGGAAAACTGGTGGCTTTCGCCCTCCGGCTTCGCCACGAAGTATAAGTACTTCGTCTCCGCGGGATCGAGCGCTGCCCGGATCGCCGCGGCCCCCGGATTCGCAATAGGACCCGGCGGCAAGCCTGCGTTCCGATACGTGTTGTACGGATTCGAGCTCTTCAGATCCGACCGATGAATGGTCCCCCGATAGCGATTGTCGAGCAGGGCCGCGTAGATCGTGGTCGGGTCGCACTCCAGGCGCATGCCTTTAGCCAGGCGATTCGTGAAAACGCTCGCAATCAAGGGACGTTCCTCGGCGACGCTGGTTTCTTTTTCGATCATCGACGCGAGCGTCACGATACGAAGCGGATCGGCTTGCCGGCCTCCGTCTTGAGCAGGAGCCAAACGCGCCCATTCCTTGCGGAACTGGTCGGTCATCATCTTGGTGAGCTGAGCGGCCGTGGTCGCGTGGCTCAGCCGGTAGGTGGAGGGGAATAGGTAGCCTTCGAGGGTTTCCGCCTTCGGCGCGAGGTCGCGAATTAGCGACGGGTCGGAAGCGGCCTTCAGAAACTCCGAGCCGGGCATGATGCCCAGCGCCTCGATCGAATTTGCCATTTGGAACATGTTGTTCCCTTCGGGAACGGCGAACTCGAAATAGTAGATGTCGCCGCGGGCGATGCGTCCGAAGACCTCGCTCGCGGAAGTCGCCTTCCCAAAGTGATATTCCCCGGCTTGCAATTTCGCCGAAGGATGCAGCGCGCGTTCCAGCAGGAACACCCATGAATACCGGATCACCCCAGATTCCTTGAGCATCCGGGCGATGCTCGCGCTACTCGTTCCACGCTGCACCTGAACGAAGTTTTCTTCGAAGAATCCCTGATACGGCGCGAACACCGCCCAAGCGAGGAACAAAACCATCGCGGCGGCCGCCCCTCCGGCCATCCAAAGCTTCCTCACGCCGCACCTCGCGCCGAATCCAGATAACTTTCCAGCAGCAGCACCGCCGCCAACCGGTCGACCGCACGAGCCCGCTTCTCGATGCTGATGCCGCTTTGGCGTAGCACGCGCCCGGCTTCGACGCTGGTCAGCCGCTCATCCCAAAAGCGGACTTCAACGCCCGTCTTTTGATGCAGACGCTCGGCAAACTCCTTCGTATAAGCCACCTGCCGCCCTTCGGCGCCGCTCATGTGCAGAGGATGTCCCATCAGCAGCAGCGAGACGCCGTGGCCCCGCACCATCTCTGCAAGCCTGGCCAGATCGTCGCGGGTCGTGGTGCGCTGAAGCGTCGGAAGCCCCTGCGCCGTGATCCCCAGCGGATCGCTCACCGCCAGCCCAATGCGCTTCTTGCCCAAATCGAGCGCCAAAACGCGTCCACTCGGTGGATTTTCCTGGAATTCCACGGCCTCTCCAAATTATAGTGAAAGAAAGCACGGTGTTTCGTGCCTCGCGAGGCTGGTTGTGGTGGTGCAAGCGACAGGAACGCAGAAGAGCCTGCAGATCGGCGTGGGGATCCTGGCTGCCGGAGCCGCGGTCGCGCTGCTCTATTACGGCCGCGCTTTCTTCATCACCATCGTAATTGCGTCGATGATCGCGTTTCTGCTCGATCCCCTGGTGCTGGTGTTCATGCGCTTACGGCTGCCCCGCGGACTATCGAGCTTTGTGGTCTGTTCGATCAGCCTGATACTACTGTATCTGGCGGGCCTGGGCCTGTACACGCAGAGCCTCGAAATCGCCGACGATCTACCCGCCTACGGCCAGCGCATTAACGAGCTGGTGGATAGTGCCTCCGCCCGCATGGAAGGTATCGAGAATGGCGTTTACCGGACCCTAGTCCCCAAACGATTCCAACAGAGCGCAGCCCCGCCGCCCGCGGAGCCTTCCGAAGCCAAGGGCAAGCAACGCCGCCGCACGAGCGACCCTCCCTCTCCGCCCGCCGTCCAGGAAGTCCACGTGCAGCAGGAACCCACGCCGCTGATTCTGTATGTTTACGACTACCTGCGCCAGTTCTACAGCACCCTGCTGATGGCCTCCTTCGTGCCCTTTCTGGTGTATTTCCTGCTGAGCTGGCGGGATCACCTGCGCCTGCGCTATCTGATGTTGTTCGATGGGGAGGGGCGCCGCGCCGCCAACGACGCCTGGGTGGGCGTTGGCTCCATGGTGCGCGCCTACGTGATCGGCAACTTCATGCTCGGCGTATTGCTGACCGTCGGCAGTGGCCTGCTGTTCGCCGCGGTGAAACTTCCCTACTGGCTGCTGGTGGCGCCCATTAGCGGATTCCTCAGCCTGGTTCCCTACATCGGCCTGCCCCTGGCGATGGCTCCTCCGCTGATCGCCGCCCTTCCCACCACCCGCGAGCCGGCCGTTTATCTATACTTGATGGCGAGCGTCGCCGTCTTGCACCTGCTCGCCTTGAACCTGATGTATCCGAAACTGGTGGGCGCGCGCGTGCACCTGAATCCGCTGGTGGTCACCATCGCGCTCATGTTCTGGGGTATGCTGTGGGGCGGCATCGGATTGCTTTTGGCGATTCCTCTGACCGCCGGATTGAAGGCCGTATGCGACAACGTCGCGAGTCTGCGCCCCTATGGGAGACTGCTCGGCGACTGATGGCTGCCGGGAACACCACGATCCACGCCATTTGTCCCTGGGCCGGAGCCGCATGAGCAAACAGTTCTGGATCTTCCTGCTAGTCGGCGTGGCCGTGGTCGGCGGCCTGATCTTCATGATGCTAAGCGCCACCCAGGGGGCCCATCTCCGCCTGGAGGGCAAGGTGCTGAAGGTCCGCGTGCTTCCGGTTCCCGACGCCGAGGCGTCACTCGTGATCGTCGATTTCCGCGCCGCGAATCCCTCCGACGTTGCGATGGTGGTCAGTTCGGTGAAGCTTCGGCTCGAGCCCGCGCAGGGCGATCCTGTCGAGGGCTTCCCTCTCGCCCGGGCCGAAATCGCCACGGTCTTTCAATACGCGAAACTGATCGGGCCGAAGTACAACGACGTGCTGGCCGCTTCCGACCGCGTCAGTCCGCATCAATCGGTCGATCGCATGGCTGGCGCGCGCTTCGAAATGCCCGAATCCGCGGTCACCGCGCGCCGCGGATTGCGAGTGCTGATCGAAGACGTCGATGGAACCGTCGCCGAGCTTTCCGAAACGCGCTGACGCAGCATCGCTGCGATCGCGTCGACCTATATATGCAGGCATCTATGCAGGCATCGAGATGACGGTCCGCGTCAAAGTGATTCCCCGCAGCCCGCGCACCGAGCTTGCCGGCCGCATGGCCGACGGCACGCTGAAGGTTCGTGTCGCCGCGCCCCCCGAAAAAGGCAAAGCCAACGCCGAGCTGTGCGCGTTTCTCGCCTCGCACTTTGGCGTCGCCCGCGACGCTGTGGCCGTCGTCAGCGGCCATACCGCGGCGCTGAAGCTGGTGCGCGTCGAAGGATTGCCAAGCTAATCGAAAACCCGCCTCCTTGCATTCCTCCTGCGAATGTATTATTATTCATAGCTGTGAATAAACATTCACAACCGAGGATAGCCATGGCCGCCACGGTCCGCCCCATCACCGCGCCTTTTTCCGGGCATCTGACGCGCGATCTCGATTTCGCAACGGCGGCGCTGGAACATGCGGTGGAGCTTTCCGCGCAGGTCAAGCGCGCTCCGTCGCGTTTCGCGAAGTCGCTCTCCGGGCGCTATTTGAGCTTGCTGTTCGAAAAGCCCTCCCTGCGCACGCGCCTGACCTTCGAGCTTGCGATCAAACAACTGGGCGGCGACGCGGTGTCGAGCAACGGCCCTATAGCCGACCGCGAGCCCGTCAAGGACGTCGCGAGGAACCTCGACCGCTGGACCCACGGCATCGTCGCGCGCGTGTTCGCGCAGACCACCATCGACGAGCTGGCCAAGTGGTCGAGCGTCCCCGTGATCAACGCGCTCAGCGATCTGTATCATCCGTGCCAGGCGCTCGCCGACATGCTGACGATTCGGGAACGTCTCAGCGGGTTCCAGGGCCGGACGCTGGCGTTCGTCGGCGACGGCAACAACGTCGCGCATTCTCTGATGCTCGACGCGACGCGCCTAGGTATGCAGTTCGCCATCGCCACGCCGAAAGGATATGCGCCCAATGCGGAGATCGTCGCGCAGGCTCGCGAATTCGGCTCCGTGCTGGTGACGCACCGTCCGGCGGAAGCTCTGCACAACGCCGACGCCGTGTACACGGACGTGTGGACCAGCATGGGGCAGGAAATGGAAGCTTCCGCGCGCCATGCGGCCTTCGCTCCTTATCAGGTGAATGAGAAGTTGATGGCGCTCGCGAAGCCGGATGCGATTTTTATGCATTGCCTGCCGGCCAAGCGCGGCGAGGAAGTGACCGACGCTGTGATGGAATCGCCGTGCTGTGCAGCCTTCGATCAGGCTGAAAATCGCCTGCACGTGCAAAAAGCGCTGTTGCTGATGCTGCTGAGCTAAGGCCACCGAACCGCGAATGTCAATGAGCGGGTCGCGCTTGGACCGCTGACGAATGAGGATGCATGAACAAACCTAAGAAAGTCGCTCTCGCCTACTCGGGCGGACTGGACACTTCGATCATCATTCCGTGGCTGAAGGAAAACTACGGATGTGAAGTCGTCGCCGTGTGCGGCGACATCGGCCAGGGGGGCGAAGAACTCTCGGGCCTCGAAGCCAAGGCCCGCCAGACCGGCGCATCCGAGGTCCACGTCGCCGATATGCGCGAGGAGTTCGTCTCCCGATATCTATGGAAGCTGGTCCGCGCCGGCGGCGAGTACGAGCACAAGTATCTGCTGGGCACTTCCATCGCGCGTCCGTTGCTCGCCAAGAAACAGGTGGAGGTGGCGCTCGCCACCGGTTGCGACGCCCTGGCCCACGGATGCACCGGTAAGGGCAACGATCAGGTGCGTTTCGAGCTTACCTATAAGGCGCTTGCGCCGCATCTCGCCGTGATCGCGCCGTGGCGGGAATGGGACATTGTCTCGCGCGAGGACGCCATCGCCTACGCCGCCAAACACAAAGTGCCCATCTCGCAGACCACCACGAAGATCTACTCGCGCGATCGCAACATCTGGCACATTTCGCACGAAGGCGGCGCGCTCGAAGATCCCGCCAACGCCGCCCCCGACGAAATCTGGATGCTCACGAAGAGCGTTAAGGACGCTCCCGATAAGCCGGAAGACGTCACTATCGGCTTCGAAAAAGGCATCCCGGTTTCGGTCAACGGCAGGAGCATGTCCGCCGTCGCGCTGCTCGAGGAATTGAACCGCATCGGCGGCGAGCACGGCGTCGGCCGCATCGATCTGGTCGAGAACCGCTTCGTCGGCATGAAGTCGCGCGGCTGCTACGAGACGCCCGGCGGCACGCTGATCATGGCCGCGCATCGCGAGATCGAAGCGCTGACGCTCGACCGTTCTCTTTCGCACTATAAGCAGAAACTGGCGCTCGATTACGCCGATCTGGTTTACGCCGGCCTGTGGTTCACGCCGCTCCGCGAATCGCTCGATGCGTTTTTTGAAGCTGCGAACGCAGCCAACACGGGCGAAGTTGCACTGCGCCTTTATAAGGGCAGCTTCCAGCCGGTCAGCCGCAAGTCGCCGAATTCGCTCTATTCGCTCAATATCGCCAGTTTCACCATGGGCGCCGAATACGATCAGCGCGACGCGCGCGGCTTTATCAACCTGATTGGCCTGCCGATTCAAGTGCAAGCCTCGCTCAAAAAGGCCGCTGCGAAGTGACTTCGTCTCTCAAAACGAGGCCGTCTCCATGAAACTATGGGGCGGACGATTTGAAGAAGGGCCGTCGGAGGTCTTCGAGCGTTTCTCCGGATCGCTGCACTTCGACAAGCGCCTGATCCAAGCCGATATCCGGGGCTCGCAAGCCTTTGCGCGCGCGCTCGAACAGGTCGGCATTTTGGCCGTCGATGAGCGTAAGCAGATGGTTGCCGCCTTCGATGTGATCGCGGAAGAATCCAGGCAGCCCGGTTTCTTCGATGGCGCGACCGATGAGGACGTCCACACGCTGGTAATCCGCAAGCTGGGCGAAAAGGTGGGAGCGCTCGCGGAGAAGATCCACACCGGCCGCAGCCGCAATGAGCAGGTTTCGCTGGATGTGCGCCTGTGGCTGCGCGGCGAAATCGATCGCGCGTCGGAATTGCTGGTGGAGCTGATGCGCGAGCTGCTCGATTGCGCGGCGAACAATCCCACGGCGGTGGTTCCCGGCTACACGCACATGCGCCGCGCGCAGGCGGTGTTGTGGCCGCATTATCTGCTGGCCTATTTCGAGATGTTCGCGCGGGATTTCGAGCGCCTGCAGCAGACCCGCGCGCGCGTCAACGTCCTTCCGCTCGGCGGTGGAGCGCTCGCGGGCAGTGGATTTCCATTTGATCGCGAGGCGATGGCACACGACCTGGATTTCGCATCCGTCACGCACAACAGCATGGACGTCGCGGCCGACCGCGACTTCGCGCTCGATTTTCTGTATTCTGCTTCCGCCGCCATGCTGCACCTCTCGCGTCTCGCCGAAGACTGGATTCTCTATTCCAGCGAGGAATTCGGATGGCTCGAGCTCGGCGACGGGGTCACCAGCGGATCGAGCCTGATGCCGCAGAAGAAGAATCCCGATTCGCTTGAGCTGATCCGCGGCAAATGCGGCCGCGTCTTCGGCGACCTGAGCTCGCTCTTCATGACCATGAAGGGCCTGCCGACCACCTACAATCGCGACATGCAGGAAGACAAAGAGCCTCTCTTCAACGCCGCGGATCAGCTGTGCGGATCGCTTGAAATGGCGTGCGCCGTAGTGGAATCGGCCAAGCTTCGTCCCGAGCGTCCGGCCGCCGCGGCCGAGGAAAGCTGGGTGGTCGCGACGGATCTCGCCGAGGCTCTGGCGCGCAACGGCACGCCGTTTCACCGCGCCCACCAAATCACGGGACGTCTGG
The DNA here is from genome assembly GCA_035934795.1 of Bryobacteraceae bacterium. Lineage (GTDB taxonomy): Bacteria > Acidobacteriota > Terriglobia > Bryobacterales > Bryobacteraceae > Palsa-187. The sequence goes on along the minus strand of DASYXM010000001.1, from coordinate 22,480 downwards.
TGCTCGAAAGCGTGCGCTCTTCGAAGAAACCCTCGGACTGGACGCCGGAAGCTCTGGCGGCTTTTGCGCCCGAATTCACCCCGCAAATGGCGGGCCTATTGAATCCGTCGGAAGGCATGAAAACCCGCGAGATCCGCGGCGGCACCGGCCCCGCGCACGTCGCCAAGGCTTTGACGGAAGCCCGCGCGCGCCTGGATCGATTGTTGCTGTAACCAGAAAAGCGGACAGACTATTCTGTCCCGAACGGAAAGACATTGTTGTTTTCGAAAAGTGCCGATGTGGACAGAGTCCGGAACGGACGCGAACAGCGCGCTGTCTGTCCCTTTTCATCATGAACAAGGCCTACCGCCAAAGCCAAATCCTCAAACTGATCCGGCGCCGCCCTCTGCACACGCAGCAGGATCTGGCGGCGGCGCTCCACGCGCTGAAGATTCCCGCCACGCAAGTCACGCTTTCTCGCGACATCCATGAGCTGGGCCTGGTGAAAACTCCCTCCGGCTATGCACAGGTTTCGGCGGAGCCTGCGCCGGCGCCGGGTCCCGACGTGGAAACCCTCGCGCGCGAGTTACTGCTCGACGTCCGCGCGGCGCAGAATCTTCTGGTTCTGCGCACGCCTCCCGCCAACGCCAACGCGCTCGCGGCTGCGCTCGATCGGGAAGAATGGCCGGAGGTCACCGGCACCATCGCGGGTGACGACACCGTACTTGTGGTCGCTCCCGACGCGAAAACGGCGGGCGTGCTGCGCGTCCGATTCTTGAAGCTGCTGCAGTCTTGAACTGCTGGGCCTGGCTGGGCAGCTCTACTGCGCTTCGAAAATCTCGCCCCACATCACCTGGTAGGCTTCCAGCTCGCCGTCTATCGTCCGGCCTCCGCGCACAAAAACGTGCCGATTGACGAGCGCCGCGGACTCCCCCAAGCGAACGCCCCCTTCCGAGTAACGCGTATCCCCTCGCAGCAGCAGCGTCCGATCTCCGTCGCGCGTACGAAGCGTCATAGCGGATGCGTCGGCGCGCAGCACCACGCCCGCAAACGTCAGATAGCCTCGCAGCGCGGGCGCGGCCGGCGCCTGAGGCGTCGCGCGTCGCACCGCCACCGCGGTCGCGTAGACCACGCTCAGCATCCGCGCATAACAAGCGACAGATCCCTTACGATCCGAGACCACCTCGACGGGCTCACCGGCTTGAAGCGCGTCCACTCGCACCGGCCATTGGTTGCGCTGGAACAGCGTGTGTGCGTCGAAGGAGCAGCCGTACACCTCGCCGTCGGATCGCCGCACCGTCACGCTTCCCGAAGACGGCGACCCCTGCCAGGCCACGAGGCTGCCCCGCGTGACCCCCACCGGCAAGATCTGCTGCGCAAGCAGCGTAGCGGCGAAGAACGGAAGGGCAATCCACATGATGGCTAACACGTATTATCACGTATTCGGCGGAGCGGCCGTTCGGCTTTTAGATTTCGAGTGGCCGCAATCGCCGCCGCGCCTCGGAATCCAGGATCCCAGCGGCGAGCCGCATCCACATCCCTGAGCTTCGGCCGTCCGACAGAGCCGCGATCGCGCTGGGCGGGAGAGCGGGGTTCACCGTAACAGGGCCGCGACTGCAGGGAGCGGTATCTTCTAATAACGTCAAATGCGCGGTCACGGGATTTCAGCGCGCTCTTTTTGCCGTCGTTCCCGCCACTTGCGACTTTCAATGCCGTCGTCTCGCACAAGCCCTGGTGTATTTTTTAGGCAAGAAGACCGGGTGTTGGTCTTGCACAGTACCGGCTCACCAAAACTTCGGCATCCTAGGTCCTGCCGAGGAACGGTGAACACCTCCCAAAAGGGGGAATTGCGTGATTCAAGTCGCGAGCTGTTGCGAAATAATAGCCGGACGTCGCCTTCCGATAGTGGCGACAAGGGAACCGGTTCCTGAACATAAACAGAAGTCAGGAGACAGGAGACAGAATAACCGAACCGCGAATATCGGGCGTGGACAACAAGAACAAACGAACCGGCCCCGACGCCTGTCCCCTGGCCCCCTCTCGCGGCTAATCTCCCGCGCCGAAAATGCCGATAATTCCAGCGTGAGCCGGAAAGCTGCGTCCATACTCGCTATTTCTCTCATTCTCGCCGCTCTGCTCCCCAGCGCCTGGCTTGCCTGGCGCTTTCGCTCCATGCCCCAAATGGGCGCCTACCACGACGACGCCATGTACCTGCAATCCGCGAAGTCGCTCGCCGAAGGTCGGGGCTACCGCATTCCGTCATTGCCAGACACACCCTACCAAACCAAATACCCGCCCGTTTTCCCCTTCCTGATGTCGCTCATCTGGCGCATGGATCCGCAGTTTCCCGGCAATCTTTCGAAGCTCACGGCCTTATGCTGGTCGATGCTTCCGCTTTATGTCTTGCTGCTGTACCGCGTGCTGAACCGCTGGGGACTCGCGCCGCTGGAATCCGCCGCGATCTGCGCGCTCACCGCGCTGAGCCCGCACTTCGTGCTCGCCGGCATGATGACCATGTCGGAGCTGACCTTCGGCGTGTTTTCGCTTGTAGCGATCTGGTACTTGGAGCGCGGGACGGCGGAATCGAATCGGGGTTTGCTGATGCTCGCGGGCGCCGCCGGAGGGCTTGCATTTCTCACCCGCACGCAGGGTATCGCGATGCTCATCGGCGCTGTGGCGTTTTTCGCCTGGAGGAAGCAGTGGAGCAACGCGGCCGCTTTCGGTAGCGTGTTCGGTGCCGGCGTGCTGGGATGGTTCGTCTGGACACGCACTCACAGCTACCCGGGAGTCGATCCGGTCACCATCTACTACGTCGATTACGTGCGCTTCTATGCCGCAAGTGTGCAGTGGAACGAAATACCGCAGCTCGTCTGGATCAATGTGGATTCCATCCTTTCCAGCGCGGCGCGCCTCATCTTTGCCTACCTTCCGATGGAAACTTCCTGGCGCATGTTCGCCTGGGTAGTGGCGGCGGCGTCCATCGGCGGGATCCGGCGGCTGGTGAGGCAGTCCGGCCAATATCACATGGCGTTCTTCGCGCTCGCCGCGTTCGTATTGCTGGTCCCCTGGAACTGGCCGCCCAACGAGCGTTATCTCTTACCGATCTGGCCCGCCATCTCCGCCGGTTTCTACGCCGAGATGCGCCACCTTTTCCAGTCGTGCCGCACCGTGTTTGGGCGCCCCGAACTTTCGCAGAAGGCCGTCGCCGCCGGGTTTCTGGCAGTCTTAGTGGCGGCCTGCAGCCTGATTCCTTATCGCAATTACGACGGCACGGTGCGGAACCTGCCGCTGGTTTTTCAGTATTACCGGAATATGACCGATGCACGCGTCCCCGCCTATGAATGGATCCGCAAGAACGTTCCGGCAGAAGCTCAAATTCTGACCTACGACGATCCCTTGCTATACCTCTATACAGGCCGCCGCGGGCTGGCCATGCCGATCGTCCACTGGGTGACTTACGACGGCACGCCGAAGCGCCTGGAAGCGTATTTCGCCACGGCGCCCGAGTTCATGCGCGAGCACAACCTGGATTTCGCCGTCATGGCCGACGGCGATTTTCATCGCGACTTGGAAACCGTTGGCCGCAACGCGTTTCAAGCGGCACTCTCAAACGCCGGTTGGTTCGAGCCTGTTCTGCAATCGCCCGGCGCGCAGGTCTATCGCTTGAAGTCTGAGGCGGGCTTGCAACCGGGGGCTTCGGTCGCGCACGCCCCGGCCGGAACGTGGTGGGCCAGCGTGCGCCAGTCGACGCCCGCGATTCGATAAAGCATCGCCCCCGTACGATCGGCATCGGATCGCTTGGCACGCCCGTGCGATCCACGTCCTCCCGGAACGCGCTATCTTAGTTTCGATACTCGTCCTGGAGTTGATCCTATGAACGATCCTATCGGAAACCATGAAATCCGGCGGCGCGACATTCTGAAGAGAACCGGCGCAGCCGCGGCCGGCCTGATGTACGGCGCGAACCAGTCCGCCGGCCAGATCCCCACGGCGGCCAAGGGCATGCGCATCGACGTCCACGCGCACGTGTGGACCGACGAGTACCTCAACATGATGGAGCGCTTCGGCGTCCAGGACACCAGCGTCCAGCGCAACAAGGGCTCGGGTCCCAGCCAGGCCGAAATGGACAAGCGCTTCGCCCAGATGGACGCCGCCAAGGTCAGCATGCAGATTCTCTCGATCTGCCCGCAAGCGCCGCATTTCGAGGACAAGGCCAACGCGGTCGCGGCCGCGCGCGCCGCCAACGACCTGTTCGCCGACGTGGTTCGCCGCTGGCCCAAGCGTTTCGCCGCCTTCGCCGCCCTGCCCCTGCCGCACGTCGACGAGGCGCTGAAGGAACTGGACCGCGCCATCGGCCAGTTAGGCTTTATCGGCGCGACGATCACCACTTTCGTCGCCGGCCGGTCGCCTGCCACCGCCGCCTTCGCGCCGCTTTACGAGGAGCTGAACCGCCGCGGAACTGTCCTGTTCATTCATCCCGCGGGCTGCGCCATCTACTCGCCGATGATCAGCGACCATCACATGACCTGGATGGTCGGCGCCCCCATCGAGGACACCGTCTCCATATTGCACCTGATCGAGGCCGGCATTCCGCTCAAATATCCCAAGTTGAAAATCATCAACGCGCACCTGGGCGGCGCGCTGCCGATGGTGTATCAGCGGCTCGACAACCAGTACGTGTGGGAGAATCCCAAATTCCCGGAGAAGCCCAGCATCGCCGCCAAACGCATGTGGTACGACTCGGTGGGCCACGGCCACATCCCCGCCCTGCGCGCCGCGGTCGAGACGCTGGGCGCGGATCGCATCGTGCTCGGCACCGATTTCCCGTACGAATCGGGTGCGCTGTACCAGCGTGCCGTCGACTATATTGGGCTCGCCGGGCTGAAGCGCGAAGATGCGGCGCGAATTCTGGATCACAACGCCGCCGCCGTCCTGGGGATGGCATAACAGGCACAGAACGCGGCGAAGCCGCGGCTCGAGTCTCACCAGTTACAAAGCAACTCCAGGCTGGCTGGATCGAACGCTGTCGTGGGAGGCGCCGCGGCGCGTTTTAGGTAGCCTTGTAGCTGCTCATTCCCGAAGTTCACGTTCTCCTGGTTCCATTCGCAGTTCACGCAGTACAGATCCTGTTCGCGATGGCTCGCCGCCGACTCGCGGCGGTAGCCTTCCGGATCGGCGAAATACGAGCGGGCTCGCTGATGCTTCTCGGAGTTGAAGTGGTCCACTTGAGCATCGGTCGGGTTCCCGGTTGAATCGGACTGCTCTGAAAACACCAGATCGCGGCCCGGCGCCGGCGCGCAGCAGCACGGCAAAACACGGCCGCCGGCGTCCATGACCATGGTCTTGTACAGGTAGTGGCAAGTATGACCGGTATCCTTCTCGTCGCCATCGGAGCCCGGCCCGAGCCGCTCGGCCCAGCTCGTGTTGAACTCCCGTTCGATGCTTGTGGCGTCCAGTTCTTCGGGAAAGGGGTTGAAGTTCGCGCGCAGAGCCTCGGCGCTCCCGGTATTCAGCTCGACGGAGCTGGGCGCGACGCCGGCCGGCCGGACGTCCGGGTCGTCCCAACTGACGTCAAAGGGATTGAAGACGGCGAATTGATCGACGCCCAGCTCCCGGGCGAGCGCGCGAGCCGCGTCGATCTCGTGCACATTATGTTGAAATGCCAGGAAATTCCAGCACAGCAGGGGCGTCCGTTGATTCCGTTTTCGTTTGGCCGCCACCAGTTTCGCGATGTTCGCCAGGACAAAATCGAGCTTGCCTTTTTTGCGAAACTTTTCATACACCGGCTGCGTCGCACCGTCGATCGAGAGGATCAGATAATCCAGCCCCGATTCCGCGTACGCGTCGGCATCGAATCGCGGGAAAGATAAATTCGTCGACGCCGAAGTCTGCAGCAGGTAGGACTTCGCTCGCCGGATGAACTTGGGCGTCTGCGGATTCACCAGCGGGTCGCCGTAGTTGTAAAATCCCGCATAGATCCCGCACGGGCCGTACATTTTCAGCAGCGCTTCCAGGCGCGACGGCGTCAGCAGACCGGGTTTCCAGTCGAACAAATTCTGATCTTTCAAATTTTTCGAATGCACGCATCCGGGACACGCGAGATTGCAGGAGTTCGAGGGATCGATATAAAAGACGAACGGGCGCGAGCCCACGCGCGTGGCGCGCGCTTGCTTGTGATTCCGCGCCAGCCACAGATTCAGGACCTTCAGCGTCACCGCCTGGGCGACCACCGGAGAATCGAGCCGCTCGCGGAAATATTCGAAGACGGCCGGCTGGGTCTCGTCCATCAGACGGACCGCGGCTGCGGCGCCACGCTCGCGCATGCCCGCTTCGAGCGCCGCCAGGTGCCCGCGCAGCGGCCCCGCGCCGGCGACCGCTGCGACTGGGGATGCAGAAATGGAAGTAGCTCGTCTGAACAGCATGGATTCGGGCGCCGCTCGATCGCTTCAAAGGACGCGCGGCTTGCTTGAACCGCAGCACGTGCTGAATTTGAAGTCTACCAATTATACTGCGACGGGGCGACTTTCGCGCGCTTGACAGACCGGCGCAAAACTCGTCACCCTCAACTAATTGGGTGTACGGATGGGAAACACGGACAGGCCGAAGGCCCTGGTGACCGGCGCGTCTAGCGGGATCGGGCGCGCGGCCGCCGTCGCTCTGGCCGCCGCCGGTTACGACGTCGCCATCAATTACAGCCGCAGCGAAGCGGGAGCGCGCGAAACGGCCGCCCTCGCCGGGGCCAAGGGCGCCCGCACGCTGCTGATCCGTTGCGACGTGGCCGACGACACGGGCGTACGCGCCATGCTGAAAGAGGTCGAGCTCGAGTTCGGCGGCTTGCATGGACTGGTGAACAACGCCGGAACCACGTCGAACATCCGTCCCAAGGATTTCGAGTCGATGACCGCCGAGGAATGGGATCGGGTGTTCGCCGTCAACGTCCGCGGAATGTTTCAGGTGACCCGCGCCGCTGTGCCCATGTTGAAGCTGGCGCGCGGCAGCATCGTGAATACCGCGAGCATCGTGGGCCTGCGTCCGGGGCCGCAGCCGCTGCCCTATGCCGCAAGCAAAGCGGCCGTCGTCAGCTTGACGCGCTTGCTCGCGCTGAACCTGGCCCCGGAGATTCGCGTGAACGCCGTCGCCCCCGGGTGGATGGAGGGCGACTGGATGATGCGGATGCTCGGCGACCGTTATCAGGATTTGATGGCGCGGCGCGCGCGCTCAACGCCGCTGGGGCGGAACGTAACCGCCGAGGATGTCGCCGAGGTCATCGTGAATCTGCTGACCGGCAATCGCATGGTGACGGGCGAGATCGTGGTAATCGACGGCGGCTACGCCGCGACGACTTAAATTTCAAGCGGCCGCCACATGAAGAAATCGGAGAAAGCGTAGAATGCTTGAAGGAGTGGTTCCCTTTCCGCCCGAGTACGCCCGCCGCTATCGGGAGCGCGGCTACTGGATCGATCGTTCGCTCCGCGACGAGTTCCGCGACGTGTTCGACCGCTACACGGACCGCGCGGTGCTGATCGATCGCGAGCGCGTGTTTACTTACGGGGAGCTGGATCGACTCTCGACCAATCTCGCGCTGAATCTGCTCGATGTGGGCCTCCAACCGCTCGACCGCGTAGTCCAGCAGCTCCCGAACGTAGCGGAATTCGTAATCTTGTACTTCGCGCTGCAAAAAATCAGCTGTATCCCGATCGCGGCGCTGCCCATGCATCGCTACGCCGAAATCAGCCAGTTCGCCGAGCTTTCCGGCGCGGCAGCGTGCGTGGTCCCCGACCGCGCCCGCGATTTCGATTACTGCGATCTGGTCAACCGCATCCGGCGCGAGAACCCGCGAGTGAAGCACGGCATCGTGCTCGGCGCCCCCCGCGACGGCTTTCATTCGCTCACCGATCTGATTTCGCGCCCGGCGGCGCGCCCGGCGTCGGCCATCGACAAAATCAAAATCGATCCCACCGATCCCTGCGTGTTCCAGCTCTCCGGAGGGACCACTGGAGTTCCCAAGCTGATCCCGCGCACGCACAACGATTACGCTTACAACACCAAGGCGGCGTCGGCCGTGTGCGCCATCACGCCGGATTCTGTATTGCTGATCGTTTTGCCGATCGCACACAATCTTCCGCTCGCGTGCCCGGGCGTCCAGGGTTTCATGATGGCCGGCGCGAAAATCGTCGTCAGCATGAACACCCGGCCCGAGGATATGTGCGTACTGATCGAAAAATACGGCGTGACGCATATCAAAGTCGTGCCGTCCCTCTTGATCCGCCTGCTGAACGACCCCGCGGCGCAGCGTCACGACCTTAGTACCCTGCGGATGATTCAAAGCGGCGGCCAGTGCCTGCAGCCCGAAACGCGCGCGCTGGCGAATCGCCTGATCCCCAGCGCGTTCGTGCAGGAAAATTTCGGGATGAGCGAGGGGCTGCTGACTTTCGTACGCCTGGACGATCCGCCGGAAGTGCGCATGGGCACGGTTGGCAAGCCGGTGTGTCCCGACGACGAAGTCATGCTGCTCGACGAAGACGACAACCTGGTGAAGCCCGGAGAGGTCGGCGAGATGTGTTGCCGCGGCCCCTACACGCTGCGCGGCTACTACGGCGTTCCCGAGTACAACCGGCGCGCCTTCACTACCGGTGGATTTTATCGCTCCGGCGATCTGATGCGCCAGCATCACTCCGGCGCCTACATCGTCGAAGGGCGCAAGAAGGATCTCATCAATCGCGGCGGCGAGAAAATCAGCGCCGAGGAGATCGAGAATTTGATTCTTTCCCATCCGGCGGTGACCAACGTCGCGTGCATCCCTCTGCCCGATCCCGATTGCGGCGAGCGCATGTGCGCTTGCGTCATTCTGAAGCCCGGCCGTACGCTGACTTTTGAGGAACTCAAAGCCTTTCTGCTGGCCAAGGAAATCGCGAAATTCAAACTGCCGGAGCGGCTGGAAATCATGACCGATTTTCCGCTTTCGAATATCGGGAAAATATCCAAGAAGACGCTGGTGGAACTGCTCGCCAGACCGGCGGCAACTAAGGCATAGATCGTTTCATGCGCATTATCGATCTGCACTGCTATCCCAACACGCAAGAATGGATCGCCTGCCAGCAGCCCTACGTCGACGCACTGGCGAAGTATTGGAAACGCTCGTGGTCGGCGAAGACCGAAGAGGACGTTGTCCAGGAGTTCACCAACGCCGGTGTCGAGGCGGTTTTGGTGGCCCTCGACCTGGAAACCACCGCCGGCACGCCGCCGTGCTCGAACGATTTCGTCAAGGGAATGCAGGAGCGGCACCCGGACCGCATCATTCACTCCTGGGCGGCGGTGGATCCCTTCAAGGGCGACGCCGCGATTCGCGAAGCCGCGCGCGCCATCGAAGAGCTGGGGATGCTGGGCTTTCACTTTCACCCCATCATGGGACATTTTGCGGTGAATGACCGGCGCTTTTATCCATTATTTGAGCAGATTAATCGTTTAAAGGCGCCTGTAATGATCGACGTCGGCACCACGGGGATGGGCGCGGGCATGCCCGGCGGAATGGGTGCGAAGCTCCGCCACGCGCATCCTTCGGCGATCGACGATTTGGCGGCCGATTTCCCGAACCTGACAATCGTCGCTGCGCATCCTGGCTGGCCGTGGGTGGAGGAGATGACCGCGGTCGCCCTGCACAAGGGCAACGTTTTTTGGGAACTATCGGGCTGGGCTCCGAAGTATTTTCCGCCCCAATTAAAGGTGGATATCCGCAGCCGCTTGAAAGATAAAGTGATGTTCGGCAGCGATTATCCCAGCCTGCCGTACGAGCGCATCTTTCGCGAGTGGGACGAGCTGGGATATTCGGAAGAGATAAAGGAAAAGATTTTCCACGCGAACGCCGAACGCGTGCTGGGATTATAAGAGCGTCCCGGGTTTTCGCACGCCGCCCGGGGCGAGGAGGCCGCACAGGAGCGAGAAGAACAGCTCCAAAAACGAAGGGCCGCCCCGCTTGTATTGAAAGACCGTTCGAGGGAGTGGATTTCACGCCCTCGAACGTGTGGAAAGCAGTTAGAAAGTGAGCTTTAGCCCCAGTTGGATGACGCGGGCGCTTCCCGAGCCGACCAGCGGATTGCCGTTTACAACGTCGGGCGTGCCGCACCCGCAGCCGAATAGCGTAGTGGCCGAAGGATCGTTGCCTCCGACCGTGCCCACCGCCGCGCCGTACGGATTGGCGACATTGGGGTGATTAAAGAAGTTGAAGAACTCGGCGCGGAACTCGGCGCCGAGCCGTTCCTTGTACCTGAAGTCCTTGAACACGGAGAAATCCACGTTCTTGAAGCCCTGGTCGCGGAACAGGTTCCGGCCCATCGTGCCATAGGTTCCATTCGTGGGAGGAGTCATGACCGATTTCCCGGATATATAGCAGCCACCGCTGGCGAGCGTACTTGGGTCGGGTGCGACCGCTGCGCACTGCGCCCACATCGTGGCGGATTGGGCGGCGGAAAAGGAACTCTTGTAGCCTGAAACGCCGCTGACTACACTGCAATTGGAAGGGCCACTGCAGTAGGGAATGGACTGACCGGTACCCTTGAAGTCGCTGGGGCTCCCGAAGAAATCCCACCGGTCATAGAAGTCTCCGTTGCCGCTTCCACCTGTGCTGAAGTCGTTCCCGGTGTCGTAGATCAGCCACGGCATGCCGCTCGAAAGACTAACAATGGTGTTGAGCTTCCAGCCTTCCAGCAACTGGCCGAAGCCCTTTTTCCCGGGAAGGGCGTAAGTGGCCGTAACACTGAGGCGGTGCCGGATGTCGAAGTCGCTGTTGCCGTACTCCGCCGCTTGATCCAAGCTGTTCTGCGGGAGGTTTCCGAAACGATTCAGGGAGCCGTTGTCGAGTCCATGAGCGTAAGTGTAACCGGTGGTGAAGGAAAGCCCGTGCGAAAGCCGCTGGGTCAGGGTTGTCTGCAGGCTGTTGTAGTTGGAGCGGGAATCGTTCACCGTCTCGTTGAGATACTTTATGAACGGGAATTTGCTGCCGTACGGGCGGACGCAATCGCCGTTCGGATTGGGAGCGCACTGATTGATGTCGAGAAAACCAGTCAGGTTGTCGCCGTGATTGCCGACATAGCTCACGTCCAGCGAGAGGTTGTTGCCGAAGGCATGCTGGACACCCAGGTTGTAACTCACCACGTACGGGTATTTTAGGTTCGGGTCCACCGCTACGATGTTGCACGGTAACTTGGCAGTGCAGGCGACCCCTGCTCCGACCGGGAAAACAGGGCCGTTCCAGTTGAGCTGGGAGCCTGCAAAAGTGGCGAGTCCGGCATTAATGGTCCCGCCAAAGGTCTGCGGGCATTGACTTCCGGGCGCTACGGACGTCATGCAGCCGCCTGTCGCTGTGGCGGTAAAGCTGCCACCGGTGAAGTTGTTGAACGGCGAACCCGTGAACTGTTGCGCGGTGAACATCGAGTAAAGCTGCCCGGCTCCGCCCCGGATCACAGTGGTCCCCTTGCCCGATAGATCGTAGGCAAAACCCAGGCGCGGAGAGAAGTTAGTATGGATGGGCTTCCACAGAGTGCTGCCCACCGACGGTTGACCCTCCTGAACCAACCCAAACTGCGAATTCGGATCGAAGTTCCCCAGCAGGTTGTTGTCTTCCTTGAACGGCGACATGTAGGAGTAGCGCAGACCAAGGTTAATCATCAATTTCGGGACGACACGCCAGTCGTCCTGAACGAAGACAGCGTCGTTGTTCCAGGTGAAGCCGCGCGAGGTCGTTCCGACCAGTTGAGATCCTTTCGACGGAAGCCCCGCGAAGAAGTCCTCCAAGGGCGTGGAACCGGCGAAAGCCTGCTTGCCTTGGAAATCGATCTCGCCCCGCGTATCGTGGTTGTTGAAATTGGTCCGGATGTGCCCGTACTCAACCCCGAACTTCAAGGCGTGTTTGCCCTTCAAATACGAGACACTGTCCTGGAAGTCGTAAAACGGGGTCTCGAAGTCGGTGGGACGCCCACGCCAGCCGCCGAGCGGAGAAAAACCGCCGTTCAGCTTGACATCCGGAAACCCGCCTGTGCTGGTGATGCCCGTGTTGAGAGGGTAGTCCGTGCCATTCGCGAACTTACTGCCGTCGTCGATCGTCAGAGCGAAGTTAACCTTGTCGTATCCGAACCGGAACTCGTTCACCACGGTGGAGCTGGGTGTGTAAACCCAGTTGCCGCTGATCGTGTACGTGCGGATCGGATCGCCGTTCTGGAAGTTCGCGCTCACCACCGGGTGATCTTCTCCATTGCCCAGGTAGTTGCCGATCGAAACCAGGCCATTGATCCGGTTCTTGTCGTTGATGTTGTAATCGATTTTCGAAACGCCGTTGTCGCTTTTGTTGGTGTTAGGGAAACCACTGGTGTAGCTAGTCGTGTTCGAAGGGGCGTTCTGGATGAGCCCACCGTTGCAGGCGAGTGGCGCCGTGGTGCAGCCGAATAGCTTAAGACTGATAGGATTGGGCGTGATATTCCTGGCCTCCAGCGCTGAGATGGCATCCACCATGCTGCCCTTCGGATTCCCCCCTAGCGAACCCGTGGCGGGAACCGCCGTGGGCAGTGCATTGCCGACGAAGGATTTTAGCCCCTCATAGCCGGCGAAGAAGAAGAGCTTGTCCTTTATGATCCGTCCGCCTACCACGCCGCCGAACTGCTCCAACTCCGTCGGCTGCTGATTGTTGCAAGTCGGACAGGCTCCCACAGGACCCGGGTTGAAGAAGTTGCGGGCAGCCCAGTCGCCCGTGCGGCCAAACGCGTACGCCGAGCCGTGGAGCGTGTTGGTTCCCGATTTGATTCCCACGTTGACGATGGCGCCTGGTCTCCAGCCGAACTCGGCCTTCGGATTTTCCTCGAGGTTGAACTCCTGAATGGCGTCGATGGGCAGGATCGTCGCCCCGTCCGTGAACGGACTCGGCATGGTGGATACGGGGCGGTAGTCGAACATGTTGACATTGATGATGCCGTCGAGCATCCAGACGGTCTCATCGGGTCGGCTGCCGTTGGTGCTCTGGGTCCACGGCGAGCCGCCCGGCTGGACGAACACGCCGGGCCGCAGTCCCAGGAGATTCTGGTAGTTACGGCCATTCAGCGGCATATCGTTGATCGCAGCGTTGTTGAGCGTGCCGCCCAGGGTGGCGCTGGCGGCATCCACCAGCGGGACCGCCTCGGTCACCGTGACGGTCTGGGTTTGCTCGCCCGGCTGGGGGGTCAGATCGACCCGAACTTCCTTGCCAACCTCAACGAGGACGTTCTGGCGATCCAGCCTCTTGAACCCGGCCGCCTCGGCGCGGACCGTATAGTTTCCGGGAATCAGGTTGGGAGCGTTGTACTCGCCAGCCGCGTCCGTAGTCAGCGTCCGGTTGAGGCCTCGCTCGACGTCCATGACCGTGACCGTAGCGCCTGGAAGGACGGCGCCCGTTTGGTCGGTAACAGTCCCTAAAATACGGCCGAAGTTGCCCTGAGCAAACAGTGAAACAGAGAGAAACAGCACTCCCAAAGTTGTAGCGAGCACGTGCATAGTTTTTCCCACACGAACCCTCTGAAGCAATGCAGATTTCATTGATAACCCCTTTTGCAATTGAACTAAACGCCCCACCTTGAGAAAAAGCACCCCAAGGTCTACCACCACGTCCCAAAAATGAGACTCACCCACGCTCTGCCACACACTGTGGCAGGCGCGGAAACCTACAACACACCGTCGGCCTCGTACCGACGATTCCTCATGTCAGATCAAGCAAGACCACTGGTTTCTGAACTCGTCCGCCCCTTTAACTGAATCAGGCCGTTGCGACTGCAATTAATTATTGCTAACTGATAGAGGAGTCTACATCAGAAGGCGCAGAATTGCAAGGATGTTTTGATGGTGTAGCCCCAGTATCTACATTTATCTCAAATTATGAGAATCGATTGGGTAAGGTCCTACATCCCGGACCGTACATTCTAGACAGGCTGCAAAGTTCCCACGGCACGTTCGAGCTCCGCCGGGGCCACGGTGACCAGTGTTTTTTCGAGATCCTCGCCGGACTTCACTATGTACTTCAAATGGTTCGCGGCCAGCTTCATGCACCAGGCGTCGGTCAGGGGATGCCCCGTTTTGGCCGAAAGCGCCAGCAAGTCGGGATGTGGCAGGGCGATCACCTTCTCCTGCGGCTCTTCCCCCGCCGTCCACAGGACGTACTCGAGGTCCACGGTGTCGGCGTGGCGGATTGAGATGCCGTTCTGCAGCCAGCGGAACTCCACCTCCCAGGTGCGTCCGAACGGATCGGGACCGGCTTGAAAGCGTCGAACGTTATCGGCCATCTGTATCAGGGTAACAAACGCTGCCTCACGAGAGTTCGTCAAAAAAAAGGCGACCTATGGCACGGGGGCGGTGATCTCGGCATCCGCCTTCAAGAACTGCCAGTCCGGCAGCTCGTAAACGCGGAGCTTGGTGGTGGCGGTGCCGACGGCGTCCTTGACCTCCTGGGGACCGAGCGCCGGGACCTTGGCCTCGAACGCGGCGATGGGAGGATCTTCGGGCTTGGCGGCCGTCGTCGTCAGCTTGATGTTCATGGCCAGGGCGCCGATATCCGCGTCGGAGTGGTTGACCACGGCGAACTTCACTGTGAGTTTTCCGGCGCCGCCTTCCGACACGCGGAATCCGGCGATCTCCAGATATTTCGCCAGAGGGTGCTTGCTGGAGATGACCGACGTTACGGCCATCGGCGCGGTGACCGGCTTGGTTTGCTTGGCATCAGGCGCGGGAGCCGTCGAACATGCGGCCAGGAAGGCCGTGAGCAGAAGGATAAAGGGTCGCACGATTTCCAGGATAATACAGCGATATGGTTCCAGCGCGGATGGCCCGTAATCCGTCGTTAAGAACGAGTTCGTTCAGGAGGCCGAACGCGGGCGAGGACGCCCGCCCTACAAAACGCGAGTAGGGCCTGATCCGCGGCCGACGGCCTCGTCGGTCACCGTATGGGTGGCGCAGCTTCAAGGGTCCGCGACCGCTCGTAAGGCTCCCGCATCTATTGTGAATTCTTATGGACGGATTACGGATGGCAGGGAGACGGACCGCGCGTTTTTCGGCACGCGATAATGGTTGCATCGGAAAACCGCGATGTTCGGCCACGTTCGCGAACAGATCGACACTATATTCCAGCGCGACCCTGCGGCGCGCAGCGTCGTGGAAATCGTCCTGTGTTATCCCGGCTTTCATGCGGTCCTGCTGCACCGCGCGGCGCACGGCCTGTATCGGAACGGCTGGTTCACCATGGGGCGCGTCATCTCGCAGTTTTCGCGCACCTGGACCGGAATCGAGATTCACCCAGGCGCGCGCATCGGCCGGCGCTTCTTCATCGATCACGGCATGGGCGTAGTGATCGGCGAAACCACCGAAATCGGCGACGACGTGCTGATCTACCAGGGCGTCACGCTCGGCGGCACGGGTAAGGACACCGGCAAGCGCCATCCGACCATCGGCAACGGCGTCGTCATCGGCACGGGCGCGGCGATCCTGGGCAACATCCGCGTAGGGGATCACGTCAAGATCGGCGCGGGGAGCGTGGTGGTGCACCCGGTGCCGGACCATTCGACGGTGGTGGGCGTGCCAGGACGTGTCGTTGGCGACGATCAGGAATTCGAGCCGCTGGAGCATGGCGATCTTCCCGATCCCGAAGGCGAAAAGATCGAGGATCTGTCGCGGCGGGTGGCGGAAATGGAAGCGGCTTTGCGGGCGCTGCGGGATGAGAAGCTGGCGCGATGAGAAACTCTCGACGAAACCATAGCGTGAGCGTTCGCGAGAAAAAGGGGACAGATTACTCTGTCCCCACCCATACATCCCGGGTTTCACGCTCAAGCGCAGCGGCGGACAGAGCGGTCTGTCCCCTTTTTCTCGCCATGGCGCTCTTGCTCACAGCGGGACCTGCGGCGGCGGCCGACGTTTCCTACTGGATCGAGCCTTGTTCGGTGATGGCGTCGCTCGCTTGCGCGCCGGAGGATACGGATCTGGCGCGGTGGGCCTTCGCGGCGTGGGAGAGCGCCTCGGAAGGCCGCTTGCACCTGATCGAGAGCAAGGATCGCGCGACGGCGCTGCTCCGCCTGGTGTGGGCGCAGAAGGACGGCGGGCTGTACGGCGAAACCGAGGGGATCATGGTCCAAGGGAGGCGCGGGGCGCAGATTCACGTGCTTGCCGAGCCTCCCAATAAGGGCGACCGTCTGCTGCGCGACGCGATCGTCTATCTGACGTGCCTGCACGAATCGGGACATGCGCTGGGATTGAGCCACACGCGCGCCTTCGCCGACATCATGTACAGCTTCCAGTATGGCGGCGATATCGAAGAATACTTCGGACGCTACCGGCGCAAGCTGATGACCCGCGAGGACATCCGCAAGAACTCGGGGATGTCACCGGCCGACCGCGCCGCGCTGATCAAAAGCATAGGCGAAGGCATTTTTCGCTAATCCCTCGATCTGTTCTTGAGTAAATCCGAACTGTTGCCTCGCTCGCTCATATTCGCTTTTGAGCGTGCACCCGAAAAGAGCCGGGTCATCCGTATTGAGAATAATCGGCACACCGGCGTCGTAAAGCCGCTTGACGGGATGCTCGGCCCATGACGCGACGGCGCCCGTGCGCAGGTTGCTGGTCATGCAAATCTCAAGCGGAACCTTTTTCGCCGCGAGGTGCTCCACCAACTTAGGATCGTCAATCGAGCGGATCCCGTGGCCGATCCGCTCGGCTCCGATTTCGAGCGCCTGCCAGACGCTTTCAGGACCCGCGATCTCCCCTGCATGGCAGGTGAGGCGCAGGCCGCGCTCGCGAGCTTCGCGGAACAAATCGGCAAAGAGAATTGCCGGACCGCGCAGTTCATCGCCACCGAGGCCGATTGCAACCACACCTTCGCCGATGCGCTCGGCTGCCAGATCGTAAGCGGGCTTGGCAGGTTCCGGTCCGAACTGGCGGATGGCGTCGAAGATCCAGCGGATGGCGATCGGGCTGCGGGCCGCTTCGTGCGCGATAGCGTCGAAAACGGGCGCGAAATCCTGCTGCTTCCACAGAACAACACCAACGGAAAGCGTCACTTCCGCATAGGTAACGCCTTCGGCCGCCAGCCGCTCGAACAGGCGCCGGGCCACGCGGGCGTAGTCGCCAGGCTGCTTCAGGAACTTGTTCACCCACACGAAGGCTTTCAGAAATCCTGCGAAATCGGTGTAGGCCGTGAAGTCGGCGATTTCCGCGAGCGTGAGCGACGGTTCGATCTCCATAAGCGTCTCGGGCTCGACGGAACCTTCGAGATGCACGTGCAGCTCGGCAAGTTGCGTCGGACGCGCGCTCATTCTTGCCATAATAGCGGTGTGCAGGCGGTGGATTCTCCCCCATTTCTGACTTCGTTCGAGCTGCACCTGCACGGCGAAGGCACCCACCACGAAAGCTACCGGTCGATGGGCGCGCACATTGTAGAGGCGGACGGCGTCGACGGCGTGCGGTTCGCGGTGTGGGCGCCGAACGCCGAACAGGTAACGCTGCTCGGCGATTTCAACGAATGGAACCGAGCGAGCCACCCGATGACCGAGCGCAGCGGGGGCGTGTGGGAAACGTTCATGCCTGGGCTGGGACAGGGTGCGCAATACAAATATTGCGTGCAGTCCCGCGCGGGTGAGGAGCAACTCAAGAGCGACCCGTACGCGTTTTTCGCGGAGGTACCGCCGAGGACCGCGTCCATTGTCTGGAGCCTGAACA
This sequence comes from Bryobacteraceae bacterium, assembly GCA_035934795.1. Classification (GTDB taxonomy): domain Bacteria; phylum Acidobacteriota; class Terriglobia; order Bryobacterales; family Bryobacteraceae; genus Palsa-187. The sequence continues at coordinate 4,786 of DASYXM010000001.1, read as the reverse complement.
ATTACACGTGGGGCGACGCCGCGTGGATGGAGCAGCGCGCCCGCCGGAACGCTCTGCGCGAGCCCGTTTCGATCTACGAGATCCACCTGGAATCCTGGCTGCGCGGCCCCCAGAACGAATGGCTGAGCTACCGGGAAATCGCGCACAAGCTCGCCGAATACGTCACGCGGCAGGGCTTCACGCACGTTGAATTGATGCCCGTGATGGAACATCCGTTTTCGGGTTCGTGGGGCTATCAGGTCACCGGCTATTACGCGCCGACGTCGCGCTTCGGCACGCCCGACGACTTCCGGTATTTCGTGGATCACTTGCACCAGCACGGCATTGGCGTGATTTTGGACTGGGTGCCCGGGCATTTTCCGCGTGACGCCCACGGACTGTGGCGCTTCGACGGGACGGCGGCTTACGAGCACGAAGATCCACGCAAGGGCGAGCATCGCGAGTGGGGCACGCTGATTTTCAACTACGAGCGCAACGAGGTCCGCAATTTTCTGCTCTCGAACGCGCTGTACTGGCTGCGCGAGTTTCACGCCGACGGGCTGCGCGTGGACGCAGTGGCGTCCATGCTGTACCTGGATTATGCGCGCCACGAGGGCGACTGGATTCCCAACAAATATGGAGGGCGCGAGAATCTGGAGGCCATCGACTTCGTGAAGCGCTTTAACGAGCTGGCGCACAAGGAGCCCGGCGCGATCACCATCGCCGAGGAATCCACCGCCTGGGGAGGCGTGTCGAGGCCGGTGTACACGGGCGGCCTGGGCTTCACCATGAAGTGGAACATGGGCTGGATGCACGACATGTTCGAGTACTTTTCCAAGGAACCCGTGCACCGCAAGTATCACCAGCAGCTGGTGACCTTCAGCATGCTGTACGCCTTCACGGAAAACTTCGTGCTGCCCGTTTCGCACGACGAAGTGGTGCACATGAAGCGCGCGCTGGTCTCCAAAATGCCAGGCGACGAATGGCAGCGCTTCGCCAACGCGCGGGCGTTCCTGGCGTACATGTTCGCGCACCCCGGCAAGAAGCTGATGTTCATGGGCACGGAGTTCGGGCAGACCTCGGAATGGAGCCACAACACCGGGCTGCCCTGGTGGCTGCTGCAGTTCCCGGTACACGCGACGCTGCAGACGCTGGTGAAGGAGCTCAACGCGATGTACCGGCGCGAGCCGGCCCTTTACGAAGTGGACGACGAGCACAGCGGCTTCGAGTGGATCGATATTCAGGACGCGGAGTCCTCGGTGATCTCCTTCACGCGCTATGCCAGGAACCGCGAGGATTTCATCGTGTTCGCGTGCAACTTCACGCCGGTACCGCGGATGGGCTACCGCATGGGCGTCCCCCAGGCGGGTTTGTACCGCGAGATCCTGAACACGGACTCGGAAATGTTCGGAGGCTCGAACCTCGGAAATCGGGGAGCGGTCCAAGCCGACGCGGTCGGCGCGCACGGGCGTCCCGCGAGCCTTGAAATTGCGCTACCGCCGCTGGCTGTCGTAGCGTTCAAGCTTTAGCTTCCCGTCGACCTCGTTACGCCGCTCCCGTACTCCCGTAAATGCGCTTTCCCCGTTCAACCCGGATATAGGACCGTTCAAGTCTGATATGCAATCCATTTGCTGAAAAATTTTTGTCGCGTGCTTCTACTAGAGTTATTGTCTATCTTTATGCTAATCGGTTGCATCTACAAAAAGCATCGGTTCCGCTGTAAGGCCTTCACGCTCTCAGGATTCCTGCTCGGCGCCAGTCTTGGCCAAGCCGCCGAAGGCCCGTTTTTCGTCACCTACACGCATCAGATGGAGGAGCCCGGCAACCTTGAGCTCTCCCTTAAGAACATCACCGGGAAACCCGATGAGGGCAATCGATTCGTCGGGGGAGCCGTGGAATTCGAGTACGGGCTGAAGGGTTGGTGGACCACCGAGCTGTACCTGGACGGGCAAGGCACCTATAACGAGAGCTCGCTGATGACGGGTTTTCGCTGGGAGAATCGCTTCCGGGTACTCCCGCGCGAGCACTGGATCAACCCGGTGCTCTACTTCGAGTACGAGAACATCACGGGCGCGGACAAGAGTCTGCTCGAAATCGTCAATCACGACGGCGTTGACGACATAGCGGTTCCGAACGCGGAATCACGTGCCGAGAAGAAACATGAAATCGAGGCCAAGCTGATACTGGGCAGCTACTACAAAGGCTGGACGATCGCCGAGAACTTCATTGCCGAGAAAAACCTGGGACACGCGCCCTTCGAATTCGGCTACGCGGCGGGGGTCAGCCGTCCGTTCGCGCTCGCGGCCCGGGCGGAGCGGTGCAACTTTTGTCCTGAGAATTTTGAGGCTGGCGTGGAAGTGTATGGAGGCCTCGGCACGCACCGGGACATCGGCTTCCATGGGACCTCGCAATATGTGGCCCCGACGCTCGCCTGGACGCTCGCCAACGGCACCACGTTTCGCGTCTCGCCCACCTTCGGCGTGACGGACACCAGCGCCGGGTTCCTATTGCGGTTTGGCGTGGCTTATGAAATCGGCCAGTTCGGACGTTCGGCCGGCCGCCTGTTTCGAAACTTTGGAGGTCGATAATGAAAACGGTATTGCTTCTCGGCACCGGATTGGTGCTGCTTGCGACGCGGACGCTCGCCGGCGGCGAGGCTCCGCTGGAACTAGCGCCGCCTAAAGCGCGAGGCATGACGAATCCGTTCGCCGGCCAGGAGCGCGCTCGAAGGGCGGGAGAAAAGCTCTTTCGGCGCGAGTGCGCGGAATGCCATGGCGTGGACGCGGCCGGCGGAGGAAAAGCTCCGCCGCTCAAGGTGCCTGTCGTGACGAACGCTCCGCCGGGCGCGATCTTCTGGGTGCTGCGAAACGGCTCGCTCTACCGAGGCATGCCGTCGTTTGCGCACATCCCCGAGCCACAGCGCTGGCAGATCGTGACGTATCTACGGAGTCTGGCGGCCGCTCGTTGATGGACCGCAACGCGGGTCCGGTGCGCGGCGATCACGGTTTGAGCAGCGGAACGGTGATCGCAACGTCGCCGCCTTCTGGAATCTCTACCGGCGTCCCTGAGGAGCTCAGCGTTTCCCGCAGTTGCAAGCCAGTCCCTTCCAGAACCGTACGCCACGCGGCGATGCGATATTTTCCCGGAGCGAGATTTGGGCATGTGAACGCGCCATTTTGATCTGCGGTCTGGAAGCACCGGTGAATATCCGGATCGGGGTGACGGGGGTCGGGCTGGAGCATCACGATAGCGTCCGGCACGGCGGCGCCCGTTTCATCCTTGACAATGCCATTGAGCATCCCTGCCTTCGTACTGACCGTGAAGATCAGACCATCGATAGCGTCTCCGGCATGAACCATCACCGGGGCGTCGATGAGTTCCCGGCCTTCAAGCTCCACCGACTTCAAATACGCGCCGGCTGGGAGCGGGGACAACAAGAAGCGATATTCTCCCGTGTAAAGCTCCTGGATCAGAAAAGTCCCGTCCGGCCCTGGGCGCGCCTGCGGCACGGAATTGTGGGGATTTGGCGCGGCCTCACCGCCGGACATGTAAATTCCGACGATCTCGGCGTGGGAAAGATCAAGGGGAACGTCGCCCTCCACGTCGATCCCCGCTCGGATGACAGCGGAAACATCCGGAGCGATTTCCATTCCTTTGAGATCTTCGCCGGCGACACGGATCTTTACGTCGCCCGCGATCTTGCGGCCCTCGACGATGGCTGAAATGTCGAGCGTGTATTCACCCGGCGGTACGCCGCAAAACGAAAACGTCCCATCGGAAGCCCTGGACTGCACGGTCTGGTCCGCGCCATGGACCAACCAGGGTCCGGGCAAAGGATAGGGATCCCAGACGATTCGGCCGGACACGCGGCGCGGTGTCACCTGTACCATCACGAAGTCCGGCTGGATCGCCGTTTGCCCGGCGGCGACGTGCACGGGCGGAGCGGGCCGGTCCGCGAATTCTTCGACATAAATACGGGTGTTCCGCGCGGCGAACTGCTCACAATCAACGACTTGATTGCGGGGATTACCCTGAGGTTGAACCTTCACTGAGTAGTCGCCGGAGCGGAGATTCGCGAACCGGTACTCGCCGAGATCGTTGGTCGCGGTCTGCGCTCCACTCGCGGTCAGAAAGGCGCCGCTAAAAGGCTCGCCATCCGCATACAATACACGCCCGGCGATCACGCCTGCGCGGATCATCTGGAGCTTGATGTCGCGAAGCTCGTCACCTGCGTTCAGGCTGAGGAGAGAAGGCAGGTCTACGGCGAGCGGTTCGGCAGCGAAGAAACCGGAGCGTGTCACCCCATACTGGAGCCGCCCGGGAGGCAGATCGGCGATGCGAAAGACTCCGCGCATGTCGGTTTCATCGCAATGACCGCCGGTGCCGTCGGAGTAGCCGTCGCGAAAGGGCGTGAAGCAGACGACGACGTGGCTGAGCGGCCGGTTATCCTGCTGGTCAACAACCATGCCTGAAACGCGCGCGGACTTCTGCGGCTCAGAAAGGTTGGGAATTGGGACGAGGCTGGGATTCGGAGATTGCGCCGCGACCAGCGGCGCGAGCGCGAGCAAGGTGATAAATAGCCACATGCGAAGGAAAGGGCGTGTATCTATCATCGCAACGTAGCATATCCTGCCCGAAAAACGGGACAGAGAACCTTTTTTCGGTCTAGCAGCCCGTGTCTAAAAACACTTTTCGATAAGATTGTTTGGGCGTAAAATCAGGCATGGCGATGGGAACGAAGCAAGCCAGGCGGAAGCAGGAAGAGCTGTTTTACGCGAGCGAGCAGACCGAGACACCGGGGCATCCG
>DASYXM010000065.1:0-48422 GCA_035934795.1 Bryobacteraceae bacterium | reverse complement strand
TGCGCGATAAACGACGGACTCTCCGCCGAGAGAGTAAAAAACGGCAGGGGGCGCCCCACTCTAAGTGTGTCCGAATTGTGTCTTGTTCAACCGCGCCGGTTGACGTGGCGCGGGCCGCCAGGCCTGCTGAGCCGAGAGTCGCCTCGGCTTTTCGGGACCCGGCGAATGCGCGTAGCTGGCCGCCTGGTCGTGGCTTCCGTTACGGAGCCAGCGGCTCGACCCGGACTAGCATATTTCCGTGCTGATCGCCCACCCACATGCTCGAAAGCGGGCCGGATTTCTGCACTTCCACGTGCCGGACGTTGAACTCGTGGGGCATCAGGTACTCGGTGAATTCGCCCGTTTGGGTATTCATCCGGACCGCCACGTCGTTGTCCATCCCGGCTCCCCACACGTAGCTCTTGTCGTCGAACTGCGCGTCGTAAGGACGCGTCCACTCCGTGGGAACCTTCCACTCGCTGATCTTTTCGGTTTTGGGATCGAACATGGCCAGAGCGTTTCCATAAAACACGCCGCACCACACGCGATCCTGGGAGTCGAGGTGGCCGCGGCGGCAACCCGCGCCCTTGATGGGGAAATCGTACCAGGTTGTCTTCAGCGTCTTGCCGTCGGTCTTCCACAATTTGTCGTTGCCCATGCCCATCCCCACCATGTCGTTGTGGGAATCCGCGACCACGTCATAAGCCCTGGCTTCGGGACTGCCGGGCGGATACGTCACTTTCGTCCACTCGTTCTTGTCCAGGTCGACATGCCAGGTGCCGCCCGCCTCGCCGAAAGCGTAGGCCACGTTCACCCATATCTTCCCGTCCACTTCCTTGAACGCAGGGTCGATCATCGTCAAATGCCCGTCCCCCAATTTCGATTCGGGCAGCGGGAGCTTGAACGTCTCCATATTTTCGGTCTTCGGATCGAATCGAATGATCTGCAACTGGGACATGTTCCCGTAATAGATCCGCCCTTCCCGATCGATATCCACCTGCAGACCGCCTTGCGCCACCTGGCCGAACCGGGCTTGCGGAATCGCGTACTCCACCACTTTGCCGGTCTTGGGATCGAGCTTCCCCAGGTACTGCGAATTGAAATCCGAGTACCATACGTTGCCCTGCGCATCGAACGCCTCGTCATGCGGGGATGCATCGGGACGCGGCAAATCGTAGGTTGTGTAGATCACCTGGGTGGCCTTGCCCTTGGGCCGCGGCAGGGTCTTCAGCGGGAACTGGAACGTATCCGACGAGCTCAGGTTGATCGAGCTGAGATATTTTCCGATGGGCGAAGCCGGTATCGGCGCCGGGTATTTCACCGGGCGCATCCACGGATGGATCGGCGAAGAGTTGTTCGTGTGCATGCTCATCCGCTGCACCGTTCGCGTCATCTCGTCCGCATCGAAATGCGAAAACAGCACCCGCTGCAGCGTGTGGCAATTGACGCAGCCCGAGAGCATGCGCTTCTGTTCGGGAGTTCCCGGCACGCTCATGAGCAGTTCCCCGTTGGACATTTGCATCGCGAGCTTCGTTTGGCTGGTGACCTTATCGAGCTGAAAGTCCAAGTGAGCGGATTGATCCGCCACGTCGACCGACGTCTTCGGCAGCTCATATCCCACGGCGCGGATGCTCAGCGCATATTTGCCCGGCTCCATTCTGTCGCGCGGGAAGGTGTACTGGCCCTGGGCGTTGCTCACCACCCACGTGGTGATCGTGGAACCCGCTTTCTTCGCGCCGATGATGACGCCTTCCATCGCGCCCTCCGCTTGCGAAGTCACCTTGCCGGTCAGCGCCGAAGAAGACGGAAGTTCCGCTCCCATCAGACTGGCGAAGCCCAGTAAAGCCACACTGGCCGTGGTGACTGCAAGACGTGTTGCTGTGCTCATGACAAATCTCCCTTCGGACGATCTCAAATCGAGATTTTTTTCACGCGTTTATCAGGATACGCCCTCCGGCACTGCGTGGCAACCGTCATAGTTGTTGTATGATGCAATCTAACGGAGTCGCCGATGAAAACTCACCGCATCTGGCTTTCTACGATCCTGGGAATCGCCGCTATGGCATCCGGCCACGCCCAAGGCAACGCGTCCCCAACCAAGGTTACCGGGAAACCCACTTCGACCGCTTCCGGCCTCCAGTACTGGGACATTACAGTCGGGACGGGCACGACCGCGGTTGCCGGCAAAAACGTATCGGTGCATTACACGGGATGGTTGACGGATGGGAAGAAGTTCGACAGCTCCCTCGATCGCGGCCAGCCCTTCATGTTTCCACTGGGGGGCGGCCGGGTGATTAAAGGCTGGGACGAAGGCGTCGCGGGAATGAAAGTGGGAGGCAAACGGCAGTTGCGAATTCCCCCGGAACTCGGCTACGGAGCGCGAGGAGCCGGCGGCGCGATCCCTCCGAACGCCACCCTTATCTTCGACGTGGAACTACTCGACGTCGGCAAGTAAGCTGTGAGCCGCGACCACAGGGAGCGGTTATTAGGGGTTTTTCAGCATCTTCTCTTAGCGTGCTGTGTCGAGACTCTTCTCGACACCTGTTCCGGGTAAAGAACGAATGCCCAAGCGTCGCCACGCTGAGAGCGGCCGCTACGAAGGCCGGCATAGTGTTCAACTGTGTAACTACTCGCGACAGATCAAAACATCGCGATCGGATTCACCGGCGACCCCGTCCCGTGCGGGATCGGCAGCGGCGCCACCGTCAGCATGAATTCCCAGCGGTTGCGTGCGGCCGCCGCGTCGCCCACGGCTTCCAGATCCGACCGGTCCAGAATGTGAACCCCCAGAATCTCCAGAACAAAATTATGTAGCGAACTCCTGGGAAGATCGCCCGGCGGCCCGGGTGAGTAGCCAGCCGTTTCCCACACCAGCAGACCAACGTCGCGCTTTTTCAGCCACGGGATGACGGTGTTGTCCAGCCCGGCCGCCGTATCGCCGGCCCACGGACCGAGCTTCGCCCGCCGCGCCCATTTCCCCCAGCGGACAATGAACGCATCGCCCGGGCCCACCTTGACGCCCGTCTTTTTCTCCCACGCCTCCAGGTCTTCCGGAAAGATCCGCGTGCCCGGCTCCAGATACGGCAGGCCCTTGAGCCTCGGAATATCGTACAGCACTCCTCTGGTGACGATCCCGTTCTTCATCGTGAGGATCGAATTCCGCGCTGCCCCGCCCTCGTTCGTGACCGACGATCGAGGCGCGCCGTTCCACATTTTTCCGTCGAAGAAAATGTGCGCGAACGAATCCAGGTGCGTGGTGCCGGGACCGTGGATGCACGGATACCCGACCCGGTCCATCACAGTGCCGGGCGTATCCATCGTCATCGACCATTCGATCGGACACGGGTTATCGATCTCCTTGACTGCGCTGGCATCGCGGGCCAACGACACCGTAACGCCTTCCTTCACCAGCGCGGCGGCCTGCTTGCGCTTCGCTGCGGTAATCAGGTTCAGAGTCCCCAGCTCGTCGTCCTTGCCCCAGCGTCCCCAGTTGGACAGATCCCTTTGCCAGCGGTCGTACTCTGCCTGAGTAACCACCGGATGAGACGCAGTCTGTTGCGGCCTCGCCGCATCGGTCCAAATAACCACTATCCCGCTAACGGCTGCCGTACGGATGGCGATGCGTGCCCACGCTCTCATATTCCCTCCCGGCCCTCCATCAGCGTGTTGGGAGGGTCCTTGGCTACGGGCGACAGTATACCGTACGATTGAGGGATTATTTGTAGGGTCGGCGTCCCCGCCCGGCCCGGACCTCCCCGTCCGGCTGTCCATGCACTGCGGGCGCTGCTGGCTGATAAGTCTTTTCGCGCTTCAGAGCAAGCCCACGAAGACGGATGCCGCGGACCAAGCAGGTCCGCTTAGGTGTTCGCCTCAGTGTCTGATCTCGGCAGCAAGCTGCGCAAGCATATCCGGGCCTACTCCAAATCTGCTAAGACCGATCCAACCCGCCTGCCTTCCACAGCGTGCCAGATCCTTCATCACGTTTTTGATTCCTCGCACGAGAGAGGAGCGCAGTTCGTGGAAACCCAACCGCACCCGGCCTACAAGATTCCGCCGGCGAACCGATAAGCCATCTGTCCGGCCCGGCTCATACTTCTTACCAATGTTCGCAATTATAGGTGTCGTCGTGGTGCTGGGAGCCGTAGCCGGCGGTTACCTGATGGAGCACGGAAAAATTGCCGTGCTGATGCAGCCGGCCGAGCTGCTGATCATCGGTGGCGCGGCGATCGGGACGCTGCTGATCGCGAATCCATTGCCGGTGCTGATGCGAATCGTCACGGCGTTCGCGGGGATTCTGAATGGCAGTCCGTACACGAAAGCGGCTTATCTGGACACGCTCAAAATGCTGAACGACCTGTTCATGGTGGCGCGAAAAGCCGGGATGGTGAAGCTCGAAGAGGACATCGAGAATCCGGAAAAGAGCCAGGTGTTTTTGAAGTATCCGGCGTTTCTGGCCAATCATCACGCGGTGGCGTTCGTGTGCGACACCGTTCGGATGTCCATCTCGGCGGGGGTACCGGCGTTCGACCTGGACCAGATGATGGAGCTGGACATGGAGGTGCATCATCACGAGGCGTCGGTTCCGGTGCAGGCGCTGTCGACGACGGCGGATGCGCTGCCGGGGCTGGGCATCGTGGCCGCGGTCTTGGGGGTGGTGATCACCATGGGGGCGCTCGGAGGGCCTCCGGAGGAGATCGGCCACAAGGTCGCGGCGGCGCTGGTGGGGACGTTCCTGGGAATTCTGCTGTGCTACGGATTTCTGGGGCCGGCCGCGTCATTCATGGCGAAAATGAACGATGCGGAGGCCGATTATTACCGGTGTCTGCGCCAGGGCGTGATCGCGTTCGTGAAGGGTTCGGCGCCGACTATTGCAGTGGAGTTTGCACGGCGCGGTATACCGAGCGAAGTGCGTCCGTCGTTCCAGGAGATGGAGGCGGCGTGCAAGGGCAGAGGCGCCAGCGCCGAGGAGGCACCCACTGAAGAGGCGGCCGCTTGAGGGCGACCCATAAACACGAAACATGAACTCGCAGCAAGGCCCGCCGATCATCATCATTCGCAAGAAAGCCGCGCATGCAGGCCATCACGGCGGGGCGTGGAAGGTCGCGTACGCCGATTTCGTAACCGCGATGATGGCGCTGTTCATCGTGTTGTGGCTGCTGAATTCGAGCGAGCAGGTGCGCAAGGCCATCAGCGCATACTTCAAGGACCCTTCGGGGAGCGGAAAGCAGGCGGGCAGCGCCAGCACCGGCACCGGGGAAACGGTTTCGGTCGGCCGGGACGACATGGAAGATCTCAAGAACAAGCTCGAGCAGGCCGTAAAGAAACCGCCGGAGTTCGAGAAGCTGAAGGATTACATTCAACTGAGCGTCACCGGCGAAGGTTTGCGCGTGGAACTGCTCGAAAGCGAAAAAGGAATCTTCTTCAATTCGGGGAGCGCGACGCCGAGCGCGATGGGCGAAGAGCTGATCGCCAAGTTGGCGGATCAACTGGCCAAACTGCCGAACAACCTGCTGATTGAGGGACACACGGACGCGCGACCGTTCAGCGGACGGAAGGATTACACTAACTGGGAGCTGTCGGTGGACCGCGCGAACGCGGCGCGCCGTATTATTGAGACGCACGGGGCTCGTCCCGGCCAAATTATTCAGGTGCGCGGATTCGCGGATCAGAGCCTGCGGAACCGGGAAGATCCGAACGACGCGTCGAATCGCAGAATTTCAGTGATTGTGCGGTATCAGGACGCGGATGTGGCGGGCGCATCGGGGCAGGAAACGAAGCCGCCGGACGTGCAGAAACTATCTGAACATTGATTCGACAACAAAGCCCGATTACCGCTCCCTATGGTGACGGGTCAGCAAGACGGGATTAACCGCGGCCGACGAACGGCATCTTGGTCGCCATGACGGTGATGTATTGCACGTTGGCGTCGAGCGGCAAACCGGCCATATAGACCACGGCGTCGGCGACGGGCTTCAACTCCATGCGCGCTTCCTGCTTGGTCGATCCGTCGGGCTGCAAAATTCCCGCGGCCATGCGCTGAGTGCCCTCGGTAATCGCATTGCCGATATCGATCTGGCCGCAGGCGATATCGTGCTCGCGCCCGTCGAGCGAAATGCTCTTGGTCAGGCCGAGAACCGCGTGCTTCGTGGACGTATAAGGAGCCGAGTGCGGCCGCGGCGCGTGCGCGGCGATGGAACCGTTATTGATGATGCGTCCGCCGCGCGGAGTCTGCGACTTCATCAGGCTGAAAGCTGCCTGCGCACAAAGAAACACGCCCGTAAAATTGACGGCGACCACCTCGTTCCACTGCTCAGGGGTCAGATCCTCGAAGGGAACGGCGGGGCCGAAGACGCCGGCATTGTTGAAGAGAACGTCAAGCCGTCCGAAGACTTCCTGGAGGCGCGCGAAGAGTGCGCGGACGGAGGCGGGATCGCGAACGTCGGCGGGAACGCACAACATGGGAGGCCCGTTGACGCCGAGCGCGGCCGTGGCGTCGAGCTCAGACCCGCGGCGGCCGGCGATCGCCACGGCGTATCCAGCTTCCTGCAAGGCGAGCGCCGCCGCGCGTCCAATGCCGCTGCCGCCGCCCGTCACCAGAGCGATTTTTCGTGTAGTGGTCACGTTGTTATTGTCTCCGAGATGTCATTGTGTCTGAAAACGCCGCAAGCCAGGAGGGCAGCGCTGCCACCGAATCCAGGACAATATCGGCAAAGACGCCGCGTTCAAGATCGGATGGCCGGAACTTGCCGGTTTTCACGAGGGCGCCCATGAGTCCGGCGCGCTGGGCTCCGCCGACATCGACGTCAATGTCGTCGCCGATCATGAGAACGTCTTCGGGAGCGGCTCCGAGCTTTTCCGCAGCCGCAAGAAAGAAGGGCGCGGCGGGCTTGCCGAACACTATCGCGCGCTTGCCGCTGGCGCATTCGAGAGCCGCGACAAAGGGTCCCACATCGAGCTGCAGGCCATCTGGCGTCTGCCAGAATCGCGTCATACCCAGCGCGATAAGCTGCGATGAGGGATTCGAGTGCAGCAGCCGGAAAGCTCGATTGATGGTCCGGAAGTCCCAAGCTTCCGCGAGATCGCCGATGACCACATACCGGGCTCCCGCTTCGCAATCGAGCGGAAGAATGTCGAGCCCGGCGAATTCGGAGCGGGCCTTCTCGGGCGCGAAGAGCGCGACCGGGCCGTCGGCATGGATGCGGAGCCACTCGGCGGCGGCGGCGGGAGGACAGAAGATGTCACCTTCTTGCGCTGCAATGCCGAACCGCACAAGCTTTTCGGCCAGATGTCGACGCGAGCGCGAGCTCGTATTGGTGACGAACAAATGCGGAATGTCGTGGCGGCGCACCCAGGCGAGGGCGCCGCTCGCGCCGTCAATCGGGACCGTGTCGTTGTACAGCACGCCGTCCATGTCGAACAGCAGTGCAAGCGGTCTGTGCAGGGGCATTTGCGAAATCGTGAGGCGCCTGAAACGCCGTGCTAACGCACCCCCTGATTGATCATGAAGGTCGACATATTTTCGAAGAAGTCGCGGATCGGTGCGACGGCGTCGGCGGGCAGCGCGGCTTCGGCGAGGGCGCGGTCCATCAGCAGCATCCAGCGGTCGCGCGCGGCTGGCGTGATCGCGAAAGGCAGGTGACGCCCGCGCAGACGGGGATGCCCGCGCTCCTCGATATATTTTTGAGGACCGCCGAAACGGTAGATCAGATAATCGCGAAGGCGCTGTTCGGCGCCGGCGAGATCGTGGGCCGGGTACATGGCGCCGAGCACTTCGTCGCGCGGAACCTGGCGGTAGAAAGCGGCGATGAGGCGAGAGAATCCGTCGTCGCCGACGACGGAATAAACTTCGGAATCGTTCACTGAAACGATGCTAGCATGGCGAAAAAGTAGGCTTTTTATGGCGCCGCGCAAAAGCGCGGTGGCAGCCCAGAAGGGCTGCCCCACAAAAGTCCGACGCCTCAAACCCTAGTGAAAATCGTGCGAGCCGGCGGAGGCGGCGTCGAGACGGAGGCCTTCGACGCACGACGCTTTGACTGAAGCGGAGCCGCGCTGGTTCTGCAAAATGCCGTCTACCAGCAGGAAAGGCTCTTCGACGATGGTCAGCTTGCGAGCCTCGAACAGATCCGGCAGCACGATGGCGTTGGAGATGCCGGTTTCGTCTTCAATGCTGAGGAACACGAAGCCGTTGGCGGTGCCGGGACGCTGGCGGCAGATGACGGCTCCGGCAATGCGCACGCGGCGGCCATCGGGCACATGCGCGAGATCGGCGGCGGGGATGACGCCCAGGCGATTCATTCGGTCGCGATGCATGCGCATGGGGTGCGCGCCGATGGTGAGGCCGGTGATGCGGTAATCGGCGGCGAGGCGCTCGATGGGATTCATGGGCACGAGCGGCGACGGTTCGTCGTCTGTTGAAAAAGGGGACAGACCGCTCTGTCCACTCCCAGATGTATTGGGGATCTCTTTGTTATGCGTGTCGGGACAGAGTAGTCTGTCCCCTTTTTCGGCGGGCTCGAGTAGCTCGCCTACCGGACGCATCGCAAGCTCGGAGCGCCAGAGAGCATCGCGACGGTGTATGGAAAAAGGGAGATGTGCCGAAAAAAGGGACAGCCCGCTCTGTCCACACAGAGATTCTGGTCGCGAGCCGACCGTTGGTTGTTGGGCACAGAGTAGGCTGTCCCCTTTTTCGATGAAATTCAGAGCGCCGGCCTCGGCCAGAGAATCGAGTTCCTCCTTGCGAATTTCGGGGACGCGGCGCACGAGATCGCGAATGCTGGTGAAAGCGCCGTGCGAGCGGGCTTCGATAATGCGCGCGGCGGTTTCCCGGCCGAGACCTTTAAGATAGTTGAAGCCGAGGCGGACGGTCCAGGGGTCAGAGGTCAGAGGACAGGCGTCAGGCGTAGCGTTTTTCCCTGACCCCTGACCTCTATCCCCTGACCCCTCGTCTTTTTCCAGCGTGCAGGCCCACTCGCTTCGTGCAACGTCCACCGGCTTGAAATGGAGGCTGTGGCGCTGGGCGTCCTTGACCAGCGTGGCGGGATGATAGAAGCCCATCGGCTGATTGTTGAGGATCGCGGCGGTGAAGACGGCCAGATAATGGCACTTCAAATACGCGCTGGCATAGGCGAGCAGCGCGAAGCTCGCCGCGTGCGATTCGGGGAATCCGTAAGCCGCGAACGATCCGATGGAGCGCACGATCAGATCCTGCACCTCGGCGGCGATGGCGTTGCGCGTCATGCCTTCGCGTAAACGAGCTTCAATCTCCTGCATGCGCTTTTCAGAACGCTTGAACCCCATGGCGCGGCGCAGCTCCTCGGCCTGGCCGCCGGTGAAGCCGGCGACGATCATCGCCATGCGCAGCAGTTGCTCCTGAAACAGCGGAACGCCGAGCGTGCGCGCGAGCACGGGCTCGAGCCCGGGATGCGGATACGTCACGGGTTCCAATCCCTGGCGGCGCCGCAAATACGGATGCAGCATTTTCCCGACGATGGGGCCGGGACGGATGATGGCCACCTGCACCACGAGGTCGTAAAACTTATCCGGCCGCATGCCCGGCAGGAAGGACATCTGCGCGCGGCTTTCCACCTGGAACATGCCGACCGTATCGGCCTTCTGCAAGGCCGCGTACACTTGCGGATCGCCGGCGGGCAAATGCGCGAGGTCAACTTCTTCGCCGTAATGCTCGCGAATCAGGCCGAGCGATTCCTTGATCACCGCCATCATGCCGAGGCCGAGCAGATCCACTTTGACGATGCCCATATCGGCGCAGTCCTCTTTATCCCACTGGACGACGAAGCGCCCGGGCATGGTCGCCGGCTGCAGAGGCACGATGGAATCGAGCTGGCCGCGGCAAATCACCATGCCGCCGGAATGCTGGCCGAGGTGGCGCGGCAGATCCTTGACGCGCTCGTAAAGCGACAGGAATTTTTGCACCAATGGTTGCTCTAAATCCACACCGGCTTGCGTGAACTGGCGCTCGGCGGTGTCGCGCTTGTCCTGAAATCCCCAGTAAGGCACGACCTTCGACAAACGGTCCAGCGTGGCGGTTTCGAAGCCCAGCACCTTGCCGATGTCGCGCGCTGCGGAGCGTCCGCGATAGGTGATGACGTTGGCGGTCATGGCCGCGCCCAATTTTCCATAGCGCTCGTAAACATATTGAATGGCGCGCTCGCGCTCGTCGCCGCTCGCGAGGTCGAGATCGATATCCGGCCATTCGCCGCGCTCCTCCGACAGGAAACGCTCGAACAGCAGATCCATGCCGACGGGATCGACGGCAGTGATCTGGAGCGCGTAGCACACGGCGCTGTTGGCGGCCGAGCCGCGTCCCTGCACCAGCAGTCCCTGCTCGCGGGCGAAGCGCACAATGTCCCACACGATCAGGAAATAGCCGGCGAGGTCGAGCTTTTCGATCATCGCGAGCTCGCGCTCGATCTGACGGCGCGCCTTTTCGTGATAGGGACGGTAACGCTCCCGCGCGCCCGCGTCGGACAATTTGCGTAAGTACGAATTCATGGTTTCGCCGGGCGGCACGGGATATTCGGGAAACTTGTAGCCCAGATCGCACAGCGTGAAGCGCAGGCGCGCGGAGAGATTGCGGGTGTTGGCGACGGCCTCGGGAACGTCGGCGAATAATTTCTCCATCTGCGCGGCGTGCTTCAAGTGACGCTCTGAATTGCGTGCGAGCAGGCGTCCGGCGTCTTGGATGGTGGTTTTGTGACGCACGCAGGTGAGGGCGTCGAGGAGATCGCGATCGGCTTCGAGCGCATGCGAAACGCCGTTGGCCGCAAGCAGCGGCAATCTCAATTTGCGCGCGATGGCGATGGCCGCCTGGTTGCGATATTCCTCGGTGCGATCGTAGTGGCGCTGGAGTTCGACGAAAACATTGCGTTCGCCGAAGATGACGGTGAGCTCGCGGATCTGCCGCAGGGCGGCGTCTTGTTGAACGGCGCGCGCGGGAACGGGCCCGCTCATTAACATTCGCGGTTCGGTATCCTTATCGAGCGCGAAGGCGAGCGGTCCTTCGTCGCCGCCGGTGAGACACACGAGTCCTTCGGCGTGCTCGGCGAGATCCTCGGGATGCGCGACGGCATTCTCCTGCTCGCCGTGGCCGGTGCGCAGCTTGATTTTCGTGATTAGGCGGCACAGATTCTGGTAACCCTTCCGCGATTCGGCGAGCAGAGCGTAGCGGAATCCTTCAGGGGCGGCGATTTCGGCGCCGATGATCGCGCGCATTCCGGATTTTTTCGCCTGCTGATGAAAGCGCACGGCCCCCGAGATGCTATTGCGGTCGAGCAGGGCGACGGCGGGGATTTCGAGCTGGGCGCAGCGGTCGATGAGATCCTCGGGCACCGAGGCGCCTTCGAGAAAACTGAAGGCCGAGCGCGCGTGAAGTTCGACGTAGGGCATGAATGAAAAAGGGGACAGACCGCCCTGTCCACGCGGAGATTCCAACCACGAATCGGCGGTTGACGGTTGGGGACAGGGAAGTCTGTCCCTTTTTTCAATCAGTCATACACACCCTCCAGAAACCATTCGCGCGAGAAGCGCTGCGGATTGAAAATCCGCCTCGAAAAAAAGATGCGATAGAGGCCACCATCGCTCAGCTCGACGTCCCATTCCTCGCGATCCCATGGCGAGGCGGTCCACCAATCGCCGGACGCGCGCCAGGGACCCGCCGCGGCCAGCACATCCCGGGTGTTGACCGCGACCGGACGCTCGGCTTTCAGGCGCACGTCGGCGTGCGGAGCGGGACGCGAGTAACGGAAGGCGAAGCGGAAAGAAAAAGGGGACAGACTTGCCTGTCCCAAATCCACACCCTTCGAAGGGGAACCAGAATGACTGTGTGGACAGGGCTGTCTGTCCCCTTTTTCTATGCTCTGTCCAAACATGGAAGGTGAAAACGGGCGCATGCGGAAGGCATCCGGGCGATGCGTGTCGAGCAATTCGACTGACCCGGCGTTGCCTTCGCCCACCAGCGCCGTCAAACGGGCGAGCGTCAGCGACAATTTTTCCGGTGCGGGAGCCTGCGGAATAAACAGGCCATGCTGCAGCGCGCGCGGCTCGGCAGGATGCAGATGGATCTCGACGCCGAGGATGGCCGCCTGGGGAGGATGCGCCTCCAGATCGAATTGCAGTTGCTTCAGGATCACCTGCGGGTCGCGCACGGGAACGGGAAATTCCAGCGTGCGCTTGCACATGCCGTAAAGGTCCTCCCCTCGCTGACGCTCAGGGTTCCGCAACCGGCCCCACTCTTCAGAACCCCGACCATCAGGGAGGGGAGCGCTCAGCACATTCGCCGGCGGATGCGAACGGGGCGAATCGTTGGCGGCGCTTGAAACATCTTCCCCTCGCTGACGCTCGGGGTTCCGCAAACTTTTCGCGAGCCGCAGGCCGAGCGTGACGCGATTGGTGGCGAGCCCCTGGTGCGCAAGCGCTTCCGTCAGCTCCGCGAGCATCGAAGAAAGCACGAACAGAAGCGGCTCCAGTAAAACCTGCGGATGCTCCAGATCCACACAGCGCTGGTACGTTTCGGGAGCTTCGCGCACGTGTAAAGTACGCCGTGTTTCCCCGCGGGCCAGCCGCAGGAGGCGCTCGCCCAATTCGCCGAAACGCGCGATGAAACCGAGCTCTGGAAGCGCAGCCAGCTCTCCCAGCGTCCGGATGCCCCAGCGGTCCAGCGTGTCGAGGATCCGCAGATCGTCATCCGCGATGAAATCGCCAAGCACGTGAAGGGGCAGGTCGCCCAGGCAGTCCGCTTCCCTGCCTGGCGGAATCATGGTGAGACCGCTTTTATGGCGCGCGGCGATCGCGGCCGCATCGGGATCGGAGGCGATCGCCAGGTTCGCCTGAATGCGGGCTTCGGCACCGGCGCGCGCGATGGCCGAGGCGATCTGCTCGGTCGTGCCGATCAGCCTGGAAAGTCCGACGATCGAAAAGACGACGACGCCGGGCGAGGTGTCTTCCACCAGCGGGGAAAACGAAGAAGCCAGCGCGACAAGAGCGGGCTGTGGTGCGGATGAGGAATAAAGGCTGGCAAACATGCATGACTCCGTAACTTAAATTCACCCGCTCATTGACGAGTCTGTATGAAAACACCAGCGTTGGACCGCTCCTTGTGGTCGCGGCTCTTGAGGAATCTGAATTCAACAAGCGCCCCCACCGAGCCGCGGCCATAGGGAGCGGTTCAGCATCGACTTTCCACACAAGAGCTGACATTCGCGGTTCAGCTTTCTTTTATTACCCCGCCAGACGCGCGTACTGCTTCCGATCCTGGACCGTGAAATCGATTCCGCTAAACAAACTGGGGACAGACTGCTCTGTCCCCGCGTGTAAGACATCGGTCCCACGTTCACAATTGGCCGTGGACAGAGTTGTCTGTCCCCATTTTCTTAGCCACAACGCACCTTCGCGGCGGGTTTCGAGCGGTAGGCGCGCGCAGGATTTCGCCAAAGGGACGTGGCTCACCACCACGAATTTCGCGGGCGTGTTCTCAACGGCGCCGCGGAAGCGATACCAATAAGACAGGGGGATGCGGTTGAGGTCGCGCGCGGAGGCCTCGCATAAATCGAGCACGATGACGCCGAAGCCGCCGCTGTGGACAATCAGGTCGGCGGCCTTGAAGGCGGCCTCGATCCGCCGGTTCGCGCGCACCCAGAGAAGACGCGGCAGATCCACGCCGGCTGCGGCGGCCGACCAGGGATCGAACGCACCGGCGCTATCGACGATGGCGCAAAATTCGCCGGCTGCGGTCGAGCGCGCCAGAATCGCATGGGTCAAAGTGGTGCGTCCGGAGGATAGGGCGCCGGAAATTTCGGTGATCGCACCGCATGGAAGAAGGGGGACGTCCGCCAGCATATTCGCCTTTTGTTCGCCATTCCATTGTGGGGGAATTCGAGGGCGGATGTCAAGACTTGGACAGGACGAATTTGTTCCTGAAAGCCGGCAGGGGCAAATTAGCCCTTCTTACTCGTTCACAACACTTTATTTGACTCCTCGTTATCCTTGACACATATCAGACAGTACCCTCCGGCTTGACCGGAGCCTTTCCGCGCCCTAAGCTCACAGATATGGCCATCACACTCAAGGTCAATGGGCAAAGCCACACGGTGAACGTTGATCCTTCCACACCCCTGCTTTATGTATTGAGCGACGAACTGGCCGTGCGCGGCCCGAAGTTCGGCTGCGGGCTGGGCCAGTGCGGCGCCTGCACGGCGATCGTGAACGGCGCGGCGATCCGGACCTGCGTGACACCGGTAAGCATGGCGGCCGGCAAAGAGATCACGACGCTTGAAGGGCTGGGGACGCCCGAAAAGCCGCACCCGCTGCAACAGGCGTTCATCGACGAGCAAGCAGCGCAATGCGGCTTCTGCGTCAACGGCGCGATCCTGACAGCCAAGGCGTACCTCGATAAGAATCCCAGGGCGAACGAGAAGGATATCCAGCAGGCGCTTTCCGGCGTGCTGTGCCGGTGCTTCTCGCACGTCCGGATGTACAAAGCGATCGCGAAATACACGGGGATCACGACATCCGCCGCGGCGTCGAAGGGGGTGGCGCGATGAAAAACGCGATGAATCGTTTCACCCTGGAAGCCCGAGCGGCGCTGCAGCAGGCGGGCTTGGTGCATGGCCTGGAAAAGCCGGACCGGGAGTCCGGCGCAGGCCGGGGGCCTGCCCCACAAAATGGCGTGTCAGTTCCCGCTTTTTCGCGCCGCGATTTTCTGAAATCGTCGGGAGCACTAATCGTCGGATTCTCGATCCTGGGAAATCGGAACGCGCGCGCCCAGTTCGGACCCGCCGCAGCGGGATCTCCGCCGGCGGGCCAGGTGGATTCGTGGATCGCCATCGGCTCCGACGGCCGCGTGATCGCCTATACAGGGAAAGAAGAACTCGGCCAGGGGATCGTGACGGCGCAGACGCAACTGGTGGCCGAGGAGCTGTCGGTTCCCTTCGAGCACGTCACGCTTATCTACTGCGACACGTCCATGACACCCGACCAGGGAGTAACCTCGGGGAGCCAGTCGCATCCTTCGAATTTCAATCGCGCGAACTTGGCGCAGGCAGGTGCGACCGCACGCGAGGCGCTGTTCCAGATGGCGTCGCAGAAGCTGGGCGTTCCGGCAGATCGACTGACAGCATGGGACGGCGTCATCAGCGTCAAGAACGACGGCGCGAAGAAAGTCACCTACGCGGAATTACTGGGCGGCAAGAAATTCGCGATGGCCGTGAATCCCAACGCCAAGCGCAAGCCGGTGAAGGAATGGAAAGTGCTGGGGACCTCGGTGAAGCGCCAGGATTTCCCGGAAGTGATGACGGGACGCTTCGAATACGTGCACAACGTGCGGCTGCCAGGGATGCTGCATGGGCGCGTGGTGCGTCCGCCGGCGGTGGGCGCAAGGGTCATGAGCGTCGACGAAAGCTCGGTGAAGGATATTCCGGGCGTGAAGGTGGTGGTGAAGAAGGATTTCGTCGGCGTGGTGGCCGAAAAGCAGATGTATGCGGCGGAAGCCGCCGCCAAGCTCAAGGTCGACTGGAGCGCGGGCACGGGCCTGCCGAAGCAATCGGAGATCTACGACTGGCTGAAGAAGCAGCCGTCGCGCGACGCGCTGATGGTGGATTCAAAAGACACCGAGCAGGCGCTCGCGAGCGGCGCGACGGTGGTGAAGGCGACGTATCGCCATCCTTACCAGAAGCACGCGGGGCTGGGAGCATCCTGCGCGGTGGCTGACGTGCAGGGCGATAAAGCGGTCATTTATTCGCCCACGCAGGGCGTGTGGCATCAGCGCAACTGCTCGGCAATGATTCTGGGGTTGAAGCCAGAAAACGTGCGCGTGATTTTCCGGCGCGGATCGGGCTGCTACGGATTGAACGGCGCCGACGCGGTGACCTTCGACGCGGCCCTCCTTTCCCAGGCGGTCGGAAAGCCGGTGCGCGTGCAACTTACGCGCAAGGACGAGATGGCGTGGGAAAATTTCGGCTTCGCGTTCGTGCTGGAGCAGAGGGCCGCGCTCGACGCCAGGGGCAATATCGTGGCGTGGGAGCACGAATCATGGTCGCCGAATCGGGGTGGGCGCCCGGGATTGGGAAATCCGGGCAATGTAGTCACCGGAAATCTGGTCGGATTCGAGCCGCAGCCGTTTCAGCCGGCTCCCGCGGCGCAGCCGCAGCGGTACAACAATAATCTGAACGGAATTCCTTCCTACGTCGCGGGGCGCGTGGCAGCGAAGGATCAGGGCACGGGGACGGTCAAGAGCGAAAAAGTTCTGACGCACGTGGTCGCCTCGCCCTTCTGGACGGGGCCGCTGCGATCGCCCTCGCGCCTGCAAAACACGTTCGCGCACGAGAGCTTCATGGATGAGCTCGCGGCGAAGGTGAAGGCCGACCCCGTGGAGTACCGGCTGCGCCATTTGCGCGACGAACGCGTGATCGATGTACTGAAGGGCGCGACGAAGCTCGCGAATTGGGAAGCGCGTCCGTCGCCCAAGCCGGGCAACAAGAGGACCGGCGTCGTCACGGGGCGTGGCGTCGCCTGCGTCGCGTACGAAGGCGATAACGGATACACCGGCATCGTGGTGGAAGCCGACGTCAACCAGGACACCGGCAAGGTCTCGGTGCGGCGCATCTGGGTGGCCATCGACGCCGGGCCGATTTCGAATCCCGACGGCTTGCGCAATCAGGCGGAGGGCGGCGCGCTGCAAGGTATGAGCCGGGCGCTCGGCGAGGAAGTCACGTGGGACAACGAGAAGGTGACATCCATCGATTGGCGCACTTTCCATTCCCTGCCCCTGGGCTTCGATATTCCGAAGATGGAATCCGTGCTGATCGACCGGCCCGACGAAGAGGCCACCGGCGCGGGCGAGACGGCGATCACGGTGATGGCCGCGGCCATCGGCAACGCAATCTTCGACGCGACCGGCGTGCGCATTCGCGAGATCCCGCTGAATCCGGAACGGGTGAAGGCGGCGTTGCGCGCGCGGGGCTGAGACGGCGCAGGAACCACAAGAAAAGCGCGGCTCACGGCCATTGCCCCCTCGGTGATATCACTGATATCATAAGAGCGTGGCGAGTATGCTCATCCGCAAGATCGACGAACGCACCATGGCCCGTCTGCGCGGGCGGGCGGCCGAACACGGACGGTCCATGGAGGAAGAAGCCCGAGCAATTTTCGGCGCCGCAGTACGTGCGAAGACTGCGGAGAAGAAAAATCTCGGTGAGGCGATTCGCAGCAATTTCGCGCCCTTTGGCGGATTTGACATCGAACTTCCCCCCCGCGGGCCGATGCGCGAACCACCCGATTTCAGCGGTCCCGAGTATGACGTTGACGGTCCGAGGGCGCCATTTAGGCCCCACTTCCGAAGCTAGCGTCCCGACGCCTGCAAGGGCGCCTTCTTCAAACGCAGAATTTCGGGCTTGCCCTCCGGCACGATCGACGCCGTCGCCACGTCGATCTCCTTTCCGCCCGCAGCCGTCTGGAATTTGCGCTGGACCACCGTGTCGCCACGTGTTTCGAGCATCATCAGGCTGGGCCCGCTATAGTACAGCGACACTTTGCAGCCCTTGCCCGCGATCTGCACCTCGCACTCGTGGCCCGAAGTGCTGCACTGGAAATCCGCCAGTTTTTCGGCGCCGTGCATATAAGTAAAATGGAGACCGTCGCTGGTTTTTTCGAGAATCCAGGACGTTTTGCCGCCCCCATTGTCAAGCTCCCAAGCGCCCACAAGTTTGGTGCGATCCGCGGCGTCGTCGGCCAGGCAAAGGGCGCCCAGCAGCGGAAGCAGCAGGAAAATCCGGCGTAGATTCATAAAACCCTCCGTTCGCGTTTCAGTACAAGAGCACGACGGAACGCGGCAGCGGCTTTTTTCACCCTATCCAGGACGCCGCCGCGTCCCGTTGTGCTATTAATAAAACGCCAAAAAAGAGCCGAGCGCAACCCCCTGGAGGACGCGCGGGGCTGCCGGTGGAGCGGAGGCGGAAATTATGCCGTGCGCATAGATTCCGATTTATCGCCGGAGATGGAGGCCTGCGCCCCTGCCAGCCGCGCAATGGGCACGCGATACGGCGAGCACGACACGTAGTTCATGCCGACGCGATAGCAGAATTCGACCGAGCTCGGATCGCCGCCGTGCTCGCCGCAGATGCCGATTTCGAGATCGGGACGCGTGCGGCGGCCCAACTGAATCGCGATCTGGATGATTTTTCCGACGCCCTCCTGATCGATCGAGGCGAAGGGATCGGCCTTGAAGATTTTCAAGTTCTCATACTCTTTGGAAAACTTCGTGTAGTCGTCGCGCGAAAGGCCCATGGTGGTCTGGGTCAGATCGTTGGTGCCGAAGCTGAAAAATTCCGCTTGCTTGGCGACCTCGTCGGCCGTCAAGGCCGCGCGCGGAATTTCGAGCATGGTGCCGATCATGTAATGCAGATTCGTCATGCCGGCCTTGCCGAGCACTTCCTTGGCGGCGCGCTCGACGATGGCCTTCTGGTTTTCCAGTTCCTTCGCGTCACCGACCAGGGGAATCATGACCTCGGGAATCACTCTGACGCCTTTCTTGGCCACCTGCACGGCGGCCTCGAAAATGGCGCGCGCCTGCATCTCCGTGATCTCGGGATAGGTGATGCCGAGGCGGCAGCCGCGATGGCCCAGCATGGGGTTGAACTCGTGGAGTTCCTCGACGCGCTTGAGCAGCTCCGGCAGCGCCTTCTTCAGTTCCCCCGCCGGGATGTTGTATTTCTCCGACATCTCCTTCTTCATCGGCGCGCCGGCGTGGGGCAGGCGCGCGAGGTCGACCATCAGGTCCTCGCGCTTGGGCAGGAACTCGTGGAGCGGCGGATCGAGCGTGCGGATCACCACGGGAAATCCATCCATGGCGGTGAACAGGCCGGCGAAATCCTTGCGCTGCATGGGCAGGAGCTTCTGCAGCGCCTTCCGGCGGGATTTTTCGTCGCGCGCGAGGATCATCGCCTGCATGTGCGGAATGCGATCCTCGGCGAAGAACATGTGCTCAGTGCGGCACAGGCCGATGCCTTCGGCTCCGAAGCGGCGGGCGGCCTTGGCGTCGCGAGGGATATCGGCGTTGGCGCGCACGCCGAAGCCGCCGCGAAATTCGTCGGCCCACTTCATCAGCTCGCCGAAATAGGAGGAAGCCGGATCGGGCTCGCTGGTGTCCGCCTTGCCGATGTAGACGTTCGCGCTCGCGCCGTCGATCGAAATCCAATCGCCCTGCTTCACCACCAGGTTCTTGCCGCCGGAGCTGACGTGGAAGCGCCGCTCGCGCTCTTGAATTTCGATCGATCCGGCGCCCACCACGCACGGGCGTCCCATGCCGCGGGCGACCACGGCCGCGTGGCTGGATTTGCCGCCCACGGCGGTGAGAATTCCTTTGGCCACGTCCATTCCGTGGATGTCGTCGGGCGTGGTTTCCTTGCGCACCAGAATGACGGGTCCCTGCGCGCTGAGCTCGACGGCGTCTTCGGCGGTAAAGGCGGCGCGGCCCACAGCGGCTCCCGGAGACGCCGCGATCCCATTGGCGATCAGCGTCAGCTTCCGGAGCGAGGCCGCGTCGAACAGCGGATGCAGAAGCTGGTCGAGCTGTTGCGGCTGCACGCGCAGCACGGCTTCCTTCTTATCGATCAGCTTTTCATGGACCATTTCCACCGCGATGCGAACCGCCGCGGGACCCGTGCGCTTGCCGTTGCGGGTCTGCAGCATGTAGAGCTTGTTATCTTCGACCGTAAACTCGAAATCCTGCATGTCGCGATAGTGACGCTCCAGGTTGCCGGTAATCTGGCGTAGCTGCGCGTAAGCCGCGGGCATCACCTGTTCGAGATCCTGAATCGGCTGCGGCGTGCGGATGCCGGCCACCACATCCTCGCCCTGCGCGTTGACCAGGAATTCGCCGTAAAACACGCGCTCGCCGGTGCCGGGATCGCGCGTGAAACCGACGCCGGTCGCGGAGGTGTCGCCGAGATTTCCGAACACCATGGCCTGGACGCTGGCGGCGGTGCCGATGTCGTCCGGAATTTTTTCCATTTTTCGGTAATACGCGGCCTTGGGATTCCACCAGGAGCGGAACACCGCGTCGCGCGACATGGCGAGCTGCTCGTGGGTGTCCTGCGGAAACGGCTCGTGGGTTTCCTTCTCGACCAGTTTCAGATAGTCGGCGATGATGGCCTTCAGGTCGGCGGCGGTCAGGTCCGTGTCGAGCTTCACTTTGGCCTTGTGCTTGCGCGTATCGAAAATGTGATCGAACTTCTCCATTCCGATGTTCAGCGCGACTTCGCCGAACATCTGGATGAAGCGCCGGTAGGAATCGTAGGCGAAGCGCGGATTGCCGGTGCGTTTGGCCAGTCCCTCGACGGTTGCATTGTTCAGGCCCAGATTGAGGATCGTATTCATCATGCCGGGCATGGAAAACTTCGCGCCGCTGCGGACGCTGACCAGCAGCGGGTTCTTCGGATCGCCTAACTTCTTGCCGATCTGCCCTTCGAGCTTGGCCAGCGCGGCCTTGCACTGCTGATCGATCTCGCCGGGAACCTTGTTGCCGTTCTGAAAGTAAATATTGCAGACCTCGGTGGAGATCGTGAAGCCGGGAGGCACGGGCACTCCCGCCCGGCTCATCTCGGCGAGGCCGGAGCCCTTGCCGCCGAGGACATCCTTCATGGTTGCGTCGCCGTCGGCCTGGCCGCCTCCGAAGCTATAAACGTAGTTTTTCATAGACTCTTCCTCTTAACTATGGTTGATCGCCGGCGGTGACAATCTCAGAAAAATCGGCGATAGTTGAAAACTCGGTAAGTAAATTGTGCAGTAAGGTCAGTCGGTTAGTACGGACCATTTCGTCTTTGGCGTTGACTAGCACCTTATCGAAGAACAGGTCAACCTGAGGCCGCAGTGTGGCGATCTTTTCGAGCGTGTCACGGTAGGCGGTACGATTGATCGCGGTGAGTACGCGCTGAAAGGCGTTGTATAGATCGCGCTCCGGCCCAGGATCGAGGAGGCTGCTGTCAACCGGCCCGTGGCTGGTGAAATGGGCTTGCTCTAGAATGTTGCAGATACGCTTGAAGCTGGCCGCTAGTGGTTCGAAATTCTCGGTTGGGCGCACAGCGGCGAGCGCGGAGAGGCGCTCTTCGACATCGGCGACGTAATCGCATCGCGACTTCAGCACCGCGTTGACTTCGTCGTACTTGTAGCCGCGGACCTCCCGGAAGTAATGACGAATGCGATCCAGCAAGAACTCTCTCAGCTCGTCACTAGGAGCGAGCGTCTTGAATCCGACTCCGAGGTGGGCTCCTTCCGCTAGGATTCTCACAACACCTTGTGCTGCCCTCCGCAGCGCGAAAGGGTCCTTCGAGCCAGTGGGTACCAGGCCGATGCGGAAGCACTCTCGCAACGTATCGAGCTTATCGGCAAGCGCGACGATTTGTCCCTCCCGTGTCGAAGGGATCGAATCCTCCATGCTGAGCGGCTTGTAATGTTCGTAGACGGCGCGCCAGACGGCCTCTGGCTCGCCCTGCGCTTGCGCGTACAGACCTCCCACGACGCCCTGCAGATCGGTGAACTCCTTGACCATTTCGGTCGGAAGATCGGCTTTGCAAAGGAGCGCCGCCCGCTGGGCGTTGTCGTCGCCGCCAAGTTGTTTTACCAGCTCGACAACTCGATTTGTTTTTTCACGATACGAGCCTAACTTCGCCTGAAAGGTGACATGCGCAAGGTCGGCGACGCGGTCGGTCAGCTTCTTGTGCTGATCGACGTTCCAGAAGAACCGGGCATCGTTAAAGCGGGCCTTCAGCACCCGCTCGTTGCCCTTCTTGACCAGACCTTCGGGATCGCCGCTGGTGTTCATCACGGCGACGAAATAGGGAGCGAGTTTGCCCGGTTCTGATTCCATCGAAAAATACTTCTGGTGATGCCGCATCACGGTCGTGAGAACTTCGGCAGGAAGTTCCAAATACGCCGGGTCGAAATCTCCCTTGATGGCCGTCGGATACTCGGTAATGAACGTCAACGTTTCGACGAGATCGGGGTCCGGCTTGGCACCCAGCGCAGCGGTTTCCGACTCGATCTTCTTGCGGCGTTCCGCTGCCGAAAGAATCACGAAATTGCGCCGAACCTCGCTTTCGTAGTTCGCGGTGGTCACCGGAATGGAGCAAGATCCGAGGATGCGATGACCTCGGGTGATACTTCCGCTTTTCACGCCAGCAATCTCAAAAGGAACGACTTTATCGCCAAGTAGCGCGACGATCCAACGGATCGGTCGGATAAAGCGAGCGCCGGTCGGCTCCCAGAACATGCTCTTGGGCCACTGGATTTTGAGAATCTCGCTTGGAAGCGCCTCCGCCAAAATCTCGTGGGTGGTGCGACCAGGCACCAGCTTCCGAACTTCATAGTAGTCACCGGCCCTTTGCATCGCCGCCGGATCTACGCCGTGCTTTTTTGCGAAGCCGACCGCCGCCCTTTCGCCGGCCGAAATGGGAGGGCCCTTTATGATTTCCTCGCGATCTGGAGTCCGCTCTTCCAAGCCTGATGCACGGACGACGAGTCTACGAGGTGTCGCCTCGACGTGGGAAGGCCGCCCGAGGAATTTCCAGTGGGTCAGTTGGTCCAGCGCCGTCGGGATCATCCAATGAGGAATCTCCTCGGTGCCGATTTCGAGCAGGAAATCGAGACTCACGCGACTTCCTCGATTGCATGCTGATTGAATTGCTGGTCCACCCAGACTTTCGCCGTCCCGACGGCGAGGTCCCGCACGCGCTTGATGACGCCGACGCGCTCAGTGACCGAGATCGCGCCACGAGCATCGAGCAGATTAAATAAGTGCGAGCACTTCAACACTTGATCATAAGCCGCGAGCACGGGGAAGCGCGCTTTGTCCTTGTAATCCTTATATGTAGCGAGCAATTCCTTACATTCCGCTTCATGCTCGGCGAGCAGCCGCCAGAGGCGGTCGACATTCGCCATTTCGAAGTTGTAAACGGAAAACTGCAGCTCCTCTGCGAGCCGGACCTGTCCGTACTTCACTCCCGCCGTCCATTCGACCTCGTAGACGCTCTCGACGCCTTGCAGGAAGGCGACGAGCCGCTCCAATCCATAGGTGATTTCCGCGGGGACCAGGTCGAGATCGATGCCGCCGCACTGCTGGAAATACGTGAACTGGGTGATCTCTAGGCCGTCGAGCATTACCTGCCAGCCAATGCCCCACGCCCCTAGCGTCGGCGATTCCCAGTTGTCTTCCTCGAACTTGATGTCGTGCTTGGCCAGATCGATGCCGATCGCTTCCAGGCTCGCCAGGTATTGCTCCAGGATGTCGTCGGGCGAAGGTTTCACGATCACCTGCAACTGCTGGTGCTTGTACAGACGATTGGGATTTTCGCCGTAGCGCCCGTCGGCGGGGCGGCGGCTGGGCTGCACGTAGGCGACTTTATAAGGATTCGGGCCGAGCACGCGCAGGAAGGTTTCCGGGCACATGGTGCCGGCGCCGACTTCGACATCGTAAGGCTCCTGGATGATCAGGCCGCGCTCGTCCCAATAGCGCTTCAGCTTGAAGAGGGTCTGTTGATAGGTGTCCATGTCGAAGAGGGGCCAGGGGCCAGCTTATAAGCCCTCCAATAGAGGAACGGTCATGAATTTACGTTCGGCGTGCTGTTCCATGGTGCGCTGGAGCATGTGGCGCAGGTCGGAGGCGGTCGTCTTGGTCCATTCGCGCGGAGCGAGCCGGCCGATCGGCGTCGTGAACATTTCTTCGGCGATCTCGACCGACTCGCGGCTCACGCGGAACTCCGGCCAGATGCCCGCCAGCCTCACGGCCCAGATGCTGACGTAGGTGACCGCAGTCCACATGCGCGGCGCGCGGGTCTCATTATTAGGATCACCGGCGTCTGCGGCGTCGCGCAGGTAGGCGAGCGCAGCCGCCAGCAATCGGAAAAATCTCTCGTTCGGCTCATGCGGCGGCAGCAACTGTTCGGTGACCTCGGTAAAGTAATCCAGCGCCATGCTGAGCGCGTAATCCGTCTGCAACGCGAACTGCGATTCGATCAGCTCGCAGCCCGAAAGGCTCACCAGCTCGGCGGTCTCCTTCTGGAAATAAGCCATCCGAACACGAGACAACCGCTCCAGCCCCGAACCGAACGCGCTCTTCGGCCGGCGCGCCCGCCTCGCCACGCCGCGCAATTTCCCGAGGTCGCGGGTGAAGAAACTTACGACTAGATCCGCTTCCCGGAAAGGATACGTGCGCAGGACGAAGGACTCGCTCACCCGCGCTGGCATAGGTCAGGCGCTAAAGGATCAGGTTAGCATGCTCCGCCCATTGGAGTTTTGTGGAGTGTAAAATTGGGCGAGGCATAACTTAAGACGAACGATCACGTTCTGCACATGGTGAGCGTAATGCGTCCGTCGGACGGATGGAAGTAGGGCCGTGAGCTTCAGCAGTAACTGATTGCCGCGTTTACGGGCGTTCGTCGCAGGAATCGCGAGGATCGAGGGAGGCCAAATGAATCGCAGAGATTTTCTACTCACCGCCGGGGCGATCGCGACGCAGGCGGGGCGCGGTTTGATCGTGCCGCAGCCGTTGGAGGCGGCCGGGAAGGCCGACCACGTCGTCCGCATCGCTCCCGTATCGTTCGATATCGCGCCGGGCAAGACCATCAAGACGATCGGCTACAACGGCGCGGTCCCCGGTCCGCTGATCCGTATGAAGGAGGGCAAGCAGGCGACGGTCGACATCTTCAACGATACCGACAACCCGGAGTTTGTCCATTGGCACGGCATGTTCATTTCCACCAAGGCCGATGGCTCCGAGGAGGAAGGCAGCCCGGTGGTCCCGCCGCACGGCCACCTGCGCATCAGCTTTACTCCGAAGCCCGCTGGGACGCGTTGGTATCACACGCATTCGATGGCCATGGACGATCTGGCCAAGGGTGCGTATTCGGGTCAATTCGGGTTCCTATACGTCGAACCCAAGAGCGAGCCGGGCAATTACGATCAAGAGGTGTTCCTCGCGAGCCGCCATTGGGAGCCGAAAGCGGTGCAGCGCGGCGATCCCAACAACGACTGGGCCGTGGTATACGCGAGCGCCACGCTCGGCGACCGCTCGCTGGGACACGGCGAGCCGATTCGCGTCAAAAAGGGGCAGCGCGTGCTGTTCCATCTATTGAACGCCGACGCCACGCGCGATATAGACCTGGCGCTCCCCGGGCATCAGTTCAAGGTGATCGCGCTTGACGGGAATCCGGTTCCGAATCCCGCGAATGTCGACTCGCTGCAACTGGTAGTGGCCGAGCGCGTCGACGCCGTCGTGGAGATGAATAATCCCGGCGTGTGGATCCTCGGTTCGCCGCGCGAGGACGAGCGCCGCCTGGGGCTCGGCGTGGTGATCGAGTACGAAAATCAGAAGGGCGAGCCGCAGTGGAAGGACGTACCGAACACGCCGTGGGATTACACGCGCTTCGGCAACGCGCCCGGCGCGAATCCCAGCCCCGTGGAAAAAACCTTCGACCTGAGCTTCCACATGCTGGGCGACGAGGGCCACGCGTTCAATAAATGGACGGTGAACGGCAAGTCCTGGCCGAATATCGATCCACTGATAGTGAAGGCGGGCAAGCGCTACCGCATCGCATTCCATAGCGGCCACGAGGACGGGCATCCCGTGCATCTGCACCGCCACAGCTTCGAGATCGTGAAAGCGGTCGGCAAGCCGACGTCGGGAATCTTCAAGGACGTCGTGCGCGTCCCGCGCGATGGCAACACCGAAGTCGAATTCGTCGCCGATAATCCCGGCACGTCGCTGCTGCACTGTCACATGCAGCAGCACATGGATTACGGATTCAAACTGCTGGTGAAGTACGCGTAGGACTTTGTGACAGCGTCGCGGAAAACAAATGCTCGCGGCTAGGCGGGGGGCAGCGGATAGAGTGACAGGTTGTCCATCGGGAAGTCCTTGACGTTGTCGGTGATAAGGAAGAGTTGGTTGTGGATCGCAACCGCTGCAATCATCACGTCACCTAAATTGAGAGTTGCGCCGCGACGCCGATACTCACGTTTGAGTCCGCCGGCCAGACGCGCGGCCGGCAAAGAGATCGGATAGAATCGAAGACTGTCGATTAGCGCCTCGGTCGCGGTTTCCTCATTGGGCCGCATACCGGCATAGACTTCCGTTACATTGATCGGACAGCAAGCCAACTCGTGACCGGCGTCCAGTAGCTCTCGTAGTAGGGCGGGCCTACGGCGCTTATTGTTCAGCACATCGATGACGATATTCGTGTCGAGCAGGAACGTGGCCATCGCTACCGGGCAGCGTGGCCGCGACTGAGGCGATCATACCCGCGGCGTAACTGCTTCACCCATTTGGCCGATCCTTGCTTCAGCTCCGGATGATCCTTGTCCTTCCAGGAACCCGTGGCAGTCTCCAAGGCCTTCAGCTGGCGCAGTCGCGTCAACTCTTTCTCCGCCGCCTGAGTGAGAAAAGTGCTTCGTCCTCGCTTACCCACGACCGAATCGATCTCGCTTGCCAGGCGGTGAGGAATTACGATATGGGTGCGTTTGGTAAGCATGGCCGTGAAGGCTCCCTAGGCCCATTCACAGTTTAACACGGAATGGGACTTTAGGAAACTTCGAAAAACCGGGACTGCCTACTCTGCCCCAAGCTGGGCTCCGCGCTGAGTCAATAGGTTGCACTCTGCGGCGCGTGGGCAGAGCGGGCTGTCCCAGCGTTTTTCAGCAACCTCCTAAACCGCTTGAAAGCGTGCGCCGCTCAAGAGCTATTTCACTTCCTCGTTCAACCGCTCGTCGTACGGGCTGCCGAGCCACGGATGCAGTCTCTCGCGAAACGCCTTGGTGCTGGCTCTGGTGACATGCGCGTCGAAGGCGGCGCGGGATTCCCACAATTCTTCCAGCGTGAAATGGTTGTGGCGTCCCGATTCGCGCAGCACGTCGATGCGGACCGCGCCCGGCTCCTTGCGGGCATCGGCGGCGAAAGCGAGCAGCGCCTTCGCGGTGACTTCGGCGTTATCCGGAGTCGCGTCCACCAGGGTAACGACGTGTACGCGGCCGCCTTGTGCAAAGGCGTGGCCCGGGAAAATCGCGAGCGACACCGCGAACAAGAGCGCGAGCGCGGCGGTCAGAATCCACGAAACGGAGGGCTTTCGAAAGTTGGGTGTGAGATGGGGCGTCATCGACAGATATCATACAGCGAACGCGACCCTCGTGCACGGTCCGGCGATCCCGCAAGAAAATTGGGTAACCGCGGAGCGCGGCCGGCCGCCCGAAAACGGCTTGCCCATTCCGCATTTCGCGGGTGTATACTAGCCGTTGCAGCGAGCTATCAGTTGTACATTTGGGCAGTTGCAGGTTCCCCGATTTTTTTCGCGAGGCGATTTTGCTACGGTGATTGCCGGTCGCGAGAGACCGGACCGGACGGGTAAGCACGACCATAAGGAGCGTTAGCATGAGCCAAATCAGAATGACCAGCACGGGTTCGAAATATCTTGGCGTCGCCCTCGCGTTGGCGATTGGACTGGCGGCGTGGATGGGCCGGACCAACGCACAGCAGGGCGCG
Organism: Bryobacteraceae bacterium; assembly: GCA_035934795.1. Lineage (GTDB taxonomy): Bacteria > Acidobacteriota > Terriglobia > Bryobacterales > Bryobacteraceae > Palsa-187. Next base: position 20,905 of record DASYXM010000065.1, on the reverse strand, counting down.
GCATCCGTGAACGTGAAGGCCGACGAAATCGGCGGCGTGGTCGCCAGCAGCAAGGGACCCGAGGCGGGTGTATGGGTGATCGCGGAGACCACCGACCTGCCCACGCGGCTTATTAAAGAGGTTGTCACCGACGATCGCGGGCGCTATCTAATTCCGCAGCTGCCTAAGGGCAACTATACGGTGTGGGCGCGCGGCTACGGTTTGGTCGATTCTCCCAAGGTGCAGACGGCTCCCGGCAAGTCGGTGGACCTGAAGCCGACGATTGCGCCGGACAAGAAGACGGCCGCCAAGCTGTATCCGGCCAACTACTGGTATTCGCTGCTGAAGGTGCCGGAAAAGAACGAATTCCCGGGCACCGGTCCCACCGGCAACGGCATCGCCCCCGGCGTGAAGAGCCAGGGCCAGTGGATGCACCTGGTGAAGACCGATAGTTGCGAATCCTGCCACCAGTTGGGCAACGAATACACGCGGACGATTCCCCCGCTGTTCAAGAATTTCGATTCTCCGGCGCAAGCCTGGGCGCGGCGCGTGAAATCCGGTCAGGCCGGCTCCCAGATGGTGGGCGGCTTGACGCAATTGGGTCCCGAGCGCGCCACGGCCGAGTTCGGTAGCTGGACCGATCGCATCGCGCACGGCGAGCTCCCGGCGGAGGCTCCGCCGCGTCCGCAGGGCGTCGAGCGCAACGTCGTCATCACGCAGTGGGACTGGTCCGATCCCAAGGCCTATCTGCACGACGAAATCTCCACCGACAAACGCAACCCGACCTTGAACGCCAACGGGCTGATTTACGGATCGCCCGAAGAAAGCCGCGACGCGCTCCCTGTGCTCGATCCGGTGCACGCGACCACGACCTGGGTGAAGGTGCCCTATCGTGACGCGAACACGCCCGGCCAGCCGAAGCCGCTCGAGCCTTCGAACTTCTGGGGCGATGAAGCGATCTGGGATACCCACGTGACGGTTCACAATCCGATGTTCGGCAACGACGGCCGACTGTGGTTCACGTCGCGGCTGCGCGCGCCCGATAATCCCGCATGGTGCAAGGAAGGATCGAGCCAGACCTCGGCCAAGATCACCCCGGTGGCGCGCTCCGGCCGCCAACTGGCGGTGTACGATCCCAAGACCAAGAAGATCGACTTGATCGATACCTGCTTCGGCACGCATCACCTGCTGTTCGCCGAAGACGCCAACAACACGCTGTGGACCAGCGGCGGCGGCGGCGGCGGAGTGGTCGGCTGGCTGAACACGAAGATCTGGGACCAGACGCACGACGCCCAAAAAGCCGGCGGCTGGACCGCTCTGGTGCTCGATACCAACGGCAACGGCAAGCGCGACCCTTACGAAGACGTCGAGCAGAACGTCGCCACCACGGCGACTGGCGAAAGCCTGGGCAATTCCGTAGCGCTGCCGAAGATCGCTTCCGATCCCAAGAAAGACACGCGCCTGAACGCCGGTTTCTACGGCCTGGCGATCGGCACCGACGGATCGATCTGGGGCAGCATTCTGGGGTTCCCGGGCGGAATCGTCCGGCTGACGCCCGGCTCCAACCCGTCGGAAACCGCGCTCGCGGAATACTACGAAGTGCCGTGGAACAATCCGAAGGCGAAGATCCAGGGCTTCTCGCCGCGCGGCATGGATATCGACCGCAACAACGTGGCCTGGGTCGTGCTTGGCAGCGGGCATCTGGCCAGCTTCGACCGCAGCAAATGCAAGGGTCCGCTGAACGGGCCGAAGGCCACCGGCCAGCATTGTCCGGAAGGCTGGACGCTGTATCCGTCGCCGGGTCCGAACTTCAAGAACGTGAAGGAATCGGGCAGCGCGGATTCGCATTACTACGACTGGGTGGATCAGTTCGATACGCTGGGCCTCGGCAAGAATACGCCGATCGCCACCGGCAACGGCAGCGATTCGCTGCTCGCGCTGCAGAATGGCAAGTGGGTGGTGATGCGGATTCCGTATCCTATGGGCTTTTTCGCCAAGGGCATGGACGGCCGCATCGACGATCCCAGCGCCGGATGGAAGGGCAAGGGCGTATGGACCACCTGGGGCACGCGCACTCCGTTCCACTCCGAAACCGGCAAGGGAACCATGGCTAAGGTGGTGCACTTCCAGGTCCGGCCGGATCCTCTGGCGGACTGATCGCTGGAAAAACGGGGACTGACACCTTTTTCGCGTTGGTTATCACCTGGGTTTCCGAGCGCTCGGCGCGAAAAAGGCTGTCTGTCCCGTTTTTCAACGTGGTGAGGTTGGTTTGAGTTGCAAAGGGGCAGCCGTCACAAGCTGCCCCACTTTTGCATGAGGAGGCTTTAATGAAACTGTGGACGTCCGCCCTGATCGCGTGCTTTGCGTTTACAACTCCCGCTGCTTTCGCGGCGGCCATCGCACCCAACCCGCAGAGCGACGTCGTGCAGACGTCGAAGGGGCCGCTCCGCATCACGCCGATTTATCACGGCAGCGTGATGCTGGAGTTCAACGGCAAGATCATTCACGTCGATCCGTGGAGCCAGGCGGATTACGCGGGCCTGCCGCAGGCCGACATGATCCTGATCTCGCACACGCACGCGGACCACATGGACCCCGCGCTGCTCAAGACGCTGAGGAAGGATTCGACTATCATCGTGACGTCGGAGGCCGTCAACGATACTTTGAACGGCTGCTGCGGCGTCCCCGAGACCATCCGCAACGGCGAAAAGAAGACCTTCCCCGTTGGCAACATCGATATCGAGATCGAAGCAGTGCCGATGTATAACCTGACGATGGGACCTACGTCCGGCAAGCCGTGGCATCACAAAGGCATCGGCAACGGCTATATCCTGAGTTTCGGCACGACGCGCGTGTATTTCTCCGGCGACACCGAATGCATCCCGGAGATGAAGGCGCTGAAGGATATCTCGATCGGTTTCGTCGCGATGAATCCGCCGCGCACACAGTCGGCAGTGGACGCCGCGGCCTGTGTCAAGGAGTTTCACCCCAAGATCGTGTATCCGTATCACTACCGCGGACAGAACACGCAAGACTTCGCCGACGGGCTGAAGGGAACCGGCATCGAGGTCCGCCTGCGAAAGCTGGAAGGCGAGCAGTAGAACCCGATTTCGTTTCCTTGGTGTCTAGGACGCTCCAGGATCGACATTCGGGCCAATGTGGGGCAGCTTTTCAAGCTGCCGCCGGTTTTTCAACCGGCGCTAGGCGGGTTCAAAACCCGCCGCAGGATACAATCCTGCCCCACAAGGGATCCGATCTATCTCAGCGCGGTCAACGTCGGGCCGGAGACGCCCGTCACGGGTCTTAGCAGGCTTGGGCCGGTGCGGCGGAACAAACGATCCGGGTTGTCCTTCAAGTCGATGGTCAGGCCGACAAAGCAGTTGCTCATCTCTTCCCAGTTCTGCAGGCCCCACCAGACTTCCTTCTGGGGGTCAGGATTGAACGGATTGTTAGCCGAGTTGTCGAAGTGCGAGATGGCGATCAGCCGCGTGCCTTTCGGCAGCGCCACCGGCTCGGTGAAATCGTAGCCGAGCTGCCACTCGAAATTCCATTTCGAGTCCAGGAAAATTTCGGTCTCGCCGTTCGGATACACCGCGCGGAGCTGCATGTCCTTGCCGCGCAGGTGCATGTGCGGCTGTGCGTACACCAGCTTGACGTTATCCAGGCCGACCGTCACTTCGCTGACCACTTCGGCGTTGCTATCGCCGGGGCTGATGATGAGGTTGTTCGCCGACGGGCCGGTGGCGAGGAAGTAGCGCCGCTGCGGGGGGTTCTTCGCGAGCACCAGGCCGATCTTCGAAACGTCGCTGGTCTCCTGCCCACTCGCCGTGTAGTGCATCTCGAACACCAGGTCGGAGCCTTTGGGCACGAACTTGGCCGCGCCGTCGATCTTGAAGTCCTGCGCGCCGAGGCCGGGGTTGAACTTGCCGAGAATATCGTTGCCCTCGGCCATTTGGTTCCGGCCCATCACGTTGGCCTGCGTCTCCAATTCATACGCCTCGCCCGGGACGGCATTCTCCATCCAGTGCGATCCCGGAGGCCGCACCCACACCTTGCCGTGGTGCAGCACCTTGCTGTTGCCCGGACGCATTTCGGCCGCCTCTACCCACAAATCCTGCGGGAAATTGGTCTTCACCACGATCCACTTGTAATTAACGGTCCCCTTGGCGGGTATCGCGAAAGGCTTGGGCATTTCGACGATAAGATCCGGCTTGATCTGCCAGCCCTCGGGGAACGTGACCGGCGCGGGCCGGTCCTTGGCATCGCCTTCCACGGCGCCGCCATCGGCCCACGCGGCCAGTGTATTGACTTCGGCTTCGCTCAGCGTGCGCTCGTTCGCGAAATGGCCGTACTTGGGATCGGCGAACCACGGCGGCATCTTCTTCGCCAGCACCGCGGCCTTGATCGCCTTCGCCCAGGGACGCGCGTCGCTGTAATTGATCAGCGACATCGGCGTCACCTCTCCAGGACGATGGCATTCCTGGCAGTTCTTCTGCAGCACGGGAAGAACGTCCTTATTGAACGTGACCGGGGAGTTCGAAGCGGCCAGCGCCGCCACTCCCATCAGGCAGCCGACGATCGATACCTGGATAGTCCTCACGTGCGTGCCTCCCTGGGCGAGGTTCCAACAACGGAATTATGATAGCCAAGCAGATCATGGGGAGCAAGGGGCGGCGACGGCTCGTAGTGGTCAACTTTGAATTTTCTCGCCCGCTAATCCCTTGCGGACCTTTTCGGAGAGTTGACGCCTGTATTTTTTGTGATCTTTACGGGCCGCGATTGGAGACGCATTTGGCAGTAGCCAGACGCCCATTCGAGTTGGACCCTGTCACGGTGCTCAATAGTCGCGTCGATCTGTTTTAATTCGTTGAAACGCGTCATGCAGCTCTTTCCAGACCTGCCCATCGGATTCGATCTCGTGCGGCGGCTCTCGTAGTTGCGGACAGAACTCCCTCCAGCCTCCGCTTGCTGACGCGCGCGGTTCCGAACGGGCGTTTTTCGCCTGCCGCCGCTTTACGGAACCCCGACCGTCAGGAAGGGGAGGAGTTTCCGCATTCTACTACCGCGCAGTCTCCCCGAGCAGCCCGTCTAAACTCAGCGCGAACTGCAGATCGCCCCACTTGAATTCGCTCTTGAGCACCTTGCCGATCTCGTCGCGGCTCTTCTTCTCCATCTGCATCTGATGAGCGCGGTTGCGCAGGGCGAGCGTGGTGTTGCGGAACGCCACCATATCCGGACGCTTGGCCAGGTTCCCGTGGCCCGGCACGACGGTATCGAAGTCCAGCTTCAGAACCGCATCGAGCGTGGGGGTCCATTCCTTGGCGCTGCCGCCACCCGAATAATCGATCAGCTGGGGCGTCGCGTCGCCGAAGGTGAACATGTCGCCGGCCGCCAGCACGCGATCCTCGGGGAACAGAATCACGATGTCGCCGTTGGTGTGGGCGCGGCCGAAATAATACATCTCGACAGTCTTTCCGCCCAGGGTAACCGTCGAGTGACGCTCGATGGCGATATCGGGCGGCCCGGGCTGCTTGCCGTCGATCATGTTCTGGCGGGCTTGCTCTGACGCGATCACCGTGACGCCCATCTTCTGCATGGCCGGATTGCCGCCGGTATGATCGCCGTGATGGTGCGTACTAATCACGTACTTTACCGGCTTCGTGCTGATCTTTTTCACCTCGGCCATGAGGTTATCGTGATCCACCGCGAACTTGTCGTCCACCAGCAGAAGGCCGTCGTCGGTCACCAGCACCGTGGTGTTGCCCGGGGCGATCTCGTTATGGATCATGTACAGGTTGTTCTTGATCTTCACCGTGTTCAGCTTGGCCGGCGTCTGGCCCAACTGGCTGTAGGCCACCCAGCTCGCACCGCAGAGAAGAATCAACACGACCAAGCGGATGAGGGAGCTAGTGCGCATGGTGGGGAGTATAGCAAGGGCGTGGGATCGCTTCAATGCCGGAATGTGGGGCCGGAATGTGGGGCGGCTTTGCAAGCTGCCGCCGGTTTTAAACCGGCGCAGGAGGACGGCAATGGCCGGTTACAAACCGGCCGCAGGATGAGAAATCCTGCCCCACTTACAGCAGCGTGAACCCGACCGACGCCTCGGTGCGCTCCCATAGCAGGGCGAGCGTGCCCTTGTTGCCGCCGTCCGGACGCAGCTCGATGCGGAATTGCTCGACCGGCTCCGGCAGCGTTTTCACGCTCATCTTGGTCTTGCCGATGTCCTGCGACTCGTCGTGATCCAGGTGGAACGCGTGAGTATTCCGGTTGAGAATGATCTGCCATTCCTTCTCATCCGGAAGCGTCCAGATCGCGTAGGTCCCGGCAGGGAGCTTCATGGGACCGATCTCGATGCCGGCCTGCTCGGAGGTGATGGTGGTGCACCAGTTCGCCCCCGTACACCATACTTCGCGATACGGGACCAGGCTCCCCATGATCTTGCGCCCGCGCATCGACGGCGCGTAATAATTGACCTTAAGGGCCTTGCCGCCGATGGTCGCGCTGACGACCTTCGGAGGACTGGCCTGCCCATAAAAGCCCTGGCCCAGCACCGGGACGGCGGCGGTTCCGGCGATCAGAAAATGACGGCGATTCAGCATCACGGCCTCCTTGTTTGAAAAGGGGACAGACCGCTCTGTCCACTCCATCGTCTCTCTGCGGAATTCAGTATATTGCGCTGGGGACAGAGTCCCCTTTTTCTCCTAAGGCGTCACGATAATCGGTATCGACGCCTGCGCTTTCTCCCATGTCATTGTCAGCAGGCCGTTGTTTACGCCCTGCGACGAAACCTCGATTTTGAAATTCTCCATCGGCGCCCCGAGCGCCTTCACGCTCATCTTCGCGCGCCCCAGGTCGAGCTTCGGATGATAGTCCGTGCCCCACTGCCCGAGCTCTTTACTGACGATCAGCGTCCACTCGCCGGCTTGCGGGATCGTATAGATGGTGTAGTTGCCCTTGGGAACTTTCAGCGTGCCGATCTGCAGGTTGGCCTCGGTGGACATCGTGGTCGCGCTGTCGGCGCCCGTTCGCCAAACTTGCCCGAAGGGAACCAGGCCGCCCATGATCTTACGCCCGCGCATCCTCGGCGAGGAGTAATTGATCACGATCTTCTTCCCCGCGAGGGTCGCCGAAGCCGTCGCCGGCGGGCTTTCTTGCGCCCACGCCGGTGACACAATTACGCCGGCCAGAACGAGCCCCGCCGATATCACAACAGCCTCGCGGCGGGCCGATCGCGTGGACTTCATACGTCTCATATTTGACCATAGATTGCTAAAGTAGAGAATTGTCCCGCATCATCTCTTCCCCGGCAGGCCCATCCGAGCAGGTTCGCTGGACCCAGCTCTACCTGGGACTGGGTTTCACCACGCTCGCGACGTTGATGCTGGAGCTCGCGCTGACGCGGATTTTTTCCGTCGTCTTCTACTACCACTTCGCGTTCCTGGCGATCTCGGTGGCCCTGTTCGGCCTGGGCGCGGGCGGCGTGTTCTCATACGCGATCGCAGCCCGTCCCGGGAACATCTACGCCAAGCTGGGCGCTTGCGGATTGGCGAACGCGGTGTGCGTGACCTTCTCGCTCTGGTTCCTGCTGACGCGGCCGGCCGAGCTGGGCTTCTTCGGCCTCGCCGCAGTCTATCTGGCCAGCGCCCTGCCCTTCGTGCTGGCCGGCATCATCGTTTCGAGCGCCATCGCCGAAGCCATCGAACGGGTGGATCGCGCCTATTTCTTCGATCTGGCGGGCGCGGCCACCGGATGCCTGCTCCTGATTCCGTTTCTCAACCTGTTCGGAGGGCCGAATACGGTGCTCGCCGCCGGGGTTTTCTACGCGATCGGCGCCGCCATCTGGTTTCGGCAAGCGGGTGAGGCGCAGCTCCGCGCGGCCGCCGTGCTCGCCTCGCTGCTGCTGGTGATGCTGATGGTCGCCAATGGCAAGTTTCATGTGCTGGACGTGCGGATCGCCAAGGGCCAGAAGATCCCGCCCGAGAAATTTTCCGCATGGAACAGCTTCTCGCGCGTCGGAGTTACCACCGACCGCGGTTATAACAGCATCGTGATCGACGCCGACGCCGCCACCGCGCTCGCCGATAAGGACTGGGACCACCTCACGACCGGCGAGCGGCGCACGCTCAGCCACGACGGCCCCGGCGCGGTGTACTATCTTAGGCCCGGCGCGAAGACCTTGGTGATCGGCTCCGGCGGCGGCTACGACGTCGCGCGCGCGCTCGCCTCCGGCAGCCGCGATATTACGGCGGTGGAGATCAATCCGATCATCGCCACCACCATCATGCGGGAACAGTTCTCCGAGGAAAGCCACCGGCTCTATTTTCGTCCGGAGGTGCGCGTGTTCGTCGAGGACGGCCGCTCCTTCGTGCGGCGCAGCGTGGAAAAGTATCAGGTGTTGCAGGCCACTTTGGTGGATACCTGGGCGTCCACGGCGGCCGGCGCGTTCGCGCTCTCTGAAAATAATCTCTACACCACCGACGCGTTCTACGATTATCTTTCGCATCTCACCGATGACGGCGTGCTGTCCTTCACGCGCTGGGGCTTCGATCCTCCACGCGAATCGCTGCGCTTGGTCACGCTCGCGATGGATGCCCTCGGGCGGCTTGATAAAGCGAACGCCCGGCCCGGCGAGACTGATCCGGCGCGCCACGTGATCGTGGTGCGGGACGACACCTCGAAGCTGTATGGCTGGGGCGCGCAGGATACGGTACTGATCTCGCGTCAGGCGTTCACGCCGGCGGATATCGGCCGCGCCCGCCAGCTGCTGTCGGAAACCAGGCTCGATGCCGTGTATCTTCCGGGCGGCGGCATGCACAATGAATTCGCAGCTCTCTTGGAAAGTCCCGATCCGCCCGCGTTCCTGCGCGACTATCGTTTCGATGTTTCGCCCGTGAGTGACGACCGGCCGTTCTTCTTTTACACCGTGCAGCCTCGCGACGTGCGGACCTATCTCACCAGCGCGAATCGAGAAAGCGCGGATTATAAGATCAACCGCGCGCTGCCGCTGTTGTTCGAGCTGATGGCCGTGAGCCTCGCAGCGACCGCGCTGATTATGGGCTTGCCCCGCCTGCTGCTCGGCGCGCACCTTCCGAAAGAGCACACGGTCATGATGTTTCTGCTCTACTTTCTGTGCTTGGGCGCGGGCTACATTATGATCCAGGTGGCCCTGATCCAGCGCTTCGTGCTGCTGCTGGGGCATCCCGCCTACGCGCTGACGGTGATCGTATTTTCGATGCTGGTGGCGAGCGGAGCCGGCAGCTTCTTCAGCGCTCGTTGGATCGGCGGGGACGATACCAGGCTCGCTCGCGTGCTGGGCGCGATCGCCGCACTGGTCGCCGCGCTGGCTTTCGGAGCGGGGCCGCTTGTAGCACTCGCGGCTACTTGGCCGCTGCCGGTGAAGATGCTGGTGACGGCGCTCGCCATCGCGCCGGCCGCGTTCCTGATGGGCATGCCGTTTCCCAGCGGCCTGCGGCGCCTGGAGCAGCGGCACTCCGCGTCGGTGCGCTGGGCCTGGTCGCTAAACGCGGCCTCGAGCGTGCTGGGATCGGCGGGCGCGATTGTCCTCGCGATTTATTTCGGTTTGCAGGCGACGCTGCTGGCGGGCGGATCGTTATATCTGGTGGCGATCGTGGTTTTGCTCGCCACGCTTCCGTCTCTCGGACGCCGCGTAGCGGTCTGATCTTTGTCGGCCGCGCAGCGGCTCGAGGGGGTGTCCAGCGCGCCTCTAGGGTGAATCGCTGCGCGGTAACGCGACGAAGATGAGCGGGGACCGCTCGCTGCGTGTAGGGCAGCGAGCCATCTTTGCGAGAATGGCCCGCCACCCTTACATCCCCGTCGATTCCAACCTTAAGGCATGTGCCCGATTTCTGCGTGATCGATTTGTAAAATTGTTGTAAACAAGTACTTAAGGCGCGGGAACGCGGAGGATGGTCCGCTAAAATAGAATCAACTGGGTTCGTTCAAGCAAGCTGTTCAAGCAGGTATTCAAACCGGATTTATGCAAACCGTGTTAGTTATCGACGACGACGCCGCGCTGCGCGACACTATCGGCCTGATGCTCGAAACCGAGGGCTTCCGTCCGGCTCTGGCCGGCGACGGACGCACCGGCCTGAAGCAGGCGCTGGCGCTGAAACCGGATCTGATTCTGGTCGATCTGCGGATGCCTGGATTGGGGGGCATGGAAGTCTGCAAGCAGATTCGGGCCGCCGAGCTGAAGACGCCGCTGATCGTGCTGAGCGCCATCGGCGACGAAATGGACAAGGTGCTGCTGCTCGAAGTGGGCGCCGACGATTACGTGGTCAAACCATTCGGGACGCGGGAGCTGCTGGCACGCATCCGGGCGGTCCTGCGAAGGACCTCCTCGGAAGGGACCAAGGTCATCGCCTTCAGCGACGTGGAAGTGGATTTGACGCGCCGCGTGGTTCTTAGAAAAGGCGAGGATCTGAAAATGACGCGGGCCGAATACAACTTGCTGACGTATTTCCTGCAGAACCCCGATCGCGCCCTGACGCGCGACATGATCCTCAATTCCGTGTGGGGCTACGAATCCTTCCCGAACACGCGCACCGTCGACGCCCACGTGGTGCGGCTGCGCCAGAAACTGGAGCCGGACCCGGTGTGTCCCCAGCACTTCCTGACAGTCCACGGCGTCGGCTACCGGTTCCTTCCGTAACCGCCGGGAACGGCCTCGCTATGCGAACGGTCCTCATCGTCGATGATACCGACCTGTGCAGCGAAGCCCTGGAAGTTGCCCTCACCCGCGTCCCCGGTGTCGAAGTACGCGCTGTCGCGACCGCTGAGGAGGCCCTGCAATGCCTCGGCGACACGGATATCTGCGCGCTGGTGACCGACCTGCACCTGCCCGCCATGAGCGGCTTCGAGCTGATCGAGGCCGTGCGATCCCGTCCCCCAGGAAATAAGTCAGGTGGCGCCGCGCTTCCCATCCTGGTGATCAGCGGCGATAGCGATCCGCGCACCCCGTCGCGACTGGCCGGCTTGGGCGTGAGCGCTTACTTTCCCAAGCCCTACTCGCCTGCGGAAGTCCGCAGCAAACTGGAGCAATTGATCGATGCTTCCTAGAACCTTCCGACTCGTTCTGGTGTTCTTCCCCATGGCGCTTGCGGCGCAGCAGAATGGCGACCTTCAACAGATTCTGGACCGTTTGGAGCGCCTGGAACAGGAGAATCGCAACCTGGCCGCCGAAGTCCACTCCCTGCGCGATGAGATGGCCGCGACGCACCCTGCGGCGCCGGCGGTGAGCACGGGCCCGCCGTCCGAAGGTTCGCCGCCCGTGGCTTCCGCGGCCCCGCTCGAAGAGCGCGTCGCTCAACAGGAGCAGCGCATCGCGGATCTCTCGCAGACCAAGGTGGAGGCCTCCCAGCGTCTGCCCGTGTCGCTCACTGGAATGGTGTTGTTCAACGCGTTCGCGAACGGCGAGTTCAGCGGCGGGCAAGAATATCCCATCGCGGCCGCGGCCGCGCGCGGTCATGCCGACACGGGCGCGACTCTCGCCCAGAGCATCATCGGTCTGACCTATCAGGGGCCGCGCGTGCTTGACGGCGCCCAGGTGAATGCGTCGTTGCTCATGGACCTGTGGGGCGGCAACCCGTCCAGTTCGCTCGATCATCTGATCCGCTTGCGGATCGCCACCGTTTCCCTAAACTGGAGCACGCGCACCCTGACCTTCGGCCAGGATAAACCGATCGTTTCGCCGCGCGAGCCGGATTCCCTCGCCCAGGTCGCGTTCTCTCCGCTGACTGGCGCGGGCAATCTGTGGTTGTGGCAGCCGCAAGTCCGCTTCGAGCAGCGCGTAGCCATGGGCGAAAACATGGGGCTTCGGGCGCAGGCGGGCGTCTATCAGACCGGCGAACCGCTGACCAGCGCCGGCCCCGAATACGCCGCTACCCTTTCTCCTTCCCGCCCCGCCGCCCAGGGACGTTTCGAATTCTGGCGCACTTTCGGAGACACCGCGCGGGTGGAGATAGCGCCCGGGTTCCACGCCAGTGAGACTCACGTAGCGGGCGTCTCGGTTCCCTCCCGCCTGTTTACCGTGGATTGGCTCGTACAACCGGTTTCCAAAGTGCAATTCACCGGCATGTTCTTCCAGGGCGAGAACACGGCGGGACTGGGCGGCTTGCGGCAAGGGTTCACCATCGGGCGTTTCGACGGCGTAAAGGCGGTGCATGCGGCAGGCGGATGGTCGCAGTTGACGTACCAGGCGCTGCCGCGCCTGGCGTTCCACGTGTATGCCGGCCAGGAAAGCGATCGCCCGGCGGACTTGTTCCCAGGTCTGATCAGTCGGAATTTCCTGTACGCTGGAAACGCCGTGTACCGCCTCGGATCGAACGTTTTGCTCGGATTCGAAGCGTCCCAGGTGCGCACTACGTACGTGCGCCTCACGAACCAAACCAACAATCACTATGACTTGTCGCTGGCATATTTGTTTTAGCATCGTCTTTGGCATCCTCGGCGTTTGGCCGGTAGTGCTCGAGGCGGGACAGGTTACGGGCCGCATCGAGCTGAGCGACTCCCGCGACCCGGCGGTTCGCCATCGCCGCGATTTCTCCGGAGTGGTCGTCAGCCTGAAGGCCGCGGCGAGTTCTTCGGCTGCGCCGGTCGTGGCGGCCAGAGCCACGATTCTGCAAAAGGACAAAACGTTTTCTCCGCACGTGCTGGCGATACCGGTCGGCTCGACAGTGGATTTTCCCAATGCCGATCCCATTTTTCACAATGCATTTTCGAGCTATAACGGCCAGGTTTTTGATATCGGATTGTATCCCCCCGGGACCTCGCGCGCGGTGCGCTTCACCCGCGAGGGCGTGGTGCGGGTATTCTGCAACATCCATTCGTCGATGAGCGCTATGATTGTCGTGCTCGCGACGCCGTACTATGCGACCACCGGCAAGGACGGATCCTTCGAGATCCCCGGCGTGCCCCCCGGCCATTACGAGCTGAGCGTCATCCATGAGCGGGCCACCGAGGCCGCGCTCGCCGCCGTGGCGCGCCGGATCGCCGTGGGTGCCGACAATTTGACGCTGCCGGAGATCGTCATTTCGGAAGCCGGGTTCCTTTCGACGCCGCACAAGAACAAGTACGGCCAGGATTATTCCCCGGAGCCCCCCGCGCAATCCTCTTATCCGGAGGTGAAGCATTAGATGAGGTCAGGTATTCGATGACTTCCCTCCGCCCCGCCCGCGCCCGGCTCTGGCACCTGTCGTTGTTATGGAAGATCTTGCTCTCCACTTCCATCGCGCTGACGGCTTTGTTCGCCGTCATCGGCGCAATCATGCAGAATAACGCGAGCCGCGCCCTCGAATCGAGCGTCGAGCAGGAAGTCCAGGGCAGTTTCCAGGCGTACGATTCGCTGTGGCGCTCACGCGCCGAGATGCTCGCTTCGGTCAGCCTGGTGATGAGCCGCATGTCCGACGTGCGCGCCGCCTTCGGGACCGGCGACGCCGCCACCATTCGCGATACCGCTTCGGAGTTGTGGAAGGGGATCTCTCACGAGAACGCCGTGTTTCTGGTGGCCGACCCGCAGGGCCGCGTGATCGCGTCGTTGGGGGGCACCGCCGGCGGCGGCCCCGAACCCCTCGGCCCCGATCTGCCGGTCGTCCGCCAGGCGGCTCCGGCGTTTCCACGCCAGGCCTCCGGCTTCATGATGGCCGGCGGCCGCTTGTACCAGATCGCGGTGACCCCGGTGTACGTTCAATCGGGCGCGGATCTGGCCTTGCTGGACGTTCTGGTGGCCGGTTACGTCGTGGATGGCGCCGTCGCGCGCTCGCTGCGCGATTCCACGGGCGGCAGCGATTTCTGTTTCCTCGCCGGCGGACGGGTGATCGCGTCCACGCTCGATCCCGCCGCGGCCGCCAGTGTCGGCGCGGCCGCCGCCAGCCCCGGCAATCCGCAACGCATCGAGGCCGGCGACACCGAATACACGATGCTCGCGACCACCCTCGCCGGTATCGACGGCCAGCCCCTCGGCGAGCTGCGCATCTTGCGCTCGTTCGAAAACACACGGCGGAATATAATGCGGTTGGCCCGCAATATCGTGCTGATCTGGGTGATCGCGGTGCTCGTGGGCTTGCTGCTGACCTATAGTCTGGCGCGGCGCATTCTGGAACCCGTGAAAGCGCTGGACCGCGGCGCGGCGGAAGTGGCGCGCGGCAATTACGGTTACCGTATTTCGGCGCCGGCAAGCGGCGTGCAGAACATTGCCCAGAGTGTTGCAACGAACAACGGCGCACCGGGTGGCAGCGTGCCGAACCTCGCGAGGCGCGCCATAGACAAAAAAGACGAGCTGGGACGTCTCGCCGAAGCCTTCGACGCCATGTGCGCGGCGATTCAGGAGAGCCGGCGCGAGCTCATCCGCCAGGAGCGCATCGCCACCATCGGGCGGCTCTCCACCTCCATTGTGCACGACCTTCGCAATCCCCTGGCGGCCATCTACGGCGGCGCCGAAATGCTGATGGACGAACAACTCTCTTCGGCGCAGGTGCAGCGGCTCGCCGGGAACATTTACCGGTCGTCGCGACGCATGCAGCAGTTGCTGCAGGAGCTGGTCGACACAGGCCGCGGCCGCGGCAGCGGAGCCGAGATGTGCCGCCTGCGTGAAGTAGTCGCCGCGGCCTACGAGGTTTACGCCCCCGCCGCCGACGCGCAAGCGGTGGCCGTGCGCATCCAGGTACCCGAGGAAATCGAACTGCCGCTCGAGCGTGCGCGCATGGAGCGCGTCTTTCTGAATCTGATCGATAACGCGCTCGGCGCCATGCCGGCCGGCGGGCGCCTGGAGATCGCGGCCGAATCGAGCGGCCAATCCGTGGTGGTCCGGGTCGAGGACACCGGCACGGGGATCGCGCCGGAGGTGCGCTCGGAACTGTTCCACCCGTTTGTGACGGCCGGAAAGAAGAACGGCGTCGGCCTGGGCCTGGCCTTTTCACATCAGACGGTCGTCGATCATGGCGGGGAGTTGTGGGCCGATCCGTCACCGGGACCTGGGGCTAAGTTCTTTATTCGCCTTCCGCTTACGGCCCCGTCGGCGGCGGTATGAAAGCGCTTTGACGCTGGGCACTGGGTCTGCTTGCACATAGTACTAAGCTAACTGACTGATATCAAAGATTCATCAAACGGAGATATCCTTGCATCAGAATTCGCCGAGGAGTGTTGTATGAGGTGGAAGAAGTTCTTTCTGGCCGCTGGAGTGACGGGATTGGCGGTATTCTCTTACACGGCTGCCGGATCGTCTCCCGCCGCGCATGGCCCCGTGATGCCGGAGACATCGCCCGTTGGCCTTGTGACCAGTCCTCTGCATCGCCACATGGTCAACGTCTTCGTCCTCCCGGAAATGCAGTCCGAGCTCGGCCTTTCCGCCCAGCAAACCGCCGAGTTGCGCCGCCTGAGACGCGATCTAATGACGAAATCGAAGGACGTCGCCGGGCAAATCGCGGTGCGCCGCCGGGAATTGGACACGCTGCTTTCCGGCGACACGTCGCGGACCCGCACGGTGAAGGCGCTGTTTGACAAGATCGCCGACCTCCACGCCCAGCTGCAGTATGCCGGATTCGACACCGCAGTAAGAATGAAGGCGATCCTCAACACCGGGCAAAAGACGAAATTCAACGCCATGAACCCGGCCCAACTACATCAATTGATGATGTCGCGGGCGAACATGACCGAGATGCAGCAAGCCATGCAGTTGATGAGCGGCTCGCAGGCCCCAAAGTGAGCCGTGAGTCAACGCTTTGGGACATAGAAAATTCGCGTTCCGCTGGTACGTTCGATTCGATAGTAGGACGGCAGGATCGCGACCAGCGGGTCGGGAAAGTATGCACCCGAGTACGGTTCGCTGCCCAGTTCGACCACGCCATACTCCTGGTTCTTGATCTTGGCAGCAAACGTTTCCGGGGACAGGACACCGGTCTCGAGCCGTTCATTTGTGCTGTAAGGGTCGAAAATGAGCGGTTTGCCGGAATCATAGCAGAGTAGAAGATTGAGGCAAATCGCCGCTCCAGGCTTGCTTCTCATATATGCTACGTCCCCTGCGTACTGTTGCGCGGCAGATTCCAAGTTCGTCCGGGAAGGGATCCAGCCGAAGTAGCCGTAAACTAAAGGCCCGGCTGAAATCAGGATGGGGGCAAGTGTAATAAGAACCGCAGTCGGCGGTGAATGTGCGGACGCCCGGCCGTGGAATTCGCTCAAGAGAATGGCTGCCATGATGGACATCGCGATGATGGCGTCGAAAAACACGTTTACGCTTACGCCGGCCCCCCCCGTGAAAAAGATCCCGGGCACAAGGCATACCACCAGCGCCGACCACGCGACGCCGCCATAGGGGAGCGCGGCGATCCGGCGATGCCCGAGAATGCATAACATGAGGGTCGGCAGAAACGCGGCCAGGAAGAAGCCGGATACCGTTGGTATTCTTCCCCATCCAAAACGCCGGGGATTTGTAAGGTGCTGAAGAAAATAGCCGCCATCGATCCAGCTCGTGAGGACCAGACCGGCGAACAGAAGGGCGGAGACGAACGCGGCCCATGTTGCAAATCTTGCTTTGGATCGGAAGAACAAATGTAAGCCGATGCCCACAGGGAAGGAAAACAGGTTGTGCTTGACAAACCCTCCCACGACGCACAGCAGGCCCGCCGCCAGAAGTAGCGCCAGCGAGTCTTGACATAGTACATAAAGAACCACTCCCGCCATGATGACGGCGTGTCCCAAAAGCTGTGGTTCATTTGCGCCCACATTGGCTCCCGCAAACAGGGAGAACCAAGCCAGGCAGAAAAGCGCAGCCAGTAGTGCGTGGAACCGTCGATGGACCATCTTCCGGACGATGACGGCGACGCACGCTGCTACCCACGCCAACGAGAGTAACGAAATCAATCGACCGGCAAAATTCGGATCGTGCAGGAAGCGGCCCGCCAAACCGACCAGGTGAAACGACAAGGGCGGGTAGTTGACCGCCGTTAGCGTAGGTTGCGCACCATAGAGTTTCGCTCCCTCCGAGGCGGCCGTCGCGTAGTACGCATTCCATCCTTCATTGAAGCTGATCGGATTTGGATAGACCGTGCGCAAGGCAAGACTATAAAGACGATATCCGGCGGCAAGGGCCAGCACACCGGAACCACACGATGCGTAGAGGAGCGAACGGGGTGCGTGCATTCGATCTTTCGTTAGGGCAATCACAGGATAGCAACGTCGAAATCTCACCAGGGCCGATTCATCCGTCTGCGATGATTCGCGGAAATCAACCCGTTAAATTCAGGTTGCAGACACGCCTTGCGACGCGCATCGGGCATACGGCGCCGCTCGCCACCCAGGAGCCCGGCGACCCGGTTCGTGGTTGGACGCCGCTTGCCATTCGACTACTTGATGTGACCTTCCTTCAGGTCCCGATTGTTCTCGTTGCAGTTGTATTCCATCAATTCCCAATCCGGCAGCAGCGTGAAGGTGCGCTTGTTCGACCACGGCTTGGTGTACGCCTTGGGATCCGTCACCGTGATCTCGTAGGCGATGTGTGTGGCATCGGTCCGCGTGAAATGTTCCACCACGTGCAGCTCGGGGCTGTGTGGATTTCCCGCCGTATCGAGCATGGTTTTATCGTTGAACCCGACCGTGTCCACCACCAGCGTCTCTCCCTCCCAGCGCCCGATCGAATGACCGTTCCAGGTGGGCTCCAGGTCCTTGGGATGCTCGCGCCCGTCGGTAAAAACGTGATGGAAAATGTTGTTGAATTCGTACAGAAATACGACGCGATTCGGGCGTTGCACGATCTCGATGGGAAACGGTGAGTTGATGTCGCGCACGTAGCCGATCGGCAGGCAGTGGCCGGAGGAGTCGAACGCTTCGCCGAAGTTGGCCTTGGCCCACGCGGTCATGGGAAGCGCGCCGGCTCCCTGCTGGCCGGGACCGTTCTTGCTCATGTCGAGCACCGGCGGCCGCTCCCACACGCCGCTTAAATCCGGCTTCCCGTCGGGCATGCGCGGGATCGCCGACGCTCCCTTCGACACTTGCGCCCACGCCAACGGACCAGCAGTACCCGCCGCCATTACAAGCGCCGCGATTCGGAGAACTCTCTTCACGTCGGCTCCTACGGCATCAACTTGTGAAGCCGTACATCGAAGGGGCTCCCGAGCATCGGGCCGACTTTTTCGCGGAATCTTCGCGTATGCTCGTGCGACTGGTGCGCGTCGTAAGCTTCCCGGCTCTGCCACACCTCCACCATCGCGAAATGATTCAGCCGGTTATCCTGCTCCATCACTTCGAAGCGGACGGCGCCGGGGTCCTTCAGGCTATCGACCTGGAGATCGTGCATCAGCTTGATCGCGTCGGCGACGCCTTGCGGGCCGCCGATGATGTCGACGTGCGTGACCACATAAACTGGCCCGGTGGGAGGAGCTTGCCCGGCCCCGGGCTGCTGCGCTCGGGCGGAAACCGTGAAAACGGCCGCCGCCATCGCGAAGATGGCGACCGACCGGGCGAAACTTCGTCGAGGAAGACTCATGTTGGGAGTATACTCCGGTTACGGAAAAACCGGGACAGCCTCTGAGCCTGTCGGAGATAGAATTTGGCGAACGTAAAATCAATAACTTACAGAAATGTTCTGGCTGGCAAGTCGTTGATTCTTGGTTCGGAAACTCTTTTCTCCGACAGGCTCCTCTACTCTGTCCTGAGCCGGGCGAATCAATGAATCGAGCACTTGCGCTCAGTGGCGAGTGGACAGAGCGGGCTGTCCTAGCGTTCTTCTGCGAACTCCGCTTTGCACTATTTCGGGTGCGGGATGATCTTTTCGATTCGATAGGCGTCGTCGGCAATGGTGAAGTAAAATCGCCAGTCTTTGTTCACGCGAGCTTGCCAAATGTCCTTGCTTTCGTCGTACTTCTTCGCGTGTAGCGATGGGTGCAGGAGGTTGTCGGCAAGAAACCGGATTTGTTTTTCAAAAGCGCGTCGAACACTAATGGGCGCATTGTGCAACGATTCGATAGCGCGGTCGGATAAGACCACCTTCATCGTTGAGGGGTTTTGGATTTGCCAGTCTTCCGCTTGCGGATCTCAGTCCGGAGAAACCTGATTGCTAAGTCGGCAGTCTCAAAAGGGCCATAGTACGGACCCTTGGCAGCTTCGGCCAATTGCGCATCGATCGCACGGCGCTGTTCGGGTGTGTAATCATCGGCGGCGGACGGGAGTTTGGGGATAATGCTGATAATCCCGCCGGACACCTTGAACTCTAGCCGATCGCCGGCTTTAATCCCTGCCCGGCGTCGGACGCTTGGCGGCACCACTAGGTTCGTCGAATTGTTCTTGACAGTGACGGTCATGGGCGCTGCAACGGTTCGCACTGGAAGTTTACCATCCCGGATCGTTCTGTGAAAGCTACTAGTACCGGGTAGCTCGCGGAAAAACCGGGAGAGCCTACGCGTTATGTGCGTCCGTTCCGGACTCCGTCCTGAGCCAACCGAAACCTTGAACCGAGCGCTTGCGCTCAGTGGCGAGTGGGCGGAGCGGGCTGTCCCGGCGTCTTTCCGTTCTGAACCGCGACCGTAAGAAACGGTGGCAGAGGCACCTCATGGAGGCTGTCCCACTGCGTTAAACCAACCCGCTCCCCGCGTCCTGCTATCATCACTTAGGGAGCGTTCCTGTTACGCTCGTCAGGCTCTTAAAAATTGATCCGATAGTCAATGTCATGGAATCCGACTCGATCTCGCGTCCGTGAGCAAGCTCCGGCGGCGTAAGCCGCCATGGAGAAGCCTAAAGGCGCGCGGGGGGTTCCCCCCTTGTGGTTTTCGGGGTCAATGACGGAGCTGAAACGGCGGCGCGGGGCGCTCCCTTTTTCACACACACCTTGACGAATCTCCTCTTTATCGGCGATATCTTCGCGTCTCCGGGCCGCTCCATCGTCGCGCAGAATTTAAAGAAAATCGTGGCGGAGGAAAAGATCGATCTCTCCATCGCCAACGCCGAAAACGCGGCCGGCGGCTTCGGGATCACGCCGCAGCTCGCCGATGAGCTGTTCGGCTATGGGATCGACGTGCTCACCACCGGCAATCACGTGTGGGACAAGCGCGAAATTTACGATTATCTTCCCCGCCAGCCGCGTCTGCTGCGTCCCGCGAATTACCCGGGCGATGCGCCGGGCGCGGGCGTCGTGGTGGTCCACGCGCGCAGCGGAGCCGAGTGCGCCATCCTGAATCTGCAGGGCCGCGTCTACATGCCCTCGACCGATTGCCCCTTTCGCACCGCCGATCGCCTGCTGGCCGAGCTTCCCGCCAATGTGAAGATCCGCTTCGTCGACTTCCACGCCGAGCTGACCAGCGAGAAAATGGCACTGGGATGGTACCTGGACGGCCGCGTCTCCGCGCTGGTCGGCACGCACACGCACATCCCGACGGCCGATACCCGCATCCTGCCCAACGGCACCGCGTATCAGACCGACGTGGGCATGACCGGGCCGTACCGCTCGGTGATCGGCGTCGATAAAGACATCATCATCGAGAAGTTCCTCACCCAGATGCCGGTGCGCATGGAAGCGGCCCGCCACGGCGCCGAGCTCCATGCCGTGATCGTCGAAGTGGATGAG
The DNA here is from genome assembly GCA_035934795.1 of Bryobacteraceae bacterium. Taxonomy (GTDB): domain Bacteria; phylum Acidobacteriota; class Terriglobia; order Bryobacterales; family Bryobacteraceae; genus Palsa-187. The sequence goes on along the minus strand of DASYXM010000065.1, from coordinate 357 downwards.
GCGACCGGCCGCGCCTTGGGCGCGCGGCGGTATACGGTGGCCTAGCAGGCTGCTGAAAAACGCGCGAGGTAAACCGCTCCCTGTGGTCGCGGCTCGGCAAGACGCTGTAAACACAAAGCGCCCACTGTGAGCCGCGACCACAGGGAGCGGTTATTAGGGGTTTTTCAGCATCCTCCTAGTAGCACGTCTCGAAATACGTTGAATAGTTCGAGGGATCTCCTAGCAGGTTGCGGAAAAAAGGCGGATTCCGACGTGACGCCGGAACAGACTGCGTCGTCTATGTTTTATGCGAGGCGACGACCAACAACAAAGTGGAGTGTTCAGCTATATCTCGGCGGAGCAGCGGGTCCCGCAGAA
>DASYXM010000063.1:0-99718 GCA_035934795.1 Bryobacteraceae bacterium | reverse complement strand
GCTCCCACCGGCAGCGCCGCGGTCGGGGTCCACAGTCCTTCTTGCCGCGCTCGCCTCCTACGTCGTCCCATCGCCATGATGCTATGACGATCAGAATGCTTCGTAGGTCACACCGTCGTCGTTTCACCACAGGCTGCTAGGCATAGTCGAGCAAGTCATTTACGCTCCATGCGCTGTCCGTGATCTGCGTTTCTATAGCGGGCGTTCAGTAGGACTCCGCCCAAAACGCCGATCTGCGCTTGCAAGCAGTTCGTGCAACTGGTGTGCCCGACCATTGACACTCGCGGTTCACATTAGTTTCGGCGAGCGCCACGCTACGACTTCGGTGCCAGCCCTTGGGTAAGCTCGATCCGCGTTCCCCAGGGGTCGGTGATGAAGGTGATCTTCAACTTCGACGACGCGGGGACGCTGCGGATCGGCTCGTCGAGCTTGACGCCCACGGATTCCAGGTGCTTGGCGAACGCGTCCAGGTCCTTCACCTCGAAACCGATGTGCTCGATCCCGCGGCCCTTCGTAGGAGCGCGCTTCGGGTCGCCAGCGCCGAACGAAAGGTCCACGCCCGGCAGATCGACGGTCTGAATCCAGGCGCCGACGTTGGGGTTCGCCACGCTGTCGCGCCGCCCGATCACGCCGCCGAACACCTTCCCGTACCACTGCTGCATGGCGGGGATGTCGTCTTTCGGCGGGAAGAAGTGAATGTGATTCATCTCCACCGGGTGCGTCAGCTGGGGATCGCCGAAAACCTCCACGCGGATGCCTTCGGGAGCCCACACGTAACGCTGCATGGGATTGGTCCCGGTCTGGTCCACTTTCAAGCCGTTGGCGTTCCATTTGGCGATAAACCCCGGCAGGTCCTTCACCACGATGCCGAAATGATCGACGATCGAGCCGGCCGGCGACGCGGTGGGCGCGGTCGGGTTGAGCATGATGTAGACGCCGGGGAACTCGATCAGCGAAACTTTCTCGTTCATCACCGCATTGCCGCCCATGATGTCGACCCAGAAATGTTTCTGCGCATCGACGTCCTTCGTGTACAGGTGCACGTGTCCCATGGTGACGCCGGTCGTGTTGGGAGCAGCCAGTTCGGCGAGCGCGGGGATCGCGCAGAAAACGGAGATGGCAATGCAAATCGCGAGCAGGTTACGCAGCTTCATAGGTCCACACTTTATCACTTATGACGGCGCGCGGCTACGGTGTGGGGCAGGCCCCCGGCCTGCGCCGGCCCCCCGGTCCGTCCGGCCCTGACTTCGAAAGAGACGCGACTTCAGATGGCCGACGGAGCGTCGGCCGCCGGCCAGGGGCCTGCCCCACAAGAACGGACATGGAAGAATGAGAGCATGTGGATCTTCCTGCTGTGGCTCGCCGCCGCGCCGTTCTGGCAGGAGAAGCCGCCCGCGGAATGGAACGACATCCAGCTTGCGCAGTTCCTCAACGATTCGCCGTGGGCGCACGCGGCCGTGGGAACCGGCAAGGTGCAGGGCCCGCCCGTGCAGACTTACCTGGTTTCGGCGAGGCCCATGGAACAAGCCGAGCGGGAGCGCAACCGCCGCGTGGCTCTGCGCCGAAAGCCCGGTTCGGAAGACGTGCTGGGCGAGGAATATCGCGCGTGGTTTGAGGACAACCGCGCCGGACAGGTGATGCTGGCGGTTCGGGTCGGCACGCCCCCGGCATTTTCGGACGAGAGCGAAATTCGCAAGATGCAGGAGAACTGCGCGCTGCGGAGCGGGCGCGTGCGCGTCAAAATGTCCAGTTATTTTCCGCCCAGCATGAACGATCCGTACCTGCACCTGGCTTTCCCGCGCAATGCGGTTGTGGAATCGGAAAAGTATCTCGATTTCGAGTTGTACCTGCCCGGTATCTCCGGTCCGTTCCGCGCGGTGGAGTTCGTCCTCCACGACCTGGCCGTGGACGGGCGGCTGGAATATTAGCGTCGGGCGAAATCTTGTGACCGCAAGAACTACCGCTCTCCCGCCAAGCGCAGTCGCTTGGTCGATGAAATACCGCTCCCTGCGGCCGCGGCTCAGTCACGGAACCGGCTCTCCCGTCTCGTTACCTCCCGATGCCCGCGCTACTCGTAGCGCAAGGCTTCGGTCGGGTTGAGCTTCGCCGCGCGATTAGCGGGCAGGATGCCGAACACCAGGCCGACTAGGACGGAAACTCCGAACGCGACCGCGATGGAAAGCGGCGAAATAGGAACGGCGAAATCGTCCGTAAAAAAGCGCACGCTGAGAGGAATCGCGACGCCGATGGCGATGCCGGCAAGCCCGCCGGTCAGGCTGATGACGACGGCTTCGGCGAGGAATTGTTCGAGCACATCGCGCCGCGCCGCGCCGACGGCCATGCGCAGTCCGATCTCGCGCGTGCGCTCGGTGACCGTCACCAACATGATGTTCATGATGCCGATGCCGGAAATAATCAGCGCGAGCGCGGAGACCATCGTCAGCACGACGGTAAGGACGGTGGCGATGCGCCGGGCGGCCGCGAGAATCGCCGCGAGGTTATCGACGCGGTAGCGCGCCCCGGAGCGGTGGCGGCTCTCGAGGATGGATTGGACGACCTTGGTGAGCGGCTCGACGTCGGCGGCGCTCTTGGCCTGCACGTATAAAGGATCGATGCGCTCGATCGGCGAAAAGTAGCGCAGCACGGAAATGGGGATCAGCACGTTCTCGCCCGACAGCTCCGAGAGTCCGAAGCTTTCGGTCTTCTCCTTGAAGGTGCCGATGACCGTGAACTGCAGGCCATGCAATTTCACGGTCTGGCCCACGGCGGCGGTCTGCGAGCCGAACAGGCGGCGCGCCAGCCGCTCCATCAGCAAAGCGACGCGGCGGCGCCCGGAGACGTCGGAGGCGTCGAAGAAGCGCCCGGCCAGCAGATCGAGATTGCGCACCCGCGGATATTCCTGATCCGTGCCGATCACGGCGGCGTCGATCTCCCCGCCCTGCACGCGCATGCGGTCGGCGCTGTTCATGACGCCGGTGGCGGCGACGATCCGCGACCCCAGCCGGTCGCGCACGGCTTCAATGTCGGCGATCTTCAGATAATCGGCGGCTGCGGCGGCCATCGACGGACTGTTGCCGTTATCGTACTGCGCGTATATCAGGTTGGAGCCGATGCGCTGGATCTGATCCAGAATGTAATCGCGGCTGGTGAGCGAGATGGTCACCACCAGGATGACCGAAGCGTTGCCGATCACCAGTCCCAGGGCCGTCAGGAAGGCGCGGAACTTGTTGGCGCGCAGCGCCTCGAAACTGAAGCGGACCGCTTCGGCGTGGAACATCAGGCTCCCAGCTTCTTCAACAATACCTCGGCCTGCCGGCGCGGGGGGTCGTTGGGAGTCAGCGGGGCCTGCATGTACCGTTCCAACAGGCGGCGCGCTTCGGGCATCTTGCGACGCTCCCGGACATAAGCGCTGGCCCTTTCAAACCAAATGCGGGGCTGGTTCGGAGAGAGGCGTTCGGCGCGGTCGAAAAGCTCTTCGCTTTCCTCGACGCGTCCGCGCGTGGCGAGAAACTTGGCCAGATCCATGACGCGGAGAGGTTCGTCGGGAGCCAGCTCGACCGCGGCGCGAAAATGCTCTTCGGCGGCCTCATAGTGATGATGGCGCTCATCCAGCAACGCGTGATAGTAGTGCCCCTCCGCCGGATCGTGCAGGGCGACCTGCGCCGCAAGCACGCGAGCCTTGCTTTCGCCACCGCCCAGGAACCCGGGAGCGGACAAATAATAGTCGAACAGATCGCCGATCGCCTCGCGATCCTGGGGTCGCAGGGCGACCGCCATTTCGAGCATCTGATGGGCCTTCGCCGCCCAACCCGGAGCGTTGAACGGTCCCGACGTCTCGGCGCGCCTTCCGTACGTCCGGCCGAGCCACAGCGCCGTTTCAGGATCGTCCGGAGCGAGCGCGGCGGCCTTTTCGAGCGGCTCGGTGGCCTTGCGGTAATCGCCGAGCATGAAGTAGTTCTGCCCGATCAGCCGTAGCGCCGCGGCGTCCTTCGTGGCGAGAGGCAAAAGAACCAGGAGCGATTCATGATACTCCGTGTGCCAGTAAAGCGCGTGCGCCCGCTTGACTTCCGGAATCCCGGTGGACGGCGAACTGGCCGGGAGGCCAGCGGCGAAGAGAAACAGAGTTGTCGCGAGGCGAATTCCCATGATCCCCGTAGGCGCGCCCGCGTGCGCCCAGAGTTCGTAATCTAAGTCTACAGGAATTAGATGCCGCGTCGGCCGGATTGTTGAAAGTATTTGAGCGTCGGAGCACCGGTACAGAGGCCGGTATCCGCCCCATTAAATATTCCTGAGGGAACCTTTCGAAATGAAGCTTTCGGAGTGAACCCCGCATCCTTATATTTGTGCAGGGCGTGAAGCAGGCCGATTAATTCGCGGAAAGTTTGTCTGGCGACTTGTACGGCTCTTTGCGCCGCCCCAAAGGCGGACGCATCGAAAATCCTGCTAGGTCCGGCGCGGTTTGGGCAGTGCCGGTGAATGGCACGGCCAGAGAACGGACTAACATCCAAGGCGATGGATGAGCGTTAGGTTGCCGCGCGCCGTCAGAGCGCCGCTTCACCGCGTTCGTCGTTGCGAATACGGATGGCCTCGGCCACATCGAAGACGAAGATCTTGCCGTCGCCAATTTTGCCGGTGCGGGCGGCCGCGGCCAGGGCGTGGATCACTTCGCCTCCGCGCGCATCCGGCACCACCATCTCCACCTTCACTTTGGGCAGCAGATCCACCTGGTATTCCATGCCCCGGTAGACCTCCTTGTGCCCCTTCTGGCGGCCATGCCCGCGAACTTCCGTAATGGTCATGCCATCAATGCCGATTCCCTTGAGAGCTTCCTTGACCTCTTCGAGCTTGTGCGGTTGGATGATGGCCTCGATCTTTTTCATGATCGTCTCCTAGCTTTCCACATGGTAGCCTTCTTCACGGTGTTGCCGCGTGACGAACGCTCCCTCCCGTAATCCGTCGGTAAGGATTCATAATCGGCGCGGGAGCCTCAGGGGGCTGTTGGAGATCCTGGAGGCCGCGTCACCCGTGGGGTGGCCGACGAAAGACGTCGGCCGCGGATCAGGCGATCCGCCCTACCTGGCGCTCGTAGGGCGGGCGGCCCCGCCCGCGTTCGGCCTCCTGGCAGAACTCTTTCCTCGCGACGGATTGCGGTCCTCCTAAGAGACCCGCATCGGACGGGCACGGGCCTAGTACAATCGTCGGTAATGCCGCTCGCTGCGTTGATCGCCCTGGTTCCCTTCCTGGCAGCGGCACTGAAAGCCGCGGAGCCGGTGAAAGCGCGCCACGCGATGGTAGTGACGGAGGAGCCGCATGCTACCGAAATCGGCGTTTCGGTTCTGAAGCGCGGCGGCAATGCGGTAGACGCAGCGGTAGCCGTGGGATTCGCCTTGGCGGTGACGCATCCGTTCGCCGGGAATTTGGGCGGCGGCGGATTCATGTTGATTCGTTTCGCGGACGGCCGCTCGACCTTTGTGGATTTCCGGGAGCAAGCCCCGGAGGGCGCGTCGCGCGACATGTATCTGGACGCCGCGGGCAATCCCACGCTGGATTCGATCGACGGCTGGCGGGCCTCGGGCGTGCCTGGCACCGTGCGCGGATTCGAGCTCGCGCAGTCGAAATACGGCCGGCGCAAATGGGCGGATCTGATCGTCCCGGCTGTGAAGCTAGCGCGTCAAGGATTCCCGGTCCCGGCGACGATGGTCCGTTCGCTGCAGGCGGAGGAGGAGAGGCTCGCGAAAGACCCGGAATCGAAGCGGATTTTCTTAAAAAACGGCACGCGTTTTCGCGAGGGGGAAAAGCTGCTCCAGCCCGAGCTCGCCGAGACGCTTGCGCGGATCGCCACAGGCGGCGCGCAGGAGTTCTACGAAGGCCAAACCGGCCAGCGGCTCGCTGCGGAAATGGCGGCGCACGGCGGACTGGTGACGCTGGCGGACCTGCAAAATTATCGCGCCGTCGAACGCGCTCCGCTCGCTGGAAAATATCGCGACGTCGCAATTCTGACGGCGCCGCCTCCGAGCTCCGGCGGAATCGGCCTGCTCGAAATGCTGGGGATGCTGGAGGGTAGCGGGTATGAAAAGACCGGTGCGCGTTCGGCCGCGACGATCCATTATATGGCGGAGGTCATGCGCCGATCCTTTGCCGATAGGAGCCAATATCTCGGCGATCCCGACTTCGTAAAAGTGCCGGTCAAGGGCCTGCTTGATCCGGAATATTTGAAAAATCGGCGCGCTACGATCGACACGGCCCGCGCTACGCCCAGCGCCAAGTTGCGGGCCGGACTGCCTCCGGGGATCGAGCCGACCGAAACGACTCACTATTCGATCGTGGACGCGCAGGGCAACGCGGTCGCCGTCACCTACACTTTGAATAACGGCTACGGCAGCGCCGTCGCGGTGCCGGGCCTGGGCTTTCTGCTCAATGACGAAATGGACGATTTCACCTCGAAGCCCGGTATGCCGAATCTGTTCGGCCTGATTCAGGGCGAGGCAAACGCGATCGCGCCCCGCAAGCGGCCTGCTTCGGCGATGACGCCGACCATCGCGACACGCGAGGGCCACCTATTCCTGGTGCTCGGTTCTCCTGGCGGTCCGAGGATTATCACTGCTGTGCTCGAAGCCTTCCTCAACGTCGTGGATTTCGGGATGAATATCCAGGACGCGGTCAACGCGCCGCGCTTCCATCATCAATGGATGCCGGATAAGCTGTATCTTGAAAAGGAGATCGCCCCCGAAGTCGCCGCGGATCTGGAAAGGCGCGGCCACCACATCGAGTATTCGCCGGGAGTCGTGCTGGCGCGAGTGGAGGCGATCCTGACCGACGAAAAAGGCCGCAAGGAGGGAGCCGCCGACCGCCGCTTTTCGGGGAAGGCCGCGGGATACTGATGCCCCAAAAATCGGTCCCCCAAAAATCTATAGCGTTGACGAGAGCGCTTTCGACACACGCATTCGTGGGTCACCGCCTGACGACAGTGTGGCTCGATCGCGTGTGGGACGCGGGGATTCCGCTGGTCGAGATTTTTTGCGCCCGCCAGCACCTGGATTATCGCAACCGGGCGCAGATCGCCGAACTGGGCTACTGGTTCCGCGATTCCGAGCTGAAGCTGCATTCGCTCCATTCGCCGATGTACACCGACGACGTATGGGGGCGCTCGGGTCCCGACGCCGTGGTGGATATTACGGAGCCGGTAAAGAGTAAACGGCTGCTGCTGGTCGACGAGATCAAGCGCGCTCTCGATATCGCTGAAACGATTCCCTATCGTTACTTGATCCAGCACATAGGAGTAAAGGATGCGGAGTTCAACGAACGCGCGGTGGACGCCGCTTTCGCGGCGCTGGAGGAAATCACGCTGTTCGCTCGCCAGCGCGGCGTGGAGGTGCTGATCGAAAATACGCCCAACGCGCTTTCGAGCGCCGAACGCCTCCTGCTATTCTTCGAAACTACACATCTCAATCTGAACGTGTGCTTCGACACGGGCCACGCCAACATGAAGGAAGGCGTCGAGACGGCCTACCGGCTGCTGAAGAGCCGCATCCGGTCGACACACGTGCACGACAATAATGGGAAAGAGGACTCGCACCTGTATCCTCTCGCCGACGGGGGAACCATCGACTGGCCGCGCACCATGCAGACGCTCCGTTCCCAGCCGGATCAATATCCGCTGGTCCTGGAACTGAAGGAAGTGCCGGAGCTGGGCCATCCGGTGGACGCCGCGCGCCGCGTCTTCGATCGATTGGAGGAATTGAGAGCAGCCGATGAGTCCTGAGCGGGCCGTTCGCCGCATTACCATTGCCAAAGCGTCTCGTCATGAGGGCGAGACCGTGGAGCTGGCCGGTTGGCTCTACAACCTGCGGCGCGGCGGCAAGATTTGCTTTCCGCAATTGCGCGACGGCACCGGCATCATGCAATGCGTCGCCGTCAAGAGCGCCCTGCCGGAGGAAACCTTCGAGGCGCTCAAAAACCTGACGCAGGAATCGGCGTTCACGGTGCGCGGGAAGCTGCGCGCCGAGCCGCGGGCGCCCGGCGGCTACGAGCTGGACGTCGAAGACGCGGAAATCCTGCAAAGGGTAAGCGAAGAGGATCCGTACCCGATCACGCCCAAGGATCACGGCGTCGACTTCCTGATGGATCGTCGCCATCTGTGGCTGCGCAGCCGCCGCCAGCACGCGGCTCTGCGCGTCCGCCACGAGGTGATCAAGGCTATCCGCGACTATTTCGATTCGCATGGATTCGTATTAGTGGACACGCCCATCTTCACGCCCGCCGCTTGTGAAGGCACCACGACCTTGTTCGAGGTGGATTACTTCGACGATGAAAAGGTCTACCTGACGCAGTCGGGCCAGCTTTACAACGAAGCCACAGCGATGGCTTTCGGCAAGACTTACTGCTTCGGCCCGACTTTCCGCGCCGAAAAGTCCAAGACGCGCCGGCATCTCACCGAGTTCTGGATGGTGGAACCGGAGATGGCCTACGCCGATCTCGAAAACGTCAAGCGCGTGGCCGAGGAACTGATCGTATTCGTGGTCGGGCGGGTGCTGGAGAACCGGCGCGAGGAGTTGAAGGTTGTCGAGCGCGATGTCGCCAAGCTCGAAGCCATCCAGGCTCCGTTTCCCCGGATGAGCTACGACGAGGCGGTCGTGAAACTGCAGGCCAAGGGCAGCGAGATTCAGTGGGGCGGCGACTTCGGCAACACCGACGAAACGCTGCTGACCGAGGACCTGGACCGCCCCGTGATCGTGGATCGTTTTCCTTCGAGCGTCAAGGCGTTTTATTTCCAACCCGCCGCCGACCGCCCCGAGGTCGCGCTCGGCGTCGATTTGATCGCGCCCGAAGGGTACGGCGAAATCGTCGGCGGCGGCCAGCGCATCCACGATCTGAATCTGTTGCTGAGACGTCTGGACGATCACGGCCTGCCGCGCGAGGCGTTTAATTGGTATATCGATCTGCGCAAGTATGGATCGGTGCCGCACGCGGGCTTCGGCATGGGCGTGGAGCGTTTCGTCGCCTGGATGTGCGGCCTGGAACACATTCGCGAAACCATCGCGTTCCCCAGGATGCTGTACCGGACCCGGCCCTGACCTATCTCGATGAAACACTCCCACATCGCCATCATCGGCGCTCCCATGGACCTGGGCGCTGCCCGCCGTGGCGTCGATATGGGGCCGTCGGCGCTGCGTCTGGCCGGGCTCAACGACAAGCTGGCGTCGCTCGGCTATGAAGTCGAGGATCTGGGCAACATCATGGTGGACCAGCCGGAAACATCGCCAGTCGGCCCCGCCGAAGCGCGCTATCTTTCGCAGATCGCGCATACGTGCGAGCGGCTCGCCGAAAAAATCGAAAAGGCCGCCGACCATGGACGCGTGCCGCTGGTCCTGGGGGGCGATCATTCGGTGGCGGTCGGAACGGTCTTCGGGATGTCTCGCCATTTCCGGAAAGCACAGTTGAAGACCGGGCTGATCTGGATCGACGCGCATGCCGACATGAATACTCCCGCCACCAGCCCGAGCGGCAACGTGCATGGGATGCCCCTGGCCTGCGTGATCGGATTAGGACCGCGCGAGCTGACGCACCTGGGCGGCTATGCGCCGGCGGTCGAACCGGGATCGGTCGCGCTGATCGGACTGCGGAGCGTCGACGACGTCGAGCGCTTCAACGTGCGCGGCGCGGGCGTGCATCCTTTCACCATGCGCGACATCGACGAACGCGGCATGGTGGCGATCGTGAGGGAAGCCGTCGAAATCGTTTCGGCGGGCACGGCCGGCTTCCATCTATCGCTGGACATGGACGCCATCGATCCCCGCGAGGCTCCCGGGGTGGGCACCCCCGTGCGCGGCGGCATCACCTACCGCGAGGCTCATCTGGCGATGGAGCTGATCTGCGACAGCGGCCGAATGGCATCCCTGGAGATCGTCGAAGTGAATCCGGTACTGGACGAGGCTAACCGAACGGCGCTGCTCGCCGTCGAACTGGTCATGAGCGCCTTGGGGAAGCGGATTCTATGAGGCTAAGAGTGGCGGTCCTGCACGGCGGCCGGAGCGGCGAACACGAGATTTCGCTGCGCTCGGCGGAATCGATCATCGCCGCGCTGGACCCCGAAAAGTACGAGGTCGAGCGTATCCTGATCACGCTGGAGGGCCGTTGGGAGCCGCGCGCCATCTCGCCGGATCCGTCCGCGAATCCGAACATCGACGTAGTGTTTCCGGTCCTACACGGAACTTTTGGCGAGGATGGAACCGTCCAAGGGCTGCTGGAGCTCGCGGACCTGCCTTATGTGGGCGCGGGCGTGTTGGCTTCGGCCGTGTCGATGGATAAAGAAGTGACCAAGCGTCTCCTGCGCGAGCGCGGGCTGCCCGTCGCGGAGTACGTCGCGCTCTCCCGCGACCGTTTCGACCTTGACGATTTGTGCCGCCGGTTTGAGCTTCCGGTCTTCGTCAAACCGGCCAACTTGGGATCTTCAGTGGGGATCTCCAAGGCCCGCACGCGAGAGGAATTGAAGGCGGCGCTGGTGGTGGCCGCGCGCTATGACCGCAAGGTCCTGGTGGAACGCTGCATCGCCGGGCGGGAATTCGAATGCTCGGTGCTGGGCAATCGCGATCCCATCGCGGCGGTGCCGTGCGAAATCCTGCCGTCGCGGGAGTTCTACGACTACCAGGACAAATACGTTCTGGGCGCGTCGAGGACGGTTCTGCCCGCCGATCTGACGCCGGAACAAACGTGCGAGGTCCGGCGCCTGGCCGTGGAGTGCTATCGCACGGTGGAGTGCGAGGGCATGGCCCGCGTCGATTTTCTGATGGAATCGGCGACCGGCAATTTCTATCTGAACGAGATCAACACCATTCCCGGCTTTACGGCGATCAGTATGTATCCGAAAATGTGGGAAGCTGCCGGAGTGCCCTACGCGCAGCTCCTGGACCGGCTGATCGAGCTGGCCCTGGAGCGTCACCGCGAGCGCCAGGCCACGTGGTATCGCAAGGACGCTGGAAATTAAACGATGCGACGCTATGCCATTGCCCTGTTCTCGGGCGCCCTGGTTTTCACCGCGGCCATTCTGCGCGCCGACGACGACCCCGCCGCGGCCCTGGTCCCGGAAATCAGGAAGCTGGTCGACGTCTTCGCTACGATAGAGAACGAAGCTGCCGATCCGGTGGCGCCCGAGCGCGCCTTTTACGAGGGCGCCATTCCCGGGATGCTGCGTACGCTCGATCCGCACTCTTCGTTCTTCGAACCGGACCAGTTCGAACAATTGAAGCAGATGCAGCAGAGCGAGTCGAAGGGCTTCGGAACCATCGTCAGCATCGTGCCTGGACGCGTGATCGTCCTGCAGACCATGGACGGGTCGCCCTCGGCGAAAGCCGGTCTGGGAGCGGGCGATGAGATCCTGGCGATCAACAACATCGCGCTTGCCCCACTCGAGCCGGAGCAATTGGTGGAGCTGTTGTCCGCGGCGCGGCAGAAGGCCGCGGCCCTGGATGTCCGCCATCCCGGCAACATGCGCGTGTTCCGCCTGATGCTGACGCCGGAGCTGATCGACACGCCGAGCGTGGACCGCCATTTCGAAATCGCGCCCGGTATCGGCTACCTGCGCATCAAGAGTTTCGAGGGTCCCACGGGGTCGCTGGTCAAGGACCTGCTGGAGAAGCTCGGCGGCGCGAATCTCAAGGGTCTGGTTCTGGACCTCCGCGAGAATCCCGGCGGCGCGGTCGAGGCGGCCGCGGAAGTCGCTTCGCTGTTCCTCGCGCCAAAACAGTTGATCTTCACGATCCGCGGCCGGAATGAGGAAGAGCAGCAGGTGCGCGTTCCCGATGCGGCCCAGCCTTTCACGTTTCCGCTGGCGGTGCTGGTGGACGGCCGCACGGCAAGCGCCGCGGAGATCCTGACCGGCGCCTTGCAGGATCACGACCGGGCCACCGTCATCGGCGAGCCGACCTACGGCAAGGGTCTCGTCCAGAAGGTACTTCCTCTCAGCAACAACACCGGTGTGGCACTCACGGTCGCGTTCTACTACACGCCGAGCGGGCGCTCCATTCAGAAGCCGCTTGCCAGTGGATCTCTGGATGTCAGCGCCGCGGTCAAACCAGGCATTTATTACACGGAGTCGGGACGCGAAGTGCGCGGCGGCGGGGGGATTCAGCCGGACGAGCCGGCTGGGCGCGCGGCTGAAAGCCGCCTCCTCGAAGTTCTGGACGCGACCGGTGCGCTGACCACCTTCGCCGGCGAGTTCGTCCAGAGCCACGAAATCGGCGGCGATTTCGAAGTGACCCCGGCGATTCTCGATCAGCTACAGGCGTTTCTTTCGGCGCGCGACATTCGCCCTGGCGTGGGCGATTGGCTGCGCGACCGCGATACCATTCAGAGCAAGCTCAAGCAGGAGATTTTCAATCTGAAGTTCGGCGTCGAAAAAGGCGACCAGATCGAAATGCAGCGGGACCCGGAAGTTCAGAAGGCCCGCGAAATTCTCATGCGTGCGCGCTAGAAAATGGGGACAGACCACCCTGTCCCGCCGGCAACAAATTACCTCTACATTTGAAGGACAGAGTGTTTGTCCCCTTTTTCTAGACCGGCTTCGGAGACCGGCCGCGGCGCGATTGCACTAGCTGGATCAGCAGAGGCAGCACGCTGATCAGCACGATTCCCAGCACGACTTTCTCGAAGTTGCGCCGTATGAAAGGAACTCCTCCGAGGAAATACCCGGCCATCGTCATCGACAGCACCCAACCCAGCCCGCCGAACACGTTGAACGATAGAAATCGGAGGTAGCGCATTCGGCCCACCCCAGCCATGAACGGAGCGAAAGTGCGTACGATGGGCACGAACTTGGCGTAGATCAGCGTCTTGCCGCCGTGGCGCGCGTAGAACTGCATGGTCCGCGTGACATATTCCTGCTTGAACAGGCGCGAATCCGGGCGCGAGAAGACGCGCGGGCCGGTCCGGAAGCCGAGAAAATATCCGCTTTGATCGCCGGCCACGGAAGCGATGGCGAGCAGCGCGGAGATCCGCACGATGTCGAGCTCCCCGGCTCCGGTCACGACGCCCACGGTGAACAGCAGGGAATCGCCGGGCAGAAAAAGACCGAACAGCAGGCCGGTTTCGGCGAACACAATGCCGGCTAGCAGGGCATAGCCCAGCCATCCGGTGAACACCACTGAAAGCAGGTGGATCAGACGCTCCGGATCGGTCAGGCTGCGCCAGACTTCGAGGACGAAAGCCACGCTCTGGTCGCTTCCGTACTAGCGGTTCTGGCGGTAGGTCGCGGCCAGTTTTTTGAGCGTGTCGGGATGGACCACGATTTTCTTGTCGGCGCGAAGCTGGGCCATGACGCTGTCCATGATCAGGTCGTACTCGTCCTTGGCCTTCTGTTTCTTCAGATTGGCCAGCTCCGTTTCGCGCTCATTCGCGTAGTCCTTGATGTCCGGCGAAACGCGGCTCACGATCTTGTACACGATGTTGCGGCCCTGGACCACAACGGGGCCAATCACCGCACCGACGGGCTTGAGAAACGAATCCAGCACGTAGCTGGCCGGACCCAGACCTTCCACGGAATCGTTCACGCCGAACTCGGACTTGACGATATCCAGCTTGGCGGCCTTGGCCAGCGCCTCCAGATCGCCGCCTGCGCTGGCTTTCTCCGCGAAGCTCTTGGCCTCGGCGGACGCCATATTCTGCGCCGTTCCGGTAACGAAAGCCTGCCGAACCCGTTCCTCAACATCGGCATACTGCGCCGGCTTGGAAGGAATCCGGTCGTTCAACACCACGATCCCGAGACGGTTGGCCGGCAACGTCAAGGGGGCCGAAACGTCCATGGGCTTCATCGCGCCAAGAGCGTCGTCGATTTCTCGCGCTACGCCCAGCCCGGGAACCGCTTGGCCCCTACTGGTAGTGGCCGCAATCAGCTCCAACCCGAGCTGTTTGGCAACCTCGGTGGCCGATCCCGGCGCTTTCACCAGTGCGGCGTGGGCCTGGTCGGCCAAGCTCTGCATCTTGTCGCCCACTCCCTGTTTCTTGAGCTCGGCGGCGATCTTGTCCTTCACCTCTTCGAAAGGAACTACGCGCGCCGCTTCCTTCCCCTGCACCTGGATGATGTGGTAACCGTACTCGGTGGTGATGATGTCGCTGATATCGTTGATCTTCGCGGAAAACGCGACCTTTTCGAAATCCGGAACCGTCTGGCCGCGAACGATGAAGCCCAAGTCGCCGCCCTTCGGCGCCGAACCCGGATCTTCGGAATTCTTTTTGGCCAACTCCGCGAAGTCGCCCCCGGCGCGCAGCTGCTTCAGAACGCCCTGGGCCTTGGTCAATTGCGTCTTTTTCTCGGAATCGGGCTTGCCCTGCGTCATGAAGAGAATGTGGCGGACCTTCACGCGCTCGGGCGTCCGGAAGTTGTCCATGGACGTGGAATACGCAGCGCGCAGTTGCGCGTCGCTGACCGTGAGGGACTGCTCGACCTTAGCCTGATCCACGACGACTACCTGGAAGGCGCGTTTTTCGGGGACGCTGTAGCCGGCCTTGTTGGCCTCGAAGTACTTGCTGAGTTCCTCGGGCGTGGGCTTTACCTGGCTGGTAAACTTAGCCGCCGGAAAGTCCACATAGACGATCTTGGCCCGCTGATGCTTCTTGAGAATGGATTCGTCCACTTCTTGCGGCGTCACCACGACGGTGTCGAAGATCATGTTCTGGATCTTGCGCATCAGCAACTGGTCGCGCATCGCGTCGACCGCGTCCGCGAGCGTCAAGCCGGTGGCGCCCAGCTGCTGCTCGAAGGCATCGCGCTGCGTGAGCTTGCCGTTCTGAAAAAACTGCGGATAAACCTCCATCAACCCCGTCAGAACCTCTTCGTCGGAAACCTTCAGCCCCTGATTAGCGAACACATACAGCGCGGCACGCTCCTGCATGATTTGATCGACGTAGCTGGGCAGCGCGATATCCACCGTATCCGCCTGAAGCTGGTTAGCGCGGATGGCGCGCTCCACCATGTTCTGGGTTTCCTGGACCGTGATTTTCGACGGCCCTACCTGGGCTAGAACGGTGTCGTTATCGGCGCTGGAGGTCAGGCCGGTCTGCGTCAGATACGTGAGCATCGACGCCGCCACGACGAGCAAGAAGGCCCCCATTAAAATTCGGGTTGCCGTTTGACGGCTCCGGAAAATATTAAAACTAAACATGCGGGTGAAAACTCCTGCTCGTAGGACGCAAGAACCTGTCCTCCATAATACCGCAGGCGGCCAAAATCGGCTATTCGTCGATCGGCCTTGGGCGATGCGATCCGTAATCCGTCGCTAAGAAAGAGTTCGGCCAGGGGGCCGAACGCGGGCGAGGACGCCCGCCCTACAAAACGCGGGTGGGGCGGATCGCCTGATCCGCGGCCGACGCCCTCGTCGGCCACCCCACGGGTGACGCGGCGTCCAGGATCTCCGACAGCCCCGTGAGGCTCCCGCACCAATTATGGATCCTTACCGACGGATTACGGGCGATGTGTCCAAAGGTTGAATCTTCAACCGGAATACCGTCATCCTATAGGCTTAGCTCCCGTCTTCCCGGCGAATGCAGCAAATTGACGAAATCCAGGCGCCCCACGACCGGCGCAGAGCCGCGGCCGTGGCCCTGTTGGTGGCCGGGGCGTTCTTCATGGAGAACCTGGATGGCACCGTGATCGCCACGGCCCTGCCGCAGATGGCGCGATCGTTCGGCGTAAGTCCGATCGATCTCAATATGGGTATGACGGTGTACATGCTGACGCTTGCCGTGTTCATCCCGGTTAGCGGCTGGATGGCCGACCGCTACGGCGCGCGCGTGATTTTTTCTTCGGCCATCGCTTTGTTTACCGGCGCGTCGGTGGTATGCGGCTTCAGCCAGGGACTGTGGGAATTCACCACGGCGCGCGTTCTGCAAGGAATCGGCGGCGCGATGATGGTTCCGGTGGGGCGCCTGGTGGTCCTGCGGATCACCGAGAAGAAGGACCTGCTGCGCGCCATCGCCTACCTGACCTGGCCGGGTCTTGCTGCACCGGTGCTGGGGCCGCCGCTCGGAGGGTTCATCACCACCTATTGGTCGTGGCGCTGGATCTTCTTTCTCAACATTCCCCTGGGCGTAGCGGCGTTGGCTCTGTCCCTGCATTGGGTGCGCTCCGAGATCCATCACGCGCCGCGGCCGCTGGACTGGACCGGATTCGCTCTCGCCGGAAGTGCGTGCACTTCGCTGCTGTACGGCATGGAGCTGGTGGGGCGCCAGGATGCGAGCTGGGCGGCGCCCATCCTGCTGGTGAGCTACGGAATCCTGGCAGGCTCGTTCGCCGTTCGTCGCTTTCGCGTCATCGAACATCCGCTGCTGGATCTTTCGGCGCTGCGTATTCACACTTACGCGGTTTCACTGCTGAGCGGCTCGCTGTTCCGCATCGCGGTGAACGTATCGCCGTTCCTGTTGCCGCTGATGTTTCAGGTGCCCTTCGGCCTGAGTGCGTTCCATTCGGGGCTGTTGCTGCTCGCGTTGTTCGCGGGGAATTTCACCATGAAATCGGTCACCACGCCGGTGCTGCGGCGCTTCGGATTCCGCCGCGTGCTGATCGTGAACGGAATCCTCACCGGCGTCCTGATCCTCAGTTTCGCCGCGCTGACGCAACAGGCGCCGCTGCCCGTCATCGCCGCGCTCCTTTTCGTACACGGGCTTTCGCGATCCATGCAATTCACCAGCGTTAACACGCTCTCCTACGTGGACGTCCCGAAGCCGCAAATGAGCGGCGCGAACACGTTCGCCTCGGTATTGCAGCAGTTGGCCATGGGCATGGGCGTCGCTGTCGGCGCACTGGCGCTGCGCGCGGCGGGATGGTTGCGAGGGAACCACTCGGGCGTGCCGGCCCTGGCGGATTTCCATATCGCGTTCGCCCTGGTCGCGATCATGGCGTTCGCCGCCGTGCGCGATTGCTTTACGCTCGATCCCCACGCCGGGGCTGAGGTGACGGGCCACCGGCCGGCTTCTGTGGCCGCGAGTTAAGAACGGCGCCTTTCAGCTTTTCTTCTTTTTCTTCCGCTTGGCGTCCCACCCGGGCTTGATCACCTGCCGCGCCCTGCCGAGCGCCAGCGCGTGATCCGGGACGTCCCCGGTGATGACGCTGCCGGCGCCGATATAGCTTCCCTCGCCGATTTCGACGGGCGCGACCAGCGTGGAGTTGCTGCCGACGAAAGCCCCTGCGCCGATCCGGGTGGCGTGCTTCTTTTCGCCGTCGAAGTTGCAGGTGATGGTGCCGGCGCCGATGTTGACGTTCTCGCCGATTTCCGAGTCGCCCAGGTACGCCAGGTGCTGGCTCTTCGATCCCGCGCCGAGGCGGGCCTTTTTCAATTCGACGAAATTCCCGACGCGCGCTTCCGGGCCCACCTGCGCCTGCATGCGGAGCCTCGCGAAGGGACCCACCCGTGCTTCCGGATCGACGCGGGAATCCGCGATCATCGTATACGGCGCCACGATCACCCGGTCCGCCAGCGCCGCCGATTCGAGCACGGCGCCCTGCCCGATGCGGCAATCCTCGCCGATAGAGGTATGCCCCGCCAGTCGCACGAACGGCTCGATGACGGTGTCCGGTCCGACGCGCACCGGAATGTCGATATTAACCGTCTCCGGGCGCTCGATGGTCACGCCCGCGAGCATCAGCTCCCGCGTTTTGCGTGCGCGGAGAATGCCGTCGGCGGCGGCCAGCTCGACGCGCGTGTTGATCCCCAGCAGCTCGCTGAAATCGTCCATGTGGAGCTGCTGCGCGCGCAGCCCGTGCCGGTTTAAAATCGCGGCCATATCGGTGAGATACAGCTCGCCGGAAGCGCTCGGCTCGATTTCGCCGATGTGCTTCCACAGTAGCTCCGACCGGAAGCAATAGATTCCGCTGTTGATCACCTGCACGGCCAGCTCTTCTGGCCGGGCCGCACCCTGCTCCACGACGGCGCGGACGCCGCCGTGTTCGTTCAGCAGAACCCGGCCGTAGCCGGAAGGATCGGATAACGTCGTGGTGATCAGCGTCGCCGCGGCGTCCGACTTGGCTTGGGCGTCGCGCAATTGCTTGAGCGTGGCCGCCGACAGCAGCGGCGTATCGCCGTACAGCACCATCAGCAGCCCCGCTTTCCGGGGCACGGCCTCGCGCGCGCACATCAGCGCGTGCCCGGTGCCTTTTTGTTCCACCTGCCTTGCGAAACGCACGCCCAGCGGCGCGAGCAGTTCCTCGACGGCGTCGGCCTGATGCCCGGTGACGACCACAATCCGTTCGGACGGGGCCACCGAGCGCGCCGCTTGCAGCACGTGCTGGATCAGCGTTAGTCCTCCGGCCCGATGTAATACCTTGGCGCGCTTGGACCGCATGCGCGTGCCGAGCCCCGCTGCCAGGATGACGACGGCCGTGTTCATTTAAGCGGTTCCATTCTTGGAGTTTACCAGGGTACGGAAAAACGCATTCCGAATTGCTCCGCCCACGCTACGCGAGTTCGACGCAAGATAGACGGTAAACGGCGGGTCCGTCCACGCAAGGGGTCGCCGGAGGAAACCGTCAGGAAGCTTTTCGGCGCGGCGGTTCCTCTTCGTCGTAGACGGGGAGTTGTTCGAGGTCTTCGGCCTCGAATACTTGGTCGCAATCCAGGCAACGCAAGTAGTCGACCCCGTCCCGCCGCATCAGGAATTCCGTGCGCTCGTGCTCACATCCGGGCATAGGACGCAGATTATCCCTATTCTAATGAGAGTCGTAACGATGTCAAGCCCTAAAATCTCCCTAAGAAGAGGGGATGCCGCCCTAGCATGGACTGTTACAGGTCCCTGTTTTCCGGGCCGAGAACGGCCGAAAGATACAGAGATGCCGGAGGTCTGCGTATATGACGATCATCGAACGTGGAGGAATCGCTGGACTTGCGGCAGCGATGGTACTGATGGCGGGTGCGGTCCACGCCGCGCCGAATTTCTCCGGCGAATGGAAGCTCAACTTGAGCAGGAGCAATTATGGCTCTTTCCCCGCGCCGCTCGGTGTGACGCGCAAGATCGTACATGCCGATCCGAAGCTTTCCATGACCACAACGCAGAAGGGTCCGCAAAGCGAGCTGACCAGCCAGCTGAACTACACGACCGACGGGAAGGAATCCGTCAACAAGCTGCAGACCGGCGAATCGAAAGGCT
Organism: Bryobacteraceae bacterium; assembly: GCA_035934795.1. GTDB lineage: Bacteria > Acidobacteriota > Terriglobia > Bryobacterales > Bryobacteraceae > Palsa-187. Next base: position 80,587 of record DASYXM010000063.1, on the reverse strand, counting down.
CCGCGCAATGGATCGCCGACAAGCTGATGATCGAAAGCAGCCGTGAAATCCAGGGCGCCACGCTAAAACAAAAGGAAATCTGGACGCTCTCGCCGGACGGCAAGACCCTGACGATCGATTCCCACGTCTCGCTTCCGAACGGCGAGTTCGACGTGAAGCAGGTGTTCGAGAAACAGTAGGGAGCCTAAGGCTCGCCGAAGATCGCCGCCACGGGCGCCGAGAAACCGGGCAGGAGATGGGGCGCTTCGAGCAGGTCTCCCGGGCGCAAGAGCCTGTCGGCGCCGGAGGCCTCCAGGATGTGAACCTCGCGCCGTTCGGGATACACGATCCAGACCGTGTGGCAGCCTGCGGCGAAGTACTGCTTCACTTTGCGCATCAACTGACGGACGCTGTCGGAGGGCGAAAAGATCTCGACCGCCAGATCGGGCGCTCCGCTTCCGAATCCCGCGCGATGCACGGCGCTCAGCCGGTCCTTGCGAACGAACGCGACATCGGGGGCGCGGACTGTATCGTCGCCGAGCTTGAAACCGGTATCCGCGCTATAAACTTTTCCCAAACCGTGCTTCTTGACGTACGTACCGAGGAGCAGGGTCAGCTCTACGCCGCTATCGCCATGATCCATCCCCGCAGGAGGCATGCTGATGATTTCCCCTTCGTCGAGTTCGATTCGCGCCGAATCGTCGTCGGGCATCTGCTCCAGCTCAGCGGCTGTCACGAGCGTCTTGCTGCTCATGTCTCGATTTTACCTCCGGAGGAAACCTCTCTCCTTAGACCTTTTTCCCGCTCTCTTCCACCATCCGCCGCACGCGGTCCAGTTCCTCGCGGAGTTTTCGCTCGCGCCGGTTGAGCAGCAAGACGTAGATCAGCACGATCAACCACGCGGCGAAGATGCCGTACCACATGTATTGAACGTTAGTGCTCACCGGTTTGCCTCACGGGTTGCTTCTGATTCCGAGTATCTCGCCTCAATAGGAGTGCGCCGTCCGTCGCAGCGTGTCGATTTCGCGCGCGACGCCGGCCTGCCGCATCCGCACTATCACCAGCATCGTGGCCACGCACAGCAGCGCCAGCAGATTCCATCCGATGGGAGCCTCCATGCCGGGAGCCATGCCGCCGCCGTTGCGGATACTCAACACCGGGCCGGGATGCTGGTTACGGTACCACTCGATCGATTTCCAGACGATATAAGCGTCCACGGTTCCGAACACGCTCACCACGGCCGAAAGCCGCGCGCGCTGGATCGGCTCGTCGATGGCCCGCCGCAGCATCAGGTATCCGGCGAAAATCAGCCAGCAGATCAGGAAGGAGGTGAGCCGCACATCCCATGCCCACCACACGCCCCAGGCGATCTTTCCCCAGATGCTGCCGGTAACGAGCCCAATCGAAGCGAATACCAGCGACACTTCGGTGATCCCCTCGGCGAGCCCGTCCCAGCGCAGGTTCTTGGTCCCCAGATACGCCAGGCTGCACAGCATGCCGAGGCCGAATCCGCACAGCGCCAGAATATTCGACGGCACGTGGAAATAGATGATCCTGTAAACCGCGCCCTGGTTCGCCTCGTCGGGCAGCACTTGGAAGATGGTATGCATGTTCCAGGCGAGAATCGCCGCGGCAAGGGCAGCCAACCCCAACAGAATTTTATCGCGCATAGAACCTCATCCTACTAGAACGGTATCCACAAAAGCCACCGCCAGCGCCGTGAAAATCACGTCGAACGCCACCAGCAGGCGCACCCAGGTCAGGTTGTCGCCGGTGATCGCCGTGCCCGCCAGCAGGTCGGTGGTCAGCGTCATCGCGGCCATCAACGCGGGGATCATCATCGGATAGACCAGCGTGGGCAACATCAGCTCGCGGAGCCGCAGATTGACCGTGAGCGCGCTGAAGATGGTGCCAATCACAGTCAGCGCCCAACTCCCCAGCGCCAGGATCACCAGCAGCCAGCCGAGCTGGCGCGTCCAGCGCACGCCGTAAAATAGACCGAATACGGGAAGGCTGATCAGCTCGACGACCAGCAAAAGAAGAAAATTCGCCCCCGCCTTTCCGAGATACAGGGCCGCGGGCGGCGCGGGCGATGCCAGCAGCGCGTCCAGGCAGTCGTTGTGGATCTCGCGTGCGAAGCTGCGATTCAGCACCAGCGCGCCGGCGAAAGCGTAGACCATCCACAACAGCCCGCCCGAGAACTCCGCGATCTGCTCGGAGGATGGATCGAAGGCGAAGCTGAACAGCACCAGAATCACGATCGAAAAGGCCAGGGATGCGTTGAGGGCTTCCTTGGTCCGGAACTCCGAGCGCAGGTCCTTCGCGGCGATGGCGAGCGTCGCATTGAAAAACTGGCCCACGCTCAGTTGTCCCCGTAGGTCCTATACAGATAGCCCGGGTCGTCGAGCATTTCCTGGCTGCGCATCCCCGTGTAGACCAACTGGCCGCGCTGGATCAGGGCGACGTGCGTGGCAAGCGCCAGCGCCTCGCGCAACTGGTGCGTCGACATGACGATGGTGCGGCCGCGGGCATGCGCGTCGTTGAGCAACTGCTGCAGCACCGCGATGGCGCGATCGTCAAGCGCGGTGAACGGTTCGTCGAATAGCAGCACATCGGGATCGTGCAAGAACGCACGCGCGACCGCCAGACGCTGCCGCATGCCGCGAGAGAACTCGCGCACCAGGCCGTCTCGCACACGCTCCAGCCCGACCCGCTCCAGCCAGCCCAGGGCCCGCTCTTCCGGTTCGGCGAGGCCGTACAGTTTCGCGAACAGCGTCAGATTCTCGGCTGCGGAAAGCTCGTCGTATAGCGAGATGCCATGGCCCAGCACCCCGATGCACCGGCGCGTCCCTTCCTTGCGGACGTCGGCTCCGTTGATTCGGACGCTGCCTTCGGAAGGTTTGGAGAGTCCCGCGAGAATCCGCAGCAGCGTGGTTTTCCCGGCGCCATTGCGGCCCAGTAGCGCGACCGTGGAGCCCGCGGCGATCCCCAGCTGGATCTCCCGCAGCGCGGGGAAGTGCCCGTAAAACTTCGAAACGCGGTCGATTTCGAGCGCGCGCCGTTCCGCTTGCGGCACCTCCGGTGCCGCGTTCAAGCCGCGCCCCGCCGGTAGAGCGCCACGCCGCCCAGCGCCAGGATTCCGAACGCAAGTCCGAGAACCCAGCCCAGCCGCGAATAAATCCGCGCGGACGCGACCACAACTTTCGGAGCGCCATTGTCCTCGTCCTCGGAAGCTTCGCCGTTCGAAGGCGCCAGGTTCATCGCGCCCGTGCCGTCGATCAGGACGTTGTAGTCCAGGCCGCTCAAATTATACAGATGCGCCTGCGTCTGCGGCTCCTGACCGAGACTTTCGATCCCGTCGCCTGTCAGCGTAACGGTGGAGGGTGTGATTAGCCGCGTGGGAGCGTCGGAGGGCGTGATCTTACCCGAAAACTTCTGAGCGGCGGGAGCCGCGTACGTCACTTCGATGCGCGTCTCGCCGGGCTTCAGGGGATAGTCCACTTTATAGATGCCGGCCTTCGCTGTCTTCGTCGGGGGCCGTGGAATGGGCATACCACCGGGCGCGGTAATGATGGCCTTGGCCGAATCGGCGGCTCCCGGCGGCAGGAAAAACTGCGCGGAACCGGCCGCCGGATCGTGATATGTCATGGCGGTTTTGTTGTCTATGATGAACAGTTCGCTGACCCGGATTTGTTCGGCGGAGGGCTCCATGATGATCAAGTGCTGAGTCGCTTTCGCGGTTCCGGCCTTGTTAGTGGACTCATACACCATCACTTCGACGCCGCTGGTCGGCATGCCGGGCGTAACGATCTGGTTGTACGTCGCGCCCTGATAGGTCGATTGCAGCAGCCCCGGTCCCGGCGGAATCACTTTATCGATGTTGAATTTTCCTTGCGCGTCGCTGACCGTCTTGCCGAGCTGCTGCATCCCTTTCTGTCCCGGCTGCACCAGCGTGATTTCGATGCCAGGTTGCGGACGCTTCAGCGTGCCGTTCAGGACAATGCCGTCCACGGCGAACAATGGCAGAGCGAATAGCGGCACAATGAACAGGCCGCGGGCGGGCGCGACGTGAGGAAGCAGTCTCATGACATCTCCTTCCCGCATTCCCCGCAGAACTTCAAGGCCACCGGGAATTCCGCTCCACAGTGCGGGCACGCGTACGCCGCCTTTGCTTTCGACGCGACCGGTACGGAAACGGTTTTGGCGGCCGCTCCAGCCGCGGCCGGCACAGTAGCGACGCCCGTAAGACCTTTTGACACCTGCGCGATTTCCGCCATCACTCCAGCCAATTCCTTTTGCAGCGTGAGCTTGGTCTGCTGATAATCGGCGTCGGAAAGCTTGCCCACGCGATATTCGAACTGCAGATCGCGCAGATTCTCATAGATGGCCGCGCGCCGTTCTTCCAGATGCCGCGTGGGAGAAACCGGCTCGGGCGCCGGGATATCGTTCGCCCGGACGAACAATGTGTAGAGAAGCGTGGCGGCGACCAGGACCACGACGGCGATCACCAGATTCATCGGTCGAACTTGCCTGTCACTTAAATCAAACCCGTCAGTCGAACTTGTCCATGTCCTTTTCGATTTGCGCGAGCGTCGCTGGGTCGATGGCATCCCCGGCGCCCGCCGTTCCGGCGGCAACCGATAGCGTCGGCTTCTTCATTTTGTAGCGGCGAATGGTGTAAAGCACCGCGATCAAGCCCAGCCCCAGCGCGACGTACGGACCCATCACGCCGCCCACGCCCGGCGGGATCACCAGAACATCCGGGCCTTTTTCGGCGACGAATTGATCCAGAATCTGCCGGTCGCTCATGCCGGAATGCTGCATCTGGTAAATCTTCGTGCGGTTCGTCTTACAGATCGCGCAGCCGCCGGGCATCTGGCAGGCCATATTCTGGTTGCAGCCGCACGAGCATTTCAGCTTCGCCCCGACGCGCAGGACCGCAGGCGACTCCAGGTCGGCCCCATTTTGCGCGAACGCCGCGGCCGTCATCGCCGCCACCAGCAGGCAGGAGCGCAGCGCGCGAGGAGGCAGATTTCTGACGGCGTCCCACAGAGACGCATGAGAGTTTCTCGACATCATCTTCGTGTTCAACTTATTGCTCAACTCAATGTTCAACCTGAGCCCGCGCGCCGGCGACGCTGACCACTTCGGTGCGCGGATACACCAGCCGCGACTTGCTGGGGATCAGGCAGATGATGGTTCCCAGCAACACGACCCAGTATCCCGACCAAATCCAGCTCACCAGCGGGAACACGTACATCTGCAGCACTGCGCCCTCGCCGTCGTTGGAGTTGCCGGCGAAGTTCAGGTACAAATCCTCGTTCGGGCGGCGGCGGATGGAGACTTCGGAGGTCGGCTGGCGCGACGCCGTATAGAAGCGACGCTCGGGCCGCAGGGTTCCGACCGGCTGGCCGTTGCGAACCACGCCTACGTTCAGGATTTCCCACTGGTAATCGTTATTCTGCCCGGATTCCACCTTGCCGATCTGCAATTGATAACGGCCGATGGCGACGGTTTGCCCCTGGTTCACCTGCACCGTCTTATTCAAGTCGAACGCCTTGCCCGTAAATCCGATGAACATGAACACCACGCCCATGTGGACCAGGTAACCGCCGTAGCGCCGCGTATTGCGATGCGTCAGCTCGAACATCGCGCGCAGCAGATTCATTTCGTTCTTGACGCGGATGGCGATGGCGCCCTTGAAGAACTCGATGATCACGGTGACCGCTACGAACGCGCACAGCGCGAAGGAAATCAGCGCGTAGAAATCGCGCACGCCCATCGCAAATAACGTCGCCGAGAGCGCCACACCCGCGCCCGCAGGCCACAGGAACGCCCGCCGCAGGCTTTCCACCGAGCTGCGCCGCCAGGCGATCAGCGGGCCGACGCCGGTCAGCAGCATCAGCATCAGGCCGATCGGAATGTTTACGCGATTGAAGAACGGCGCGTCGACGCTGATCTTTTCGCCGCTCACAGCTTCGGAGATCACCGGGAACAGCGTGCCCCACAGCACCGCGAAGCAGCTGGCCAGCAGAATCAGGTTATTGAACAGGAAACTCGACTCGCGCGAGAGCACGCTTTCGAGCTGCGCCTCGCTCTTCAAATAATCCAGGCGATTCAGGATCAGGTACAAGGTCGCGGCGATGCCGATCGCCAGGAACGCGACGAAATAATTCCCCAACGGCGACTGCGCGAAGGCATGTACGGATTGCACCACGCCGCTGCGCGTCAGGAACGTGCCGAAAATGCACAGGAAAAACGTGCAGGAAACCAGCACGATGTTCCACACCTTCATCATGCCCTTCTTTTCCTGCATCATCACCGAATGCAGGAACGCCGTAGCCGTGATCCACGGCAGCAGCGACGCGTTCTCCACCGGATCCCAGCCCCAGTAGCCGCCCCACCCGAGCACCGCGTACGCCCATCCGGCGCCCAGCAGGATTCCCGTGGTCTGGAACATCCACGTCACCAGCGTCCAGCGGCGCGTCGTATGGATCCAGGCGTCGCCCGGCTGCCTGGTCAGCAGCGACCCCATGGCGAAGGCGAACGGTACGGAAAATCCCACGTAGCCGAGGTACAGCATCGGCGGATGGATCACCATGGTCCAATACTGCAGCAACGGATTGAGACCCTGGCCATCGCCGACGTCGACCACACCCTTTCCCGACATCAGCACGTTGAAGGGCCGTTCCACGAAGGCGATCAGGATCAGGAAGAAAGTTTCCACCGTCATCAGCACCGCGGTGACGTAGGGCATCATTTCGCGGAACTTGCGCCGGTTCTGATACACCACCACCGACGAATACGTCGCCAGCAGCCACGACCACATCAGCAGCGAGCCTTCCTGGCCGCCCCACCACGCCGTGAACTTGTACACGGTCGACATGGTGCGGTTGCTGTGGGAGGCTACGTAGGCCAGCCGGAAATCGCCGTTGATCAGCGAATAAACCAGGAGGCCGGCGGCCACCGTCAGCAGCACCCAGATCGAATACACCGCGCGCTCGGCGCTGAGAATCAGGAACGGGCGCTTGGTCCATTTGCCCGCCACTGAAGCGGCGACGGCATAAACCGCGAAGCAAAATGCGAGAAGGATGGCGAGGGTGCCGAGGTTTTCCATATCAGAACGGGACGCGCTCCTTTATACTGCCTTGCTAATTCTAGCTGATCGCAACCGTCCCGGCGTCCCAGCCGCACAAAGGCGAGCATCCGCCTCGCTACCGCCTTCGTTACGGCTGTCAATCAGGAGCTGCGAACGGCGGGGTTGCCCTTCCCTGTGGGCGCCGCTTCATATTTCGAGGCGCACTTGGCTTGGATCTTGGTCGCGTGGAAGACGCCGTCGCTGCCGAGCTTGCCGTCCGCCAGGGCCTGCGCGCCGGGCCGGAACGTGTCCGGTAGCGGATCGATGCCGTTATAGACCACCTTCAACTGGAGTTTATCCTGCGACATGACGAAAGAAACGTTGGCGCCCGCTCGCTCTATGGAACCGGCGGCGATATCGCCGCCCACGCGGAGGCGCTTCTCCTTGGCTCCGTCGCCCATCTGATTGAGCTCGGCGATGGTTTTGTAATATGTCTTGGTGTCGCTGATTCCGCCCGCCGCCAGCCACGCGAGGGTTCCCAGAATGGCAACGATCAGGATTCCAAACTTCACGTAATTATTCATAGACAAGATATCCTCCCGACCGGAAGATAACACTCCACGTTCCAGTATACTCCCAAGATTCGGGGACTAGGGTAGTGGGTTGGTTTGACGCAGGAGCGGTCGAGAAGTTCATCCCGTGATGCACGCATGGGAGAAGCTTCGCGGGTGGGCGAATCGCAAACACTTGTTTTCGCGGCAGAAAAAGTTTCTCCATTGCGGTCACCCAGCGGTTTGCCAGCCTTTGTGCGCGCGCGCCTCCAAGCGCCCTAACATCAATGGGATCGAGGGGCGATAATATACTTGACATACCTGATTCTCGCGGGCTACGCTTGGGGCGGCGTGACAGGCCCGGTGAGTCAAGGTTTCTTGCCGATTGCGATTACTATAAATGCCCCCGTACCAAGGAAAGTTTGTCCCCCACCGCTGATAACAGTTCCTCGTCGTGGCTCTGCCATAGGTCCTACAGTTTGCGCGCCTTCAGCTACCAACAGCGGAACAATAGTCGAAGTAAAAAGCATGTCCCGCGCACTGGCTCCCGTTCTAAGAATCACCTGCACCCCAGAGAACCCAATGGTGGCTTGGCTATTGGAAATTGCCGTCCCCCATCCGATTCCGGGTCTGTTTTGCCGTTGGCAGACCGACGGGATTGCTTCCGCGATGTCTTGTGCAAAACTCGCTATTTCATTGTCCGAGTCGTATAGCTCTAGCTGTACTGCGGTATTGGCAGGACGAGACGGCAGTGGAAGTTCTCCACTTGATACTTCGCATAGCTTCTGTGAAATCCGCGACTTCTGCTCTCGCGTAAGATGCCGATCTGCGATCCTCAGCCGGAGTTTGAGCAGTTCGGCTTCAAGAACGAGGTTGTCTTTTTTAAGCTGCTCTCCATCCTTTTTTGCAGTCTCGGCATCCTTCTGCGCTTCCGCTGTACCTCGGCGGGCTTCCACTATTTTGGTGTCGAATCCCTTTGCGGTAGTCTCAGCGTTAGCCGCCACTAGATTCAACTTAGCGATAATGAGGCCCGAAAGCACCGAGGTAGCAATTCCGAATGCTATTTCTCCACCCAGGCCAACTATAAGAAGGTACTCGCCCCATCGTTTTATAGCAGCGTTGCGGCTGTCCTTGGTGGATGAGCGATCAGCAACAACTTCAAGCACGACCCCGAAAAAGACTAATGCACCTGAAATCCAGACTAGTGGTTCATATATAGAGAGCGATGATTCTAAGTCCGTGATCGAATTACTGGAGCGCCAAAACAGACTCCATATCGGCATCGGAGTTATAAACCTTCTAGCGCTAGGCTTGTGGGTGTGGAATCGTGCATCAAGAGGGAAACGCTAAGTGATACGTCTCGGTTTGCGCCGCACTACGCGCTTTTGTCCCGGTGCGTGCGGATTTCCCTTGCGCGGTGAATTCTCTTTCGCCGCCTCGACTAATTCGTCAAGGCGCTTTTTGGGAACAGATAGGACTCCGCGCATGACTTCTGTGAAGTGTGCGAACTCCGGCGTTGCGTTGAAGCGGATGGCCTTCATAAACCTCCCGAAGCGGGCTTGCGCTTGCCGCGCCCGCGTCTCTTCATGCTTATCACGGGCGCATGCCTGCTTCTACCACCGTAAACGGTGTTTTGCCGGTCAGTTCATTGTAGGTCAAACGCAGTCCCACGATTTGCTTCATGAGAGTCGTGAACCGCTCGGCATCGCTGATCGGATTCCCGTCCACATCCTTGCGATTGTTAAAGCGAAAAACCTGTTCGTCAACGTATGCCTGCAAGTGGCACGGATCGACGGAAACGTAGGTTCCCTTGAGCGTCCGCTTCAGCAAACTCCAGAAATTCTCCATGCTGTTCACGTGAATTTTCCCGTTCACGTAGCCGTAGGTCTTGTCGATGACTTCGTGCGTATAGTCCTTTGGCAGTGTGGCGTACGCTTGGAACTCATCAGTAATGAGATTGGTTCCCGGCTCAACATTCGCTGTGACGTGCTGATGGATTTCGTAATACTTGCGGGTAGGGGAAACGGCAGCACGGGCGCGACCGTCGCGCTCCAACAATCCGAGTACGACAGTCTTTCCCCACATTCCTTCGGTGTTGGCTCTCTTGAGGCGCTTCGATCCGCGATGCATGAAGTCCACGCGACCACCGATGAAGGTTTCATCCGCTTCAACGTCTTTGCCGCTGCCCCCGATCTTAAAACCACCCTCGCGCATCGCCAGCCGGAGCCGATGCAGCATGAACCATGCGCTCTTTTGAGTCACGCCAAGGTCCCGGTGAATTTCGTAAGAGCTGACGCCGTTCTTGCAGCCGATCAGGAGCCATGCAGCACAGAGCCACTTTTCGAGCGGGATAGGAGAATCCTCAAATATCGTCCCAGTCTTGAGCGTGAAGGTGGGACGGGCGTGCTTCGCGTAGCACTTCCAAATGCGGGCCTTGGCAAGCCATGTCACGTTGTCGGAACCGCAATGCGGGCACTTTACCACGCCATCCGGCCAGCGGAGTTGAGCCATGAACTCGCGGCAATGGTCGAAGTCCGCGAACCAGATAACCGCGTCTCTGAGAGTGGCTGGGCTTTCCATGAACCCAGTATGCGCCCAAACAAAAGGTATGTCAAGTATGTTATTGCCGATCGAGGTTTGAAAAATCACAACGCGTTTGCGGAGGCGTAGCGCGACTCTAGGGGCCTTCCCCACCCCAAACTACCTGTTTTTTAAAATGCCCTCCAGGGCCATTTCCCGGCCCGTGGCGCGAATGTACGGTCTTACAATCGTCTTGTTTCGGCTTGGTCCAATTTTCTGGCCGCGAAAGTGAGGGAGCGGAGACGGCTCTCCCTCAAAATGACACATCACCGGGACCAGGTGATTGAACCGGCCACGTCAACTCAGGTCATGTTCGATCCCAAAGCGGATCAGAGCGGCCGTTGTCTTCAGCTGGAGCTTTTCCAGCAGCCGCCCCCGGTAGGTGCTTACGGTCTTGACACTCAGGTTCATTTGCTGCGCGATCGCCGAGACGGTTTCCCCGGCTGCCAGCCGCCTCAGCACTTGATGCTCACGGTCGGAGAGAAGCTCCAAATGGTCGTTGGAAGCGGCTCCGGCAAAGGATTCGGCCAGAAGCTCCACCAGGGCGGGGCTGATGTACCGTTTTCCTCCTAGCAGCCTTTTGACCGCCGTCAGGAACTCGGCCACAGGCTGATCCTTGGTCAGGTAGCCGGCGGCGCCCGCGCGGAGCGCGCGAACGCCAAAATGGCTTTCGTGATACATCGTGTGAATCAACACCGCACACGCCGGATTCCGATCTTTTAGGTTCCTCAGCACGTCGAGACCGTCGCGTGCCGGCAAGTTCAGGTCCAGGATCACCACCGCCGGTTGGCCGTCCTCCACGAAGGCCAGCGCTTCGGATCCCGTCGACGACGTGGCGATGGCCGCCCCCGGAAACTCGGCCGCCAGCAGCCGTTCGATGCCCTCCCGTACCATCGGATGGTCGTCGACGACCATAAAACGGACTGATTCCATTAGTTCCTCCTTACCGATTCTGTGAGCGGCAGCACCAGCCGGAGCACTGTCCCTCCCTCTTCCCCGCGGGAGATCGTAAAAGACCCTCCCGCATTTACCGCCCGCTCCCGTATGCCCGCGAGGCCAAACGACGTGGGGGCAACGTCCGCCGGGTCGAAGCCGCGCCCGTTATCCGATATTTCCAGCTCGATCGTTTCGCGATCGGCGAAAAGAGACAGCTCAACCTGCGTGGCCCGGGCGTGTTTCGCAACGTTCGTAAGGGCTTCCTGGGCGGCCCGGTATACCACAATGGCCGTGTCGCCGGCGGCCGCCGTCGCCTGGAACGCAGTGGCGCATGGAATGCGGTTATTCTCGGTGAATTGGCGCGCCAGCCAGGCGAGCGCGGGCACCAGCCCGAAACGGTCCAACACTTCGGGACGCAGGTGCGTGGCGATGTCCCGCACGGTTCGAATGGCGGATTCCAATTGCTTGGCGATCACGTCGATCTCGCCCATCGTGGCGACCGACCCGGACTCGGCCAGTTGGGCCGCGTAGCCCGTCCGCATTTTCAAGCCCACCAATTGCTGGCCGAGCTCATCGTGGACCAGGCGGGCGATTCTTTGGCGTTCTTCCTCCCGGACTTTCTCCTGAAAGACCGTCAATTGCCGCAGCTCGTCCAGGATGCGCCGCCGCTCCATCTCGTAATTGTGCTGCTCGGTTTCGTCCTGCAGCGTCCCCCGGATGTGGGTCACCCTCCCCGTGGCGTCCGCTTCCGGAATCAGCCGCACGCGCACGTGGCGGGTCTCGCCGTCCGGCCTGCGTACCGGATGCGCCACTTCCTGGGGGTCTCCTTCCAGGAGGCGGGAAAAACTCTCGTCGACCATATACTGGTCCTCCGGTGGAACAAAATCCCGGACGGTTCGCTGCGTGGGCCGGAACATCCACGGCTCCACGGCCGCGGGCGCGGGAACCCCCAAGATCCGGAACACTCCCGGCGACCACATCGAGGATCTCTCGGCGACGTCGTACAGGAAATTTCCCGACCGGTTGAGAATCTGGGCTTCGGTCAGTTGGGCGGTCGTGAAGCGGAGGTGCGCTTCCGACACTTTTGCCTCGGCAAGGTCATCGTGAAGGCGTTGCACGGCGAGCCACAAGGGCGGCGCGGCGATCAGAAAGGCATACACCATCAGGGCCCAGGTTCCCAGCGGCGACGCGAAAAACACTTCCGGCAACCGCCCACCCGCATACTGATATGCCACCAGGCCGCTATCGGCCGCCAGGAAAAACATTGTTGCAACCACGCCGCCGGCCTTCCCCAGGAGAAGGATCGCGGCGACCGCGACGGCTAATTGCAGAACCGTCGCCGGGCTGCGAATCCCGCCCGCCAACGCCTGTGACACCGACGCTGCGAGGCTGCCACTGAGGACGAACATCCAGCACGCCGCTTTGTTGCGTCCCCGGCGCTCCAGCCAAAACGGGATCGCCACCATCAGGACCGTGCTGGCCAGGACCCGCACATAAGCCGCGGGCTTGTTCCCCGACAGGAGCGGGATACCGGCCACGAATTCGAAGAGGTTCCAAATCGCGAGCAGCGTGAGAAGATTGCGCAAGGAAGCGGACCGCAACGTGTCGGTTGGGTCCTGCGGTCCCGATGCGGCGATCGGACCGTTTGCCGGCGCGGCCTTGGCCGCCGCCAACGGATCCATGATTTTTTGGCCTCTGTCCCCCACAGTCCGAGGCGCCTATTCGATGTCGACCTGCGACCGCGGGGCCTCCAATACCAATCCCGTTACGAGCGAATCCCGATGCAGCGGGATCCATCGCCCGGGGACTGTGGTGCCATGGTGCTTCCCCCCGAGGCGAGATCACCGAACACTATACAGCGCGAGAATTTGCATCGCAAGCCCGGCTTGCCGGGTGGCGTCCTACCCGACGGACACTACTGTAATCCGTCGCTAAGAAAGAGTTCGGCCAGGGGGCCGAACGCGGGCGAGGACGCCCGCCCTACAAAACGCGGGTAGGGCGGATCGCCTGATCCGCGGCCGACACCCTCGTCGGCCACCCCACGGGTGACGCGGCGTCCAGGATCTCCGACAGCCCCGTGAGGCTCCCGCACCGATTATGAATCCTTACCGACGGATTACGGACACTACGCTTGGCGGGTTGCCCGCCTCTCGCCGAAAAGCTACCTTGGTATCATCCCCATGCTGAAGTCACGCGTAGAGGCGCCGGACGACCTCGACCCCCAGGAAACCGGCGAATGGATTGAGGCGCTCGACGAGATCATCGACCGGGAAGGACCCGACCGGGCCGGCTACCTGCTCGAGCGGCTCATGGAACGGGCCGCGAATTTGGGTGTGCAGCCGCCGCTGCGCTGGAACACGCCCTACATCAATACGATTAAGGCGGAGGAGGAAGTCGCCTACCCGGGCGACCGGTTCCTGGAGCGCCGCATCAAGAGCCTGATCCGTTGGAACGCGGTCGCCATGGTGGTGCGCGCCAACAAGTACGATGCCAACATCGGCGGCCATTTGGCGACCTACGCATCGCTCGCGACGCTGGTGGAAGTGGGTTTCAACCACTTTTTCCGTGGCTCCTACGACGATCCGGCGGGCGGCAAACTGGCCGGCGATTTCGTCTATTTCCAGGGCCATGCTTCGCCGGGCGTTTACGCACGCGCGTTCATCGAAGGCCGTTTGAACGAGCGGCACCTCGAAAATTTCCGCCACGAATTGCGGGATCATCCGGGCCTTTCCTCCTATCCGCATCCCTGGTTGATGCCCGAATTCTGGCAATTCCCCACGGTTTCGATGGGCCTCGGGCCCATTTCGTCCATCTACCAGGCCCGCTTCATGCGTTACCTGGAAAATCGCGGCCTGGTTCCGAAGACCAACCGCAAGGTATGGGCGTTCGTCGGCGACGGGGAATGCGACGAACCGGAATCGCTGGGCGCGCTCACGCTCGCCTCCCGCGAAAAGCTCGACAATTTAATTTTTGTCGTGAACTGCAACCTGCAGCGGCTGGACGGACCCGTCCGCGGCAACGGCAGCATCGTCCAGGAGCTGGAAGCGGCCTTCCTCGGCGCCGGCTGGAACGTGATCAAGGTGCTGTGGGGCCAGGGCTGGGACGATATCATCGCCCGCGACACCTCGGGGCTGGTAATCAAGCGCTTCCACGAAGTGGTCGATGGCGAATTCCAGGCCTTCCGGGCTATGGGCGGCGCCTACATCCGCAACGAATTCTTCGGCAAATATCCCGAGCTCGCGAGCTTGGTCGAGCACCTGACGGACGACGACATCTGGGCGCTGCGCCGCGGCGGCAACGATCCTCTGAAGGTTTACAACGCCTATTTGCGCGCGCATTCGCATCGCGGCCAGCCCACCGTGATTCTGGCCAAAACAGTGAAGGGGTATGGACTCGGCGAAGTGGCCGAAGGCCGGATGACCGCGCACCAGCAGAAGAAGCTGCCCGAAGCCGATCTGCTCAAGATTCGGGACCGTTTCGATTTGCCGCTTTCCGACGACCAGGTGACGCACCTGGAATTCTTCCGCCCGCCGGAGGAGTCGCCGGAGATGCGTTACCTGCGCGAACGCATCCGCGCGCAGGGCGGCTCGCTGCCCGCTCGCCATGTCCGGCCCATCGAAATCAAGGCCCCGCCGCTTGCGACGTTTAAAGAGGCGCTCGAAGGCTCGCGCGGCCGCGAGGCGTCCACCACGGCGGCGTTCGTCGCGATCCTGAAAAGCTTGTTGAAGAATCCCGAGCTTGGCAAGCTCGTCGTTCCCATCATCCCCGACGAGGCCCGCACCTTCGGCATGGAATCCCTGTTCCGCGATTACGCCATCTACGCGAGCCAGGGGCAGCGCTACAAGCCCGTGGATTCCAACACGCTGCTGTACTATCGCGAGGCGCAGAACGGTCAGATTCTGGAGGAAGGCATCACCGAAGCGGGCTCCATGGCCTCGTTTCTGGCGGCCGGCACGGCCTACGCCAACTATGGCGTGCCGGTGATTCCCTTCTATATTTACTATTCGATGTTCGGCTACCAGCGCGTGGGCGATCTCGTATGGGCCTTCGCCGATTCGCGCGGCAAGGGCTTCATGATGGGCGGAACCTCCGGCCGCACGACGCTGCTGGGAGAAGGATTGCAGCATCAGGACGGCCACAATCCCCTGTTGTTCAGTGTGGTGCCGACTTGCGCGGTTTACGATCCCGCGTACGCCTTCGAGCTCGCCGTCATCGTCGAGGAAGGCATCCGCCGGATGTACGAGCTGAACGAAGCGCGCTTCTACTACATCTGCGTCTACAACGAGAATTACGTCCAACCGCCCATGCCCGGCATCGAGAGTGGCATTTCAGAAGACCTGCGCCAGGGCATCCTGCGCGGCTTGTACAGATATCGCGCCGCCGCCAATGGACCCGTGGTCGCGCAATTATTCGGCAGCGGCTCGATTTTGAACGAAGCGTTGCGCGCCCAGCAAATCCTGGCGGAGCGCTACCAGATCGCCGCCGACGTGTGGTCGGTGACCAGCTACAACGAATTGCGGCGCGACGGTTTAGAGGTGGAGCGCTGGAACCGCTTGCATCCCACCGAGCCGCCCCGTACGCCCTACATCGTCACTGCGCTCGCGGGAGTCGAAGGACCCGTGATCGCGTCCAGCGATTACATCAAGGCGATGCCCGATCAGCTCTCGCAGTGGATCGGGGAGCGCCTCCACTCGCTCGGTACCGACGGCTTCGGGCGCAGCGAGAATCGCGAGCACTTGCGGAAATTCTTCGAGATTTCCGCGGAGGCCATCGCCCAGGCCACCATTTCGGCGCTGGCGCGCGACGGAAAGTTCGACTCTCAGAAAGCCGCCGCCGCCATCGCGGAGTTGGGCTTCGACGCGTCGTCGCAAGATCCGGTGAAGTTGTAGCCTCCGGGGTTGTGGGGTAGCTTTTCAGGCTGCCGGGACCGGATCTTCAGCCCGGTAAGGAACCGGCGGCTGGACCGAAGAAATGACCGGCATCCCGCGAACGCGCGATTACGCGACAATGAAATCATGCTGACTCTGGATGCGTTGCATCTTGAAAAAAGGGAGGAAATCCTTCGGCTCGCCGCTCAGCACGGCGCGCGGAATATCAGGGTCTTCGGCTCCGTCGCCCGCGGCGAGAATCGGGACGCGAGCGACGTGGATTTTCTGGTCGATTTCGAGCCGGGTAGAACTCTGTTCGACTTAATCCGCCTACGGCTGGATCTTCGCGAGTTACTGGGCGCCGAAGTCGAAGTGGTGACGCCCGGCAGCCTTCGCTACATTCGCGACCGCATCCTGGCCGAAGCGACAGCGATCTGAGCGGCTGTTGTGGCATGACCGCTCCGGACCCACACGTACATCTCCTCCATATCCGCGATTGCTGTCAGCGGATCGCGGAATGTGCAGCGTTACGAGCTGGAGGCGGCACACCCGATCAGATCTTACTCGACGCAGTTTGCAGGAATCTGGAAATCCTCGGAGAAGCGTCGAGAAAGGTCGGCACGGAATTTCGGGCCGCTCATCCGGAGATTCCATGGCGGGAAATGAACGATCTTCGGAACGTCCTGATCCACAACTACGAAGGCGCCGATCCGGTCATTGTCTGGGGAGTCGTGGAAAAAGAAATCCCCGCGCTGCTCGGCGCGGTGCTGCAGATCCTTCGGTAAACGCTTCGAAGTCCGCCGATTCGGTTTTTAGCCGGCGCTACCGGTCGGCTGGTAGCAGTGTGAATCGGTGGCCCGCGGTTGTTCGGATCGCTCGGAAATGCCGTTCATCGACCGTCAGCAATCGCAGGATTCCGCGGCACTCCGCGACGGCCGCCACGGACGCGTCCGCCAAGCCTAAATCCATTTCCCGATAGCGCACCAGAAGCTTGCGGCAGAACGACGCGTCTTCGAGCGTAAAGGGCTCGACGGTGAATGCGCCCTTCTCGATCCCTTCCAGGAAGCGCTGCTCTGCCGCGCCCCCAGCCGGACCCGCAGAAGGTAATCGATTTCGGCAAGAACCGCGGCCGGAATCAAGATGGCGCCGCTTTCCAGGTCGACCGCTTCGCGCACCGCGCGATGGTTGCGATCGCGCCGGTCATACAGGGCGTACACCGCGCCGGAATCTGCGATTAGCGCCACTTGCCTCGCGTGGCAGCCCGCCGGAGGATTTGTTCGGCGCGCTCCGAGGTATCGGTGGGGCCGCTGTCAAACTCGCCAAGCCCAGGCATAGCCGGACGCTTGCTCCGGCGGGCGTAGTCGGCCAGGGCCTCACGAATGAGCTCCGCCTGGGGCCGGCCCTCCTGCGTCGCGAGCTGCCGCACCGTGATGGCCAGTTCGGGATCGAGGTAAACAGTCGTCTTCGTCATCTACCATATATGATATGGTGCCATACATCACCACGTAGCACCCCTCCCCCTTCCCAAAGGAGTCCGGGTCTATAAACTGACAATGATGATCCACATTAGCGAACAGCAGGTCCGCGAGGTTCTGAGCATGCAGCAGGCCATCGGCCTGATGCGCGACGTGTTCGCCGCCTTGCGCGAAGGGAAAGCTTCCAACCAGCCGCGGCGGCGCATCGTGCTCCCGACCGGCTCGACCCTCCACAGCATGGGCGGCGCCTGGGGCAAGTATTTCGGGACCAAGTTTTATTCCACGAATCCGAAGTACGGCTCGCATTTTTTCTGTTTCCTGTTCGATGCCGAAACGGCCCAACCACTGGCGCAACTCGAAGCGAACTGGCTGGGACAGATCCGCACGGGCGCGGCGTCGGGCTACGCGACCGACGTGCTGGCCGCCCCCCATGCCGCGACGCTCGCCGTGATCGGCAGCGGCTTTCAGGCCGCGTCCCAGATTACCGCCATCCGCGAGGTCCGCAACCTCAAGGACATTCGCGTGTGGAGCCGCAGCGAGGAAAAGCGCAACGTATTCGCGCAGACCACCGGTGCGCGCGCCGTGGCGTCGGCGGAGGAAGCCGTGCGCGGCGCCGACATCGTCGTGACCGCAACCTTCGCGGGCCAGCCGGTGATCGACAGCGCGTGGATTGCCGACGGCGCCCACGTCAACGCCATGGGGTCCAATCGCGGCAACCGGCGGGAACTGCCCACGGAGCTGATTCAGCGCGCGAATCTCATAGCCATCGATTCCATCGAGCAAGGCAAAATCGAGGCCGGCGACCTGCTTATGGCGGGCGCGGACTGGACCGAATCGCGTATCGTCGAGCTGGCGCAGGTCACAAAGCGCCCCGCTGGGAATCCGGTGACGATTTTCAAATCGGTGGGACTGGGCGTGGAAGACGTGATCGCCGCCGCGTGGGTTTATGAGAAGCTGACGGGCGCGTGATCGCCAGGCGTTATTCCTGCGCGGGCATCTGCGAATCCGAATCGCGCCACGCGGAGAGCTTCAGCCGGCGGCACACCCAGCACAGGCCTTCGGCCGAACTCGGCGCGCACTGTTCGCCGCACACCGAGCATTTGGCGGGCCTGCTCATCCGGTCGGATTGAATCGCACGCCGGGCTTCCTCCATCAGAGCCGGGGGAACGACGGCAACTTCGGACGCGGCCGCTTCGGGAACCGCCGGTGTGCGTTTACGCTTCACAACTCTACTATAGCCGAAAACGGTTGTGGCGAAGCGTGCAACGTTTTCCGGATCGCCTGACGGCGGAAGAAAGATTCGCTGGGGGCCGGCGTCAAAAGACCTTATTCGAGAGCCTGCTAGAATCGCACAAGACCCCGCATCTTCCATGTTCAAGACGGCATTCCTCTTCCCCGGCCAAGGCTCGCAGTATGCCGGAATGGGCAAATCGCTCGCCGAAACGTACCCGGAAGCCGCAGCCATCTTTGAGCAGGCCGACGCCGCGCTGGGCTTCCCGATTTCGCGGTTATGTTTCGAGGGACCCGACGAAGATCTCAAGCTTACCGAGAACACGCAGCCGGCGATGCTGGCGGTTTCCGTGGCGGCGCTGGCGGTGCTGCGGGCCAAGGGCGTCCCGCCGAATTATTTTGCCGGGCACAGCTTGGGCGAATACTCGGCGCTGGTGGCCGCCGGATCGCTCGATTTCGGGGACGCGTTGCGGCTGGTACGCAAGCGCGGGCGCTATATGCAGGAGGCGGTCGCCCCGGGCGTCGGCGCCATGGCCGCGCTGCTGAAGCTGCCGCCCGGAGACAAGGGCGACAAACTGGACACGATCCTCGCCGAAGCGGCCGTTGCTCCCGATGGAACCGCGGAAATCGTCAGCGCGGCCAATTTCAATTCCCCGGATCAGATTGTGATCGCCGGTCATGCCGGAGCCGTGGCCCGGGCTACGGAGCTAGCAAAGGCCGCGGGCGCTAAGCGCGCCATGCTTTTGCCTGTGAGCGCTCCCTTTCATTGCGCCTTGATGCAGCCCGCGCAGCAGCGGCTGAAAACCGATCTCGATGCGACGGCGTTCCGCGACCTCTTCGTGCCGCTGATCAACAACTGGCAGGCTCGCGAGGTGCGGAGCGGAGCCGAAGCGCGCCAGGGATTGTACGAGCAGGTTCCCAACCCGGTGCGGTGGACGGAATCGATTAGCTTGCTCGCCGCCAGAGGCGTGACCCGTTTCGTCGAAGTGGGCGCGGGCGCGGTGCTGACGGGCCTACTCCGCAACATCGACCCGTCGTTGACCGGTGTGAAGTTCGGCGAAGCGGCGGACTGGGAGAAGTTCGCGGCAGCCGTGACGTAAGCGGATTATAGTAAAATGAAATCGTGAAGGATGCAAAAAAGCGCGCGGCGGCCAGTCAGATAGCCAAAATCTTCGAGGACCACTTCGCGGCTTTGCCTCAGGCGGAGAGGGCCACGCGTGAGAAAGCTTTCGACAAGGCTATCGCGAAGATCGGTTCTCCCTCCAAATCTTTAGAACTTCCAAAGCCTCAGGCGACCCGTCGCGTATCCCGGCGGACCGCATAACGTCGATCACGTCCTGTTCCGTCCCACGATTTAGCAGGTTCTCGATTTGCCTCAGGCGCTTGAGACGTCGCCTCGCTGCGTCGGCGCTCGCCGGCTTGAGCCTCGCCTTCTCTTGCCTGATCACGTCCTCGATTTCATCGCTCATGCCATTAGACCTTCTTTGACTGGTCCTCTCCCGCACCAGTTCTTGAGACCGTGAAAACAAGTCACTTCTTTTCCGTTTTCGTTCCACACGGGAAAGCTGCGATTGCTGAGGACATCGGAGGGTCAAATTTATACATAGTCTGCCCTTGAAATTCTACGGCGCAAAATGGAGAATTCTCTCTCGCAATAAGCCGCTTCAGTACCTGATGAATGGAGGCGAGGGGATTTTCTCCAGTGAGTTCAAATCCAGCTTCAAGGAGTCCATTTCTTACGCTCGTAGGCGGCAATGGCTTACCACCAACCCGGATGAGGATTTGCTCGATGGCGCGAGTAAGGCCAAGGTCCTTAATATCGCCCAGAGTGAAGGTCCCAGGCGCCGGTCCAATGGCGGAGCGTCCATAAATAGGCACCAGAATTTTGGCCGATTCCTGAAGAGCCTGGATCTTTTTGTCGAGTTCGGCTCGCTGCGCAAAGGCGACCGCGAGATCAGCGTTTACGCTTTCGAGGGGGTTCATGACGCTCTCTATCGTACAAAAAAGAGCAAACAAAAGTCAAGCAGAAAGTGCAAGTAATGAACAAATTGGCCGGGAGCGGATCTCGGACGATGCGGAAGGTGCATCGCATGACAATAAGGCTCACCGGAGAGGGCACAAAGAGCGTCGATTAAAACTATCGAAGCTAGATATTGGCCGGACGAGCCTCCGGCATCAACGCGAAATTAGTCCACAGCGGGGACTGAACCGACCACCACTGGTTCTCCCGGCGTCCAGGGCTAAAATGGAAACGAGGTCGTCTCGTCCATTTTCCAGTCTTATGATCCCCCGCGCCTTCCAGATCGGCCGCCTGACCATCGCCCCGGCGACGGTGCTGGCCCCCATGGCGGGCGTCACCGACACCGTCTTTCGCCGCCTGATCCGCGCGCAGGGCGGCTGCGGGCTGATCATGACCGAGTTCACCAGCTCCCACGGCGTGGTGGCCAATGCGAAATCCACGGCCCACGGGGGCAGGCCGACGCGCGCCTTCCGCTACCTTTATTTCGAGCCCGAAGAGCATCCCATTACCGCGCAATTGTTCGGCGCCGATCCCGACGTGATGGCCGATGCCGCCCGCTACTGCCAGGATCAGGGCTTCGACGCCGTCGACATTAATTTCGGATGCCCCGTGAAAAAAGTGGTGACCTGCAACGGCGGATCGGGCTTGTTGCGGGATCTCCCCCTGGTGGAGCGGATTCTGCGCAGCGTCCGGGCCGCCCTCGCGATTCCGTTCAGCATGAAATTCCGCGCGGGCTGGAACGATCGCGAGCTGGTCAACGTGTGCATGGCGAAGCTCGCGGAAGATTGCGGCCTGGACGCCATCGCGCTGCATCCGCGCACGCGCGAGCAAGGCTATAGCGGCCATGCCGATTGGACCCGCATCGCCGAAGTGAAGGCCGCCGTGAAGATTCCCGTGATCGGTAACGGCGATATCGTGACTCCGGAAGACGCGGTGCGCATGGCTGCTGAAACAGGATGCGACGCGGTGATGATTGGCCGCGCGGCGTCCTCGAACCCGTGGATTTTCCGGCAGATCGAGGACTTTGTGACCACCGGACGCTACGAAGCGCCGGCGGAGGCGGCGCGTTATGAAATCATGCGCCGTTATTACAAGATGCTCGACGATCACAAGGCGTCGGACGCGGTCGGCAAGATGAAGCAGTTCGCCACCTATTTCACGCATGGCGTCCGCAACGGCGCAAAACTGCGCGCCGAGATCTATCATGCCCACGACGCAGCGTCGATCCTCGGCAAGGTCGACGAATTCTTCGAACGCGAGCTGGCGGCCGAGCCGGCGCTTGCGAACTAGAGGCGTGGCGCCGAAGCCGGTTGGATAATCCCTGCCCGAATAGTCCGATGCTCTGTCACGCTTGTCATCCCGAGCGGCAGCGAGGGATCTGCTTCTAAGGTATTGGAAGAAGACTAGGGAAAAGCAGATTCCTCGCCGCCGCTCGGAATGACGAACCGGGTCCTTCGCTTTACCAACCGTCGATCTTGCGGCCGGCGCGGATATCCTCCTGGGCGCCCTTCGCGTCGCCGATCGCCGCGCGGGATTGCGCTCGCGCGTAATAGGTGTGCGGCTGATCCGGCGCGAGCGCCAGGGCCTGATCGAAGTCGGCCACCGCGCGCTGATGCTCGTTCAGAAGCTGGTAGGTGGCGGCCCGCTGGAAGTAATTATCCAGGTTGGGGTCCAGTTCCACGGCACGGGAATAATCTTCCAGGGCCTCGGCCACGCCGCCGGTGGCGCGCACCGCCGTGGCGCGCAGGTTGTAGGCGCGCGCCAGCTTCCCGTTCATCTCGAGCGCGCGCGAAGCGTCGGCCCTCGCCTTGGCCCAGTCTTTTTTATCCAGATACGCGAAGCCCCGATCCACCAGCACCGTTGCGTCCGCAGGCCGCAAAACCGCCACTTTCGTGAAGTCTGGGATCGCTTCGTCCGGCTTGCCGACGGCGACGTAGGCGCGCCCGCGCATGCGATACGCGTCGGCAAAATCGGGCTTCAGCTCGATGGCGCGGTCGAAATTCAGAATCGCCTGTTCATAACGCGTGGCTTGAATCAGCCGGACGCCGTCCGTGTACGCCTGCTGGGCGCGCACCGGATTCACCATCCGCACGTACACGTACCATCCGAGAATCACGACGGCCATTCCCACAGCCGTCCGCGTAAAGTTTCGGCGGCGCTGGAGACGTTCCGCGTCTTCGGCCGTCATCGGGATCATGACGACCGGCTTTTCGGGTTCGGCCAGTGGGCCCGGCCGAGGCTGCGGCTCCAGCATCAATCCTATGATAGAAGAACGTGAAAGAACATGAAGAGCCGAAGAACATGAAACGCGTCCGGCTGATCACCGACGGCGCGTGTCTCGGAAATCCGGGGCCGGGCGGCTGGGCCTACATCCTGCGCTACGGCGATCATAAACGGGAAATGTCCGGATCGGCTCCCGAAACCACGAATAATCGCATGGAATTAACCGCCGCGATTCAGGGTCTGCGCGCGCTCAAGGAAGGCTGCGAAGTGGAAGTGGTCACCGACTCCGAATACGTGAAGAACGGCATCACCACGTGGATTCACGCGTGGAAGCGCAACGGATGGAAGACCGCCGCCAAAAAGCCGGTGCTGAATCGGGACCTGTGGATGGAGCTAGACGAGCTGGCGCAGAGCCACAAGGTCCGCTGGACGTGGACCAAAGGTCATGCCGCGCACGACGATAACAACCGGTGCGACGAATTGGCCCAGAACGCCGCGCGCGCACAAGCCTGAAATCGGGCAATGTCCTCTGTGTCCCGCATTCCTCTTAAAGCGAGTGGCGTTCCTGTTTCTTCGCCCCCATTTCGATTAAAACCAGGCCGCGGGACGGAGTTCCCCTTTCCGCACCCCCAGGACTCCCAACCTACCGACTGCACCCCTTTTTGGTCTCTTCAAATCCGTCGAACAGGCGGCCGGCATTGACACCTGCGAGCGTTTCCATCCGGTGTGGCTGGCCCTTCTCGACCGTATAGCGGGCAAGCGTCCCCTTGGAGCGCAGCAGTTCCGCTTCCTTCTTCATTTCCGCGTGCCACATGTATGGGTCATTTTCGCCGACGTACATGAAGACGCACATCTTCGAAATCGCCTGGAGCTTGGCCATGCTGGGCTCCCACATATATCCGGGGAAGGCGGTAACGGACAGGAAGTACTGAGGATTCGAGGCCGCGACGTGGAAGGCGGCGATTCCCCCGTTGGATGGTCCCGCGATATGGAACTTGTTGTCCTGAATCTTGTAATCCGCCAGGATCATCTTCAGAAATTCGGGGAAAATGCGAGCCCCGTCCTCGAAGAACAACTCATCGTCGGGCGCGGCGGGAGCGATCACGATGTAGCCGCGCTTTTCCGCCTCCGCGCGGAGGTTGCGGGTGAGAACGGCGTCCACCGAGTTCATCGTTTGCGGACCTCCGCCGAAAGCGAGAATAGCCGGATAGGCCTTCGCCGGATCATATCCACTGGGCAGAACCACCTTATACTGGACCGTCGTACCGCCCACCTTCTTGGTCTTCTCCAGCAAATCCGCCTGGACGGGCTGGGTTGCGAACACCGCGAGGACTGCCGCGGAAAACAGCGGCATCCACTTCGACTCTGGTTGCTTCATGTGGGAAGGCTCCTTGTTGCCGGCAGCATCGATTTTATCCGTCATTCCATCTTACAGCCAAGTACACGCCCACCCGCGTCCGTAATCCGTCGGTAAGGGTTCATAATCGGCGCGGGAGCCTCACGGGCTGTTGGAGATCCTGGAGGCCGCGTCACCCGTGGGGTGGCCGACGAAGGACGTCGGCCGCGGATCAGGCGATCCGCCCTACCTGGAGCTCGTAGGGCGGGCGGCCCCGCCCGCGTTCGGCCTCCTGGCCGAACTCTGTCTTAGCGACGGATTACGGCCGCGTGCCAGAGGCGATTCCTGTATACTACTCGAAGCCGGAGAGTCAAGACGGTAGCCGGATCGTCCTTCGACGATTGGCGGACCCGAGGCGGGTGCAGCTTGATGCCGAAGATAGGACCAAGCGCGTTTCTGGCGGCCGCGCTCTGCGCGCCGCTCGCGGCCCAATGGAAAGTTACCGATAAAACCGTTCCGCGCCTCAAGAATGGAGAGGTGAACCTGAATGCGCCCGCGCCCCACCGCGCCGATGGCAAACCCGACCTGACGGGAATCTGGATGCAGGATCCGCCTAGGGTTCGGGACCTGGCCGCCGATCTAAAGCCGGGTGAGCTGTCCATGCAGCCGTGGGCGCAGCAGTTCTTCGACCAGCGCAAGACCGGCGCGCTCTCCGCTCAGGACCCACCCGCCAGCTGCCTGCCGCAGGGCTTGCCGAGAATCAACTCGGCGCCGGCTCCTTTCAAGATCTACCAGGAGTCGAACGTCGTGGTCATCCTCTATGAAGCGTTCGGCCAGTTCCGGCAGATCTTCCTGGACGCCCGTCCCCCGGTCCAGGATCCCAATCCGCAATGGTACGGATACTCGCTCGGCAAGTGGGACGGAGACACACTCGTCGCGGAGTCCTCGAACTTCAACGGCAAGGCGTGGCTGGATCAAGTGGGCCATCCCTCCACGAAGTCTCTGCATGTGACGGAACGCTTCCGGCGGCGCGACCTCGGGCACATGGACATCGCCGCGACCATCGACGATCCCGGTGCGTACAACAAGCCGTGGACGTACGTCCAACCCATGACGCTGATGGTGGACACGGAACTGATGGAAGATGTCTGCAACGAGAACAACCAGGACGTTTCGCACCTGACGGGGAAGTAACCGGGCGCCTTCCGCAGTGGCCTCACATCGACAACGACGAAAGTCTCCTACGACTATCGAAAGATAGGTACTTGGGAGTAATGGGCTGCGAAACCTATTTGCCAATGGCCCCGCTTGCGCCACAATTCGAAGCGTTATGGACCTAGACTCCCTGAAAACAGCGATAGGCGTCCTGGCGGAGCGCACGGATTCTCCGGCCGAATATTCGGAACTTCTCCAGTTCACTGCGGCGCTTTATGGGCTGCCGACATCCACCCTGGAACAGTTGGTACGGTGCGCCCTCGCGGACATGCACGAATGAACAGCTCGCTCCAGAGACGGTAGGCGCCGGGAGCGCCGCAGAGTGCGCGAGGTGCCGGGCCTTTAAGCCGCCTTTCGCACCGCCGGAAGAACAAGGTCCACGCGAATCCTGGGGGCATGCAGGAGCGTAAAGAATTCGTAACCGTTCACATGGTTCTCGCTGACCTTGCGGCCGAAGGTATTCTCCGAACCGGCCGACCGCAATGGACCTTGGGACTTCCTATTTCTTCTGGTCCGGCTTGGTCGCTTCGATGCGAATCTCCTTCAGCACTTCGGTCCGGCGGTCGAGCTCTGAATTGCCGGCCGGAAACCGGTTCATGGCCAGAAGGTAAGACAGAATATCGGCGACCTTTTCCCGGTTGAGCTTTCCGGGGCTATTGGCCGGCATCGAGATGCGAATGCGCTCGAACAGGTCGCCGACGGTCAGGCCGTCCCAATTCGCCAGGAAAGCCCCGCCGATCAGCGCGGGCGCCTCGTCCGCGCCGGTGAGCGAATCGCCATGGCAGACCGCGCATTCCTGGCCAAACAGCGCTCTGCCGCGATTGGCCTGGTCTGCGGTATACACCCCGTCCCACACCGAACGCGATGTCGACGATTGACCGAAAAGGGAATAGCACGTTCCCATCGCTGCCAACCCCATGATCGCCGACGCCGCGATGCCGATCTTCATGTCACCTCACTCGAACCGGTTTTGACGGACTAATTCTTGGTTCCCGGTCAGTCCGCAGCAGGCAAGGAGAACGCAATGTATTCGCCCGAGTAGTTCCCGCCGCCCACCGCCACCACGATGTATTGCTTCCCCTGCCACATGTAGGTCATCGGCGATCCGCTTTGGGCCGCCGGCATCCACAAAGCTCCGACCTCCTGGCCGGTGGACTTGTTGTAGGCCCTCAGCATCGCTCCACGCGGGCGTCCCGGCGGCGCGGTGATCTGCGAGTCGCCCATGACCACCAGCGTCTTGGTGACCATCAATCCGACACCTTGCGTGCCCGGCTGTCCGGTCTTCCCAACGTTCACGCCCTTGAGCGCCGGATGGTTGCGGATGGCGTCCGGGGTGTCTCCGTGCGGCGCCTGCCACACGATCTCGCCGCGATCGAGATTGATCGCCGAGAGGATCCCGTAAGGCGGTTTGACGATCGGCAGTCCCTGCACGTCCAGACCCGGGACGGGGACGTCGGGAGGTGCATTCCCCGTCGCCGATGGCAGCGGAATCGTGCCCACGGCTTGACGTCGCGGACCATCGGCCGCGCAGCAGTCGCCCGGTCCCAGCACGATCCGGAAGGGCCGCCCGGCGATGCCTTGGACGTAGCGAATGTCGGAGAATCCCGGCGGCGGGGCGACCAAGGATCGCGCCTGGATACCGAGGTTGCTCGCCTGCGCGTAAACCGTGTGCGTCTCCGGATCGTAGGCCGACCCGGGCCAATTGGTCGCGGTTCCCGCGCCGATCACGCCTAGTAGCCCGTTGACGTCGCCGAGAATCGGCGGCGCGAACGGAGACGTCCCCACTTTGTAGCGCTTGATAACCTCCAGCGCTTGCGCCCGCAGTTCGGGCGTGAAGTCGATCAAGTCGTCGGGGACCTTCAGGTAATTGCGCGCATAAGCCGCCGGCTTGGTGGGGAACGGTTGGGTGGGCGAAGTCTTCTCGCCCGGCACGTCCGACTGCGTCACCGGCCGCTCTTCGATGGGCCACACCGGCTGGCCCGTCACGCGATCGAACACGTACAGGAATCCCTGTTTGGTCGGCTGCGCGACGGCTTTGATGGCCCGGCCGTTGACGTTGATGTCGGCCAGTATGGGCGCCGCCGAGATATCGAAGTTCCAGATGGGATGGTGCACCAGCTGAAAATGCCACTTGCGCACCCCGGTCTTCAGATCGACGCACACAAGGCTCTCGGCAAACAAGTTGTTCCCCGGCCGGTGCCCGCCGTAGTAATCCGAGGTGGGCGTTTCCACCGGCAGATACACCAGCCCGAGGTCTTCGTCGACGGTGATCTGATTCCACACGCCGGTGTTGCCGTTGATAGCCCACGAATTGTTTTCCCAGGTGTCATTGCCGAATTCGCCGGGCCTCGGGATCGTGTTAAATTGCCAGATTTTCTTCCCTGTCCGAACGTCGTAGGCGCGCACCAGGCCCTTGGTGTTGTCGTGCGTCACGACGGTCGCACCCTCCTTCATCGAAGAGCCCACGATCACCACGTCCTTGACCACCGTGGGCGTCGAGTGCAGGCCGATCTCGCCGGTCACCAAGTCGATTTGCTGATCGACCCCCTTGACCACGCCGACCTTCATGTCCACGATGCCTTTGGTCCCAAAAGAGGCGATCGGAGCGCCGGTCTTGGCGTTGAGCTCCACCAGCCGGTAGCCTGTCGTCACGTAGATCACGCGCTCATCGCCGTTTCCGTTGGTCCAGTACGATACTCCGCGGCCGGAGAGCTGTCGCGGCGACGCGGCTGCGCGATCGCCTTCCTGTTCGCTGTGCACCCACAGCTCCTCGCCGGTCCGTGCGTCCAGCGCGATCACCGAACGCCGCGTGCCGCCGGTCGTGTAAATCGTGCCATTGACCATCAGCGGCGTCCCTTCCAGTTTGTATTCCGGAAACGGGCCGAGGTTGTCGGTCTTGAAGCGCCAGGCGACTTCCAGCTTGTTGAAGTTGGACGCGTTGATCTGGTCCAGCGGGCGGTACCTGGAACCCTTCACGTCGGCCGAGTAGGAGGCCCACTCGGTGTCCAGCGGATGCCAGCCGGCGGGCGCGCCGCGCGTCTGACCAGATGCGCCGAAGGTTAAACACAGAAGCCCAGCGGCGGCCAACGCGAGGGTCCATGACAGGGTCTTCACTTCCTGGATTTTCGTGGAGTTCATGTTCGCTGTTCTCCGTTTCAGGCCTTCTTCCGAGGAGATTCGGGCCATAGGAAGTATACTCCGCTCTAAGATCGAGCGGGGCGCTGTCACAAGGGATGTCTCAGGAGATGTTTCACGATATCCGGGCAGGGCTCCGGTCCGATAAAGGCCTGGGTTGGCCGAACTTCGCGATCGTTTGCATGGCGTCCGCGATATCCTTGCAAGCTCGCAGGTTGGTCCACATGGCGCGAGCGCGCTCCCGCTGCTCCCCGCCGATTTGCATAAAATCGGCCAGGCGATCGTACTTTTGGAGCAGCTCGTCGTGAGACATCGGCTGCACGAGCTTACCCATAAACACGCGTTGTTCTCCCGACTTCTTGCGCACCGTGAGGACCGTTCCATCTCCCACGCTCCGGTCGCGAAGCGGACGAATGGTGATCTTGGCCATCAATTCCCGCGCCGCCGGATCCATGTATTTTTCCCGCGTGAAAGAGTCGAGATAAATTTGCCTGTCGAGCAGATGCCGGGCGATGTTGTACGGCATGCTGTGATCGGCGGTTTCGCGATTGCGCGGGTCCCACTTGGGCGGATCCGAAATTTCCTGCCACCCAAAATAGTGGAACTGCACGTCTATGGACGCGATTTCCTCGGGCTTGGCCCACGCAATCAGGTCCGGGGCGATATTCTGGTGAAAGTTTTGCGTGTTCCCTTCGGAGGCAACTCGCTTATAGCCACCGCCCTTTCCGTGGATGGTTTCGAGCGCCATTCTCCCATCGGAGCTGGTGGGAAAGCGTAGATCTCTGGTGAACGGGCCGATGTGCGCGATCAGTCCGTCTCTCCCCTCGAACGGCGTGCATGGACCCGTTATCCCCTCGCGCGCCAGCATCGCGCCCCATACGCCGTTGCGGACTTGTTCCGCGCTATGCGTGCCCTTCCACATCGACTGGGTCCCGATGTGGCAGACATACATCGGCATGTGCGGCACCAGGGCCAGCGACAGCGCGTTCGCGAGCTGGTCTTGGTTCAACCCCATGAGCTTTCCCACCGCCATCGCCGTACCGACGCTATGGTAGGGACCGTCCCAGCCGCTCGGGTCGTAATTGCCCTGGCCAGTGTCTCCAATGGCGGTTACGACCTCATAAGCGATCACCATCGCGGCCATCACCTGCGGACCGCTGGAGTGCAGCGCCTCACCGGCGGCGAAGATCCCGCCGAACATCTCGTTGTTATGCGGCGAGGCGTTGAAATCCGTGTGACGGATCATCGCGGCGTTCGTAAACGCGGCCATCTCGTAAGTGGTCTTGATGCCGTAGCCCGCCACCGTGCAAGGGCCCGGCATGGTCTGCGACAATCGGGCGGCGATTCGAATGGGCTCGGATTCGAATCCGCCGTACCAGGCGCCCAGCGTATCCACCATCAGGTAGTTGATCGCTTCGACCAGCGAATCCGTCAGTTTCGAATCCGAGTATGAGCTTACGAATTCGACGATCCGCCGGCTGCACTCGTCCATCGGGCCGTTGCCCGCAGCCCGGCCAGAGTTGTTGACCCAGCCGGGCCCCGTCGAAACCGCGTAGCCGGTTTGCAGCGACGCCGCGACTTCCCGGCTCCCCTGGATATCCGGCCAATGTTGTACGTTTTGCGACGACGCGGGCGCTAATCCCGAGGTCGGTTCCGGAAGCGGTTGTTGAGCCTCGAGCGGCTTAAGGGCGGTCATCGCAACGCCCGTGCCGACGCCTAACTTGATGAGATCCCGCCGGCCGAGGACGGACGCTCGGGGCACAGCGCGGTCAGCTTGTGTTGGATCGTGCATATTGGTTTTCCTTCTCTGGGCGGCCTTTACGCCCAGATCGGGGGTTTTCATTCGGGGCAGCAGGCAGACCGGGCGCGTGACGTTCACGCAGGAAGCAACTCGCGATGCCCCGCGCCATGCGGCGCTGGATCACCCCTGCGTGGTTTCCTAATTAACCGGATGGCCCGCTCGAACTATGTCGGGTTCCACGACCGTCGACACGCCCGCCGCGCTCATATTTTTACGCAGCACCTCCGCCATGGGAGGCGAAATCCTGAAGTTCCCCCCTCCATAGATCACGCCGTCGGCGATGCGCAGGGGCGTCCATCCGGTCTTGTTCTTCTGATTCCAGATTTCGATCTTGGCGCCCTTATCGATCAGGTACTGCGCAACCCCGGGAACCTGCTTGTAGGTGGCGGCGTGGATGACGGTCTCTCCGTTTTTGTCAACGCCGTTGATATCGCCGCCGAGTTCCAGCGTCAGTTTCACGGCTTCCAAAACCTCGCTCTCCGTCCCCGGATCCTCGCCTGGAGAATAGGTCCCGAGGCCCGCTGCCGCCAATAGGGGCGTCGAGCCGTCCGCATTCGGCATCAATGGATCGGCGCCCAACTGGACCAGCAGACGCATCATCGGAACGTCCGCGGTTCTTGCGGCCATCAGGAAAGGCGTCGCGCCGATCATATTCAGAGAGGTCCGCCCAACGTTCCCCTGCCTGGTCATCCGGGCGTTCACGTTGGCCCCATGCTCGACTAGTTTTTTCACCAAGTCCAGACTGGACAGATTTCCGGAGCCCTCCGGTGCGGGGTCGTTGTCGCCGCGGCCGGGTTTGCGCACCCACGTGATCTGATGCAAGGCGGTCCAGCCCTGGGCGGCGGCGTTCGGATTCGCTCCCAGGTCCAGCATCGCGCTCGCGAGCTCGTAGTGAGCGTTCGCCACCGCCAAACTCATGGCGCTGATGCCGGCGACGCCCGACGCCCGAGGGGCCTGCCAGGTCTCGTTCACGTCCGCCCCGGCCTTGAGCAAGGCCCGCACGGTGTCGATCCTGCCTTCGCGGATCGCAAACAGCAAAGGCGTGAAGTTGGCTTTGGTCTTGGCATGCATGTCGGCGCCGTGCTCGACCAGCTCCTCCACTACCGCCGTATTCCCGTCGGCGGCGGCCCACATCAGTGCCGTCTGCCCGCGCTTGGGCTCCTTGACATTCACGTCGGCGCCGTGCGCGACCAACGCTTTCACGGCATCCACTTTGCCGGTGCGCGCGGCCGTCATCAGCGCGGTTTCCCCGCCGGGAAGCGCGGTGTTGGGATCAGCCCCCGCCTTCAGCAGCGCTTCGATCATGGCGGCGTTCCCGTTGAGGCAGGCGAGCGACAGCGGCGTGACGCCGTAGCGATTGGCCGACTTGACGTTGGCACCGCTGCCGATCAACAGATTAGCCGTTTCCACGTCGTCTTCGCGCACCGCGTAATGGAGAGCCGTCGAGCCGTCCGTATCGGTGGCGCTCAGATCGACATGCTGCGGGATCAGCGTGCGAATCGCCGCTTTATCGGACTTCTTCACCGCCTCCACCAGCCGGACGTCGGCGCTCGCGGCGACGAGGCTCGTAGCCATCACCGGAGCGATCCACAGCCCGCGAAACCATCTTGCTTGTGTCCTTGCATGTGACATCGTTAGCCCTTTCCGGGTTGGCCCTTTCCGATTTCGCCGCGCCGGATTACGCCGACAACAGCTCGTCGACTCTTCCCTTGCTGTCCCCGAATTTGTCGAGGTGGATTCCCACTTTGTCGAGCAGCGTCAGGTGCAGGTTCGCCAGCGGGGCCGGGTCCTCGTATTTGAGATGGCGCCCGCCCTTCAGCTTGCCCGCGCCGCCGCCGGCGACGACGATCGGCAGGTTCACGTGGTTGTGCACGTCGGGATTGCCCATGCCGCTGCCCAGCATGATCATGGAATGATCCAGCAAGGTGCCATCGCCGTCCGGAATGGATTTCAGCTTCTCCAGGTAGTACGCGAACAGCGACACGTGATAGGCGTTGATCTTGGCGAGCTTCGCCAGCTTTTCGGGATCGTTCCCGTGGTGCGAGATGGGGTGATGCGCTTCGGAGACGCCGATCTCCGGGTAGGTGCGCGTGCTGGCCTCGCGCGCCAGCTGGAACGAGATGATGCGGGTGATATCGGCCTGCATGGCGAGCGCCTGCAAATCGAACATCAGCTTGGCGTGGTCCGCGTACGCCGACGGCGCGCCGATCGGGCGATCCAGGTCCGGCATCGTGGAATGCTCCATCTGGGTCTCCGCTTTCTGGATGCGGCGCTCCAGCTCCCGGACCGTATCGAGGTACTGGCTGAGCTTGGTGCGGTCACCCGGCCCGAGCTTCTTCTGCACGTGGGCGATATCCTCGCTCACGAAATCGATCAGGCTGCCGTCCTCGCGCAGCGCGGCGAGCTGGTCGGCGGCCGTGCCTCCGTCGCCGAACAGTCGCTCGAAAAGCACGCGCGGGTTCGCTTCGGTGGGGAGCGGCGTCGTGGGCGAGGACCAGGAGAGGCAGTTCTCGTAGATGCACGACATGCCGCCGTCGCAGGCGCCGATGGGCGTCGTCGCATCCACGGCCAATTCGAGCGACGGCAGCCGCGTTTCCTTGCCGAGCTGCTTGGCGGCGATCTGATCGACCGTGGTCGCCAGCTCATAGTCGGCGCCTTCGGTCTGCTTGGCTCGCGCCGCGCTCAGGAACCCGGAGTTGGAGGTCGCGTGATTCCCCGGCGAGTAGGAGTTCTTCAGCTCCAGATTTGAAAACACCGTGACCTGGTTCAGGAACGGAGTGAGCGCGCGCAAGGTGGGCGATAGCTCGGTAATATTCCCCGCATTCTTCGGGAACCACTCAAACCAATTACATCCCATGGGAATGTACACGAATCCCAGGCGCCGCACCGGAGTGACGGCAGCCGCCGCGCGGGCGGAGAAGGATGGGATCATGGCATCCAGCAAGGGCAGCGCGATGGCTACGCCCGTACCCCGCAGAAATGTCCGCCGGTGCATGGCTTTCTTGGTAACAACCGCTGGTTTGGTGATGATCATTGTGATCTCCTCATTTGAAATGGCGTGCTGTTGACGATCCCTAAAATAAGCGACGAGAAGCGGTAATCGTTTCCGTGGGCGTCCCGCAGGATCTTGCGGACCGCCGGCTCGTCGTAAGATTCCAGTCCCCGGCCTAAGCCGTAGGTGAGCAGTTTTTCCGTCAGCGTGTTCACGAACAGCTCCGGGCGGCTCAGCAAGGCTTGCTTCAGTCCCGACACTCCCGCGAACTTCGCGCCATCGGGAAGACCTCCGGACGAATCGATGGGGGCGTCCTCTTCCGCCATGCGCCAGCGGCCCACCGCGTCGTAGTTCTCGAGCGAAAACCCCACCGGATCCATCAGGCTGTGGCAACCCGCGCAGGGCTGCACCGAACGGTGCGCCGCCATGCGCTCCCGCATCGTCAGAACCTTGCCGGTGGTGCCGTTGTCCTTGAGCGGCGGCACGTTCGGCGGAGGCGGAGGCGGCGGCAGGCCCACGATGTTGGTCAGCACCCACTTGCCGCGAATCACCGGCGAGGTCCGGTCGGCGTAGGACGTCACGGTCAGAATGCTGGCCTGCCCCAGCAGCCCTCCGCGCGGGCTGTTGGCGTCGAAGGTGACGCGCCGGAAGTAGCTGTCGTAGACGTTCGGAATCCCGTAGTGCTTGGCCAGGCGCTCATTGAGGAACGTATAGTTGGCGTTCAATAAATCCACCACGCTGCGATCCTCGCGCATGATGCTCTCGAAGAACAGCTCCGTCTCGCGCCGCATGGCCACGCGCAGGTTGTCGTCGAAGTCCGGAAACAGGCGCGCATCCGGAATGATGTTTTCCAGGTTGCGCAGGTACAGCCATTGGTCGGCGAAATTGTTCACCAACGCTTCGGAACGCGTGTCAGCCAGCATCCGCCGCACCTGCTTTTCAAGCACACCCGGCTCCTTGAGCTTCCCTGCGATGGCCAGGTTCAGCAGTTCGTCGTCCGGCACGCTGCTCCACAGGAAGAACGACAGCCGCGAGGCTAGCTCCAGATCCGTAAGCCGGTACGGGGTGCTCGGCGGGAAGTTGGGCGGGTCCTGCTCCACGCGGAACAGGAATTCCGGGCTGACCAGGAGGGCCCGCAGGCCCCTCTCGATCCCCGCTTCGAATCCGCTCCCGCTCCGCGTGTCCCGATAGAACTTGAGGGGCATCTCGAGGTCCGCATCGGTTACCGGCCTCCGGTAGGCGCGCTGGGCGAACTTCGCAAGGATTTGCTTCGCGCAGCCTTCTTCTTCGGACGGCTGGACCGGGTGGCACACAAAAATCCGGCGGCGGCTGGGCGTGTCCCCGGCGCCGGTCGCGTCGTAGGGGCCCACCACGGCGATAGAATACAGCGCCGGCGTAATGCGCGGATGCCGGTACATATTAAAATGCGCCTGATACGGTTGGCGTTCGGTCTCCAGCAGCAGCGTGGGCTTTTTCGGGAACGTCACCCCCAGCGTATGCGGACCCGCCTTGACGGCCACGCGGATGTGCAGGTCTTTATCGACCAGGTCGTCGTTCGGAATGCTGTTGGCGTTGCGAATGCCGGTGATTACGTTAGCGGGCGTCACGGTGAACATGTGTACGCGCTCGCCGTCCAGCATGAGTTCGATGTCGGTGGGCTCGCCCAGTCCCTCGATGTGCTCGTTACGGTCCCGGGTAAGCTTCAGCTGAATCTCGTATTCGGCGTCCTGCGGGAAAATATAGTCCACGGCGGTCCCGCCGCGCGTGCCGAAGGGCAATTCGTCGAAGTGTTCCTCCTGAGTGAGGTCCGGCGGAATCAGGATCGTATCGCCGCTGGGAGTTTTCACCGTGCCTCCGATCGCCAGGCGGCTTATCTTCCGCGCCGCCGCCAGGTACCGCTCCAGCAGCGTCGGGGAGAGCTCTCCCACAGTAATATTGTCAAAACCGAAACTCGAATCGTCGGCCGGCAGTAGCTGCGCGACGTCCACTTGCAGCCCCAGCAGATCGCGGATCGCATTGTGATACTCGGTTCGAGTCAGCCGGCGAAGCGTAGCCGTCCTGCCCGGATTGGGCTTCGCCGCGCTCGCCTGATCCAGCGACGTCTCCAGATAGGAGATGAGAGTTTGGTAGGTCTTTTCGTCCGGACGCGGTAGCCCCGCCGGCGGCATGTAACGAGCATTCATCTTGTGGAGGACTTTTTCCCACACCTCAGGGCTTTGACTGGTGTCCTCCACGCTGACTGTATCGAGCGCGAGGCCTCCCGTTTTCAGCTTGCCGTTGTGGCAGGTGACGCAATATTGATTGAGAACTGCGCGCTGCGGAGAAGCGGCCGGCGGGCGTTCGCGCGCGGGTTGCTGTTGGGCGTAGATGGGCAGAGCGGCGACGCCGCTCGCCAACACACTCGCTAACAACTGGAGAGTCAGCCGACGAGAGATCGGCCTCGCCAAGGTCCTTAACATAAAGCAACCCCCATTAATTGAGGTGACGCGCTAAAGCGTTTGGATCATATCTCACTGAGAACTGAAAGTCAATGCATCCCACTTACTGGTGGTGCGCTAAATAGCGGACTACCCACTTACTTGCGACCTGCCCGGTTTCTTTCCTCTCGTTTCTGCCGGTCCGCACTCTAGGAGGATGCTGAAAAACCCCTAATAACCGCTCCCTGTGGTCGCGGCTCACAGTGGGCGCTTTGTGTTTACAGCGGCTTGCCGAGACCACAGGGAGCGGTTTACCTCGCGCGTTTTTCAGCAGCCTGCTAGAGTCGCGCTGCGGCGGTGCTCGCAGCCGTGCGCGTTTCGACGAGCCAATCCGTCAGCACTCGATCCAGCCAGAAGCGCGGACGGCGGCGGGCCAGGAATCCCAGGTGTCCGCCATGTTCGACCGCGAGCAAGTGGACGTGCGGATTCGAGCGCAGCGCCGGATGTTGGTAGCTCGCGAAGGGGACCAGCGGATCGTCCTTGGCATGCACCAGCAGCGCGGGAATGCGGATGCACTCCAGGTACTGACGCGACGATTGCGTCTCATAATAGCGATCCGCCGTGCCGAAGCCGAATAGTTGGGCGGTGTAGCGATCGTCAAATTCGTAAATACTCTTGACGTGGGCCAACGGCTCAAGCGGGAACAGATCGGGAGCCAGCGGGTGCCGCTTTCGCACGCGCTCCTTCAGCCGCTTCAGGAAGCGCCGCTGGTACAGGAAGTTCTCGCCGAGGCGCAGGGCGGCCGCGCTTGCGGCCAGGTCGATGGGCGCCGAGACCGCGCACACGCCGTCGAACAGATCGCGGCCCTGCTCGCCCAGCTCCCCCGCGAGCTTCAACACCATGTTGCCGCCCAGCGAATATCCGATCGCGAACAGCGGCAAGCCCTTGTGGGACGGATTTGCAATCCGTCCGAGGTTAAGTATCCGCTTCCGCTCGCGGGCCACGTGCAGCAGGTCGCCGGTCTGCCCGGAATGATAATTCGCTTGGCGATGCCACGGGGAGTCGCCACACCCGCGCATATTCCATCGATGCACGATGAATCCCGCCCGGAGCGCCGCCGCGGCCATGCTGAGCATATAGCCGGATTCGCTCGAGCCTTCCAGGCCGTGCACCAGGATCACTTCACCCGCGGGATGCGGATCGTTCGGGTGGTGCGTGCGAACCAGAATGCCCACGCCGGGCTCCGGTTCGTAGTGGACGTCCTCCACCGGCCACAACCGGTCGACGTTGGGCCGGCTCCAGAAATTGCCGGCGATGGTTGCGAGATGGGCGTTCTTGAACAGCGGCTCGAAAGGACGCATTTCCATCCAGTTTACGCGGGTGACAGGGGCGGAGCGCTTAGTGCGGCTTGCCCAGAGCGCATAGCGGATCGCCGAGCACGATGTTTTGCCAGCTGAGCGCCGGAATGGACAGATAGAAGCTTTCAGCCAGGTTCCGCCCGCTGTAATACGCCGGCAGCAGCAGGTCGGGATGCGGCGTGAAGTTTAGGTACGGCTCGTAGACGTGTCCGGAGGCGCCGGTTGCGCCTTCCAACAGGAAATCGGCGGACAGCGACTGCGGACTCCCGGCAAACCACAGTTCGGGACTGCCCCATTTTCTGGAAGGGACCCACGCCTGCGGCGGGCGCGCGAAGGTGCGGCCGTCGCTCGACACGTATTCGGTGGCGATGGCGCCGGGGAGCCAGCGAAAATTGGGGAAGCGGCGGTTGTGGTGCGCGTCGTTGGAGCCCCAGCTCGCGTATCCGATCACGTCGGTCTGGTCGTACAGCGGGCGCGGCGTTTCGTCCAGAGCCACGCGGTCCGGGGGCAGTTTCCTGGCCGCGTCTCGCAGCCATTTATCGCCCTCGCCGGAATTCCCGTCGCTCATGTCGATGACGAACTTACCGCGGTTGGAGGCGGCCAAGGCGCGGTCGATCATCGCTTTGACGTCGTTGAAGTCGAAGGCCGCCAGGCGTGTCACCAGATACATCGGAAACTCCGGGTGCGAAAATTCGGCCGCGCTCTTTCCGAAGAACGGATTGGGGATGGCTCCCTCGATACGGTGGGGCGCCGAGCCCTTTAAATCCGAATACAACAACGCGAGCTCGCTATCGACGGAGGCGGCTTCGCCGTTCAGCCCCACGCTGCCGCTCAACCTGAGCGGATCGCCCAGAGTGGTGACAATGTAATAGACGTTTTCCACCAGGTTGCGGGAGCGCAGGCAGGCGCCCACGGCGGCCGCCAGGCGATTGTATTCGGCGCGCGCGATCTCTTCGTCCGCCGGAGCCCGCAAGTGGCAGACGTTCTGGGCCGGAACGCCCCGGCGCCGGGCGTAATACTCGCCGATCGTCCGTGAAACCGGGGAGTTATCGTTCACCACCACCAATACGCGCGCCGCGGGAGGAACCTCAGCCGCCTGACCGGGAAGCCCCAGCAGCGCGGCGGACAACACCAGGCTATGAGTTAACGGCTGGGTTAACCGCGTAAGCGCTGCACGACCGCATTCCAGGGCGCGTCTTGCCATCTTCTACCATCCTAACAACTGGCCGCGTTTTAATAATGGGATACTGAAACAAAGCACCCCGTTATTGCCCGACGGATGGCGATCGGCGATGGACCTCGATCAGCTTCATACATTTCTGGAGATCGTCCGCCTGAAGAGTTTTTCCAAGGCTGCCCAGTCGTGTTTCCGCACGCAGCCGGCGGTCAGCGCCCAGGTCCGCCAGCTCGAACAGGAGATGAACGCGACCCTCTTCGACCGGCTCGGCACCAAGATCGCCTTGACGCCGGCGGGCCAGATTTTCGCCGATTACGCCGAGCAGATTCTGGAGCTCAAACGCCGCGCGCAGGACGCCATTCACGAGCTGGAGCGCGTGCCCCGGGGCGAACTGGTGATCGCCGCCAACGAAGCCACTTGCATCTACGTGCTGCCGCGCGTGTTCTCCGAATTCAAGAAGCGATTTCCGAACGTCCAGATGCTAGTGGATCGCTCCTTCGGGGCGCGCGTCGTCGATGCGGTGGTCGATAATCAGGCCGATTTCGGCATCGTGCAGTTGCCGGTCACCGAAAAACGCCTGCAGGTCGCCAAGATCCACACGGATGAGATCAAGGCGATCATGCCTCCCGCGCATCCCCTGGCGGGGAGATCCATGATTGTTCCCGCGGATCTGGCGGATGTGCCGCTGCTGGTGCCGAAGGCAGGCGTCACGCGCAGCCGCCTGAACGCATGGCTTGAGCCGGTGGACGAAAACGTAAACATCTCCATGGAATTGGACGCCACCGAAATGATCAAGCGCTTCGTCATGGCGGAATTGGGGATCGGTTTCGTGGCCGGAGCGCATTGCCAGGAAGAAGTGGACGATGGGCGCCTGGCGGCGCGTCCGCTGGGGCCCGAACCCATGGAGCGCGTGATAGGACTAATCTATAGGAAGGACAAAGCTCTCTCCAAAGCGGCCTTGGGGTTCATCGAAGTGACCCTCACGTACGCGGTGGCCGGAGCGGTTCAGCCCAAGCGTGCGGGGGCGGAGCGCGGAACTCCGCGGGCGGTGCCGATTGAAGGCTAGGCCATTTTCGCGGCGAGCTGGCTGCACGTTGAGGATTTCGCGTTCGGTTCGTACGAGACTGGCTGGCTTAAAATAGAAGAGAGTGGTCCGGAATGCAGCGCGTGACCGTCAAGACATCGACCATCTTCATCGCCAAGGGCGGACGCACGCGCGTCTACCGGTCCGTGGAGGAAGTACCCCCGCAGCTGCGCAAGCAGCTGGAGGATTCCAC
This sequence comes from Bryobacteraceae bacterium, assembly GCA_035934795.1. Lineage (GTDB taxonomy): Bacteria > Acidobacteriota > Terriglobia > Bryobacterales > Bryobacteraceae > Palsa-187. Next base: position 40,939 of record DASYXM010000063.1, on the reverse strand, counting down.
CAACAGCTTCAATTCTGCGACGATTCTGATCGCCGACCGCCGCGGGCGCGAGGAAATCATCCGCGCGCTGAACGGTCTGCCTTCCACGCTGCGCAGCCGCCTGGCCTCCTCGCTCGCGCCCAAGAAAACGGCCTCCGGGAATCCCGCCGTGCAATCGATCGCGCCACTCGCGCACGCGGCGCTCATCCCGTTCCTGCGGCGCAATTGGCTCGAGATCAGCCTGCCGGTGGCCGTCGGCCTGATCGTGTGGGCCGCGTTCAACTACCGCTGACCGGTCCCGATTCGCACCATCGCGGCCTGCCGCTCGGCTAACGGAATCCGCTTAATCGGCAATTGTGCTACTATTCGGCGAATTTGAAAGGAGACCGTGATGAGAGAAACGAGTATCGTTGCCTTCCTGTCCGCTGTATTTGTGGCAACGCCCATGATTGCCGACGCCCAGACCAAAGTGCTGCCCGCCGCCGCCATATCGGGCGCGGACATTCAGGCCTTGATGGGGCCACGAAAGCCCAACACTCTTCCAAATATTCGAGTGGTCGACGCCGGAGGGCATAATGTTGGCGTCGGCGTGCTTTACCGGGCCGAGGGCCAGACCCAAAACACCGCCGTGCACTATAAGGTGTCGGAGGTTTACCACGTCATGAAGGGCTCGGGGACGCTCGTGACAGGCGGTACCGTGGTCAATCCGAAGACCAGGTTGGCGGATAGCGTGGAGGTCACTCGAGAAGATGGCCCCGGAGTCACCGGCACGGCCATACAAGGCGGTGTGGCCCATCAACTAAAAGAGGGCGACGTCATCGTCATTCCCGCCGGAACGCCACATTGGTTTAGCAAAATCGACGGATCGATTGTCTACCTCGTGATCCGGATCGACCCGAGCCAACTAATTGCCCTGCAGTGAATCGGGTCCCTTGTGCGCCTTTCCGTAGTCACCGACTGCACTATCGCTTCCCATCCACATCCGTGGCTTCTTCAAACCGTCAGCGTAGCGAGCAACGCGCCGATATCCTGCGCGTTCTCCAGCGTCCACAGCGCTTGCAGAACGGAATCGGTTTTCTCGCGCGGCCAGCGCTTACCGATGTTGCCGCGGAATTTGCGGTCGACGTCCGGCCTTTGCATCGGCTTGCCCGCGAAGCCGGGAATGTCATTGACCTCCCGGGTGACGCGCCGCCCATCCGCCAGAATCGCGGTGATGCGCGTCGGCACGGCGCCGCCGGTACGAGCGGTGAGCACGGGATCTTCCGCCACCGTGATCTTCTGCATGAAGGCGAGGATGTGCGGTTCCTTCAACTTCTCAGGCTGGTAGCTGTCATTGGTGATGTCGCCGTCGAACATGGCGCGCGCGGTGATATAGGGCATGGAATGATCGGCGGTGTCGCGCGTTGCGGGCGCCCACTTCTCGCGATCGGTGCCGGTCTGCACCATCCCGCGCTTGGAGGTCGCGATTTCGATGGAGGCGATTCGTTCGAGCGCCGCGGCTCTGTCGGGAGCGCCCTTGGTCACTTCCTCGGCGATCGCCGCGGCCGCAACGATCGCGGTCTGGGTGAAGACCACCGCCGGATAGGCCTTCATGCCGCATTGGTTGATGCGGAACGGATTGCCGTGGCCGCCGAATTTCGCGACGTCGATACTCGCCTCCCCCGAGACCTGCTTGAAGAGGCCGAGTGTGCCCTCGAAGACCGGTGTCGGGCCGGTCAAGCCGCCGCGCGCCAGCATCGCGGCGAACACCGCGTTGCGGGAGGCTTCGCCATCCGCCAGTCCCTTCCAGTCGGAGAGCACCTGCCTCCGCGTCTGGCCCATGGAAATGTGGTCGTTGATCGCCAGGTTGACCGCCTCGGTCAGCTTCGCCGCATCCAGCTTCATCAGCTTGCCGGCCGCGAGCGCCACAGCCGGAAGACTGTAGACGGGCGAGTCCCAGCCGCGCGAGCTAATGTCGAAAGCGTCCACCATACGGCAACTGATCTCGTAGGCCAGCGCAATCGCCGTGACGAGGTCGTGGCCGCTGGCGCGTTCGGATTCGGCGACGGCAAAACACGGGGCGATGTGGTCGCTCGGGTGGCTGGTCATTCTGCCGACATAGATGTCGTTCAGATCGTAATACCGGCCCGCCGCGCCATTAGCGAAAGCGGCAAGATCGGGCGAGGTTTTACGCGCGGTGCCCATGATGGTGGAGGCCCCTTGCACGTTCAACGCGATGTCACGGCACACGCGCACGGGCCGCTCGTCGAAAGCGGCGATACCGCAGCCCAGCACGTCGATGACGTGCGATTTGACCCGGTCGATGGTGGCGGCATCGAGATCTTCGTAACGCAGCGTAGCCGCATAGGCGGCCAGTCTTTCCGCCAATGACGGAATTTCGGCGGCGCGCGCGCTTCGCGCAAAGCGGGACACGCTGAGTGCCGCCGCCATTCCGGCGACAATGCCGCGGCGGGAAATCTTCGAGCTGTCGATCGCCTCACACATGGTTGGTTTTGCCATGGCCGCGATGGTAGCACGCTCTTTTGGCAAACGGGCGTGGAGTACGGAATGGAGGAATTCACCCAAGCAAGGAATGGAATGGTCCGCCCAGCGGTGAAGGGCATGCGCTGGCCTCGGTTCATCGCGCCCCAACGCCACATCCTCGTCGCTATGGAACATGCCGCCAAAGCCGGGGACTGAATATCCTCAAGCAGGGCCGCTCTGGGGGGTGGTCGATGCCATCCTGACGGAGGTGGCTTTAAATCCGCGTCACACCGGGAAGACTACGAAATCGCCCAGGCGCCGCCGTCAAAGAGGTTCGGAAACTCACCGAGCACGCGCTCATCGCGCGCCTGCCGGTGAAAATCATGGCTTATGATTTAGTGAGACAGATGCCGAACGATCGGTAAGAGAGGAAATATTCATAGGCGGACATTCCTAACTGCTGCCACCGGCGCAGCGGCTGCGATCATGGGGCCGTGCCAGGCCGCAGCCGATGAATTGCCGCTCGGTCCGCTTCCCGATACGCGCTATCCCCATCCTCGCATCGAATATAGCGGGACGACACACTCACGGGCCGCAGTCGTTGTGTAGCACTGGGTAGACGACGGGGTACATCGGGTTAGCGGGGCTAAGATTGGGGCCAGCGATGCAGGGCACAGAACTCAAATACGTGTAGATCGCGAGCAGGTCGTGATCGGTCATGTCTTTGAAAAAGGGCCAGCGCATGATCTGTAGCTTAGCGGGGTCGAACGGAAACGGCACGCATGTAATGGATGAGCCAGCGGGACAGGTGTTCGGATGGATGAAATCCATGTCGGTGCCGGTCCTGATAAGGTTCAGGAACTGCGAAAACGTAGCGCCGCCTACCGCCATACCTGTTTTGTCTGGAGTCAGGTTGCGGGAGATGATATGCGCGCCGGCAGCCGGATTGCCGAGTTGGCCGAAATCGCGGCCGCCGCCCAGGTAGGTTGCCGTATTGATCTGTTTAGTTCCACTGAACAACGGTGGCACGGCGCCCGGAAGCAAATAGGGGTTGCCGCCCGCGACAAATTCTGTGGGGGGGCCGGCGCTATGGCAGCCATTGCAATCCCCCACGGCGTTGACTATATAGCTCCCCAGCCCCACCAGCGCCCGGTCCTTTCCCGCAATGTTGAGCTTCACGGGAGCGATGTCAAAACCTCGCTTGATTTTGGATTCGTCATCATTCCCCTGGTTCTGCGCTTGCAGGCGCGGGGAATGGATCAACAGGCCGCCAACGACGACCACGGCAACAGCACCCGCCGCGGCTGTGATTTCAAGTAGCGTTCTACCTTTCATTTTTGATTCTCCGTTTCTGACGTTTGTCGGATTTGTATTCTGACAGTATTCCACATGGACTGGTAACTCGTTACCAGTTGAAGCGGCTTCCAAACTCCGTGTCGGGATTGCCTTCACGTTCTGAAGCGGAAAGCGGGTGCGAAAACTGTCATCGCGGAGAAATCTTTCTTCTCGGACGAGTTCGAGCAGTGAAACCATTTGGCCATGCGAGGAGGCTGGCCAAGCCCAGGGTTTGATGGAGGATTCCTGCCGGTCAACAGGTCCGTCTCCGGCACTGGCTTCAGCGCGGAGTGGTCGGTCCCCTTCATCGCCAGGGACATACGGGCTGGGCGAGACTTCTGGAACGGGCACACTTCCAAACAGGAAACTGTTCAGTTCCAGTCACACCGTAGTCACGCGAAAACCATGATGCTTTAAACAACACAAGAGAAAGAATGGTGCGGAGAGGGGGACTTGAACCCCCACGAGATTGCTCCCGCTAGCACCTCAAGCTAGTGCGTCTGCCAATTCCGCCACCTCCGCAGGTGGAGCTCACTTTTTCTGATTCGGAGCCGGAGCCGAATTCTGAGCAGGAGGCGCTGCAGCCGGAACCGGAATCGTTTGCGTTTGGGCGCCGCCGGCGGCCGGCAACGTGCCTGGCGTTGTCCCCTTCTGTTGTTGGACCGGCGTGGTCTTGAGGGTCTTGTCGAAGATTCCGGGCGCGCCTTTGCCGTTGCGCGTCGATATGATCGACAGCGACAGTGACGTAATCATAAAAAGGGCCGCCGCGAGCGTGGTCGCTTTCGAGAGCACGGTTGCGGAGCCGCGCGGCCCGAACACCGTCTGCGATCCCATGCCCCCAAAAGCGCCCGCGAGATCGGCCGCCTTCCCGCTCTGGAGCAGCACCACAATCGCCAGGAAAACGCACACGATCACGTGAACAATCGTCAGAAGAATGACCATAGAACCGCCTGCCGAATCCTCGCCTATATTAACACGGCCTGCAGAATCCGCGCGAACCTACCGAACAAGAGGTAGTAGGGCTATCCCTACCAAGGAGAGCGGACGCGGATTTGGGCAGGGCAGCCATTTGGGGCCCTGGAGGCAAGCGGTTCGCTGAGATTGTAACGTGATCGTCATAAAAGTCTCTCATTCTCGCTCGCACTAAGTCTATATATTTAAAATAGATATGGTTGAAGCCGTGCGCCCGCCCTACGGAATCGCTATCAAAGGGTAAGATTTTGTGATATGTTGCAATCACGTCAAGACTGGTGGTCGATGTTAGGTTGTCCACGTTGAATTCCTGTATTACCGTATAGAGCCGTGCTGCCGAGACCACCGGGAAGGACGCCGGGACCACCGGAGAAAGGGTTAGTCGTGAAGACAGTTACACTAGCGCTGCTGGCAGTTCTTATTTGCGCCGCTCTGGTGCAGGCGCAGACCGAAACCGGACAAATCACAGGGGTGATATTTGACCAGAGCGGCGGCGTGATCCCAAACGCGACCGTTACGGCGGTCGATCCAACCACAAAAGCGACCCGTACAAACATGACGTCGAGCGGGGTCTATGTGTTCCCGAATCTTTCGACGGGCCGGTATGAAGTTACGGCCACAGCCAACGGATTCCAGACCACTAAACAGGTCGTGACCGTCACGGTCGGCTCCAAGATCGGCTTGGATTTTCATCTCCAGGTGGGCACGCAAAGCCAGGTGATCGAGGTTCAGGAGCAAGCGGCCCGCGTCAATACAGAGACGCAGGTAATGGGCGCGAACATAAGCTCCCGCGAGATCCTCGATTTGCCAACGCTTACGCGGAATCCTTACGATCTTGTCAAAACTATCGGCAACACAACAAACGCGGACACGGACTCCACCGGGAATCCGCCAGCCCGAGGCGTAGGGGTCTCAATCAACGGCCTGCGTTCGTCCGACGTCGGAATTCTGTTGGATGGCGTACCGAACAGCAATAATTTTGATACAACGGTGGCTCTCCAGACACCCCTGGATTCCGTCGGCGAGATCAGCGTTCTCACTAACACGTTCACGGCGGAATTCGGGCGCGCGCTCGCTGGCGTCGTCAACGTGGATACCAAGCGCGGCGAGAACGCCTTCCACGGGACGGCTTACGAGTTCAATCGCGTATCCGCATTGACCTCGAACACCTATGAGAACAATGCCACGGGCATTCCGATTTCGCCGTTCACGCGCAATCAATTTGGGTTCTCCTTGGGCGGCCCATTTAAGAAGGATAAGCTGTTTTTCTTTGGTAATCCGGAATGGCTCCGTGTTCGCAGCGTATTTACCCAGGAGGCTACGATAGCCACGCCGCAGTTGATCGCGGCCTCGGCCCCCGCCACCCAGCAATTCTTCTCAGCCTACGGAAAGCTCGCCCCCAATGTGACGCCGCTGCAGACCTTTACATACGGTCAGGCTTGCACCACTGCCGCCATTTGCACCATGCTTCCAGGCAACACGCCGGCCTACCAGTTAGTAGCGTTTAGCGTTCCCCAAGACGCCGGGGGCGGCGCCCCCGGAGACACCTTCTCGTTCGCCGGAAGAGTGGACTACGTGATCTCGGACAACTCGCAGCTTTATTTTCGATACGCGCGGTATTACCAAACCGTTACCAACGGCGATGTAAACGCGAGCCCCTATGCGGGCTATAACACCGGTGAGGAGGATAGGAAGGACGCGTACGCTCTTTCCTACACTCGCATTCTCTCGCCGAACGTAGTCTCCCAGACCAAGTTGAGTTTCAATCGAATTGATAAGGAGCAACCCCTGGTCTCTGCCGCCAGACCAACTTTGTTTACGACCCTAAGCTCGACCGGTACTCTTGGAGGGCAACCTGTTATTTATCCGGGATATAATGCCTTCAACCCCGCTGGGGCGCTGCCTTCGGGCGGTCCCCAAAATTACATCCAGCTTAATGAGGATGTAACCAGAGTTTGGGGTAAGCACAATTTCCGTTTTGGCGGCCTGTACACCTACCTCCAGGACAATGAGAGCTTCGGCGCTTTTGAGAACGCCGTCGAGGCTCTCGGGACCGATGCTTCCACAGCGGTAAATGCGCTCTTATCGGGCACGATTCACGAGTTCCAAGCCGCTATCTATCCGCAAGGGAAGTTCCCGTGCATCAACGGCGTCGTTACTCCAGCCTGCACGCTCACCTTACCTATCGGCTCTCCCAATTTCAGCCGCAGCAATCTGTATCACGAGGCGGCCCTGTACGCTCAGGACGGGTGGAAGGTGAAGCCGCGTTTGACCCTGAACCTGGGCTTGCGGTGGGAGTACTTTGGGCCGCAGGCTAATAGAGACCCGGCCCTTGACTCGAACTTCTTCTTCGGCCCCGGTTCGAACGTGGAAACGCAGACAGCGACCGGCCAGCTATTCACTTCAAACAACCCCGCCAATCCGGTCGGCGGTCTTTGGGCCAAACGCTGGCTCAATTTCGAACCACGCGTCGGCTTCGCATACGACCTATTCGGCGACGGCAAGACGGCTATCCGCGGTGGCTACGGACTCGGCTTCGTACCGAATTTTGGCAACGTGACCTTTAACGTGATCCAGAACCCTCCCAACTACGCGGTCACCGGCCTGATATCCGGCGTGGATGTTCCCACGATTCCAATCGAGACGAACGTCGCAGGCCCCTTCGCGGGCAGCTCCGGCAGCAAGGCATTCACCCCGTCCACGTTGCGCGCGGTGAATCCGAATATCGCCACGGCGTACGCACATCTATGGAGCGTATCGGTCGAACATCAGTTCGGGACCGATCTCATCGCGGCCCTTGAGTATTCCGGCAGCAAGGGTTCCGAACTCTACACCATCGATCGGCTGAACATCCCGGGATCGCAGTTGGTTTATACGGGAACCGGAAGCACGACGGCCCGCCTCAATCCCCAATATTCCTACATCAACTTCCGAACCAATGGCGGATTCTCCCACTACAACGGACTGAACACACGTCTCGACCTGCGGAATTTCCGCAAACAGGGATTGACGTTGCGTGCGAACTACACCTGGTCGCACGCGATCGACAATATCAGCAACACCTTTAGCGACGCGGTGACCGGCTCCGGCAACTTGGGAGTGCTCGATCCGCTGCACCCCGGCCTGGATAGAGGCGACGCCGAATTCGACGTCCGTCATCGTTTCACGCTGGCGGGCATCTGGGACGTGCCCTTCAAGGGCAATAACAAAGTGATGAGGGAGATTGCGGGCGGGTGGACGATCGTTCCCAACTACAGCGTTCGGAGCGGAACTCCCTTCAGCGTGTTCGATTGCACGAATGCGGGTTACGTATTCTGTCCGCGTGTCATGTACGATCAGGCCTTCCAGGCAAGCTACGGCGCGGCTCCCACGAGTACGCCAAATGTATTCAACTACCTGAATCTTGGTAGTCCGGACCACAGCTATGCGAACCCGCTGGTGGGCGTATCCGACTTCGGTCCTTTCCCGGCGAGCATGACCGGACGGGATGCCTTCAGAAGCCCGGGAAACTGGAACATCGATCTTGCAGTCTATAAGAGTTTCGCTGTTACAGAGCGTTTCAAACTGCAGTTCCGGGCGGAGGCGTACAACGCATTCAATCACTCCAACCTGTATATCGTGAACGCTAATACCGATGCGTCGGCTACCAGCTTCATCCAGGCTCAAAAAGGCACCTACTTCAACAACAACCTTTTTGGCGGCCCGACCACCGAAAACCGCAACCTGCAGCTGGCGTTGAAGCTGATCTTCTAAACTTGAAACATGCCGCACAACGGACTTGCGCCGGTGCGGCAGGGCCAGCGGCATCCGATCCGACACATGGGCCATCCCTTCCCGGCTGGCCCATTTTGCCATTTAGAGCCTACTCGTAAGCGGCGAGGCCGGTGACCCTCTGGCCGATCACCAGCGTGTGGATGTGGTCGGTGCCTTCGTAGGTTTTCACCGTTTCGAGGTTGCACATGTGCCGCATGATGGGGTATTCGTCCATGATCCCGTTAGCTCCCAGGAGATCCCGCGCCGTTCGCGCGCAGTCCAGGGCCATCGCCGCGTTGTTGCGCTTGAGCATGGATACGTGCGCGAAGTCGGCCTTGCCCTGATCCTTGAGTCTGCCGACGTGCAACGCCAATAATTGAGCCGTGCTGATCCCGGTGATCATGTCGGCGAGCCTTTCCTGCACCAGTTGGTGAGAAGCGATGGGTTTTCCTCCAAATTGCTTGCGGATCACCGAATACGCGCGCGCCGTCTCGTAGCAATCCATCGCCGCGCCGAGGACGCCCCAGCCGATGCCGTAACGTGCCTGGGTGAGGCACGCAAGCGGCGCCTTCAGCCCTTGTGCGCCCGGAAGAATCGCCGACGCGGGCATGCGGCACCCCGAGAACGCGAGGCTTGCCGTCACCGACGCGCGCATGGACAGCTTCCCGTGGATTTCGGACGATTTGAATCCACGTGTCCCGCGCTCGACCAGAAATCCGCGGATGCCCTCCTCGGTCTGCGCCCATACCAGCGCGACGTCGGCGATGGCGCCGTTGGTGATCCAGGTCTTTTCACCTTCGAGAATCCAATCGGCGCCATCGCGTCGGGCCCGCGTCGTCATCGCCCCGGGGTTCGACCCCGCGCCTGGCTCGGTCAGCCCGAAACAACCGATCGCGGCGCCCGATTGCAGCGCCGGAAGCCAGCGTTGCTTCTGTTCCTCGCTGCCGTAGGTGAGGATCGGATACATCACCAGCGCGCCCTGGACGCTCACGAAGCTGCGCACGCCCGAATCGCCGCGCTCGAGCTCCTGCATCGCCAGGCCGTATTCCACGTTGCTCATCCCGGCGCAGCCGTAGCCCGCGAGATTGGCCCCGAAGAAGCCCAGGCCGCCCATCTCCGGAATCAGTTCCGTCGGAAACCGCGCATCGCGAAAACAATCGCGGATCACGGGCAGAACGCGCTCGTCGCTGAAGCGCCGCGCGGCGTCGCGGACCAGAAGTTCCTGCTCACTCAGTTGGGAATCGATCGCCAGATAATCGACTCCGGGAAATCGGCTCATGTTCAAATGCTACGATGAAACCCGGCCATGATTCTCGCGTTTCCGCTCCTGTGGGCGGCCGCAACGCTCACCGGATTCCTCTACGCCGAGACGCGCGGCATTCCTTTGAAAATCGCCGCGGCTGCGCTGCCGGCGGCGCTCGCGGAAATCTCCTTCTATTACACGCTGGGGGAGGAGCGTCTCCGCGCGCGCCTGGAAAAACTCCCGTCGTGGGCGCTGGCGGTCGCACTGACGGCCGCCGCCGTCGTTCCCTATGCCGCGGCGTCGCTCGCATTCGGGTCCTTTCGCTGGCAATCGCTCGCGATCCTCGCCGGCCTCGCTGCGGGTGCCTCGTTCTGGTATGTGATCTTCCCGCACACGGCGCTGGCCGACATTGTTTACCTGATCGCGATGGCGGCGGTGTGGCTGACGAAAGTGATCCCGCATCAGTACGTCGATCCGCATCCCCGGCTGCCGCTCGCCGCGCTGGGGCAATTGATGTGGTTTCGCACCGGCCTGTTTGCGATGGTCAGCGTCCGGCGCACCCGCAACATCGGGTTCGGGTTCTGGCCGCTGGCTCGGGAATGGAAGCTCGGCGCGCTGTATTTCGCCGCGCTGCTGCCGGTGGAGGCGGCGCTCGTGTGGGCATTACATTTCGCGCGCCCGCACTTGCGCTATGCAGGCTGGGACAGGCTGCCTCTCGCGGCGATCGCGACTTTTTTCGGGACACTCTGGGTGCTCGCGCTCGGCGAGGAATTTTTCTTCCGGGGTTTGCTCCAGCAATGGATCGCGGAATGGCTTAAGAACGAATGGGTCGCGCTCGTCCTTGCATCGGCGATCTTCGGCTCGGTGCACCTGTGGTACACGGCGTTCCCCAACTGGCGGTTCGCGGCGCTCGCCGGCATGGCCGGAATCTTCTACGGGCTGGCTTTTCGGCACGCCCACAGCATTCGGGCGTCGATGGTGACGCATGCGCTGACGGTCACGACGTGGCGGATTTTCTGGTCCTGAGTCAGACCGCTTCGGCTAGGTTCGTCTATGACGCGCGGCGCGCTCTAACGGCCAGCCGCGAAGAACCACCAGGTGACGAGCCCGGCGCACGCCAGTGTCACGACCCACGCGACGATCAAGATCCGGAGATCGAGCGGCCGCCGCATGGGCTGCGTTTCGGCCAACTCGAACACGCTGCCTTGCGGGAACGGCACCCAGTCCGTCATGGAATCGTCGGCCCAGGTGACCGAAAGGACCGTGACGTTATCCTGGCCGGGCAAAGCTTTTGCAAGCGTCCGGTCCACCAGCGCGCGCGGCCAGGATTGCGGATGCCCGTGAAGGCAGGCCAGAATCTCAGTGCGTTCCAGGGTCTTGAACATCCCGTCGCTCGCGAGCAGAACGGTCTCGCCTTCGCGCAGGGGCCAGGGCTCGGTGTTGCGGTCGATCTCCCGCAATACCTGGATGCCGATAAAGCTGGTGAGGGATTCGCGCTCGGGATGGTTCTCGGCTTCGTCGCGGGACATCACGCCGCGCGCCACGGCCTGGTCGAGGAGATTGCCGTACACATGGTGCCGGTTCACGAGTTGTAATTGCCCGCCGCTCAGGTGGAACAGCGCGCTATCTCCCACCGAGATGAAATATAGGGAATTCGCATGCAGTACCGCCGCCACGAGCGTCGTGCCGACGCCCTCCTGTCGCCCCACGCCTTCGGCGATCGCCAGCACTCTCCGGTTGGCCTCCCGGACGGCGCGCTCGAGCGCCTGGGGAATCGATTCCTCAGGCGTTTTGAGGGCGTAGGCGTCGAGCAGGGCGCGGACGGCCGCCTGGCTGGCCAAATCGCCATGCTCCATGCCGCCCATGCCGTCGCAGAGGACGGCCAAATAACCGCCATGCCCGATGAATTCCAGATCCCCACGATCCGAAAAACCGTAGCAATCCTGCTGGTAATTGCGCGATCCAATGTGTTGGGCGTCGGCGGAGAGGTACCGCATCGGGGGGACCCGGTTATTATAGCGAACAGGGGTCCGCCGAGGCGGGTGTTTCGGGCCGGATTCGGGCTCTCAGATGCTACGATGGGAGTTGTAATGGGTTCGCTTTCGCCACGACTGCAGATCCGGGTTGCCCAGAAGCAGATCCTGACCCCCGGGTTGGTCCAGATGGTCAGTCTGCTGCAACTGAACCGCCTGGAGCTGAAGGACATGATTTCGGCGGAAGTGGCGCAGAACCCCATGCTTGAGGAAGCCGTCGAAGGCGGCGAGGAGCTCACGCCCGAGGAACTCCAGCCCCTGCTCGAAGCCGAACGCGTGGCCGACCCGGCGGATCAACCGATCCTGGAAGTGACCGCCGGTCCCCCCGAGGTGGATGCCGGGGAGTTTGAGGGCGATTCCGGGGGCACGGAATCTGGCGGCGAGGAAATCGCCACCGGTGAACTTGGAAGCCGCGAAGGCCTTTCGGGCGATGGTTTGGCGGCCGCCGCTTCCGCCGCTGAAATCTCCACGCCGGACGCGCCGGAAATGGCCGAGCCCAAGACCGCCGATCCGTTCGACGAAATCGATTTCGGTTCGTATTTCGACGATTATCTGGATCCCGGTTACAAGAGCCCGGCTTCGGAGATCTCGGAGAAGCCTTCGTTTGAAACCTTCCTATCCTCGCCGGTCACCCTGAGCGATCACCTGCATTCGCAATTGGCGCTGGTCGTGCTGACAGAAAACGTTCGCGACGCGGCCGAGGGCATCATCGGCAACCTGGATGAGAACGGGTATCTGACGTCGACGCCGGCCGAAATCGCCGCTTCCGAGGGCCACACGGACGCAGACGTCGCCGAGGCGCTGCGCGTGGTGCATACGCTGGACCCCGCGGGGGTCGGCGCCGCGGATCTGCGCGAGTGTCTCCTGCTGCAGCTCGAGAGCCGCAACGGCAAGGGCGGCGTGGCCTGGGACATCGTGGCGGATCATCTGAAGCTGGTCGAACTCCGGCAGTTCCGGGAGTTGGCGCGCGCGCTGCACCGTCCCCAGGAGCATATCGACATCGCCGTGAACGTGATCCGGCATCTGGACCCTCGTCCCGGTCTGCGCTATTCCGGCCCCGGAGCGAGGCAAGTCGAACCGGACGTCTACATCACCAAGGACGGCGACGATTACCTGATTCAGATCAGCGACGAGGATTTGCCGGTCCTGCGCCTGAATCCGCAGTACCGCCGGATGCTGGACCGCGACCAGGAACCCGACAAGGATGTGCGCAACTACGTAAAAGAGCGTTACGCCAGCGCCATCCAATTGATGAAGAACATCGAGCAGCGCAAGCAGACCATCCTCAAGGTTTGCCAGTCCATCGTGCGCCGGCAGACCGAATTTCTCGAAGCGGGTATCGACGAGTTGAAGCCGATGATGATCAAGGAAATAGCCGAAGAGATCGGCGTGCATCCTTCCACGGTCAGCCGCGCGGTCTCCAACAAATACGCGCACACCCCCCAGGGAGTCTTTGAGCTGCGGTATTTCTTCTCGGAGGCCGTGCAGGGCCCCTCCGGCAGCGCGACGCCGCTGCTCATCTTGAAACGCCGGGTGAAAAAGATGATCGAGGAGGAAGATCCTGCGCATCCGCTCACCGACGAACACATCACCGAGCGCCTGCAAGCGGAAGGGATCGAGGTGACGCGCCGTACCGTCGCGAAATACCGGGAGGACATGCGCATCCCGTCGACCCATCAGCGGCGCGTTCGAAAATGAAAATGAGCCGGGGTTTTCCAGGGTAACGAATGAAGATCAGTTATCGCGGAATGAAGAAGGATTTGCCTGCCGTGCAGCAGGAAAAGCTCGACGCCAAGCTCGGGAAACTGTCCCGGCTGTTGGACGGCCCGGCCGGGGAAAAGGAGGCCCACGTCGCGGTCACCAGCGAGCGCCATCTCCACAACGCCGAAATTACGTTGCACTACTACGGCCACCAAATGGTCGGCATCGGTTCGGACGCCGAGCTGTTTATGGCGCTGAGCAAGGCGCTGGATAAGGCGGAAAAGCAGGTGACCAAGCAGCGCGCCAAGTGGCGCGAAAAGTCGCGCAAGGGCGGCGGAGCGGAGGCCAAGAGCGCCGAGAAAGCCGATCTGGGGGCCCCCGAGAGCGTCCCGCGAATTTACCGCGTCAATCAGCACGAGAAGCACAAGCCTCTGACCATCGACGAAGCTCTTTTGCAGATGGAAGACGGGCGGAGTTACCTGGTCTATCGCGACGCGGAGCGGGATTCCGTTTCGGTGCTGCTGCGCCGTAAAGACGGTCATTTCGACCTTGTCGAAGCCTAGACGCCGACGGAATTCCGGCGCGGCCGCGTTTTCGGAAAATCGGAACAGACGATTCTGTCCCGCGCGAGCGACTACGGCGTGCGGCGCGGGAGCCGCTCCACCATCCGATCGAGGCCATGAACAAGAAGTCTATGACGCCGGCGCGGACGGAACTGGTGATCATCACCGGCTTGAGCGGATCGGGGAAAGGCACGGTCCTCAAGGCCCTGGAAGATATCGGCTACTATTCCGTCGACAATCTGCCGATCGACCTGATCCCCAAGTTCGCGCAACTGGTCAAGGACGCGCCCAATATCCGGCGCGCGGCGATTGTTGTGGACATCCGCGAAGGAGCCGCGCTGAAACGTTTCCCAGCCCTGTTCAAGAAGATCCGGCGGGCGGTTCCGACGCGGCTGATCTTCCTGGAGGCCGACGAAGCGGCCCTCATCCGCCGCTTCAGCGAAACGCGCCGGCCGCATCCGCTGGGCGCCGACCAGAGCGTCGCCGCCAGCATCCGTAGCGAGCGGGAGCGGCTGGAGCCCATTCGCAAGCTGGCCGATCCCATCATCCAGACCAGCAAGTTCAACGTTCACGAGTTGCGCGAAACCATTCATCGCACGTTCGGAGCCACGCGCGGCGCCCCGAATATCCTGGTACAAGTGAACAGCTTCGGGTACCGGCACGGGGTGCCGCCCGACAGCGACCTGGTCTTCGACGTGCGCTTTCTGCCGAATCCCAACTACATTCCGGAATTCAAGAACCACAGCGGCAAGCATCCCAGCGTTGCCCGATACATCAAGTCGTTTCCGCAAACCGGGGAGTTTGTGGAACGCATTTCCGATCTGCTGATTTACCTGATCCCGCATTACATCAGCGAGGGCAAGAGCTACCTGACGATCTCTTTCGGCTGCACCGGCGGGCATCATCGCAGCGTGCTGATCGCCAGCGAAATCCGCAAGCGCCTGGCGCGGGCCGGCTTTCGAGTGAAAGAAAGTCACCGGGACGTCAAGAAGGCGTAGGCGGGAGATTCGATCAGGGCGCTCTTTTCTCAGCAAGTCCCTAGCGGCCGCCGCCTTTCGCTCTCGAAAGACCGCTGGGCTTGACCCGCAAAAATCCAACGAACTTGCCGCCGAAAAAATTCACTGTCTGCTCGTAACCTTCGGTGCACAGGAGGGCCAGTCGTGGGTCAGTCCGGCGGATGGCATCGATTTCTTGCTCGATCGCGTGGTGCAAACGTTCGGCTGCCGCGCGCTTCCACGCCTTCGGCCCGGCCTTCCCGTACGCGCGCAAGGTCGTCGTGCCCATGGCCTGAACCGCCCGGGTAGCCTCGTCGCGCGAGAATCCCGAGGCCCGCAGGCTCTCGACGGCGCCTGCGATCCAGGGCAGCAGGAGGTGAGCTCCCAGATGCACGCCGCAAAGGTACAAGGGCTTGGCGGCCGGCCGCAACTCGATCAATTTCCGCCGTTCGAGCGCCAGCAGCCGGCGCAGTTCCGCAACCGCGTCCGGATGACCGTCGGCGACGAAAACACGCTCGCCGGATTCGGGAACGCAGTTGAGCGCCGCTACCCGCGCGCCCGCCGTGCGAAGCGGACTGGGCCAAAAACTGTCGCGCGTCGCCTCGCACAAAACTACGATTTTCCCTTCGAGCGAAATCGCGCCGGCCAGTTCGGCGCCGATCGAATCCAAAGAGGCTTCGGGCACGGCCAGCCAGATGAGTTCGCACGGTTCGAGCGCCGCGTAGCCGGCGACTCCGTGGCCGGCCTTCAATCCATTGGCGATGCGGCGCGCTACGCGCAGCGAAGTTCCTTTGACGGGACCCAGACGCTCCAGCAACGCGGGCATCCGGGCCAGGAACGACCGGCCGACGCCTCCGGCGCCGACCAGCCCCGCCAGCTTGCGGACCTTCATTTAGGCTGTCTTATTAGTGTAACGTTTTCGAACAGGACGCGCGGGCCGACCCCCTGTTACGCGGTGCCGTTGGAAAAGGCCGCTGGCATAGGCTGCTATGATAGAACTTGGCGGTTGCCCAAACCCAGCGGCGTATTTGAGCCCTATTTTCTAACGGCTCTCCGGGTCCACATAGGGACTCATCATTCGATCTACGCTAGAGTCCCGCCGCAGGGGATTTACTTCGAAGCCCTCGTGGAACAAGCGTTCAGAACAGTTAAGAAGCCTTAACACGCTCATTGAGGGAACATCGAGGAATCAGCCGACCCACGACCTCCTGGTGGAGAACAAGCGACTATCGCTCAAAACCGAAACGGGGACCGGGACTCATTCCGATCGAATTACGATGACGAAGCTCTGTACGACGGAGAGGGAACCGTGGACCGCTGAAGTTCTGGTCCAGCGTGTACTTGCGCACCTGGAACGGTACGACATCATTCTGATGCTGAGGGCAATCTGGAAGCCGCCATTGATCCGCTATGACCTCTTGGAAATCCCCGTAGCCACTCGCAAACTAATCGGCAACGCGTCTTTTCAGACGGTTGGCATGCGCGTCGGCAAACGGAGCATCGGCGCGGATGTATTTGCCGGGCAAGAAAGGCTGTTTCGCGTACATTTCGACGCATCCGACGGCAAGTGCTCGATACGCAATCTTTCAGTTTCCAACTGCGCCCTGCTACTCTCGTGGGAGATTATGATTCGCAACTGATGAGACCTATTCGCATTTGTCGGACTTGCGGAAGACCAGCCAATAGCAGTGCTGCCGCCTGCTGTGGTGGGCGGTCTTCCATTTGGGATCGATGATCGGCCCCTTGCGAACTTTAACGATGCAATCGCAGGCGCAGAAGCCAACAGCCACGGCAGCTTGCACCAGATCGACGTGCGCCCATTGGTAGCGGTGGTTATGGATGTAGTCCGTGATCTTGCACAGAAGGATGCCATCAACCTTCAGTACGCGATAGGCCTCCTTCACAAAGGCCGGGTAGAGGTGAGAGAAGTTGTACCCATGCTCCTTAGGGGAGCGCCCGCCTAGCCCGAAGCGGACGGTGAAGTCTTTTTGATCGTCCTTGCCCTGGTTTGGAACATGCGGCGGATCGTATACGACGACGTCAAAACGACGATCCGCAAACGGCATATGCGTGTTATCTCCAACGACCGAAGGTCGATGGCTGCTGGCGATGTCCAAACCAACGATCTTGCGTTCACTGCCGTACCAGAATCGGCCACAATTCACCGTGGCATCCAGGATTCGCCTCGGTCGTTTGCGCGGATAGAAGGTCAACATCCGCTCGATCAGCTCGGCGTCCTCTCCGTCCCAGACGGAAGGCAGCGGCTGGTACGAGTGCTCCAGTTCCGGCAACAATGCAGGCTGCATCATCAGAATGATAGCGCGAATGGGTCCGAACTCATCCTCGGATCAAACCGAAAACGCGATCAACCAGAATTTATCCGACTGCCACCCGCAGGCAAGCGGCGCAGCCGTGCTATCCTAAAAGCATTATGTCTATCGCCAACGTAAAGCGCTACCGTATCTCGAGCCCGGACGGCACCATGTCGACCGTTCTGATGGCCGTTCTGCCCAAGGACCTCGACGTCAACAAGTATCTTTCCGAGGCCGCGCAGCGCTTCGACTGGAAAGCGTACCAGGAAGCCCAGCAGAAGCAGTTCAAGGTCCGCGTCGGCCAGCAGAAGCAGAAGAAGGCGAAGTAACATCCCTCGCGAAAATTTCCTTTTCCCGCCGCGTCCGCCATCGCTAGTGGGCGCGGCTTTTGTTTTTGGGAGTCTGATGGACGCCGGTCGTGCGCGAGCGTTGGGTGGGTTACCAAAAGCTGCTGCCGGTTCTTAACCGGCGCGGCGGCCCGTAAACAAGCCGGTTACAAACCGCCGCAGGATTTAAAATCCGCCCCGCGCGCTTCTACGGCAGCCGCGCCCTTAACGACCGCAGGCTGCGAATGCCCTCGGCGGCGACGTCCGGATCGGGATCGCGCGACAGCCCTTCGAGCACCGGGATGCTGTCGCGATCGCCGGAGCGGGCCAGCACCATCGCGATTTCCTGTTTTTCGTCCTTGGTGGATTCCGGCAGCATGGTGTAGATCGCCTGACGGATCTGCGCATCGCGCGCCAACTCGATCACAAACGCGATGGCGACGCCGCGCCAGGATCTCTGATTCAGCGCATTCACCAGATAACGCAGCGGGCCGAAGCGCGCCGTATCCAGCTGGCCCAGTTCCACCAGGGCGAAGGCCGCCGAAAGCCGAGGGCTCATGCCGTGCTCGCCGTTGAAGGCCATCTCGATGGCGGGGCGGTCCGCGGGATTGCGAATGCGTCCGATCCCTTCCGCCGCCGCCGCTCGCACGCCGTCGTCTTTATCCTTGAGGTTGTTGACGAACAGGGTCCGGTCGGCCGGATCCGCGATCATCGCCAGCGCTTCGAGCGCCGCTCGCCGCACTTTCAGCGTGCGCGCGTGGTTCAGGGCGTCGCGCACCTCCGGCGCGGCGTCCTTATTGCGCAGCAGGCCGGTCGTTTCGAGCGCCTGCACCTGGATCTTTTCCTCCAAATCCCGCAACAGGAACGTCACGCGCGGGGCGGCCTCCGGATCGCCGATCTTCTGAATCGCCACCAGCGATTCGTACATCAGCTTGTCGTCCTTGGAGTGCAGCGCCTCGACCAGATCCGGAATGGCCGCGCGCCCGCGCAGCACGCCCGCGGCCCGGGCCGCGTTCGCCCGCGCATCGAAGTTCGCCGCGCCACGCGCCAGTTTCCCCAGCGCCGCGATGGCCTCCGGCCGCACCATGACGAACGCATCGATGACCTGGTCGTTGGTATCGGTGAACTTGCCTTTCACCGAATTGCCGGCGCGCGAGATGGTTCCGCTAAGGCCGGTCTTCACGTATCCCGGCAGATACACGTTCACCAGGCCGTCGGTCGCGCGGATCTGCACTTCGGGATCGTTGTCGCCCGCGGCCCGCACCAGCCCTTCGAGAGTTTTCGGACCGCCGATCTCCACCAGCGCTTTGGTCGCTTCCACGCGCACGTTCGGATCGGCGTCGGCCAGATAGGGAACCACTTGCGGGATCGCGTCCTCGCCCTGCTTGCCCAGATCGCGCACCGCGCGCGCGCGCTGCTTGGGATCGGTATCGGCCGCCTGCGCGAAACACGTTGATTCTGCCGCAACTGCGGCGCAGGCGACAATGAGCGTAAAAATCGTTTTCAACGCACGAACTCGAGTTCCACGCGGTGCGGAATCAACCCCGCCTGATGGCCCAGGTCCAGCAGTTTCTGCGCGGCCCTCGGCACGATCTCCCCGCAATCCACGGTGTAATGGTTCACATACATGCCCACGAACTTTTCGGCGAGCGGCGCTTCCATGTCGCGGGCGAAGTGCATCGCGTAATTCAGCGCTTCCTCGCGATGATCGAGCGCATACTGAATACTTTCGCGCATCAGGCGGCAGCATTCACCGGCCACCTCCGGCGCGAGATCCCTCCGCAGGGCGTTGGCACCGAGCGGCAGCGGCAGATCGTAGGTGGTCTTGAACCAGCGCCCCAGGTCGATGATGTTTTGAAAGCCGCTCTTGGCGTACGTGAGTTGCGCCTCGTGGATGATCAGCCCGGCCTCTGCGCGGCCGTCCTTCACGGCGTCGAGAATCTGGTCGAAAGGCGTCACTACCGGCTGGAAGTCCGGCTGCAGCAGGCGCAGCGCCAGGTAGGACGTGGTCAGGCGGCCCGGAATCGCAATGCGCTTGCCCTTCAGTTCCTCCACCGCCATGGGCTTGGTCGCCACCACCATGGGCCCGTAACCGTCGCCGATGCTGGACCCGGCGGCCATCAACTTGTACTTATCCGCAATGTAAGGATAGGCGTGGTAGGAAATCGCCGTCAACTCGTACTCGCCCGTGCGGGCCTTCTCGTTCAACGTCTCGATGTCGGCGAGCTGGTGCTGGAATTCGACCAGATTCGACCGGATCTTCCTTGTTGCGAGCGCGTAAAACATATAGGCGTCGTCCGAATCCGGACTGTGGGCGCACACGATGGGGATGGGAGCAGACATGCCGGCGTGAAACTTGATGATAGCAGGTGCGGCCCGCAGGGGTGAATGCCAGGCAGCCCATGGCGCGTCTCTAGTTGGGCGGCAATAAGCGGAATATTATGACGCGATCAGCGTTTCGAGTTCGCTGCAGAGCACCATCAACGCACCTTCGAGCGTCGCCATGGCCGCAGCGCAATTATCGAGCTTGCCGGCGCGCGCCATTTGTTCGAGCGCGAGGCCGGCCGCCACGACACGCCCCGCTCCGAAGTTCGACGCCGCGCCTTTGAGCCCGTGAGCCACGCGCTCCACCGTCGGGCAGTCGCCGCGTGCGGCAGCTAACCGCAGCTCCTCGAGCGACCGCGGGCAATCGTCGAGAAATACGTGGGCAATATCTTTGAGCAGATCGAGGTCGCCGCCCACGCGATCAAGCGCGGCTTTTCTGTCGAGCCCGTCCCCGGCTCCTGGGTGTTTGGTTTCCATGCCCCCGACGAAAGTCACTTCCATTATATCGGCTATTTCTAAGACATATGCCGGTAAATTACAGCAAAGAGTACCGTTACAAAAGCTTATGGGTATTGTCGATAAGCATTATGCGCAGATTTTTCCGGGCGTGAGTACTGCGCGAAGAATCAGTAATTTAGGGCGCAAGGAAAAATTTCTCCTAGGACTTTCCGTAGCCCTCAGCCCCGGTGCGATAGGCATCGGCGCGTCGGAGTACCGGGCCGCGGTAGTGGTCATTTTGAGGGAGAACCGTCCCCGCTCCCTCACTTTCGCGGCTCGAAACTGGACCAAGCCGAAACAAGACGATTGTAAGACCGTGCATTCGCGCCACGGGCCGGGAAATGGCCCTGGAGGGCATTTAAAAAAAGAGGTTAGTTTGGGGTGGGGAAGGCCCGGAAAGTCGCGCTACGCGCCCGCAAACGCGTTGTGATTTTTCAAACCTCGATCCCATTGATTGTGGGGCACTTGGCGGCGCGCGCGCATAAAAACTGGTAAACCGTGAGTGACCTCGATGGAAGAAATATTTCTGCAGCGGAAACAATCGCTTGCGATTCGCCCAGCCGGGAAACGTCTCCGATGCGTGTATCAGGTGATGAACTTGTAGACCGCTCCTCCGTCAAACGACCCACTACCCGGGCCGCGTTGAGCAAGCCGTGTGATAATCTGACCACAGGGCCACCCTAGCTCAGTTGGTAGAGCGGCTGATTCGTAATCAGCAGGTCGCCGGTTCGATCCCGGCGGGTGGCTCCATTTCTTTCAGCGGGTTGCAGGCCCGATTCGCTCACTGAACCAGCGCGGGTCGCGCCGTGGTTGGCGAATCCAAACTGGGAATGGAAGACTTCGTCGGCGATCTCGAGCATGCGCGGATGCGGCCTTGACATCCACGTAATTCATCTGTATTTTAGCCAGTGTCAGACTAGGGGAGGTTTCCAATGCGAAATCGCGTTCTTGCTTGCGTGAGCGTGCTGGCGCTCGCGATTGTAACCGCCGCCGGACAGGTGACGACGGCGGCGTCGAAGGCGAAGCCCGCAGCCGCGGCGAAGGCAGCGTTTACTCCGCCGCATACGCCCGACGGCCAACCGGACCTTCAGGGAGTGTGGACCAACAACAGCGTTACACCCTTGCAACGCCCCAAGGAGCTCGGCGCGAAGGAATTCTATACGGACGCTGAATTGGTGGCGGTTCAAAAAGCGCAACGCGAGCGCCTGGCCTTGGATGACCAGGAGGGTGAGCCGGCCGCGAACCATTCAGGCGTGGAAGGCGCACCCGCCGAGAATGTGCATTACGATCACGCCCAGTTCGGACTGGACTGGCTCCAGTCCAAGATTTCCTGGAACCGGCGAACCTCACTGATCGTGGGGCCGGAGGGAACCATTCCTCCGCTGACGGCGGAAGCGCGCAAGAGGCTCGCCGCCATGGCCGCAAAGGAAAAGGGCCATGAATTGGACGGCCCGGAGAACCGGCCGTTGGGCGCGCGTTGTATCACGATGGCTCGCGTGGGACCGCCGGTGCTTCCCGCCCGCTATAACAGCAATCTGCAGATCGTACAGGGGCCCGGATACGTGGCCCTTGAAACCGAGGAGATCCACGACGCCCGCATGATTCCGGTGGATGGGCGTCCGCATATTCCCAAGAACATCCGCCAATGGCTGGGCGATTCGGTGGGCCACTGGGAGGGCAATACGCTGGTGGTCGACACCACCAATTTCACGGACCTGAGTCCTTTCCCGGGAGCCCAGAACCTGCATGTGGTGGAACGCTTCACCCCTGTTGACCCGGAAACGATCCTCTATCAATTCACGGTGGAAGATCCGGGGATGTGGACCAAACCATGGTCGGGCGAGCTGTCCATGACGAAGATGACGGGCCAGCTCTACGAGTACGCCTGCCATGAGGCGAATTACGGGTTGGAGAACACTCTGCGCGGCGCGCGCGTGGCCGACGCGGAAGCCGCGAAGAAAGCGGGCAGGTAAACTCGCGCCGTCACCGTTAGAGACGCTTCAGGATTCCGTGTAATCGGAAACCTCGACGTATATCGAGGCCCTCGTCATTGCTAGCGCGCGAGGTGTCTGCTTTTTGCTCGCGTGTTGCCGAACGCTTTAGCGGGGTGCTGAAAATTATAACCGCTCCCTATGGTCGCGACTCGTAGTGGGCGCTTTATGTTTACAGCGGCTTACGGAGCCGCAACCGCAGGAAGCGGTTCAACCTACGAGTTTTTCAGCGGCCTCTTTTAGAGGCGACTGCCTCGGGATGACCGGCGTGACTGAGGATCGACGATTCGGGGCAATGTCGTCCGCCTAATAGCGCACGCCTTCGAGAAAAAGCCCCGACGCGGGGGCCGTCCACGACGCCACGTCCAGCTGGGGATTCCTGCGCCCGGCGAGCAAATCGCGAAATTGCTCCACGCTGACCTCCTCCAGGCCGACCTTCGCCAGCGCGCCCACCAGCCTTCGCACCATTTTCCAGATAAAGTGCGACGCCTCGATGCGGAACACGATCAGGTGCTCGTCCACCGCGATTTCCGCGGAATCCACTACCACCACCGTGGACTGCTCTTGCCGCGTGGGATCGGGTGCGTGAAAACAGGCGAAATCGTGACGGCCCGGGATCAGCGCGGCGGCTTCCTGCATGCGCGGCACATCGAGCGGGTCCTTGATCCACCACACATAGCGTTTGGAGAGCGCGGCCTTGCGCGTCGAGATCTGATAAAAATACGCCCGCGATACGGCTTCGTGCCGGGCATGAAAACTGGGCGGCGCCTCTTCGCAGGAAAGCACGGCGATCGACGACGGCAGACTATCGTTCAGTTCTCGCACGATCGCAGCACAGGTAAGATTTCGGGGAGCGGCGCGGATCTTCAAATGCGCCACCTGTCCGAGCGCGTGAACCCCGGCGTCGGTGCGGCCCGATCCCTGAATGTCCACTTCGGTCCCGAACAATTCATCCGCGGCCCGCTGCAGTTCTCCCTGGACCGTGCGGGCGTTATTCTGCGTCTGCCAGCCGGAGAACCGTGAGCCATCGTACTCCAGCACCAGCTTGTACGTGCGCATGTCTTCTAGAATTATCCCCGACGGGTGAAGTCATCCCTGCCGGAGTGGCCGATCCTTGCGGGGTGCGCCATCCGGCGTCAGCTCACGCGACGATAACGGCCGCGCAGAGCGTGCCAGCGAATCTCGGCCAGCTCCCCGAACGAACGCACTCCCTGTACCAGGCTCACTTTGGTGCCCTCGACGTTGTCCCACCGCACGGGAACCTCGACGGCGGCGATTCCGAGGACCTTCGCGATCATCAGATCCTCGACGTCGAATCCAAAGCCGTCCAGGAGCTGGCTCGGGAAAATCTCGCGGGCCGCGTCGCGCCGGTAGAGCTTGAATCCGCACTGCGTGTCGGCGTAAGCGAGGCCCGTCATCAGGCGCATCACCTGGTTGAAGAAAACGCCGGAGAGCTCGCGCGCGCGACTTTGATGGACGCCGATCAGCGACCGGTCCAATGCGCGGGACCCGATGGCGATCGCCGCGTTCGCCGCCGCGGCGCCCTGAAACAACTTCGGCAGCTCCGCGATGGGCGCGGACAGATCCGCGTCGGACATCAGAATCCATTCGCCGCGCGCCTCCATCATCCCGTGCCGCACTGCGTAACCCTTTCCACGATTGCCGGGATTCCGCACGAGGCGTACGCGGGAGTCGGAGCCAGTCCGAGCTTCCACCAGCGGCGCGGTGCCGTCGCGCGAGCCGTCGTCGACGATCAATACCTCGGCGTCGCGGTACGGACTGGTGGCGAGCCACCCGAGTATGGTGTCCAGTGTGGAAGGCAAACGGCGCTCTTCGTTGAAGGCGGGGATGACAATGGAGAGCGTCAAAGCGCCCATTATACCCGGACGCTTTAACTTCACGAAGAGCCGCGCCCCGGTTTCTTTTAGGTCAAAGTGAAAAGGGACAGACCGCTCTGTCCACTCCCAGGCACGCACGTGAAATCAGAGATTTACGGCGGGGGACAGAGTAGGAGCCTGTCGGAGATAGAATTTGGCGAATGTAAAATCAATAACTTACAGAAATGTTCTGGCTGGCAAGTCGTTGATTCTTGGTTCGGAAACTCTTTTCTCCGACAGGCTCGTAGTCTGTCCCCCTTTTCACGCCGTTTCGTCGCGACTTACAGCGCTTTCAACGTTACTGCAGGAGCTTCAACACCTGCTGCGGAGCCGAGTTGGCTTGCGCCAGCGCCGCGATGCCGGCCTGCAACTGAATCTGCGACTTGGTCAGGTTGGCGGATTCCGCCGCCAGATCCGCGTCGCGGATGCGGGCTTCGGCTGCCGACAGGTTGGTCAGCTGGGACTGCGCCAGGTTGATGGCGTAGTTGAACTGGTTCTCGCCGCGTCCGACGACCGCTTGCGCCTGGCCGAGTTTGGTGACCGAAACGGCCAGTGCGGCGACGGCGGCCGAAGCCGTCGTGATGTTGCTAATATCGGCTGTGGAGCCGGCTCCGTTCGAAACCGAACTCAGAACCGCGCCGCCGCTCGTTCCGGTGGCGCCGTCCGCCACGCCGGCCGACACGCCTGCAGTGGAGCTGGCAGGCGAAGCGCCCAGGCTGACCCTGAAATTGCCCGTGCTAAGGAAGCGGACGCCTTCCACGCCATTGACGTTTCCGGAGGTGCCGGCTTCCTTGAAGGCCCCGATCTGTTTCAGCGTCGAGTCGTTGGATTGCAGGATCGCGTTATTGATGGTGCTCAGCGCCTGGTCGAGCGTGCTGGCGTTGCTGGTGGTCAGGTTCACATTGAGGGTGTGCTCGCTGCCGCTGCCATCCACCGCGGTCAGGGTGACGGTTTGGGCGTCCCCGGTGTTGGTCAAACCCGTGAATTGGTAGACGTCCTTGTTGGACGCGTTCTGGCTTTCCTGGGCCCCCGTGGAATTCACGCTGTCTTTAGCCGTGTAGGCGCTGGCCACGTACCCCGCCGAAGACAGGCCGGCCGCCGGTGACGCCCCGAACCCGAACGCATCCCCGGTACCGCCGTAGAAGTTCAGACGGAAGTTTGCGCCGGTGCTCGACGAGATCTTGACCTTGCCCGCGTTGTCGGTAGCCGACAGGCCGGCCGCCCGCAGCGCCGCGTTGCCCTGGAAGGCCGCGTTGAGGCTGTTGATCTGGGCTAGTTCGGTTGTGCCGCCGGTCAGCGTCCCGAGATCGATCGTCGCGCCGCCGTTGATCGAAACCTGCACGCCCTGCGTTTTCGAGGCCACCACCGCGTTGGGACCGGTCAGCGAGCTGTAGTCGAAGTTGCCGGTGCCGCCCGCCGTCCCCTGGTCGTTGACGTAGGTGCCGAAGCCGAGTGTGTTGGCCACGTCGCCCGCCGTCTGCACCTGGAAACTTTGCCCGGCGTGCCCAGTGAACTTAATCGTCCCGCCGCTGTTCGCCGCCTGGATGCCCGTCGCGGCCAGGCTGGCGTTGGCAGCGATCGCGGTGTTGATGTTGGCGACGGCGTTGGTCACGGTGTCGGTCGTGGCGATGGCCAGCGTAAATTCGCCCTGCGCGCCGGTGAGGCCCGCGCCCACGATCCGGAAGTTCACGTGCTCGGTCGCCGCCAGCGTATTGCTGTAAGCGGCCGCGGCTTGCGCCGCCACGTTGGCGACGGTGCCCGTCGAGCCGCTCGAAAAACTGCCCAGCAGGGCCGTGGCTACCTGATCGCCGCCCTGCACCTGGAACGCGGTCGCGGAGGAGTTGAAGGTCAACTGCTGTTTGCCGCTGGTATCCGTGTTGATAGCCGCGGCGATGTTGGCGTTCTTGAAGGCGGTCGCCTGCTGGCTGGCGCCGTTGCCGGCGTTGGCGATGGCCTGGTTGACCGCCGACACCAGCGTAGCGCTGTTGGTTACACCCGTAAGATTTACGGCGACTTTGATGGTGTTCGATCCGGACGTATCCGAGAATCCGGGTCCCGTGAAATCGAACGTCGTCGTGTTGTTGGAGATCGAAGCCGCGTTCGTGGCATTGGCAAGGATATTCTGCACGCTGGTGGCGCTGCCCGTTCCGATGTCGGTGCTCGCGGCTCCCGACGCTTGCACGCCGCTCAGACCCAGGCTTTGGCCATCCACGGTGGACTGACTAAGATCCAGGGTGATCGATCCGTTGGTGGTGGCGCTGATGCCGTTGGAGGCTTTCCCGCCGCCAATGAACACGCTCAGCACCGTGGCAAATGTCCCGCCCTAGTTCAAACCAATGGCCTGCGCCTGCCGGTTGATTTCGGTGATGACGCTCTGGAATTCCGAGTTCAGGACGGTACGGTCGCCGGTGAAGGCGCCCGAGGACGATTGCGTGGCGAGCGTGCGCGCGCGGTCCAGGAGCTGCGAAATGTTGCTGATGCCCCCATCGGCGGTCTGCAACTGGCTCAATCCGTCGTTGGCGTTGCGGACGCCTTGCGTCAGCACCGATTCGTCCGACCGGAAGCCGTTGGCGATGGCCAGGCCCGCGGCGTCGTCGCCGGAATTGATAATGCGCAATCCCGAGGTGACCCGATTGATGGTCAGGCCCTGGAAATTGCTGGTGATACGCAGGTACTGCTGCGCCTGCAGCGACGTGATATTTGTATTGATATCGAAAGCCATTGTTTTTTCTCTCCTTGAAAATATGTGGCCGGGAATCCTTCCCCGGGGTTCGTACAGGGGCCTTATCGGAACGCGCACCGGGATCTTGAACCGGTCTTTCCAGTCGGCTGGGTCCGGGCCGGTTACACTGGAGCTTGACGCATTGGCCGAAAAACGTTGTGAAAACAGCTGAAAAAAGCGCCGTCGCGCCCGTTCCTCTGCTCGACCTCCGGGCCCAGTACGCCACTTTCCGGAAGGAGGTAGGGCAGGCGATCGAGCGCGTGCTCGATTCCCAACACTTCATCCTGGGTGAGGAAGTGCTCGCGTTCGAGCGCAGAGCCGCCGAATATTGCGGCGTCCGCCACGCGATTGGTTGTGCCTCCGGATCGGACGCCCTGCTGCTCGCGCTGCTGGCGCTCGAAATCCGGCCCGGCGATGAGGTGATCACCGTGCCGTTTAGCTTCTTCGCGACGGCCGGCTCCATCGTGCATGCGGGGGCGAAACCCGTTTTCGTAGATATCGAGCCGGACACGTTCAATATGGACGTCGCACGGCTTGGAGACGCGCTCGATCGTCATCCGAAAGTTCGCGCGATTGTTCCGGTGCATCTTTATGGGGGGTGCGCCGACATGGATCCGATTGTGGCTCTCGCCCGCGCCCGCGGCGTCGCCGTGATCGAGGACGCGGCCCAGGCCATCGGATCGGAATACAAGAGCCGCCGCGCCGGTGGCCTCGGCGAGCTTGCCTGCTTCAGCTTTTTCCCCACTAAAAATCTCGGCGCGTTCGGCGATGGCGGCATGGTCACCACGAACGACGATGGTTTGGCCGACCGCCTGCGCGCGCTGCGCGTCCACGGCAGCCACGCCAAGTACATTTACGAATGGGTGGGATTGAACTCCCGGCTGGACGCCTTGCAGGCCGCCGTCCTCGGCGTCAAGATCGAATACCTCGACGGTTGGACCGCGGCCCGCCAAGGCAACGCCGCGCGGTATACCAAGAAGCTCCGCGAACTCGCCACGCCGGTAGTCGCGCCCGCTGCCGCCCCGTATCAGACGCGGCATATTTTTAATCAGTACACCTTGCTCTGCCCGCAGCGCGACGAATTGCGGCCGGCGCTCTCCGCCCAGGGCATCGGCACGGAGATCTATTACCCTCTGCCGCTGCACCTGCAGAAGTGCTTCGCCAATCTGGGCTATCGCGCGGGCGATTTCCCCGCGAGCGAGCGCTGCGCGAGGGAGGCGCTGTCCCTGCCCGTCTATCCCGAGCTTCCGCCGGAAGATGTGGACCGCGTCGCCGAAGCCATCGCCGCGTTCTACCGCACCTGACCCGCCCATGCGAACCGCGTTGACTGATCGCTGACATGCGCAGCCTCGCAGAAATCCGGTTTCGCCTGGCCCAGGAAGCCGGCAATGCACTCGCGTTTTGTTTCGCTCCCAAACTTCCTCCGCTCCCGGAGCCACCCGGAGTCAAGTCCTTTCCGCCACCCGAAGCAGTCGCCAGCGCATTGCGCGGGACGCCGTGGGCGCGGCGATTGATTGAGGTCGCCGAGGGAATCCTGACGCGCCGTTTCCCGCTGCTTGGTTACACAATCGATACCGGCCGCGACGTACGCTGGCGTCGCGATCCCGTTCATAAAATCGAATCCCCGCCGTCTTACTTCCGGATGCTGCCGTATCTGGACGCCGCGCGCGTGGGCGATCACAAGATCGTGTGGGAGCTGAATCGTCACCAGCATCTGGTGACCCTCGCGCAAGCCTGGACGCTTACTAGTCGTCCCGAATTTTGTGCCGAGATCGCGCGCCTGCTGGAAAGCTGGTTCGAGCAGAACCCCTACGGCCGCGGGATCAACTGGGCGAGCGCGCTCGAGGTCGCCTTCCGCGCCCTTTCCTGGATGTGGATCGATCACTTGGCCGGCGCGGCGCTGCCCGTGGAGCTTCGCGCGCGGCTCCAGCGCGGGCTATATCAAAGCGCGTGCCATCTGGAGCGCAATCTTTCCATTTATTTTTCGCCCAATACGCATTTGTTGGGAGAAGCTCTCGCGCTCGTCGTGCTGGGCGGTTATTTCGCAGCCTCGCCGCGCGGCCGGCGTTGGGCAAAGCTCGGGCGGCGCCTCATGGAACAGCAACTGCGGGCTCAGGTCCGCGCCGACGGAAGCCATTTCGAGCAGTCGACTTATTACCACGTCTACGCGCTCGACACGTTCTTGCTTTATGCCGTCCTCAATGGCGGCGCTTCGGTCGAACTTGGAAGTATCTTGCGGAAGATGGCCGAATATCTATGGGCGCTGCTGGGGCCCACCGGCGAAATTCCGTGCCTCGGCGACGACGACGGCGGACGATTGTTTCATCCGTGGGGCAATCGCCGGGCTTTCGGACGCGCGACGCTCGCGCTAGCCGCTGGTCTCCTCGATGAACCCGCCTGGCCTTGCGATCCGGAGGATCTTTCTGACATGGCGGTATGGTGGCTCGGGCCACGGGTTCTCGAACACGCTCATCCCGGTTGGAAATCCTGGCAGGGCGCCCGTCTCTTTGCGGACGCCGGCGTCGCGGTGGTCGCGCAGGGCGACGAACATTCCGTCGTCGATACCCGCGCCTTCGGATGGGCGCGCGCCGGGCACGGGCACGCCCACGCGCTCTCGATCGTCCATCGCAGCGGCGTACGCGAAATTTTGATCGATCCCGGGACCTACACCTACGTCGGCGAGCCTCTCTGGCGCGACCGCTTTCGCGGCACTGCGGCGCATAACACCGTCCGTGTCGACGGCCTGGATCAAGCGACTCCGGCCGGCCCCTTTGCTTGGCGCGATCTCCCCGAAACCGGCGTGCTGGCCTGGAACGCCGAGGCGCCCTTTCTCAAAGCGTTCTGCCGCTATCGCGGTGTCACGCACGCGCGCACCATCCACTGGATCTCACCCGGGAGAATCCTGATTGTCGACGATCTGGAAGGTCCACCAGGAGCGCGTTTAGCCGAGCAATTCTGGCACTTCGGCGATGCCACCGCGCGCGGCCTGCTGCATTTCCCGCCGTCCACGGAAGATTCCGCCGAAACCTCTCCCGGGATTTCATT
Organism: Bryobacteraceae bacterium; assembly: GCA_035934795.1. Classification (GTDB taxonomy): domain Bacteria; phylum Acidobacteriota; class Terriglobia; order Bryobacterales; family Bryobacteraceae; genus Palsa-187. The sequence continues at coordinate 10,806 of DASYXM010000063.1, read as the reverse complement.
CGTCCCCGATTCCTGGACGTCGCCGGTGTATGGAACAAAGCTTCCTGCAACGGTGTTGTGCGTTCGGTGCAACGGATCGTTTCCACTTCGTCTCGTCGCGTGGCTCGACGCCACGGGATCGACGCAAGGGATCTCGTTGACCGAAACGGAAATCGAAATCCGGACGGCACAAGGCGTCGAACGCCACTTGCTCGCGCGGGCGGAATGAATCGACCCGTTATTTCCATGAGAGCTATTCCCACGGCATCGTCCGCCGGCCGGTCAGCGCGTGATACATTCCGAAAAACACCGCGACGTTGATCATCGTGAAGTAATACGGCAGCGCCAGCAGACGCGGCCGCAGTTTCCACAACATCCCGGCCATCGCCAGCGCATAAAACGCGCCCTGCAACGCGAACAGAATTCCATACGGCGGCGTTCCCGCCAGCATGGCGTTCGAAATCAGCATCGCGACCATGGCGAACGGCACGATCAATCGACTCGCCTTGTGAGAGACAAAAAAGAATAACGGCAGAATGCGGAGAGGCCACAGGAATCCCTTGATTTCGCGCAATTGCTGGACGTTGCCCGCCATGATGCGGACGCGCCGTCCAAAGCCGGTCATCTCCCGCGCCTCTTCGTAGACGATCGCGGTCGGATCGTATACGGCGCGATACCCGCGCGCCATCACCGAGGTGGGGATGATGTAGTCGTCGTTGATGGTTCCCGGCGGCGGGAACGGATACAAGTCCTTGCGGATCGCGTGCAAGTGTCCGTGCGCGCCGAGAGTGCTCGAAATCCGTGATTCCATCGTCTTGACAACCGTCTCGTAGCGCCAGTAGAAATCCTCACTGCGGCCGGTCGCGACGTCGTCGGCCTTCACCACCGTATACTTCCCGCCGGCGGAGCCAACCGTGGGGTCCGCGAAATTCGATACCAGCTTCGAGACCGCGTCGGGATACAGCATGGCGGCCGCATCGGAGAAAACCACGATCTCGCCATCGAGCTGTGGGACGCTCGCGTTCAGCGCACCGATCTTGCCGCGATTCACCGGGTCGTCGAGGACACGGACGCGTTTCCCGTCCGCTATCTTCTTGGCCAGCGCCGGCGTCTCATCGGGTGAGCCGTCGCACGCCACCACGATTTCCAAAAGCTCCGGCGGATAATCCAATGCCAGCGAATTACGGATCTTCGCCTCGATCACCGCGGCCTCACGATAGGCCGGAATCAGCAGGGAAACGGTGGGCTGCATCGGCCCCTTCCCCACCGGGTGGCGGATCAGAATTCCGAGCGCGGCCAGCACCAGCGGATACCCCACATATGCGTAGAACGGCACGGCCAGGGCGATCCAAAACAGTGCGGCCACGATGTCAGACCGGGCGCGCGTCCACGCAAAACAGCTTGCCGATGGTCCTACAGCTTCGGACTTCGAAGCCGGACTCGCGCAGCATTGCGTAAATCTGCGGCTTGCGGAAGAAATACACCGGACAGCCTAGAACCTGCAAACGCGCCTTGCGAATCGGCATGCGCCAGGTCCACAGACGCGGCCACGCGGAAAGGAACGTCCCGCGCGTGAAGGAACGGATGCGGCGCAGGCGCTCGCGCGGGTCCTGAATGTAATCCCAAAAACCGATGGCAATGCTGATGTCGTAGGTTCGCGGAGCCGTCCAATCGATCACGTCGGCGTTGATGAACTCGCAACGGTCCTCGGTTCCTTCCTTCTCGACCAGCGCCTTGGCCAGCTTCAACATTTCGGGTGCCACGTCGACGCCGGTGACCTTCGCGCCACGCCGCGCGAGTTCCGTCGAAAAGCGGCCGGAACCGCAGCCCACGTCGCAAACGCTCAGCCCTCTCGCGTCGCCGCAGGACTGCATCACCCAGTCGAAGCGCTGGTACATGTCCTTGCGCAGCCATTTGTCGAGCGCCCGTCCCGCGGGGCTCTTGTTGCCGGTGTATATGGCGTCAAAGTCGGCAGCGACGTTATTCCAGAACTGGGCCACCTGCGGCATGGTGTCTTTTTTCATGCAGACGTTTGAAATGCCACCCTCTTCCCCTCATCGGCCGTGCGAACAACTCTGTGCATGCGCGGCGAAGCGCCGAAACAGCCGCAGCCTTGAGCTGACCACTCTACTTATAGCAGACGCGCCGGATTTTCCTGGGAGGCCAGCCCTCCGGGCGGCGATCTCACGGTGCGGACGCCGCGAAATCGTAGGGCGCGGCTTCCAGAGCCAGCGGACTCCCCGAAAACGGTCCAAATTCGCCGAGCGTGAACAGATCCCGAATGCGCGACTCCATCGACCCGAGATTGGTGTAATGGCGCAGGCGGCTTTTCCAGGGAGCCGCGATGCGCGGCTGCGCGGGATCCACTTCCCACGGATGCATATAACTGATGACCGGCAGCCCTTCGCTCCACGCGCGCCGCACGCCATAGCGCGTGTACCACGCCGGGAAAATTCGCAAATAGCCGCCGCCCCCGACCGGCAGGTTGGGCCCGCCGCCGAAACGAAACGTCGACATCGGATATTCAATGATGGGGCCCGCGGCGGTTGCGATCTCGAACGGACCGCGCGGGGCGTCCGGGACGCCGTAGATGTCGTGCTCGATGGGAAAGACACTGGAATCGTAGCGGAAACCGAGCTCCGCCAGGATCTCGAGCGCCCAGCACGATTGCCGGGTGATGGAAAAACTTGGCGCGCGGTAGCCGGTCACCGCCTGTCCCGCGGCGTCTTCAATCAGTCTCTTGGCGCGCCCGGTGTCTTCTCGAAACTCCTGGGGCGTCAAGGAATACACCAGGCGATGCCAGTAGGAATGGCACGCGGTTTCGTGGCCGCGCGCCGCAATTTCCCGAACCAGTGCCGGAAATCGCTCGGCCACCCAGCCCAAAATGAAAAATGTGCCGTGGACGCCGCACTCGTCGAACAGATCGAGTAAACGATACGTGTTGGCTTCCACGCGCGGCGGATATTCCGCCCAGCGGGCACGTTCGATCACTCCGGCGAACGCCTCGACGTGGAAATAATCCTCTACGTCCACCGACGCGATATTTCTGGTGGCTACATTTTCCGGCACGGCGGCTCTGTTTTCACTGTAGCCCACCTACCGTCCCGGAGCTTCGGGAATGCGCCATTGGACCGGATTTCCCGGCAGCAGCGCAATCTCCTCCGCGTTTTCGGGGGGCTGCGGCGTGGTGTACGAATGCAGCGTCGCACGCGGGAAATAGTAGTGCAGCATGGGAAAATCGCCGAGCGGAACCAGCAGCGGACGGTCGTTGAAACGATTTTCGCGCACCGCATCGAGCACGGCTTGTGGACGAAGATCCGGATTCACGGGATGCGCCGCCACTTGCCGCGCCGTATCGATCCCCAGCACAACGGCCAGCCCCGCGACGGCCGCCAAGCGCCACGGTGCGCGCAGGCCGGCGATCCGTTCCGCTAGCACGAATCCCGCGAGCATATCGAGTCCCGCCAGATACGGAAACATATAGCGCGGCGTATCCGAATTCACGCGAAACATTGCGGCGAGCGTGATGAGCGAATACAGCAGCGCCGGAAACGCCGCCCGGTCGCGACGTGGGCGAAACAGGATTAGCGCCGCCGCAACCAGGAGCCACTCCGCGGGAGATTCGAGTAGCCGTGACCGCCACGCTTCGGCCAGCGTCAGGTCGCCCCACGCGTTGGACCGGAACACCGCCAGATACGCCATGAACAGGTACGACTTAATCACGCTCAGTTTCAGCAAGCCCATGGGCCACAGAGCGGTCGCGACACCCGCGAACAGCAGCAGCGAACGTACCACCCATGCCTTATCCAACTGCCGGGTCTTGCGCTCGCGCCACGCCAGAATCAACAGCACCGCCACCAGCGTGAACGAAATCTCCATGGTGGCGAACGCCACCGCGGTGAACGCTACAGCCGCGTACCAGTAGCGCCGGGCTCCCGTCGCGTCGCCGCCGGTCGCGGCGAGCGGCGTAGTCGTAAGCTTGGCGAGGAGAATCAATACCAGCACGTACCACAGCGCGTACATCTGATGAGGGGCGATTTCATTGGAGCGCGACACCGGGTAGCTCCATAGGAACAGCGTCGCGCTGAGCACGGCGGCTGGAAGATCCACCGGCGGCGCGAAAATCCACAACGCGCCGAAGTAAATCACGAGCATGGTCGCGAGCGGAAACACGATGAACCACGTCCGTACCGCGGGCGCGGCGGCTTGTTGGTAACTCATAGCCTTTAGCCAGAAAAAGTACAGTGGACCATGCCAGTGGCGATAGAAATTGACGTCCCCCGACGCTCGAATGAACTCGGAAAGCGATCCGCGCCGGGCGGGATCGCGGCCCTCGCGGAGACCCATGCGGATGAAGCCGGCGAGCGGCTGGGAAGGAGAATCGAGATAATTCGCGGCCGCGCTCTGTGTGGCGGCGTACATGTAGTCGGCCTCATCGTAAAGGTACGGCCAGGGATAAATCTGCCGGAGGGCCCAACCCACGAACACCGTCGCCAGGGCGGCCAGGATCGCAACGTGCAAGGCCACGCGACGGACACTCGGGCGAGCCACTCCGGTCAGACTAACAGGCGCTCGAAGCACTTGGCTACCTCGTCCCAGGAGTATCGCGCGTGCACCAGCTCGCGGGCCTTCGCCGCCATGGATTCCCTGCGATCCGATCCCTCCAGCAGCGCCACGCAAGCGTCTGCGAAATCGCCGGGCGTATCGGCGATCGAAATATTTTCACCGGGACTTACGTCCAGCCCTTCGGCGCCGATCGCCGTCGAAACCACGGGGACGCCGGCCGCCATCGCTTCGTAAATTTTGAGCCGCGTCCCGCCGCCGACGCGCAACGGGACGATCGAGATCCGGGCGCCCCACAAATACGGACGAACGTCGTCCACCGTACCCGTCACGGTAACGCCCGCGAAGCGCTCGGCGAGAAATCGGGTAGCCGGATCGGGACGGCGCCCCACAATAGCGACCGTGCAATCCGCCTTGCGCGCCCGAATGCGCGGGAACACTTCCTCCACGAACCAGCGCGCCCCGTCCTGATTCGGCATCCAGTCCATGGAGCCTAGGAACACCACATCCGCGGGCGGGGAATCGCGCGGTTCGCTCTCGCGCAGCTCGTTTCCGCGTGGCCGTGCAAACGCCTCGACATCGACGCCTGTGGGCACCCAAGCGACCCTCAAGGTCCCGTAGCCGTCGCGCATCGCGGCGGCGTCCGGCGCCGAAACCGCGATCACGCGGCGGACGCTGCGGCAAACTTCCCGCTCGTAGATCTCCATCCGCCGGGCCTGCAATTGAAAATACCAGCGCCGCAGGGGATCGCGGGCGTTCGAGGCGTGGCGTCGCCAGATGGCCGCCTCCACATTGTGCTGGAACAGGATGCAGCCGGAGAGATCCGGAAAATTGAGCGCCGGGAACAGGAAATCGCACACAGTGGCGCCGAAACACGTGGTCGAGGTCAGCTCCGCGATCCTCTGGCGCATGGCGGCGGAGCGGTATCTCTCGACGGCCACCGGCAGCGGCGAATACAAGCCGCGCACCAGTTGCCCGGCGAAGGCCAGCGAGTTCTTGTCCGCGACGGAATGCCGCACGGGATACGCTCGCGTACAGTATTCCGAGCTGCGCGCGACGCCTTCCGGCTCGGCTGGATTTTCGATCCCGACGTAGTGAATCTCGTGCCGCCGGTGCAGCCGCTTCAACGTCTCCAGGGTCCGGATCTGGCCGCCGCGCGTCGTGGGATGGAGAAAGTCCGCCTTCACCCACAGGATTTTCATGCGGCGCCCGAAGCAGGTGCGGCCGCGGCCGGTGAGCCTTCATCGGAGGCGCCCAACCCGGAAGCGCCAAAAAGCGCCGCGAAGGATTCCCGCCAGCGATCCTCCCCCCGGCCGGTGAAGAAAATGTCTCCCCAGATTTCCAGGTTCAGCAGACGCCAGATGCGATCGGTGGCGTCCTCGGCGCCCGACGCGTGTCGCTCGAGCAGGCTCTCCAGCGCCGGCCGTTCCACGTATTCTTGCAGCAGCCCTCCGCTACCGTCCACCAGCAGCGCGGTGGTGGCGGCGCCCGCGGAACCCCCGAGCCAGGCCCGCAGCGGCGTCGGGAAACCCATCTTCTTGCGATGAATCAGCGCGGGGGGCAGCAAATCTTTCACGGCTTCTTTGAGCACGTATTTCTGCACGCCTCCCGCAATCTTGAGACGATCCGGAATGGTGGCCGCGAATTCCACGCAGGTGTGGTCCAGGAACGGCACGCGGCTTTCGAGCGAACCAGCCATGCTCATCTGGTCCTGCTTCATCAATAGCTCGACCAGGTACGTGTTCTGGTCCGCATAGAGCATGCGCGCGAGCGCCGAATCCTGCGGATTGGCCCGCCAATGACGCATGTAATTCGCGTACATGGGTCCGTGCGCGCCGCGCAACAGCGACAGCTGCTCCTGCTCCGAAAAGGCGCAGTAAAAACTGTCGAGGAACAGCGATTCGAACGCCTGTTCCCGGCCCAGAAACGTGTGGCCCAGCTTGCGGCGCAGCGAGCCCTTGATCAGCCGCGTGGTGGCCAGGTGCCCGCGAATTGTTTTTCGCACGGAAACGGGCAGGTGGGAGTACACGCCGGAAGCGCGGCTGTTCAGCAGGTTCCAGCGATAACGTTCGTAGCCGCCGAACAGCTCGTCGGCGCCCTCTCCGGTCAGCACGACCTTCACCTGAGTAGCCGCGAGCTTCGAAACGAAGTACAGCGAGACGCTGGAGGGCCACGCGATAGGCTCGTCTTCGTGCCAGATCAGGCTCGGTAGCGCGTAGAAAAATTCGTCGCGTCCGATGACGACCTCATGATGCTCCGACCCCACGGCGCGGGCGGCCTGGGCCGCGTAGCGCAATTCGCTGAAGGGCGCTTCCCGATAGCCCACGGCGAAGGTTTTCAGCGGAGCGGAGCGGTCCCGCGAAATCAGGGCCGCGATCGCGCTCGAATCCACGCCCCCGCTGAGGAACATGCCCAGCGGGACGTCGCTCATCAGGCGCATGCGGACGGTCTCTTCCAGCCGCCGGCGCGTTTCGGCGATCCATTCTAAATCCGAGGGCGGCTTCGCGGGTGAGGAGGCGGCAGGCGTAGCCCAGTAACATTCCTCGCGCAGGCTCACGCGGCCGTCCTCCATTTGAATCTTGAGCCAGTGGCCCGGCATCAGCTTGCGAATTCCGCGAAACAGCGTGCGCTCGTCGCTGACGAAGCCGAAGCCCAGATACTCGGACAGGAGCTCGTCCTCGAAAGTGCAGGGAACCGATGGGTGCTTCAGCAGCGCCTTGATCTCCGACGCGAAGACAAACCGGCGGCCGTCCCAAAAGTAGTAAAACGGCTTGATGCCCAAACGGTCGCGGGCGCAGAACAGTGTTTGCGCGTGGGCGTCCCACAACGCGAAAGCGAACATCCCCCGGAAGTGGCGCAGGCAGGCCGGACCCTCGTCCTCGTAGGCGTGCAGGATGGTTTCGGTGTCGGAACGGGTGGCGTAGCGGTGTCCCGCGCGCTCCAGGCGCTGGCGCACGGCGGCATGGTTGAAGATCTCGCCGTTGTAGACGATGGTGGTCGCGCCGCACGGACTGGTCATCGGCTGATGCCCCGCGGCCAGGTCCACGATGCTGAGGCGGCGGTGACCCAGGAACACGGCGCCGTCTTCGAAAATCCCGCTGTCGTCGGGGCCGCGATGGCGGATCGCGCCGGTCATCGCTGCGAGCACATGCGCGGCGTCTGGCGGAGGATCAGGGGAGACGAACCCAGCGATTCCGCACATAGTTCACGGGAACGTCAGGCGGCCGGCGCGACGGTGCCCAGGGCGTCGCCGCTCCGGGTCGCGCTCCACAGCGCCGCGACCGAGCCGCTCAGGGTGGGCAAGAAGCCGGCATACGCCAAGTGAAAGAAGAAGGTGGCGCTCGCGTAGGCGAGAGTGCCCATAAACAGGGAATAGCTCAGCCCCGCCACGGCATTCATGGCGGGTCCGCTCACCGGCCTGCGATACATTTTCCAGGAGGTCTTGAGCGTCCATCCGACGATCCACAGATACGCGAACAGCGCCGGCAATCCACATTCGCTCGAAACCTCCGTATAGGAGTTATGGGTGCCGAGCCAGTTGGCTCGCTTCCCCACGCGCTTCAAATCTTCGTATATCGCCACCGGGAAGTCGCCCGGGCCCACTCCGAACAGCGGATGCCGCAGCGTCAGCTCAAGGCTTTGCATGAACAGGCGCTGGCGCACCATCTGGGAGCCGTAGGAACCCATCTCGTCCTCCGTAGTCAGCTGCACGGTCGTGGGGTCTGTAACAATGAACGTCAAGCGGTGGCGCATTTCATCCGGCGTCGCCAAAAGAACCACGGCCAGACTCACCAGCCCGGCCACTCCGAATGCGATCTTTTGCCGGCTCAGCAAAAAGGCCACGCATCCCGTCAGCAGAAGGGCGGCAAAACAGCCGCGCGAGCCCGTTTTCAACATGTAATACAGCGAGCCGAGCGCGACCAGGAGTCCCCACAGCTTAGGCTTAATGCCGGGTAGAAAAAACAGATAAGCCGCCTGACACATGCCCAGCAGCAGCGCAAGCCCCAGATCGTTGGCGTTTTCAAAGAACAGGCTGTCGGGCACCTCCAGCCGCCCCGACTTCATCGAGCCGAACGCCGCGCAGTTCACCATCAGCAGTACGGTTGCCAGGATGTTGACGTTCATCAGACGCCGGTTGTCGGTCACCGTGGCGACAAACGAGGTGATGAAAAAATACAGCATCAGCGAGCGCGGCACGTAGTTCCACAGAAGCAGAAGACTGCCCGTCTTGTAGACGCTGGTGGCCACGTCCAGAATCATCCAGACGGCCAGAAAAACCCACATCTTTCCCACCGTCAGGTGGAGCGATGCGAGCAGCCTGCCGTTGACCAACAGCAACAGCGGGAGAAACGCCAGGCACACCCACGTGATATACGTCGATCCTCCGGTAAAGCGATGCGCCGCTCCGTTCACGACTTCGGCCAGAAGGTACGCGACCAGAAAAAAGAACCCAAAACGTTGCGCCAATGAGGGAGGGGCAGCGCCGGGGCGGGGCGAAGCCGCCCCAGCAGCGGATGCACGTGGCGCCTTAAAACGCGGGGACGGGGCGGGTGAAATCGCGACGGCGGTGTCCGACGTAGCCGGCTCCGGCCGGTATGTGCCCTTAAACCTGCTCATTCCCGCAAACCCATTCGCAATAACCGCGTGGCCGCGCACGGCCGCAGAGGCAAGCTCTCATCACCAACGTTAACACGTGGAACGTCACGCCAGCACGCCACGCGGACCGCCGGCAGTGCGCTCAGCGCACTACCCGGAACGCGGATGCACCTGTCCCTTCTCATCGGCGCGCGGCGAAGCATCGGTGCTACACTCGATGATATTTCGAAGCGAAAATGGCAATTTCGGCTGACTCCTCGCCCCGGTTCCGCAACACGCAGCTTGACATTCTGCGAGCTGTGGCGATCATCGGAGTGCTCGGCCGGCACAGCCCATGGGTCGATTCGCCGGCGATGCGCCTGTGGCAAAGAGCCGGCTGGGCCGGGGTCGACCTCTTTTTCGTCCTGAGCGGCTTTCTCGTCGCCGGTCTTCTGTTTTCCGAGTACCAGGAGCGCGGCCGCTTCGACATAGTTCGCTTCTACGTGCGACGTGCATTCAAAATCTACCCGAGCTTTTACGTGCTCCTGATCGCCACGATCCTCTATTACGGCTGGAGCTCGTTCGACTGGAGGCGGATTGCGATCGAGGCATTCTTTTTCCAGAGTTATTTCGCGGGAATTCAGATTCACACATGGTCGCTGGCGGTAGAAGAACATTTTTATCTGCTTCTACCGCTGCTGCTGGCCTGGATGATCCGAAAACGCGGCAATGTCTGCCTGCTGCCGCGGTTTGTGCTGGGCATTGGCATTGTTTGTCTGCTGTGGCGCTGCGCCATGATCTGGTGGAGTGGGCCTTACCTGAATATCGCCGGTCCCCGCTCCCAGGTGCCGATCGTCTCGATGGCAGCCACCTTCTTGCTGCACTTGGGCCGGGGTGTAACGCGGTTCGATTCTCTCTTCTTCGGCGTATTTCTGTCGTACCTGTATTATTTTCGGCCGGCGCGATTTCAGGCGCTCTCGCGAATGTGGTTCTTGTTGCCGGTCAGCTTGCTGCTACTCCTTCCTTGCGCGGTTTTCTTGCTCGAATCCTGGCCCATGCAGAGTATCGGATTGACGAGTCTATACCTCGGCTTTGGCGGCTTGTTGGTTTGGATTCTGAATCGGCCCAGCCCGCGAATCCTATACCCCCTGGCCTGGGTGGGCAGATACAGTTACTCGGTCTATCTGTTTCACGTGGCCACGCTGAATTGGATCGTTGGGCCGTTGAATCTATCGAAGCCTGTGGAATTTATCCTCTATTTTTTCGGCGCATTCGTCGTAGGCGGCGTTGCCGGCCGCCTAATCGAAATGAGATTCCTTGTCTTGCGCGATCGGCTATTCCCGAAATATGCATCGACTCTAGGCGGATTTGACCTCCCCGCGTCGGTTGATTCGGCCGTAACCAACGCCATTTCCTCCTAGCAGGCTGCTGAAAAACGCGCGAGGTAAACCGCTCCCTGTGGTCGCGGCTCGGCAAGACGCTGTAAATACAAAGCGCCCACTGTGAGCCGCGACCACAGGGAGCGGTTATTAGGGTTTTTTCAGCATCCTCCTAGCAGGTTGCGGAAAAAAGGCGGATTCCGACGTGACGCCGGAACAGACTGCGTCGTCTATGTTTTATGCGAGGCGACGACCAACAACAAAGTGGAGTGTTCAGCTATATCTCGGCGGAGCAGCGGGTCCCGCAGAA
>DASYXM010000062.1:0-29153 GCA_035934795.1 Bryobacteraceae bacterium | reverse complement strand
GCGTTACAGCACCGAGGTCCCTGCGTCAGTGGGTACCGAGGCCACTTGCGTTAGTGCGTGCCGAGGGTCGCGAGCGTTACTGCGAACCCACGCCGTTGCGGGGAAATAAACGGCTGCGCCTGTCGCGCAACAAAACGGCAGCCCGCCTATCGCGCGGGTTAACAACCGCAGGAAGCGCGCTTCCGAAATAAAGGAGCAACAGAACCGCGAATGTTAATGAGCGGGCCGGAAAACCGAGCCGCTACAGATGGAGCAGTGTTCGACACCACCGAACCGTCCGCCTCGGGGGACAAATGAATTAGCCGTGGTACGAATCGCCGAGCGATGAGGGCGGCCGCTAGGCGGGATGCAGCGTCGGCAGGTATGCCGATGTTCGCCGGGAGACATATTTTGACGGGCGAACCGTGTGTGTGGGATAAGTGTGTCTATTCGAAAATGGGAACTACGCCTTCAGTCTGGGCAAAATCTTCAGCGCATTTTCGCGATGAATCAGCCCGCCTATTCCGCCTTATCCGCCAGCACCCTGACATGATCGTCGCGGACCTCGACATATCCGCCGGAGATCTGGAAATCCTGCGTCTTGCCGCCGCTGGTGATCGAAAGCGTCCCGGCTCCGAGCTCGCTCAGCAGCGCGGCGTGACCCGGCAGGATGCCCATGTAGCCGTCCAGGCCGGGAATCTGCGCCGACTGCGCCTGCGTGTCGAGCACCAGCTTCTCGGGCGTCGCGATCTGAATTTGAAAACTGTCTGCCATAAATAGAATGTCCAACCCTAATTGTGGGGCAGCCCTTCCGGGCTGCAGCCGGGCTTCGGCCCGGCTCGATATTTAGCCGCCTGAAAGGGCGGCTCCAGGGCGGAAGCCCTGCCCCACTTTCTAGCCCTTCTTCTTCATCTCTTCGTAGGTCTCCAGCACGTCGTCGATCGACCCTTGCATGTAGAACGCCTGCTCCGGAATTTCGTCGTGCTTGCCCTCGACGACTTCCTTGAAGCTGCGCACGGTATCGGCGACCTTCACGTACTTGCCTTTGCGGCCGGTGAACGCCTCGGCGACGTTGAAGGGCTGCGAAAGGAAGCGCTGGATCTTGCGGGCGCGCGCCACAGTCAGCTTGTCCTCGTCGGAAAGCTCGTCGACGCCCAGAATCGCGATGATATCCTGCAGATCTTTATAGCGCTGCAGAATCTGCTTCACCTGTTGCGCGGTGTTGTAGTGATCGTCGCCGATGATCCGTGGATCCAGGATGCGCGACGTCGACGCCAGCGGATCGACGGCGGGATAAATCCCCATTTCCGAAATCGAGCGCGACAGGTTGGTTGTCGCGTCCAGGTGCGCGAACGTGGTCGCCGGCGCGGGATCGGTGTAATCGTCGGCGGGCACGTAAATCGCCTGCACCGACGTGATGGAGCCGTTCTTGGTAGAGGTGATGCGCTCCTGCAGATCGCCCATCTCGGACGCCAGGTTGGGCTGGTATCCCACCGCGCTCGGCATGCGCCCGAGCAGCGCCGATACTTCCGAGCCCGCCTGCGTGAACCGGAAAATGTTGTCGATGAACAGCAGCACGTCCTGATTCTCTTCGTCGCGGAAATATTCGGCCACCGTCAGCGCCGTCAGCGCCACCCGCAAACGCGCGCCGGGAGGCTCGGTCATCTGCCCGTAAATCAGCGCGCACTTGGATTTCGTATAGTCGTGCGGATCGATCACGCCGGATTCCTGGAACTCCAGCCACAGGTCGTTGCCCTCGCGCGTGCGCTCGCCGACGCCGGCGAACACCGAAACGCCGCCGTGTTTGGTAGCCAGGTTCGAAATCAATTCCTGAATGATGACGGTCTTGCCGACGCCCGCGCCGCCGAACAGTCCGATCTTTCCGCCGCGCAGGTACGGCTCCAGCAGGTCGACCACCTTGATGCCGGTCTCGAACATCTGCAACTCGGTGGATTGTTCGTCGAATAGCGGCGCCTGGCGATGAATGGGATTGCGCTTGGCCGTGTTGACCGGCCCCATCTTGTCCACCGGTTCGCCGATGACGTTCAGCACGCGGCCCAGCGTCTGCTTGCCCACCGGAACCGTGACCGGTTCGCCCAGGCTTTCGGCTTTCATGCCGCGCACCAGGCCTTCAGTTGGTTCGAGCGCGATGGTGCGCACGCGGCTCTCGCCGATGTGCTGCGCCACTTCACAAGTGATGCTGATGGGCTCGGGAACGTTAAAGCCCTCGCTGGTGATGCGAATGGCCGTGCGGATCACGGGGATCTGCCCTTCCAGGAACTCGACGTCCACGGCCGGCCCGGCCACTTGAATTACCTTTCCGATTGCGTTCATAAAACCTGCCTTCTGGAAAAATGGGGACAGTCTCCAATTTCGCAGCTGGACCAATCCCGTTTTTCCGGTGCCTCGGCGCGAAATTGGCTGACTGTCCCTATTTTTCCCATTCGTCCCCGCTCCATTACCGTCGCAGCTCAGTTCCTAGTCCAGCGCCGCCGCTCCGCTGACGATCTCGATAATTTCGCGCGTAATGCTCGCCTGGCGGACCCGGTTCATGTACAGCGTCAGCTTGTCGATCATGTCGCTTGCGTTGGAGCTGGCGGCGTCCATGGCAGTCATGCGCGCGGCATGCTCCGCCGCCACCGATTCCAGCAGCGCGCGATAAATCTGCCCTTTGACGTATTTCGGAAGCAGGCTGCCCAGCAGCTCCTCGGGCTTCTGCTCGTAAATGTAATCGATGGACGCCCCGGTAGCCGGCACCTCGATCGGCAGCAGGCGCGTCTGGCTCAGGTTGGGAGCCACCACGCTCTTGAATTCGTTGACGAACAGGTACACGGCGTCCACTTCGCCCTTGGAAAACCGCTCGATGACGCTCGCGGCGATCTGGTCAGCGTAGGCGACGTTCAACTGCCGCATCATGTCGAGATACTCGCCGGCGATCGTCGCGCCGCGCTTGCGGAAATAATCGCGGCCCTTGCGCCCGATGGTCTCGAACGCCAGTTGCTTGTCGCGATTCTCCATCGCGAAGCGCTGGGCGAGTTTCAACAGATTGGTATTGAACGCACCGGCGAGGCCCCGATCGGCGGTCACCACGATCAGCAGCACCTTCCTCTCCGGACGCACGGCAAGCAGGGCATTTCCGCCGGAATCGGGACTTTGCCCCGCAGCCGCCGCGACGTTGGCCAGCACCTGCCGCAGCATGGCTCCGTAGGGCCGCGCGGCCAGCGCGCGATCCTGTGCGCGGCGCAGCTTCGCCGCCGAGATCATCTTCATGGCCTTGGTGATCTGCTGCGTGTTACGCACCGAGCGGACGCGCCGCCGGATGTCGATTAAACTAGGCATCTAAAAACCGGGCGAGCTGGGCATGGAAGCTTTACTTGGACGCCCGCTGCACGAAGCTCGTCTTGAATTCCTGAATGGCCGCGTTCATCTGCGACTTCAGCGCGTCGTCCAAAGTTTTCTGCTGGCGAATGTTCGTGAGCATCGAGGGATGCGCGTTTTCCACGAACTGGTACAAGCCAATTTCGAAGGCGCGGCACTGGTCGAGCGGCAGATCGTCCAGAATGCCGTTGGTCCCGGCGTAAATGATGAGCACCTGCTGCTCGATAGGCAGCGGCGAAAACTGCCCCTGCTTCAGGATTTCCACCATGCGGCTTCCGCGCGTCAGCTGCGCCATGGAGGCTTTATCGAGATCGGAGCCGATCTGCGCGAACGCCGCGAGCGACCGGTACTGCGCCAGGTCCAGGCGGAGCGAACCGGCCACCTGCCGCATGGCTTTGATCTGCGCGTTGCCGCCGACGCGGCTCACCGAAATGCCGACGTTGATGGCTGGGCGCACATTGGCGTTGAACAAGTCCGATTCCAGGTAGATCTGGCCGTCGGTGATCGAGATTACGTTGGTCGGAATGTAGGCGGAAACGTCGCCCGCCTGCGTTTCAATGAAGGGCAGCGCCGTCAGCGATCCGCCGCCCTTTTCGTTGTTAAGCTTCGCCGCGCGCTCCAGCAACCTGCTGTGCAGATAGAAGACGTCGCCCGGAAACGCTTCGCGTCCCGGAGGACGGCGCAGCAGCAGCGAGATCTCGCGATACGCCGCGGCGTGTTTCGAAAGATCGTCGTACACGCACAGCGCGTGGCGGTTGCTGTCGCGGAAATATTCGCCGATTGCGCATCCCGAATAGGGAGCGATGTACTGCATCGGCGCGGGATCGGAGGCCGTCGCGGCGACCACGATCGTATATTCCATGGCGCCGTGGTCTTCGAGCGACTTCACCACCTGCGCCACCGTGGAGCGTTTCTGCCCGATGGCGACGTAGATGCAAATCACGTCGCCGCCCTTCTGGTTGATGATGGTATCGAGCGCCACCGTGGTCTTGCCGGTCTGGCGGTCGCCGATGATCAGCTCGCGCTGCCCGCGGCCGATCGGAATCATGGCGTCGATGGCCTTGATGCCGGTCTGCATCGGCTCCTTCACCGGCTGGCGGTCCACCACGCCGGGCGCGATGCGCTCGATAGGGTTGTACGCCTTGGCTTCGATGGGTCCTTTGCCGTCGATGGGCACGCCGAGCGCGTCCACCACGCGTCCGATCATGGCTTCGCCCACCGGAACCGACATGATGCGGCCAGTGCGGCGGACCTCGTCGCCTTCCTTGATGCCGGAATATTCGCCGAGCAGCACGGCGCCCACCTGGTCTTCTTCCAGGTTCAGCGCGATGCCGGAAACCCCGCCGGTGAACTCGATCAACTCGCCGGCCATGACGTTTTCGAGGCCGTAGATGCGGGCGATGCCGTCGCCGACGGAAATCACCGCGCCGGTTTCGGCGACGTTGACCGCCTTCTCGTAATTCTCGATCTCTTCGCGCAACAGGCGCGAGATCTCATCCGCCTGAATCTGAGCCATAAATTCCCTTGCCGGAGAGCGCCGCGTTTTCGATCACGCGCTTAGCGGCTCCCCAGTCTAACCTTTAATCGTTCCAGTTGGCCGCGGGCGCTGCCGTCGTAAACCGTCGAACCCACGCGCGCGAGGACGCCTGCCAGCAGCGACGGGTCGGTCGTAAATTGAAGTCTCGCTTTGCGCCCGGACAGGCGGGAAAGCTGCGCTTCCAGGACGGCCTTCTGCGCCTCGTTCATTTCATGAGCGCTCGATACATCGGCGCGCACGAAGCCCAGCCTATCGTCCATCAGCCGCTCGAAGGCTTCGACGACGGACGGAAACTCCGGAGTGCGGCGATGGTCGCTGACGATAAACGTAAAATTTCGAACCTGCCGCAGAACGTTCACGGGCTCGAGCAGCCGCGCGAGCACGGCGCGCTTGCGCGACGGCGCGACGGCCGGAGAAGCCAGCGCGTTGCGCAGATCCGCGGAGTTTTCGATCAACGCTTCCACCGAGCGCAACTGTGCGAGCACCGCCGCGGCGTCGAGCGCGCTCGAAGCGACCACGTCGGCCAGTGCCTTGGCGTAACGCGCGGCGGCGACCGATACCATTTAGTTTTTCGACTCCTCGCGCCCCAGGTCGGCGACGAAGCTATCCACCAGCGCGCTCTCGGTCGCCGCGTCGACGCGCGTGCGAATGCGCTGCTCGGCCAGGTCCACAGCCAGTTTGGCGGCGTATTCCTTCAACTGGCGGCGCGCGATTTTGCCCGCCGATTCGATCTCCTGCGAGGCCTGCGCGTCCTGGCGCGCGATCTGCCGGGCGGTCTCCCGCCGTATGCGGTCGCCCTCCTGCTGCATCTCGATTTTCGATTGCTCGCGGAATCGCTCCATTTCCGCGCCCAGCGCCTGGACGCGCGCATCCACCGCGGCGGCGCGGCTCTCGGCATCCCGCTTCACGGCTTGCGCCTCGGCGATGTCTTTCTGGATTTCGGCCGTGCGCGCGCGGAATAACCCAGGTGCGTGTTTGCCGATCAGGTATCCCAGCCCAGCCGCCAGAATCACAAAATTCGCCCACTTCCACGCGGCCGACGGTTCCGGCGATTCCTTTTTGGCCCCACCGCTTTCCTGAGTGCTTTCTTGCGCCAGCAGGACGCACGCCCCGGCCATCGCGAGAAGCAGGATCGTCGCCACATGTTTAGCCCAGCGTTTCACGACCGCCTCCGGCTCAGGATGCCGCTCGCGATTCGATCCGCCAGCGCGCCGCTGGTTTCGAGCAAAGTTGTACGCGCCGAGGCCGCTTCCCGCGCGATTACGTATTTGGCGTCGCGGACGGCGGCGGCGGCGCGATCGCGCGCCTGCTCGATCTGCGCGGCCTGCTCGTCGAGCCACTGGCGCCGGATCTCTTCCTGCTCGCGATAAACTTCCCCGCGGGCGTCGCGCAATTTCGCTTCGTATTCGGCCGTTTTACGCTCGGCCGACGCCAGGCTTTCCTCGGCGGACTGGCGCGCGCCCCTGGTCAGCGCGTCGCGCTGCTTCAGAATTTTCTCGAGCGGCCCGAACAGCATCGCCTTGAAATAAAAGTGCAGTAACAGGAGCAGCACAATCGTGGGGACAGCCTTTTGCAGGATGCCTACCAGTGCTTCGAGCGTCTGTTGCATGCTGGGTTTTCGGGGATCGGGACGAGCATCGGCCGCGAGCGACGACTCCCACGTCCGAAGCAATCACGTTAACACAGTAGGCGCGGAAAGGTCAACTTTGGCCGGAATCTCGCTAGTTTCAGTGGAACTTTTACGGGGCAGACCCTTGGCCGTGCCCCCACGGATCGCTACTTGGCCGAGCAGGGCGAGGGATCCCAGCCCGTGGCGTCATCCTGTTTGCGGAAGTGCGTCGAGCGCTGGAAGCGGCGCGCGAGGTATTGCGGATCTTCCAGCATCTCGGTCACGATCAGCAGCGTTTTGCCGTCGGGCTCGTGCGTGATGTCGAAGTGCTCCGTGATCACGGCATTCGCGCCATAGGGCACGCCGTTCTTCTGAATGTAGCCGGGCATGACGTGCCCGGTCACCACGGCGAGCGAGCCCCCCCGGCTCTGACCTCCGCGCGCGGGACGGCCCCCGGCAAATTCCCAAGTGGCGATGGAATTACCCTGCAGGCTGGAGGCTTCGGCCGAAATCGGCAAGCCGCCAAAGTGCAGCAGACGCATCTGCATCCCGGTATCCATTTCGAGCTTCAGCGTGTTGTCGTCCTGCCAGGTGATGTGGAGGCGGCCCGGCATGCGGAGGAGATTGAAGGCTCCGTAGCCCTTGCACTGATTGCCTTCCGCTTCGTCTTTGGCGGGGTCCCATGCGTCGGCGACTTTGCGGCCTTCGACGTTCAGCGGCACGCTGGGATAATCGCCGCGCGCGGGCGTCATCATGCGAAAGCGCCAGTCCTCGGTGACGAGCGAGACCCAGTAGCCGGTGAGATCGATGGGCGCGATGGATTTCGCCGTGGTAGGGGCCTGGCCGCGGCCTCCCTGGGCGAATGCGCTCAGGGGCAGCATCAATATCACTGCGAAGGCGGCGGCCCACATTTCCTTCGACGGAATTTTATATGGGCGGGTTTGAAAAACCCGCGCAGGATATAATCCTGCTCCACGCGCCCATCTTGCCCCACACATTTTCGCGCCGGTCATGACGGACTTGCTCCGTGTGCTCACTTTTGATCCTTCTTCTGGGTCAGGCTCTTGTACGCGGCCTCCAGGAATTTGTCGGTGGTCCAGAAGCCGGTGGTCGCGCCGTAGATGCCGTCGTAATCGTAGGTGAGTTTGGCGGCCTTGATCTGATCGAGCGTCTTCCCTCTCTTGATGGCGTCCTGCAAGCGGTCGCGGACGATCGTCACCATGTCGCGGTAATAGGCGAGGTCGGCGGCGTCGCACAGGCGTCCGTGCCCGGGCACGATCATGGTGCCGCCTTCCAGTCGATATTCGGGGATCGCAATATCGAGCATGTGATTGAGCGCGTCGATGATTCCCTGCAGGCTCCCGCCGCGGTCCAGATCGACGATCGGGTAGCTCGCGGGCAGAAAAATGTCGCCGGTCGCGAGCACGTCCGAGAAACGGAAATACACCATGGTGTCGCCATCGGTGTGCGCGGCGGGCGCGTGGATCAACTGCACGCCCTCGCCGTTGAAAAAGTGGCTGAAGTTCATGCCGTCGATGTGATAGGTGTCGGTGGGATACGCGCCGAAGGCGAACTTGGGCTCGTTGGGACCGGGGGCGGACATGCGGTTGAGCACGGTTTCGTAGGCGTAGACGGCGGCCTGGTCACCCGCGTCCGACAGGTTCCCAGCGACGTTGCCACCGGTGAAAGTACGCCCGGATTTCGCCAGCAACTCGTTGCCGCCGGTATGATCCGGATGCACGTGCGTGTTCACGATGAAGCGGATGGGCTTGGGAGGCGGAACGTTCACGTTGGGCAATCCCTTGGTCTCGAGTTCAACGCCCAGGCGATTCACTGTGGCCAGAACCTTCGCGGCCATGTTTTCGAGGCCCGCATCCACCAGCAGCACGCCGTCGGGTCCAATGGAAGCGGTGATGTTGCCGCCCGCGCCAATCAACATGTAAACGCTGCCTCGGACGGGCAGCACGGAGATCTCGGCGTTCGAGTTATTCGCGGGGGCCGCGTTCGGGGCCCGATTCTGTTGCGCGGCGGACAAATTTGCGAAGATCATGAGACCCGCTAGGCTCATCGCGAACGGAAGTCGCGTCTTAAAAAATGACTTGGTCATGATGTCATATTGGCCATGCGAAGGCTCAAGGACGAACTCAAAAAACACCGGCTTCGGAATCTTTGACTTTCTTTGCCGTCGCTCCCTGAAGCTTCTTGCGGTATTCGGGATACATCGTAGCCGCGCCGCCGCGGGTCGCCTCGAAGGGAACGCCGTAGCGCACGCCGAACTCGCTCACCATGTTATTGGTGCCGGGGAGCAGGTGCGGCACCGCCCCCTTGGGACGCTCCACTTCGCGCACCACCTCGCAGGGATAGGGCGGAATCTGCTGGTGCACGTCCAACTCGTAATCCGTGCTGCGGACGAAGGGCTCGGTGAGATACACGGGATCGTCGACGTAGGTCACCACGGTCAGCCAGTCGCCGTGGCGGATCCAATGCTCGGTCAGCTTGGCCTTTTCGCTGCGAGCGAGGCCGTTGCGGCGCACGTAGCCTTCCTTGAGATGCGTCACAGTGACAGTCATCACGTCGCCATCCCACTTGGCGGTGGAGAAACCGGCCCAGGTGTGCGGGGCGTAATCGGGCGGATGCTCGCGGCCGTCGAGATAAATCGGACGGTCGACGGAGCGGAGCCACTCGGCATGAAACGCCGTGATCTGGCGGGTGACCGGATCGACTTCTTTCGAGATGCGAAGTTGGGAGGGTCCGCGCCAGATGTAATCGGCCGAATGCGGGCGGCACTGCCACTCCGGGAGCGTCAGCAGCGAAGCGCTCCAGGTGTCGCCGCGCATGCGTGCCGCGTCGTTGATGGGGATGCCGAGATAATCGCCGAGCTCGGGGCCGGGGACGCGCTCGGGTTGATCTTCGAAAAACCTGGGCGCCCATTCGCCGGAGAAATCGACCTGCGCGAACGCCGGAGCGCACGCGATCGCCGCGCTAAGCGCGAGCCATCCAGCCTTGCCGATTCTCATGTGACCCTCCCGACGACGCGCGGCCCGCGTCGCACCAAAACGTAATATATCAGACAGTGTGAGGCGTCGCGATTAATAGTAAGATGACTTCACGACGTTGGCCCGCGGCGGCCGGCATCGAAACTGCGGTCGCGTTTATTTTAGGAGAGTTCTTCGTGCGAATTTGCCGGTTCGGATATGGGCGCCTGGGAGTGGTGGGGGGAGCGCTGGTGAAAGACGTTACGGCGGCGCTGGACGTGCTGCCGGGCTACCACTATCCGCTGCCGGCGTACGACGTCATGATCGCGAATCTGGATCGGGTGACGGCGCGCATCCGCGAGGTCCTTCCGTCGGCCGCTTCGGTTCCGCTCGCAGAGCTGACGCTGCTCAGCCCGGTGGCGAATCCAGGAAAGATCGTCGCTGCGCCGGTCAACTATCAAAAGCATCTGGATGAAGCGAAATCCGACGTGCAGATTCATTCGAACAATCCCTCGCACACACTGACGATTCACAAGGCCGGCCTGTTTCTGAAGGCGAACAGCAGCTTAGTTGGACCCGGCGAAGGCATCGCGCTGCGGCACCTGGCGCGGCGCAACGATCATGAAGTGGAGCTCGCCGTGGTGATCGGCAAGCCCTGCAATAAGATTTCCCGAGACCGCGCGCTCGAATACGTCGCGGGCTACTCGATCGGCCTGGATATTTCGATTCGCGGGTCCGAGGATCGCAGCTTCCGGAAATCGGCGGACAGTTATACGGTGCTGGGGCCCTGGCTGGTGACTGCCGACGAAATTCCGAATCCGGGCGAGCTGGATTTGTGGATCAAGATCAACGGCCAGACCAAGCAAAGCTCCAATACGAAATATTTGATTCTGGGCGTCGCGGAGCTGATTGAGATGGCTTCGCTGTTCTATACGCTGTATCCCGGCGATGTGATCATCACGGGGACGCCGGAGGGCGTCGGGCCGATCGAGCCGGGCGATACGCTGCTCGCTTACGTCGAAAAGATCGGTGAAATGACGGTGAAGGTGCGCGCCGCGGCGGGATTTGAAGAATCGGGGGCGTCGTCCGGACAGCCGGCGGGGCAAACAGCTGTAAAGGCATAGCGGACGGCGGAAAAGGGTTGAAATAACCGCTCCCTACGATCGCGGCTCAGTCGAGCGGTTGTGTAAGTTTGAGGAGGCAGCATGTCGGGCACCACGCGATCCATCCGTATCGGGCAGATTGTCCCGAGCTCGAACACCACCATGGAGACGGAGATCCCGGCGATCTTCGCGGCGCGTGAGCGCCTGTGTCCGGACGAGGTCCGCTTCACGTTTCATTCGAGCCGCATGCGCATGAAGAAAGTGGTGAAGGAAGAGCTGGAGGCCATGGATCGCGACAGCCTGCGCTGCGCCACCGAACTCGCCGATGCGCGCGTCGACGTGGCCGGATATGCGTGCCTGGTCGCGATCATGTCCATGGGGCGCGGATATCATCGCGAATCCGAAGCGCGGCTTGCGGAGCGCATGCAGGCCGAGGGCTGCGACGCGCCCATCATCACTTCGGCCGGCGCGCTGGTGAATGAATTGAAGCTAGCGGGCGTGAAATCGGTTTCCTTGGTCACGCCCTACGTGCAGGCCCTGACCGATCTGGTGGTCGGCTACATCCGCCACGAAGGCATTCAGGTGGTGGATTCCATCGCGCTGTGTATTGCGGACAATCTGGCTGTGGGCCGCCGCAATCCCGCGGATCTGCTGGGCGATGTCGAAAGATTGAACACCACTGGCGTGGACGCGGTCGTGATTTCGGCGTGCGTGCAGATGCCGTCGCTCGCGGCGATTCCTCGGGTGGAAGATCGGCTGGGATTGCCGGTGACCTCAGCGTCGGTATGCACAGCGCGATCCATGATGCGGGCGCTGAAGCTGGAGCCGGTGGCGCCGCAAGCGGGCTACTTTCTATCACGGGCGAATCTCGCGGATGGCAGCTTGGCGAAGCAGCCGGCGGTGCTGAGCAATTAGGCCGTTCGGCGGACGCAGCCTGGTATATTACCGCTCCCTATGGTCGCGGCTCGGAATGGGCGCTTTGAGTTCACGGCTACTGACTGAACCGCGCGCGCAGCAAGCCTCTTATTGCACGTTTCCTCAAAACGCAATGTACGCGCTACCCTAGTTGTTCCGGCTCTGGAACAAACTCATGGACGATCCAACTGTCTTAGACCGCCTCGCCATTCGCGAACTCATTGAAAACTGGGTGGTGTGGCGCGACGCCGGCGACTGGGAGCGCTTTCGCACGGTGTGGCACGACGACGGCAAGATGTACGCCACGTGGTTTCAGGGCTCGGCCGACGAGTTCATCGCGGCCAGCCGCCACGGCTTCGAGCACGGCGTCAGCATCCTGCACTTTCTCGGCGGCCAGACCATCGAAGTGGCCGGGAATCGGGCCATTTCTCAAGTCAAAATGACGATTTCGCAGCGCGCCGAGGTCCACGGCGTCCCGTGCGACGTGGTCTGCACCGGGCGCTTTTTCGATTTTCTGGAGAAGCGCAACGGGCGCTGGGGCATGGTGCTGCGGCGTCCGATTTACGAAAAAGACCGCCTGGATCCGGTGGATCCTGCGGCGAAACTGGAACTGGATCAGAAGCTGCTCGCGACGTTTCCAGTCGGCTACCGGCATTTGGGATACCTGCAAGCCAGCATCGGTTGCAAGCTCAAAATGAATATGCCGGGTTTGAAGGGGCCGGAGGTCGAAGCGATCTATCGGTATGGCCGCGAATGGCTGGCCGGCAGAGCGATCGACGGGGCTTACCTTGAATAAAACGCGCACAATGCGACAGGAGTCGCTGTGCGCTCCAACTCAACCATGACTGGGAAGATCACTCTCGAAGATCACTTCGCGCTGCCGGATACGATCGACGATTCCGAGCGTTACTTCACGCCGGAGATCTGGCCGAAGATGAAGCACCGGCTGGTGGACATTCACGAGACGCGCATCGAGGAGATGGACAAGCACGGCATCGAAACGATGATTCTGTCGCTGAACGCCATCGCGGTCCAGGCCGTGTGGGACACGCGCCGCGCGGTCGAGCTGGCGCGCCAAGCCAACGATTATCTGGCCGAGCAGGTCGCCAAGAATCCGAAACGCTTTCACGGCTTCGCCGCGCTTGCGATGCAAGACCCCGACGCAGCGACCCGCGAGCTGATACGTTGTGTCACCGATCTCGGCTTCAAGGGCGCGCTGGTCAATGGATTCTCTCAAAAAGACACCGAGGATTCCGCGATCTACTACGATTTACCGCGCTACGAGGCTTTCTGGGCGACCGTGGAGCGTCTCCACGTGCCGTTCTATCTGCATCCGCGCGAACCCCTGCCGAGCCGCTCGCAGCACTACGAAGGGCATCCCTGGTTTCTGGGATCGGCGTGGTCGTTCAACGCGGAAACATCGATCCATGCGCTACGGCTGATGGCGAGCGGCATTTTCGATCGCTATCCGCGGCTCACGGTCATCCTGGGGCACCTGGGCGAAACGATTCCATACAACATCTGGCGCATCGATCACCGCTTGCGCAGGACGCCGCGTGGGATTCCGGCGAAGAAGCCGCTCGGCGAATACCTGCGCCACAATATGTACCTGACTACCAGCGGGCAGTTTCATACCGAGACACTCGCCGCCGCGCTGAGCGAAGTGGGCGCGGACCGGATTCTGTTCAGCGTCGACTGGCCCTTCGAGGATCTCGGTCACGGCGCCGAATGGTTCGATCGCGCCCGCATCGAGGAAGCGGATCGCGCGAAGATCGGACGGACCAACGCGGAGAAATTGCTTGGGTTGGCGAAGTAAGCGAGGTACGCTCATCCACATTCGCGGTTCGGTTTATCATGAGTGGTGCCCTCTTGACGCCGCAGGAGACTGAAGTGGAAACACAAACCAAGATCAACGTCTCGCAGCGCGTGTACGACAGCGAGCTCGGGTCGTTTCAGTGGGGCATCATCGTGCTGTGCTCGCTGTGCCTGATCATGGACGGGTTCGACGTTCAGGCGATGGGCTACGTCGCGCCGGTGCTGATCCGGGAGTGGGGCGTTCCCAACTCGGCGCTGGGTCCGGTGTTCAGCGCGGCGCTGGTGGGCGTGCTGATCGGGTCGCTGGGATGCAGCATGCTGGCGGACCGCTTCGGCAGGCGACCCATGCTGATCGCCGGCTCCTTGTACTTTGCCGTTCTGACGCTGATCACGGCACAGGCGAATACCATAAACCAGATGCTCGCGATCCGCTTCATCGCGGGCATCGGCCTGGGCGGCATGATGCCGAACGCGACGGCGCTAGTGGGCGAGTACAGCCCCAAGAAGAGCCGCATCATCATCCTGATGATCGTCGGCACCGGTTTCACGGCGGGCGCCGCGCTGGGGGGATTCGTGGCGGCCTGGCTGATCCCTCTGTTCGGATGGCGGTCGGTGTTCTACTTTGGCGGCGTGATCCCGCTGGTCATCGCCGCGCTGATGTTTAGATACCTGCCGGAATCCATGCAGTATCTGGTGCTGCGGGGCAAGAGCCAGGCCACCATTCGCAAATGGCTGACGCGCATGGAGCCGCACGCGCCGCCGCCGGAATCGGCCGAATTCGTGGTCGCGGAGGAAAAATTGAAGGGCGCTGCGGCTGCGCATCTGTTCCGCGAGGGACGCGCAGCGACGACCCTGCTGTTATGGGTGGTGAATTTCATGAACCTGCTGAACCTGTACTTCCTGTCGAGCTGGATTCCTACTGTGGTGCGCGACGCGGGCTACACCACGCGAATGGCGGTGCTCGCCGGAACCATGGTGCAGCTGGGCGGGACCATCGGGCCGTTCGTCACGACGCGCTTCATCAACCGCTTTGGATTCGTGCCGACGTTGTTCGTGTCGTTCTTGTGCGCCAGCCTGAGCATCTCGGCGATCGGCCAGCCGGGGCTTTCGGCGGCGCTGCTATTCACCGCGATATTCATCGCCGGATGGTGCGTGGTGGGAGGGCAGCCCGGGATTAATTCGCTGGCCGCGCTGTTTTATCCGACGTATCTGCGCTCCACCGGCATCGGCTGGGGATTGGGGATCGGACGGATCGGGGCGATCGTGGGACCCTTTGTCGGCGGCCAACTCATGGCGCTGCACTGGACCAATCGCGAATTGTTCTACGCGGCCGCGGTGCCGGCCTTCGTCTCAGCCGTGGTCACGTTCTCGCTGCGCTTCGTGATGAAACTGCCGGAGCCGGAGCCCGCCGCGCTGCGGCAGGCCGCCGCGAACGCCGCGGCGCACTAGTTGCCGGTGGAATCCGGAACCGCTGCTGCCATGACGTCCCTGGCCGGCGGTGGGCCGAGCTGGCACAGCACCAGCTTGTGCTGATCCTCGCTGATCGGGATGGTGAGGTACGCATTCGCATGGATCGCCGCGTCGCGGATGAGCGCCAACGCATTAGAACAGGCCCACACCTGAACTTCCCCGAGGGATTCCCCGACGCGTAAAACGCAGCGGACCCGTACGTCGGCGGAGCGTACCATTTCAGATCGTACAGCAGGCTGTCCTTGGGCCCGCCCCACACCAGCGTGCGCACGGACCACTTCGCGCCGTTTGAAACGGCGGCGACGGCCGGCGGGTGGGGCCGTGAAAGGGAGTCGGAATGCGCAGCCGGCTCCCCGACGGGGCCGAATCCAAACGGCTCGGCTGACACGGAAACCGCGCGCTACATTAGAGATTGCGCGCCAGCGATTGCGCTCGCGATTTTTTCGATGCCCTCGCCCATCCGCATCCTTACGGCCGTTCCGATTTGCGACGGGCACGACAGCGCCATCAATACGATCAATCTGGAGCTGGTCCAGCGCGGCGTCGAGGTGATTTATCTGGGCTTCCATCGCTCGGCCAAGGACATCGCGCGCGCGGCCGTGCAGGAGGACGTGCGCGCCATCGGGATCTCCAGCTACAACGGCGGCCACGTGGCGTTTTTCGCCGAAGTGATCGACCGCCTGCGCGGGCTTGGCGCCCAGGATATCGGGGTGTTCGGCGGCGGCGGCGGGACCATTTCCGAGGCCGACGCGGCGAAGATGCGGCGCAAGGGCGTCGATCATATTTTCTTCGCGGGCACTCCGCTTGCGTCGATCGTCGACACGATTTTGAAGACGTATGGCGGGCTTCGTGCGCTCAAGCGACGGCGAGACGCAACCGGGGATGGCCGTTTGGCGCAGCAGCTGACCGAGGTGGAGACGCATCGCGACGCTGCGCCTAAGAAGACGATGAATGGGACGGCGAAAATCATCGGCATCACGGGACCGGGAGGGGCCGGCAAGACCACGCTGATCGATGAGCTGGTGCTGCGGCTGCTGAACGCGGACCCGGCGCTGCGTATCGCGATTCTTTCGCACGACCCCAGTGTTCGCGGTCGCGGCGCACTGCTCGGCGATCGCGCCGCCATGATTTACTCGCAGGACGATCGCGTGTTCATGCGGAGCCTGGCGACCCGGGGAAGAGCCGGGGGACTGGCGCCTTCGAGCGAACGCTCGCTCGACCTTCTGGCGGGCGGGGGCTTCGGTATGATCTTCGTCGAAACGGTCGGCACTGGGCAGGAGGCCACGCCCTTCGCGAAGGCGCACGTGGATCAGACGTTGCTGGTCATGAATCCGGATTACGGGAGCCGGCTGCAACTGCACAAGATCGCCATGCTGGAGGAAGCCGGCAGCATCGTCGTCAACAAATCCGACCTGGCGCGCGCGAAAGCGGCGATGCTTGAAATCGACCGGCGGATCGAGCGCAACGGGCGGGGACAAACCCTGATCGCCACGGTCGCGAAACACCATCGCGATCCCGGCGTCGACGAATTGTTCCGGAGGATTACCGCATGAGCGTGCTGGAACGCGTTTGCGGGGCGGTGGAATCGCACGCGCGTTTTGTCGAGGCGCAAGCGAGGAAAGCGCGGACGGACGCGGCGGCGCGGCGCCGGATTCTCAGACACTGGAACGAACTGCGCGCGTCGGTCGCAACTGCGGAAACGCCGACGGGCTTGAAGATTCCGAGGCTCGCGCTGCCGCAGACGGACGAGCCCGGCGAGATCGCGCGCTATCTTTACGGCGAAGGCGTCCCCGGAGAGTTTCCGTACATGAACGCGGCGTACGCGGAGTTGTATCTCGATCCGCTCGCGCAAGAGGGCGAGGCTCCCGCGCCGCGCGAGGAGGAGCCTACCAGGCTGTTCTCCGGCTTCGGCCTGGCGGAGGATACCAACCAGCGGTTCCATTATCTGACACGGCATCAGCGCAGCATTCGCCTGAGCACGGCCTTCGACGGCCCCACGCTGTACGGGCTCGATAGCGATACCGACGGCGTGTTCGGCAAGGTCGGCGAAGGCGGCGTCGCGGTGGATACGGTCGAGGACATGCGGCGCTTGTACGACGGATTTCCGCTGGGCGAGCCGAAATTCTCCGCGTCCATGACCATCTCCGGACCGGCGCCCATCCTGATGGCGATGTACGTGGCGGCGGCGCGGCGGCGTTTCGGGCCGCGCATCGTTGCGCAACTGCGCGGAACCGTGCAGGCGGACATCCTCAAGGAAGTGCAGGCGCAGAACGAGATGGTGTTCCCACTGGAACCCTCTCTGCGTTTCCTGCTGGACATGATCGAATGGTGCGCGCGCGAGATGCCGCGCTGGTATCCGGTTTCGATCAGCGGGTATCACATCGCCGAGGCCGGCGCGACGCCCGTCCAGCAGGCCGCTTACACGCTTTCGAACGGATTCGCTTACGTGGAGATGTTGAAGGCGCGCGGTCTCGACGTGAACGACTTCGGGCCGCGGCTTTCGTTCTTTCTGGATTCCGGCCTCGACATCGAATACCTCGCGCTCGCGCGCGTGTGCCGCCGGACGTGGGCCATCGCCATGCGCGACGTGTTCGGAGCGGCTTCCAGGGCGCAGGTCTTCAAGCTGCATACGCAAACCAGCGGACGGTCGCTGGTGGCGCAGGAGTTCAAGAACAACCTGACGCGCACGGCCGCGGAGCTGATGCTGGCCTACGCGAACGCCACCAATTCATGCCATTCCAACAGCGCCGACGAGCCCTTTACCACGCCAAGTGAGGAATGGATTCGGCTGGCGTCCAACGGGCAGGCGATCCTGCTCGAAGAAACGGGATTGTTCCGGCACATGATGAACGCGCTGACCGGATCGCCGGGGATGAAGATCGTGGAGCGCGCGGTGGAAGACGCGATTCTCGCCGAATTCCGCGAGATCGAGGCGCTGGGCGGCGTGCTGGCCGCGGTGGAGAATCGCTACCAGCGCGCCCAAATTCAGGCTTCCGCGCATCGCTACGAGCAACAGATTTATTCGGGGGCGCGTCCGGTGATCGGGTTGAATCGCTATCACGACGCGGAAGGCGCAGCGACACCGGGAGTCGAACTGGTGCGCACTTCGGCCGCGAAAAAGAAACTGCAAGTGAGGCGGCTGAAGGAGTTCAAGAAACGCCATCGAACTGCGGCTGAGCGCGCTCTGGATTCGCTCGGGAAGGTGGTGGACGCGGGCGGGAACGTCTTCGCAGAGCTGATCAAAACGGTGGAAGTGTGCTCGCTCGGCCAGATCGCGGAGCGTCTGGCCAGACACGTCGGGAAGTTCCGGCCGGCCGTTTAGGAGGACGTTGAAAAAGCGGGACAGACTACTCTGTCCCCGGCCGTAAATTTCTGATTTCGCGTAGGAGCGTGGGAGTGGACAGAGCGGTCTGTCCCCTTTTTCAATGTCTGCCCGCGCCGTCTATTTCCGCAGCGTGAACAGGTAATTTCCGGACACGTGTTTCACGAAAAGCCGCGTCGCTTTGCCGGAGGCGTCCCTGGTGAACTCGACGCCCAGTCCGTACAAGCCTGAGAATTCGGTCTCGGACTGAGCGATCAACGGCACCTTGCCTCGCCCGTCCATGTCGCCGTAGATGGTATCGCCGGAAACGCTAATGGTAACGATCCGGGGAACCCCCGTCGCGCTCCACAGCCGGGGTTGCTCGTCGTAGGTACCCACGTACTTCGCCAAAACCATGGGGGCTACCTTCACCGCGGTTTTCTCTTCGTCGGAGGCTTTGCCGACCCAGTGCCCCAGGACGCGGTTGCCATTTTCGTTGCAGATCCATTCGATGAGTTCGGTATCGGGGGCCAATTCCGCGCGGACGGAAACAGTGAACGGACGATTGTACGCCTTGGGGTCCGTGAACGTCACGTCCAGGTCCAGGTTGCCGAAGTTGCGGCGGCGATATCGCTCCGTCATGCGGAGCGCCTCGGTGTGAGGATGGCCATCGTGATCGAGCCAGGTGCGGTCGTTGTATCCGAAACTTTCCACCACCAGCGTGTCGCCGTCCCAACGCCCCACCGAATAACCCATGAAGCTCGGATTGGGATCCTTCTCCAACTTCCGGCCGTCCATGAAAATCTGGCGATAGGTGAGATCGGGGTTAAGAGTGAGAATGAGCGCGGGAGTCTGGACAATCTTCACCATCTCCTGGCCCGTGCTATCCGCGCCGGTGGCGTACCCTGGACCCAACGGCACACACTGCACGTTCATGTAGTCTTTGCCGAGGTCTTCCAGCCGCTGTTTAACCAAATCTTCCGCCCAGGGCTGAACTTCTCCGGGCTTCAGGTCGGCTGCGATATTGCGGTTATAGGTGGGGGAGATCTTAGTCCACACGCCCGAAAAATCGGGATGGCCGTCGGCCGTGCGCGGCGCGGGCGCTGTGAGATTCGGCTTGGCGCCGGCCATGCGAGGAATGCCGGGCGTCGGGTAATTCAACCATTGCGCCGAGAGTGGGGCGCTTAGCGCGGCAGTCAAAATCGCGATCGCCGATTTAGTCATGATTGCTATCTCCTTCGGATACCGGCAAAGCTTCCTCGGGCGAGTACAACGCGGGGGGAAGGCAGCCGTCCCTCAACTCATTTTATTCTATGATGCATTTTATCGAATGCTCCGACGGTGCAGCGGTCCGAGAAGACCGCTTCATTCGTCGTGGGTATAACTGAAACGAATCGCCGGCTTGCCGCGATCTGGTAGCCTCGTTGGAAATGAAGCTGCCCGGCCGCGAAGGCGCGATCGTGGACATCGCCAAACTCCGTGATTATTGCCTGAGCCCCGTCCATTCGCGTGGGCGACATAAAGCGCGCGTTTTCGCGTCCACCCTTGGACTCGCACCGGCGGATGCCGAATTCCTGCGCGACGAGTTGCTTCGGGCGGCACGCGAGGGCACGCCATTGCCGGGGAGGGCGACAGATACGGCCAACGATACGCCATCGATTTCGAACTTGTTCGAAGAGGCCGCCGCGCCTCGGTCCGCTCCGCGTGGATCATCCGCAGCGACGAGACCTCACCGAGGTTCACGAGTTGTTATGTACTATAGGTCTTAGGCGCGTTATGCCCGAGTTGAACCTCTTATCCGTGGTGGCGCTCGTCGAGGATATCCCCGAGAAGGGGCTGCTGCGCGGGCAGGTCGGCACGATCGTCGAAAATCTCGCGCCCGGTGTCTACGAGGTGGAATTCAGCGACGACTCCGGCCGAACATACGCGTCCCTGGCGTTCACGGCGGGCCAGCTCATGCGTCTGCATCACGAGCCCAGCCATCAGGCTGCTTGATGGCTGCGTGCCACCTGCCAGCGCTGTACGCCTGAAGCGCCTTCGTAACTAATAAATTCACGCCGAAAGCTTGCCTCCGCTCCGCTCGAACGGGTAGCCTCAAATGATAGACCGTGCGAGGCGAACACGCCATCCCGAGACCCCTGGTGCGCCGGACCGCCAATTTGTCGGCGTTCCACTACCGCATCATCGCGTTCCTGTCGATTCTGGGCCCGGGCTTCATCACCGCCAACGTCGATAACGACCCCGGCGGCATCCTCACCTATTCGCAGGCCGGCGCGAAGTTCGGCTACGCGCTGCTGTGGACGCTGATTCCGACCACCATCGCGCTGATCGTGGTGCAGGAGATGGCCGCGCGCATGGGCGCCGTCACCGGCAAGGGCCTCAGCGACCTGATCCGCGAAGAGTTCGGCCTGCGCGCGACGTTCATCACCATGGCGATCCTGAGCGTCGCCGATTTCGGCAACATCGCCGCGGAGTTCGCCGGCATCGCCTCCGGCATGGGTGTCTTTGGGGTCAGCAAATATCTTTCCGTCCCGGTGGGCGGGATTCTGGTGTGGACGGTTGTCGTGCGCGGGCGCTATAAACCGGTCGAGCGCATGCTGATCCTGTTCTCGCTGATTTATTTCACCTACCCGATTTCGGCGTTTCTCGCGAAACCGGATTGGAAGCTGGCCCTGCACGATACGCTGGTGCCGCAGTTCCATGGCGATCAGCAATACATCGTCATGATCGTCGGCCTGATCGGCACCACCATCACGCCGTGGATGCAGTTCTACCTGCAGGCGTCCATCGTCGAAAAGGGCGTGGACCGCCGCCACTATTCGCTCAGCCGCTGGGACGTGATCCTGGGCTGCGTGGTCACCGACGTGATCGCGTTCTTCATCGTGGTGGCCTGTGCGGCAACGATCTATAAGTCGGCGGGCGGGGAAATCACCGACGCCGCCGACGCCGCCAAGGCGCTGGTGCCATTCGCCGGCCGTTTCGCGGGAGCCTTGTTCGCCATCGGCCTGGTAAACGCGTCCATACTAGCCGCCGCGATCCTGCCGCTCGCGACGGCCTACAACATTTGTGAAGGGCTGGGGTTTGAGTCGGGCGTGGAGAAGCGCTTCTCCGAAGCGCCGATTTTTTACTGGCTGTACACGCTGTTGATTGTCAGCGGCGCCGGATTCGTGCTGATTCCCCGCATGCCCCTGCTGAAGGTGATCCTGTTTTCGCAGGTGGCCAATGGCGTCCTGCTGCCGTTCGTGCTGTTCTATATGCTGAAGCTCATCAACCGGAAGCGCATCATGCAGGATTACACCAACAACGTGTGGCAGAACGCCGTGGCCTGGTCCACCGCCGTGGTGATGATCGCCCTGACCGCCGGGATGATTTTCTATACGGTGAAGGGCTGAACGCGGAGCATGGAGTCCAGCGTGTCCGCCGCAGCCATCGTCGAGCAATACGCCGCCGAAGTCGCGACCTTTAACGCCCGCCTGCGCGAGATGGGCGTCTCCGATATCGATCGCTATTATTGGTACCACTCGATCGATTTGCCCGGTGGACTCACCACGCCCGGCATGTACGACTACCGGTCCGCCATGGAAGCGTTCCATCTGCCGGAACGCATGGACGGCATGAGCGTTATGGATGTGGGCTCGGCCACCGGCTTCTTCGCTTTCGAATTCGAGCGCCGCGGAGCGCGGGTGACCTCTGTCGAGCTCCCGTCGCTCGAACTGCTCGATCGCTTTCCCGGCCAGGAGACCGGCACCCAATTGAAAACCATCCAGAAAATGATCGTCCCGCATTTCGCCGACCGGCTCGCGGGGCTGGTGCACGATTATTCGGCGGCGGAGATGCATCAGTATCTGCTGGACGCTCCGTTCCGCCTGTGCGCGCGGCTGCTGGGCTCGCGTGTCGAGCGGCGCTATTCCACGATTTACGATCTTTCTCCCGAGAGCCTGGGCCGCATGGGCTTCGACCTGGTTTTTCTGGGCGATATTCTGGTGCACACGCTGCGGCCTTTCGAGGCTTTGGTCGCGGCAGCGGGGTTGTGCCGCGGGACGCTGGTAATCGCGCAGGAAATGCCGGGGACGATTAATGACGCGCCCGCGATGCTCTACCGGGGCGGCGAAAATCCAGCCGAGGACGACATCTGCTGGTGGCTTCCCAACGAGGCTTGCTTCCATCAATTATTGAAGAAGCTCGGCTTCCGGGAGGTCGTCGCGGTGGGCCACAACGCGGGGATGTTGCGGCCGGCCGGGTTCTTTTACTCGCGCCGGATACTCCAGGCGCATCGTGTGGTGGCGTCCTAGGTTCGTGACCGCCTGAAGAGATTCTAAACAAACAATTCCACTTGGAAATGTTTGCCGTATACTTGGGCATGGCTCGTCCTCCCCTGCCATTCCGCGTGCCGGCGAAGGATCAGAAGGACTTGAAGAAGCTGCTGAGCGGGGGCGTCCAGCAGGTTCGGGTGGTCCTGCGGGCCGTGGCGTTGCTGCAGTTGACCCAAGGTGTCAGCGAGCCGCTAATGCCCAACATCCGAATTGAGTTTTGGTCGGGTCGGGGCGATTTGAACGCCCGACCCCCTGCGCCCAAGGCATCGGAGCGCGCCCAATCTCCTGTAGGCAAAACACATATTCTAAAAGCGTTGTGAGCAATCGTCTACAGAGAAAATAGGGCTCTGTAGTCAGAATCGTAGCTGTCAACTTCCTCAGCTCGCAACACCTTACAACTCCAAACCTCTGGGCGCTTGAGCTCCGGCTGTACAATAGTCGCATGCCCCTCCAGGTTGACGCCGTGTACGAGAATGGTGTGCTGCGGCCGCTGCAGCCGTTGGATTTGAAGGAACACGAGCACGTACTCGTAAGTGTCGTCAAAGGCGCGGCTCACGACCGATCTAGCTTGGCTGTCGAATACATCGAAAAGATCAAGAGGGAACTCCAGTATAGCCAGGCGGCCGCTGGTATCGAAGAAGTCCGGAGACGGCTTGCCAAGATTCCCGGATCGATGGCCGCTGAAATTATCGCCGAACGCGGGGAACGTTGATCCTTGGCTGGCTATTTCTTCGATTCCAGCGCGCTGGTGAAACTCTACCACCCCGAGACCGGCACACCGTTCGTCGATCAGATCGTTAACACGGCTGACAACGTAATTCGAGTCGCCCGCCTAACCATAGCGGAACTAACATCGGCATTCGCGATCAAAGTGCGAACGCAAGCAATCAACCGCGACGATGCAGACGTATTTCTGCGCCAGTTTCGAGGACACATCGCCGCCCGGAAACTAGAAGTCTTCTCTATCGGGGAGCCGGAATTTACTGCGGCTGAATTGCTGGTGGAGCGTTACGCGTTCGCCTCGCGTCTGCGTGCCTTGGACGCTCTTCAGCTAGCGGTGGCGCTGGAATTGCGGAATCAGAAGTTGGTGGATCATTTTGTCGCGGCGGATACGATACTCTGTGAGATTGCCGGACTCGAGGGGTTCTCGGTAATCAACCCTGAAAATTCCTGATCGCGTACGGTTGTTACGCAGCTGCTTTCATGCAAGATCAGCGCGATCTTCGAGCCAGACTAGAAAGCGCCCTTGCAGAGTGCGAGCGCCTCCGGGAAGAAGCCCGCCAACTGAAAGCGCTCCTCGCACAGCATTCCATCCCACCACCTGAAGTAAGGGCGCCGCAATCTCCAAGCGAACGGTACCTGCCGGCGCCCTCAGATATCTCTCAAGTTGGAACGCTGTCGGACAACCCGGCAAAGGTGGCTCTGTTTCGATCGTTGTTCCGCGGGCGGGAGGACGTCTACGCGGAGCGATGGCGCATGAAGGACGGAACGTGGGCCTATCGCCCTGCGGGCAAGAAGGACTGGCAGGCGGTGCTTGCGAGTCGCCCGGAGGATCACAAGAAAGTCGATCGGGAAACCCGCACGCTCTACGCTGTAACCGACGAAGTCATTCGGCAGCATTTGACGGGCAAGAAGACGATCGGGATCTATCCTCTCCTTATAGACGAAACCTGTTGGTTTCTCGCGGCTGACTTCGACAAGGCGACCTAGCAAGAAGATTCACTGGCGTTCCTCGCGACCTGCAAGCATGCGAGAATTCCGGCTTATCTGGAACGGTCACGATCCGGGAATGGCGGTCATGTCTGGATCTTCTTCGAAGTGCCGATTTCCGCCGTCCTCGCCCGCAAAATGGGTTGTGCTCTACTCACACAAACCATGGAAAGTCGCCACCACCTGGGTCTCGACTCCTACGACCGCTTCTTTCCCAACCAGGACACTTTGCCCAAGGGGGGCTTCGGAAACCTAATCGCGCTTCCACTTCAGTGGATGCCCCGGCAAAACGGCAATTGCACGTTTGTTGACGACGACCTTCGCCCGTACCCAGACCAATGGCAATTGTTACTCTCAATCCGGCGAGTTGCGGCGGATCAGGTGGAATGGCTCGTCAATGACGCCACTCGCCGGGGTCAGGTCATGGGCGTCAAGTTCTCAGTGACCGATGACGAGGCGGACGGTGCGCCCTGGACTCTGCTGCCTTCAAGAAGGAAGAGTGAGAAACCCATCCCGGGGCCATTCCCAGAGTCCGTCGAGATCGTACGAAGCAATCTGATATTCGTTCCAAAGACAGATCTCCCCGAGCCAATGCTCAACCGGATAATCCGCGTCGCGGCGTTTCAGAATCCGGAATTCTACAAAGCCCAAGCGATGCGCCTCCCCACTTGGGATAAGCCGCGCGTCATTTCCTGTAGCGAAGAGTTTGCTCAACATCTCGCTTTGCCCAGAGGCTGCTTGCAGGAGGTTAGCGAGCTACTGAAGGAGCATGGCATTCGCGTGCTAATTCGCGACGAACGCTACACGGGCAAGCCCATCGCCGTGACCTTTCAGGGAAATCTCCGTGATGACCAGGTCGAGGCCATACGCCAGACTCTGCGGCATGACGAAGGCGTCCTGTGCGCACCAACGGCGTTTGGAAAAACCGTGGTGGCTGCCAAGTTGATAGCCGATCGAGCAGTCAACACGCTGATCCTGCTCCATCGCGAGCAGCTACTGGAACAATGGCGTGCACGCCTTGCGGCGTTTCTTGATCTTCCGCCGAAAGCCATCGGCCAGGTGGTTGGCGGCAAGGACAAGCGGACTGGATTGATCGACGTAGCCTTGCTTCAAAGCCTGCAGCGTAAAGGTGAAGTGAAGGATTGCGTTGCCGAGTATGGGCAGGTGATTGCCGACGAGTGCCACCACTTGACTGCCTTCAGTTTCGAGCAGGTCATGAGGCAGGTCAAAGCAAAGTTCATCGTCGGCCTGACCGCGACGCCGACCCGGAAGGACGGACATCACCCGATCATCTTCATGCAGTGCGGACCGATCCGGTTCAACTTGAGCGCCCGCGAGGCCGCCGAACGTTCTCCCTTTCGCCATCTGGTCCTGCCGAGATCGACTGCTTTCCAAATGCAGCCCGAGATCACAGATCTCACAATTCAAGGCGCCTATGCCGCATTGGTGACCAACGAACAGCGAAACCAGCAGATCGTCGCCGATATCGTCCAAGCCATTCGCGAGGGCCGCACTCCGCTCGTGCTCACCAATCGCACAGACCACCTTGAGCACTTGGCCGCCGGCTTATCCCCTATTCAAAACGTGCTGATCTTGAAGGGCGGCATGGGCAAAAAGCAACGACAGGCCGTCGTAGAGAAACTGGCCTCGATTCCCGACGGAACACCACGTGTTCTGCTCGCAACCGGAAGCTACATCGGCGAAGGGTTCGACGATTCCAGACTCGATACTCTGTTCCTCACCATGCCCATCTCGTGGCGCGGCACTCTGCAGCAATACGTCGGACGGTTGCACAGGATTCATCACGGAAAGAAGGTTGTCCGAGTGTTCGATTACGTCGATGCGCAGGTTCCAATGCTTGGGCGCATGTACGAGAAACGGTTGAAAGGGTATCGCGCCATCGGATATGAGATGGAATCAGACCCCACCCCACTGTAGTCGATTTCATCGCGTTCCAACCTCACCGTTCCACCATGAGCAGTTCACCCCACGCAATTGTAGTCAAATTTGTAGGTACTAGTTACCACTTCGCACGCGTTGATGCTTACTAAATCCAACGTTTTCAATGCGGGACTCTCGACCCCTTGCACTTTGGGCAGGTGCGTGGTTTGGCGGAAATGGCACTGAAAACAAAGGAGATTTGGTCGGGGCGGGCAGATTCGAACTGCCGACCCCCTGCGCCCAAGGCAGATTCCGGCCTCCTCACGAAATGCCTTATTTTCAATGCCTTCCGTTTCAAGCAGATGGGGCGAACGTGTTGAACTCTGTTGAACTTTTTGGAACCTGGAGGCTTTGGCATTCTCATTTTTGACTACAGCCATCTGCCACCAAATGGTTTCCATGATGGCGATTCCTACTACGTGCTCTCCACCCGAAAAACTCACAGGCTTGATAGAAAATCCAACAGGGCCTGCCGATCACTCTCGCTCAGGACATCAAACATCTGGCTAGAACGGTCGGCTTCTCCACGGTGCTGTTTGATTGCCTCCGTCGGGTTCAGGGCGCTTCCGTCGTGCATCAATAACTTTCGGAATCGCAGGCCCCATAGAGGAGACGTCCGGAATTCATTGCCCTTGGCAGCTCCTTGCTCGACACCGTCGCCGGTTCCGATGTCGTGCAGCAGGAAATCGGAATACGCGTTGACCGCCTTGTTGTCGAGGGCGGGGTTTTCATTCGAGCCTGTGTGCAGTTCGGGAACGTGACACGCGGCACAGTCGATTCGGGAAAAGAGCTCTAAACCGCGATGCATGCTTTCCGTCTGCGGGAGCGGAGTCACCGGAGCGAGGAAACGAGTGAAAAGGGCGAGCTGATCGATCCCACGCAGATGAGCCTCAGGGTCGGCCTTGTCTTCCGGATCGGGGACTGCGTCACACGCAGCCAGTTGCTCAGTCGATAGACCCGTGCCGATCTCGTTGGGGAAGAGATCGTTCGTAATGCCCATCTCATTCCGAAGCGCCTCCGCGGTGAATGCCAGCAGAGTTGCTTGCTGAGCTTTCCAGCCGAACCGGCCCACTTGCATCGTATGCGTTGCTGGATCCATCACGAGCGCGGCCCGGCCGCGGATGCCGTCGTGATTTCGATCATCGGGATCTTCCCAGGTCCGGATCGCTGAATCGGACAGAGCTTCAATCAGGCCCGCTCCAAATAAGGGAGTGGGGATGCGGCGCGCAAGGTTGTTGGCACTCGCTGGAATCTGCGGCTGGCAAGAGTGGTCGCCGATAGAGAAGAAGTGCACAACGTCGCCGCCCGGCGATATTTCGTAGCGGCCGTTGTGCACAGTGCCTGCCCGAAGAACCGACACGTTGCCCACACCGCCAATCACGGGCTGATTGTGGCAACTCGCGCAACTCGTGGCATTGTAGGCTGGTCCCAGACCCGAGGACGGCGACTCGACACGGAGGAATCTCACCCGGCCGGTCTCGAAGGAGCTGACTTGATCCTTCGGCAAGCCAGTCAGAGGCGCGCCGCCAGGATTCGCCGAATCGCCGGGCACTGGCCACGCAATGGCGCAAGCAGATGCTAGAATTGCTGCTACGCGAATTGCCCAGTCAGCCTTCATAGCGAAACGTGGAATATTCCTGCAGCATGAGCTAAATCGAGTACCGCGACTCGCGCCATCCGAGGCATTCATATCCTTAGTGTGCTTCTGCGCGCCTCGGTCTCTTACGAAAATCGGGAAATGTTCCGTCCGTCCCCCATTTCCGCATTTCCCTCGTCACCAGGTGGCCCGAAATGGTCAACGCCCGTCCCCTTCGCCGGACTACTCAGACCGTCGACTCTGCCTGCCCTGTTCGTCCGGATCAGCTTGTCGGATAGACGCTGTAGTAAAGCGTTGTACCAAACATTAGGAGATACAGCATCCCGAGGACCACCCAGAAAAGTCTTCGTTGTCGCTTCCTTGTGGTTTCGCTCACGTTCGATCCCTGCACAGCCCCAGCCCACCCGCGACTCATAAGCCACCATAGGGACGCCCCAACCGGAGGCGCAACGACATCGAGCAAAACCTGCTGCGTAATCGTCATTTCGAGATCCTTCCCTACTACCCTACTGCGCCGCGCACTTCGCAAGCCCCAAGAAGTAGCTACCTACGTCATACGCCAGCTTGACTTCGCCGAAGCCTGTTGCAAACTCACCCACCTCCAGGCCAATCGACCCCAACTCGGTCACGCCATTTAGGGTCTGGATGGTCTGGCCCGCACCAGTAGCCAAGGAGAATCCCTGTTTCACGAGGGCGTCTGTCGCTACATCAACGGGCCCAGATGCCCAAGGTGTTCCCTTAATACTTTTGCCGAAAGCGGCTCCAAACCCCTGAGTGGGACCGGCGGCAACGCCCTGGCCCATGTTGTAAAACACATTGTGCCCTCCTCCCTCGCCAGTGAAAATGCTCTGACCGAGATCGCTCAATCCACTAACAGCGTTTCCACCCAGCGCGTTTGTAATGAACCCGCCGACACCGCTCGTTCCAATCCCGAACCTTTGAAGGCCTCCAGCAATGCTGTATCTGGAAGCAAATTCCGACGCACATTTCAATAGATTCTTCTTGTCCAAGCCAAGCGGATCAATGAAGTTGGTCGGACTGTCCCCCGTATACATGTAAAAATTCGCCTCTCCGCCGCCGAATCCGAGTGGATCCTCAGAAATGAATCGATGTAGCGCGGCGTTATAGTATCTGGCGCGGTAGTAGTACATCCCCGATCCGTCATTTTCGCGGCCCGTGTACTCAATCACGTTTGTGCTCGAACCCGTCGTTGTTGTATTTCCGAACGGATCGAAGGTGTACTGCGTCTGAACCGTTCCCGTCGAGTCGGCGAGTGCTAACGTCGAGCCGAGCGCATCCGTGATGAACGATGAAGTACCACCGGAATCCGTCCGCCCGAAATATTCATCGAGCCCGCCCGTCACCAGATTCGCTCTCACCGAGCCTCCGACAATCTCCTGCACCGGGTTCAAGCCGTCGTAGACGAACGACACGCCTGCGCCGTTCTGCGAGCGCCGGCCATAGCCGTCATATTGGAATGCCGTCGTCCCGATCGCCATCAACTGGTTTC
>DASYXM010000060.1:0-52443 GCA_035934795.1 Bryobacteraceae bacterium | reverse complement strand
GCGTTACAGCACCGAGGTCCCTGCGTCAGTGGGTACCGAGGCCACTTGCGTTAGTGCGTGCCGAGGGTCGCGAGCGTTACTGCGAACCCACGCCGTTGCGGGGAAATAAACGGCTGCGCCTGTCGCGCAACAAAACGGCAGTCCGCCTATCGCGCGGGTTAACAACCGCAGGAAGCGCGCTTCCGAATATAAGGAGACAGAAGTCAGGAGTCAGACAGAAGTCAGTAGCCGAGACAGATGGAGCGGTGTTCGACACACCGAACCGTCCGCTTCGGGGGACAAATGAACCGGCCGGGGCACGAATTGCCAAGCCATGTGGCGCGTTCCGCTGGCCGGGAGCGGCGTCGGCATTGATGCCGACGTTTCTGGGAACCGATTTTCAACGGGCCACCGTACGTATGGGAGAAGTGTGTCTGCTCGCCCCAGACCTAGAGCGTCTGAGCGATTAATGGACGGATCGTCCCGCCGTCATTTCAGCCTGGCTGCGATTTTTGCGATCCCCGCATTGGCGCAGATCTCGTCGTTCACGCCCGCCGGGCTGCCCGCTGGAGCGCCGCTGACCCCGATGGCGGCGATCACTTCATTGCCGGCCTTGATAGGGACGCCGCCCGCCAGCGTCACGATGCCGTCGATGGCCGGGGGCGGCACGTTGCCCCACTGTTTGGCGACTTCACCGGAAAGATTCCGCTGCGTGACGGCCGTGAAAGCCTTCTTCTTGCTCAGATCGATGGTGTGCGGCGCCGCACCGTCGTCGCGCACGAAAACCTTCACCAGCCCCTCGGCATTGACCACCGTCACGCTCACCTTATATCCCTGCTCGCGGCACTTATCGAGCGCTCCCTGTGCCAGATCCATCGCCATCTGAGCCGATAGCGATTTCTGCGCGACCAGTCCTTGGGCCGCCGCGCCGCTGGCGCCGCACAAGGCGGCGAAAAAAACGGTCGCGATCGCAATGCGTGAATGCAGCATCAATTCCTCCCTGAATCGTTTAAATGGATATCGGTTCCATGATTGTCCTCACCGATGGTATCGGCGCGCGCACCGCAAATGCAAACGGCGCTGGCCGGCGGCGGACAGATCACGGCTTGCCGCCGAAGATTACTTCCTGCGGGCGAAGTACCGGTCCCCCTCCGTCCAGCTCTGGATCATGCCGGTGACCGCGCCTTGCGCATCCTTGACGAACTTCACGCCGGTTCCTTCCATCGTGAAGTCGTTTTCCGCGTGCGCGATCAGCGGGATCTTCCCCGCGCCCGGGTTGATCGTCAAATGGTCGCCTTCGAGCGTGACCACTTCGCCGCTTGCATAGAAGCCGGGGGTGGTGTCATAGGTGCCCGCGTATTGAGCCAGTACCGTCGGCGGAATTCGAAACTCCTCGCCGCTTTTGCCGACCAGGTGCGGCGAGTCTTTCTCGTTGTCGCAGACATACTCGATCAGTTGCCCGTCGGGGATCAGATCGAACTGGACCGGAATCGTCCACGGCCTGGTGTACGCTTTCGGATCGTCGAAGGTCACCTGGAGGTCGAGATGGCCGGCATCGCGGCGCTGATAGCGCTCCGTCAGGTGCAGCGCTTCCGTATGCGGATGCCCTGCCAGATCGAGCGAGGTCCGGTCGTTGTAGCCGGCCGTATTGACCACCAGCGTGTCCCCGTCCCAATGCGCGATCGAGTAGCCCATCCACGTCGGATTGGGATCCTCGGGCAGCGATCGGCCGTCCATGAAAAACTGGCGGAAGAGCGTCTGATACTCGTACAGGACCACCACCTCGTCCGGCGTCTGAATGATTTTCATCGGGAAGCCCCCGACCCCGATGCCGGCTTTCGGACCCGGGGGGAGACAACGGATTCCGTCCGTGTCCCGGCGATAGTTATCCGCGCGCTGTTTGTAGAGCGCCGCGGCCCATGGCAGCATCTCCTCCGGCTTGAGGTCCCCGGTGGTGTAGAACAGAGCGCCTCCGCTCCTGACGATCCAGACTCCGGACAGGTTCGGCTTGCCATCGGCGGTCCGCGGCGCTGGGGCCGAGAGGTCGGGCTTGCCGTCGGGCGTTCGGGGCATTCCCGGCGTTGGGCGGTTCGGCCACTGAGCGGTGAGAGAAACGCCCATCGCGCACAGGATCACCGCGAGCTTACGCATCTTGTCCCTCCTTCTTTCCGGCTCTCGTCAGCGCAATTCTTCCGCGCCTCACATTCTATCAGGACGCCTGGGTTATGGCTCCGTAAGGCCCATCCGATACTGAGACCGAAGGAAGCGGTTGCACCGTGCTAACGCTCGCTGCGATTCGTGTTTTAGTCCGAGCTTATAGTCCCGCTGTGGCCAGGAATTCGGCAGCCACTTCACGGGCGGACCGGTGCTTCCCATCGACCTCATAATTCAACTTGCGCATCGTGGCATCCGAAATTCGGCCGGAGAGTTCCTGCAAGGCCGCCTCCATTCCCACATGATCGCGGAGCGCCGCTTCGCGCGCGACCAGCGACCCCTGGTAGGGCGGAAACGCGGCGGCGTCGTCGTCGAGCACCGTTAGATCCTGCACCGCGAGCAACCCGTCGGTGGTATTGGCCGCGACCAGGTCCACTTGTTTCTGCTCCAGCGCCCGATACAACAAGCCCAGGTCCATGGTTTGCGGCGACGCTCCGATTCGCAAGCCGGGGTAGGCCGAAGTCAAGCGCGCGAGCCCGTCCGGCCGCGTCAGGAATTCATATCCTACACCGAGCCGCCACGGGCAGCAGCGCGCGGCGTCGGTCAGGGACTTCAATTGATGCGCACGCGCATCGGGGCCCCGCACGACCATGGCGAAGGAATCGTTGAAGCCCAGCGGATCGAGCCACCGCAACCCGAACCGCCGTGCGTATTCGCTGCGCACGGTTTCAAGCACGCCTGCGGCATCCGCCGCCGCCGCGAGCTTCAAAACGGTGGTCAGCGCGGTGCCCGTATATTCCGGATAGACGTCAATGTGACCCGCCACCAGCGCCTCGTGAGCCAGCAGCGTTCCTCCCAGGTCCAGGCGCCTTTGCACGTTCAAGTGCAGCCGGCGCTCCAGGTGCTGCGCCGCGATTTCGCCCAGGATCAACTGCTCGGTGAAATTCTTGGAGCCGACCACCAGCGGGCGCGGCCCGCCACAGCTCGCCATCAGAACTGCCATCAACATCGCCGCCGAGACGGCCGCTATTGGAGTGCAAGCGAAATGATAGGCACTATGACGCGAGTATCCAACGGCCGATTTGTGGCGTACGCACTCGTGCGTGCCGTGTCGCGACTCTTCTCGACGCCTGCTCCGGGACTCCGCTAGCTGCGTTAAGCCGGCGAGAATTTTCGTTCGATCCAACTGAATGCTCCGTCCGAAGCCAGCGCGAGCAGTGCCGCCGGTATCGCGCCCGCCAGAATCTGAGTGGTGTCCACCGAAGCGATGCCGCGGAAGATGAACACGCCGAGTCCTCCGCCGCCAATCGCCGCCGCGATCGCCGCTGTGCCGATAGTGGTCACCGTAGCGACGCGGATGCCGGCCAGGATCGTGCGCGCCGCGAGCGGCAGTTCCACCTGGCGCAGAATCTGGCCCGCGGTCATGCCCATGGCTACCGCCGATTCGCGCACCGCCGGATCGACCGATAAAATTCCTGCCAGCGTATTGCGCAGCACGGGCAGCAGCGCGTAGAACACCAGTGCGACGATCGCGGTCCGCGGGCCGATTCCTCCGATCAGCGGAATCGGAATCAGGAATCCAAACAGCGCCAGGCTCGGAATGGTCTGCATGACGTTCGCGAAACCCAGCAGCCAGCGGCGCAGCGCGACGTTCCGCGTCACGAGAATTCCCAGGGGCACGCCCGCGGCCACCGCAATGCTCACCGCGATAGCGACCAAAACGAAATGCTCCCAGGTGAGCTCAAGGATCTCGCCGCCAAGACCGGGACGCATTAGGTTCCATT
The DNA here is from genome assembly GCA_035934795.1 of Bryobacteraceae bacterium. GTDB lineage: Bacteria > Acidobacteriota > Terriglobia > Bryobacterales > Bryobacteraceae > Palsa-187. The sequence continues at coordinate 48,526 of DASYXM010000060.1, read as the reverse complement.
ATCATCCTGTCGGCGCGCCCGAAATCCCGGCAGAACTGTTGAGACACGCGAGAAATGCACGGGCTTCCTCGCTGCCGGAGCGAACGAATTCGCCGGGCTCGGCGAGAGCTTCGACCCGGCCGCGATGGAACAGCGCGATCCGCGTCCCCAGGCGCAACGCCTCGCGCACGTCATGCGTGACGAAGATCGCGCTCTTGCCCAGCGTGCGCCGGAGCGCCAGGAACTGGTCCTGCAATTCCAGCCGCGTAATCGGATCCAGCGCGCCGAAGGGCTCGTCGAACAACAGCAGCGGCGGATCGGCCGCCAGCGCCCGCGCCACTCCCGCCCTTTGCCGCTGCCCGCCGGAAAGCTGGCGCGGATAGCGCGCGGCGAATTCGCGCGGATCGAGGTCCACCTCGTTCAACAACAGCTCCACGCGCGCGGCGATCGCCTGCGGTTCCCTTCCCTCCAGACGCGGAACCAGCCCCACGTTTTGCGCGATCGTGAAATGCGGGAACAGTCCCACGTCCTGGATCACGTAACCGATCCGGCGCTTCAAGCGGATGGGGTCCCACGCAGTGGTCGCCTTTCCTTCCACTTCCACCGCACCCGCGCTGGGGAACAGTAGCCCGTTGACCAGCTTCAGCGCCGTCGTCTTTCCGGCGCCGCTCCGTCCCAGCAGTACGAGCGTCTCGCCGGGCGTCACGTCAAAACTCACGCGATCGAGAATCGCCCGGCCGCCGGCCTCGTACGACACGTCGCGAAAAGCGACGATGGGGCCGGGCGCGCCGGTTACGGCGCCCATTCTGAGCCGCGCCCGCAGGAAGCGGTGACCGGAAGTTCCACTTGCCGCGACCCCTTGTACAGCTTGTCCAGCCTCACTTCCACGCCCCCAGCAGCCGGCGGACCGTGACCAGTTCACCGAGGTGGTAGGCGTTGTGATCGGCCACCAGCATAGCTTCGCGCAAAACGGTCTGCCCGTCGCCATGCGGAATCCGCGCGAGCAGGTCCACGGACTCGTCGGCCACCAGCGCCCGCAGCGCCTCCAGGTCTTTGTGAAACGCGCGCACGGTCGCCGCCCACGCCTTGCCGTTCGGCGGAGCCGCCGTCTTCGGCCAATAACCTTCCGGCCATTTTGGCGAGACGTGCTTGGCATCGCGGCTGAATTCGAGGATGTCCCATTGCGCAATGCGCATGTGCTCCAGGATCTCCCACGGCGAATGTGCCGCCCCGCGCGGCCGCTTGCCGCGCAACGTCACCGGCAGGCCTTTCAGTGCGGCATCGAAGTTGACGTGCGCCCCGCCGCCTTTGAGCAGATACAACAGATGTTCACGCATGGCGATCTCCCTGGGGCGGATATCGCACCGGCCCTGACACATTCTACCGGGTATGCGAATCCTTGTACGGCAGGGAACGCTGCGGGCCAACTCGCTATAATTGACCATCCGCGGCACGTTTCGCGATCGCCGCGACGGCCTCTATGAACATCGACTGGTTCCCTTTGTGGCTGAGCCTCCGGGTCGCGTTCCTTTCAACCGCGCTCGCGCTCGCCGGAGGCTTGTGGATCGCCTGGCTGCTGGCCAATCGGGAGTTTCGCTTCAAAGACACGCTCGACGCTGCGGTCACGCTGCCGCTGGTGCTGCCGCCCACCGTGCTGGGCTACTATCTGCTGGTGCTGATCGGCCGCGCGAGCCCTTTCGGGAAATTGTGGGAAGCCGTGTTCGGCTCGCCGCTGGTGTTCACCTGGAAAGCCGCGGTGGTGGCCGCGCTGCTGCACGCCCTGCCGCTGCTGGTGAAATCGGCGCGCGCCGCGCTCGAAAGCGTGGACCGCAGCTATGAACGGGCCGCGCGCAATCTGGGCGCCTCCGAATGGAAGCTCTTTTTTCGCGTCAGCCTGCCGCTCGCCAGGCGCTCGATTTTAGCGGCGACGGCGCTTGCCTTCGCCCGCGCGCTCGGCGATTTCGGCGTCACGCTGATGGTGGCGGGAAATATTCCGGGACGCACGCAAACGGTGGCCGTTGCGATTTACGATGCGGTGGAATCCGGCAACGGCGCGGCGGCGCGCGTGCTGGTGCTGGTCGTTTCGGCGGCCGCGCTGCTGATCCTGACGCTGGCCAATCGCCTGACGCCCGCCGGGGCGCCGCGCGTCTGAGCTGAAAAGAACCATGCTCGAAGCGCGCATCCGAAAAACCTTCTCGCCCCGTCCCGATTCGGCGGGCTTCACGCTGGACCTGGAATTTTCGGCGACCCACGGAGTCACCGTGCTGTTCGGGCCGAGCGGAGCGGGCAAGACGCTGATGCTCGACGCCGTGGCCGGATTCGTCCGGCCGGAGGAGGGGCGCATTCTGCTCGACAACGACATCCTGTACGACGGCGCGGCAGGCGTATGTCTGGCGCCTCAGAAGCGCAACTGCGGATACGTCTTCCAGAACTACGCGCTGTTTCCGAATATGACGCTACGCCAGAACCTGGAGTTCGCCGCCGAGCGCCGTCCTCGCTTGGAGCGGCACCGCCGGGTCGCCGAGATGCTCGAAAAATTCCGGTTGACCGAGGCCGCAGGCCGGCGTCCCCATGAAGTATCGGGCGGCCAGCGCCAGCGTTGCTCCATCGCGCGCGCGCTGATCGGCGAGCCGAAACTGCTGCTGCTCGACGAGCCGGCCACGGGACTCGACGCTCCGCTGCGCGCGGAGTTATACGACGCGCTACGCCGCGTCAAGGAAGATTTCCGGACGCCCATGCTGCTGGTGACGCACGATCTGACCGAGTGTTTCGAGCTGGCCGAAGAGATGCTGATCGTCCACCAGGGCCGCATCGTGCAGAAGGGCGCACCGCGTTTCATTCTCGACGAGCCGGCTAACCTTGAAGTCGCGCGGCTCCTGGGCGCGTTCAATTTATTGGATGCCGAGATCCGGGTGCTTGACCCGGGCCGCCATACCAGCCGCCTGCGGCTCGGCGAATTCGAGCTCGAAGGTCCGTACTTCCCGGGCCATTTGAAAGGCGATCGTGTGACGCTGTGCGTCCGTCCGGAGCAGCTCTCCGCCGCGGCGCGCGACGGCAAACCCGGGCCGAACCAGATACCGGCGGAGCTGGCTCGCGTTGTCGAGCGTCCACACGGACTGCGCCTGGAGTTTACGAGCCCCGCGCTCTCCGGCGGGGCGCGCGTGAACGTCTCCCGTGGCGACTACCAGCGTCTAAAGGACACGCGCGAATGGGTGGTGCAGTTCCCCAACGAGGCGTTGAGAGTGGTGTAGTGTCCCTCCTAGTCCCCATCTCCTCGCCCGTTATCGGGAGCGAACGGCGAGGGATCTGCGGTTGCCTGTTATCCTGAAAGTGTGACTGCTGAGCAACGAGCCAGCCTCGAAGGCGCCGTGTGGGTTGGCCCACATCGCATGAGCGGCACGCCCTGCTTTCGCGGCACTCGTGTGCCAGTGCAGAGCCTCATTGATTTTCTGGAAGGCGGCGAAACCATCGACCAGTTCCTGGCGCTCTATCCAGGCGTCGCTCGCGAGCACGTTTTAGCGGTGCTGGATGTTGCGAATTCCCAAGTTCTCGAATGCGCGTCCTCATTGACGAGTGCGTAGACCCCCGCATCAAGAGCCTTCTTGTAGATCATAAGCCTGCCACGGTTCATGAAAAAGCTTGGGGTGCGTATGAAGACGGGCCGCTCCTGGCCGTCGCTCAAAATGAATTCGATGTGCTGCTGACGATTGATCGCAAACTGGAGTTTCAGCAGAACCTTGCGAAATACCGGATCGGTTTGCTTGTGGTTCACGTTCCCAAGAATCAAATCTCTTACTACCGTGCCATGCAAACAGAAATACTTGCCGCAATTGTACGGATTCGTCACGGTGAAGCAATTCACGTGGGCCGGCAAGTTCCACGTTTTGATGAGCCGTTTGCCTAAACCGCCCGCACTGCCGCGCTGACCGGCCTCGAGCCCACCGGAATCACCGTCAGCAGCGACGCGCGGCGCTCGCGATTTTTCGTGATGGCGGCGACTCGCAGCACCGAAACGTCGCCGGATTGGCGGTTCAGTACTAGCGCGTACTGATCGTCGGGAGTCACAGCGATAAAACCCGGATCGCTGCCTACCGAAACCACCGCGACCACCTTGCGCGAATTGATTTCCAGAATGCTGACGTTGCCCGCCCCCGGGCTCGCGACGAATAAGTACGCCTGCGACGCCGCCATGGGGCCGGGATTGTGCCCGGCTAGCACCGTTTCGGCGACTTCCGGGATGTGATAAGGATAGACGATTACCACTGCGTCCAGACCCTCGCCCGTCACAAAAAGCTGGCCGCCATCGGCATTGAAACAGAGGTTATCGGGACGCACCGCGAGCGGCAAGTGCGTGATCAACCGTGAGGTGCCGGCGTCGTACATCGACAGGCGGCGCGCGCCGCGGTCCGCCGCGATCAGCATGCTGGCGTCGGCGAGAAATCGCACCGCCCCGAATTCACCGGTTCCCGCGGGGGCGCGCAATTTGCGCGGTTCGAGATCCACCAGACGGACGCTGGTCTTGAAGCCGATCGCGGCGGTTTTACGGTCCGGGGATAGCGCGAAATCGATGGGTTCTTCGGGCAGGACAATCTTGAGATCGACTTGAAATATCGCAAGGTCCACGCGGATCAGCGCGCGCGGCTCACGGGCCAGTACGTATAGTGCGGTTTCGTCGGGAGCCATCCGCATCCCGGCGGCGCTGGTGGCGACCGCGAGCTTGCGCGTCGCGCCGAGGCGATCGAGCGCGATCTCGTGCACTGCGCCGGTGGAGGCTGCGAGCGCATACACGAAGGGACGCTTCGCCGCAGCGATCACGCTGGTGGGCGCGCCGCTCAGAGGGATTTGTTTGGCCACCGCCATGGCCTGCAGATCGACAGCCGCGATCGCGTTTCCTTCTTCGTTGGCGATGAAGGCGTACCCGCGAAATCCGGGGCCCCGCTTGCGCCTGCTGCAAGCAATGTTCCAAGCTGCGCTGAAGACGGCGCCCCCGGCGGCGAGCACAGGCCACGCGGACCACGCGAGAAAGCTCCGGCGGGCGATCACGGCTCCAGTGTACCGCTCCGTCCCCCGCCCATACGTCATTGAAAATAAAACATAAGTTGCCCACCGTGTTGCGCTGTGCTAACGTCGGATGGGACGCGGAACCGGGCCCGTCTCCACCCGTTTTTTATATGAATCTGCGGTCTATATTCAGTCTTTTTTCTTCCGACTTGGCCATCGATCTGGGTACCGCGAACACGCTGGTCTTCGCCCGCAGCAAGGGCATCGTGGTCAACGAGCCGTCCATCGTCGCGATCAATAAGAACAACGGCGAGGTGGAAGCGGTCGGCAGGGAGGCCAAGGAGATGCTCGGGCGCACGCCCGGCAACATCGTGGCGATCCGGCCCATGAAGGACGGCGTCATCGCCGACTTCAAGGTCACCGAGCGCATGCTCAACTACTTCATCCAGAAGGCGCATGGGCGCAAGATGCTGGTGCACCCGCGCATCATCATCGGCGTGCCGAGCGAAATCACGCAGGTGGAAAAGCGCGCCGTCATCGATTCCGCTTATCACGCCAAAGCGAGCGAAGTGTACCTGGTGGAACAGGCCATGGTGGCGGCCATCGGCGCGGGCCTGCCCATCACGGAGCCTTCCGGAAACATGGTGGTGGATATCGGCGGCGGCACCACCGACGTCGCGGTGATCTCGCTTTCCGGCATCGTGTATTCGCGCTCGGTGCGGGTCGCCGGCAACGAAATGGACGAGGCCATCATGCAGTACATGAAGCGCAAGTACAATCTGCTGATCGGCGAAACCACGGCCGAAAAGGTGAAAATCCAGATCGGCTCCGCCTATGAGCTGGACAAGCCGCTCACCATGGAAATCAAGGGGCGCAACCTGATTGAAGGCGTGCCCAAGACGGTCACGGTGGACGACACCGAGATCCGCGAAGCCCTGGCCGAATGCATCGCCATGATCCTGAACGCGATTCGCGTCGCGCTGGAGCGGACGCCGCCGGAGCTCTCCGCCGATATCAGCGACCGGGGCATCGTGCTGACCGGCGGCGGGGCCATGATCAAGAATCTGGATAAGCGCATCCGCCAAGAAACCGGGCTGCCGGTTTCCATCGCCGAGGACCCCCTGGCCTCGGTGGTGCTGGGAACTGGGAAAATGTTGACGGAGTTCAAATTGCTGCGGCGGATCGCGATCGAGTAGTAAGTTCCGCTCAAGGCGGGATAAATGGATGGATTTGGAAAAAGGGAAATGACCGCTCCCGATGGTCGCGGCTCTGAATGGGCGCTTGTCGTTAGCGCGTGCCTGGTGAGCCGCGACCAGGGGGAGCGGTGGTTCGTGACGACCGATCTGTCCCTTTTTTCAGGCGGACGAACGCGCGGCGTGACGCGGAGAATAACAAAGCGGAGCGCGTAGAAGCGCGACGCGAGGAAACAGGTGGAAGCGCTTTTCAACCGGTACCGGAACGTGGCCGCCCTGGTGGTCGCGATCGTGGCGCAGTTGATGCTGCTGGCCTACCAGATCAAGAGCAACGGCGAAGTGCGCCTGATCCGTGTATGGGCGGTGAGCGCCGTGACGCCGGTCGCGCGCGGCATGGAAGCCGGACGCAGCGGGGTGGCGCATTTCCTGCGGGATTATTTCTTCCTGCTCGACGTGCGGTCGCAAAATCAGCGCCTGCAAACCGATCTGGACCGCGCCCGCCTGGAAAATCAGTTCCTGCGCAACGAGTTGTCGACGGCGGACCGCGCCAAGTCGCTCGCCATTTTCCAACAGCAATCGCCCTCGCGGACCGTGGCCGCGCACGTCATCGGCAACACCACGGGAGTGGGCGCGAAGGTCGTGATCGTCGATCGCGGCTCGAACAGCGGCATCGAAAAAGGTATGGCCGTGATCACGCCGGACGGCATCGTCGGCAAGATCACCAGCGTTTTCCCCACGGCGTCCTACATGCTGCTGATTACCGATCCGACCTTCGCCGCCGGCGTCCTTTCGCAGAAGAATCGCGTTCGTGGGACGGTCAAGGGCCAGGGCTACGGCACCGTGACGATCGATTACGTGCAGAACGAGGAGAAGGTGGATCAGGACGAGTGGTTCTACACCTCCGGCGACGATCGAATTTTCCCCAAGGGCCTGCCCGTGGGCCAGGCCGCCGTGGTGCGCGCGGGCAAGGCGCGCAAGGAAATTTACGTGAACCCCAGCGGGCTGCAGAACGGTCTAGAGGAAGTGCTGATTGTCGTCGACGGCGTGCATCGCGCGCTGCCCGAAATATCGGCCGGGGATCAGCCGGTCCATTTGCTCGATCCGCCGCCGGGAGAGGACGGTGCGGCCGCAGTGCCCGTCGAATCCGGTCCTCAAACCGACGCCGACCGCCTGGTGGATCGCTACCGGAAAATCGGCGAGGCGCAGAAGCACGTGTACGGCGAGCACGGCGGCGGGGCTCCGAACTTCAATATCAACGTGGATCCGGCCCCCGCGCTTCCAGGTGCAGTTCCTCAGGCTCCGTCGGGCGCGCCGCAGGCGTCCAAACCACCCGCGCCAGTGGCGCAATAGTTCCGCCGCTGTGCCGTATGTCTGAGAGACATTCCCGAGAAATATGACGGACACGCCGAATGAGTACCGCGAAGAGTTTTCCGAGGCGTCCCTCAAAGGCCATACCGTCACCTACAAGGCGCTCACTGTCGCCGCCATCGCCCTGGGCGCGATTTTGTTTCGCGTGTATGTGCCGCGCTGGATTTCGTATCTCTCCTATCTCGAGCTTCCGCTCCTCGCCACCATCTACTTCTCCCTGATGCGCCGGTCTGCGGTAGCGGGCGTGCTTTACGGCGCGGGGATTGGCCTGGCGCAGGATTCGCTATCGCCCGATCCGCTGGGCATGTTCGGCATCGTCAAGACGCTGGTGGGTTATTTCGCGGCGACCGTGGGCCAGCGCTTCAACGTCGATAATACCGGCGTACGCTTCGTCCTGAGCTTCTTCTTCTATTTCTTTCACCAGTTCTTCTATTGGGTGCTGGCGCGCGCGCTGCTGGCGCAGTTGATCGGCTTCGATCTCCCGACTACGCTGATCGTCGCCGTGCTGAACGCCGTGGTCGCGGTCCCTTTGTTCCGCGTCTTGGATAAACTAAAGGTGACGGAGTAGGCAGGGACGAGCGGTCTCTCCGCCGACGGTTCCCGTATGCCGGCAGTCGATCCCGAAAATCCGCAGCAACCGCAAACGCCGCGCCGCTTCGCGCAGGACGATACGCGCTTTGCGCTGGGACGCATCGCCGTGTTCCAGTACGCCGCGCTGGCCGTGTTCGTCTTCCTGCTGACGGGATTCTGGGTGCTGCAGGTACGCGACGCCGAAAGCAACAGCCAGCTCGCCGAGCGCAACCGCATCAAGACCATTCCGGTGCTGGCCCCGCGCGGCAAGCTCCTCGACCGCGACGGCCGCGTGATCGTGGATAACGAATCCGCCTACACCCTGCTGCTGACGCGCGAGAACTTGAAGCCGGAGCACGTCGATCCCATCGCCAAGGGCCTCAACCTGGACCCCGAGGATCTGCGCGCGCGGCTGAAACGTTTCGAGTCGCGTCCGAAGTACGTGCCCATGATGGTGAAGCAGGACCTGTCGCCCGCCGAAATCTCTTTCGTCGAATCGCATCGCGACACCAACACGTTTCCGGAAATGGAGCTGATCCAGAACCAGCGGCGCTTGTACCCACGCGACGGCTTGGCGGCCCACGCGATCGGCTACGTGGGCGAGGTTTCCGATCAGGAATTGAATTCGAGCGAGTTCGCCAAGTACGCCCAGGGCGAAATCGTCGGCAAGGCGGGCATCGAGCGGCAGTACAACGACCTGCTCACCGGCGTGGACGGCCAGCGCCGCGTGGTGGTGGATAGTTTAGGCCGCGAGCGCGAGGTCCTGGAAAGCACGGAGGCGACGCCCGGCAGCAGTCTGCAGCTCACGCTCGATCTCGACCTGCAGGCCGTGGCGGAGCTGGCGCTCGAAGGCAAGAAGGGCGCGGCCGTGGCGCTCGACCCGCGCACGGGAGAAGTGCTGGCGATGGTCAGCCGGCCGGCCTACGATCCCAACGCGTTCGCTACGCGCGTCAGCGCGGATTACTGGAAGCAGCTCACCAGCGGCACGGACAATCCCATGTTGAACCGCGCGATCCAGGCTCAGTTCGCGCCGGGCTCCACATTCAAGCCGATCATGGCTCTGGCGGGCCTCGAGAGCGGTGCGATCGACGAACACTCGAACTTCCACTGTCCCGGCGGCGCGACGTTTTACGGGCGCTATTTCAAATGCTGGTGGAAGCCCGGGCACGGAACCGTGGACGTGCATCAGGGCATTGTGCATTCCTGCGACGTTTTCTTTTACAACCTAGGCAACAAGATGGGGATCGATACCATCGCGCACTACGCTGAGATGGCGGGGCTCGGCCAGAAGACCGGCGTCGATCTGCCGGGCGAAGCCGAGGGCCTGATGCCCTCCACGAAATGGAAGCTGCGGACGCAACGCGAAAAATGGTACGCGGGCGAAACCATTTCGGTGGCCATCGGACAGGGAGCGGTCACCGTGACGCCCATCCAGCTCGCCACCGCGGTCGGCGGCATCATCAGCGGAGGAGCCTGGTTCAAGCCGCACCTGGTCAAAACGAGCGCGCCGCTGGAGCCTCGCCGCGGCGATCTCAACCCCGACAATGTCGCGCAGGTGGTGAACGGAATGTACGGCGTCGTAAACGAGCCCGGTGGCACGGGCGTCGCCTCGCGGATCGAAGGCGTCGAGTTCTCCGGAAAAACGGGCAGCGCGCAGCGCATTTCGAACGACCTCAGAAAGTCCGGGAAGCTCGCCAAGGGCGAGGACCTGGACAACGGCTGGTTCGTGGGCTTCGCGCCGCGCCAGAATCCGGAAGTGGTGGTCGCGGTGCTGCTGGAAGGCGGCGAGCACGGAGCGCTCGCGGCGCCGGTGGCGCGCGACATCGTCAAGGCGTATTTCGACAAAAAATTGCGGATCTCGCAGAAGGCCGCGCCGGAGCCTCCCCTGGCGCTGCTGGCCCGGCCGGCGCGGTAATCGCCCGAGATTCGTGCCACCATGGAAGGGTAAATTACTGCGCCATGATCGACGCTCAACACGCGGTTCTTCTCGCAAAAGACAAAGCGGAGGAGATGCTCGGCCCGAGTCCTTCGTACCTTGAGGAGATTGAAAGAGAATCTTACAAGGACCGTGAAGTCTGGAGCATCACGCTAAGCTTCCCTCAAAGCCCCGATAAGGTTCCGATTTTTGAGCGACTCAATGCGCTCAGCGTCTATCCGCTCCAGTACAAGCGTTTCATCATCGACGTTGAGACCGGCGAACTGGTTGCCATGAGGCTGCGGGAAGTCGCCGTTCAGTGAGCGCCGCGGACGGAGGCCGATCCCCGTCCGTCGATGCCGGGTTATTGGTCGGCACGAATCTTCTTGTGCTGTACGTCGTCGGTTCCGTGAACCGAAACCGGATCGAGCAATTCAAGAGAACTCGTCAATACACAACGGCCGACTACGCCCTGCTGCTGCGTGTGCTAGGTAGATTCAAGCGGCTGTTTACTGTCGCCCATGTCCTTGCCGAAGTGAGCAACCTGACAGATCTATCAGGTTCCGAACGATCACTGGCTCGTCGACATTCTTAAGCAGACGGTAGCGGTGCTCGAAGAAGCGCCGCTTCCAAGCACTGAGGCGGCGAATGATTCGCTTTATCCGCGCCATGGACTGGTCGATGCCAGCATCGCGGTAGTCGCGCGGGAACACAAGTGTGCGGTCTTGACGGACGATCTCGACTTGTATCTTGCACTGACGCGCGAAAAGCTGAGTGCAGTGAACTTCACGCATTTGCGCGCACAGCAGTGGGGCATCGAACCGGGTTAAGCGGTATTGGCCCACGCTAAAGAACAGCTAGCCGGGCTCCTCTACGGCCGCCCGTGCGACGATCGCGATCACGGCGCGATCCGCCTGTTTAACCAATTCCTCGCGATCGAGCAGCAGCGTCCGCCCGGCGTCGATGCTTGCGGCCGTGGTCCCGGTTTCGGCCATCGCCGCGACCGTCCCGGGGCCGATCACAGGAACGTCGAACAGCAGATGTTCCCTGCGCCGCGATCCTTTCACCAGCCGCAGCGGCTTGCCGTTCACCAGCGACGCGGCCCTCCGCAACATCGCATCGGTACCTTCCATCGCTTCCACCGCGACGCAAGCGCGCTCGGCGATCGCCACGCTCTGCCCGACGTCGTGTGCGGAAAGCGCGGCGGCAAGACGGCTGCCGTAATCGAGATCCCGGCGTTCATCGTCAGTAGGCCCGCGTTTGGTGAGAACACCTGGGGGCGCGAGAAGATCTTTCAGGAGCAGCGTGGAATCCACCAGCTCGATGCCTTCGTCCGCCAGAATTTTTCGCACGCCGCCGATCAGTCCCTCGGTGTTCCTGGTTTCGAGCGAGGCCAGCAATTTCACCAGCCGCCAGTCCGGCGCGATCGACGAAAAAATCTTCGCGTGCTTCACCTGCCCGCACATCATCACCTGCGCGATGTCCTCGGCGTGGCAGATTTCGATCAGCTTGCCGAGCGCTCCGAGCGAAATCCAGTGCGAGCGCGCGGCGAGCCGCTCGATTTCCCGCGAGGCTTCTTCCTTGATCCCGATCGCGACCACTTCGAGGCCGGCCTTCTTCGCGGCCTCCAGCGCCAGCACCGGAAACCGGCCGTTGCCCGCGATGAGGCCGATGGGCCTGGCTGCGGGACTGGTCATTTGTGAAATCCGCGTTCGGACTGCGAGATGAATTCAAGCACATGGTCCACTTCAGGCGACGAGCCGAGCTCAGCCTGGATGCGTTCGATGGCCTGTGACGTGTTCAACTCGCCGCGCGTCAGCAGGCGCATGGCCTTGTGCAGCGCGGCCATGGACTCAGGCGAAAAACCACGCCGTTCGAGGCCCGTTTTGTTTTCCCCGAACACTTTCACCTCGCGCGGGCTGAGCGTGGTGGAATAGGGCAGCACATCCTGGGTGATGACACTGAATCCGCCGACGATGGCGTGCCGGCCGATGCGGCAGAACTGATGCACCGCACTTCCGGCGCTGACGATGGCCCAGTCGAAGATCGTCACGTGGCCGCCTAAGGTCGCCCCGTGCCCGATCACCGTATGGCTCGCGACCGCGCAATCGTGCGCTACGTGAACATACGCCATCAGCAGATTGTCGTCGCCGATAGAGGTCAGCATGCCGCCCGCTTCGGTGCCGCGGTGGATGGTGACGAACTCGCGGATGCGGTTGCGATTCCCGATCTTCGTTCTCGAACGCTCGCCGCGATACTTCAGATCCTGGGGGGCGACGCCGACGGTGGAGTAAGGATAAAAGACGTTATCCTCGCCGATTTCGAGCGGCCCTTCCAGAAAAACGTGGCCTTTTAGCTCCGTGTGCGCGCCAATTTCGACGTCCGCGCCGACGATCGTATACGGACCCACGCAGGCCGACTCCGCAATCCTGGCCGAGGGATCGACAATCGCGGTCGGATGAATCGGCATGTGGATCAGGGCGCCGCATGGGCGCTCGCCGGGCGGTCCGCCAGCACGCAGAACATTTCGGCCTCCGCGACGACCACGCCCCCGACCGTGGCCGTGCCGTGCATTTTCGCGAGCGTCGCCTTGCGCTTGGTAAGCTTCATTTCGATGCGCAACTGATCGCCCGGCCGCACCGGCTTGCGGAACTTCGCGCCGTCCACGCCGGCCAGCAGAACCAGCTTGTTCTTGCGATCCGCGATCTGGCTCAGCACCAGGACGCCCGCCACCTGCGCCATGGCTTCCACGACCAGCACGCCCGGCATGACCGGATAATCCGGGAAATGGCCTGCAAAAAACGGCTCATTTATCGTGACATTCTTGATGCCGACGATGCGTTCCGCTTCCAATTCCTCGATGCGGTCGACCAGCAGGAAAGGATAGCGGTGGGGGAGGATGTCCCGAATCTGCTCGATATCCAGACAAGACATGGATTGGTCATTATAGCAGGCGCTCTTCCGCGGACGGCTATTCTACAGGTGATGGATCCTTTCTTGCGCGAAGCGCGCCGCCGGTTGCCGCAGACCGTCGAGCTGATTCGCGATCTTGTCGAATGCGAATCGCCTAGCGGCGATGCGGCTGCTCTTAGAAGGTTTAACGACTTGCTCGCCGACCGCATCGGCGATCTTGCCATCGTCCGGACATTTTCCGGAGGCCATGCTCGTTTCGAATTCAACCTGCCAGGCCGGGGAAAGCAGGGCTCCATTCTGGCGCTGGGCCACTCCGACACCGTGTGGCCGATGGGGACGCTGCGAACCATGCCGTTCCGCCGGGCGCGTGGAAACCTCTACGGACCGGGCGTGTTCGATATGAAGAGCGGGCTGGCTCTGTTCGTCACCGCCATCTGCATCCTGCGCGACCTCGATGCGCCCATACGTCATCACGTGGTCCTGCAAGTCAATGCGGATGAGGAGACCGGCAGTCCATCGTCGCGCGCGCTTACCGAGCGGGCCGCCCGCGAAAGTCTCGCGGTTCTGGTGTTGGAGCCGGCCGCCGGACCCGACGGCAAGCTCAAGACCGCGCGAAAAGGCGTGGGCAGCTACACGGTCGCCGTGCGGGGGGTCCCCACGCACGCGGGCCTCGATTTCGAAAAGGGCGCCAGCGCGATCGTGGAGATGGCGCGCCAGATCGAGAAAATCGCCGGATTCACACGCCTGGGCCGCGGCGTCACGGTGAACCCGGGAGTCATTCGCGGCGGCTCCCGCAGCAATGTTGTCGCGGGAGAATGCTCGGTGGAAGTGGACGTGCGGGCGCCCCGCGCCGCGGATACACGGTATCTGGACCGCTGTTTCAACTCGCTCAAAGCGTTCGATAAACGCTGTAGTGTTCAGGTAGAGGGCGGGTTGAACCGGCCGCCGCTCGAACGCTCGGCGGGAGGCCGCACGCTGTTCGGTTTAGCGGCGCGGCTGGCCCGCGAAATCGGCGTCGAGCTGGGCGAATGCGCGGTGGGAGGCGCTTCCGACGGCAACTTTACGGCGGCGCTCGGGGTTCCTACTTTGGACGGCCTGGGCGCGGTGGGCGAAGGAGCGCACGCGCCGAACGAATCCGTCGCGATCGGCCGTTTGGCCGAAAGGTCGGCGCTGCTGGCGAAACTCGTCGCCAGTTTATAGGAGCTTGCTGAAAAAAAGACACAGACGCAAACAACGCGTAATCCGGCCCCTTTTTCGAACGTCTAAGAGGATGCTGAAAAAACCCTAATAACCGCTCCCTATGGTCTCGGCAAGCCGCTGTAAACACAAAGCGCCCATTCGGAGCCGCGACCATAGGGAGCGGTTATTAGGGGTTATTCTGCAGCCTGCTAGGGATATTTCCGGGGCGCAGCGCCAGTGATGATATTCTGAGACTACACATATGCGCCGTGGACGGTGGCTGATTCTGGTCGCCATTGTATTGATCGCGATCGCCATTGGCGCAACCTACGTCCAGCGGAAGGCCGCGCTGGCGCGGGATACGCCCGCTCCGCCGCCGCGCTTGGAAACGGGTGTTGACGGGCGCGCGAACGACTGGGTTTATACGCAAAGCGACGGCAATAGCCCGCGCGTCACCGTCCGCGCCAAGAGCTTCAAGCAGGTGCGGGCTCCGTCCGTGCTCGAGCTCGACGGCGTCGAGTTGCAGTTGTTCCACCGGGACGGGTCCGCTTACGACCTGGTGCGCAGCGCGCAGGCCGAGTTCGACGTCCCCGGGAAGTCGCTGTATTCCGACGGCGAGGTCGAAATCAGCATGGGGCTGCCGGTGGAGGGATCGAAACCTCCCGGGCGAATTTTGAAAATTCGCGGCTCGGGCGTGCGATTCGCGAGCGACACGGGTAAAGCCACCACGGATCGCGAGGCGCACTTTCTATTCGAACAGGGCGGCGGATCGGCGACCGGCGCCGAGTACGATCCCAACACACGGCAGCTCCACCTGCTCAGCAACGTGAAGCTCGACTGGCGGGGCAAAACGAAAGAGACCAAGCCCATGCACGTGGAAGCGGGCGAGGCTATTTATCTGGAAGCCGAAGCGCGCGTCCTGTTGCAGCCGTGGTCCAAGCTGACGCGCGACACGCTGAACATGGAAGCCGGCCCGGCGACCGTCCTGCTGCAGAACGGCGCGGTGCAGGAAGTGATCACCGAGGCGGCGCGCGGCGTCCAGGAGGACCCCGGCCGCCGGATTGAGTTTGCCGGAGACCATCTCACCATCCAATTCGGCGAGCTCATGCTGGTGCGCAATATCAAGGGCCAGCAGAATGGCAAGCTCATCTCCACTTCCAAGGGACTGCGTACGACGATCACGGCGGACCTGTTGAACCTCGACTTCGACCCCGAAGGACGGCAGAGCATTCTGACCAATGCGGTGGCCACGGGCAAGAGCGTCGCCGCGGCTGAGCCGATTCCGCAGCGCGGCGAGCCGCTGGCGGACACGCGCATTCTGCGCAGCGAAACGATCCGCCTGAAGATGCGCCCGAACGGCCAGGACATCGACAGCGTCGTCACCGACGGCCCCGGAACCGTGGACTTCCTGCCGAACCGTCCGGCCGAGCCTAAGCGCTGGCTGAAGGGCGACCGCATCTGGATCAACTACGGCTCCGAGAATCGGATTCAGACGTTCCGCTCGATCAACGCCACGACGCGGACCGATAGGCCAAGCGACAAACCAAGTGACAAGCCGGCGCAGCCCCCGCCTCCCCCGCAGTTCACCTCGAGCAAGGAACTCGTGGGCACTTTCGATCCCAAGACCAGTGAGCTGGCCCGCCTGGAACAAAAGACGGATTTCCGGTACGAAGAAGGCGCGCGCCGCGCGATAGCGGATCGCGCGAATCTGGATCAGGCCAAGGACGTAATGACGCTCGACGGGGGGGCGCGCGTGTGGGACCCCACCGGCTCGGCGGCGGGCGATCACATCGCGCTCAACCAGAAATCCGGCGACTACCTGGTGGAGGGCCACGTCGCCACCACGCGCATGCCGGATAACAACGATAAACCGGGGATGCTGTCCAACGCCGAAGTCCTCCAAGCTCGCGCGCAGCGCATGACCTCCGCCGAAAATAATCAGAAAATCCACTACGAGGGCGCTGCCGTCGCCTGGCAGGGCGCGAATCGCGTGGAGGCGGACCGCCTGGACATCGACCGCACGCGCCACATCCTGGAAGCGCACGGCAAAGTGGTGAGCCAGTTCCTCGATAAAGATAAGGATGGCGGCAAGGACGGCTCGGAAAAGGGAAGGGAATCGGACAAAGGGAGGGGGAAAGACGCCCAGGCTTCGCCAGTTTCTTACCAAACGGCTTCGAAGTCCGCGGCCAAACTCGGACCCATTTTCACCGTCGTCCGCGCGCCGGATCTGGTCTACGACGAAGATACGCGCGTCGCCAATTATCAGGGCGGCGCGGCGCTCACGCGTCCCGGGCTGACGGTTGCGGGCAAGGCCATTCGCGCTTTCCTGCGCGATTCGGATTCGGATTCTTCGCTCGACAAAGCCTTCGCCGACGGCGAAGTCAAGATCGTCCACACGGCCGGCCCGCGCACGCGCACCGGCACCTCCGAGCACGCCGAGTATTACACGGACGAACAAAAGGTGTTGCTCGACGGCGGCGATCCCGTGCTGGTAGACAGCTTGAAGGGCGAGACCCGCGGCCGTCAATTGACGTGGTTCGCCAACAATGATAGGCTGCTCGTAAACGGCGTCGAAAGCCGGCCCGCCGATAGCCTTCTCCGCAAGAAATAGCCCGTGCACATTCTCCAGACAGCGGATCTCACCAAGTCCTATCGCGGCCGCAAAGTGGTGGATCGCGTTTCCGTCCGCGTCGAGCAGGGTGAAGTGGTGGGACTGCTGGGCCCCAATGGCGCGGGCAAGACAACTTCCTTCTACATGATCGTCGGCCTGGTGACGCCGGATCGCGGGCGCGTCACGCTGGACACGGAAGATATCACGCCGCTCGCCATGTACCAGCGCGCGCGCAAAGGCATCAGCTACCTGCCCCAGGAGGCCTCGGTTTTCCGCAAGCTTTCGGTGGAGGACAATCTGACGGCGATCCTGCAGACGCTGGGCTTGCGCCGCCGGGAGCGCGAGGACCGCATGAACCGGCTGATCGCGCAGATGGGCCTGGAGCAGGTGCGCAAGAACAAGGGCTACATGCTTTCGGGCGGCGAGCGCCGGCGCGTGGAGATCGCGCGCAGCTTAGTCATCGAGCCGAGCTTCCTGCTGCTCGACGAGCCTTTCTCCGGTATCGATCCGATCCAGGTGCTGGAGCTGCAGAAGATTATTTCCGACCTCAAGCAGACCGGCATTGGCATCCTGATGACAGATCACAACGTCCGTGAGACGCTGGCCGTCACCGACCGCGCCTACATCATCAACAACGGCGGAATCTTTCGAGCGGGGACGCCGGAGGACCTGGGGAACGATCCCGAAGTGCGGCGGGTCTATCTGGGGGAGAACTTCAGTATGGGGCTGCAGAGCGGGCGTCTGCAGGTTCCGGCCTCAGAGAGCTGAAGGCGGAAGCGAAAGAGGAACAGGATCAGGCGGCCGCGGAGCAGGCGGCGCTTTCGCCCATTACATTCGCGAAATGGGCGATGACCTGGGACATTTCATCGAGGGCGCGGGCAGCGGCAGCGGGAGAGAACCGGCGGCTCGTGTTATACCAGCTCCGCAGGAACCGGTAATTCGCTTCGAGCATCCATTTCTCCATCGCCGATTGCTCCAGCGAGCCCGCCTGCTTCAGCAGACCCGAGAGCACGGCGTAATCCCGGTCGAGCGCGTCCCGCAAGCGGTCCAGATTAGGGGAACTCGCCTGCAACTGCGAACGCACTTCCGGGAACCCGAGCTGATTCGCGGCGGCCACTTCGCCCGCATAATCCCGCGCCGTCTTGGTGCTCAAGATCAGCAGGCAGGTGTAGCGGAACCAGTAGCCAAACAGCGCCATCGAACTAGCTGTGACGACGATGGTTGCCAATAGTTCGATCATATATGCGATCCCAACGTGGAGCATACTGCCAACCCCACGCAGTAAAGTCACAGGCAGAATAACATTCCCTATCGGCGCGGATCAATAGTTCTAGGGCCAACTAAGGTGATTTTTGTTAAGGCAATGTAACGGAATTGCGAAAGAAAACCATCTCTGCGGGTGCCTCTGGATGCTTGGCCCTAAGCTCGCTATACAGCGCCGCATAGCTCGCGGTTAGGTAGCTATCGCGGCCGAACCCGAGGTGCTTTGCAGTGGCGTCGATCCAGTACTTCGGCCCTTCGAGCTCCATGAAAATACCGATGGGAGTCTCGTCGAGCGTGACGATTCCTTCGCCTCCTTGGCCCTCGGCGAATTTCGTGCGGTATTTTTCGTAGCGAAACGCGCGCTGGTACCCCAGCCGCGCGAGTACCTCCTCAAACGCTCCCGCATCGGTGACGTCGAATTCAATCTCCTCGCGGCTCTTGAAAGGACCGGCCGCGGCTTCGGCTGGACCTTTGTACGTCACCGTGGACTTGCCGCGGCTGATCCGCAAGCGCAAAATCTGGCCCGCACCGCGCAAGGCGCCAAAGTCGCGCACGTCGCCGGAGGCGCGGTCGAAAAGCTGGTCGGCCTCGAGCAGCCGCGGTCCCGTTGCGCGATACCCGTGGGCTTCCAGGTGGGCGCGTGCGGAATCGGCGTCTCCGTCCCAGCGCAGTTTGATTTCGGTTTCGATCACGTTGGCTTCCCATCCGCACGTCCCGCGCGCACGCTTCCGGGCATGCGCTGCCGATTCCGCGTGTTTCGCCCGCTATTTCGATGATACGATGAAGCCACGCGCCCGTAGCTCAGCTGGATAGAGCGACTGACTTCGAATCAGTAGGCCGGGGGTTCGAGTCCCTCCGGGCGTACCAGTTCCCTTCGCCGAGCACGGTAACGACCATGCGGGCGCGGCGGCGCAGCCTGAAGAGCCATTTTTCGAGTAGCGATCCAAGGCCCTGCCCGCTCAGAGTTCCGCAAGTCTCCTTGGTCCGCGCATGCCTTATTTCCGCGACGGGACGTAAATCTGGAACCAATCGGACGCGATTTCCGAAACCCGATCGTCCGTGATGACGACGTTGCCAACCAGGAGGTCAGCCGCATTTTTGTAGAGGAGCGTCTGACGATCGATCACGAAATCCGTCGACCCGGGTTCTCCGAGTATTTCGACCACCTGGGCGCGTGACATCCCTATCTTGAGAGCGGCCCACCCTTCCTGAGTTCTCCAACTCGTCGGAATGGGCCGGGCAGGCACACGAATTGTAGCCTGCAGCGCTTTCACGGTCCTTTCCAAACTGGCCACGCGCCGGTCCTGATCCGCCACCATACGTTTTAGCAAGGCGATCTCTTTAACGGCGTCATCCAAGCGGGTGTCGGGGGCCTGACCGGGCAAACCGTACGGGACAGCTGCGAGAAGAATCGCGCCAACCAGGATCATGCGCGGCATATACCCTCCTGCTACTGATTCTACTTCCGCACGTCTGCCGATCCGCGGAAACAGTCGGGTGGCTGGAGACGCGACCGACGCGGCGGCATCGGGCCCTGCCAGTTCAAACCTGAGAGCTCATCGACGTTCGCCCCACACAACACTCTATTTCACGACCAGGTGTTGGACGTCCCTCTCACCCTCTTGACAAATGTAGTCCAAGAGATCCGTGTCAAGCTTGATAGTCTGATTCAACTTGACGGTCCAGGGCTTCGTGTAGGCTTTGGGATCGTCCACGGTGATTTCGATTTCGAGGTGGCCGAAGTCCGCGCGATGAAAGCGTTCCGTGATTTTCGCGGCATCCGTCAGCGGACTGCCCGCCCCATCGAGCCAGATGCCGTCCCGAAAGCCGATCGTCTGGACGACCAACGTATCGCCATCCCATTTCCCACTGGAGTAACCGTTCCAGGACGGGTTCGGATCGGCCGGCAAAGGCCGCCCATCGGTGAAGATCTGCCGGTAGCTCGCATACAACTCGTTGAGGATAACCACGAGCCCGGGAGTCTGTATGACTTTTTTGAGGAGCGGGTGGGCGTGTGTCCGCACGATTCCCGCGGGAAGACAGTGCGAGATCGGATCGTAGAGGCGCATCTCCAGACGGCGCTGCGCCATCAATTTCGCGGCCCACGGCTGAAACGGCAAACCCTCCGGGAAGGAGCGGCCGATATTGCCAAACTCCTCGGCGGTGGGGAAGCAGCCGTTCAAGGGCGGGGCGGCGGAGCGGTGCACGGTCTCCCACATCCCGGACAGATCCGGCTTGCCGTCGGCGGTGCGCGGGCAGGCGGCGTTCAGATCCGGTTTTCCGTCGGGCGTTCGAGGAACGCCGGAAGTCGGATAATCGATCCACTGGCCCGCGAGAGAAGGAAGAAAAAGCCCGAAGGCCAGCGCCGTCCGGACCAAGATCTGAAGATAGTTCATGCTGCGGTCTCCGTGACGCAAGTATACTCCGCGGGTCGGAGCGAAGGCGATCCGCTTAAGACTGCGCCGCGCCCCGCGTACCGCGCCGTGTGCTGCGCCGTGTATTGATATGATGAGCATTCCATCATGGCAGATCCGGAGCCCGAGCTGGCATCGCTCTCCGAAGCCGTCACCCACAACGTGCGGGTCGAGGTTCTTTCCCAATACTCACCGGCGAACTCCCGGCCCCTGCACGGGGAGTGGGTGTTTGAGTACACGGTCCGCATCACCAATCTGGCCGCCGAAACGGTTCAGCTGCTCGACCGGCATTGGATCATCACCGATGGTACCGGGCAGGTCCGTGAGGTCGAAGGCCCGGGTGTCGTCGGGGAACAGCCGGTGCTGGCGCCCGGCCAGTCCTTCAAATATTCGTCGTGGTGCCCGCTCAGCACGCCCGTGGGTGTGATGCGCGGCAGTTATCGGATGGGGCGCGTGAACGGGGACCGGTTCGACGTCGAGATCGCTCCGTTCTCGCTGAAGGCGCGCTACAGCGTGCATTAGGCGCGCTTCGCAACCATCCCCGTGGAACCTCCCGGGAACTGGCGGCGTCGGGTGCGTCAGGCCGCCGGGCACGCCGCCGGCTGCGGGAACCGCAAGTGGGCCGGGACCTCCTGGGACGCTTTCCGGCCGATGGGCTGGGGCGGGGCGATCTTCGAGGCCCCGTGGAAGTATTCGTCGAGTGGAAACAGCGGATACGGCTCGATTTCCCGAAACGTGCGCCCCAGCTTCTGCTCTATACGGTAGACGGCATGATAGAAGTTGCCGCGATCGATGCCCAGGCGGCGCGCACACATCTTCCAATCCGCTCCCAGCACGAAATGAAACCGGAAAAGCCGATGCTCGTCGGCCTCCAGCACCTTCCGCGCGATCAAACTGAAATCCGCGATGTACTCCTCGTCCTTTCGTCCCCACGTGGAGGGCCGCTGGCGCCCGCAATGCGGTTCGAGAGTCACTTTGCTCAAATACCGCTCCTGCCGGGCGCACTGAATAAACCGGTCGTAACAGATCCGGAAAATTGCGCGCAGCACACAATTGCAGGGCGATACGCCGGCCGTTTTCCCGAGCCGAAGCCCCGATCCCCGACACTGTGCACAGCTGTGCAGGGCGAGCGCTAACGTCTGCGATCGAGTCCATTCCATGACCGTGGCTACCTCCGTCCCAGCGGATCCGCCGCAGTCAGCAGGTACCGCTTCCGTATAGTACTTCCCGGCCGGGATAATGTCAATTATTATTTTCTATTTACCGGAGAGTATTGCTTTTATTGTTTGCCGTTTCTCGATAAATGCACAAGCTTTCCCTCGCCGTCGTCTCCCAGTGGAACCGCTCCACCTGGGCGCGGCCCGCCTCCACCAGCCAGCGGCGCCGGTTTTCGTCGAGCAAGACCTCCCGCAGGCCGCGTGCGATGTCGAACACGTTGTCGGGGCTCACCAGCTCGGCGGCTTCACCCACCGCTTCGACCAGCGCCGGAAGGTTCGAGGCGACCACCGGCGTTCCGCACGCCATGGCCTCCAGCGGGGCCAGGCCAAAGCCTTCATACAGCGAGGGAAACGCGAAGGCTTCCGCGGCCCGGTAGAACACGCGTAGCGTATCGGTGGGGACGAATCCCAGAAAGCGCACGGCGGAGGCGACTCGGGAATGGGCCGCGGCCTGGCGCACGGCGGGATTGTTGGAGAGCTCGTCGCCGATGATCACCAGGCGTAAATCCTTATAGCGCGCGTGCTGTTCGAGTTCGTGCCGTAACACGGCGAAAGCCTCGATCAGCCGGGGAATATTCTTGCGGGCTCGGATCGTCCCCGCGTACAGAATGTAAGGAAAGGAGATGGAATAGCGCGCCATGATCTGCTGTTCCTGCGAACCGTCGCTGGAGGAGGTGAACGCGGGATCGGGGGCGCTGTAAATGGTCGTAATCCGCTCGGAAGGGACGTGTAGGACGGATTCCACGTCGCGGCGGGTGGTGTTGGAAACCGTGATGATCCGCGCCGCCCGCGCGGCTCCCCGCCGGTACCGTTCCGCGTGCAACATGTGGCGGAAGTCCTTCCGGCCCGCGAACAGCAGCGTGCTCATGTCGTGGATGGTCAGCACGTAGGGACGCGGCATCCACCAGGCGACTGAATTCAAGGGAATATGGTATAAATTTGCCTTCAAAGATCCGAAAAAGCGCGGCATGAGCAGATTGTGCTGGAAGCCGCTGTCGGTCCGCTCGCACGGCTTGAGCTCGAAATTCGGCCCCAGTCCCTCGAATTCGCCGAAATCCGCCGGGCGGGCGACCAGCGTGTAGCGGTTCTCCGGGTCCAGCCTCGCGAGGGCGCGGGTCAGGTTGCGGATGTAGGTGCCGATGCCGAAGTCGCGGACGCGCCGCACATCCATGGCGATATGCAGCGGCATGGTGATGGGCCTCCTTGGCCTAGCGGCCGCTCGCGAGGGCGGGGAGCTTCCAAGGGTACAGCGGGAAACGCGCCGTGAGGGCCTTCACGCACTCCCGCACCTCCGCCTGAACCTCTTCGCGGGCGATATTTTCCAGCACTCGCGTGATGAGCGCGGCGACCTCGCGCATTTCCGCTGCACGGAACCCGCGGGTGGTCATGGCGGGACTGCCGAAGCGCATCCCGCTGGGGTTCAGAGGCGGATTGGTATCGAACGGGATTGCGTTCTTATTGGCAGTAATATAGGCGCGATCCAGGGCCAATTCCGCTTCTTTCCCGCGCACACCCTTGGCGAAAACGTCCACCAGCATCAGATGCGTGTCGGTGCCGCGGGAGACCATGCGGAAGCCCGCCTCGGCCAGCCCGGCCGCCAGTGTCCGCGCGTTGGCCACGACCTGTGTCGAATAAGCGGCGAACTCGGGAGTCATGGCCTCCTTGAAGCACACCGCCTTCGCCGCGACGATGTGCACCAGCGGGCCGCCCTGCACTCCTGGGAAGACCGTCTTATCGATGGCCGGTCCATACTTTTCCTTCGCGAGGATCATGCCGCTGCGGGGCCCCCGCAGCGTCTTGTGCGTGGTGGAGGTGACGATATCGGCGTACTGGCAGGGATTCGGATGGACGCCCGCTGCCACCAGTCCGGAAAAATGGGCCATATCCACCATCAACATCGCGCCGACGGAATCGGCGATCTGGCGGAAACGGGCAAAATCGATGACGCGCGGGTAGGCGCTGCCGCCGGCGACGATCAGCTTCGGCCGGTGCTTCCCGGCGAGCCGCGCAAGTTCGTCATAGTCGATGCGTTCATCGTCGCGCCGGACGCCATACGGCACGATTTTGTACAACTTTCCGGAGAAATTCAGCGGATGCCCGTGGGTCAAGTGGCCGCCGTGCGCCAGGTTCATGCCGAGGACCGTATCGCCGGGCTGCAGGACGGCGCCATAGGCGGCCTCGTTGGCCTGCGAACCCGAGTGCGGCTGCACGTTGGCGTACTCGGCGCTGAAGAGCCTCCTGGCCCGCTCCCGCGCCAGGTTTTCGACTACGTCCACGTACTCGCAACCGCCGTAATAGCGCTTGCCCGGGTAGCCCTCGGCGTATTTGTTCGTGAAGATGCTGCCCGCCGCTTCGAGGATCGCTTCGGAGGTGAAGTTTTCGCTGGCGATCAGCTCCAGGCGCGAATTCTGGCGCTCCGTCTCTTTGACGAGCATTTCGTAGACTTCGGGATCAACTTCGGCGAGCGGCCGCGCCATGCGTTCTGGGTCGTTCATTTCCGGGCTCTATTCACTTTCGTTGGTTCACTTTCGCGCTTCGCTTACTTTCTTTCGAGGAGCGAGATTTCATCGACGCGACGCTGGTGGCGTCCGCCGTCGAAGCCGGTCTCCAGAAAAATGCGCACCAACTCGTCCGCCAGCGGCGCTTCGGTGAACCGGGCGCCCAACGTCAGCACGTTGGCGTTGTTGTGGTGGCGGGTGAAGGCGACCTCCTCCGGATGGGTGCCGAGAGCCGCGCGAATGCCAGTGATTTTATTCGCCGCAATCGACATCCCCACGCCGCTGGCGCATACCAGTATGCCGCGTTCGGCGGTTCCGTTGGCCACCGCGCGGCCCACCGCCGCTGCGTATTCCGGATAGTCCACGGATTCGGTGCTGTGCGTCCCGACGTCGGAGACCTCGTGACCGGCCTTGGCGAGCACTTCGCGAATATGCTCCTTGAGAGCGAAACCCGCATGATCGGCGCCGACGGAGATTTTCATGGGATACTCGATTTTACCACCCGCGGTTCACCGGCTCGACGGGAAGCGGAATCCGTTCCGCATTTGAAGACTTTGGAAAAAGGATTCGCGTAGTCCGGTAATCGGGTCCGCACCCAACTGTGGGGATCGCGCCACACGGGGTCGGCGTCGGTCACAAGGATCGCGCGAATGGAATACCGCCGGCACACCGAATCGATATCGGCCGGTACGGAGGGCGCAGCCTCGTAAACGGGCTGGATAACTGCAAGGACCTCACGGCAAGCTTCCAAGGGTCCGCCGAACACCGTGCCGCAAGTATCACCGGTCGCTACCATCTGGTGGTTTGCATAAAGCCCGAATTCCACATCCTGTATCCCCGGGTTTTGGAGCACAACGGCGTCACGCGCCACGCGCGTCCGTATCCACTCGTCGGCGTTGCGCCGCCCCAACATCCGCTGGCCGATCTTGAGATCCGGTGTGCGAAACCAGGATCTTTCCCGGTTGAGCCAGCCCGCTTGCAGAACCGGTAAGTATGCGCGGCCGATGAGTAGCCCGTAAAGGGTGCCGGCGAATCCCAGGCCGGCGGCCAGAGCGATCAGGATGCGAAGCCGCAACATCCGGTTGACGGCCGTAGCGCGCGAATTGGACCATTCCCGGGCGCGCGCTGCAACGCGCACGTAGGGGATCGACCACAGCACCAGCATAAATTGCGCGATGAGAAAACCGCGCCATCCAAGATCGTTATTATTGATGACGCCGGAACGCAGGAACGTGCATACCAGAACGGGCAAGGCGACGAGGGCGATTTCCGCCCATTCCCGGCGGCCCAGCGAAGCCCTGCGGCGAGCGTAGCGGCGCGCTTGCACGATTCCAACCAGCAGGAACAGCCCGAGTTCCAGCGTATAATTCAACGGCAATAACACTAGATTTACCGCTTTAATCAGAATCCAATGCGCATGGAGGTCGATCATGACATCTTCCGGAAAGGTGAAAGTTCTTACGGTCAGCGAAATGAAGGCGGGGCCAGTTTTCGATCCGGCCGCGGCGGCGGTTCTGAATAGAAACGGAAACGCCAGCGCAGCGGCTATGGCGCCGGACCCGGCGATGGCGAGCGCGTCGTCGCGCCAATGTTTCCGCAGGGCAACGACACCGTAAGCCAGCAGACCCGACGAGAATGCAAAGCACACATAAACGGACAATCCAGCCGCGCAGGCGAACGCCGCGCCGGCGATGGCGACCGACCAGAGCCTGACCGCCGACGTCCGCGAAGCTCCCGTCCACAGCACCAGGAAGCCGCTCAAACAGGCGATCGCGGCGGCGACATGATGCGGCACCCACAAAAGACTGCTCATCCACCCGGCGATGACTTCATTCCACGAATCCACGGTGAAAGGGATCGCGTTGAAGACCACCAGGTGAAACAACATCGGAATGATGTCCAACCCCGTGACGGCGAGAAGGGCGATCCCGATCCAAGCGCGCTGCGGCGAGCCTTCCCGTCCCGCGTTCTGGAAATACAGGACGTAAATCACTACCAATGCCATAAGGCCAAGCCCGCACCACAGAGTTCCCGCGATGGTGGCCTGTCCTGGCGTAACGACGCCGCCGGCGAGCTGGCTCGCAAGGCTCGCGGGCAAGAGCCAGAAATGATGGTAGCGCAACGGGACGGTATAGCCCGGAAAGAAAAAAGGATTGGCGGGCGCCACGCCGGTCCTGCCGACGGCAGCGGTAACAGCGACCCGCGTAGTGTAGTCGTATCCAGTTGTGGGAATGAAGAGCTGATCGTCCCACTGATAATCGATCAGCGAAACGAGCCCGATCGCGAGCCAGCAGGCGGCGAACAGGAGGAACACGCGCATCCGCTCTTGAAACATCCTGCGCCGGCGAAGATCGCGAGCGAACAGAACCATGAACAGCGCCGAGATCGTCCCCAGCACGCCCCATGTGATCCACAGGGAACCGAGGCCGGTCAGATAGATCAGCAGCGGCACCGTGGAGATGGAGAACGGAATCGCAACGATCAATCTCTCCCCGAGGCTTCGACTGCGGAATTGCAGCGCGTCGGAAGCCCAGCCGAGAACGTAACCCGGAAATAACAAAAAGGGGGAGAACAGCGCGAACGCCATCAACACGTGGCCGGTATCGGCGAGCGTGTAGTTGGTCATTGGCCACACCTTCGAAAGTTCACTGTTTTCCCACGCCCGTCAAATAAATGAAGTCTTGCCGGCGGCCTGGTCCGTGTCGTCCGAATCACGCCGGCGAGACTATGTTCCCACGGTATCGCATCGTTCTCCGTACCACAGCCGCGCCCGCGCGATTTCGAGAAACGGCTGGGCGGCGTGGCTCGGCGCTCCGCGCGCCAAATACCTATCAACTCCGGCGAAACGGATTCACAATCCTGACGCCGAGGATGGTGCGTCCGTGTTGGAGGTCCTCCGTATAAAGCACGGAAGCTCCCGAGCGGGCCGCCGCCACGACGATGAGCGCGTCCCAAAAGCTCAGCTTGTGACCGGCCGATAGCTTCGCGGCGGCGCGAATCGCGGCATAATCGACCTGAAACACCGGAAATTTGGCAAGCCGGTCCAAACTTAGCAGGATCTCGTTCGCGCCCATCGTGCGCTGGCCCTTTCGAAAGAGCGTCACGAACAATTCCTGCAAAACTTGCGTGCTGGTGTGAAAGGCACTGGTGGCCATCAGGCGATCGAGCAGCTCCTGCGCGACGGGTGCGCGCACGGCGTCATCGTTCGCAAACGAATAGACCAGGATGTTGGTGTCGACAAACGCGCGCGGGACCGGATCAGCGGCGGTCATACAACTCTTCCCTGGTCCAGCGGCGCTGGCCAATCTGGTAGCGGCTCTTCCGGAAAAACTTCCTTAGATCGTTACGGGCTGCTTCGAGCTCGTCGGTTGGACCGGCGAGTCCTGCCAGGTAGTCCCGCACGAGCTGATTGACGGATGTATCCCGATCCAGCGCATACTTACGCGCGGCTTTGAGCACCGCGGGATCGATGGTCAACGTGACGTTTTGCTTTCGCACGGGATCAGTGTAGCACGGGTTATGTGCACAGTTATGTTCCGTGACGCCGTGCAGTCTCGAGCTATTCCTGCACGATCTCAAGAAACGCCTGAGCAGCATGGCTTAACGCTCTTCGCGCCGGGTATACCAGCCGGATCTTGCGGTCGACGGTCATCTCCCGCACCTTCACTTCGCGCACGACGCCCTGGCGGATCTCGTCGGCGACGCACATGTGCGGCAGGAACGCCACGCCTTCGTTGCGCTGCACCATTTTGCGGATGGCTTCGATGGTGGGCATCTCCAGGTCCATCCTCAGCGGCACGCGATGGCGCTGGAACTCGCGCAGCACCACCGCGCGGTAGGGCGAAACCACGTTGTGCGCTATGAAATTCTCCTCGCTTAGCTCGGTAATGGAAACCTCGGCGCGCGCGGCGAGCGGGTGCGCCGGAGAAACGATGAAGGCCAGGTGATCCGTGTAGATCACCTGCGATACGAGCCGTTCGTCCTCGGGATCGTAAGACAGGATGCCCAGCTCCAATTCTCCATCGAGCAACTCCGACGGAATCCGGCTCGAAAGGCTCCGCCGGATTTGCACCTTTACGCGTGGATACTTCAGGCGGTAGCGTTCAATATGATCGAGCAGATACAGCGTCGAAGACTCATTCGCGCCGATCATCAGACGCCCCGAGGATTTGTCCCGCAACTCCGCGAGCGAATTTTCTAGCTCCCCTCGGAGGCCGTCGAACCGCTTGGCATATTCCAAAACGGTCTTCCCGGCATCGGTCAAAAGCAAATCCTTGGCCGAGCGATCGATCAGCTTCTCTCCCAGTTCTGTCTCTAAGCGCTGGATAGTCAATGAGATAGCTGGTTGTGTTCGCAGCAGCTTCTCAGCCGCCCGGGAGAAACTCTTCTCGGTAGCTACCGTCAGGAACACCTTGAGCGAATGCAGCTCCATAAATTCTGATTATATAACACACCAATCTTATCAATTTGCCAAATCCAAGACTGCCGTCCGATAATAGGGGGCACAGAGGGAATCACATGGCGGATCGGGTATACATCTTCGACACGACCCTTCGCGACGGCGAGCAATCGCCGGGCTGCAGCATGACGGTGCCGGAAAAGCTGCGCATGGCGGCGAAGCTGGTGGACCTGGGCGCCGACATTCTGGAGGCCGGATTTCCGATCGCTTCCGAAGGCGACTTCGAAGCGGTGGCGGCCGTAGCGCGCGAATTTCCGTGGGTGCAGGTGGCCGCGCTCGCGCGCGCGAACCGGCTGGACATCGAACGCGCGGCCGAGTCCCTGAAGCACGCCCGCCGTCCGCGCATTCACACGTTCATCGCCACCAGCGATATTCATTTGAAGCACAAACTGAAGAAATCGCAGCAGCAGGTGCTCGACGAAGCCGCCTCTGCGGTAGCGCTGGCGCGCGAATATTGCGAGGACGTCGAATTTTCGGCCGAGGATGCCACGCGCACGGATTGGGATTATCTCGAAAAGGTTTCGCGCGCGGTGGTGGCCGCGGGCGCGCGCACGGTGAACCTGCCGGATACGGTCGGCTACTCGGTTCCCGCGGAATACGGCGCGCTGATCGGACGCATGAGGAAGACGCTGGGGGATTCGGCGGTGGTCAGCGTTCACTGCCACGACGACCTCGGCCTGGCGGTCGCGAATTCGCTCGCCGCGGTGCAGGCCGGCGCACGGCAGGTGGAATGCACCATCAACGGAATCGGCGAACGGGCCGGGAACGCCGCGCTGGAAGAGTTCGTCATGGCGATCAATACGCGCCGCGACAAGCTGCCGTTTGAAACACGTATCGTGACCGAGCATCTGTACGCGGCCAGCCAGCTGCTCACTTCGATCATCACGTTCGGGCCGCAGCCGAACAAGGCGATCGTCGGCGAAAACGCGTTCGCACACGAGGCCGGCATCCACCAGGACGGTTTTTTGAAAGAGCGGACAACATACGAGATCATGGACCCGCATAGCGTCGGCGTGCCGGAGAGCAAACTGGTGCTGGGCAAGCACAGCGGCCGTCACGCGCTGGCGAAACGTTGCGAGGATCTCGGGTACGCCTTGAACAAGGAGCAGCTCGACGTGATGTACCACCGGTTCACGACGCTCGCGGATCGCAAGAAAGGCGTTCGTAACGACGAGATTCAGAAGCTCGCGCGCGAGATCGTGGAAGGCGTGGCCGTCGCGGGAGCGAAGGAGTAATTTAGCTGCTCCCCGGGGTAGCAGCTCGATGGATCAGGTTAAGAGACACTTTGAGGACGAAGCCCGAGAATTTGACCGGGTTATCGTCAGCTTGATACCGCACTACGCGGAGATGCTGGATGCACTGGTCTCTGCCGTCCCTTTTCAGAAGTCCGCTCGAATTCGAGCCATCGATCTTGGATGTGGCACAGGGACAGTTGCCAGCCGCATCCTCGACGATTTTCCGAATGCGGAGATGACGTGCCTCGACTTAGCTCAGAACATGCTCGATATGGCCCGGGCCAAGCTCGCAAGACATCACGACGTGCGTTACTTCATGAAGGATTTTGAGACGTTCGAGTTTGATGAAGAGTACGACGTTGTGATTTCATCGCTTGCCCTTCACCATTTACCCGCCGACAACGACAAGCGCATCTTATACACTCGCGTTCGGGAGAGCCTTACGCTGGGTGGCGTGTTCTACAACGCGGATATCGTCCTCGGATCAAGCGGCTTTTTGCAGTCGGTAAACATGAATCAGTGGCGAGCGCACATGCGCCTCAGCATCAGCGATAGCGAGATCGAAAGTACTTGGCTTCGCAGATACCAAGAGGAGGATTGTCCCGCCAAGTTGATGGATCAATTGGAGTGGATGAGAGAGATCGGTTTTGCTGACGTGGATGTGATTTGGAAACGATACAATTTCGCGGTGTACGGGGGCGTAAGGCGATGAGACTTGGTACGATGGGAATGGATTTAAGCAGTCCTCGCAAGGTCAATCAACACCCCACTTTGTCAATCTAGAGAGGAACGCTCGGTCACAGCTCACGCGTCGTGTGTCGTCGCTCGAAAATCAGAAAACGATGAGTCTGAAAATACTGCTTTTGCCCGGCGACGGGATCGGCCCCGAAGTGACCAGTGCGGCCGTGGAGGTCCTGAACGCCACCGCGAAGAAATTCAGCCACGCTGTCGAATACACGGAAGGCCTGATTGGCGGCATCGCGATCCACAAGACCGGCAAGCCGCTGCCTGAAGATACGATGCAGAAGGCGCTGGCGGCCGACGCCACGCTGATGGGTGCGGTGGGCCTGCCGGAATTCGATAATGCTCCACCTAGCCAGCGGCCTGAACGTGGATTGCTGGATATTCGCGCGGGGCTTGAGGTTTTCGCAAATCTGCGGCCCGTGAAGGCATGGCCGTCGCTGATCGAGTCCTCGCCGCTGAAGAATCATCTGGCGGAAGGCGTCGATCTGCTGATCGTGCGGGAGCTGACGGGCGGTTTATACTTCGGCACCCCGCGCGGCATCTTTCTCGATTCCGCCAACGGCGGCGCCGGCGATCGCGCCGTCAACACGATGACGTATACGCGCCGGGAGATCGAGCGCGTGGCCCGCAAGGCGTTCGGATTCGCGCGGCAACGGCGCAGGAAGCTCACCAGCGTGGATAAGCCGAACGTGCTGGAATGTTCGCAGCTGTGGCGCCAGGTGGTCACCGAAATCGGCAGAGAGTATCCGGATGTGGAGCTGGATCACATGCTTGTCGATACCTGCGCGATGCAGCTCGTGCTGAATCCCAAGCGTTTTGACGTGATCCTGACCGAAAATATGTTCGGCGATATTTTGAGCGATGAAGGAGCGGTGCTGGCGGGATCGATAGGCATGCTGCCCTCGGCATCGCTCGGCGAAAAATCGGGATTGTACGAGCCCGTACACGGATCTGCGCCGGACATCGCGGGCCAGAACAAGGCGAATCCGCTAGGCGCGATCGGATCGGTCGCGGCGATGTTCGAATATTCGTTTGGCCTGATGAAGGAAGCCACCGCGATCAACGCGGCCATCGGCAGGGTATTGGAAGCGGGCCAGGTAACGGCCGATTTGAAACCAAAAGGAACGCCGCTCTCCACCGATCAGGTGGGCGAAGCGGTGAGCGAGGCATTATGACTCCGAATGGAACAGCGGCCAAGCCGCGCACCATCGTCGACAAAATTTGGGACAGCCACGTCGTATCGCAGCAGCCCGGGGCGCCGGCGCTGATCTTCATCGATCTGCACTTGTGCCACGAAGTAACGTCCCCACAGGCGTTTTCGACGCTGCGCCAGCGCGGTCTGAAAGTGCGACGTCCGGACCTGACCATCGCGACCATGGATCACTCGACGCCCACCACGTCGCGCGATCTTCCTATTGCCGACGCCACCGGCGCCGCACAGATCGCGCAAATGGAAAAGAATTGCGCGGAATTCGGCGTGCGCTTGTACAACCGCATGAGCGATCATCAGGGCATCGTTCACATCATCGGACCGGAGCAAGGCCTGACGCAACCGGGGATGACCATCGTCTGCGGCGATAGCCACACCGCCACGCACGGGGCGTTCGGCGCGCTGGCCTTCGGCATCGGAACCAGCCAGGTAGGCCACGTTCTGGCGTCACAATGTCTGTTGCAGACGCCTTCGAAAACGTACGAAATCCGTGTGGACGGGCAACTCCGGCCCGGCGTTTCCGCCAAAGACATCATCCTCGCGGTGATCGCGAAGATCGGGATCGGCGGCGGCACCGGCTGCGTGTTCGAGTATACGGGCCCGGCGATTCGCGCGCTGTCGATGGAAGAGCGCATGACCGTCTGCAACATGTCGATAGAGGGCGGCGCTCGCGCGGGTCTGGTGGCGCCGGACGATACTACCTATCAGTATCTAGCCGGCCGTGAGTTCGCTCCCAAAGGCGCCGAGTGGGATGCCGCGGTGGCGCGCTGGAAGCAATTGCCGACCGACCAAGGTGCGCCATACGCGCGTCGCTTGGTGCTCGACGCAGGAGTGCTCGAACCGATGGTGACGTTCGGCACGAATCCAGGCATGGGGATTCCGATTTCCGGCATGATCCCGACGCCGTCGGCGGCAACCGATCCGATCGAGCGATCGGATCTGGAAAAAGCCCTGAAGTACATGGCGCTGGAGCCGGGCAAGCCGCTGGCGGGGCACCCCGTCGACGTCGTGTTCATCGGAAGCTGCACCAATTCGCGCATCTCGGATTTGCGCGCGGCGGCGGCCGTAATGAAGGGACGCAAGGTGAATTCCAAGGTTCGCATGCTGGTGGTTCCCGGATCGCAACAGGTGCGCAAGCAAGCCATCGAGGAAGGCCTCGATCGGATTTTCCGGACGGCGGGCGCGGAGTTCCGCGAAGCCGGTTGCTCAATGTGCCTGGCCATGAATGGCGATCAATTGGAGCCCGGCCAGTACAGCGTTTCGACCAGCAACCGGAACTTCGAGGGCCGTCAGGGCAAGGGCGGACGCACGTTCCTCGCGAGCCCGTTAACTGCGGCCGCATCGGCCATCGCGGGCGCGGTCGCCGATCCACGAACGCTCGCGTAAAGGAAAACGTCATGAAAATCGACAGCATCGAAAGCAAGACCATCGTGATCCCGATCGAGAACATCGATACGGATCAGATCATTCCCGCGCGCTACCTGAAGACAACTTCGATGGATGGCCTCGGCGACGCGCTGTTTTTCGATTGGCGCTACAACGCCGACGGGTCCCTCAAGCCGGACTTCCCGCTCAACCAACCCGGCGCAACCGGCGCACAGATTCTGGTCGCGGGCGATAACTTCGGCTGCGGGAGCTCGCGCGAGCATGCGCCGTGGGCGCTGCTGCAGTTCGGCGTCCGGGCGGTGATCAGCACGTCCTTCGCGGACATTTTCCGCGGCAATTCGCTGAAGAACGGGCTGCTGCCGGTGATCGTTCCCCCCGACATTCACGCGGAATTGCTGCACTGGCCGGGTCTCATGTTGAAGATCGATCTGGCCTCGCAAACCGTAACTCTCCCCGGTGGCCGATCTGTCGAGTTTCCGATCGACAGCTTCGCCAAGCAATGCCTGCTCAACGGCGTCGACGAACTGGGCTACATGCTGCAGCAGGAAGCGGCGATCGCGGCGTACGAAGCCAGGCGAGTCGGGTCCATCAATACGCTGCAATAGGCGGACGTCCCGCGGACGTCGGCTCACCGAACTTCGTGCGAGAATAAATCCAGAGTCCGGGCACTTATCCGCTAGGTGCACGCAGACTTATGACAAACGAACAGCTTTATCTCGTGATCGGCATTCCGATGTTGTTCAACGCCGGACTGATCGGCATTGTTTTGGCATATATCAACCAGCGATTCACTTCCGTGGATCACCGTTTTGCCGCTATGGACAAGCGCTTCGACGATCTCCGCGACCTATGGCGAGCGGAACTTCGGCGGGTGGAGGAAGTTCTCGACGCGCGACTCAAACATCTCGAATAGCGCTAAAGACGGCGCGGACTGATTCGCAGGCTCCTCCTTCCAAACTGTGCAGTGACACATTCCGTCAACACTTTTTCTTCCACGTTCTGAACAACCTGGCGTTTTCAGATCGCCCCTTCTTCAGGATCGTATGCGATGAATTAGGCATGAAGAAGCTTATCCGCCAAATTCTGGACGACCTGAACAAGAAGCCGCAGCCTCCTCTGCCGCAAGATCTCGACAAGCAGATTCTTTCGAAGGATCCGGCGCAGCGGACGCGCCAACTCGATCAGCAGGCGCAGGAAAACGAGCAGCGCCAGTCGAGTTGATTTACTCCGCGGGCGTAGACTTGCCCAGCACCAGCGCGCGTCGCGCGCCGGTGGCTGACGGAAGATTGCACGTCCGGCCTCGCGCCGCCTGGTAGGCGAGCACCGCAAACGCGATGGCCTCCTTCGCGTCCGGATCGATGCCGTAATCGGCGCTGGTCGCCACTTGGCGATCGGGCAGCAACTCTCGCAGGCGCCGCATGATCTGCTTGTTGTGCACGCCGCCGCCGGAGGCGATCACCTCCGCGTCTTTCTGCGCGGCGTCGAGGATGCCGCACGCGATAGAAGACGCCGTGAATTCGGTGGCCGTCGCGATCAGATCGGGAAGCGCGATCCCAGTGGCGATGAGACCGTTCACGAACTCGCTGCCGAAGCGCTCGCGGCCCGTGGTCTTGGGCGGAGGCATCGCGAAGTACGGGTCGCTCATCATCGATTGAAGCAGGCGCTCGTGAACGGCGCTCCGGCGCGCGATGGCTCCGTTGCGATCGTACAGTTGTCTGCTTTCGGTCAGGTGGCGAACCAGAGCGTCGACGACCATATTGCCCGGCCCCGTATCGAAGGCGACCACGTCTTCGGGCGCCGCGCCCGCCGGAATGACGGTGATATTCGCGATGCCGCCGATGTTCAAAGCCACACGCACCTTGCGACGGCTGCGGAACAGAAGGTAATCGACGAGCGGCACGAGCGGAGCTCCCTGGCCGCCGGCGGCGACATCGCGTTCGCGAAAATTCGAAATGGTCCGCACACCCGTGCGTTCTGCGACCACGGCAGCTTCTCCGATTTGAAGGGTGCTGGCGACGCGCTGGTTGAGGTATTCGACGGGCGTACCCTCGTGAAAAATGGTCTGGCCGTGCATGCCGATCAGCTCGAGCCTGCGGCGCCCGGCCGACTTGCGAATCGCATCGGCGTACAGCTCACCCAGAAGGAAATTCAGGCGCGAAATCGTCGCCGTGTGCGTCATCGTGTTGGAGACGCCCAGCAACGCTTCGCGTACGGGCTTGGGATAGGGTACGGAACGAAATGCTAGAGGGCCGATTGCTAATCCGCCGCGCGACGACCGGATGTCGACAATCGCGACGTCGATCCCGTCGAGCGAAGTGCCGCTCATGACGCCCGCTACGATCACGAAAGGTCCTTCTGCAATTCGGCGAGCAGTTGAAGCGCTTCGATAGGCCGCAATTCGTCGAGCTTGAGTCCGCGGATACGCGCGGCGATGTGGCCATTGACAGGCTCGAAAAGCTGAATCTGCATCGCTCCCGGTGCGACACCCGCAAGCTCCTCCGTGACAGTGTGCTCGGCAGATTCGTGCGTCGCCAGGATCTGCCGCGCACGCTCGATGACGCTCATGGGTAGTGCCGCCAGCCGCGCGACCTCGATGCCGTAGCTGCGATCCGCCGCGCCGGGTTCGACGCGCCGCAGAAACAAAATCTGGTCGCCTGATTCCTTTACGGAGACGTGCAGATTGCGGACTCCTTCGAGCTGCTGCGCGAGTTCGGTGAGCTCATGATAATGCGTGGCGAAGAGCGTCTTGGCGCGGATGGCGCGATGAATATGCTCGACCACGGCCCACGCGAGCGCGAGCCCGTCGTAGGTAGAGGTGCCGCGCCCGATTTCGTCGAGAATAATCACACTGCGGGAGGTTGCGGTGTTCAGGATGACAGCGGTCTCCGTCATTTCAACCATAAACGTCGAACGGCCGCGAGCGAGATTGTCCGCGGCGCCGATACGAGTGAATACGCGATCGACGATTGGGAGGAGCGCGGAATTGGCGGGGACGAACGATCCCGCTTGCGCGAGAATGACGAGCAGCGCGGCCTGGCGCAAGTACGTCGACTTGCCGCCCATGTTCGGCCCGGTGATGACGGCGATGAACTCAGTCTCCGGATGAAAGTATAGATCGTTGGGGATGAATCGCTGACCGTCTCTTTCCGCCAGCTTTTCGATCACCGGGTGCCGACCGGCGACGACGCGCATTTCGCCGGAATCGGAAAAGACCGGGCGCGCGTAGCGATTCTCGGCGGCCACTTCCGCAAGCGCGGTGGTCACATCCAGCTCCGCAATCGCGGCAGCCGTTACCTTGATGCGGGACGCCTCGCTTAGGATGAGCACCCGGAGCTGCTCGAACAGCTCGCGTTCCAGCGTGAGGATCTTTTCCTCGGCCTCCAGAATCTTGCTTTCCAGCTCCTTGAGTTCCGGCGTGGTGAACCGCTCGGCGTTGACCAGCGTCTGCTTACGTTCGTAATCCGACGGCGCCAGATGCTGGTTGGATTTAGAGATTTCGATGTAATATCCAAAGATGTTGTTGAAACGAACCTTCAGCGACGCAATGCCGGTGCGCGTGCGTTCGCGCTGTTCGATCTGAGCGAGATAGGTCTTGCTGTTGCGCGAGACGTCGCGTAGCTGATCCAAATGCGGATCGAAGCCATCGCGGATCGCACCCGCATCGGAGAGACTCACCGGCGGTTCGTCGGCGATCGCGATGAGGATGCGATCCCGAACGTCGGCGACCTCATCCAGCCGTTGGTCGATGTCGCGAAGCCGCGCGGCGCGCGCATTCTGGAGACGCTTCTTGAGGAACGGCACGACGGCAAGAGATCGCGCCAGGGCCATGACGTCGCGAGGGCCGGCGCTCGCGAGGCTGATGCGCGATAGCAGCCGCTCCAGATCGAGGATCGCCCCGAGATCTTTGGCTATTTCTGCGCGCAGAATCGTGACTCCGTACAACTCCGCGACCGCATCGAGGCGAGCTTCGATCTCCGCAGCGTCGCCGGAGGGGGCCAGCAGGCGGCGGCGCAGCATCCGCCCACCCATGCCGGTGCGCGTGCGATCCAGAACAGCAAGCAACGTCGAATCCTTCGGCTCACCGGCGAACAAAGGCTCGACGAGTTCGAGATTCCGAACGGTGGTGGCATCCAGCACGAGCCCATCGGCGCGGTCGTAAAACGTGGGACGCTCGAGGTGATCGAGCGACGCGCGTTGCGTCTCGCGCAGATAGTGCAGCAGCGCGGCCGCCGCGCCCGTCGCGAGCGATCTGCCTTCGAGCCCACAGCCGTCGAGCGAAAGCAGCCGGAAATGATCGCACAGGCTGCGCTTGGCATAATCCGCGCCAAAAATCCAATCCTCGACGTCCGTGCGTAGACAGGAAAACTTCTGAGGCGCGCCGGCGGGCTGCAAAACTTCTCGAACATTGAGCGTTTCGAGCGAGGTCTGGACTTCGTCGAAGTCCAACTCCGTGGCGCGAAACTCGCCGGTGGTCAGGTCGGTGTACGCCAGGCCCGCGCGCTGCGGCGAGGAAGCGCCACCCGGCATCACCGCAGCCAGGAAATTGTTTTCGTGCGAGCGGAGTACGGACGCGCTCATCGTAGTGCCGGGAGTGACGACGCGCGTCACCTCTCTCCGGACCAATTTGGTAGCCGAACTGGGCAGCTCCATCTGGTCGCAGATCGCGACGCGATAGCCCTTCTGCGTGAGGCGCGCGATGTAATTCTCCGCGGAGTGATACGGCACGCCGCACATCGGAATGGGCTGGCCTTTTTCCTTATTGCGGGCGGTGAGCGTGATTTCTAGCTCGCGCGCGGCGGTGACCGCGTCTTCGTAGAAGAGTTCGTAGAAATCGCCGAGCCGGAACATCAGCAACGTGTTGGGGACTTGCTGCTTGATGCCGTGGTACTGGCGCATCAATGGAGTTGACGGGGGCGGCTCGGAAGACATTGGAAAAGCTCTATTATCCCGCAGGGGCAGCGGTCCGCGTGCCCAAGGGACGCTCGAGTAAGGACCAGCCCTGCATTGGCCCCCTGGCGTAGTCCCTCGAAGCTTGCGCTGGATATGCAACGCATATACACTTGAGATGCAGATGTTTGAGTGGGATCGCAGCAATATGCGCAAGATCCGCGCCCACCGGATCTCGCGCGAGGAGGCCGAACAAGCCCTCGTCAATGATGCGATACCGATTTACGCACAGGACCTCGCTGGTGAGCAGCGCTTCGTTTATTACGGCGAAACCGACGATGGGCGACTATTGGCCGCGATTATTACGGAGAGAAATGGCAAGCTTCTGGTCGTTACGGCCTATGATCTTGATGCTGGACAGAAACGGGACTACCTGACTCGACGACTCCGGGGAGAGTGATTCCATGGTGAAGCGGATCGAAATGCCTAAATTCAGGAACGAGAGCGAAGAGGCGGATTGGTGGGCAAGCCGCGCGGGCCGAGCCTACGTGAAGCAGCGGTCGGCTGAATCCACGGCCACGGGAAACAAAGTTGCAGGATCGGAACTGATCTCACAGCTCGCCAAGAAAAACACCGTTCAAATCGCGCTACGGCTCCCCGAGGACGACCTCGCCCAGGCTCGGCAGGTGGCAAGCCGCAAGGGCATCGGGTATCAGACATTGATCAAGATGTTAGTGCATGAGGGATTGGCTCGGGAGGCGAGGCGAGGGTAATTTCGCTACGATTTGGGTCCTCGTCGATCTACGACCCGCAAGTAGGTAACCCGACCCCCAGCGTCGCCCAAATCAAGCTCTTTTCGTAAGTCCGTCCGCAGGGATTCGAGCAAGGTGTCAAGACTCGCGTGACCGTTCTTGGAAAACTCTAGCGCGAAGGCCGTCGAAAGCTTGACCTGCTCCTGTGATCCGAACAGCTGAATATCAGCAACGGCGGATTCCAAACTGCGAGCGACTTCCGGGGTCTGATCAACACGATTTCCGGCAGATTCCAGTCTGCGATAGGCCTCTATCAAGTATTGGGTTCGCAAATCTCGCTTTTTGGAGAGCCTGTCACGCCTCAGCGTGCTCCAGTATGCAAAGACGGCGAGCAGGATTGTAATAATCGTCGCTGCCAACTGATCATTTCTCATTCGGCGGCAATCTACGCGTAAATCCCCCGGAGCTTGATCGCGAAGGCCACGCGATCGAGCGCCAGCATGTAGGCGGCCGTGCGATTGTCGACGCCGTGTTTTTCCGCGTAGGCGACCACGTCGTTGAAGCTCGCGATCATGATCTCCTCGAGCCGATCGTTGACCAGCTGCTCATTCCAGAAATAGCCCTGCCGGTCCTGCACCCACTCGAAGTAGGAGACCGTCACGCCGCCCGCGTTCGCGAGGATATCTGGAATCACGAAAATGCCCTTCTCGCGCAGGATGGGGTCGGCCGCGGCGGTGGTGGGACCGTTCGCGCCCTCGCACAAAATCCGGGCGCGGATCTTCGCGGCGTTGTGCGAGGTGATCACGTTTTCCTTGGCGGCCGGAAGCAGGACGTCGGTATCCATGAAGAAAGCTTCGTCGCGATCCATATTTTCGCCGCCCGGGAAATCGAGAATCGAGCCGGTGTCCCTGCGATGCAGGGCCAACGCGGCGATATCGAGCCCCTTGTCGTTGTGCACCGCGCCGTCCCATTCCACGAGCGCGACGATTTTGAAACCCGCGTTTGCCATCAGCTTCGCGGCCATGCCGCCCACGTTGCCGAAGCCCTGGATCACCACGCGCGCCGACCTGCGGTCCATCCCGAAGCGGCGCAGAGCCTGCTCGGTGACGATCATACAGCCGCGGCCGGTGGCCTCGGTGCGCCCGCGCGAGCCGCCCAGGTTGATGGGCTTGCCGGTGACCACCGCGGTCTGCGTGTGGCCGGAGCGCATCGAGTAGGTGTCCATGATCCAGGCCATGGTCTGGTCGTTGGTGTTCATGTCCGGGGCCGGCACGTCGATCTCCGGGCCGATGAACTCGTAGATCTGCGCAGTGTAACGGCGCGTCATGCGCTCGAGCTCGCTCGGCGAAAGCAGCGCCGGATCGCAGATGATGCCTCCCTTGCCGCCTCCAAAAGGTATGTTCGCGACCGCGCATTTCCAGGTCATCCAGGACGCGAGCGCGCGAACCTCGTCGAGCGTGACGTCGGGCGCGTAACGGATGCCGCCCTTGGCCGGCCCGCGCGCGATGGAATGCTGCACGCGATAGCCGGTGAACACCTCGATGCGCCCGTCGTCGAGCTGCACGGGAATGTGCACCGTTACCTCCCGCGACGGCGAGCGCAGCACTTTCTGCATCCCGTCGTCGAGCCCCAGCAATTGCGCGGCGGCGTCGAAGCGGGCTTCCGCCGAAAGCAGGGGATTGAGCTCCTGGTCGTGAAGATAAGGCTGGATGGGCGGGCTTTCTACAAGCATGCGTTGGTCTCCGCTTCAATTATGGCGAAATGCGAAGCTTTATGATGGACTCGTGGGGCGAACGCTGATCGTCGTTGGGCTGGTGCTGGTCGCCGTGGGCGTCCTGCTCACCCTTGGCGAAAGACTGCCGGTGAAGCTCGGCCGCCTGCCGGGCGATTTCGTGATCCGCGGCAAGAACAGCGTCTTTTATTTTCCGGTCGTGACGAGCCTGCTGCTCAGTGCGATCCTGACGCTCGCAATGTGGCTGTTCAACCGGCGCTAACAAGAAGGGCGGCCCTTCGCGAGCCGCCCATGATCATTCCGATTTCCCGATTCGCGTACCCGCCCAGGAGTTATTCTTCCGGGGCTTCGCCTTCGTGCTGGCCCTGGCGTATCGCGTTGAGCCGTTCCTCGCGGCGCTTGGCGCGTTCGGCCGCGCGCTTGACCAGCTCGGAACCGACCAGCTCCAGCATGGCCTGTTCCGCGCCATCGCCCTTGCGCCAGCCGAGCTTGACGACCCTCGTATAGCCGCCTACGCGCTGGCCGAAGCGGGTGCCGAGCTTATCGAAAAGCTTCTTGACGGCCGCCGGCGTTTCGAGAAACGCGGCCGCTTGGCGGCGCGCATGCAGCGTATCGCGCTTGGCGAGCGTGATCATTTTCTCAACCAGTGGTTTCGCAGCCTTGGCCTTGGGGACGGTGGTGATAATGCGCTCCTGCTCGATGACGCTGGTGACTAAGCCCTTCAGCAGGGAATTGCGCG
Organism: Bryobacteraceae bacterium; assembly: GCA_035934795.1. Lineage (GTDB taxonomy): Bacteria > Acidobacteriota > Terriglobia > Bryobacterales > Bryobacteraceae > Palsa-187. The sequence goes on along the minus strand of DASYXM010000060.1, from coordinate 7,261 downwards.
AGCCCACGTCGCGCTTGAGTTTATAGCCGGCTCTCTTATGTCGCATGATGTTCGTCGGTGGCGGCGATTAAAGCTGCGCGCCGGACTCCTCTTCGCCTTCGATCTCGTCGTCGCCCCCGGAGAGATCCGGCGTGATGGGCGTGCCGATGTTGGCCGGAGCGCCGCTCGGAGAAATCAGGCGGCCCTGCGCGTCGAACTTCATCCCGAACGTCAGGCCGAGGCCGGCCAGGATTTCCTTGATCTCATTCAGCGACTTGCGTCCGAAATTCTTGGTCCGCAGCATTTCGGCTTCGGTCTTCTGCACCAGGTCGCCGATGGTCTGAATGTTGGCGTTCTTCAGGCAGTTGTAGGAACGCACGCTGAGTTCCAGTTCCTCCACCGAGCGGTTCAGCACTTCGTTCATCTGGCTGAGCGCGCGCTCGGCGGGTTCTTCGGTCTGCTCCGGGACCTCTTCGAAGTTGATGAAGATGGCCATGTGGTCCTTCAGGAGCTTGGCGGCCTGGCCGATGGCGTCGGCCGGCGAGATGGCGCCGTTGGTCCACACCTCGATGGTGAGCTTGTCGTAATCGGTCACCTGGCCGAGACGGGCGGCCTCCACCGAAAAGTTCACCTTGCGCACCGGCGAATGGACCGAGTCAATGGGAATGTAACCGACCGGCAGGTCCTCGTCCGTGTTGCGATCGCCCGAGACGTAACCGCGCCCGCTCTTCAGGCGCATTTCGATGCTGAGCTTGCCGCCTTCGCCGATAGTGGCGATATGCATGTTGCGGTCCAGCACTTCGATGTCCTGATCGGTTTCGATCTGGCCGCTGAGCACCTCGCCGGTGGAGTCCGCTTTCAGGCGCACCGTGCGCGTGCCCTCGCCGTTCATCATGAACGGAACCTGTTTCAGGTTGAGGATGATATCGGTAGCGTCTTCCACTACGCCGGGGATGGGACTGAACTCGTGCGCCACGCCGTCGATGCGCACGGCGGTGATGGCCGCACCTTCGATGGAGCTGAGCAGCACGCGGCGTAGACTGGTGCCGACCGTCGACCCGAATCCGCGCTCGAACGGCTGCGCCGTGAACATGCCGTAGCGATCCGTGAGCGTTTCCGTGTTGGCGACCAGGCGCTTGGGTTTCTGGAATCCTTTAAACATGAATGTGAACTCCTTAGCGAACGGATTACTTCGAATACAGCTCGACGATGAGCTGTTCGTTCAACTGGATCTGGACGAGATCCTCGCGTTTAGGCTGCCCCAGCACCCGGCCGCGCAGATTTTCGCGGTCCATCTCCAGCCAGTTCGGACTGGGCGCGTGCGCGGTAGCCTCAAGCGCCCGCAGGATGGTGGGGTTGTTCTTGCTGCCGGCCGCGACTTCGATCGCGTCGTTGGGCCGGACCTGGAACGAAGGAATATCGACGCGGCGGCCGTTCACGTGGATATGCCCGTGGCGCACCAGCTGGCGCGCCTGCGCGCGCGAGGTTCCCAGCCCCATGCGGTAAATGGTGTTGTCCAGGCGGCGCTCCAGCATACCGAGCAGGACGTCGCCGGTGATGCCTTTCATCGCGCTGGCTTTCTCGAACAGATTACGGAACTGTCCTTCGAGCAGCTGATAGTAGCGGCGCGCCTTCTGCTTTTCGCGGAGCTGCAGACCGTAGCCCACGATCTTCGGCTTGCGGTCCTTGCCGTGCTGGCCGGGCGCAAAGTTGCGTTTTTCGATCGCGCACTTTTCAGTGTGGCAGCGCTCGCCCTTCAGGAATAACTTCATGCCCTCGCGCCGGCATTGCCGGCAAACGGGGCCAATATATCTCGCCAAATCGAACCTCCCTTATCTAGCGGCCGGGGGCCAGGGGCCGGCGGCCAGTGCCTCAAGCAGGTGCAGTTTACGGACGCCGTGACGCCCTTCCTCCTGCTTCCAAATTCTGTCTTCTGTCTCCTGACTTCTGTCTCCTGCGGCGCGTCACACGCGGCGCTTCTTCGGCGGACGGCATCCGTTGTGCGGAATCGGCGTGCGATCCCGGATGGACTTTACATCGAGACCCGCCGTTGACAGCGCGCGCACCGCGGATTCCCGGCCCGCGCCCGGACCGCTGACGGCGACGTTCACCGTCCGCAAGCCCGATTCCTTGGCCTTATTGGCGGCCGTCAGCGACGCCTGCTGGGCGGCGAACGGCGTGCCCTTGCGCGATCCGCGGAACCCCAGCGATCCCGAGCTGGACCACGCGATGACGTTGCCCACCGTGTCGGTGATCGTGATGATGGTGTTGTTGAAAGAAGCCTGCACGTGGACGATGCCCACCGGGACGGACCTCTTTTCCTTCTTCTTGAACGCTTTTTTCTTGCCGGCCTTGGCCGGAGCCTTGGTTGCCATGTTGTGTTCCGATTAGGTCTTCGCCGAAGCCTTCTTCTTGTTGGCCACGGTGCCGCGTCGCGGACCCTTACGGGTGCGCGCGTTGGTGTGCGTGCGCTGGCCCCGCACCGGCAGCCCGCGCCGGTGGCGGAGCCCCCGGTAGGAACCCATTTCGATGAGCCGTTTGATGTTCATCGAAATTTCCTTGCGCAGATCGCCTTCCACCGACCCTTCGCCTTCCAGGATCAGGCGGATACGATTGATTTCGTCCTCGGTCAGGTCCGACACTTTCTTGTCGGGACTGACGCCCGCGCGGTGGCACAACGATTTGCTGCGCGTCCGCCCGATGCCATAAATGTAGGTGAGACCGATCTCGGTCCGCTTCTTCGCCGGTAAATCGACGCCTGCCAGTCGTGCCATTTCCCCTCTTCTCGAAGGCGGTTAGCCTTGCCTCTGCTTATGTTTCGGATTCGTGCAGATCACCCGCACCACGCCGTGGCGATGAATCACCTTGCACTTGTCGCACATCTTTTTGACGGACGCTCGAACCTTCATAGAACCTTTCTTTCGAAACCCCCGCTGCCGGAGGCGCCTACTTCAACAACTCCACGATCCTGCCGCGCGTCCGGTCGTGCGGCGAAAGCTCCACCCGCACCCGGTCGCCGGGCCGCAATCTCTCGAAATTCCGGACGCCCGCGCCAGCCGCGTGCGCAATCACTAAATCTTCGTTCCCGAGCTTCAGCCGGTACGCCGCGCTGGGGAGCAGATCGACGACGGTTGCCTCTTCCCTGGCCTCTGGCGTCTGGCCCCTGGCCGCTTCCGTCACGGCCTCGTCAGGACCCACGGCCCGTTCGCCGTCACCGCCACCGTATGCTCGAAATGCGCCGAATAGCGACCGTCCTCGGTCACCGCGGTCCACTTATCGGGTTTCACGCGGCTGCCTGCTTTCCCGGCGTTGACCATCGGCTCGATGGCCAGCACCATGCCTTCCTTCAGGCGCGGATTCTCGTTGCGGCGATCCACGTAATTGGGGATCTGGGGCTCTTCGTGCATCTGCGTTCCGATGCCGTGGCCCACGAACTCCCGCACCACCGAAAATCCATTCGACGTCACGTGGCGCTCCACCGTGCCGCAAATATCGAACAGCCGGTTTCCCGGCCGGGCGCGTTCGATCGCCAGTTCAAGCGACTCGCGCGTCACCTCGATCAGCTTCCGCGCCTCGGCGGAAATCTCGCCGACCGGCACGGTGATCGCCGAATCGCCGTAATACCCGTGCAGCTGGACGCCCGTATCGATCGAAACGATATCGCCCTTCTTCAAAATCCTCTTCTCCGACGGCATCCCGTGCACGATCTCCTCGTTGACCGACGTGCACAGCACGTACGGAAACTTCGATCCCGCGCTGGGCGTCGAGTAGCCCTTAAAAGCCGGCCGCGCTCCCGCTTGCGCCATCATTCTCTCGGCGGCCGCTTCCAGTTCGTAGGTCGAAACGCCTTCCGCCACCATGCCCCGCAAGGTCTCGAGAACCTCATAAACCAGCAACCCCGCCGCCCGCATCTTCTCGAGCTCGGTCTGACTCTTGCGCACGATCATGCGCGCTCACGCCGCCGCCCGGGGGTCCGTTCCAACTGTTGCCGTTCCAAATGTTCCCGCACGGCGGCCTGAATCCCCCGAGAAATCGCCTCGGGCCCTCCGGGCGCGTCGCCGTCCACGTCCAGCCGCGGGTAACAGGCGTCCTCAAAATAAGCCAGCACGGGCGCGGTCTGCCGGTCGTAATTGGCCAGCCGCCGCCGCACCACATCGGGGCGATCGTCGTCACGGACGATCAATCTCGCCCCATCGAGGCCACACACCGTCCGCTTCGGCTCCCCGGCCTTGACCCCGTAAACCGCTCCACAGATGGGACATAGCCGCCGGGCCGCGAGCCGCTCGACAATAACATTATAATCGACTTTCAGGTGCACCACCAGCGCCGACGCTCCGTGCTGCTCCAGCAGCCTGCCGACCATCTTCGCCTGATTCACCGTGCGCGGATATCCGTCCAATATGAAGCCGCGCCTCGAATCCTTCCGCCCGATCCGCTCCGCCACCAACGCGTTCACGATTTCGTCGGGTACCAGCGCCCCCGAGGCCAGAATGCCCTGCACCTCATGCCCCAGATCGTCGCCGCGCTCCGCGCTTTCCCGGAGCATGTCGCCGGTGGAAATGTGCGGCACGTGCAGGGCCTTGGTCAGCAGCTTTGCCTGCGTCCCTTTTCCCGATCCTGGCGCTCCGAACAAAATCAGACAAAGCTGGCTCATCTCCGGCCGGATCCTCGCGTCACACGCTGGAGCGGCGGCCGCGAATACGGCCGGCCCGTGGCGTAAATCCTTCGTAGTGCCGCATGATCAACTGCGCTTCAATCTGGTTCACGGTATCCATGGCCACGCCCACCACGATCAGCAGGCTGGTGCCGCCGAAATAAAAGTTCACGCCCAGGCCGTTCAGCAGGAAGCGCGGGAAATGGTCGTCGATCCACACGCCGAGACTGCCGGGCAGGCTTTGCAGCCTGATGCCGGAGATCATGATCTGCGGCAACAGCGACAGAATCGACAGGTACAGGCCGCCCACCACCGTGATCTTGGTCAGGATCTTGTTCATGTACTCAGCCGTGTTCTTGCCCGGCCGGATGCCCGGAATGAACCCGCCGTACTTGCGCATGTTGTCGGCGGCCTCGTTGGGATTGAAAATGATGGACACGTAAAAGAAGCAAAAGAAGATAATCAGCACGGTGTACAGCAGATAATACAAGGGCTGCGCGCCGCCGATCGCCCCCAGCATGTTGCTGAGCACCGGCGAATCCTTGACGAACTGCACCTGCGTCAGCGTCTGCGGGAAGGCCAGGAGCGAGCTGGCGAAAATCACCGGGATCACGCCGCCCGCGTTGACTTTCAGCGGCAGGTGCGTGGACTGCCCGCCCATCATGCGGCGCCCGACGACGCGTTTGGCGTATTGCACGGGAATGCGGCGCTCACCGCGCTCCACCAGCACGATGAAGGCGACCACGCCGATCATCATGATCAGAATGATGAGCACCTGCAGCAGGTTCCAGTCCCCCGTCTGCACCTTGGTGACGATTTCATAGATAGCGTTGGGCAGATTCACGACGATGCCCGTAAAAATGATCAGCGACATCCCGTTGCCGATGCCGCGCTCGGTAATCTGCTCCCCGAGCCACATGATGAAGGCGGTTCCCGTGGTCAGGCTGAGCATGGTCATCAGCACGAAGCCGACGCCCGGATTGGTGACGAAGCCCTGCTGCGCGCCCTGCAGCGCCGAGGCGATGCCGAAGGATTGGATCAGCGCCAGGATCACCGTCAGATACCGCGTCCACTGCGTAATTTTGCGGCGTCCCAGCTCGCCTTCCTTCTGCAATTTTTCGAGCGTCGGCACCACTACTGTCAGCAGCTGCAGAATGATGGACGCCGTGATGTAGGGCATGATGCCCAGCGCGAAGATCGTCAGCCTGCGGAACGTCCCGCCGCTGAACAGGTCCAGGAACCCGAACAGCGTGCCGGAGTTCTGGCGGAAGAAATCCTCCAGACGGTTGGTGTCGATGCCCGGCGTCGGGATGTGCCCGCCCAGGCGGTACACCGCCAGCAGAGCGAGCGCGAACATCAGCCGCTTGCGCAGATCCGGAACGCGAAAAACGTTGGCTACGGCTTCCAGGAACTTCATGGCGTTTTACTCCCCACGGGGAACCGTCAACTCCCGATCTTAACTCCTGAACTCGACTCCTGAATTTACTTCCCGATCACTTCGGCGGTGCCGCCGGCGGCCTGAATCTTTTCGAGCGCCGATTTGGTGAACAGATTCGCCTTCACCGCGATTGTGCGCGTAAGCTCGCCCGCGCCCAAAATCTTCAAACCGTGCTTGAGCTTGCGAATCACGCCCGCTTCCATCAGGGACTCGGGCGAGAACGTGTCGCCGGGAAGCGCTTCGAGCGCTCCCACGTTCACGATCGCGTATTGCCTGCGGAAAATATTGGTGAAGCCGCGCTTGGGCAGACGCCGATGGAGCGGCATCTGGCCGCCCTCGAAGCCGCGCATCAGGCTGGAGCCGGAGCGGGATCCCTGGCCTTTGTGGCCGCGGGTTGAAGTCTTGCCCATGCCGGAGCCCATGCCCCGGCCGATGCGCTTGCGCCCGGTGTTGGCCTTCTTCGGGGCGCGCAGATTCGATAGATTCCTTGCCATGATTTCCTCGCTATAGCGCCGGCGGAAATGGATTCTGCCGACTCGCGTTGTTTGAGTTCACAGTTCGTAGTTGCGGTCCAATATCAAACAGCTGTGAACTATGAACTGTGAACTAGTCTTCGACAATTCTCACCAGATGCGGCACCGTCTTCACCATGCCGCGAACGGATTCCGTGTCCACGCGCTCGACGATCTGGTTGAGCCGCGTGAAGCCCAGGCCCTTGATCACCAGCTTGTGCCTGGTGGGCGTGGCGATGGCCGAGCGATAGTACTGAATACGAATCTTTTTGGGTTCCGCCATGGTTCAGAGCTCCTCCACCTGCTTGCCGCGCGTAGTCGCCACTTCGGCACGGTCGCGCAACTGCGTCAGGGCATCGAATGTCGCCTTGATGACGTTATGCGGATTGGGCGAGCCCAGGCTTTTGGTCAGGACATTCTGCACGCCGGCCGAAGTCATCACCGCACGCACGGCCCCGCCGGCAATTACGCCCGTGCCTTCCGGCGCCGGCTTCAGCAGCACCTGCCCGGAACCGTACCGTCCCAGCACCTGGTGGGGAATTGTGGTTTCGGTCAGGTTGACGCGAACCAGGTTCTTCTTGGCCGCCTCGATTCCCTTGCGGATGGCCTGAGGAACTTCCTTGGCCTTGCCCGCGCCGTAGCCCACCACGCCGGAACCGGCGTCGCCCACCACCACCA
>DASYXM010000054.1:0-1813 GCA_035934795.1 Bryobacteraceae bacterium | reverse complement strand
ATTTCTTTTCGGACGTTTCCTGGCTCGCGGTCGCCTGTGCCATGCGCACACCTCGGGAAGCCACTTGCTGCTTTACGAATCATCATCCGCCGGCTTCCAAATGCCGTCAATAGCCCGGCGGATTCCCTATGCGGATGAGTTCGTGTTCACAATTGCACAATCGCGCGGCTGAAAGAGGCTCAACTTGCAGGTCAGTTCTTCGGTGCGGGTGACTTACCCGTATGCGCAGGCGTGCTCGTGTACGGCGCGTTCCAGCCCGACATGTCCACTCTCTCCCAGTCTCCGCGCATGATCCCTTTGCGGATCTGCAGCGTCGTCTTTCCCTTTTTGCTTTCCATATATGCGTAATAAAGCTCCATCTTGCAGGTCCCGCAGACCGAAGCATGCCGGTCCTGGTAGCAGCTCAGCAGGCTGGTATGCCCCATCTCCCTGTCGCAATGGCAGTAGCAGGGCATTTGATAGAGTATCGGCTTGATTTTCGCCGCTGCCTCATACGCTCTCTCGGAAATCGGATCATTCGGAAAATAACTGGGAGGCAAAGTCGCGCCTAGCTTTTCCTTCGGCGGCGTCGCATGATACGCCGGCACGTCCAGCTTCACGTTCCCCAGCTGCGCAAGCGCCGCGTCGCCGAATGACGCGCCCGCCACCAGCGCCACCGCCGCTCCCGCAAGAATCGCCACGCGATTACGCATGACGAAATCTTACTCGCGCTCGCGCATGGCGGCAACCTGCAATTCCCGGGGATTTACTCGTATCGCAAGGCATCCATCGGGTCCACGCTCATCGCCCGCCGCGCCGGCACGTAGCACGCCGCCAGCGCCACCAGCGTCAACAAAACGGCGACGGCCACGAACGTCACCGGGTCCGCTGCGCTGACGCCAAACAGGAACGACGACGACGAACCGGCCCCCTTGCCATCCAATGTGAACACGGAGAAAAGGTAGCGCGTCACGCCGAGCGCAAGGCCGATTCCGGCGACGGCGCCTACAACCGCGAGCGCCATCCCCTGCCTCACCACCAGCCGCAGAACGTCCCGCCGCTGCGCTCCCATCGCCATTCGTATGCCAATCTCGCGCGTCCGCCGCGCCACTTCGTAAGCCAGCAGTCCATAGAGCCCGATGCACGCCAGCACCAGCGCGAGGATGCCGAAGAAACCGGAGACGCGAGCGATCAGCCGCTCCTGAAACAGCAGCCGGTCAATCTGCTCCGATTCCGTAGTGACGTTGAAGAGCGGCAGGTTCGCATTCATCTGCGTCACGACGTTCCGTATCGCAGGCACCATGGCCGTCGGAACCGCCGCCGTTCGCACCTCAAACGAAGCCGCGCTCCTGCTCTGCGGCGTGTACATAGTGGGATCGATCTCTCCCCGCAGCGTCGAATACTTCGCGTCACGCACCACGCCGATGATCTCGTATCCCGCGTCCGGCGCCTCTCCCGGGCCTCCCGGCGACTGCCCGAATTGCTTCCCGAGTGGATTTTCTTTGCCCAGGAATTTTTCGATGAACGTCTGATTGACGATCACCGGCTCCGGCGCCCCGCTCTGCGTCCGCGCGATTTGCGCGGCGACGTGGGCCGCGGCGATCGCATAATCGGAATCGTTGAACGCGCGCCCCGCGAGAATCGGGATTTGCATGGTTTTGAAGAAATCCCGCCCCACCGGAAGAACGTCTGCCTCCGACATCTTGTCCGCGGGCGTCCCCGGCCAGTGGAACATCTCAGCCATCATCCCGCCGCTCAGCAGAGGCATCAACGAATAGCTCACCGCTGTTACGCCGGGCGTTGCTGCCAGGCGGTCTTTCAAATCCCCATAAAA
>DASYXM010000029.1:0-13095 GCA_035934795.1 Bryobacteraceae bacterium | reverse complement strand
CGGATTCGATAACCGCTCGCGGGAGCCAGAGCTCGCCTAGACCGCTGTAATTCGCTTTCAGCTTCACTTTCCTGAGCTCATCGCGGTTAAGATCCACGAACTCGACCTGCCGTTCCGCGAGATGCGGCTTGAGACCCGCAGCCTGCACTACGAGTTCCGTGTCGCGTTGATGTCCAGGACCCTCGCCAATCACAACCCGCGCGGCGCCAAGACGGAGGAAACATCGCGCCGCGGCGCCAATCAGAGCCGCGTTCGTGTTCACTGGACCCGGCAAGTCTTCCACCAAGTTTGGTTTCAGAAGGATGGACCGCCCCAGCACCTCTAGCCGAAACAACCGCAATCCATCCAGAAGGAGCGCCTCGATCTTCTCCGAGTACTCGGCCGCGTTCAGCACCGCTACAGCCGAACGAAGTCTCCGGTACGAGACGGTGTGCTTCGGCCAAACCCATTCGGCCGTCACCCCTGCTGCCGCAGCCGCACCTACCGATGAGCCAAGAAATCGTCGCCGATCGAGCTTCATCGCAGCACCTCGAAAGGATGAATCATCTCGCCGCACTTCAGCGCGAGAATCGCGGTAGCGAGAGTTGCATTATTCCGGATGTCGCGGCCGTCTCCGAGCATCGCCGCCAATCTGTTTTTGAGGCCCCCAACGGGTTCTTGGTACACGAACAAACTGAGAATGCACCAGGAAAGACTGGAAACCGAATCGATGGCGGCTGCGTTCTGCCTGAGCCAAGACAAGCTCTTTTGAATCCGTTCGGTTCGCTGTTCGTCTTGAAGAGCCAACAGCGCGATCGCTGTCGCCTCAACATGCGGGCGCAGCGGTACTCCGTAAACAACGCTGTTTCCGGAGTTCCACCCTCCGTCAACACATGCGCGGTCCAGAAGCATCTCCACGCCCAAATGGATGCGTTTCTTCGATTCCTCGGAGCGATTGCAGACCGTGAATTGCTTAATGGCGATGATGCTGAAAGCGGTGGGGATGACCCAGCTTGCGGAGCCCGAAATCCAGGGCCAACCGTACTTGTCGGGGTCGAATTGAACATTGCGATCAGCTGTTTTGAATTTCCACCGCCAGAACCAGTGCCCCTCTTTGCCTCGCGATTCCAGCAGCCATCTCAGCGCTTTATCGCTGGCCTCGGAGATTTCATTGAGCATGGTCAGAGCGCAGAGGGCGAGGGCCGTTGTCCATGCCCCCTCTGAGTCCCCTTGAAAAGCTGGCCACCCTCCGTCCGAAAGCTGCGACTTCTTCAAGAAGCGAACAGTCGAAACCGCGTTGCCATGTCTGGCGGACCCCAGCGCAAGACCCGCCAGACAGGTCGCTTCCACACTTGCTTGTTCTGTTCTAGAGAAGCTCCAGCCGCCAGAAGGAAGTTGTCGTTGAAGAAGCGTCGTCTCAATGGCGGGAACATCCGCTGATCTGGCCATGACCAGTTATTGCTGAAATCGCGCCGTTGGTCAAACGGAGGCTCAATCGAGGAGGAAGCAGGTCAAGAACTGGAGAGGAATCATTGCTGTACGTCGAGGGCCTCGATCTCCAAGAATCGTCGAATGAAGGCCAGTTTCATTTGAAAAGATTTGGCAGTCGTTGTACACATAATCATCCGTTGCATGAGGGGCGGTAGTTGCCTTGGTGACGTGCAGATGATAGACGAGAATGCGAGGACTTTGAGACGGAGGATGGCAGGATGAGCGCTGGAAATCAGGCGTTCGGCAATCGAGAAATCATGGACATCAAGGCCGCCGCCAATTACCTTGGCGTTTCGCGGTCGCACCTGTCGCACATTCTAGCCGGAAGGGTCGCCGGCGTTCCAGCCATTCCGCATGTCCGCGCCGGCCGCCGCGCGCTAATCCGCCGGGTCGTGATTGACCAGTGGTTGTTGGAGCAAGAGCACGGCGTCGCAACGAGCCTGGCCCAGTGATACGATCGAATCACCCCGAATCAACGCCTGCGCCTCACAAGGAGAATCTATGAGACGCAGGAGATTTCAGAAAGGTAGCTTGCAACTTCGCAAGCATGCAGATAGGAGAGTATGGGTGGTTCTTTACTACGACGAAAAAAGCGAACGGCGCTATCACACACTCGGCTGGGCCTCAGAAATGAACAAGGGTACGGCTGACGAGAAGCGCCAGGAGTTCATGCGCGAGATCAATGGCGGCGCTCGCACGACCGGAGCGATCCGTCCGCCGACCGTAGCGGAATTCCTCGACCAAGTGTATTTGCCGTTCTATCTGGGCAAGTGGAAGGAATCAACAGCAGGTACATCTGAGAACCGACTACGGCATCACATTGAAAAGGAACTCGGCGGCCATCGGTTGCAAGACCTCACGCTGGCACCGCTCCAGCAGTTCTTGGAGCGCAAGGCGGCAGCCGGGCTGTCGTTCAGCGTCGTGGATCATCTGCGTTGGGACCTGTCGTCACTTTTCGAGATGGCGGTCTCTGAGAAAGTGATCGCAGTAAATCCCACTGCGGCGCTTTACACTCCGAAAACCGCCAAACGCAGTGAGAGCCATGCCATGTCTGCCGGCCAAGTTGAACTAGCTCTGGAAGCGGTCGAATTCCGCGAGCAGGTGATACTTCGACTCGCTATTTTCGCCGGGATGCGTCCCGGTGAACTTCTGGCCATTCAGAGGGAGCACGTACGAGCGGATGCTTCAGTGATCGAGATTCGACAGCGTGTGTACCGAGGGAAGTTCGCGGCTCCAAAGAACGGTTTGGTTCGCAAAATCGCGGTTCCTCCCTCTACTGCTTCCTTCCTTCGCGATTGGATGGAGAAGGCAGTGGATCACAATCCAAAAACGTACGTGTTTGCCGGTGAGACTGGTCAGCCGCTCTGGCGGTCCTCCTTACTAGAGGATCACATTCGAACCAAGTTGGAACCGATCGGATTGGGCTGGGTGAACTTTCAGGTTTTGCGGCGGACACATGCCAGCCTTGGACACCACGCCAAAGTGGACCCGAAGGTTTCCGCCGACCAACGCGGGCATGGCATCGGAGTGGCTCTGGATATTTACACCAAGTCGAGCATGAAGGACCGGGCGACCGCTGCTAAGAAGCTTGAGGACTCCGTTCTCCCGAAGGCTGTTCGGGCGCGAAAGAGGCCGGCGTGATTCTTAATGGAGGGCTATGGAGGGTGTGTTTTTCGCGAGTCTGTAAGTTGTTGATTTTGGAGCGGGAGACGGGACTCGAACCCGCGACGTCCAGCTTGGGAAGCTGGCATTCTACCACTGAATTACTCCCGCCCTGGCGATTCCTGTACTTAATTCACTCAAACCACGTACCTTCCTAACGCCCTGTCTATCTAGTCTATACCGTCTGTAAAATACGCGCCGTTGGGGCCCCGATACAGACAGTAAATCGGACCAGCAGCAGCCTGAGAATCAGCCCCTCGAAACGTTCCCAGTCCGGAACAGGATTCTCGCACGACCGCAGTTTACCAGATGCTGTCTACCTTAGAGATGCTCGAGACACCGCTGACATCGATCCTGGCTTGGAGTAGTGCGCGGTCCAAACGTTCAGCAGACGCTTGGACGCTCAACTTCAGCCGGCGTGAAGATCGCATCGACGGCGAGGCGGGCGCCGTTCAGCAGAGGCAGGGGAATCTCCTGGCCGGAGTGGTAGGTGATGGAGTAGCCGTCGGGCGTGGATACTTTGACCAGGCGAAGCTCGGTGTCCACCAGCCAGAATTCGCGGCAGCCGTTTTCGAGGCAGATGCGTTCCTTCCAGTTAAGCTCGGTCATAGTGTTGGAGGGCGACACAACCTCAACGACCAGATCGGGAGATCCCAGGAAATAATCCTGCCCGGCGGCTTGCGTCCAGCGGTCGACCGCGGCGTAGGCCACGTCTGCGATCCGGAACTCGTGTTCGGACGTGGGACGAAAGCCCACCTCCGTATAAGCGCGGCCGGCACCGGCTTTCCCGCGTTGCGGGATCGGGATGACGCGGCTTTAGAGACGAAATGAAATTATGGAACGGATCGCAGAGGCAAGCTACCCGTTCATCGACGATAGGAACTGCCCGTTGCTCTGGGTCTTCGAGAGCTTGTCGATCAGCAGCTCCATGCTTTCGACCGGCGACAGGGGATTGAGCACGCGGCGCAGGATGAAGACGCGGTTGAGCTCTTCTTTGGGAACCAGCAGCTCCTCCTTGCGGGTGCCGGACTTGGTGATGTCGATGGCGGGGAAGACGCGCTTGTCCATCAGCTTGCGGTCCAGATGGACTTCCATGTTACCGGTACCCTTGAACTCCTCGAAAATCACGTCGTCCATGCGGCTGCCGGTGTCGATCAAGGCGGAAGCGACGATGGTCAGCGAGCCGCCTTCCTCGATGTTGCGCGCGGCGCCGAAAAAGCGTTTGGGACGCTGTAAGGCGTTGGAATCGACGCCGCCGGAAAGCACCTTACCCGAAGGCGGAACGACCGTGTTGTAAGCGCGCGCCAGGCGGGTGATGGAATCGAGCAGGATGACCACGTCCTTGCGGTGCTCGACTAATCGTTTGGCTTTTTCGATCACCATCTCGGCCACCTGCACGTGGCGGGCGGCGGGCTCGTCGAAGGTGGAGCTGATCACCTCGCCCTTGACCGAACGCTGCATGTCGGTGACTTCCTCGGGACGCTCGTCGATCAGCAGCACGATCAGGGTGACTTCGGGGTGGTTCGCGGTGACAGAGTTCGCGATGGACTGCAGCAGCATCGTTTTTCCGGTGCGCGGCGCCGCGACAATCAATCCGCGCTGTCCCTTGCCGATGGGCGTCATGAGATCGAGCACGCGGCCCGAATAATTCTCGCGGACGGTTTCCATCTTGAGCCGCTCTTGCGGGTAGAGGGGAGTGAGGTTGTCGAAAAAAATCTTGTTGCGGGCTTCCTCGGGCGGCTCGAAGTTGATGGCGTCGACTTTGATGAGCGCGAAGTAACGCTCGCCCTCCTTGGGCGGGCGGATCTGGCCGCTGACGGTGTCGCCGGTGCGCAGGTCGAAGCGCCGGATCTGCGACGGCGAAACGTACACGTCGTCGGGGCCCGGCAGGTAGTTGTATTCGGGAGCGCGCAGGAATCCGAAGCCGTCGGGAAGGCATTCGAGAACGCCTTCGGAGAAGATCAGCCCGCTCTTTTCGGCTTGCACCTGCAGGATTTTGAAGATCAGCTCCTGCTTGCGCAGTCCGGCATAGCCCTGCACGCCCAGATCCTTGGCGATCTGGTTGAGCTTCTGAATGCTCATGTCCTTCAGCTCGACCAGGTCGAGGGCGTTGCCGCGTCCCTGCCCCTGCTGGTTGGCGCGGCGCCGGCTGTCGAACATGCGCCCGGAGGGCTGCGGCTGAGTTGCGGGGGTTACGCTTTCCTCGCCCGGCTTGGCCTCGGCGGCGGGCGGAGCGGCGGCGTCCACGCCGGAAGGCCCGGGAGCGTTACTGGGCGCCGCATCGGGCGCTCTCCCGTCGGCCGCAATCGCATCGGGCGGTCTCGCGTCGGCGGGTTTGGGAGCCTGCCGATGCCGTCCGGGTTCCTTCTTGGACGGCTCCGCGCTTAGCTTGGGCGGATCGGTCTCGGCCTTGGCCGCTTCCGTCTCTCCGTTGGAGACCGTCACTGGCTGTTCTTGATTTTCGAGATCGCTTGCCAAAGTTCCCTCACTCCCCGGCCGGTCACCGCCGAGCATTCGAGCACGTCGCCCGCGTAGACCTCGCGGAGCGCCGTTCGGCTGTGATGCCGTTCCTTCTGCGTTTTCAACTTATCGATCTTGGTCGCGACGACCCCGAAGCGGCAGCCGCGCATTTCGAGCCAATCCTTTAGTTCGAGATCCTTCTCCATCCAGCCGCGCCGCGCATCCAATACGAGCAGCGCGAAACGCAGGGTCCCACGGCCGAGGTAGCCCTCGATCAGCTCTTTCCACTCCCGCGTGACCATGTGCGGAACTCTCGCGTATCCATAACCGGGAAGATCAACGAAGCGGTAACCTCCATCGACCTCGAAGAAATTGACCGTCTGGGTGCAGCCCGGTCTGGAACTCGTGTGGGCCAGCCCACCGACCCCCGTCAGCGCGTTTATCAAACTGGATTTGCCAACGTTACTGCGGCCCAAAAACGCAACTTCGGGGTCGCCCTCCGGCGGGAACTGCTCCGGCCTGGCTGCACTTATTATAAACCTAGCCGCCATGGAAGTGGCCAGTGGCGAGTGCCCAGTTGCCAGTACCTCAAGCCGCGGCCTCCACCTGCTAGCCACTGACCACCGGCCACTGACCACTAGTGCGTAACTTTATCTTCCCGCGAGCGCGCCACGATCTCCGCGGCGGTCAGCATGGCCGAAATCGGCGCGATCTCCACCTCGCGCTCGAGCGCCAGCTTCAACACCTCATCCATGGATGCGACGAAATGCAACTTCATTTCGTTGCGGATATTTTCGGGAATATCCGGCAGATCCTTTTCGTTCTCGGCCGGCAGGATCGCGACCCGAATCCCATGGCGGTGCGCCGCCAGCAGTTTTTCTTTCAACCCTCCAATGGGCAGGACGCGCCCGCGCACGGTGATCTCGCCGGTCATGGCGATATCGGCGCGCACCGGAATGCTGAGCAGCGCGCTCATGATGCTGGTGGCGATGGTGATGCCGGCTGACGGCCCGTCCTTGGGAATGGCGCCCTCGGGAACGTGCAAGTGAATATCCATGTGCCGGTAAAAATCGCGCGGCAGGCCCAGCGCATGCGCCCGGCTGCGGACATAGCTCATGGCCGCCTGCGCGGATTCCTGCATCACGTCGCCGAGTTTCCCGGTGAGCGTCAGCCGCCCGCGGCCTTCCATGATGGCGGCTTCCGTCGTGAGAATCGAGCCGCCCACTTCGGTCCAGGCGAGGCCGACGGTGGCGCCGACCTCGTTCTTCTTCTCGGATTGCTGCTCGCGAAACTTCTGAGGTCCCAGAAGCTCGTTCACCTTTTCCGGCGTGACGGTCACATGAGAGGAAGCCGCAGCCTGTTTCTTGCGGGACGGCTTGCCAGAGGCGTTTTCGGCGGCTTTCTCGGACGTTTTGTCGGACGATTTGCCCGCCATGGCGTTCACCACCGAGCGCACGATTTTGCGGCACACGTTGCCGATTTCGCGTTCCAGATTGCGGACGCCGGCTTCGCGCGTGTAATGCTGAATCAGCTCCTGCACGCCCTTGTCGTCGAATTCGATGTGGGCGGCGCCGAGGCCGGTGCCCTTCATCTGCTTGGGGATCAGGAAGCGCTTGGCGATCTCCATTTTTTCGGCCTCGGTGTAGCCCGAGAGGCGGATCACTTCCATGCGGTCCTGCAGGGCCGGCGGAATGGTATGCAGCACGTTCGCGGTGGCGATGAAGAACACCTGGCTCAGGTCGTATTCCACGTCCAGGTAGTGATCGACGAACATGTAGTTCTGCTCGGGGTCCAGAACCTCAAGCAGCGCCGCCGACGGATCGCCGCGGAAATCCGTGGACATCTTATCGATTTCGTCCAGCATGAAAACCGGATTGCGGACGCCGGCCTTCTTCATCATCTGAATGATCTGGCCCGGCAAAGCTCCAATATAGGTGCGGCGGTGGCCGCGCACTTCGGCTTCATCCCGCACGCCGCCGAGCGATAAGCGCACGAACTTGCGGCCGGTGGCCTTGGCGATGGACATGCCGAGCGAGGTCTTGCCGACGCCCGGAGCCCCCACGAAACACAGAATGGAACCCTTGGGATCCTTGACCAGGCGGCGCACCGCGAGGAATTCGAGGATGCGTTCCTTGATTTTTTCCAAACCGTAATGATCGGATTCCAGGACCTGCTGCGCGTGCGGCAGATCGCGGATTTCCTTGGATTTCTTCTTCCACGGCACCGCCAGCAGCCAATCCAGGTAATTGCGGGAGACCGTGGATTCGGCCGACATGGGGGGCATCTGTTCCAGGCGCTTGAGCTCCGCGACGGCTTTCTCGTGGGCGTCCTTGGTCATGCCGGCGGTGTCGATTTTCTTCTTGAGCTCGTCGAATTCGCTCTTTTCGCCGCGGCCCAGCTCCTTCTGGATGGCCTTGATCTTCTCGTTGAGGTAATACTCTTTCTGCGCCTTCTCCATCTGGCGCTTCACGCGGCCCTGGATGGTGCGATCGACGCTGAGCTTCTCGATTTCGATATCCAGCATCTCGGCGACGCGCGTCAGGCGGTCGACGGGATCGAAGATTTCGAGCAGCTCCTGCTTCTCCTCGATGGCGAGCGGGAGATTGGCGCCCACCGTATCGGCGAGCTTGCCGGGATCGTCGCCGCGCACGGCCGCGACGATGGTGTCGTAGTTCACGTTCTGGCTGATCTTGGCGTATTGCTCGAACAGGCCGGTGACGCGCGCGATCAAGGCGTCCAACTGGGCGCCGGTTTCGATTTTGTAGCCGAACGTTTTGATGGTGGCCTTGAAGTAGCCTTCATCCTCGGTCACGGAGATCACTTTGCCGCGCTCGACGCCTTCGACCAGCACCTTGATGTTGCCGTCGGATTGCTTGAGGCTCTGCACGATGTTGGCCATGGTGCCGACGGAGAAAATCTCGTCGGGGCGCGGCTCATCGACGCTCGCGTCGTGCTGTGTGGCGAGGAAAATTTTCTTATCGCCGGCGAGCGCCTCTTCGAGCGCGCGCACGCTCGACTCGCGGCCCACCACGAACGGCGTCATCATGTGCGGAAAAATGACGACGTCCCGGATGGGCATCATCGGCAAGCGCCGCGTATCGGATTTTTCTTTAGAGGTAAGCATTTAAAAGAGGCGTCAGGGGTTAGGGGTCAGAGGCCCGCCGATCCGTTTATCCAGCCTTCTCCAGAAGACTTACGTTGATCTTCTGGGAAAGCACCATTTCCTTGGTCACCAGGAACTCGCGCACCTTCTTATAGGAAGGCAAGTAGTACATCAGATCGAGCATCAGATCTTCCAGGATCATACGCAATCCGCGCGCCCCCACCTTGCGTTCCATGGCCAGTTGCGCGATCGCTTCCAGCGAGTCCTCGGTAAAGCGCAACCGCACGTTTTCGAACTCGAACAGCTTCTGATACTGGCGGACGATGGCGTTCTTCGGGCGGGTGAGAATCTGCACCAGCGCGTCCTTGTTCAGATCCTCCAGCACTGCCACCACCGGCAGACGTCCGATGAATTCCGGAATGAAACCACTCCTAATCAGATCCATGGGCTGCACGTTTTCGAGCACCGTGATATCCCGGCGGCCGGAACTGCCCGGGCGGCGCTTGGTCTCCCCGCTTTCCTCCGGATTCGAGAATCCGATGGTGCGCGTCCCGATGCGCCGCTGGATGGTTTTCTCGAGGCCAATGAAAGCCCCTCCACAAATAAACAGGATGTTCGTCGTATCGATCGGAGTGAACTCCTGATGTGGATGCTTTCGGCCGCCTTGGGGCGGAACATTAGCCACCGTGCCCTCGAGGATCTTCAAGAGCGCCTGCTGGACCCCTTCACCTGAGACGTCGCGGGTGATCGACGGGTTCTCGTCCTTGCGGCCGATTTTGTCGATCTCGTCTATATAGATGATGCCTTGCTGGGCGCGCTGGACGTCCCAATCGGCGTTCTGCAGCAGCCGCAGGATGATATTTTCGACGTCCTCGCCGACGTAGCCCGCTTCGGTCAGCGTGGTGGCGTCGACGATGGCGAAGGGCACGTCGAGGATGCGCGCCAAGGTCTGGGCCAGCAGCGTCTTACCAGTGCCGGTCGGCCCGATCAGCAGGATGTTGGACTTCGATAGCTCCACCTCACCTACCCGCTGGCGGTTCATCTGGATGCGCTTGTAGTGGTTGTAGACGGCCACGGCCAGCTTCTTTTTGGTGGCTTCCTGGCCGATCACGTACTGGTCCAGATATTCCTTTAATTCCAGAGGCTTAGGAAGCTTGTGCGGGGTTGCCCCAGTGGCCTCATGCCGGTCGTCTTCGAGGATCGAGTTGCAGACGGCTATGCATTCGTCGCAAATGTAGGCGCGCGGGTAATCCGAGGGGGAGGAGATCAGCTTGCCGACAACATCCTGACTCTTGTGACAGAACGAACAGCGCAGGGATTCGTCCGAGCCGGTTCGCTTCACAATTAGGGACCTCCTGGCTATCCCGGCGGGTGGGATACGCTGGCTGTAAATAACAGGACAGCTTCATTATAGCGAAGTCCGGGGCAGTTAAGCGGAGCATATTTGGCGCGGCCGGGATCTCTTACATGCTGACGGCGACGTGGCGCTCGCACTCCTGCGTGCCGTGTCGAGACTCCTCTCGACACCTCAATACTCTGCCGTTACCAGGCGTCGCCAAAAGTGGCGACGCGGCACGCTGGAGAGCGTGCGCCACATCACTCCGGCAGATTCATCATCTTCGCGAGCGCGGGCCAGCGCGGGCTGACGCGCAAGACATCGAAAATGGGCAGGCGCAGCAAAACCACTGCGGTGAAACCGCCCACCTCGATGGCTCTCTCCAGCCAGTCCGCGGCTTTTTCGGGTTCCGAGCAGCACAGGTGGAAGTAGACAAGTCCCATGGGCTGCTTGTACGCCGGGCTGGTTTCAATGCCGTGAAGCAACTCCTGGGCGCGGCCCGCGTCCCCGGTCCGCATGAGCATGCCGGCGAGGTACCCGGCAGGGATGTTTAGCCAGGGCGCCAAGGAATAGGCTTTCTCGGCGTTGGCGAGTTCTTGCTCCGGCATTCCCCGCGAAAGATAGTGGCCGGCTGTCCAGAGGTAGGCGTTTAAACAACTCGGGTCCAGGTCGAGGGCCTGGCGGAACTCCACTTCCGCCTCCGCATACCTGGCGGCGGCATTGAGGAGCATCGCCTGCGTGGTATGGAACATGGGGTTGAGCGGATCTTCCTGGATCGCGCGCTTCCCTTGCTCAACGGCTTCGAGTTGCTGGCCGAGGGGCGTGAGAAAAAAGTATGCGTACCAGAAGCGAACCAGAGGCGGAACCGGCTCGTGAGCCATGGCCAGCCGGAATTGCCGCTCGGCCTCGTTCCAGTCGTGGTCGCAGCAGCCGGCGACGGCCGCCAGCATGGCGTGCGCTTCCGGCAGGGAAGGGTCCAGGTCCAGCGCCTTTTGCGCCTCGGAGCGAACGCGCGGGATGGCTTCGCTCGCCGGCATAAGCGCGGTGGCAATGGCAACCAGGAAGTAATCGGCGTAGCCGCTGTGGGCCAAGGCGAATCCGGGGTCGAGTGTGATCGCCCGCTCGTAATGCTCCTTGGCGCGCGCCAGCGATTCCAGGGTTAACTGCCACTGGTAGTGGTGCGCCTTCAGGTACGCCTCATACGCAGGAAGCTTGGGAGTGTAACGCGGCTTCGCAACTGCCTGCGGCGAAAGCTTGAGCTGGAGAGCCCCGGCGATGGCTGAGGAAATCTCGTCCTGCACCGCGAAAATGTCGTTCAATTCGCGGTCGTAACGTTCCGACCACAGGTGGAATCCGTCGGCTGCCTTGATCAACTGGGCCGTGATGCGGATGCGGTTGCCGGACTTGCGGACGCTGCCTTCCAGGATGTGCTCGACGCCTAATTCATGGGCGATCTGCGCGACTTTCACGTCCTTGCCCTTGAAGGAAAACGCCGAGGTTCGGGCGGTGACATTAAGCCCGGGCACGTGCGCCAGCACGTTGATAATCTCCTCGGCGAGGCCGTCGGAGAAGTACTCCTGTTCTTTGTCGGAGCTCATGTTGGCAAAGGGGAGCACGGCGATGGAGGGTTGCCGTTCGGCAGACTGGCGTTCGGCTGAGTTCGGCGCGATTTGCTCCAGGGCCTTCTTCACTTCCGCAACGGTCTGGAAGCGGTCGGCGGGCGCTTTGCGCAGGCAGGTCGTCACGATGCGCGCCAGAGCCGGGGGCGCCTGAAGCGCCGCGGGATAGGCGGTCAACACCGCAGTCAGCACCGCGGCCATGGAATCTCCGGTGAAGGCGCGGCGCCCGGCCAGCACCTCATACAACACGGCGCCGAAAGAAAAAATATCCGACCGCGCATCGGCGGATTTGCCCTGGGCTTGCTCGGGCGACATGTAGGCGGCCGTCCCCATAACAGTGCCTTCCACGGTTTTGGTGACGTCCGAATCCGCAGCGGCGGCCAACTTGGCGAGGCCGAAGTCAAGGACCTTGATTCCCGCGCGCGTTTTCAGAATATTATCCGGCTTCAGATCGCGGTGGGTGATGCCGCGTCCATGCGCCTCTTCAAGCGCGGCGGCTATCTGCACGGCCATCTTTACGGCCTCGTCCACAGGAACGGGCCCGGGACTTTCCTTGGAGACGAGCGGCTGACCTTCGATGTATTCCAGCACCAGGTAATCCGGTCCAACGTCGTAAATCTGGCAGATGTTGGGATGGTTCAGCGCGGCGATGGCGCGGGCTTCCTGCTCGAAACGAGTGTTGCTGGAAGCGGAAACGCGCTGGCCATGCAGGCGCTTGATGGCGACGATGCGGTCGAGCCGCCTGTCGCGCGCCTTCCACACTTCCCCCATGCCACCGGAGCCGGCGCGAGCGATGAGCGTGTAAGGGCCGACCTCGGTCCCGGCGTCCCACGGGGTCATGGTCTTTCGATTGTAACGGGAAAGAGGGATTAGGCCCGGGGAAAAGCCGGCGTGACACGTGGCGCAAGCTGTGCACCGGCGCGTATCGATCCCTGGCGGCGGCGCCGAACGTCTTCGCGATCGAGTCCTTCATCGACGAATTGGCGCACGCCTCGAAACAGGATCCCATCGCGTTTCGCCTTCGCATGATCGACGATCCGCGCTTTCGCCACGTATTAGAGACGGTGCGGGACCGCAGCGGATGGGATCGCCGTCCCCGGCAGCCAGGGCACGGATTCGGCGCCGCGTGCGCAATTTACCACGGCACCTACATCGCGGAAGTGGCGGAGGTCGGCGTTTCCACCGATGGGCGCGCGAAGCTCGAGCGCGTATGGGCGGCCGTCGACGCGGGCCGATTAGTACATCCCGACGGAGCGCGCAACCAGATCGAAAGCGGTATCCAGCAGGCGGCCAGCTGGGCGTTACTGGAAGAACTGAAGCACGAGGCGAGCGCGGTCGCGAACACCAGCTGGCGCGACTATTCCATCGCCACGTTTCACGACGCGCCCCAGGAGATCGAAGTGATTTTCACGGGCCAATTCTCTGCTCCGTCGTCGGGCGCCGGA
>DASYXM010000093.1:0-90702 GCA_035934795.1 Bryobacteraceae bacterium | reverse complement strand
GGAGTAGAGGGAGCGTGAGCCAAACTGTTCAGGGCAGATTGCGCATCTCGGTCAAGGATAATCGCGGGCGCAATTCGTGGCACCACCCCAGCGTACCAGAAATTGCTTCTATTATAAAGAACTATTTGGACGATGCACTAGGAGGATGCTGAAAAACCCCTAATAACCGCTCCCTGTGGTCGCGGCTCACAGTGGGCGCTTTGTGTTTACAGCGTCTTGCCGAGGCGCGACCACAGGGAGCGGTTTACCTCGCGCGTTTTTCAGCAGCCTGCTAGATGGACACTAGTACCAATTCTCATGGAAGACATCGGGACTAGTACTAGGCCCCGCCTTTACCCAGCTGGCCGATTCCGTACTTGTGACGCCAGCCACATCGATGCTCCGGCCTTAGGATAAATCCTATAAGCTTATCCGGCTCAATCTGATACACTTCGTGGTCCAAAGAATCCCGCGTTTGCGCATATAGAGGTGATGGTACTACTAGGGAAGTCGTTCTAAACTAAAGACCTGGTCGGCTATCTTTCGATAGGCCCTAGGTGGGACGGTTCTCTTACGTAGATTTTGATGGTACTCTAACTGATGCGGAGGATAAGGAAACACTATGAAAACGAAATTGACGATCGGACTGGGAGTGATGACGGCGGCTCTGTTCCTGCTGGTACCGCACGCAGCGCCCAAAGGGGGGAGTCATGGGGCGACTGTTGGCCTCACCGTGGGTCCTTGTTCGTTCGGTGGGGACTGTGTGATTGGAAGCGGTTTTCCCACTGGCAACCTCGAAGTCAGCGGCTCCAGCAGCTGCGGCCAGAGCTTCAATAACGGCGCGAATGGGCCCGCCTTCGAGAGTTCCTTTACGTCTTGTTCGGGCACGTGGACCATCACAGTGTCGACTGTGGGCAGGCACCCGTCGACATTGGACGCCATAACCCCGACGCTGTAAGAGCTCCCGACAATGGCGCGAATCAGCCCGCAAGCGGAGTCGTATGCTGAACGCGGGACATCCGCACCCTGAAAACTGAGCACTTCCGCGATGCGGGATCAGGATGGCTGTGCCATTGACGAGGCGAGCTAATGCGCGGCATTTGCTCGTCGATTGACTTCGGAAGAAGGGACTCACGGAAAAAAGGACCGGGCCGTTATTGGCGGATGCCTCTACGGACAGTGCCAGGCGTTCCGCCCAAGCGCTGTAGGGTTTCCGTATTTTCCGAAGGTTTCTAAGGCGTTCGCCCGACGCGCCCTAAACCTCTTTTTGATCCCAGACTAGGACCTCCAGCTCGAAGGTTTGCGCCGCCTCTGTCGATGGACTAGGCAGAGGAACAATACCGATGCGCAAGCTCGCCTGCGTGGCGTTCGCGATTTTCGCCGCCACTGCCTTCGCCCAGCCCCACCCACACGTGCCCAGCCGCCTGCTGGTCGGCTTCAAACAAGGAGTTCCCGCATCCCAGGTGGATGCGGTGGTAGGGAACCTGCGGGGCCTGAGTCACGAACAGATCCAAGGAACCAATGTGCACGCGGTTTCCCTGCCTACGAACGCCGATGAAAACGCCTTCTCCGACGCATTCAAGAACCGTCCCGAAGTGGAGTTCGTGGAATTCGACGAGATTGTGCCGCCGGCCGCCGTGATTCCCAACGATCCCTACTATGCAGCCGGGCAAACCCCGTATCTTTCCCAACTGTCGGTTTCATCTGCCTGGTCCACGACCACGGGGAGCAGCTCGGTGGTGATCGCGATCATCGATAGCGGCGTCGACGGGACCCATCCGGACCTGGCCTCGAAGATGGTGGCCGGCTGGAATATCTACGGCAGGAACTCCGACACCAGCGACGTGTACGGGCACGGCACCGAAGTGGCCGGAACGGCGGCGGCGGACACCAACAACGGCATCGGCGTCGCGGGCGTGTGCTGGCAATGCCTGATCATGCCGGTCCGCATCACCGACAAGACCGGTTACGCGACGTACTCGAACATGGCCAGTGGCATCAGCTGGGCCGCGAGCCACGGCGCCAGGGTCGCCAACCTGAGCTTTGAAGCTTCCACCAGTTCCACGGTCACCGCGGCGGCGCAGACGTTCGTGAACGCGGGCGGAGTGGTGACGATCGCGGCCGGCAACGAGGGCATCTTCGTATCGTCTCCCAGCAACGCCTACGCCCTGACCGTGGGCGCTATCATGACGAACAACGCCTTGTACAACTGGTCGAACTACGGAAACATCATCGACCTGGTGGCGCCGGGGTGTGCGTCCACGACGACGAACGGCGGGGGCTATGGCGCGGCCTGCGGAACCTCCGTCGCAGCGCCGCTGGTGGCGGGCGTCGCGGGGCTACTGTTCTCCACGAATCCCTCGCTCACCGGGCAAGAGGTGATGAGCATGCTGAAACAATCGGCGGACGACCTGGGCGCTCCAGGCTGGGACACCACCTTCGGGTGGGGCGAAGTGGACGCTTATGGCGGCGTCAAGATGGCCTCGACCGGCTCGTCCGGAGGCGGCGGCAAGCCCAATGTTTCCATCACGACGCCTGCGCCCAACACAACAGTTTCCGGAATGGTCACAACCACGGCTTCGGCGAGCAGCAGCTCCTCGACGATCGCGTCCGTGGCGTTCCTGGTGGACAACGGCTCCCTGTGCACGGTGACCGCTTCTCCGTACACGTGCGGCTGGAACAGCGGGAATTACACGAACGGGCGCCATAACGTGAGCGCGACGGCGCGCGACTCGCTGGGCAACTCGACCACGGCGACGGTCACAGTGACGGTCAGCAACGGCACCGACGTGACACCTCCCAGCGTTTCGATCACATCCCCGCTGCCGGGAACGACGGTCTCGAAGAGCGTGACCGTCACCACCAGCGCGACGGACAACGTCGGCGTGGTGTCGGTGGATCTCTATGTGGATGGAGCGCGGATCGCGACAGATACCGCCGCGCCGTTCAACTTCACTTGGAACACGTCGCACTTTGCGCACGGCTCGCACACGCTGCAGGCGGCGGCTCATGACGCCGCCGGAAACACGGGCACCTCCGCGCTGGTCACCGTTTACAAGTAAACGCCTGAGGGAGCCCGCCGACAACGTGGCTCCCCAGAATGCGACGTTTCTCCAAGACAAGTTACTCAATTGACCAGTCTCTCTGAGACATATTGGCGACCGCTCCTTTGGTCGCGGAGCCGCGACCGGAGGAAGCGATATTGTGACCTCTTGGCTCTAGGCCGCTGGTCGCATGTCGCGGAGAGATTGTTAGCACGGTTCGTGGCGCACGCACTCGTGCGTGCTGTGTCGAGACTCTTCTCGACACCTGTTGTGGATTGAAAACAAACGTCCAGGCGTCGGCACGAGTGCCGACGCGGCACGCATGAGTGCGTGCGCCACAATGAAGGCATACTAACGAACTCGCTGCGACAGGCCGCTAGTCTCCGTGTTTCGTGATATAAATCGCTACTCCGACGTTTGTGGGGCGGCCCTTCCGGGCGGCAGCCGGGCTTTCTGCCCGGCCACTGTTTTCCTTCGCGTACCGCACGCCGCGCGGAAGCGCGGCGGCCGGCAAGAATGCCCGCCCCACATTTCTCAGGACCCACTTCGTAGTCGAAATTCAGTGACAGGAGACTAGTGAGGTGTCTCGGAAGTTCGTTGCGTAGCAAATCCGCGCGTTTAAGTCATCCCGCCTTCGGAAGCGGCATCAAGAATTAGGCAAGGGGACACTTGCGGCAAAAAGAACTCGCACGTCTCGGCACGCGACAACACGGCGACCCGCCGGCAAAGAGATAGCTTGGACGTTGGAGATGGAAGAAGCGGCGACTTAGGCTCGCTTACGCCGACGGAGTCTCAGGCAGCCGAGACCGACCAGCGCGAACCCAACCAGGCTGATGGTCGTGGGCTCGGGCGTGTCGATGATCGACGTGACGTCGGCCCAGCTTCCCTCGCCATTAAAGGTCTGCAGGAACACGACGTCGCGAACCGAAATGTTCGTGGTCGACGCGAAGGTCAAGGCTTGGTTCTCTGTCAGATGCTGGAAAAGGCCCTGGACCTGGCCGACCTGGAGGACGTGGTAGATACCGCCCGCGCCAGTACAGGCGACGGAGCCATTGGCGCTGGCCGACCAGGCGAGATTCGCTACGCCCAGACAAAATTCGCGGAAGACGACATCGGTCGTGGTATTGGCGTGGTTATTGATGCTCGCCTGAAGCGACTCGAAGGTGATCCCGCCCGCGTTGGACACCGTATAGCTCAGGTAAGAAACCAAGATTTGGTTCTTGCTCTGTATGCACCACGCATTGGGCGCGTACGTATTCTGATCGCAAGCGGGCACGAACGGCGTCTGAAACGCCAGCCCACCGTTCAAAATGGGGGATTGCTCAATCTGAATGTTGGTGAAGCTGGGCACGCCGGGCGGATTCGGGTCGGCGGTAGGGGTGGTAGCCGCAGCGGGGATCGCCACGCCATTAATCGTAAGCGGCGTGGTCAGGACGCCCGAACTGAAATTCGTGAAAGAATTGCCTCCGTTTGAGCATCCATTCCCGACACCTTGATACTGAGCCGTAGTCAAAGTGGTGAATGAACCGGGACAGGTGATGAGTCCACCCCAAGCCGGGGCGCAGAGTATCGCGGCAAGCGCTAGAAAGAGCGGATATTTCACTCCCGGCACCGATCGTCTCCGCCTTTCCACATAGTTGGAGCTCATGAACGAAAATGCCTCCGACAGCGGCTCTATCTCTCCGCTAGACAGAAGTGTACTACACTACGCCAAAACATACAATGACGAATGTATACCCAAAGTACTGTGAGGGAATAGATTTCGAGACCGGCTTTCGGTGTGCGGGGGCGCCAGACCAAGCGCTCGGATTTCCTTATAAGTTGTTTATTTAAAGTATTATACGCCAGCTACGCGAAGCTCGCGCTCAACCCGCCGGGTAGCCCGATCACTGATGAGGCCAGCTATCTTACCCAGCAACCCAGGAATATCCTCTGGCTTGATCAGCACCGAACTGAGCCGTCCCGAGGGGGCAGCTTTGGCGTTTTGATAAGTCGTGAGCAATGCCGTCGCAGGCTTGTAATCCGTATTGCGGGCCTGCGCCAGGACTTTCAGGCCGGCATCGGGCGATTCCAGATCGAGACCGCTCAACACCAGCTCGTACTCGCCCTCTTCCAGCTTGCCAACCGCTTCGGCCCCGCTAGCCGCGCAATCCACGTTGTAACCGCTGGCTTCCAGAACGGTCTTGAGCGTTATGCGTGACGCGGGATCGTCATCGACCAGGAGGACCCGGGCGAGGTCGTAATCGAAGCTACGTGGCAAACGACTCATCGATGCAGAACAGCCAAATATAGTTTAACCCAGAAGGGTAGAAAATCGACCCGAAGATTTCTAAGGCAGGCCTTAGATGGGCCGTAAAGCGCCTGGACTCAACGCGCTTCCGGGAAGACGCGGCGGAAGATCGCATCCACGTGAGACAGGTGTCGGCTTACCGAAAAAGCTTCCCTAATCTTTTCAATCGAAAGATAAGAAAGAACTTCTTTGTCCGTCTCGAGGGCGGCGCGGAAATCGCCCCCGGATTCCCAGGCCCTCATGGCGTGAGATTGCACTAAGCGATAGGCCTGTTCCCGAAGCATTCCGGCAGCGGCGAGGTCGAGCAAGAGCTGCCCGGAGAAGACCAGCCCCCTTGTACTTTCCAGATTCTGGCCCATGCGCTCGGGATAAACGCGCATGCCATCGACGAGCCACAGCGTTTTGCCGAGCATGTAGTCGGCGAGGATCGCGGAATCGGCAAGAATTACGCGCTCCACCGAAGAATGAGAAATATCGCGCTCGTGCCACAGCGCGACATCCTCGATCGCGGCGTTCAGATTTCCGCGGAGGATGCGCGCCAGACCGCAGATCTGTTCGGCGGTCACGGGGTTGCGCTTATGCGGCATCGCGGAGGAACCTTTTTGGCCGGCGGTGAACGGCTCCTCGGCCTCGCGGACCTCGGTGCGCTGGAGATGGCGGATCTCAAGAGCAATCTTTTCGAGCGAGGCCCCGATGAGCGCGAGCGAAGAGACCCACGCCGCATGGCGGTCGCGAGCGATCACTTGCGAGGCGATGGGCGCGGGGCGCAGTCCGAGGCGCGCGCAGATTTTTTCTTCCGCCGCGGGACCGACGTGGCCGAAGGTTCCCACGACGCCGGAAATTTTACCGACGCGGAGATCCTCGGCGGCCGCATCGAAGCGGGCGAGATTGCGCTGGAACTCGTCATACCAGAGAGCGATCTTCAAGCCAAACGTAATCGGCTCGGCGTGGATGCCGTGCGTGCGTCCGATCTGCACGGTGTGCTTGAATTCGTGCGCCCGACGCTTCAAACAATCGAGCAGGGCGACGATCCCCCGCCGGATTTCCGCTGAGGCCTGCATCAACACCAAAGCCTGCGCGGTATCGACGACGTCGTTCGAGGTAAGGCCATAGTGCAGCCACCTGGAAGCATCCGCGTGGCCCGCGGATGTCATTTTTTCGGCGACCGCAGTGGTGAACGCGATGACGTCGTGCTTCACTTCACGCTCGATTTCGTGGATACGCCGGACTTCGAAGGACGCGTGCCGGCGCAGGGCGCGGGCGGCTTCCGTAGGTACCTCGCCGGTTTCCGCCAGGGCTTCGGAGGCGGCGAGCTCCACCGCCAGCCATTGCGCGAAGCGATTTTCATCGCTGAAGATGCGGCCCATTTCGGGCCGTGTGTAGCGGGGAATCATCTAATAAACGAAGGTCTCCGTCGGCACGCTGGGCTCGGCGACCACCAGGCGCGTGAACAGGCTGCGTCCCTCGAGGGCCTGGCGCGCGCACTGCTCGACGAGGGCCGGATGGTTATTCTGCGCGCTGAGATGCCCCAGGATCAGCGTCGAGGTGCGCGTATCGAGTTCGTTCCGAATGAACGAGCAGGCCACTTCATTGGACAGGTGTCCCATGCGTCCCATGATGCGCTGCTTGATGGCCCACGGATACGGGCCCACCTTGAGCATTTCGAGCGCGTGATTGGATTCGAGCAGCAGAATATCGGAGCCCTGCAAGTGAATGCGGACCGAATCCGGCATGTAGCCGAGATCGGTGGCAATGGCGATCTTGACGCCCTGCGAACGGAACGTGAAGCCGACCGGATCCACGGCATCGTGAGGAATGGTGAAGCTGGTGACGTCGATATCGCCGATGGGAAAGCTCGACCCGGCGGCGAAGGATTCGATCCTGGGCGCGAAATCCTCCGGCCAAGGGATCGCGGGCGCGGTCAGGCGCGAGACGTAAATCGGAATGTCGAGCTTCTTCGCAATGACCTGCAGGCCCGCGATGTGATCGCTGTGCTCATGCGTGATCAGGATCGCAGAGAGCGTTTCCGGGGCGACGCCGATGGCGTGGAGCCGCTCGAAGGTTTCCTTGCGGGAAAGTCCGGCGTCGACGAGGATGCGAGTGCGCTCGGTGGCAACCAGAGTGGAGTTGCCGGAACTCGACGAGGCCAGAACCGAGAGTTTGAAGATGGCGAAGAGTCTCCTCTCAGTCATTAGAGCCGGAAAGAGAGGCGGGTGCAAGGGCCATTCGGTAGTGCGCTAAATATTTAGCAGACTACCTGTTACTTCGGAGCCTGCCCCATGTGTTCCGGCGATTGCCGCGGCGTCGCGTGCTCGGCGATAATTGGCGCGATGGCCAAGCGGCGAGAGAGGGCGGGAATCACACTGGGCTTGGCGATAATCGCGCTGGGCGCGGTGTCCTGCCAGAGGGGACCTGAGAAGATCGTGGTCCCGGAGGTCTTTCGGGTGAGATTCGACACCTCGCAAGGGAGTGTGGTCGTGGAGGCGAAGCGGGCATGGGCGCCGCGCGGCGTCGACCGGTTCCACGAGCTGATCCGCATACGCTACTTCGACGAGGGCCGCTTCTACCGCGTGGTGCCGGGCTTTGTGGCGCAGTTCGGCGTACACCGCGATTACGACGTGCACGATAAATGGCGCAAGTATTTCATCCTCGACGATCCGCCGAAGGAGAAGAACACGCGGGGCACGCTGACCTTCGCGCAAGCCGGCCCGAACACGCGCGCGACCGAGATCTTCATCAATCTGGGAGATAACACGAAGCTCGACGCGGAGGGATTCGTTCCGTTCGCGAAGGTGGTGGAGGGGATGGACGCGGTCGACAAGTTTTACGCGGGCTACGGCGAACTGCGGCCGGAGGGGAAAGAGATCGATCCGGGACACGTGGAGGAAGGCACGAACGCGTACCTGATCCCGCACTTCCCAAAGATGGATTACATCAAACACGGAGTGTTTCTGAAGTAGTCGCGCGCATTACCTGAAAGAGAGCCGGCTAGAAGCCGGGTGCGCCGCCCCACACGGACCGCACCGCGAAAAAGGGCTACCCGATGCGGCGGTATCTTTCGACGCGCGACGGGGCTTCGAGCAGATCGGCCGCGAGGGCGCGGAATGCCTGCAGATGCGGCGATGCTGCGTGGCGCTCAAGATGCTCGGCCGAGATCCAGTTCTCATAGAAGACCAGACGGCCAGGATCGGTGAGGTGCACGTGCAGGTCGTACTGAACGCAGCCGTCCTCCTTGCGGGTGGGCTCGATGAGCGCGAGCGCGGCGGAACGCAGCTGGGATTCTTTGCCGGGCTTGGCTTTCATTTCGGCGACAACGGTCAGCAGATCGTTCATGGTGTGTCGTGCTGAAAAAGGGGACAGACCGCTCTGTCCACTCCCACGGTTGTATGTAATATTCGAGATTTACTGGAGGGGACAGAGTAGTCTGTCCCCTTTTTCAGCATCCTACGATGAGGATATCGCAGCGGGAACCTTCGTGCCGTTCCTTAACGAGCCTGTGTGGAAAGTCGATGCTGAACCGCTCCCTATGGTCACGGCTCGGTGTGGGCGCTTGTTGAATTCAGATCCCTCATGAGAAGCCGCGACCATGGGGAGCGGTCCAACGCTGGTGTTTTCACACAGACTCTAATAGCGCGCCTCGAAATAAATAGTCGCGGTTCGGAATGGCGCGTTTTGGAGCCGCGACAGTTGCGGAGCGGTTGCCGATATTTTTCGCAAGTTCAGAGGGACCAATCCGAGTAACGTTATCCCGCAGCAGTCCATCAAACGAAGGGGTCGCAACGGAGCAGCCAGACTGGGACGCAGCGACGGCGCATGCGCCCGATCCAGTAAAGTAGAACTATGAAGGCTCGTGTATTCGTTTCCTTCAAGCCTACGGTGCTCGATCCGCAGGGTCAGACCATCTGCGGAGCGCTGAACGGACTGGGGCACACCTCTATCGCCGGCGTGCGCCAGGGGAAATTTTTCGATATCGACCTCGCCCCCGGCGCCGCAGCGGAGCAAGCGCGCGAGGAGATCGACCAAATCGCGCGCGACGTGCTCGCCAATCCGGTGATCGAAGATTATCGCGTCGAGTTCGTGGACTGATCGGACGTCAATATGTGTGGAATCGTCGGCTATATCGGTCCGCGCAAGGCGGTCCCCATCATTATCGATGGCCTGAAGAGGCTCGAATACAGGGGCTATGATTCGGCGGGTTTGGCCGTGCTAGAACCGGGCAATGGAACGGCGGCCCGGGGGCTGGCGGTGAGGCGCGCGTCGGGAAAGCTCCGCAACCTGGAAGACGCGCTGCGGCTGAGCCCCGTGGACGGGCCGTACGGCATCGGGCATACGCGGTGGGCCACGCACGGACGCCCCACCGAGGAAAACGCTCACCCGCACCGGGATTGCCACGGCGATATCGTGGTGGTCCATAACGGCATCGTCGAGAATTACCTGCAATTGAAGCACGAGCTGGCCGCCGAGGGGCACGAGTTCGTCACCGAAACGGACACCGAGGTGATCGCGCACCTGGTGGAAAAGTATTACGACGGCAACCTGGAAAACGCGGTGCGCGACGCGGTCCGCAGATTGACGGGAGTATTTGCGATCAGCGTCATTTCCGCCCGGGACCCCAACAAGATCGTCGCGGCGCGATCGGGACCGCCGGTGGTGGTGGGATTGGGCGACGGCGAATATTTCGTGGCGTCCGACGTTCCGGCGATCCTCAGCCACACGCGCGACATGTTCTTCCTGGCGGACGGCGATATCGCCGTGCTGACGCGTGACGGCGTACACCTGACCGATTTCAACGGACGGCCCGTAAAGCGCCAGGTTTCGCATATCTTGTGGGACCCCATCATGGCGGAAAAGGGCGGCTACAAGCATTTCATGCTCAAGGAAATCTTCGAGCAGCCGCGCGCCGTGCGGGATACGACGCTGGGGCGCGTGGGCCAGGAATCGGGACGGATTTTCCTGGACGAGATGGATATCTCGCCGCGGGAGTTCAAGGAATTCCGGCAAATCCGGATCGTCGCCTGCGGCACCAGCTGGCATGCCGCGCTCGCCGGCAAGTTCATGATCGAGCGGCTGGCGCGCCTTCCCGTGGAGGTCGATTACGGCAGCGAGTTCCGTTACCGCGATCCGATCGTGGGGCCGGACACGCTGACCATCGTAATTTCACAATCCGGCGAAACGGCGGATACGCTGGCCGCGCAGCGAGAAGCGAAGCACAAGCGCTCGAAGACGCTGGCGATCTGCAACGTGGTGGGGTCCATGATCACGCGCGAGGCGTCGGGGACCCTGATCACGCACGCGGGGCCGGAAATCGGGGTGGCGTCGACCAAGGCGTTCACCTGCCAGTTGACGGCGCTGTTCCTGATCGCGATGTACCTGGGGCAGTCGCGCGAAAAACTGGACCCGGCGCACTCTCTGAAACTGGTCGACCAGCTTTTGAAGCTTCCGGCGCAGCTCGAAGAAGTGCTGCGGCGCGAGGCGATCTACGACGAGCTGACCAAGGCGCTGTTCCGCGCGCCGGATTTCCTGTACCTGGGACGCGGCATCCATTTCCCGATCGCGCTCGAAGGCGCGCTCAAGCTGAAAGAGATTTCCTACATCCACGCCGAAGGCTATCCGGCGGGAGAGATGAAGCACGGGCCTAACGCCCTGATCGACGAAAAGCTGCCCGCCGTGGTGATCGCCACACGGGATCGCGATAACGAGCAGAGCAATATCCTGTACGAAAAAACGCTTTCCAATATTCAGGAAGTGAAGGCGCGCGAAGGGCTGGTGGTGGCGGTGGTGTGCGAAGGCGACGAGGACGTCGGCAAGGTCGCCGACTACATCGTCCCGGTGGGGAATACGAACGAACTGCTGCTGCCGATCCTCGAGGTGGTCCCGCTGCAAATGCTTGCCTATCACATCGCGGTGCGCCGCGGATGCGACGTGGATCAGCCGCGAAACCTTGCTAAGAGCGTTACTGTTGAGTAACGCGGCTCAAAGCGTAACCGTCGAATAACCGGGCAGTCGTTTTCAATCCCGGCCAACATTCGGCAGACCGGTGGTGAACAGAAACGGCAAAACGCCGGAGCTTGGCCATGAGGTCGCAACCGATGCAGGTTCATTCGCACGGGATCCAAGTCCACACACGCGGCAAGGGACTATATCCCATCACTCGCGAGATCGCATTCTGGATCGCGGAAACCGGCACCGAGGGTGGCCTGCTGACGGTTTTCGCGCAGCACACCTCGGCGTCGCTCGCGATCCAGGAGAATGCCGATCCGGACGTGATGCTGGATCTGGCCGATTTCTTTGAGAGACTGGTCCCAGAAAAAGATCCGCGTTACCGGCACGTCATGGAAGGCCCCGACGACATGCCGTCGCATATCCGCACGGCGCTCACGCAAACGTCGCTATCGATTCCGGTCATCGGCGGGCACATGGCGCTGGGAACCTGGCAGGGTGTCTACCTGTTCGAGCACCGGTCCTCGCCCATGCGGCGAAGCGTGGTGCTGCAGTTGATCGCCTGACCGTCTACTGAACCATCCGTCTCGAACGACGCATGATGGCGGGGACGTCGAGATCGTCGAACAGATTGTCCGCGTTTCCACGAACCGGGCTTCCATTCGCTGCGGCGGCCAGGGCCGTGGCAGGTTCCTGATAGACGGGCGACTCGGCCACGTGCTCGTGTAAGTGCTGTGACGGCGGAGCCTCGGCGTACATCGGTTCAGGTTCCGGCTCTGACTGGGGCTCCGGCTCGAATGCGGGTTCAGGTTCGGGCGCGGACGTCGTTTCAGCCGCGCGGGCTTCGGTGCGGCCTTCTTGACGAATTGTCCGGCGCTCGATGCGCGGCAGATTCTCGCGAACGAAGCCGGTGGCGATGACGGTGATCTTGACCTCGTCGCCCATGGACTCGTCGAGCACCACGCCGAAGTTCACTTGTGCGTCTTCGTTCTCGGTGGCGTCGCCAATTAACGTGCAGGCGTCGTTGACTTCGTGCAGCCCCAAGCGGCTGGAGGCGGTGATGTTGATCAGCACGCCGCGCGCGCCGCGCACACCGCCGGATTCCATCAGCGGCGAGCTGATGGCCTTCCGCGCGGCCACGACACACGCGTTTTCGCCCGTCGCCGACGCGGTGCCCATCATCGCGTAGCCCATTCCACTCATGATCGAGCGGATGTCCGAGAAATCGCGGTTGATCAGTCCGGGCGTAGTGATGATGTCGCTGATGCCCTGCACGGCCTGGCGCAGCACGTCGTCGGCGGCGCGGAAGGCGTCGAAAAAGCTAGTGCCCTTGGGGACCAGATCGAGGAGCTGATCGTTATGAATCGTGATCACCGTATCGACGACGCTCGCGAGGTCGGCCAGACCCTGCTCGGCCTGCTTGCGCCGCTTGGGGCCCTCGAAGCCGAAGGGCTTGGTGACCACGGCCACCGTCAGCGCGCCGAGCTCCTTGGCGAGCGAAGCAACCACAGGCGCGGCTCCCGTGCCGGTACCGCCGCCGAGGCCCGCGGTGACGAACACCATGTCGGCGCCCTCCAGAAGGTCGATGATGCGCTCGGTGTCTTCGAGCGCGGCCTGGCGTCCGACCGAGGGATCGGAGCCAGCGCCGAGACCACTGGTAATCTTGCTTCCGATGGCGAGTTTATTCGCGACCGGCGACGCCGCCAGCGCCTGGGCGTCGGTGTTGAGGACGCCGAACTCGACGCCCGACAGCCCTTCGTTGAGCATGCGGGCGATCGCGTTCGATCCACCCCCTCCCACGCCGAGAACGCGAATCTTGGTCCGCGGCTCGGGATCTTCTTCCATCACGAACTTCAATGCGTCGAGTGCCATGTGGTTGTTCCTCCTACTGCTGCGCGCTTACTTCAGAACCATTCCCATCAGGCCTGCGGCAAGACGCCGGGGCGGTTTATGTAATTTCAACTTCGCGGAATACATCGCGAGACCGGCCGCCGCGGTCCACGCGGGAGTTTTCAGTTCCTCTGGCCAGCCACCGATGTCCTGTTCGGTCGCCAGGGCATTGGCCGCTGGGCAATTCAAGATGCGCTCCGCCATGTCGCACATGCCGGGCAGCAGCGCGCCGCCGCCAGCGAGCAGGATGCCTTCGTACAGGGTCCTCTCCATGCCAACCCGCTCGAGCTCGGAGCGGACGTACAGAAAAACTTCCTCCGCGCGAGCCTCCAAAATTTCGATCAACTCGCTGCGGCGCGCCTCCCGTGAGGGACGCCCTTCGGGCGACGGGACCTCGATCAGCGTCGAATCGGAGGTCAGACCCAGCAGCGCGCATCCGTATTCGTGTTTGAGGCACTCGGCGTCCTCGTAGGTGACCTTGAAGATGGTGGCGATGTCGCGGGTCATGTGGTCGGCCCACACCGGAATGCTCGCGGCCAGCAGCAGCGCGTCGCCGTCGTAAACCACCAGGTCGGTGGAATGCAATCCGAAATCGACCAGCGCCGCGCCCTTGGCCCGGGCTTCCGGGCGGATGCACGCATACGCGGCCGCCATCGGCTCGAAGACCGTCTCCTCGACAGCGAGATGCGCCCGGTGTGCGGCGGCCACCAGCGCGTGATGCTCCGAAAGATCCGCCGTGACGATGTGGACGTTCGCTTCGAGGCGCTTGCAAACGCTTCTTTCCGGCTTGCGGAACCCGGCGCGGCCATCGAGCGTAAAATCCTGGGGCAGCGCGTGCAGCAGCATGCGCCCGCGCTCCAGACGAACTTCGGAGGCGAGCGAAACCGCGTACTCCAGATCCTCGACATCCACTTCGTGGCAGCGGCCGAATTCGTACAAGCCGCGGCTCTGCGCGCCCCGCACCTCCATCCCTCCGACGCCGAGCGTCGCGGCGTCCACCGGAACACCGGCGCCGCGCTCGGCATCCACCACCGCCGCGTGAATGGATTCGGCCACGGCGCCCTGATCGACGATGCGGCCCTTGGACCACCCCGCCGCCGGCGCGAGGCCGTGCGAGAGATAGCGTAACGCGCCATTTTCGAGCGCGCAGACGACGGCGCGCGCGCGGTGAGCGCCCACGTCCAGGCCGACTGCAAGCTGCAGTTGAGTATCTTTGGAGCTCATGGATCCACCACCGTAATGCGATCCTCCAGGCGCAGGTCGAGCGTCGCCGCCCCGGGCAGCTTCTGGCGGATCTCGCCATAGTGATTCGTGAAGTTCTGGTAGCGGGCGGCGAAGTTCCGGTCGCCCAGCAGCAGCGTAATCATGCGGCCATTGGAAGGCTGCTTGACCTTGAGATCGCTGGGGTCCGAGACGTCCACTTCCGCGATGTCGGCGGCCGCCGCGCCCAGGCTCGCCATCAAGCTCATCATGCGCCGGACGCGCCTTTTGCGATCCTCGGGAGCATCCTCACGGCGCACGCCCGTCAGCACCGGCAGGTGAAAGCGGTCGGTGGCGGGCGGAAGAATCACGCCCTCTTCATCGATCAGGCCAAAGCGCGAGGGGGCGAGCGTAACGAACGCCACGGGCGTCCGCTCGGAGATGTTCACCAGCACGCGATTCGGCCACACCCGGGCCACGGCGGCATCTTTCACCCAGTCCACGTTATGTAGGGCGGAACGCCGATCGCCGAGCGGCATCATGTAGACGCTCCGCCCGGAATCTTCTCGAAATGCCGTTTTGAGCGCGCCTTCCGAGGCGTGCACGGCGCCGCGAATTTCCAGCGTCGAAGATGCCCCGTCGATCCCGTTCAAGGCGAATCCCGGATCGCGGATCAGAAATTCCTCCACGCGATGAAATCCGTAGAGGCCGGCTCCCACCACCGCCGCGCCCGCCATGACGCGCAGGGCGACCCTCAAACGCGAAGCGGCAGCCGGAGGAGGCGAAACTCCCCGCACGCGCGGGCGCACGGGAGCGGACCGGCCTTCGGCTTCAGGCAGCGGGTCCATCCCGGGCAACATCTGATTGTCTTGGTGGGGTCGTCGCGCCAAGTTACCGATCCCCCTTCAGCCGCTTAAGAATTTGATCGGCGGCCTGCGAGACGCTGCCGGCCCCCAGGGTGACGATGACGTCGCCGGAGGAGGCTGCCGCGATCACCGACGCGGCGCCCTCTTCGAGCGATCCCGCGTAATGCGCGCCGCGATGCCCGAAGGCGACGAGCTTTTCGACCAGAGCCTCCGACGTGACGCCTTCGATGGGACGCTCCGAAGCCGCGTAAATATCGGCGACGTGCACGGTGTCGGCCTGATGAAACGCGCGCGCGAAATCGTCCATCAGCGCGTACGTTCGCGTATAGCGATGCGGCTGAAACAGCACGTGCACATTACGGAAGCGGCAGGCCCGCGCCGAAGCGAGCGTCGCGCGGATCTCGGTCGGATGATGGCCGTAATCGTCGACCACGGTGACGCCGCGCGCGCTTCCCTTCACCTGGAAGCGGCGGTCGACGCCACTAAAGGAACCGAGCGCCTCACGGATGATTTCGAGTGGAATTTCCAGCTCCAGGCCGACCGCCACCGCAGCGGCGGCGTTCAGCACGTTGTGGGCGCCCGGGACGGGAAGGCGAAAGCAGCCGAGGTCGCGGTCCCTCGTGATCAGGTGAAACTCGCTCGCCAGGTGGCCGATGCTCGAGTGCGCGATGCGCATATCGGCCTGGGCGCTCGCGCCGTAGGCGATCACGCGGCGGTTCAGGGACGGAAGAATTTGCTGGATGTTTTCGTCGTCCAGGCACAGGATCGCGGCGCCGTAGAAGGGAACCTTGCCGATGAAATCCGCAAACGCCTGGCGGATCTCCCCGATGCCGGAATAGTGATCCAGATGCTCGCGATCGATGTTGGTGACCACGGCGAGGATCGGCGCCAGCTTCAAAAACGATCCGTCGCTCTCGTCGCTTTCGACCACCAGGTAATCGCTGCGGCCGAGGCGCGCGTTGGCTCCGCCCATCATGCCGACCCGTCCGCCTACGACGATGGTGGGATCGAGATTGGCGTGGCTCAAAACGGTCGCGATCATCGACGTCGTGGTGGTTTTTCCGTGGCTGCCGGCCACGGCGATGCCGAACTTCTGCCGCATCAGCTCGGCGAGCAGCTCGCCGCGAGGGATCACCGGAAGATTCCGGTGGCGCGCCTCGACCAGCTCCGGATTGTCGGGACCGACGGCAGAACTGACGACCACGGCCTTTGCTCCGCCCAGGTTCGAGGCCGAATGTCCTTCATAAATCACAGCTCCGCGCCCGGCGAGGCGCTCCGTCACAGGCGACCGCTTCAGATCCGAGCCGGTCACGGGATAGCCCAACTCCAGGAGGACTTCGGCGAGTCCGCTCATGCCGATGCCGCCGATGCCGACAAAGTGGACGGGTTGAGGCTTAAAAAACATTTTAATTACGTATTGTTTCGGCTTTCCCGTTCCCTGTCAATGCCCAGTTCCCGGGCCGCTTCGCCGCCGGACGCCAGGCTCTCTAAAATTTCGGCGGCGCGTCGCGCCGCACCCGGCTTAGCAAACGCACGGGCCGCGACGCTCATTTTCTCCAGCGCCGCCGTATCGGACGCCAGCCGCTCAACTTCTTCCACCAATTTTGCGCCGTTCATTTTCCGATCCAGCACGAGGCGCGCCGCGCCGGCTTTCTCCATCGCCTGCGCGTTGTGCAGTTGATGATCGTCGCTCGCGCCCGGAAACGGAACCAGAATCGACGGCTTGCCCGCGGCGGCGATCTCGCTGACGGCCCCCATTCCCGCGCGGCTCACCACGAGATCCGCCTCCGCGAACGCGCGCGGCATATTGGCGATAAAGGGCGATATTTCACCTTCTACGCCGCTCTCCCGAAAACGCGCAGCCAGCTCGTCGTACATGCGAGCTCCGGTCTGATGAATCACTCGGACCGCGCCCTTCTTCCACTTCTCCTTCCACAGGGGCCAGCTTTCTTCGGCCGCGCGGTTCAGCGTTTGTGAGCCCTGGCTGCCTCCGGTGATCAGAATGGTCACGGCCGCACCCAGGCGCTTCGACGGCACCGCAAAGAACTCCTCGCGAATAGGGAGTCCGGTCACCTCGGTGCGACCCTTCGGAAACCATCGCGCCGTTTCCTCGAAGCTCACAAGGGCGCGCGCAGCGTAGCGTCCCAGATGGCGATGCGTGAAACCGGGAACCGCGTTGGGCTCCATCATCGCTACAGGGATGCGCTTCCACAGCGCGGCGAGCAGCACGGGTCCTGCGACATAGCCCCCCATGGAAAAGACTGCGTTCGGACGCACACGATCGAGAATCCGCGCGGCCTGCCACACTCCGGCCGGCAATCCAGCGAGCGTCGCCAGCGTTTGCCGCCAGCCGACGCGTTTCAAAGCGCCGGTCTCGATCCACTCGATCGGGAAGTTTTCCGCCGGCACCAGCGTCGCTTCCATGCCGCGCCGCACACCTACGAATACCGCGAGATGACCTCGGGAGCGCAATTCGCGCGCCACGGCCAAAGCCGGCAGCACGTGTCCGCCACTGCCGCCGCCGGCCATGACAAAGGTGAACGCCAACGTTAGCCCTCATGCTCGCTGACACTCAACAGCATTCCGAGCGAAGTGAGCGTGCTCAGCAAGGAACTGCCGCCGAAGCTGATCATCGGCAGCGGGAATCCCTTGGTGGGCGCCATGTCGAGCACCACGCTTATATTGATCAGCGCCTGCACCACCACCGAGAGCGTCACGCCGAGCGCCAGATACTTTCCGAAATCGTCGCGCGCCAGCACGAACAGCCGTGCGCCGCGCCAAAGAATAACCAGGAACCCGGCGATGACCGCGGTGGCTCCCCACAACCCCAGCTCTTCCCCGACTGTGGCGTATATGAAATCGGTGTGGGCGTCGGGCAGGAACATCAGTTTCTGCTTGCCCTGCATCAATCCGACGCCGAAGATTCCGCCGGTTCCGACGGCGATTTTCGACTGCTTCGGCTGATAGCTCGCGTCGCGCACGCTGGTGGATCGCTGAATGTAAGACTTGACCCAGCCGTGCGGGTCGATCAGCTCCAGCTTGGAGTAGTCCGGATCGACGTACGCGACGATGCGTCCCAGGCGATACCCTCGCGAAAAAATCGCAATCGCGACGAGCAGAACGCCCAGTGCGATGATGCGGGCCATGTACCGCCACTCCAATCCGGCAATCCAGAACACCAGCACGGCGGTAATCACCGGCACCAGCGCAGTTCCGAGATCCGCCACCACCACCATGAACGCCAGCATCAGAATGGCGACCATGGCCTGCTGGAGGGTCCGGCGATCGTTAATGATGTGCGCGCGCCGGGCGATGAAATACGCCAGAAACAGAATCAGCGCGGGCTTGGCGAACTCCGAAGGCTGAAACGATCCGACGCCGGCGATCTTGAACCAGCGATGCGTGCGGGGGTCCGCGAAATATACCATCACCAACAGCGCCAGCACGGTCCCCAGGCCTGAGAAAGCCCACGTCGAGCTGTTCATGCGGCGATAATCGGTGCGCTTGAAATACATCAGCACCAGAAAAGAAAACGCCGCCCATCCGATTTGCCGCAGGACAAAATAGTAGGGCGCGACGTGATAGCGCAGCTCCGCGACCGCGCTCGATGCGCTGTAGAGCATCACCAGGCCGAAACCCACCATCGCCACGATGGTCAGGAACAGGATCCAGTCGGTCTTCAATCGCGCCATATATCCTCGCTTTAGAGCTCTTTCACCAGCCGCTTGAACTCGCGGCCGCGATGCTCGAAATTCTCAAACTGGTCGAAGCTCGCGCAGGCGGGCGCAAGCAAGACTGTCTCTCCCGGCTTAGCCCGATCATGGGCGGCCGCGACCGCGGCGTCCAGCGTGCGACACATTAGAATCGCGGCTTCGCCGCTCCGTGCGGGACCCGCGCCGCGCAAATGCGCGTCGATCTTCTCGGCCGCCGCTCCAATCAACAGTACACCGCGCGCCTTTTCGCTGAGCGGAGCGGCCAGTGGCGCATAATCGCTATTTTTATCCTTGCCGCCGAGAATCACCCACAGCCCGCCGTCAAACGCCGCGATCGCGTTTAGCGTCGCGTCCACATTCGTGGCTTTTGAATCGTTGTACCAGGCCACACCGCCGACTTCGCGGACGAATTCCAAGCGATGCTCCACTCCGGGGAAGGTCATCACGGCGTCGCGGATCTGCGCGTGCGTCGCACCGGCGAGCCGGGCCATCGCGGCTGCGGCCATAGCGTTCTCCAGATTATGCATGCCGCGCAGAGGGACCTCGGAGGCAGGCATCAACGGCTCATCATCCAGATAAAGGCGTCCTTCTCTGAGAAACGCCCCTCGCGAAACGTCATGCGTTGAGCTGAACCAAACCGGCGAACCCGGCCCCACGCTGGCGTAATCGCGACAGGCGGCGTCATCGGCGTTCAGGACCTTGCCATCGCCCGCGCGCTGATTGACAAACAACCGGGCCTTGGCCGCGGCGTAGCGCTCCAGAGTATAGTGCCGGTCCAGATGATCCGGCGTGACATTCAACGCCGCGGCGATGTGGGCGCGGAGGGATTCGGTGGTTTCGAGCTGGAAGCTCGACAGCTCCAGGACGTTCCATTGCCCATCTTTCGAAGTGTCCACCATCCCCGCGGGAGGTGTTCCGATGTTGCCGCCCACCTGCA
This sequence comes from Bryobacteraceae bacterium, assembly GCA_035934795.1. GTDB lineage: Bacteria > Acidobacteriota > Terriglobia > Bryobacterales > Bryobacteraceae > Palsa-187. The sequence goes on along the minus strand of DASYXM010000093.1, from coordinate 70,843 downwards.
TCGGGATGCCGCTCGCTTTCAGGATGTGCCCGGTCAGCGCCGTCGTCGTGGTCTTGCCGTTCGATCCCGTGATGCCGATGATTTCGCCTCGCAGAAACCAGCTCGCCAGTTCCAGATCGCCAATAACTTTGACACCCTTGCGACGCCGTTCCTCGACGATATCCAGATCCGCGGGCACGCCCGGAGAGAGCACGATGAGATCGGCGTCGGCGAGGGCCGCATTGGTCTGCGGCTGGACCTCGAAACCGGGGACGTTCACCGGATTCTGATCCACGGCCCGCACGAATGCTCCTTTGGACCGGAGCAACTCCGCCGCCGCCACACCACTGCGCGCCATGCCTATCACCACGACCTTCGCTCCCTCCAGTTTCACGACGGCGTCATCTCAGTTTCAGCGTCGTCAGCGCGAACAACGCCATCACCAGCCCAGCGATCCAGAAACGCGCGATCACCTTCGATTCCTCCCATCCCAGCTGCTCGAAATGGTGATGCAGCGGCGCCATCTTGAAGATGCGCTTGCCGCCGCGCAGCTTATAGCTCGCCACCTGCAGGATTACCGAAAGGCACTCCACTACGAATACGCCGCCTATGAACAGGAGCAGAATTTCCTGCTTCAGCAACACCGCGACGACGCCCAATCCGCCCCCCAGCGCGAGCGAACCGACGTCGCCCATGAAAACTTCCGCTGGATGCGCGTTGTACCACAGGAACCCCAGCGAGGCGCCCGTCATCGCGCCGCAAAAAATGGTCACCTCGGCCGCTCCCGGCGTTCGCGAGAGCTCCAGATAACGGGCGAAGTCCGCGTGCCCGCTCAGATACGCCAGCGCGGTCATCGCTCCGGCGGCGATAATCATCAGACCGATGGCCAGGCCGTCCAGGCCGTCGGTCAAGTTTACGGAATTCGTCGCACCCACCAGCACCAGCACCAGAAATCCGAAGAAGAAGACGAAGGCGAAAGGATAGGTCCACGGATGATGCAGCCACGCGTGCACCAGCAGATCCGGCTTCAGATTCTTGAGAAACGGCACATTCATGCTGGTCGAATAGACGCCCAGCGCGTTCATCCACAGCAGCAGGACACCCACGAACAGCGCGACGGCGATTTCGGCGGCGAGCTTCTGCCTGACCGTCAGGCCCTGGTTGCGGCCGTGCTTGACTTTCGAGAAATCGTCCCAAAATCCCACGGCGCCAAAACTCACTACACCCGCCATCGCCACCCACACGGACGGAACGCCCAGATTCGACCACAGCAGAGTTGGCACGACGATCGAAACAACGATCAGCAACCCGCCCATCGTCGGCGTCCCCGCCTTTCTCCGATGCGAGGGCGGTCCGTCCTCGCGAATGTGTTGCCCGATTTGGAATTGGCGCAGCCGCGCGATCATCCACGGCCCCAATAGCAACGACAATCCCAGAGCCGTGAGGCTCGCCATACCAGTGCGAAACGTGGCGTACTGAAACACGCGGAACGGGGAGAACACGTGAAACAGCTTTTCGTAGAACAGCCAGTAGAACATGCTAGCCGTGGCCTTCCGGCGCATCGGCGGAGTACAGAAACTCCGCCAACGCACGCTCCACGTGCACGCCGCGCGAGCCTTTGAAGAGGATGGCGTCGCCCGGCTGCGCGAGCGCCCGCACCAGCCGTCCCGCCAGGGATGAATCGTCGAAAAAAAAAGCGGCGCTGGCCCGGAGGCCCTTTTTTTTGGCCGCGTCCAGCATGTGACAGGCAGCGCCGCAAATCCCCACGAGCACATCCACTCCGCACGCGACGGCGTAGTCGCCCACGCCGCGGTGCAAAGGCTCAGCCCAGTGGCCGAGTTCGAGCATCTCCCCCAGCACGGCGATGCGGCGCCGCGCCGGCGTGTCCTTCAGGACATCCAGCATGGCGCGCGCCGCCTCCGGGTTGGAGTTGTAGCAATCGTTAAAAATCGTCATACCGCGGACATCCAGCCGCTGCCCGCGCATCTTTCCGGGAGCCAGCGTGCGCACGCGATCTCGCAGGCGCTCCGGCGCAATTCCATAAATCCGCGCCACCGCGATGCCTGCCAGGACATTGGACAGGTTGTGCCGCCCCGTGAGGCTGCTGTCGAATTTCGCCGTCCCGACGCGGAAGCGGACGCGATCGCCGGCCAGTTCCACATCCTCGGCGCGTACGTCGGCGCCGGGGGATTGGCCAAACAAAATCGTCGGACCCTTATGCGCGTTCCGCATCGCCGCGACGCGGGGATCGTCGGCGTTCAGCACGGCGGCCCCTTCGTCGGGAAGCGATTCGATCAGCTCCCGTTTCGCCGCCGCGATTCCCTCGATGGAATCGAAATTCTCGATGTGCGCGTAGCCCACGTTCGTGACAACGCCCACATCGGGCCGCGCGATTTCCGCCAGCCTCCGGATTTCACCCGGGTGATTCATGCCCAGCTCGACGACGCAGGCCTGCGCGGCTTCGTCCATGCGCAGCAACGAAAGCGGAAGCCCGATCTCGTTATTCAGATTGCCTTCGCTTCTCTCCGTTCGCATCTCCGCCGCCAGCAGGTCCGCAACGATGTCCTTGGTCGTGGTCTTTCCCGCGCTGCCCGTCACCGCAACGATCTTCCCGCCCCATTGCCGCCTGGCCCGCGCCGCCAGCCGCTGCAGCGCCGCGCAGGTTTCCTCAACACGCAGAACCGGGCAGCCGGCCTCCACGTCCCGATCCGCCACGATCCCCACCGCGCCGTTCGCGGCCGCCCCCGCCGCGTAGTTGTGGCCGTCATGATGCGGCCCGCGCAACGCGAAGAACAGATCGCCTGGCTGAACGGTGCGCGAATCGGTGGACCAGCCCGTAACGATCGCCTGCGACGCCAGTTCCCGTTCCAGCGCCGCAGCCACCGCTCGCAACGCGATTCTCATTCCCGCTTCCCAAATCCAAGGGAGTGCAGAATCCGGCGGGCCGTTTCCCGGTCGTCGAAATGAATCGTCTGGTCCTTCAGAATCTGATACGTTTCGTGGCCTTTTCCAGCCAGCAGAACGACGTCTCCCGGCCGGGCCATCTCGAGCGCCTTGCGAATGGCCCGCTCCCGGTCGGGCTCGGCGATGTGCGGCGTATCGAATCGCGACAGCCCGACCATAGCGTCGTTCATGATGTCGAGCGGATCCTCCGAGCGCGGATTGTCGGACGTCAGAAGGACAAAGTCGCTCAATTCCGCGGCCGCCATGCCCATCAGCGGGCGCTTCGTGCGGTCGCGATCGCCGCCGCAGCCGAACAAGGTGATGACACCGCCGGTCGCCAGTTCGCGTGCAATCTGGATCGCGTTGCGCAGGGCGTCGTCGGTGTGTGCGTAATCGACCACCGCCAGGAAGGGCTGTCCTTCGTCGACGCGCTCGAATCTTCCGGGTACGGCTGTGCACATGGCGACGCCTCGCGCGGCTTCCGAAAGGGGGAGATCGTAGCTGACTCCCGTGCCCAGCGCCGCAAGGATGTTCGAAACATTGATCCCGCCCACAAGCGGCGAAGAAATGGCGTGGCGTTCGCCCTGATACACGGCGTCAAACGCGAGGCCAGCGGCGCTGGAGCGCACGTTTTCCGCGCGCAAATCGGCCGATTTTCGAAGACCGTACTGCACTACTCTTGCGCCGCCTGAGCGCGCCATCTGCACGCTCGCCGGATCGTCCGCGTTCAGGATCGTCCAGCGCGGTCCAGGTTGATCCGGCGGCTGAAACAGCAGGCGTTTGGCCGCGGCGTACTCTTCCATGGTCCCATGAAAATCCAGGTGGTCGCGCGTCAGGTTGGTGAACACCGCCGTGTGAAATCCGAAGCCGTACACTCGTCCGAGCGCCAGGGCGTGCGAGGAGACTTCCATCGTCAGATGCGACCCGCCGAGCTCTTCGAGTTCGGCGGCCAGGCGCATCACGTCCAACGCTTCCGGCGTCGTGTTCGGCGCCGGCCGCATCTCTCCGGCCATCCTGTATTCGATGGTTCCGATCATCGCCGTTGTTTTTCCCGCTGCCCGCAGCATCGCGTCGATCAGGTAAGTGGTCGTCGTCTTGCCGTTCGTCCCCGTGACGCCCGTGAAGGCAATGCGGTCATCCGGCGTCGCGTAGAAGTTCCGCGAGCACAGCGCCAAGGCGTGCCGGCCGTGCTCCACTTCGATCCAGGGACCGGCGAACTCTGCGGGACGCGGCGATTCGCTCACAATCGCGCATCCGCCCCGGGCGATAGCGTCTTGCGCAAACGCGCGCCCGTCGACCCGCGAACCTGGAAATGCGAAAAACACGAAATCCCTCTCCACCCGCCGGGAATCGTATTCCAATCCGGCAACCGTCAAATTGGCCCATTCGGATCTGAGCCCGCCGCGAAGTCTCACCCCGTTCAACACCTGGGCCAGGGTCGTCACGGCGTCCAGTTCCTTATCTCGCGAACTGGACGCGCACCCGGGTGCCCGGGGAAAGCACGCTGCCGGGTGGGGGATCCTGATCGCGCGCCAAGCCGTCTCCCCGCACTTCGACCGGCAGTCCCGTGGCCGCCGACTCCTCCAGTACCGTCCGGAGCGTCATGCCGCGAAAGTCCGGGACTCGCGACCCACGCGTGCTGAAAAAAGGCCGCCGGTCCAAGGAAGGTTCGTTCGCCGAAGCGGGCGAGCCTCCCTGAACCGGCGGCGGAGTGACGGAGGATACAGATTGTGGACGCACAGGCTGCGCCGCCGCCTGACCATGCGTCGATTCCGTGAAAGAACTTGCCGTTTGAGAATTTCCGGGACTGAGTGCGCGCCCCGCAGTTTCCGGACGCACAATCGAACTCGGCGTTGTGCGCGATTCAATGAGTTCGGGCGGCGCGCTCAAGCCGGCGATCGCTAAATCGTTGACGCTACCCGGTTCGGTAGATTTAGCGGCAGCATGCATCGTGGTGTCCGGCAAATCCTTGGGAACGTCCAGCATCCTGAGCGCCGAGGTCGCGACGTCGTGGAACACCGGAGCGGCCGTCGCTCCGCCGAAACCCGCGCCGCCGCCCGTGGTTCCGATCAGCGTCACCGCGATGACGATCTGCGGATTCCCAACCGGCGCGAACCCCAGAAAGCTGGCGTTATAGCTGTGCGTGTACGCGCGAGTTTTGAAATCGTAGATCTGCGCCGATCCCGTCTTCCCCCCGGAAGTGTAGCCCCGCAGGATCGCAGCCCGGCCGGTGCCATGCAGCACCACGCCTTCCATCATCTGGCGCATCTTGATGGCCGTTTCCGGTGCGATCACGCGCCGCGGCTTTTCCTGAGGGATCGGCTCTGGGGCCGCTCCCGGTTTCTGCTTTACCAGCACCAGCCGCGGCTTTACCATCAGCCCGCCGTTGGCGACCACCGCGCCCGCGAGCGCGAGTTGTATCGAGGTGGCCCCGATCTCGTGCCCCATCGCCACCGATCCGATCGAGCTCGGCTCCCAGTTCCTGAGGCGGCGCAACATGCCGGCCGATTCCCCCGGCAGATCGATTCCGCTCTTGCTTCCGAATCCGAAACGGCGGACGTACTCGTACAGATTCTTCTCGCCAACCTTCAGCCCGACGTTGATCGCGCCGATATTGCTCGATTTCGCTAGCACGTCGGCCATGCTGAGCGCCGCATAGCGGCTGTGATCGTGGATCACGCGTCCGAATAAATTGATGGATCCGTTGCCACAGTTGATAATCGATTCCGGAGTCAGCTGCGTGGTTTCGAGGGCGGCCGAAAGCGTGATCACCTTAAATACACTGCCCGGCTCGAACGGAGTGGACACCGCCAGGTTGCTGCGCGCGGCCGCCGCCTCGCCGGGCTTCAGGGAATAGTTAGGATCGTACGACGGGTAATTCGCGATCGCCAGAATTTCGCCCGTATAGGGATTCAAGGCCACCAGCGAAGCCGTGCGCGCGTGCGTTTTCTCCACGGCCGCGGCCAGCGCGTGCTCCGCGTCGTATTGAAGGTTCGTGTCGATGGTCAGCGTCAGGTTCGCGCCGGGCTCCGGCGCACGTGTCACCAGCATGTCGTAGGCGTTCTGGCGGACGTCGTTGTAGACGCGGCCGATCCCCGGCTCGCCGGAAAGATCGTCGTCGAAACTCAGTTCGATGCCGCCGTTGCCGTGTTCGGTGACGTCGTCCTGGCTGACCATGCCGGTCGAGCCCAGCACATGCGCGGCCAGCTGCGCGTGCGGATAGAAGCGCCGCATTTCGCCCCGGAATTCCACCCAATCGAGCTTCAGGCTACGGACGCGCGTGGCTTCATCCGCCGAGACCTTGCGTTTCACCCACAGGAAACCGTTCTTGTGACGCTTGGCCGTCTGAATGCGGTCGAACAAATCCCTGCGATCTACGTCCAGGACCCGCGACAGAATGTCGGCGGCCACGGAGGCGTCCGGAATCTTCAGCGGATCGACACAGATCGATTCGGCTGGAAGCGTTTTGGCCAGCGGCTGCCCGGCGCGGTCGAAGATGGTGCCGCGCACGGCCTCGATTTCGACGCTCTTCTGCTGCTGCGATTGCGCCAGCTTCAGCAAATCGTCGTGGCGCACCACCTGCAAAAACACCAGCCGCCCGAAGATCGCCGCGACCCACAACAGCATCGACCACAGCAGCCACTTGAGCCGCTGGGTGGATTGAGTTTCCCGCATGACCTCCCCCGAGCGGCTCGCTTACTTCGCGGGCTGATCCCCGGAACGGCTCGATCCCGAATCGTTTAGCGTAGACCCGTTCATCGCCACCGCGGCGCCATGCGTCGAATCCAGGTAGACCACCTTCTGCGGCTCCGGATCGGTGAACTGCTGCTCGCGCGCCAGTTGCTCCATGCGCGCCGGCGACAGCAGAGCGGCTTCTTCCAGTTCAAGCGACGCCTGTTCGTTCGACAGACGTTTAGATTCCTCTTTCAGGGCCTGGATCTGGTAGCCGGCCAGCAATCCGTAAGCGCTCGGCAGCAGCACGCCGATCAGCAGCAGCGCGGCGGCCGCCACCGATCCGATCATCTTCCAGCAAACCCCTCGCGCCTTGGGATCGGCTTGCCGAACCACACGGCTGTTGTCGATCCGCTTGACGTGGAAATAGATGTCCTCGTTGGCGAAACTTCGAACCGGAACCGCTTTCGGGGCGGCCGGACGGCGATCCTCCGTGCGCTGAGCTTTCCGGAACAAGTTGTTGTATGTATTCGCTAAAGCCGCCATATCATTCGTCCTCTCCGGCTTTCCAGTCAACCCTCGGTTATGAGCCTTTGCGCGCTCATGAGATTTTTCACAATATTTCCAGCGCCCGCAGTTTCGCGCTGCGCGAAGCCGGATTCTCCCGGATCTCTTCTTCGGTGGGACGCACCACGTGGCGCGTCAGAATTTTCGCCCGTCCCGCGCGTTCCAGCGACTGAAAGGCGCGCTTCACGGCGCGGTCTTCGATCGACATGAACGTGATGAAAACGACTCTTCCGCCCGCCTTCATCAGTTCGGGAATCGAGGTGAGCAACGCGTCCAGTTCCTCGTTTTCCCGGTTGACTGCGATACGCAACGCCATGAACGTTTGCGTCGCGGGATGCAGCTTGCCCGTACGGGGCACGGCGCTTTCGATCAGCTTGGCCAACTGACCTGTCCTGGTGACGGGCCGCGCCCGCACGATTGCTCTGGCTATTTTCCGGCTCCTCCTTTCCTCGCCCAATTTGTAAATCAAATCGGCGAGTTCCCTCTCCGATCCCGAATTCACAAGGTCGGCGGCCGTGGGCCCCTGGCTGCGATCCATGCGCATATCCAGCGGCCCGTCCGCCATCAGCGAGAACCCCCTCGCGCCTTCCGTCAATTGGAAGCGCGATACGCCCAAGTCCGCCAGCAGTCCGTCCAGTCGTGGAACACTTTCGGCTTCGAGCGTCGTCCCCACCAAGGAAAAAGCAACATGATGAAAGCGGATGCGCGGCGGCTCGCTCGGCCGAGCCGCTCCCGGCAATGTCACGATATCCGTCGTGTTGGCCCGCGCCAGTTCTAAACTCTCCGCATCGCGGTCGCAGGCGATCACAAACCCGCTGGTCAACTGACGCGCGATCGCTCCTGTGTGCCCCCCCAGTCCGCAGGTCGCGTCCAGATATACGCCGTCCGGACGAATCGCGAGGTGCTGCAGGCACTCGCTCGGCATGACCGGTACGTGCATACATGGCCGCTATTTCAGCCCCTTCTTCTCGAGCGTCTTGACTTTCTCCGGCAAATTGGCCATCGCGCGGTGGAAGCGGGCTTCGTGGATCGGCTTGCCCGCCACGTTGATCCGCCCGTTGTAGCAATCCAGCCATACCGGCTGCGATTCCATATTGAGCTGCTTGCGCAAAGCGGCCGGCATCAGCACGCGACCCTGCGCGTCGATCTCCGAATCGCCCCCGAAATACTTGGCGATGTAGGCGACGTCCTCGGCCAGCTCCGCCAAATCCCCCGCATCGGCGAAAAGATTTTCGTTGCTCTTCCATACCGCAATCGGGTAGATTCGAGCTAGCTCCAAATCCACGGTCGTGATGAACACTCTCTCCACACCGAGCTCTTTCAGGTATTCCCAGAACTCCACGGGCAGTTTCAGCCGGCCCTTGTCGTCGACCCTCGCTTGGGCGATGGAATGCGGTGGTTCAACGGCAGGAAGTCCTCCGCCGGTCCTGAGATCGCTATTTTCGACCACCGGGCCGCCCATTCTACTCCAAAATTAACCACTTCGGCCCACCCAGTGTACGGCAGCGTGATTCCCAGGTCAAGAAATTTGTTGAGGAGGCTTGACTTACGCTGTTTCTTCGCCTCAAAAGCGCACACGGACGCCTTATGTAATGGGGGATGGCGCTAGGAACCGGATGCTTTATTCCGCTGAAGTCCGCCTGGGTTACGTGTGAGGCTGAGGCTCAGGGCGAACGCTTACGCCGGGCCTTCTTCGATGTCGGAAATCCGCCGCTCGTGAGATTGAGCGATCCGCGCGAGGCTGTTAATGCTCTCCATGATCTCCGCCATTACAACCTGGTTCTTTTCGTTGATCGCTTCCTGTTTCTCGTTGATGGCTTCCTGGCGGTCCAGAAATTCCTTCTGGGTGTGGACAAGGATTTCCACGGTTTCCGTCAGCGCCTCGTGGCGCGCGGTCAGCCGGTCGAGCCTCTCGTCGATAGTCATCTCAATATGAGTTTATCAAAGCCCGGATTTCTCTCGCGCTACGACAGCCTATTTCACGCCGCTGGCGACCCTCGCGGGCAGGAATTCGTCGCCGGCCTTCCAGGTCGGCAGCGCCGAGATATTCGCAACGTCCATTCCGATCAGGAATCCGAGCCTCGCGTATATTTCCAGGCCCGAGAAATCCCAATCGTCGTGATATTCGTCGGACGCCTGGTGATAATGCTGGGTGTTGAATTCCTCGAACAGCCGCGCGCCCGTGCCGGGAGGCCGCCCGGCGAGATCGTCGCCGCGGTTGATGGAGAATGCGGGGATCCCCGCGCGCGCGAACATGAAATGGTCGGAGCGGTAGTAGCTTCCCGCGAGCGGCCGCGGATCTGGCGAAATCGTGAGCCCCATGCGCCTGGCCGCTTCCTGCACCAGCGGATAAACCGTGGTGCGCTCGGCCCCGTAGGCGCCCACGTCGTTGTAGCGGCCCAGGGGCAGAAACGCGTCGTAGTTGATGGCAACGGCCGTCTTGCCCGCCGGGGTCACCGGATGCTGCGCGTAATATTCCGAACCCAGCAAACCGGCTTCCTCGGCTGAAACGGAAATAAACAGCGCCGTGCGGCGAGGTTTTTCCGGCAGGTTCGCCCACGCCCGCGCGATTTCGAGCAGCATGCCGCAGCCGGTGGCGTTATCCACAGCGCCGTTATAAATCCGGTCCCCGTTCTGCGGTTCGCCGATGCCCAGGTGATCCCAGTGCGCGCTGAAGATCACGGCCTCGTCTTTCAGGCGCGGGTCGCTGCCTTCGACTTTGGCGATGACGTTGCGTGTCGCGATCTCCCGCACCTTCGAAGCCGTGTGCAAGCGGAATCGCAAGGGAATTGGCGTAGCTTTAAATCCCCGCGCATCGGCCATCTTCAGCAGTTCGGCGGCCTTCTTCCCGAGAGCCGCCGCGATCCGGTCGCCGGCTTCCTCAGTTACCCAACCGGCAAACGCCAGCGCGTGCGCGCCAGGGGCCGCTTTCACGGCCACGTCTTCCTTCGACCAGGACGAGCGCACCACGTTCCAGCCGTAGCTCGCGGTCGGCGTGGTATGGATGATGATCGCGCCGATCGCGCCTCTGCGTGTGGCTTCCTCGTACTTGTACGTCCACCGGCCGTAGTAGGTCAGCGCCGCGCCGTTGAAGAATTTCGGATCGTCGGAGGGGGGCTCGCCGGTGAACAACACCACTACCTTGCCGCGCACGTCGACGCCCTGGTAGTCGTCCCACCGATACTCCGGCGCCGTGATGCCGTGCCCTACGAAAATCGCATCGGCGTCGAAGTCGGCGTCGGGCTTCTGCTGAAACGTCACGCCGACGAAATCGTCGAGCCAGCGGAAAGCGATGGCCTTGCCGCTTCCGTTCGAAGCGGCGGCGCTCAATTGGGCGCCCGCTTGCGGCTCGGTTCCGATCAGCGTGAAATTCTGGAAATACTTGCCCCTATCGGCTGCCGGTTTCACCCCGGCGAGCGCGAACTGCGTGGCGATGTACTCGGCCGCCAGATCCCCGCCGCGCGCGCCCACGCCGCGGCCTTCCAGCAGATCGCTTGCGAGAAAACGGACGTGCGCGCGAATGCGCTCGCCGGCAATCTCGCCGCTCTGCGCGCGCAGTACTCCCGTGGCCAGCAAGATCGCCGTCCATACGCGTTTCATGGCACCCTAGTTTAGCGGGATTTGCTCTTGCGGATAGCCCTGCGGCGCTTGCGCTTCACGGGCATCGCTTTCACCAGAATCGGACGTGGCCCACGCGTTTTCCCCGCGGCCATTCGCGCCGTCCGCTTCACGCGCCTGCGCGGGGAACCCCGGCGTAACGCCAGCTCTTCCATGGCCGCGATCGCTTCTTCCACCTGCGATCGATACGTGTGCAGTTCGGCGATCAGCTTGATCAAATCCATTGGCGTACATCTCCCGTAATTCCCTTCCCACTTTAGACTAAACCCGAGCCGGCGACCGCCCCCGGCGATGAAACATCCATCTGCTGCAAGCAATGGGACTTTCCCAAGTTACACTGAGGTGAATGAAACTGGTCATCGACACGACGCGCGCTACTTTCACCCGCGTGGATGGCGAAACCGAAGCCACCCTGCCACTCTACAGCAAGGAAGCCTTTGAGGCGCTCTCTCTTCAATGGCTGCGCGTCGGCTGGAGCCTGAAGTACTATCACAACTTCGCGTGGTTCGGCTTGCCCATCCTGCAGCTGCCCGAAGACGTCATGCGGCTGCAGGAAGTGATCTACCAGGTACGCCCGCAGGTGATCGTCGAGACCGGAGTTTTTCGTGGCGGCTCGCTGCTGTTTCACGCGACGCTTCTGCAAGCCCTGGGCGGCGGGCACGTCATCGGCGGGCAGGTTATTGGCGTGGACCGCGAGATCCTGCCCGATGTCCGCGACGCCCTCGCCAGCCATGCGCTCGCACCGGGCATTACGCTGATCGAAGGCGATTCTACAGATCCCTCTGTCGTTCGCAAAGTGACAGAAAAAGTGAAACAAATCTCCGGGGCGGGGGCTGCCGTGCTCGTGATCCTGGATTCCGATCACGCGCGCGCGCACGTCGCCCGCGAGCTCGAATGCTACGCCCCTCTGGTTACGCCAGGCTCGTACATCGTCGCGACCGACGGCATCACGCGGGATCTTTCCGACGTCCCGCGCGGGAACGCAGGCTGGAAAACCGATAATCCCTTCTCTGCCGCTTGCGCTTTTGCCGCGGCGCATCCGGAGTTCCGCCAGGAGCAACCTCGCTGGCCTGCCCGCGACAGCGACCTCACCGAGAACATAACCTATTGGCCGGGAGCCTGGTTTCGGCGAACCTCGTGAAGCTACTGCGAGTCTCATGAATAAGACGGTGAACGAATCCGCATTGAAAAAATCCGCGCTAAACGATCCCGTCGCAGTGGCGGCCGACCGCTCCCCCGGGTCTTCGGCGACCAGAGTCGTTTTTCTCGATGGCGTGCGCGGCTGGGCCTCGCTAATGGTTGTATTCAGCCACTTGTTGCCGGCTTTTCTCGCGATCACGACACCCGCCTACCGGCACTGGTACCTCACGTTCCTCAGCGACGGCAATTTCGCCGTCTACATTTTCTTCGTGCTCTCCGGATTCGCGCTTTCCATCGGCTTCCTGCAAACCGGCGATGTGCGCATCCCGGTGGAACTCGCCTTGCGGCGCTATCCCCGCCTGACGCTGCCGATTTTCGCGTCCTGCACACTGGCCTATACGCTGATGAAGCTGCACTGGTTCTTCAACGCCGCCGCGAGCGTCCCCGCCCACAGTGAGGATTGGCTGGGTACGTTCTATCGCTTCGATCCGGACATTTTTCATTTCCTGAAATTCAGCTTGTATAACGTCTTTTTTAACTACGATATCGTGAAATCCTACAACCAGGTGCTGTGGACCATGTCGGCCGAATTTTACGGCTCGATGCTGATATTTCTGCTATGCCTGATTTTTCCATATCTTCGCGCGCGCTGGCTGGTGTTAAGCGTTCTCGCGGCAGTGATGATGATCTTCAACAGTCCGATGCTGCCGTTTGTGCTGGGTTTGGGCATTTCGCTTTCGTTTGAAAGCGGCGTCCGCAAAACTCACGACTGCAGCAGAGCGGCGCTGGCAGCCTCCCTCGCGCTGATTTTGGCGACGGCCGCGTACTCCACGATCAGCCTGAAGGGATTCCCGACGGTTCACGACATCGTCGTCCGCGACACCTTTCCGATGACCATTTTCGCCGCCGTGTTCGTGTTCGGCATATCGCTCTCCGCCCGAGTGCGCGGCTTTTTCGGGAATCCGCTCTCGCGCTACCTGGGCAGTATTTCGTTCCCGCTCTACCTGACGCATTTGTTGGTGATCTGCTCGTTCACCAGCTACCTGTTTTTGCAGGGGACGAACGTACATCTTCTCTTTCTGGCATCACTCGTGGCGTGCCTGGCCGCGGCCACTCTGTTCCGGTACATCGAGCGCGCGTCCATCCGTTTCGCCAGGCTGTGTTCCGACGCGCTGATGAAGCGGATTCTCGCGCCCTCCTCGCGTCCCGCCGCGGCAGCGATGCGGTAGCCCATTTTCAGGGCCTGTATACTGAGTCTTCATGGACCGCAAACGAGCCGTCGTCATCGGAGCGGCGATCGCCCTGCTGGGGATCTGCTACGCGCGGACGCTAGCCGGGATGTTCAGCCAGTGGATGAACGACGAGGACATGGGCCACGGGTTCGCAGTGCCGTTCGTGATGCTGTTCATCGCCTGGCGGGAGCGCGAACGCTGGCGGACGCTCAAGGCCGAGCCCAGCGCGTGGGGTTTCGCGATTCTCGCGGCGGGCGCGGCCATGCAATTCCTCGCGACGCTCGGAGCCGGGCTGTTCGCCGGCTCGGTCGCGTTTCTGGTTTCGCTCGCGGGATTAGTGGTGTGCTTCGGCGGATTCGCGTACGTGCGCGCGTGGGCCTTTCCGCTGATCCTGGGATTGTTCATGCTCCCGAAGCTCGCCATCGTGTATAACCAGACCACTCTGCCGATGCAATTGCTCGCGAGCCGGATGGCAGCCGGGATGCTGACGGCCGGCGGCCTGGGCGTCATCCGCGAAGGAAACATCCTGGACGTTGGCGGTCATCGCGTGCTGGTCGCCGAGGCCTGCAGCGGCATCCGCTATTTGCTGCCGCTCGGTTTCATGGCAGTTCTGATCGCCTATTTTTCGGATCGCCGCCCGTGGATGCGCGCGGTAACGGCGCTGGTCGCGGTACCCCTGGCGATTGTCGCGAACGCGGTGCGCGTGGCGGCGGCGGCTGCCCTTCCGTCGCTTGCCGAAGGAACGCCCCACCTGCTCGTGGGTCTCGCGATTTTCGTTCTCTGCCTGGGGACGCTGATGCTGTTCTGCCGGTGGATCAGCCCTTCGGCCGGAGGCGCTCATGCGTAGCCTGGGAATGGCGGCGCTCATCTTTCTCGCGCTGCAGGGCGTCGCCGCGCACTGGGTCGCGGGAGCGGAGCGGCCGCCGGCCATGCCGGATCTCTCGAAATTCCCTGCGGAATTCGACGGATGGAAGAAGATCCGGGAAGACCCCATCGATGCGGACGTCCAGAAGCAACTGAACGCCGACCAGATCGTCAGCCGCGGGTATATGAGCCCGGATGGAAAGCGGGACGCGGGGCTGTTTGTCGCCTGGTTCCAATCGCAAAGCTCCGGATTGAAGCAGCCGCATTCGCCGCAAGTGTGCCTGCCCGGATCGGGCTGGATACCGCAGGTGACTGACGATGTAGCGCTAAGTACCAGCCTTGGCTCGATCCGCGTGAATCGTTACGTAGTGTCGAATAATGGCTTGCACGCCGTGGTTCTGTACTGGTATCAGACTCCGCGGCGCGTGATCGAAGGCGAATGGGCGGCCAAATTCTGGCTGATCCCCGATGCCCTGCGCGATCGCCGCACAGACACGGCGCTAGTGCGCATCGTGGCCTGGGGGAACGGCTCGGGAAATCAGGGCGACGAGGCCGCGACGGTCTCGGCCCGCGACTTCGGCGAGAAACTGTACCCGAAGTTGCGGGAATGGCTGCCGCGCTGACGGCGTACCGAGCCCAATCATGATTCGCCAAGCTGGGTTGCGTCAAGCGAAGTTGCGTTCTTTGGCCAAGATCAATCTGGATCTGCGCGTCCTCAACCGCCGCGCGGACGGTTTCCACGAGCTGCGCACGGTTTTTCAGACCATCTCGCTCGCCGATACGATCGAGATCGCGTTTGAGCCGTCGCGCAAGACGTCGCTCGAGATCGAAGATGCGCTTCACATCCCCGATAACCTGGTGCTGCGCGCGGCCCGGTTGGCGCTGGATGCGATGAAAATCACCGGACGCGTGCATTTCAGGTTGAGCAAGGTGATCCCGATGGGCGCGGGGCTCGGCGGCGGATCGAGCAACGCGGCCGCGGTCTTGCTGGCGCTCCCAGCGCTGGCCGGCAAATCGATCGGTTTTGAGAAGCTCGTGGGTCTGGGCGCCGAGCTCGGCGCGGACGTTCCGTTCTTCCTCACCGGCGGAACGGCGGTTGCAGTGGATCGCGGAACGGAGCTTTATTCGCTCGCCGACGTCTCCGAAGATCCGATTTTAATCGTCGATTGCGGACTCCACGTGGACACCAGGGCGGCTTACCAGGAGCTCAGACGCGAATTGACTTTGCCGGGATTGTCACGTAATATTAATGATTTCCAGCTCTTCGTCCGGACGTTAAGCGAGTCGCGTTCGGCAAGGGCGGCGAGTGCGTTCAGCGCGAACGACTTCGAGCCGGTCGTATTTAGCCAGTTTCCCCAGCTTCACGCCCTGTTCAAGAGGTTGGGGAGTGTCGCTGCCCGTAGCGGAGATGGAAGCGCGGCTAGAGACACTGCTCCGCGAAGTATCGCTCCCGGGGCGACGCGGATGACGGGGAGCGGCTCAGCCTTGTTCGCGCTGTTCCGTTCTACGGTTGAGCGCGACCTCGTGGGAGAAAGTTTAGGACGGGATCGGAGGTTCCAGGGGAGCCAGGTGATTCCGGCGAAGCTGGTGAGCCGCCGGAGTTATCAGCGGCTGTGGCACAGGCAACTCGCCGGGACCGCGGTTTCCGGCACAGGCATATGGCCGCCTTCAAACTGGCACGCGCGATGAGGTTCAACCACTTCAAGGTATTTACAGGCAACGCCAACCCCGCCCTGGCTGCGGAGATCTGCTATGAGCTGGGGTGCCAGTTGGCGGCCGCCAATATCAAGCAGTTTTCCGACGGCGAAGTGCATCTGCAAGTCCAGGAGAATGTGCGCGGGGCCGACGTCTTCGTGGTGCAGCCGACGTGCACGCCGGTGGATCGCCACTTGATGGAGCTGCTGCTGATGCTGGACGCGTTGAAGCGCGCGTCGGCGGAGCGCATCACGGCAGTGTTACCCTATTATGGGTATGCGCGGCAAGACCGGAAGGACCGGCCGCGTATGCCGATTTCGGCGCGGCTGGTGGCGAGCCTGCTGGAACGCGCCGGAGCCAACCGTATTCTGGCGCTCGATTTACACGCGGCGCAGATCCAGGGCTTTTTCGACGTTCCGGTGGACCATCTGTTCGGGATGCCGGTGATGATCGAGTATTTCGAGGAAATGGGCGGGGACACCCTGACAGTGGTGTCGCCGGACGCCGGGGGCGTGGAGCGCGCCCGGGCGTTCGCCAAGCGGCTGGATTCGCCGCTGGCGATCATCGACAAACGGCGCACGGAAGCGAACGTCGCCGAGGTGATGCATATTATCGGGGACGTCGACGGCCAGCATTGCCTGATCGTGGACGACCTGATCGATACGGCGGGAACTCTGGTGAAGGCGGCCGAAGCGTTGCTCGAGCAGGGCGCCAAATCGGTGCGCGGCTGCGCGACGCACGCGGTGCTGTCGGGGCCGGCGGTGGAAAGAATTGCGAAGTCCGAACTGGTCGAAGTGGTGGTGACGAACTCGATCCCGTTGCGGGAGGACGCCGAGGATTGCGAGCGGATCAAGCAGCTGTCGGTGGCTCCGCTGCTGGCCAAGGCGATTCAGTCGATCCACGAAGACGGTTCGGTGAGCACGTTGTTCGTTTAGGCGCGCAAAGGGAAACAGGAAATGGCACGAAGAGATATAACGATCACGGCGGAGATGCGGGATTCGCGGGGAAAAAATGAAGCGCGCCGGCTGCGAGCGGCGGGGTCCGCGCCGGGAGTGCTGTACGGTTCGGGGGGAGCCTCGGTGCCGGTGGCGGTGAACCCGAAAGACGTCGCCCGCATCCTGCGCAGCAAGACCGGCCACAACACGATTTTCGACGTGGCGCTGACCAACGGCGAGACGGCGCCGGTGATGATCGTCGATTGGCAGAACGATCCCATCAAGGACACGCTGCTGCACGTCGACCTGAAGCGCATCGATCTGACCAAGCGCATTCGGGTCAAGGTTCCAGTGCACGCGACGGGCGATCCCAAAGGCGTGAAGCTCCAGGGCGGCCTGCACGAGTTGATCACGCGCGAGATCGAAATCGAGTGCGTGCCGGACGAAATCCCCGAGGAATACATCGTGGACGTAACTGAGCTGATGATCGGGCAGAGCATACGTGCAGGCGAGATTCCGCTGGGCGGATCGGCCCGTTTGCTAAGCTCCCCGGACGCAGTGGTATCGCATGTGGTGGCGCTGAAGGCCGAGGAAGAGCCGGCTCCGGCCGCCGAAGGAGCCGCTCCGGCCGCCGCGGCGACGGAACCCGAAGTGATCAAGAAGGGCAAGAAGGAAGAGGAGGGCGCGGCCCCCGAAGCGAAGAAAGAAGAGAAGAAGGAAGAGAAAAAAGACAAGAAGGACGAAAAGAAAAAGAAGTGAGGGCGGCGAGAGCCTAAAGCTTGCCTTGAACGTCGGGGACCAGCGGGATGCCGGACGAAATCGAGATTCTCGTGGCCGGCCTCGGCAATCCGGGCGAGGAATACGAGAATACGCCGCATAACCTCGGGTTCATGGTGGTCGACCGTCTGGCGGAATCGCACGGGATTCGCGTCGGCCGCAAAGAAAGTTTTTCGAAAGTGGGGCGCGGGACGATCGGCGCAAAGAAGATCGCGCTGGCGAAGCCCCAGACGTTTATGAATCTGAGCGGTCCCGCTGTTGCGGGACTACTCGAACGGTACGGTTTGAAACCCGGCTGTTTGGTGATGGTGTACGACGAGCTCGATCTTCCGTGGGGCGAGCTGCGGATCAAGCCGAAAGGCTCCGCGGCGGGCCATAAGGGAATGCAGAGCGTGATCGGGAGCCTGGGGACGAGCGGCATCACGCGCGTCCGTCTGGGGATTCATCCGGGGCATCCGATCGGGGATGGAGCGAAGTTTGTGCTCGCGCCGTTTCGGCGGGCACAGAAGCAAGACGTGGAGGAGACGGTAGCGCGGGGAGCCGCGGCCGTGGAATCCATAATCGCCGAAGGCGTCGAAAAGTCCATGACGGTTTTTAACCGCCGCGCCCGAGGCCCGGAAACAGAGGAAGAATGAGAGTCTACGAAGAGTTGTTCATCGTGAAGCCGGACGCCCCCGAAGAGGAAGTCGACGGCTTTATCGAACAGATCAAGAACATTATCACGGGCGGCCACGGGACCGTCGACAAAGTGGATAAGTGGGGCGTGCGGAAGCTCGCTTATCGCGTGAAAAAGTACGCGGAAGGCGGCTTCGTGCTGATCCAGTTCTCCGCGGTGCCGGAGTTGGTGCACGAGATCGAGCGGCGCCTGCGGGTCGCCGACATGGTGATCAAGTACCAAACCGTCCGCATCGACGAGAAAATCAAGAAAATCGAGAAGCGGAAGAAGGATCGCGATAAGCGGGCCGCGCGCAGGCCCGCGCCGCCTCCGGCGCCAGCTCCGGCGGCCGTAGCGGCGGCGGTTCCGGCCATGCCGGCTGAGCCGGTAGCGGCACCAGCTCCGGGATTGCCGGGAGAGAGGGAGTAAGCCATGGCGGAAACCAGAGGCGGAAGGCCGGGCAGCGCTTCGCAGAGGCCTACCGGCGGCGACAAGGCGACGGCGGGGAAGAAGCAGTTTTTCCGGCGCAAGAAGATGTGCCGGTTCTGCGTAGACAAGATCGACGACATCAATTATAAGGACGTGCGGCTGCTGAACTCCTTCATGTCCGAGCGCGGCAAGATCACGCCGCGGCGGATCTCGGGCGTGTGCGCACCGCACCAGCGGCGCCTGGCCGAGGCGATCAAGCAGGCGCGCAACATCGCGCTGATGCCGTTCTCGACGTCGATTTAGTAAAGACGCCGATTTAGTAAAGAGGACCCGGTCATGGAAGTCATTCTGAGAGAAGAAGTCGAAAAGCTGGGACGCCGCGGCGAAGTGGTCAAGGTGTCGGCCGGCTACGCGCGCAATTTTTTGCTGCCGAAGCGGCTGGCGGTGGCGGCGACGGACTCCAACAAGAAGATCGTCGAGCAAGAAAAACAGGGGCACCTGCGCCGCGAGGCTAAGGAAGTCTCGGACGCCCAGGAACTCGCCAAGATGATGGCGTCCGTCACGGTGACGATCGCGCAGAAAGCCGGCGAGAACGATCAACTGTTCGGATCGGTGACCGCCGGCGACGTGGCGGTGGCGCTCGAGAAGCTCGGCTATACCATCGATCGCCGCAAGGTCCACCTGGATGAGCCGATCAAGCAGCTCGGCGAGCACAAGGCGGCGGTGCGGCTGCATCGCGACGTTTCGATCGATATTCCCGTCCGCGTGGTGCGCGAAGAGTAGCGCCTTTGCCGGTGGGACCGTCAGGAGAGGCGCCCGTGGCCAGCGTGGAAGAATTATTGCGCGAGGCTGCCGCTGGGCGTATCGGCGTCGACCAAGGCTTCCTTAAACAGCTCCTGGACCTCGACGATCCAGCCGCCATTCTGCGCTTCGCCCAAGGCCCGGCTCATGATCCCGGCCCCGATCTCAGGATCGATCTCGACCCCCTGCTCGCGGATTTATTCCGCCATTACGGAGCCCCAGCGCGGCCGGATCGGGATTTCACCGCCAACGGTGCAGCCGTCCTGGAATTCTACCTCGATATGATCCGGCGCGACCCGGAAAACGTCGAGGAAGGCTTGATCCAGGCGCTGCTTCCGTTCGGCCCTCACGCCGTTCCGCCGCTGCTCACGCTGTACGAAGAACTGGGCGAGGAACACGGCTCGGATATCGCTTTCTTGCTGGCGGCGCTCCATGTTCGCGATCCGCGGGTTCTGGCGCTGCTGGTCGACCGGTTGGAGTTCGACGCCGCCGACGGCGCGTTCTGCTTGGGGTTGTACGGCGACACGGCGGCGCGTCCGGCGCTCGAGAAAATGCTGGCTGAAGTGCCCGCCGAAGAGAAAGACGCCGTCGAGCTGCGGCGCGAGATCGAGTACTCGATCGAGCAACTGGGCGCGCCGGTGCCGATTTATGAGCCGGAGCCTTTCGACATTTACTCGGAATATCCGAAACGTACGCTACCGCCCTTCGATGTTCTCGACGAACCTGAGCGCCTCGCCATGCTGGCGTCGCCGGAACCGGATGTTCGTGCGGGCGCGGCTCATAGCTTTTTCAATCAGGAGTTGAACGCCAAATCTCGCGCGACGCTGCTTGGCCTGGCCCATGCCGATCCGGAGGCTTCCGTGCGCGGCCAAGCCTGGGCGTCGCTAGGCGATGCCGTGGGCGACGAGGTCCCCGAAGGGGAGAAGCTGCGCGACGAAATGATCGCCGTATTGGCAGATCCGGCGCGTCCTGTGGAGGAGCGCGGAGGCGCGGCTGTCGGTCTGCACGCAGTGGCGGATCGTGACGACGTCCGGCGGGGGATCGAGGCTCTGTACGAAGAGGGCGGCAAGGGACGCGTGAAGGCGCTGGACGCCATGTGGCGCTCCCTATGGCAGCCCTACGCGAAGTTCTTCGGGCGGCATCTAGACACCGCCGATCCGCAGAACAAGGATCCGGCGCTGCTGCGTCAGGCGCTGCGCGGCGCGGGTTACTTTCGCCTGACGGCGCAGATCGACAAAATCGCAACGTTCTTCGATCGCGAAGAGCCGTATGACGATCTGCGGGAAGACGCACTGTTCGCCTATGCGCTCGCGATGCCCGGGGAAACCACGCGCGGCCGTGTAAAGGGGATGCTGCGGAAGATCGACGCGCTGACGCCGCTTTCGCAAGAAGAAGCTGAGCTGGTGCAGTTTGCACTCGACGAACGGTTGCGCTTGCATGGGCTCGCTCCGGTGTTCGAGGCCGAGCGCGCCGTCGAACACGATAAAGCCGAGCACGATCACGAAGGCCACGTTCGTCAGGGCACTGCCGCGCCTCCGCCCGAACCGGCTCCTGCGCAGAAACCCGGCCGCAACGATCCATGCCCGTGCGGCAGCGGAAAGAAATACAAAAGGTGCCACGGGGCGTAATGCCAACGGCAGCGGCCCTCCACGTGAAGTAACCGGCTATGCCGCGAACGCGCCTAGAATAGACGTAGCGTGCCCATCTCTAAACCTTCGGCCGCCAAACCTTCCCTTCTCCGCCAGCTCGGCGTGGTGAGCGCCACCGCGCTGGTGGTCTCTAACATGATCGGAACCGGGATCTTCACCACCAGCGGATTTCTGGCGGGCGACCTCGGCTCGCCCAAGCTGGTTTTGTGGATCTGGGTGGTGGGCGCGGTGGTCGCGCTGTGCGGCGCGTTCTGCTACTCCGAGCTCGGCATCAACATGCCCAGCTCCGGCGGCGAATACGTGTACCTGACGCAGGCGTTCGGGCCGACCTGGGGATTCATGACCGGCTGGATCTCCTTTTTCGCCGGATTTTCCGCGCCCATCGCCGCGGGCGCGCTGGCGTTCGCCGATTATCTGGGGCACTTCTACCCCGGACTGCATCAGGAACATTCGCGCGCGCTACTCGGTTCCGGCGAATGGACGCTCTCGTTCGGCTGGGCGCAGCTGGTGGCCTGCGCGCTGGTGCTGCTGTTCACGATCATCAATATTTTCGGGGTGTTGCGAGTCGCCCGCCTGCAGAACGTTTTGACCGGCGCGAAGGTTCTCATCCTGTGTGCATTTATCGCGTTGGCGTTCGCGGGCGGGCAGGGCGAGTGGGCGAATTTTTCGATGAACGCCACTCGCACGGCGACCACGTCGCTTACCGCACAGTTCGCCATCAGCTTGTTCTGGATCTACTTCGCGTATAGCGGATGGAACGCGGCTACCTACGTGGCCGAAGAGCTGCGCCAGCCGGCCCGCACGCTGCCGCTCGCGCTGACCGCGGGGACGCTGCTGGTGGGGACGCTGTATCTCGCGCTGAACGTAGTCTTCATCTACGCCGCGCCTTTGGAGACGATGAAGGGCGAGGTGGCCGTCGGCGCCCTCGCTGCCTCCCGCCTGTTCGGACCGCGCGTGGCGGATATGTTCAGCGCCTTGCTCGCGCTCTCGCTGATGTCGATGGTCAACGCCATGGTCACCATCGGCCCGCGCGTATACTACGCGATGGCGAAGAACAAGGCGTTCCTCAGCGCGGCCGCGAAAGTGCATCCGAAGTGGCACACACCGGTGGCGGCGATCGTCGCGCAGGGCGTGTGCACCATGCTGCTGACCATGACGCCGTTCCCGCAACTGGTCGTCTATATCGGCTTTACCCTGAATTTCTTCGCGGTCATGAGCGTGGCTTCGCTGCTCTTGTTCCGGCGACGCGCGGGCTGGCAGAAGCTGCGCGTGGTGAGCTTCGCTTATCCGCTGATCCCGGTTATATTTCTGGTGGTCGGCATCTGGATGACCGTCATGGGCCTGCAGCTGAAGCCGTGGATTTCGCTCGCGACCATCGTTACGGTGGCGACCGGCGCGCTGGTGTATCACTTCGGGCTGCGGGCGCGGGCGCGGCAGGAAACAGCGCCGACGATTGAGACGTATTGACGCTTGATATACTGTAGGTGCTTCACGCCGCAGCTTCATCCGGTGCGCGTGGATTCGGCGCTATCGTCTAACGGTTAGGACGGAGCCCTCTCAAGGCTTAAATACGGGTTCGATTCCCGTTAGCGCTACCAAGTTTTCAACAACTTACAGTGTTTTGATCACACCTGATCACACATTTCCAGAATTTTTTCAGGCCGACTTGCGCGATCATGAGGGTTTAACGGCCTGTTTGCCACTCGTCTGAAACTTTTCCCGCGCCTTCGCGGCGAGGTCGTCCCTGCCCTCCAGGGCGTGAGCATAAATCGTGGCTGTCACATGCGGACTGGAATGGCCGAGCCGCTTGCTGACATCAGTCAGCGGCACACCGGTTGCCAGCAGGTGGGAGCCGTGCGTGTGGCGCAGTGTGTGGAGGCTGGCGCCCTCGGAAGTTCAAGGCTGCGGAACAACAGCGACACGGACGCGGAAACCGTGTCCGGCTTCAGCGGCGAGCCGTCCGGGTTGCAGAAAATGAAATCGCCCTGGTAGCTGTCGCCGAAATGTTCGCGGTACGGCTGCTGTTTCTTGCGGCGCGCCTGCAGCTTCCTCAGGGCTGACGGCGGGATCGTGATGGCGCGGGATTTCTTCTTCTTCGGTTCCTTCAAAAACACCTGCTGCCCGACCTGCGACAGGGAGTGGCCGATATTCAGCTGGTTGCCTGCAGGTCGGTCCATTGCAGACCGAGCAGCTCGCCGCGACGCGCCCCGGTGGCGGCATCGAGTTCAAGAAAAACATCGATGCCCCACGGCGCGGTAGCGCCGGCGATCAGTTCTTCCTGCTGTTCGACCGACAGTGCGAGGCCTTCCTTTTTCTTTGGCACCGGCGGCCTACTCGCCTTGACGGGGTTCAATTCAGCGATGCCCCACCGTATGCCACGGGTATAGGCGCTTGGCACGAGAGCAGGCTGCTGATAAACGCGCGAGGTAAACCGCTCCCTTGTGGTCGCGGCTCGGCAAGACGCTGTAAACACAAAGCGCCCACTGTGAGCCGCGACCACAGGGAGCGGTTATTAGGGGTTTTTCAGCATCCTCCTAGAGCCGCATACTCCTTGCGAGCCTCATCAGTAAGGGACAGCGTCGGCGTCTTTCCAAAGAGGCAGGCTGGCCCGTCAGCGCCGCGGAGCAAGGCGGCCATACGGCGGCGTCCGAAGGGTCCGAGCCGGATTTGCGTCGAGCGCAACCCTAACGCCGAAGGCTTCCCGCTGCCGGATCGACGTCTGCGGTGCAGGCGTCACGGGAGGCTCCCAGTACGCGATCAACCTTCCCATGGTGAACATGCTGGTCCAAAGCACCAGAGACAGAATTGCGGCAACCTTTGCCTTAGTTGGGATGACCGGGGAGCGGTCCAGTTCTTCCGTCTGGTTGTAAACGATCGGGCGGAAAATCAAGGCATGCACGCCGATCAGGCCCAGGATAACCATCTTGGTCCAGAAAAAGGGATTGGGTACGTACTTTTCCGCCTCCGAAGCCGCCAGCAGGAGGCCCATTACGATCATGATGAGCCCGCCCAGGCGCTTCCACGGGCGGAAGGTGGTGACCACGTCCGTGATCGTCAAGCCTTTGTACGTAAGACCCAGGAGGCGCAGGTCCGTTACCAGGATCATACCCCCGAATATGGCGATGCACGTCAGATGCGTTGACAGAATGCACGGGTACACCAGCGCCGATTCGCGGATCGCGGTAAGAAAGTCGATATTCTGTATGGACTCAGCAATTGTCATGGCGGATCATCCTCCCTTAAAAGAACGCGCCTTAAAAGAACGCGATGAAAATTCCGCCCCACACGATCGCCACCCACAGCAGCAGGGACACGATCGCCACGATTTTGCTCAAGGCCGGCGGTGGATTTTCCATGGTCGCCACTTTTCTGTGGATGGTGAAGTTGTAGATGAGCGCGGCCACCAGCACATACATCTTTAGCGGGAAGACCAGGTTTGCCAGGTAAATATCGCTCTGGGACAGGAAGAGCACGATGCCCGAGAATATGACAAAAACCAGCGCGAACAGCGTCCAGGGTTCCGCGTACCTCAAAATGCGTCCGGTGGTTTCATGCCGCAGTCCCAGGTTCAACATCCGAAAATCAACGATCGCGATGGAACCGAGACCAACCGCGAACCCGCCGATGTGAAAACATTCGGCCAGCGGAAACGCCCACTCGGTATTGTTCAGCGCGTCAGCGATTGCATTCTGAAGAAGCATTCCTATCGGTTCCTTCCTTCACTTCCCTACGGAAACCGCCCGCATGAAAGTCTTGACTCCGGACTTCTCCGAACGATTGAGCACGAAGAGTTCAATTATATGCCATGGGTCTTCATCCCGACTATTGGGCGACAGAAAGCGCGCGACGTGGCTTAGTTTAATCGATCGGGAATCCCATTGAAGTTATCCCACTTTGACGGGTAACGCGCAAACCGTACATGTGCCGTCGGAAGCGAGAGCGGAAGGTTCCGACCATGGCACACATCAGGCCGATGTGGCACCCACCTGCGCCCTCATGCGGTCTTAAACCGCGGGAACAGCCGCTCCGCGTTCTCGCGATACAACGCCCGAAGGACATCGGCCGGAAGATCGCGACGCTTGAGCTCGTCAAGAGTGGATGCCGGATCTTCAGCCGGGTAATCTGTCCCGAACAGCAGTTGCGATGTCGGAGCGAAGGCTCTCAATGCCGCCATCGGCGCCGCGTAGGCCGCGTGCGCGCATTCGTAATAGAGCTTCTGCAACTCGTAAAAAACACCCTTCGGAGTCTTGGGCGAAATGCCTTCGGTTTGGGGCTTACCCCCGGTGCTGGCCGCGCCGGGAACACGATCCTTGATCCGCCCCGCCAGCACCGGCACCGCCGCGCCGGAGTGGTTCACGATATAACGGATATCCGGGAACTCTGCAAGCGTCCCCGAATACAAAAGATTCGTGAAGGCCCGGGTGGTGTCGAAGTCGCGCTCCACCGAGTCCCTCGCCGCGGGGAATAGACTGAGGCAGCATTTGGGCACGAAGGGATGCGTGAACGTCACGGCCCTACGGCGATTCATTTCGGCCCAGGACGGCCGGAATTTCGCGTCGCCGGGATATGTGTCGCCGATGCTGCTCAAGATCCCGACGCCATCGGCCTTCAGCGTGTCATAAGCGTATTCGATTTCTTTCAGGCTCCCGTCCGAATCGGGAAAAGGGATGGCCGCGAAAAATCCGAAGGTTTTCGGATGGTCGCTGACGAGTTTGGCCGCATTCTCGTTGAATTTGCGCGCAAACGTACGTCCGGATTCGGTCCCCGTGTAGAGTTGATCGCCGGTGCCTGCGTTCGAGAAAATTACCGCGGAGATCCCGTTCTTGCCTATCAAATCGAGCACCTTCTGGACGGACCAATCCCCGCCCAGGCCACCCGCGCCCCCGATATGCTGATGCACGTCGATCGGGCCGGGCGCGGGCCGCGCGCCCTGGGCGACAAGCGTGTTTGCGGGAAACATCGCTCCCGCCGCGGCAGCTGCAATTCCCCTTAGAGCTTCCCGGCGAGACACACCGGAACGGTCACCGGAGCCGATTGCCCCGCCGTCGCTATTCATTGCCCTTTCTCCTTTTCTATTGCCCGATGTCAGGCATTCAGTATAGTCAAGCCGCCCTCCGTGTCAAGTGCTCCCGGTTATGGTCTCAAGGCAAAGAAATGTCCTTCTGTGCCAGACGAATCTTTCGCTCCGCTGCTACTGCGAGCAGGAGAGGCGCTGCCTCCGGTCTATATTGCGGGAACTATGTCTGCCCGTTCAGCCAGAAGTTTGACGCCTCTCGGCCTGGCACGAGAGAGCGGTCTCCGAGTCAACGGTCGATAATGAAACCGTTATCGGGCGGTTGTGACCTCGCCCATGGGGGACCGGACCGGGATCGCCGCGGAAACTTCGCCCCTATGCAAATGAATGACGAATAAGGAAGACTTACAATACATCGCACGCATCTTGGCCCCCGCCACCCCGCTGCAGCCGCGAGGCCGCCAGCCCACCGATGCATTGACGCTCATGGCCCGTCCCCCAAAGTAGGTAGTGTCCCTAAGGACACCACCCTCGAAGTACCATTCGCCGCTGCGGTAAGATCGTGCTCATGATGCGCTGCTTATTGACTCTTTTCCTCATGGGCGCGCTTGCGTTCGCCCAGTGGATTCACTATCCGTCCAAGGGCATCCCCCGAACGGCGGACGGCAAGCCCGACCTGAGAGCGCCCGCTCCCAAGCTGGCCGACGGCAAGCCGGACATCCAAGGCATTTGGGTCCGGACGCCCCCCGCCGGCACGCCGCCGGGACCTGAGTTCGGCAACACGGCGGACTATTACATGCCGAAAGGCGCGACAATTCCGTACCAGCCGTGGGCGCTGGAGTTGCGCAACCAGCGCCGCTATCGCGATTTAGGCGGCGACCGGCCATCGGAACACTGCCTGCCGCACGGCGTACTCGGCGCGATGCTGCCGGCGACGCCGTTCAAGCTGTTCCAGACGCCAGGTGTGGTGGTGCTGCTGTACGAGCAACTCAACCAATACCGGCAGATCTTCACGGATGGGCGGCCGTTTCCGGAAGATCCCAATCCAGCGTGGTGGGGCTACTCCGTCGGACATTACGAGGGCGACGCGTTTGTGGTTGAGAGCAAAGGCTTCAACGACCTGACGTGGCTGGACGACAGCGGGACTCCGCACTCCACCGAAATGCGCACGATCGAGCGTTTTCAGAGAACGGATTTCGGGCATATGAATCTAGATGTGACCATCGAAGATCCCAAGGCGTACACCAAGCCGTGGATGGTGACGATCCCCCTGCGGCTGATGGCGGATACCGAGATGATCGAAGAGGTGTGCGACAACGAGAAGGACGCCCGGCACGCCGTAACTTCTAAGTAGCCGATAACACGTCTTAACAGGACGGTGAACTCCGTCGCTCGCAAGTTGTTGAGCATAATACTGCATGTAACTCGGTGAACCCTGGCCCAGGAATTTATGAGTCCGCTGCACTAACCGCTGTGCTAAGGGCCCGTCCAGGAGTTATGGGCAAGACCGTTCGCGCTGGAATGGAATCCCTGGCGGCTTCCTTCCCGCTTCGCGCCTTCGATTGCCTTCGCGACTATCGTAGCATCGAGTCCGCTGAAAACTCTCCGCGAAGAGCTTTCCCCGCTGCATCGACGGCGCGCTTCCTACGCGGCCGTTCGCCGATTGTGGAAACGCGGCGCGTGGACGCCTACCAGATCACTTTGAGCGCAAACTGAATCTGCCGCGACGTGGTCTGCGTCGAAGTGATCAAACCGGCGCTGGGAATGGGGGCCCCGCTCTGGTCGAAGACTGCGCGATTGTCGGTCGGCGAGGCGAAGTTGGCGCGGTTGAATATATTGAAAACTTCGGCGCGAAACTGGACGTTGAAATTCTCCGAGATTCTGCGGATCGCGTTGTTCTTGAACAGCGAGAAATCCAAGTTGGAGATCCCCGGCCCGATCACCGTGTTACGGCCCAGGTTGCCCAGCAGATTCGCGCACGTGCCCGGGAACTGGGGTTTTGCCAGCGTGCCATTTCCGACAAACGGCAGGCATTGCGAAGCGATCGCCGGAGTGGCCATCGGCAGCGCGAGGCAACCGGTCTTGATGTAGTGGTTGGGATTGCCGGAGTTGCTGAGCGTCGCGCAGCCCGACCCCGCAACCACATCCAGCGGCTCGTTCGTCTCGTCGAGCTTCAGGCCCAGGGGATCTCCTCCCAGCATCGGAGTGAAGGGCTGGCCGCTCGAGGCCTTGTAGATACCGCCCATTTGCCATCCGTTCAGCGCCCATCGCGCGAGCGGCGAACCGGTCTTCCGCTGGGGAGTTTGCCAGGTAAGATTCACGACGAAATTTTGCCCGACGTCGAAGTCGGACAAACCTCGCGTCAAGCGCTGGTCGAAAAACGGCGGGTTCAGAATCCCGTTGGGAAACGCGTCGTTGGCCACGGTGGCCGACAACGTGTCGATGCTCTTGCCCCACGTATAGGCGCCATGGAACTGCACGCCGTGGCTCAGGCTCTTCGCGACGACGGCTTGCAGCGCCTGATAGGAGGAGCTGGCCTGCCACAGCGTCCCGCTGATCCGTCCAAAATTGGGGTTCAGCGTCGAGCTGGTTTCCGGCGACGGGAACAAATAACCGGCCGAGGTTAGTTCGGTGGGAAGAACCATGTCCATGTTATCCACCCGGTAGGGTTCGTGAACGCCGTGCGAGCCGACATAACCGAGGGTCGCCGTAAGTCCGCCCGGCAACTGGCGCTCCAGATTCAGGTTCCACTGCGACACATAATTGCGTTTCGGATCGTGCTCGACGTAAGCCGCACGAAAGGTGTTCGTAGTGCTGCCAAATTCGTCGTATGCCCCGGTGGGAAAAGTTCCCGTCGGGACGAATTCCGGATAGATCTGATTGCGGAACGGGGTTGCCGAGGGGATGGTCAGCGAAAATTCATAAGGCAGGGGCAGCACGTCGAACATCCCGAAGCCGGCGCGGACGGTCGTCTTGTTGTCCTGCGCAGGGCTCCATGCAAGACCCACTCGCGGTTCGAAATTACGAAGCGTTGGATTGATGAAAAAAGGCGCGCCCAGGTGCGGCTGCGCGTCCGTCAGGCGGACCAGATTGGAGAGCCGGTCGTGCGCCTCGGCGGGGACGGTGCTCATCTCGTAGCGTAAGCCGAGACTGAGATTCAAACCGGCCCGAACCCGGATATCGTCCTGCGCATAAGCGCCGAACCGAGTCTCGCGAACCCCGAACGTGGCGACGGGACCCGGAAGCTGCGCCTGAAAATTCAGCGGCTGGTTGGTCAAAAAATCGGCGAGGGAACCGAACTTAAAGCCTCCGTCCGCGACGGTGACGGCGAACGTGTTGTCCTGCATCCGTTCGGCCACCACGCCGAATTGCAGTGCGTGGACTCCCCTGGTGAGAAACACATCGTCGGCCCACTGGAACGAGTTCCAAAAACGGTCCCTCGCCGAGCTGAGGCTGCTCGGATGCGTGGCGTCCGGCGCTCCGTTGAAGTCGGTCAGCCCGGGCACGCCCTTGACGTAGCCCGCGAACTGTCCGGGAACAAAACCGTACGATGTATCCAACAGATTCTGGTTGATGACGCTGGTTACCCCGCCTTCGATGGCGACCGCCCGGCTGTAGCCGGCCCGAGCGGCATTCAACAGCCCCGGGCTGAAGATGTGCTCCTCGCGCAGCGTGAAAAGCTGGCGCCGCGACACCACGTTCGATAACAGCTCGTCAAAGGTGTCGGGCTGGATCACGATGGAGTTGTCACGCATATATGTGCCGGAAAGGTCGTCGCGCTCGGAAAACTTACGATCGATTTTGGAGGTGAAATAATTCTCGGTGGTTACCTGCTGCTGGGCGAACGTGTAGATTCCCGTGTCGCCGTTGCCCAGGGAGGGCCCGTTCGGAAGGGGATAAAACGCGTTGAGGAAGCGGGCCACCTCCCGATCCACCTGCACGGTTCCGGCCGAGAGC
Organism: Bryobacteraceae bacterium; assembly: GCA_035934795.1. Classification (GTDB taxonomy): domain Bacteria; phylum Acidobacteriota; class Terriglobia; order Bryobacterales; family Bryobacteraceae; genus Palsa-187. Next base: position 40,916 of record DASYXM010000093.1, on the reverse strand, counting down.
TGCCCGTGCCTCGCTGCCACCGACGGCACCGTATCCACGTGAGTCACGCCCAGCGACTGGCGCAACCCCTCATAATCAGCAAAAAAGAAAGTCCGGTTTTTCTGGATCGGACCTCCGATCGATCCCCCGAATTGGTTTCGTTTGAAAGGCGGAATCTGGGCGTCGAAGAAATTTCGCGCATCGAGCGCGCTATTTCTGAGGAATTCGTAGATATTTCCGTGAAAGGCGTTGGTCCCCGAGCGCGTCACGGCGTTGATGACGCCGCCCGAAGTCCGGCCGTATCCGGCAGGGTAATTGCTCCCCAGCACAGAGAATTGCTCGACGGCGTCCGCGCCGAGGTTGGAGCCGAGCACGCTGCCCGGCGCGCCGTTCGAATAGTCGTTGATGCTGATGCCATCCAGACGATAGCTGTTTTGATCCGGCCGGGCTCCCGAGACGCTGATGGCCGCGCCAAAACCCCGCAAGGCCTGGGCGTTTCCGGTCTGGATGCCGGTGACGCCGGCTTCCAGAGCGGCCAGTTGCGTCCAATCGCGCCCGTTCAGGGGCGAATCGCGAACGGTGGACGCGCTTACGTTTCCGCTCGCGGAGGACGCCTGCTCGCCGGAGAGCGCTACCCGATTGACCTCCGTCGGATCGCCCGATTGCATCGCCACGTCGACCACCAGCTTGGCTCCCACGGCGACCGTGATGTTGGTCCGGACCTGTGTACTGAAACCCATGGTGTCGACGGTCATCTCGTAGGTTCCCGGCGCCAGGTTGGGGAACGTGTATAAACCGCCGGCGCCGGTCGTGACCACGCGTTCCGCTCCGGTGGCCACGTTCTTGAGCGTTACCCGCACGTTGGGAAGGGCGAGATCCGCGGTGCCGACGGCGCCGGACAGCGTCCCTCCGGCAACCTGGGCGTCCACGCGCACGCATAGGAGGCTCGCGAGCGCGAGCAGACCAGCGAGTTGAGCAACGATCTTACGGCCGCCTGAAACATCCAGCATTCTTCGTAGTATATTTCATGACTGCCGGGATCGCCCGAGAGCCCGGAACATGAGGGATCGATCGACGTCGAAGGTCAACCGGACCGCGGAACGTTGTGGCTGTGGACGCCGCGCCTACCAGATCACTTTCAGCGCGAACTGAATCTGCCGCGACGTGGTTTGCGTCGAGGTGATCAAACCGACGCTTCCGATGGGGCTCCCATTCTGGTCAGAGATCGTGCGATTATCGGTCGGCGAAGAGAAGTTGGCGCGGTTGAACACGTTGAAAAACTCCGCGCGAAACTGGACGTTGAAATTTTCCGAAACGCTGCGGATCACGTTGTTTTTGAACAGCGAGAAATCCAGGTTGGACATCCCCGGGCCGATCACCGTGTTGCGTCCCAGATTGCCCCGCAGATTCGCGCACGTGCCCGGGAACTGCGGATGCGCCAGCGTGCCATTTCCGATAAACGGCACGCATTGCGAAGCAATCGCCGGAGTGGCCACCGGCAGAGTAAAGCAACCGGGTTTGATGTACCGATTGGGATTGCCGGCGTTAGTGAGCGTCTGGCAGCCGGGACCGGTAACGCGGTCGGGGGGCTCGTTCCACTCGTCGAGCTTGGTGCCCAGCGGATCGCCTCCGAGAATCGGAGTAAACGGCTGGCCGCTCGACGCTTTGTAAATGCCGCCCAATTGCCATCCGTTGAGCGCCCAGCGCGTCAACTGCGATCCGGTTTTGCGCACCGGAGCTTCCCAGGTAAGATTCACCACGAAATTCTGCGCGACGTCGAAGTCGGACAAGCCGCGCGACGTATGCTGGTCGAAGAACAGCGGATTCATCAGCCCGTTGGGAAACGCATCGTCGGCGACGGTGGCCGACAGCGTGTCGATGCTCTTGCTCCAGGTATAGGCGCCATGGAACTGAACGCCGTGGCTCAGGCTCTTCTCGACCACCGCCTGCAGCGCGTTATAAGAAGAGCTGGCCTGCCACAGATTCCCGCTGATGCGTCCGAAGTTGGGATTGAGCGTTGCGGCGGAGGCCGGATATAAATAGCCCGCGGCGGTCAGCGTGGGGAGAACCGTGTCGAAATTGTCCTGCCGGTAGGGCTGATGCACGCCGTGCGAACCGACGTAGCCGAGGGTCGCCGTGAGTCCGGCGGGAAGCTGGCGCTCCAGGTTGAAATTCCACTGGGTCACGTAATTCCGTTTGGGGTTGTGTTCGGTATAAGTGGCGCGGGAAACCGTGGCGCTGCCGGCGGACTGATTGTAGGCGCCCGTGGGAAACGATCCCGGGGGAAGGCGCTCCGCGAAGATCTGCTTGACGAAGGGGGCCTCATTGGGGATGGTCAGGGTAAATTCGTAAGGCAGCGGCAGCACGTCGAACATACCGGCGCCCGCGCGCACGACGGTCTTGTCGCCCGCGAACGGGCTCCAGGCCAGACCGAGGCGCGGCTCGAAATTGCGCAGCGTCGGATTCAGGAAAAAAGGCGAGCCCACGTGCGGCTGCGCGTCGGTCAGGTTGAGAAGATTCGAGATCCGGTTGTTGACTTCCGAGGGAACCGTGGCCATTTCGTAGCGCAGGCCCACGCTGAGGTTCAGACCCCGGCGCACGCGGATATCGTCCTGAGCGTAGGCGCCGGCGAGCGTCTCACGGATTCCCACCACGGGAATCGCGCGCGGAACAACCCCCTCGAAATTGCGCGGCTGGTTGGTCAAAAAATCGGCCAGCGAGGCGAACTTGAAGCCGCCGTCTACAGCGAGCGTGGACAGGATGTTATCCTCCATCCGCTCTACCACCACGCCAAATTGCAGGGCGTGGACTCCCTTTGTGAGGAACACGTCGTCGGCTCCTTGGAAGGAGTTCCACGTATAGGTCGAAGAGCTGCTCAGGGTGTTCGGAATGGAAGGGTTCAGACCTCCCAAAAAGTCGGTCAGCCCGGGCACGCCCTGCACCCAGCCGACGTCTTCCCCCGGAACAAAGCCGAATTGGGGATCCGCCACAAGAGGATTGATGACCCGCGACACGCCGCCGCTCAGAGCGACCGCGCGGTTGAAGCCGAAGCGAGCCGCGTTCAAGAGCCCGGGACTGAAGATGTGCTGCTCGAGAAGGGTTGCCAGTTGGCGCCGCGACACCACGTTCGACAGCAACTGGTCGAAGTTATCGGGCTGGACCTCCTTGGAGTTGTCGCGGAAGTAGGTGCCCGAAAGGCTGTCGCGATCCGAAAATTTATGATCGATCTTGGTGGTGAAGTAATTTTCGGTGGTGACCTGCTGATCGGCGAAGGTGAAGATCCCCGTGTCGCCGTCGCCGAGGAGGGGCCCGTTGGGCAGGGGATAGAAGGCGCCGAGAAACTTCGCCACCGCGGGATCTACCTGCACCGTCCCGGTCGACAGCCGGCCTTGCCGCGCCGCCGCCGACGGCACCGTGTCGACGTGCGTCACGCCCAGGGACTGGCGCAGGCCTTCGTAATCGGCGAAAAAGAACGTGCGGCCCTTGTGGATGGGACCTCCGGCCGATCCTCCGAATTGATTGCGTTTGAACGGAGGAATCCGGCCGTCGAAGAAATTTCGCGCGTCTAGCGCGCTATTCCGCAGAAATTCGTAAACATTTCCGTGAAAAGCGTTGGTCCCGGAGCGCGTGACGGCGTTGATGACGCCGCCCGAGGTTCGCCCGTACCCGGCGGGATAGTTGGTCCCCAGCACCGAGAACTGCTCGACGGCGTCCACGCCGAGGTTGGAGCCGAGCACGCTGCCGGGCGCGCCGTTCGAATAATCGTTGATGCTGATCCCATCCAGGCGATAGTTGTTCTGATCGGGGCGGGCTCCCGAAACGCTGATCGCGGCTCCAAATCCGCGTTGCGCCGCGGCGCCTCCCGCCGCGGCGCTCCCCGTCTGGATGCCGGTGACGCCGGCCTGCAGGGCGGCCAACTGGGTCCAGTCGCGGCCGTTCAACGGCGAATCGCGGACCGTGGACGCGTTCACATTGCCCGTCGCGCCCCCGGATGCCTGTTCCCCGGAAAGCGCGACGCGATTGACCTCGGTAGGATCGCCCGATTGCATTGCGACGTTGACCGCCAGTTTGGCTCCCACGGCGACGGTGATGTTGGTCCGCACCTGCGTGCTGAAACCCATGGTGTCGACGGTCAGCTCATAGGTTCCCGGCGTCACGTTGGGGAAGGTGTATAAACCGCCCGCGCCCGTCGTGACCACACGCTCCGCTCCCGTGGCTACATTCTTGAGCGTTACCCGGACGTTGGGCAGGGCCAGATCCGAGGCGGAGACGGCGCCCGATAGCGTCCCGCCGGAAACCTGGGCATTCACCCGGACGCATAGGAGGCTCGCGAGCGTAAGCATACAGGCGAAGGGAAGAACAACGTGGCGGCTTCTGAAACGCGCACAGCCCGAAATTAAACGCGCAACGCCAAGCTCTCCATATGCGCTACCGGTGGAAGTCATTCTCTTCACAATAGAGCACAAACCTAAATTTCTCCTGAGGATGCGGCTGCACCGGGAACGTTCCACATCCTCCGTAGTATATTTCACGGGCGCATTTCACGGCAGATTTGACGGGGCATATTTGCCGGGGGAAGGTCGGCAAAAACTTCCGTCCAAATTGCTGCTGCGGCGCAGAATCCCCGCGATTGCCGGTACTTAGAAGCCTGGCAGCCAACCTGCACCCCGATCTGCGTGCCGGCAACTTGGACCAACTCACCTGTAGGAGGGAGCGTTATGCGAAAGACCCCAATTATGACCGTGGTGATGCTCACTGTGGCGCTATTAGCTGGTTGCAATCGGGCCATCCCGGCTTCGGCCGACAGCACTTCCGGAAAGAGCGGACAATCCAACAATGCAGCTTTCGCAAGCCAGCAACTGTTTGTTCTGCCCGCCGGGACTGCGGTTCCGGTGAGGCTGACGCAGGACCTCGACACGCGCCGGAATCGCGCGGCCGACGGCTTCACCGCGACGCTCGACGAGCCCCTCGTGTCCGGAGATCGCGTGGTCGTGCCCAAGGGTACGCTCTTTACCGGGCACGTGACCTATGCGCGCTCCTCTGGCCGTTTTCGCGGCCGCGCGGGGATGGGGCTCGCGCTGGATTCGTTTGAGATGAATGGGCAGACGTACCAGTTGAGCTCGACCGCTGCGAGCGTCGCAAGCAAGGGACACAAGAAACGGAACTGGCTGTGGATCGGAGGCGGATCCGGAGCCGGGGCGGCCCTGGGCGCAGTGGCGGGGGGCGGAGTGGGGGCTCTGATCGGGGCAGGTTCAGGCGCGGCGGCGGGAACCGTGGGAGCCGCGATTACCGGCAAGCGCGAAGTGCAACTGCCGGCGGAAGCGCGCGTGAGCTTCAAGCTGGCCGCGCCGCTCGAAGTACGCGAGTAAGTGTTCGCGTCGTGATTTGTCGCCGCGGCTCGGAAACGCCGCATTCCGAGCCGCGGCCACGCTCTTAGCAGGAGAGCGCCACTCACGTTCCTGCCGCTAAAAGCCACTAGTCCCGGCGTGTGATTCTACGGGAGCCGACTTGTCCGCGGGCGCTTTGTCCGAATTCGCCGCAGACTCCGATTTCTTATACTTCGGCTCGCTTAGGTAACCCGCGATCTGATCTTTTCGAACCTGATTCACCACCAGTTCGAGCGGCTGGGGCCGGTCCTCGACCGAAATCCACACCGGCTCGAAAAGATTCACGCCCTTCTTCTGAATCTGGACGTCGTCCACCAGCATCGCCAGGTCATAGGACTTGCGCTTGATGTTGGCTTTTCGCAGGGAGACGCTGATTGGTCCCACCTTCTGGAACTGCTTCGATTTATCCATCTGGAACTCGTAGTAGTTGCGTTCACCGCGCTTCTGCAATTCCACCAGCTCGTCGTGGGTGCGCGCGATCGAGCCGCTCAGTTCGTCGTGGGAAGCATCCAGCTTTCCCTGCAGGTCCCCCTGCGTTTGCTGAATCTGATCGCGAGTGCTGTTGATATCCTCCTTGGCGCTGGCGATTTCCTTTTCCTGCTCGGATAGCTGGGCCTTCAACTGGTTGATTCGCGGATCTTCGATGGGTCGCGCCGTCTGCCGGGGGACGCGGACCGCCGCCCGCGTGGATTCGGTTCGAACGGGAGCGGCACTCCGCGCTTCGGCGCGCTGAGCTTCTATTTCCGCCAGTTTTTGCGAAACCGAACCGAGCTGCCCCTGCACTTGCGAGAGAGTCGCCCCGAGCGATTGATTGCTCGCCGCAAGCTCGGTAGTATGCCGGCGCTCCTTGGCCAGCGAATACAGGCTCAACGCGGTTGCCAAGCTCAACACCGCCGCGAGACCGGCTACGCTCCACGTCTTGAATGCCACCATCTTCCCACCTCCGGGTATAGGTTTCCGGCCGTCGAAACTGCAATCGGAATACCAGCGCTAACCGATTGTTTTCCACGACTCGCGGGATGTTGCGGATACAAACTTACCGAAGAACCCTGTAAATTCTGCAGGATCATGCAGGGAATGGTCCCTCTCGTCACCGAGTTGCATGGTTCTTCAGCGAGTTACGCCGTGTGGCCCCGGGCTTGCACCGTTTAAGCGTAGGATCGCCGCGTCAGTCGCGTAAGCAAGAAGGAATGGCGAGGTATGCTCGAACGGATATCGATCGTATTGCTCCTGTTGTTCTTGCTGCAACCGCGCGTTCGGGGCCAAAACCCCGAACCGCAGTCGTCACCCCAAGGCTTTACGTTCGAGGGGCGCGCTCTGGGCAGCTCGAATTCTCTTGGCTCGGTGACTAGGCTCGATACCGCGGCCGGCTATATTTTCGGCCCCCATTGGTCCGTCGATTTAGGAGTGCCGTTTTACTTCCTGAACCCCTCGGGAACGACGCAAGCGGCGATGGGGTCGAGCGACACGCAAGGTCTAGGCAACGTGTATGGACAGGTTCGATTGACGCTGGCGAATCCGGTGCTCAATTATGTATCCACAATCACGGGAACCGCGCCGACCGGCGATCGCGACAAGGGCCTCTCGACAGGACACGGGACGGTCGACTGGAGCAACTACTTCGATCACGGCATTGGGCGGGTGACGCCATTTGGAGAAGTGGGAGTCGCCAACGCGGTTTCCGACACGCAGTTTTTTGTCCGCCCCTACACGAGTTATGGCTTCGTCACGCACGCCCAGGGCGGCGCGCGCTACCGGCTGGCGCGCTGGCTGACGGCCGGCGCTTCGGCTTATGTCATCGAACCTTCCGGGCAGCAGACCGTGATTAGCCGGGTTACGACGGTCCGTTCGTCGAGTGTGCTTCCGTCGGCGGTCAATTCCGTCGCGAACGGGGTTGGCATCTCCGTCGGTAAGGGAATCGGCAACATCGGCAACGGAGTCGGCAACGCGCTAGGACTTACCAAGCGCGTGTTCGAGACGCAAAGCGTGACCACCGGGCCGGCCGATATCGCTCGCGACCATGGTTTTTCGACCTGGTTGCTGTTCAACGTTACTCCGAAATTCGATTTTTACGGCGGCTACACCCGCAGCACGCGGTTTGACCTGAACACGGTGTTCTTCGGGATGGACGTGCGGTTGCGAAAAACGCTTGGATCGTTCGGAGGCCTGTGAGGCGTTTCCAGTATTTCCAGTGAAGGAGGACTGAAACATGAAGCCGGTATTGACGAGAAGATTTGCCCTGACGTTCGGGATGCTCGGAGCCCTTGCGGGAGCCGCATGGGCTCAGCACGGCGGCGCCGGCATCGGCCTGGGGCGAAGTGTGGGGAACGCGACAGGCAGTGTAACGGGAACCGTCGGCGACACGGTTCATGGCACAGTGTCGCAGCCGAACGCCCCGGTGGCATCCGGCAAACCGGGGCCGGCCGGCGTAGGATCGACCGCGGACGCGGCCCTGCGCGTCACCGACAACGCCGAACTCTCGACGCGATTACAACCCCTGCTTCCGGCCGGTGCGAGCTTGGCGGCTGCCGAGGCGGGTTTTGGAAACCAAGGCCAGTTCATCGCGGCGCTGCACGCCGCCCATAATTTGAATATTCCCTTCGACCAGCTCAAGGCGCGCATCACCGGCGCCAGCGCGGAGTCTCTCGGCAAGGCGATCCACGATCTGCGTCCCAGCCTGAACAACGGCGATGTGAAGAACAACGTGAAGCTCGCCGAGCAACAGACCGACCGCGACATTCGGCAGGCCGCGTCAGCGGGGAAGCCGGACAACTTCGCGGCGCGCATCGCGTCCAACACGCAGCTGGCGACGCGCCTCCAAACGCTGCTTCCGCCCGGTATGACGCTCGAAATGGCGGCCGCCGGTTTTAAGAATCAGGGGCAGTTCATCGCGACGCTGGAAGCGTCGAAGAATCTCGGCATTCCGTTTACGGACTTGAAAGACAGAATCACGGCGGGCCAATCCCTCGGCGAGGCGATTCATCAACTCAAACCCGCGCTCTCCACGAAGGACGTCAACGCGAGCGTGAAGGACGCGGAAGAACAGTCCAGGAACGTCGAGGTGGAAGCCTCCGCGAACGCGAATACGGGCGTCAGCGCGAGCGCCACGCGTTAACCGTTTATTCGGCCACAGAGTCGCCCGCGATTTGAAAGGAGAAATCGGTCATGTTTAACGAGACCAGTCCCGAGTCGGGACGAGAACTGCGCGATGAGGACGAGCGCTGGGAGTCCACGCGGCGGCGCCACGGCTTCTTCGCGGTGGCGATGGTATTGTTAGCGGCCGGCATAGCCGGGCTCGCGTGGTACGCTTATCCGATCCTCCAGAGGCACGACTCTTCGCTCGCGCGGCTTCCCGGGATTGAGAAAGTGGTCGGCTCCGTCCAGCAGAACCTTCAGAACACGGATGCGCGGATCGCGGGCTGGTCCACCGAGCAGCAGGACCTGCGTCAGAAAGTCGACAAACTGGTTCGTGAGACGCGCGCCCGCATCGAATCGACCGGCAAGCAGGCCAGCGAGGCAGCCGCTGCGGCGGTACGCAGGATCGAGGCCGAGGTCGACACCAAGCTAGCGGGTATACGGACGGACGTCGCGAGCTTGAAAGCCGCGCAGGAGCGCGATCAAACCCGCATCGCGAGTCTGCAGCAGGAACTGAACCAGGTGCGGGCCGAGGTGGGAAGTCAGTCGCAAGAATTGGCGGCCACGCGGGGGCAACTGAATCACGACGTCGCCGCCGCGAACCAGCAGTTCGGCAGTCTCCGGGAGGACCAGCAGCGCAACCGGCGCGACGTGGATTCCATGGCCGCCAATCTCGCGGTCGAGCGCATCGATTTCGAAGCTTCCAAAGGGCACAGCCGGCAACTGACGCCTAGCGTCTCACTGGGATTGACGGGCACCGATGTCCGGTATCGCCGGGTGAACGGCTGGATGTGGGTCATGCCGGATCGCCGCACCATCTGGCTGCGCAACCAGAGCGCGCTGGAGCCGGTGGTGTTCTACGGTTTGGCTGACGGGAAAAAGCGGGAACTCGTCATCACGCAGGTCACCAAGAACTCCATCGCCGGCTACCTTATCCTGCCGGCGAACGCGGACGCCACCGCAGGCGCATCTAAGGTGTCGTCCAGAAGTGCGGATGAGCTTGACATTTCGGCCGGTCTTCGTTAGGCGGCGCTTTTTAAAATGCGTCTTACGTCGCGCCTTTGCGTGTTACTCGTTGTCAGTGTAGCGGCTGTGTCTCTGGTTTTCGCATACTACCAGACACGCGCCGATACGCGGGGGCTGGAACGCGATCTGGAACGCCACGCGCTGGTCCTCGGTGAGAGCCTGACCAGATCCGTCGAACCGTTAGTGGCGAACCACTCCTATCGCGACCTGCAACGGCTGGTGGACCGCTTCAAGGACCGCCAACAGATCGCGGGAATCGCTGTCTACGGCATCACCGGAGAGCTGCTGGCTATCAGTTCCGATTTATCGCCGCACCTCGATCGGTACCCGCCGGCGGTCATGAAGGCGCTCGAAGACGGCCTGACGCGCGCGGACTTCCTGCGGCTCGGCGAAAGCCCCATGCACGTCGTGGCGCTCCCGCTGCGGGCCAATTCGTCCCTGATCGGCGCCCTGGCGATTTTTCACGACGCGACCTATATCGATGTGCAGGCTGCCGCCGAGTGGCGCCGGGCGTTGTTCGGCGTCGGGGTGCAAATGGCGCTGATCGCGTGCCTCACGCCCTTGATCATCCGGTGGGGCTTCGGCCGGCCGATGCTCCAGATGGCGCAGTGGCTGCGCGACCTGCGCGTCGGCACCACGACCGGGGCACTCCAGATTCCCGAACGCGAGGAGTTTCGGCCGCTGACCCAGGAAGTCAACCGCCTGGCGTCCAGCCTGGTGGCCGCGCGGGCCGCCGCCGAAGAAGAGGCGCGGCTGCGCGAATCCGCCGAATCCAATTGGACCGCCGAGCGGCTTCGCGTGTTTGTGCAGAGCCGCCTGCGGGGCGACCGGCTGTTGGCGATATCCAATCGCGAGCCATACGAGCACGTCCGGCGAGGCGCGGAGATCGATTGCATCGTGCCGGCCAGCGGCCTGGTGACGGCGCTTGAGCCGGTGCTGTGCGCCTGCGACGGGACGTGGATCGCGCAAGCCACCGGCGACGCCGATCGGGACACCGTGGACGAATCCGGCCGTGTGCGCGTACCGCCGGACCACGCCCAGTACACGTTGCGCCGGGTGTGGCTCACTCCGGAGGAACAGCAGGGATTTTATTTCGGCTTCGCGAACGAAGGAATCTGGCCGCTGTGTCACATCGCTCACACGCGCCCGATTTTTCGGGCCGACGACTGGGAAGCCTACCAAACCGTCAATCGGAAATTCGCGGACGCGCTTCTCGAGGAGATGGAAGGCGAGGAAAGTCCCGCGGTGCTGGTGCAGGACTATCACTTCGCCTTGTTGCCCAGGATGATCAAGGAACGGCGCCCGGACGCCCGGGTAGCCATTTTCTGGCACATTCCGTGGCCGAATTCCGAGGCGTCCGGCATCTGCCCCTGGCAGCGCGAGCTGCTCGACGGCTTGCTGGGCGCGGACCTCGTCGGATTCCACATTCAGGCCCACTGCAATAATTTTCTCGATACGGTGGACCGCGCGCTTGAATCGCGCATCGACTGGGAGCGCTTCGGGGTCACCCGGGAGGGTCACCATACCCTGGTCCGCCCGTTCCCCATCAGCGTTGCGATGGATTGCCCCAAGGCCGCCGGCGCGGCCGCGGAGATGCCGCACCTGGAGCGCGCGGCATTGTTGGCAAAGCATGGCGTCCGGGCGACGTTCATGGGCGTGGGAGTGGACCGGATCGATTACACAAAGGGAATTCCGGAGCGCTTTCGCGGGATCGAGCGCTTTCTCGAAAACTGTCCGGCCTACCGGCACGAGATGACCTTCGTGCAGATCGGATCGCCTAGCCGGACGCACATCCCGCGCTACCGCGAATTGATGGATGAAGTGACCAGCGAGGCTGAGCGCATCAACCAGCGCTTCCAGACCAGCGACTGGAGGCCCATCGTGCTGGTGACCCGCCAGCACAGCCACGCGGAGATTCTTCCCTACTATCGCACGGCCGATTTCTGCCTGGTTTCTCCGCTGCACGACGGCATGAATCTGGTGGCGAAGGAATTTGTGGCGTCGCGCCACGACGACCAGGGCGTGCTGATCCTGAGCCGGTTCGCCGGAGCCAGCCACGAGCTAGCCGATGCGCTGGTGGTGAATCCCTACGACACGGATGAAATGGCACACGCGGTGCATCGAGCGCTCGAAATGTCGCCGGAAGAGCGCCGCATCCGCATGCAGCGGATGAGGGCGACGGTTCGGGAACGCAACATCTACCGCTGGGCCGGCAGCCTGATCGGGGAGCTGTGCGAGATCCGCACCAGCAGTCTTCAGATTCGTACAGCCGCCCTGCAGCGCAAACCGGCTCTGTTGCACGCCATGGCGGTGCGTTCATGACCGCCCTGACGCGCCCGGTGTTGGAGTGCTGGCCGGACGTCGCTTCCCGTCTTCGGGATGCTCCTCGAATCGCTCTCTTTCTGGATTTCGACGGAACCCTGGCCGATCTCCGCCCCCGGCCGGACCAAGTGTCGGTCGACGATCGCACGCGCCTGGCGCTGACGGCGCTCGCAGGCAGTCCCCGCTTCCGCATCTGGATCATCAGCGGGCGGCGCCAAGCCGACCTTCGCGATAGAGTGGGCTTGCCTGGAATCCGCTATCTGGGTTTGTACGGCTGGGAAGCACGCGGCGACAAGGAACTGTCCGAAGAAACTCGCCGTGCGCTGGAGTGCCTCTCGGCCTGGATGGGAGCGCTGCTCGCAAGAAAGCAGGGCGTGTGGATTGAAGAGAAACAGCATACCCTGGCCGTCCACCATCGGGGGGCGCCCAAAGAGGAGGCCGCTCTGGCCGGCCACATTGTAAACTTCGTCGTTCGGCCGTTCTCGGATCTCTTTCGAATCGCGCCGGGCAAGAGCGTCTGGGAGATCATGCCGTGGGAGATGGGAGACAAAGGCTCGGCCGTCAGGCGGGAGTTGGCGGCCCTGCCGCCCGACACGGTGCCCGTGTATCTGGGAGACGATCTGTCCGACGAAGCTGCCTTCGCTGCGTTGCCGGGCGGAATCACGGTCCACATCGGAGGGGGGCGTTCAAGCTGTGCTCAGTATTATCTGGGCGGCGTGAGTGAGGTTCGAACCTTCCTTTGCAAACTGGAGAAAGAGTTTGGATGAGTAGCGCGATCGCGACAGCTTCGTATCCGACAGGTGACCCCGGTCCCGGTGCGCCCTGGCACGCTCTGGATCTGGGGAGCGCTTATCTTCCGGCGGTTACTTATCTTCCGGCGTTCCAATGCGCCGTAGATCGACTGTAAACATGCCACAGATACCGCAGCGCTCGGCCCGCTTTTGGCGCACCGCATCGTCTTGGGCCGAACGCTGCCTGTGGTGGTTCGGAATCGTCGCTCTAGGCTACGCGGTCCTGACCTGGGCCGAGGCAGCTTACGAGCAGGCGCAAGGCAATCGAGCGCTGGACCGGATGATTCGATCGGGGGCTGCGCGTAGCAACGGACCCGATGGGGGCGCCGCGGAAGGCAGTCTAGTCGGACGCATCGAAATTCCGCGGGTGGGTCTTTCCTCCGTGATTTTCGAAGGATCGGGCGACGGGACGCTCCAGCGCGGCGTGGGCCATCTCACGAGTTCGCCGCTTCCGGGGAAACCCGGCAATGTCGTCCTGGCTGGACACCGCGACAGCTTCTTCCGCCCGCTGCGCAACATTCGCGCGGGAGACACAATCGCACTGACCATGCCTCGCAAAGTGTTTCACTATGTCGTCGTCTCCACCGACATCGTGGGTCCGCAACAAACCGAGGTTCTCAGGCCCGTTCCCGGGACCGACTTGACGCTGATCACCTGCTATCCGTTTGGCTACCTGGGAAGCGCTCCGGACCGGTACATCGTCCGGGGCCGGACGATGGAATGAGCCATTGCGAGGCCTGACGGCTCACCGCGTGTCCTCCGCGGGCAAATGAAACAGCGGATCAGGGGACTAATCTATAAATAGGGATAGATGTTCAAATTTCTGATCGCCTTTCTGCTGGCTGGCGCTCTCGGCGCGCAGACTTCGAAAGCCCCCGTTCCGGATGCCAAGGACTCCCTGGGCAGGGCGACACCGCAAGACTCGGTCTTCCAATTTCTGGAAGCGTGTCATACGCGGGACTATGCCAAAGCGGCTCTCTACTTCGATTTAAGAAAGATGCCAGCAGCCCAACGGGCCAAGGACGGCCCCGATCTGGCCAAGCAGTTGGAGGATCTGTTGGACGATACGTCGTTCCAGATCACCACGCTCAGCCGCGATCCGGAGGGCGATCAGAACGACGGGCTTTCGCCGGCGATGGAGCGGCTCGCAACATTTGAGGTGAACGGAAAGAAACTGGAATTGCAACTGGAGCGCGTGGAGTTGAGGCCGGGGCTGAGAGTGTGGCTGGTGTCGCCCGACAGCGTCGCGATGATTCCGCAGGCGCATCAACTGGTGGCGGAGACCCCGTTCGAAAAGAGCCTGCCGCAGCCCCTGGTCGCCTTCGAAATCCTGGACACTCCCGTATGGCGCTGGATTGCGTTGATCGTGATGGCGGCGGTGCTGTGGGTGGCCTCGCGAATCCTTACCAGGGTGCTGACGGCTGCCGTGCCGAGGATGCCTGCGATGCCGGCGTTTCTCGGTCCACTGCGGGCTTGCCTCACGGCGGCGGGACTCCGCGTCACGATGGAATTCGCGCCCCCGGCCACGCTTTCCCGGACGGCGCTCGAGCGCGCGCTCGCGTTGATTTTCGTGCTAGGCTTGGCGGGGCTGGGGGCGGCGGTCGTCGACCTCGCGGGGGAGCGGTGGCGCTCGCGGCTGGACCCCCGCATGCAGGCCGTGAGCTATTCGGTGCTTCCGCTGTTCCTGCAGATCTTCAAGGTCTCGCTGTACATCATGGCAATCCTCGGAGTCTTCAGCGCGTGGGGCTACAATACCTCGACCATTCTCGCGGGCCTGGGCGTCGGCGGACTCGCGGTGGCGCTGGCGGCGCAGAAGACCATCGAAAACCTGTTCGGGGGGATTTCCGTGATCGGCGACCGCCCGGTTCTGGTAGGCGACGTGTGCCGCTTCGGCGACCGGACCGGCACGGTGATGCACATCGGACTGCGATCCACGCGTATCCGCACGGCCGATCGTACGATTGTGAGCGTGCCAAACTCCCAATTCTCCTCGATGGAGCTCGAAAATATTTCGGGCCGCGATAAGATCTGGTTCCACCCGACGCTCAATCTGCGGAGGGACACGACGTCGGACCAATTGCTGCAAGTACTCTCGTCTTTTCGGGAGATCCTGGCGCACCACGCAAAAGTCGAAACCGGCAAGATGCCGGTGCGCTTTAGCGGCGTCGGGCCGTATTCGCTCGACGTGGAGGCCGATGCCTACGTGGCCACGGCCGACTACGACGAATTCCTCGCGCTCCGTCAAGAGCTGTTGATTGAAATGTTGAAAGCCGTGGAGAAGGCGGGGACCGCCTTGGCGGTGCCGATCCAGGAGCGCTTCGATCGCAACGGGGCGCGGCCGGCATAGCGGCCCATACCGAACTCTGTCAGCCGGCCCGCGGCGGAGCGCCTTCCAAAACAGTCTTGATTTTTTCCGCGAGACGCGCGGCCGTGTAAGGCTTTTGCACAAAGCCCGCCAGCCCTTTTCCGGTGAAACGGCGCGTGGTCTCCGCCTCGTCGTAACCGCTGGATAAGAGTACCGGCACGTTCGGCCGAAGGCGCTTCAGGTGGACCAGCGCTTCTTCGCCCGACATCACCGGCATGGTCATGTCCAGCAGCACCGCCGCGATTTCTCCTCCCAGCTTCTGGAACGTCTCGACACCCTCTTTGCCGTTTTCCGCGATCGCCACCGTATAGCCATAGCTTTCGAGCGCCGACTTGGCGGCGTGGCGGACGGCGTCTTCGTCGTCGACCACGAGAATGGTGCCCCGGCCCGCCAGATTCTTCTCCCGGCGGGGATGCTGGAACGGCTTGGGCTGTCCTTCGCTCGCCGGGAACAGGACCTTGAAGCTGCTTCCCTTTCCCGGAGCGCTATCCACTTTGAGTGCCGCTTTATGTCCCCGGACGATGCCCATTACCGCCGCGAGGCCGAGGCCGCGGCCGGTGAATTTCGTGGTAAAAAACGGATCGAAAATGCGAGACTTGGTCTCTTCATCCATGCCGCACCCGCGGTCGCGCACCTCCACCGCGACGTAGCGGCCGGGCTGGATGCTGTCTGCGGGGATAGTTTGGCCGAAGTTGGTTTGTTCGATCTGTTCGAGACCGGTCGTGATCGTTACGACTTCCGTCTTGCCTTCTCCGACCGCTTCCGCCGCATTGATCACCAGATTCATAATGAGCTGCTGAACCTGGGCGGCGTCTCCCTCGATGCACGGCAGGTCCTCGCGTAATTCCAGGCGAAGCTGCACGGTTCTCGGAATGGAGGCGCGCAGTAGATTACTGATTTCACGCACCAGGCTGGAGAGATCCAGCAGTTCGATTACGTAGCGGCCCTTGCCGGCATAGGCCAGCAGTTGGCGGGTCAAAATGGCGGCCCGCTCGCCGGCGCTCACCACCGCTTCCAGACTGCCTCGCACCGGATTGCCCGCGGGCAGCTCTTCGAGCGCGACGCTGGCGTTTCCGATCATGCCGGTCAAGAGGTTATTGAAATCGTGCGCGATGCCTCCCGCCAGCACGCCGAGGCTCTCCAGTTTTTGCGCCTGCTGGAGCCGCTCGTTGAAGCGTTTGCGCTCGGTCACGTCGCGGCCGAACACCGCCAATCCGTCCCGCGTCGGATACGCGTCCACTTCAAACCAGATGTCGAAGGGCCGGTGGTGTTCTTCAAAGTGAACCGGGACTCTCTCTTCCATGGCCCGATGCAGAGCGCCATAGACCGATGTGCGGGCGAGGTCCGGAAACATTTCCCATACGTTCCTGCCGAGCAGTTCTTCGCCTGGAATCCGGCTCAACCCGGTGGCCTTGTCGTTGACGTAGGTGCAGCGCCACTGACGGTCGAAGGCGGCAAATCCGTCGCTGATGCTTTCGAGGATGTTGCGGACCTGCTCCGTGGACTCCTGCAACGCGGCGCGCGAGGTTTTGAGAGATGCCGCCATGGCTTCAAACGTCTGGGCGAACATGCGCACTTCGGACGGCCCCCCCACCGGCACCGCGCTGTCAAAATCTCCCTTCTGTAAAGATCGTGCGCGGCCCGTCAGCCGCTTCATGGGCCGCGAAACCAGCTGTGCGAACATGAGCGAGCACGCGATGGCCAGCGCCGCCAGGAATCCCGAAACGCCGGCTACGTCCCGCGCAATGCCCTGAGCCGGCGCGAAGGCTTCGGCCTGATCGATAAGGGCCAGGATGCAGCCGCCGCCGATCTCCGGTACGTGCCGGAACCCATAAATCGCCGGAACACCCCGGTAGTCGGGAGCGAGCGCCTCGCCGTCCTCCCCGGCCTGGCACATCCGTATCGGCTCGCCGCTGAGGGGACGCGTTTCGCCGGACCCTTCCCGATACTTCGGCGGCGTCAGGAAAAAGCCGTGGGAATCGGTCAGCAGAGTCTCGCCGGACTGGCCGAGCCCGTAACGATCCAGGAAGATTTGGTTGGCCGCCTGGGTATCGCCGCGAATCGTGAGAACCGCTTTGCCATCGGGAGACGTCACCTGCAGGAGATAGTACGGCTGGCCCTTCGCGTCAAATTCAAAGTGCGCGATCTGGCTCCCTGTCAGGGGACCGATACTCGTCAAAGCGGCGGCATTTTCTCCCGCCAACGCTACTTTATTGCCACGATAGGCCAAACGAGCTGCGCGGGCCCCTTCCGTAGCCACGAAATCCACAAGCAGCTTGCGCAGGCACCAGGTTTCGTCCGGGGAGCAGCCTACGTCGGAGGTTTTCAGGAGAGCGTCGGCACGCTCGCGCTGCTGGGTGAGGGCTCGAATCAGTACCTGTTTGCGGACCGTCGCGATCGTGCCTACTTCCCGAATGGCCGCCCGCTCAACGATCGTGCGTGAGGTCCGGTACGCGAGGGACCCGAGGCTTGCGGTCGCCACCAGCACGAGCACGCCCAGAAGCAGAATCAACTGCGTCCGCAGCGATACTCCCTTGCGGCGGAGCCGGATTCCGCCCACATGCACTTTTCTGAGCCACGAACTGCCCCGCCGGGGAGTTCGGTTCAGCCCGGCTTCCGGCGCGTAGCTGTCGCCAAGTGTCACGCAACCCGCCGAACACTGCGGGCCGCAGCGACGGTTTCCTGGGAGGAAGCATTCGTGGCGGCGGAGGATACGCTTGCCGCGAAAGGAGAGGCGAGGGGAAAGCTCCCGGCTGCGCCCCCGGGTTTGCGCAGAGCGGCCTCGAAAAACCGGCTGGCAAGCAGAACCATCGGATTCAAGAAGTGCTTAGGACGGTATTCGCGCGCCGACCACTGGCAGCCGCCGTCGAACCTGATTTCGACGAAGTAGCCGAGACCCTTAGAAAGTGTCTGGGCGATCGCCTTCCCGCGGAACTCGCGGCCTCCGCAGGCGAAGCGCAGGGGGGTTTGTGGGGGAATCCGTGCGCTGGTCAGGCACAGTGCGCCGGACGGCCAGATCTCCTCGAGATTAACGTTCAGCTTTCGAGGGCGTCCTGATTTGGATTCCAGACGCAGGCTCAAAATCTCGGAACACCAGACACGGTGGATGGCCTCGCCAGTCATAGGTGGTACGTACTTCCCATTACCATGGTACTCGGGATGGGCCTACTCGGATAGGGGTCTAGAAGTGCAAAAAACACTTAGAAAGGCTCAGGCGAATCACCTAGATGACGTGTTCTGGCGCGGTTTCGCGGCGGCAAACAGGGCCAGGATCGTCAGCAAGCCTGGTGTGGCAGCCAAGTTGCGCGCAAAATTGGGAGGGAACGTACTCGGGGAGAAACCCGATTGCCCAATTCGGCGCGGAGCTATATTCTGAGTTCCGATCGGCATACAATCGGAGGATTAACGATGCTTCGCATGCGATTTGCCGCGCTCATCATGGGCGCTATTCCGGCGCTCGCGCAGAATCCCGCGACCACGCTCTCGGTCGATGTGAACGCAAACCGCCGTGCGATCAATCCCAACGTGTACGGGGTCGCCTATGGAACCACCACGCAGCTCAGCGATTTGAACGTCCCCGTAAACCGCTACGGCGGCAACAACACCAGCCGCTACAACTGGCAGGTCAACGGCGACAATCGCGGCCAGGACTGGTATTTCGAAAGCTTAGGCGATTCGAGCAGCGTCGCCGGGGAACGCGGGGACACATTCATCGCGAATACGCGCGCGGGGGGAGCGCAGGCGCTGATCACGGTTCCGATCATCAACTGGATCGCGAAACTGGGGACGAGCCGCGGCAAGCTGGCGAGCTTTTCCATCGCCAAGTACGGCGCGCAGACCGGCAATGACTGGCAGTGGTTCCCGGACGCGGGCAACGGCATCTGGACCAATGGCGCGAATGTAACCGGCAACGATCCGAACGACTCCAATGTAGCCAATAGCTCGTCCGTGCAGGCGCAATGGATACAACATCTCGTGAACAACTGGGGCCTGGCGCAGAATGGCGGCCAGAAATATTACATCCTCGACAACGAGCACAGCATCTGGTTTTCGACGCACCGCGACGCGCATCCCACCGGTCCGACCATGGACGAAATCCTGTCGCGCATGACGGATTACGCTTCCCAGATCAAGGGCGTCGATCCCGGGGCGCTGATCGCAGGTCCGGAGGAGTGGGGCTGGAGCGGATATTTCTACAGCGGGTACGACCAGCAATGGGGCAATCTGAACGGCTGGGGCAATCCTCTGCCGGATCGCACGAATCACGGCGGAGCGGATTATCTGCCGTGGCTGCTGGCGGCTCTGAAAACGGATGGACGCCACCTGCTGGACGTTTTCACCGTGCACTATTATCCGCAGGGCGGCGAATTCGGCAACGACGTCAGCACGGCGATGCAGCTTTTACGGAACCAATCCACTCGCTCGCTATGGGATCCCAATTACGTGGATCAGAGCTGGATCAACGATAAGGTAATGCTGATCCCGCGGCTGCGAAATTGGGCGAACACGTATTACTATGCCGGGACGCCTATCGGCATCACCGAATACAACTGGGGCGCCGAGGGCTACATCAACGGCGCGACTACGCAGGCCGATATCCTGGGCATTTTCGGACGCGAAGGGCTGGACTTGGCCACGCGCTGGACCACCCCCGATGCCTCCACGCCGACTTATAAGGCGATCAAGATTTATCGCAACTACGACGGAAACAAATCGGAGTTTGGGGATACCAGCGTCTCTGCCGCTGCTCCGAATCCCGACAATGTCGCTGTGTTCGCGGCCCAGCGCACCTCCGATAACGCACTCACCGTGATGGTGATCAGCAAGTATCTTTCCGGCACCACACCGATCACGGTCAACGTGGCGAATTTCAGCAATGCAGGAACAGCCCAGGTGTATCAATTGACGTCTTCAAACGCGATCACCCGGCTTACCGATATCAGCTTCAGCGGCTCGGCGATCGCGCTGACGGCGCCGGCGCAGAGCATCACTCTGCTGGTGCTGCCCGCCGGCACGCCGAATCAGCCGCCGGTGGCCGTGGCCTCCGGCAATCCGACGACCGGCATCGCCCCGCTCGCCGTTCAATTCAGCTCGACGGGATCGAACGATCCCGACGGCTCCATCGCCTCCTACGGTTGGAATTTTGGCGATGGTTCCACCAGCACCAGCGCCTCCCCATCGCACACCTATCTGAACGCCGGCAACTATTCCGCGGTTCTTACCGTCACTGACAACCTCGGCGCCACTGGGACCGCTTCCGTCGCGATCACCGCCACGACCGATCCCAACGCCATTGCAGCCCCCACCAATTTGACGGGTTCCGGCGGCAAGAGCTCGGCCACGCTGAGCTGGAAGAACAACGCCACCAACGAAACAGGCTTCTACGTCGAGCGCGCGCCGAAGGGTGCGACTTCGTTTGCCCGCGTGGCGACTCTTGGCCAGGTCACGACCTATAAGAACAGCGTAAGCCGCGGAACCTATCAATACCGCGTGCAAGCTTTCAATTCTACGGGGCGCACGTCGGCGTATTCGAATACCGTGACGGTTTCCGTCAAATAGGAAAAAGGGACGGAAGCTTGTTCCCTTTTTAAGCTCATTTTGACGATCGCGACTGCAAGTACCAATCGAGGATCTGTTCTCCCGTCCAAATGAGGACGTCCGGCTTACCGAGTATATATTGGAAGAGCTCCTCGACGTAGCCTATGCGGTGAGGCACGCCGGATAGGTAAGGATGCACGCTGATCGCCATCACGCGGGCGCTGGTGGCGCTGTCCCGATACAGCCGGTCGAATTGCCGGATTCCGCGCGTCAGCCATTCCTCGGAGGTGCGCCGCTCCACGGCCATCATGCAGACATCGTTAATATCGACGGTGTAGGGGATCGAGACAATCGAGCCCGTGGTAGTAGAAATCTCGCACGGTTGCTCGTCCAGGATCCAGTCCGCGATGTATTCGATTCCTTCCTCGGCAAGGATATCGATGGTGTCGAAGGTTTCGGTCAAACCCGGGCTTTCCCAGCCCCGCGGCGCTTTCCCCGTGACGGATCGAATGGCTTCGATGGTTCTCCGGATCGCCCCGCGCTGGTCCTCGACGTTGTGCATGGGACCTTGGATATATCCGTGTCCCATGAACTCCCAACCGGCATCGAGAGCCGCCTTGGCGACCCTAGGATATTCCGTGCACACCGAACCATTGATCGCCAAAGTCGGAACAATTTTGAACTGGCGAAGACAGTCGTAGAGGCGCCAAAAACCGACGCGCATTCCGTATTCGTGCCAGGCCCAACTCGGCAAATCGGGAATCAGGGGCGTCCCCATCGGCGGCGGCAATACGGTCCTCGGCATCGGTCTGCGGATGTCCCAGTACTCGACGTTGACCAGCGGCCAAACCACCATTCTGGCGGACCGCGGCAGCTTCAGGGGAGGCCGGTCCACGATCGCTGAATAGGGAATGCGCTCTTTAGGCGTTCTCACCATGAGTCATCACTCCTTACCGACGGCCGGCGTCGTTTTCGGGGGGATGCGATGATGGGTGTTTTGCTCGTACGCATACGCCAGTTTGAGCATGGCCGGCTCGCTATAGGGCCCTCCGAGAAACGTGATCCCGACCGGCAGATTGTCCGTGGTGAATCCCGACGGCACCGTGATCGATGGGACATAAACCAGGAACGTATTCAGAGTCGGGATGCCTTTGTTGCTCACGTAAGGCGGGTTCATCCCGTCCTTAATGAGCGTCGGCTGGTGCTCCACCGATTTGTGGACGATCGCGTCCAGGCGGTTGTCCGCCATCGCCTTCATCAGGTTGATCATTAACTGCTGCCGCGCCGCCAGGTATTCGCCGTACTTCGCAAGGTCCGGTTGTCCGGAAGGGCTCTTCCATTGCGCGGCCTTGGGCGGCGGAAATATCTTGTCGACGTCCGGCGACCTCTGAATATCCGCGCGCGTCTTGAACGGCGAAGCCGGGTTCCGCGCAAGCCACACGCGGAGGGCTTCCTCCGTGATCGCGGAATTGCCCGCCCGTTTGGCCTGTAATTCCTTGAGCCCCGGAATCGCGATGGGATCGACGACCGTCGCTCCGGCCGCTTTCAACTCCGCGACATTGGCCGCAAACGCGGCATCGACCTTTTTGAAATCTTCCGATTCGGGCTCCGATCCCAAGCCAATCGATTCGCGCAGAATGCCGATCCGCGCTCCCTTGAGGCCATTGCGGTCGAGCGACGTAGCGTAGCTCGGGGGCCTCTTCCCGACTCCCAGCGCGGTGAGCGGATCCTCGGGATCGTATCCCGCCATCACGTCCAACAGCTCGGCGAGGTCGGTCACGGTGCGCGCCATCGGTCCCATCGAAGCGGGCTCTGAGGGGTAGCCGTCGTACATTCCGGTACGGCTGACCAGCCCGGCCGTCGGCCGCATCGCGACGATGCCGTTCCAGCTCCCGGGCCTGCGGAGCGACGCGACGGTCTCTTCTCCAACGGCTACCGTAGAAAAATTCGCGGTGACCGCCGCGCCGGAGCCGCCCGAGGAGCCGCCCACCGTGCGCTCCAGATCGTAAGGGTTGCGCGTGGCCCCGAACAGGGAGCCGTAAGTGTCGCCAGCCGCGAACTCGCTCAGCGTGGTCTTGCCCAGGATGATCGCTCCGGCTTTCCTGAGCTTGGCCACCACGAACGCATCCTGGGGCGGGCGGTAGTCTTTGAATACCACTGTGCCGAGCGTGGTCGGCATTCCCGCCGTGTCGATCTCGTCCTTCACCAGCACCGGAATGCCGTGCAACGGGCCGACCGGGCCGGAACGCTTGTACTGCTGATCCAGTTTGTCCGCTTCTTCCAGAGCCTGGGGGTTCAGGGTGATGATGCAATTGATCTTAGGGCCCTGCTGATCGTAGGTTTTGATGCGATCCAGATAGCCCTGCACCAGTTGGCGAGCCGTCAGCCGGCCCGATTTATAGGCGGCGTGGACTTGGCCGATAGTGGTCTCCATGATCTGAAACGGCGCGCCGCTCTGAGCGTTACTAAGGGGCGTTTGCATAGCCATTACGACCACAACCAGCCAGATTCTTCCCACGGGCGCCCTCCTGCAGAAGCCATCCAGTCCAAGTCATATCCTACTTCTTATGAAGCCGCGGCTCAAAGGAAGCCGCACGATTTTTTGCAAACGCAAGATTTTTGTAAACAGGGTACAGTTGAGGGGAGGTTCGCCACTTGGCAAAACGAAAAGAAACAGCAGTAAAGGAAGAGTCCGCCGCGCCTGTCGCAACTCCGCAGCCGGTAGCCGCGCCGTCAAGAAAGTCCACGAAGAAGGGGAAGCTGCCTCCCAAAAATAAATCCCGACTTCCCCGCCGGGAGAAGAAAGCCCAAAAGAAGGCTGCGGGAAGGCTGTAAGCCGATCATGGGGAGTGCGTTTCCACTCCCCCAAATGTCAGCAGCGGCTAAAACGTCAGCTTGAACCCTAGCTGGATGTCGCGGGCCCCACCCGACCCGACGATCGGATTGCCGGCCTGAATGTCGGGCGTGGTACACCCGCAGCCGAAAACAGGGGGGCCACTGGGGTCAAATCCTCCCTGAGCACTGCCAGGCGCCGATCCGTACGGATTGGCGAAAACCGGGTGATTGAACAGGTTAAAGACCTCGAACCGGAACTCGGCGCCGATCCGCTCCTTGAACTTGAAGTCCTTGAATATGGAGAAATCCACGTTGCTGAAGCCCGTATCCCGGAAGATATTCCGGCCCATGGTGCCAAAGGTCCCCAGCGTGGGAGGAGTCATCACCGACTTGCCGGATACGTAGCAGCCGGCCGTGCTTAGCGTTCTGGCGTCGGGAGCGACCGCCGTGCACTGCGCCCACATCGAGGTGGATTGGGCGGCCGAAAAGAATTCCTGGCCGAGGAAGGAGTCGGTGATACTGCAACCACCGCTGCCAGGGCCAGTGCAGAAGGGAATGGAATGGGTACCGATGGATTTGAAGTCGGAGGGGTTCCCGAAGAAATCCCAGCGATCCGAAGAGTCACCGTTCCCGCTGAAGTTGAAAGTGGTGTCGTTTGTATCCCAAGGCTGGGCGCTCTGAATGTTCACGATGCCGTTGAGCTTCCAGCCTTGCAGGATCTGGCCAAAGCCGTTCTTCCCCGGAATGGCGTAACTGGCGGTGAGAGTAAAGCGGTGCCGGACGTCCAGGTCGCTGTCGCCGTACTCTGCGTTCGTATTCAGGCTGTTTTGCGGAAGCAATCCGAAGCGATTCAGGGAGCCGTTGTCCAGGCCATGACCGTAAGTGTAGCCGGCGGTGAAATTCAGTCCGTGAGACAGCCGCTTCGTCAGGGTCGTCTGCAGGCTTTCATAGTTGGAACGGGCATAGTTGCTCGTGTAATTGATGTATTGGAGATAGGGGTACTGGGTGGCAAAGGGGGCGACGCCGGTGGCGGGATTAATCATATTGAGGTCGCGAATTCCAAGAAAGTTATCGCCGTGATTGCCGACATAGCCGACGTCCAACGAGAGGTCATTGCCGAAGGCGTGCTGGATTCCGACGGTCCAACTCGCGACGTAGGGGGTCTTGAGATTCGGGTTGATCGCCGCGACGCTGCACGGTACGGCGGGAGTGCAGGAGAGCCCCGCGCCGCCTGGATAAAGCACGCCGTTCCAGTTGAGCGCTGAGCCGGGGATGCTGGCGGTCCCGAGCGAGATACCCTTGCCGGGAGCGCCTGGATCGACGGTCATCGGACAAGGGGTTCCAATGGGTACCTTCGTCGCGCAGGCGCCGGTCGGGACGCCGTTGAGGCCCGATCCGCCCGGGACGTTCTGTTCGCCAGGTTGACTCGTGAACGTGGCCAGAGGAGGCGTCGAGTACAGGATGCCGCCCCCGCCGCGGATCACAGTGGTCCCTTTGCCCGTAACATCCCAGGCAAACCCTACGCGCGGCGAAAAGTCTTTGTAGTCGGGCTTCCAGATCGTAGAGCCTACGCCCTGCTGGCCCTGCTGAACCAGTCCGGTCGCTGGATCGAAGTTACCCAGGAGGTTATTGTCGGCTTTGAACGGCGATGTGTGTTCCCAGCGCAGACCCAGATTGATCATCAATTTCGGGACGATCCGCCAGTCATCTTGAAAGAACACCGCGGTATGCAGCTCGGTCACCGCGAGGAGCCCGTTGCCGACGAGCTGAGTCGCCCTGGTTGGATTTCCGGCGAAGAAGTCCTCGAGGGGGCAGGACTGTCCGCCGCAGTCGGTGAGCCCCGGAGTCGTGCCGCCTTTAAACTGAATCCTGCCACGGATGTCTGAGGCGGTCTCACCAGACCCGATATGCGCGAACTCGCCGCCGAACTTGAGGGCGTGCTTTCCCCGCAAAACCGAGATGCTGTCGTTATAGTCGTAAAACGGGCTGGGGCCAAAGAGGATGGGCCGGCCACCACGGGCGCCCAGGAAGTCCCCAGTGTTGCCGAGAAAACCACCCATGTTGATAACCGGCAAGCCGGGCGGCGCGTTCGTCAAGCCTGTGTTGAGGGGGTAAAACTTGCCGCCACAACCGGTGGCGGTGCATAGACCGCCCTGGCCATTGGGGATGCCGGGGTCGATGCCGCCGGCAAATTGGGTATTGTTGTTGTAGCCAAACCGGGCTTCGTTCACGACCGTGGAACTGGGGGTCCACACCCAGTTGGCGTCAGTGGTCTTGGCGACCTTCGGGAAGGAGTCCGTGAAGAGTTGATTCACATTGGGGAAATCTTGTCCGTTGCCCTCATAGTGGTTTTGCCACCACATCCAATTGAGCCTGTGCTTGTCGTTGATGTTGTAGTCGAGTTTCCCGACTCCGTTGTTGCTGACGTTGGTGTTGGGGAAGGTACTCGTATAGCTGGTAGAGTTCGGAGTCGCCCCCGCGAGAAGACCGCCCGTGCAGGTGAGCGGCGCCGTCGTGCAACCCAGCAATTTCAGGCTGACGGGACTGGGGGTTATGCCGTGGGCCTGGAGTGCGGAGATAGCGTCCACCGTGCTGTGCTGCGGATCCGGGATTGGTTGCGGACCGGTTTCAGGAATTTGGACCGCGTACACGGTGCCGACGCTGGAACGCAGGCCCTCAAACCCGCCGAAGAAGAAGAGTTTGTCCTTTTTGATCGGCCCGCCGATTACGCCGCCGAACTGCTCCAACTGGGTCGGCAGCAGCGGCGTCCCAACGGGGTTGAAAATATTACGGGCGTCCCAGCTGACATCGCGGCCAAACGCATAAGCCGAGCCGTGATACGTGTTGGTTCCCGACCGGATTCCCACGTTTACAATGGCGCCTGGCTTCCACCCATACTCCGCCTTTGGGTTTTCCATGAGGTTGAATTCCTGGATGGCGTCAATGGGAAGGATCGCCGCCCCATCGGTGATGTAACTCCCCGCACCGACCACGGGCGTGGCATCCCAAAAAGTGGAGTTGAGCACGCCGTCGACCATCCAGGCGGTTTCATCGGGACGAGAGTTGTTGGTGCTCTGGGTCCACGGCGAGCCCCCTCGCTGGAGCACTACGCCGGGGCGCAGACCCAGCAGACTCTGGTAGTTGCGGCCGTTCAGAGGCAGATCGTTGACTTCTGCGTTGGTGAGCGCGCCGCCCAGGGTGGCGCTGGCCGCGTCCACCAGCGGGATCGCCTCGGTGACCGTCACGGTCTGGGTCTGATCGCCAGGCTGCGGAGTGAGATCGACGCGCAACTCCTGGCCGATCTGCAGCACGACGTTCGGACGTTCCAGCCTCTTGAATCCGGCGGCGTCCACGCGGACCGTATACTTCCCAGGAATCAGCGTGGGAGCGTTATACTCCCCGGCCGCGTCCGTCGTCAGAGTCCGCGTGATGCCGCGGTCCTGGTCAATGACACTTACCATGGCGCCGGAAAGGACCGCGCCGGTCTGATCTGTTACGGTGCCGAGAATACGGCCGAAGCTGCCTTGCCCAAATAGCGAAACCGAGAGCAACAAGACTCCCACCGCGATAGCGAGCGCGTGCAGAGTCTTTCCGGCACGAGCGCCGTCAGAAGTTACTTTTTTCATTGGCCCCCCTGTTTGCGACGAAACCCCACCTTGGTGGACAGACCGCCAAAGGAAACGCAAAACGTCCCGAAATTAGGACTGCCAACGCTACGAAAGCAGGCGCGGGACTTACTCACGCACCGTCGGAACTCGGCCAACAACTCCTCACTTCGGGTGTTGAGATCGCCCGTTCACCAGCTTGCTTCGCATCGCCAGTATGAATTAATTAGGCCGTCTACCCGCACATCCCCCGTCTGGTACGGGAGTCTATCTCAGAGTTTCGAGAATTGCAAGGTTTTTTTTGAAACTTGCAAGCGCCAGGCTTACCGGCTTGTCGCCAAACCGAATCCAAATCGAATGCCTACATCAGATAGCGATAAAGCTCGTCCCTGCTAATACGCTCTCCAGGGGGCGAAGGGAGAGACGTTGCCCGATGGCAGTCGGGGGTGTGGTGGATGGCGCCGGCAAGCCAGTGTTCCCGGCAGCACGAAGGTTGTGAGCGATCAATATGGTGACGGCGAATTGGGGGGCGGCCGTCTGCTACTTGCCCACCATGTGCTCGACGTTGCGTGAATTCTCGCAAACGGTTTCGATCAGCTCCGTGTCCGGGACCAGCTTCAGATTGATCTTCGCGTTCCATGGCTTGGTGTAAGCCTTGGGATCGTCGATCGTGATGCCGATCTCCATATTGCCCACGTTCCGCCGCCGGAAGCGTTCGGTGATGTGCAAAGCTTCGGTCTGCGGCCGGCCCATCGCGGTGTCCAGCCAGCTGCGGTCATTGAATCCGATGGTATCCACCACCATCGTGTCGCCCTCCCACTTGCCCACCGAGTAGCCCTTCCAGGAGGGCTGCGTTTCCTTCGGCAGGGGACGGCCGTCGGTGAAGATTTCGCGGAAAACGTCGTTCGTCGAGGTTTCGTAGAGGATCACCAGCTCGCGCGGCATCTGGATAATCTTGAAGGGGTGGCCGCCATGCGTCTCGACGCGCGGGACCCCGGGCGGCATGCATTGCGCCAGGGGATCGGCCTTATGCACGCCCGCCTCCCGCTGAGCGGCCAAAGCTTTCGCCCAGGGCTGGTACGGCGGTTCTTCCGGTTTCAGGTCGACCGCGAGGTCCGTGAAATGCGAGCCGTCGGCCGGCAGCCAGATCCCCGAAAGATCCGGCTTCCCGTCGGCGGTTTTCTGCGTCGGAGCCGCCAGGTCGGGCTTCCCATCGCTCGTTCGCGGAAGGCCCGCGGTGGGGTAGTTGAACCATTGCGTGGACGCCACGGCGACCAGGGCAATAACCAATAAAAAGATCCGCAACAGGGTGCTCATATGTCCACTCAGTATATGCAAAATCCGGAGACACGTGTCTTGTCCGCTTTTCCAAACGAAAGCAGATTCCTCGCGGAGTTTTATCCGTATCGGACTCGGAATGACGAGGCTATAGGTTTACAATTCGGGTTTTGAGAGGGCGGGGCAATTGGGCATGGCTATCTCTGCTTACACTTCTCGCGTGGAAAAAGGGGACAGACAGCTCTGTCCACTCTCCTACTTCTACGTACATTCAAAAGTTGCCGCCTGGGACAGAGTAGTCTGTCCGCTTTTCCGTACGGGCGTTGCGGGCGGCCGGGGCTTCGCGGACTTATCGCCGTGCGTATCCGTTTTCAAGTCGCGCACAACGCATTCGCTGTGCGCTAACTGCCGCCCATGATGTTGAGCGCGTGTTCGCCCGAGGGGTCTGGGGAATCGCTGGATGGCGTCCCGGGTTTGCTCGTCTTACTACCACGCTCTCTGATGACCTGGTGGCCAACCCGTACCGCGATTGGCTCCCGGTGTAATGAAACCGGTTTCAAATTCTCCCGTCGCCAGCGTCCTTATAGTCGCTCGACGCGAAGCCTTTAACAAGCCTACGAGAGTTCAGTACCACTGCAAACTGCAACGCTTCCTGATCAGGAAAGAACTTACGAAAGCCCGCTAAGGCTCCCGATTCGAGGATAGCAGAGGCGGACTAGCGAACCCGTGTAAGTGGTTGACTGGTATAGGAAAGTAGCTTGTGACTGGATTTGGCAAAAAGAGATAGGGCGCTCCGCGTCTTTGTCCGCTTCCTGAAAAGGGGTATGATCAGGTTGACTCGTGTTCCGACCGGAAGGTCTGCCGCCGACCCGGGCGTGGATGGCCGGCGGGCAGGCCAGCTTCGGCCGCTGAGGAGAATGCAGATGCGCGACACCCGCCGACACGTCCACGAGTTGATTGACCAGTTGCCTCCCACGCAGCTGAGTGCCGTCGCCGGTTTGCTCGAAGCCATGATCCACGAGGAGGACGACGAGTTGACCGAAGAGGATCGCCGCGCCGTCGCCGCCTCGCGCGAGTATTTCCGGAACGGTGGCGCGGGTATACCCTTCGAGCAGGTGGTCGCCGATCTCGGATTTACCATGGAACAGATCCGCGGCCACAAGGGCGGCTAAGAAGCTGCGTGAAGAAAATCCGCTTTCGGCCCAACGTCGCGGAAGAAGTCCGCGTCATCGAGCAGAAGACCGCCCTGAACATTCTGGAAGCCATCCACCGCTATGCGGAAACTGGCTCCGGCAGAGTCAAACCCCTCAGCGGCGACTTCGAAGGACTCCTCCGCCTTCGCGTCGGCAACCACCGCGTGCTCTTCGACGAAACCGACGATACTATCACCGTCCACCGCGTCCGAGATCGCAAAGACGCCTACAGGTAGATTGACGGAAGTGGTCGTCGTCCCGGATTCTCCACAGGTAGATTGGGGGAGGTGGTCGTCGTCCCGGATTCTCCGTGTGACGCACCACACTGTTTACGCTGTCCCGGCGATCTCGATACCAGCGAGATATTGACTGGGTGCGGCTGTTGAACCGCTCCCTTTGGTCATGGCTCGGCCAGTGCGCTTCCCTTATCTGATCGCGGACAATGAGCCGCGACCGGAGGAAGCGGTTAAGCCCTGCTATCGGTTTGACCGGGAGCGCTTACTAGCGATCTTGCTTGCCCTGCCACTCGCCGCGATGCTCCAGCAGCACGGTCTGGCAATCTTGCAGGTTTTCGCCGGCTCCGGCGGCCGCCCCCGCGCGACGGACCTTGGGCGAATAGGTTCCATCCGAATCCATGTGGCGCGCGCCCACCTGATCGTCGAGATACACCTGCAGAATTTCGTCGCGGATGCGGCGGATCAAATGTGGCCGCTCCACCGGGAAAATCACCTCCACGCGGCGATTCAGGTTGCGCGGCATCAGATCGGCGCTGCCCAAATAACATTCCGGGGAACCGTTATTGTGGAAGTAAAAAATCCGGCTGTGCTCGAGGAACCGCCCCAGGACGCTGGAGACCCGGATGTTCTCGCTGACGCCGGACAGTTGCGGGCGCAAGCAGCAGGCTCCTCTCACGATCAGGTCGGTCTTCACGCCGGCTTCGGACGCCCGATACAGCAGCTTGATCATGGGAGGGTCTTCAAGCGCGTTCATTTTAAAGATCAGATGCCCGCGGCCTCCGCCGCGCTGGACTTCGATTTCGCGCAGGATCATTTCCTCGAAGCGCTGGCGCAGATTGAGCGGGGCCACCAGCAATTTCGAGAAATTTCGCTTGCCCGAATACCCGGTCAGGTAATTGAACAGATCGGTGGCGTCGGCGCCGATTTCCTCGTCGGCCGTAAACAAGCCGAGATCTGTGTACAGCCTCGCCGTGGTGGGATTGTAGTTGCCGGTGGCCAGGTGGCAGTAACGCCTGATGGAATCGCCTTCGCGGCGCACCACCAGGATCACCTTGGAATGAACTTTCAGCCCGACCAGGCCGTACACCACGTGGACACCCTCGCGCTCCATCGCCTTGGCCCACTCGATGTTGCTTTCCTCGTCGAAGCGCGCTTTCAATTCCACCAGCACTGCCACCTGCTTGCCGTTCTCGACGGCTTCGAGCAGCGCGTCCACCACCGGCGATTTGGTGCCCAGCCGGTACAGCGTCATTTTGATGGCGAGAACATCTGGATCCTTGGCGGCCTTGCGCAGAAAATCGATCACCGGCTGGAAGGATTCGTAGGGATGATGCAGAAGCTGGTCTTCCTGGCGAATCAAGCCGAACAGATCGTCTTCGTTGGTGCCCATGCCTGCGGGCGTGTAGGGCAGGAACGGTTTATCTTTCAGATCCGGCCGGTCGGCGTGGAGCAGGTGCTTCAGGCGGCCCAAATCCACGGGCCCCTCGACCCTGTGGATGCTGGGAGGGTCGACCTCGAGCTTCTCCGCCAGGAACTGGACCATTTCTTCGGGCATGGCCGCGTCGACCTGCAGCCGCACCACGTCGCGGAAGCGCCTTTGCCAGACGGCCTCCTCGATGGTTTCGAGCAGATCGTCGGTCTCCAGCTCCTTGATGGCGACCTCGGCGTCGCGCGTGACATGGAAGACGTGAGCCTTCAGGATCTCGAGGCCCGAAAACAAGTGGCGGAGATTGGCGACGACCAGTTGTTCGATCCACACGAACGCGAGATCGTGATGGATCTGCCCGCTTTCGCCCCCTACCACGACGGGAACCAGTTGCGGCAGGGTGTCGGGAATTTTGACGCGGGCAAACCGCTCCAAGCCGGCCGAATCCCGAAGCGCCACCGCGATGTTGAGGCTGAGGTTTGAAATATGCGGAAACGGGCGGCCGGGGTCGAAGGCGAGCGGCGTCAGAACCGGGAAAACCCGTTGGAAGAAGAAGCCGTCGAACTGCTCCCGTTGCTCCCGGCTGAGGGAGTGGAGTTCGACGATGCGAATGTGATTGGCTTCGAGCTCGGGCAGCAGGTCCCGGCGCAGGAAGTCGTAGGCCTCCCCCATCAGCGAGCCGACCGAGGCGTTCATGGCGTCCATCGTCTCGGTGGGTGTGCGGCCATCGGCGCCCAGATCCTGCACGCCGGCCTCGATCCTCTGCATCAGGCCGGCCACCCGCACCATGAAGAATTCGTCGATGTTGGAGCTGAGAATGGAGAGGAACTTGACGCGCTCCAGCAGCGGATTGCCCGAGTCCCGGGCTTCCTCCAGCACACGGCGCTGGAATTCCAGATGACTGAGCTCGCGGTTGATATACAGCGACGGATGGTCCAGGTCCCGGACCAGAATCGGCGTCTGTTCCGCTTGTGCAGCCATGAAACGCTTTCCTTAGTTTAGCCGAAGGGCTGGTGCAGGCCATTACAATTGTATTACTTCTCTTGTGTTTTGTTTCGCATGAGAGCTTCGCACGACAGGAGTTTAGCTTTGCCGCTTGCTCCACGCGACGCAATCGCTTAGATTCAAGGTTGTGAACGAAATTGTTTTCGAGGTGACCGAGGAGGCAGACGGCGGCTACTGCGCCGAATGCCGGACCGAAAGCATCTTCACGCAAGGCGATACCTGGGACGATCTGCGGGCCAACGTCAAGGAAGCCGTGGAAGCATTCTATTTTGACCGGCCCAGGCCCGCCCATGTCCGCCTTCATCTGATCCGAGATGAAATGCTCATCCTCGGATGAAGATCCCGCGTGACTTGAGCGGCCGCGAACTCATAGCCACGCTTTGCCGTCATTGGGGATATGTCGAAGTTCACCAGGTTGGCAGCCATATCATTTTGCAAACACAGCAGCCGACGCCGCACCGCGTAGCCGTCCCCGCTCACAAGGCAATGCGTATCGGGACGCTGAATGGGATCCTCCGCGCCGTTGCCGTTCACAAAGGTGTGGACCGGCAGGCGATTCTCGATTCTCTGTAGAGCGGCGCCTATCCCTGAGCAGATCCACAATCGGCGCAGAATCTCGCCTGACGCGGGATCGCGTGGCCGCAGTTGATACAGAACTTCGTGGCGCTCGCTCCTGCGGCACCACCTGCGTCTCCCGCCGGATTGCCCGATGGATTCGCCGGAGCCGGAGCTGCAGGAGCCGAGGGAGCATCGCCCGGCCGCATGGCCTGCATCATCTGCTGGCCCATAGCCATCCCGGCGCCGAGGCCCATGCCGAGACCGGCGCCCCCACCGGGATTCGCGGCCGCGACGGGCATGGAATTGGCCACTTGGAACTGCGTGTAGCGGCCCATATCGCCGATCATGTTCATGCCGATGCGGGCATCGAGCAGCTTTTGCAGCTCCTCCGGCAGCGAAAGATTCTCCACCACGAAGCTGTCCAGCATCAAGCCGAGATCGCCGAACATGGGCTTCAATCCCTCGGCGATGCGGCGCGCCAACTCGATCTGGTTGGCGGCCATATCGAGGAACGGCACCGAGCTTTCCGCGAACGTATCCGTCATCCGGCTGACGATGGTGTTGCGAAGCTGGCCTTCGATATCGGGAACCCGGTAAGCGTCGCGCGTGCCGCTGATTTTTTGCAGGAACACGCGGGGATCGTAGACGTGCCAGGCATAGATTCCATATCCGCGCAGGCGCACGGCTCCGAATTCCTTATCGCGGATGGTGATCGGCGTCGCGGTGCCCCACTTCTGATCCGTCTGCATGCGCGTCGAGAAAAAATAGACGTCGCTCTTGAAGGGCGACTTAAACGACTTGTCCCAATTCATCAGGTCGGTCAGCAGCGGCAGCGTTTGCGTGGTCAGCGTGTAGAGGCCCGGCCCGAAGACATCCGCCATGCGGCCCTCATTCAGGAAAGCGGCCATTTGCGACTCGCGCACCGTCAGCTTGGCTCCGTTCATGATCTCCTGGTCCTGCATGGGATAGCGGTAGGACAGCATGCCGTCCTCGGGCTCGTTCCACTGCATTACCTCGATGAACTGCTTGGCGAGAAAGTCGCGCAGGGCCATTTTTGCTCCGATCGCCGCGTTTGGGCGGTTTTCAGCCCAGAGCGGTTTAAGAATCGTTACGATGCTACGTGTCTAGCGTACAACGAATGTACGCTAATCCAATTATCGTTGTTCCGCGCGGTTTTACTTAGGGGAAAAGGGGACAGACTACTCTGTCCCCTTCGATAAATCTCTGATTTCACGTTCAAGCATGGGAGTGGACAGAGCTGTCTGTCCCTTTTTCTGTTACATAAGTCATTTACCAGCAAGCGCTTCCAGCACTTGGGCCGCGTGACCCTCCGGCTTCACCTTGCGGAACGCCTGGGCGATCTTGCCCTTCTCATCAACGACGAAGGTTGAGCGCTCGATGCCCATATACTTGCGCCCGTACATGCTCTTTTCCACCCATACTCCGTAGGCTTCGGCGATGGCGTGATCCGGGTCGGGGACCAGCGCGAACGGCAGGTCGTACTTGGCTGCGAACTTCTGCTGCGCCGGGGCTTTGTCGGGGGACAGGCCGACGATCACGGCGTCGCGTTTGGCGAAGGTTTTCGCGGCGTCGCGGAACTCGCAGGCTTCCTTGGTGCAGCCCGGTGTATCCGACTTCGGATAGAAGAACAGAACCACCCGTTTGCCGCGGTGTTCGGCCAGTCTAAATTCAGGAGCCTTGATGTCGGGAGCCTTGTCGCCAGCTTGGATTGCCATGAGCCAAATTGTAAACTATCGAAAGAGGCAATTAAATTTACCATGGGAACATCGATGAAGAGCGCAACGCTCGCCGCGGCGAGCTTGGGTTTAGGAATTCTGCTGTTAGGGGCCATGCTATTAAAAATAGAGATTCCGGCGAGCGCCGCCGCCGGCGACGCCAAGAAGGGCAAGTCCGTGTTCGACGAAAACTGCGGGACCTGCCACAATTCCGATTCCACGGAAGCGAAGGTCGGTCCGGGACTGAAGGGCCTGTTCAAACGCGCCAAGCTCCTGAACGGCAAGGCGGTGAACGACGCGAACGTGCTGGACATCATCAACAATGGCGGCGAGGCGATGCCTCCGCTGGAAGATGTCCTGAAAACCCCCGATAAGGACAACGTAATCGCGTTCCTGAAGACTCTTTAGCGGGGTGCGGAAAGGCGGGCGCTATAATCCGCCGAATCGAAACTGGCATCCGTCCCCGAGTCATTCCGATCCCGCTTGGTGGGAGAGGAATCTGCTTTTTTGTCCGCTTGTTGCCATGCCTTAACAGCAGATCCCTCGACTCCGCTCGGGATGACCTGCACTTTCAAATGATGTTCGCTTGGCGGGCAGTGCTAAAGTAGTTAAAGTCCTTCCCGACAGGTCCCCATCGTCTAGCCCGGCCTAGGACATCGCCCTTTCACGGCGGTAACGGGGGTTCGAATCCCCCTGGGGACGCCAAACTTGATTCATCCCAAGTTCCATGGCTTAACTGTCGAAAAAAAGGGCTCTTCGGGGGTTCCCACTCCGTTAGTGAGCGTGACAGAACCTATGCAGCAACGAGCCCAGCCGGAAGCGGATGCGCCAGATCATGGGTGCGTTTTCGGAATATGAGAAGCAAATGATCGTTCTCAAGCTGAATGGGGCGCGGGCTCGAATCCGCGCCAAAGAAGGCCGCTGTGAGGGCAGGAAGCCTTACGGCTACCGCGACGGCGAGAACGTCATCCTGGAGCGCCTGAAGCAACTACGAATGGAGGGCGTAGCCTATGACCGCATCGCCGCAACACTCAACGCCGAGGGTGTCGCTTCTAAGGAGCGGTAAGCAATGGCACGCTGGATTTGTTCACCGCATTCTCGCCAACGCTTGATCCTTTTCGCCTCTGATCCCAGGTCACTTCGACGAGATGGCGACTTCCCGTCAAGTAGGACACGCCAATCTCCAGCCTTCGATATACAGAGCCTCTGCAGATTGATTTGGTGTTCCCGATGTCTGTGCCTGAACCTTCAACTTTCTATTCGATCCGCCACGGCGATCGCTCGTTCCAGTGGCGCATCGCGTCGGTGGCCCAGGCGGTACTCTTATCGGAATGGCACGACGTGCACGGATTGGGAATCTTGTACTTGTCTGTCATCACGGGGGTGATGAACTTGAAAGTATGCGCGTGAACAAAAGTGCCGGGCGGGCCTTCGGTTTCGATTGCAGGCATGTGGCACGCGACGCATTGGCCACCCGGACTACCGTCTTTGTGGTGCGTGTGCTCTTCGGTCGTGGCTGTGCGTGGACCATTCGGTGAAAATGGACCGTGACAGTCCAGGCAGAGCTGATCGGTAGGCTTCCGGAGTTGCGCGTAGCTTCCGGTGCCGTGCACATCATGGCAGTCGAAACAGGTTACCCCGCGCCTGTACATGACGCTCTGAACGAAATCGTTACCTTGCATGCGGTTTTTATGTGCGGTACCGTCGGGGTAAAACAAGAAGTTGGTCGGCGCACCGAGCGTTCGTTCCTCTAACTTCCAAGAATCCTGCAGCTTCATCCCCACGTTATAGCCGACCGGCCAATCGTAGTACTTGCCCTCGATGGGATTCGAGAGTGGCTGCCCCTGGGAGTGGCATTGAATGCAGGTGTCGCTGGCCGCCACATAATCCATATGGGCAGGATTTAGAATGTTGCCGCGCGCGGGATGCGCCGCGTGTTCGCTACCAGGGCCATGGCAACGTTCACAGCCAACGTTCCATTCGGCCACCTGCTTCGTGTGAATATCGTAACCGACCGAATGACACCCATCACAAAGAGGGCCAGTGGGGCGATGCATATTGTCGGGGGGATAGAAGGCCGCCCACCAGTCGCCGCCTGATGGAGGCACGACGTACTTGCTCCATTTGTGGTTCTGAACCTCCCACTGCACCGGCAATGGAAAATAGTCATCACCGACTTTTGTGAAATAACGCTGCTTCCAAATGCTGCCATAGACGAACGCGACCTGGTCTTTTGAAAACTTGGACACGTTGTTGGTAGCGAGATCTGGAATGATCGCATCCGCGTGCTGGCGCGGGTCGCGGACGATGTTTGCCATAGGCGTTTTCTGCCAGTGCTCGTAGACTTGCTCGTGGCACTTGGCGCACGCCTGAGACCCGACATAATGGGCTGAAACCGTGGTTTGCGCCTGCTGGGCTTGCTCCTGGTTCGTAAGCGGACGAAGGTTCCGAATGTAAAGAACCAGTTTCCAACTGTCATCCTCCGGCATTTGATGCAGGTTTCCCCAAGCGGGCATTCCGGTGAGGGCGACGCCGTTTTCGATGATGTAGTGAAGCTCGCCGTCGGTGAGGTCCTGAGATTTTGTCGCGTGCAGGTCCGGCACACGGGGATAAAGGGACTGTCCGGCCGGCGTTGTGCCGCTACCGTCGCGCCCGTGGCAATTCGAGCATCGCGCCATGAAATTCTCGCGGCCATCATTCAGATTTTGCGATGTGACCTCCAGAGGGTTTTTACGACCGCGCTCTTCACTGGGAATCGCAAGATCCCGCACGGCCCGCGCGATGGCTGCCTCAAATCTGGATGGTTCGGTGGTAGCGCGAAACCCCCGGTGAATCACCAGCGCTGCCCCGATGGTTCCCGCGACCAAGAGAACAAGAACGGTAAGAAGAAGCACCTTCCACGTTTTCACGTTCAATCCTTTCCGTGGACTATCGCGAGGCGCTGACGTTTACCAGGAAAGAGCGCCTAGATCACATAATACCGTCGCCTTACCGTCATCCTGGCCGCCCCCGAAATCACCGAAGCGGATTGGCCCTAGCGGGGTGGTGGGAAGTTGAAAAAGCACCTGGCCGTATAACGCTACTTGTACACGTGGTTTCTAACCAATCGGGAAGAGCGTGATCGACAACTCTCGCAAGAAGCGACGCAGGGCGTCTGTGCGTGTGCAGCACGCTGTGCAGTTCCTACACGGTTCCATACCCCGTTGGTAGTCAGGAACAACACGGGAGCAGCCTGAATCAACGGCTTTCATCCCTCCTGGAGAGGCTTTGTTTGTAGCGTGTTTGCGAGATCCCTCAAAGAACCAATGGCCTTCAGCCGTTCCATCAGCGGGTTCCAACTCGACGCTATTAGGGACGCCAATTCCTTGGCCCTCGAACTTTTTCAAGGAAAGATCTTGAAAACTCAGCGCACCATGTCCTTCACGAAGCCACAAGCATTCCGGCTGATGGGCCTTCGGCCAGTCAGGGAAGGTTGTCCGGCCATCCGGAGCCTTGAGATCAAAAGAAGGCTCGCCCGGCCGCGACCGGGGCATGAGCCGGGGCATGAGTCTTGACAAAATATCACATTAGATATAATCTGAATCCTTCATGGACGTCGCGGCGATTCAACGGTCCTTGGCAGGCAGAGGGCTGCGGTGCACTCCGCAGCGCTACGCCGTGATGACATTCTTGATGGAGCACAACCGGCATCCCACGGCTGCGGAAATCTTCGAAGCCGTGAATCGGGTGGATCCGCGCTCATCGAGGGCCACTACTTATAACAATCTGCGGGACTTGGTGCAGGCGGGTTTGGTACGCGAAGTGGCCGTCGAGGGCCGCGCCGCGCGCTTCGACGCGAAAGGCATGCGGCATCACCACTTCATCTGCGACCGCTGCGGCAATGTCGAGGACCTCGAGTGGTACAACGTGCGAAGGCCTACGCCGGGCTCCCTCGGTAAGCGGATTCTTCGCGAATGCGAACTCATTTTCCGGGGGCTATGCACGAAGTGCGCTCCGCGGCACGCGTCCCGGAGAGCGTCGTAAGCGTGTGGATACCCGCAAGGGGGGCCGGCGCCGAGGGCGCGAATGGGAACGCCAGGACGGGTTCGTAGTGCGCGCGGTTTTTCAAATTCGAAAGAGGATGTAGACATGTCAACCGAAGCGAAGTGTCCGTTCAGACACACCCAAGCGGGGGCCCCGACGAATGCGGACTGGTGGCCGAATCAGCTGAACCTGAAGATCCTGCACCACAACTCTCCCTTATCCGATCCGATGGACAAGGAGTTCAACTATGCCGAGGAATTCAAGAGCCTCGACCTGGATGCCGTGATCAAAGACCTGCATGCCTTGATGACGACGTCGCAGGACTGGTGGCCCGCCGACTATGGCCACTATGGGGGGCTCTTCATTCGCATGGCCTGGCACAGCGCCGGTACGTACCGCATCGCCGACGGCCGCGGCGGGGCAGGCTCCGGCATGCAACGTTTTGCGCCCCTCAACAGCTGGCCGGATAACGTGAGCCTCGATAAGGCGCGCCGGTTATTGTGGCCGATCAAGCAGAAGTATGGCCGGAAACTCTCCTGGGCCGACCTCATGATTCTGGCCGGCAACGTGGCGTTGGATTCAATGGGCTTCAAGACCTTCGGTTTTGGCGGCGGGCGCGAGGACGTGTGGGAGCCCGACGAGGTTTACTGGGGGCCTGAAAGCACGTGGCTGGGGGACCAGCGCTACACCGGCGACCGTCAGCTCGACAATCCTTTCGGCGCTGTTCAGATGGGCCTGATTTATGTGAATCCCGAAGGGCCCAACGGAAAGCCCGATCCCGTCGCCGCGGCGCGCGATATCCGGGAGACGTTCGCCCGCATGGCGATGAATGACGAGGAAACCGTTGCGCTCATTGCCGGCGGACACTCCTTCGGAAAAACCCACGGCGCCGCCGACCCGGGCAAGTATGTCGGCCCCGTACCGGAGGGCGCCGGCATCGAGGAGCAAGGCCTCGGCTGGAAGAACACCTTTGGCAGCGGCAAAGGCGTTCATACCATCAGCAGCGGGCTCGAAGGTGCCTGGACCACCACCCCAACGAAGTGGAGCAACAATTATCTGGAAAACCTGTTCGGCTTTGAGTGGGAGCTCACCAAGAGCCCCGCCGGCGCGTACCAGTGGACTCCCAAGGGCGGGGCTGGAGCGGGCACCGTTCCCGATGCCCACGATCCCTCGAAACGGCATGCCCCATTCATGCTCACCACGGACCTCTCCCTGAGGATGGACCCGATCTATGAGCCGATCGCGAGGGGCTTCCTCAACAATCCGCGGGAGCTCGCCGACGCGTTCGCCAAGGCGTGGTACAAGCTGACGCACCGCGACATGGGACCTCTCTCGCGCTACCTTGGCCCACTGGTGCCGAAGGAACCGCTGCTGTGGCAGGATCCCGTTCCCGCCGTGGATCATAAATTGATCGGGAAGCAGGACATCGCTGCTCTGAAGGCCAAGATTCTCGCGTCCAAACTTTCCATCTCCCAACTGGTCACGACGGCGTGGGCGTCGGCGGCGACGTTCCGCGGCTCCGACAAGCGCGGCGGTGCCAACGGAGCGCGCATCCGCCTCGCGCCCCAGAAGGATTGGGAAGTGAATCA
The DNA here is from genome assembly GCA_035934795.1 of Bryobacteraceae bacterium. Lineage (GTDB taxonomy): Bacteria > Acidobacteriota > Terriglobia > Bryobacterales > Bryobacteraceae > Palsa-187. The sequence goes on along the minus strand of DASYXM010000093.1, from coordinate 889 downwards.
ACCAGCCGGATTGGCGAAGGTTCTGCAGAAGCTGAAAGCGATCCAGAAAGAGTTCAACGGCTCGCAGTCCGGCGGCCCGCAGTCCAATAGGAAAGAAAAGAAGGTCTCGCTCGCGGACCTGATCGTTCTGGGCGGCTGCACGGCCGTCGAGGCCGCTGCGAAAAAGGCCGGACACGACGTGCAGGTTCCCTTCTCGCCGGGGCGCACCGACGCTTCGCAGAAGCAGACCGATGCGCACTCCTTCGCCGTACTGGAGCCGGCCGGAGACGGGTTCCGCAACTACCAGCGGAAGGGAGACCCACGACCGGCCGAGGAGCTGCTGGTGGACCGGTCGCAGCTGCTCACGCTGACGGCCCCCGAGATGACGGTTCTGGTCGGCGGCATGCGCGCCCTGAACGCGAACTTCGGGCAATCGAAGCACGGCGTCTTCACCAACCGGCCCGAGACGCTGACCAATGATTTCTTTGTCAACCTGCTCGACATGCGTACGAAGTGGGAGGCTTCCTCTACCGATGGGGTGTTTGAGGGGCGCGATCGCACGACAGGCAAAGTCAAGTGGACCGGAACCCGTGTCGACCTGGTCTTCGGTTCGAACTCCCAGCTCCGGGGCGTCGCGGAAGTCTATGCATGTGCCGACTCGAAGGAAACGTTTGTAAAGGACTTCGTTGCGGCGTGGAACAAGGTGATGAATCTGGATCGGTTCGATCTTGTCTGAAACCGGCGCGAGAGAAGCTGCCAGCCCCGCGCTTGATCCTGCTTCTGTTGTTTGCAGTGAGCGGCGCAGTTTGTGGTTTTCCTGGTTCCCCGAAGCGCTTCCACGGTGCTTGAGGAATGCGGATATTGCCCGGTTTGTTCAGCAGCCTCGGCGGACACAGCGATACGGGCGGGA
>DASYXM010000049.1:0-1772 GCA_035934795.1 Bryobacteraceae bacterium | reverse complement strand
CGGCAACATCAAGATAAAGCCCGATGGCACGGTCAAGGTACTGGACTTCGGGCTGGCGAAGGTGAATGCGGGGACGTCGGCCTCGGGAGAAAATTCGCCCACGCTGACCATGGGCATGACCCAAGCGGGCATGATCCTGGGCACGGCGTCGTACATGGCGCCGGAGCAGGCGCGCGGTAAAGAGAATGTCGACAAGCGCGCGGACATCTGGGCCTTCGGCGTTGTGCTCTACGAGCTCATCACCGGGAAACGTCTATTTCATGGCGAAGACGTCGGCGATACCCTGGCCTCGGTCATCAAGGAGCAGCCCAATCTGGACGACGTGCCCGCGCAGGTGCGGCCGCTGCTGAAGCGTTGTCTGGAGAAGGATCCGAAGAAGCGGCTGCGGGATATCGGCGACATGGAACTCCTGCTGAGCCGCGACAGTAATGGAGCGGGGTCTTCGGCGCCGACCCCCGCTCCATTACTGTCGCGGCTCGGTAAGATCGCCATGGCGGCAGCGGCAGTTTTCGCGCTAGCGGCCGCTGCGCTCGCCTTCGTCCATTTCCGCGAGACGCCGCCGCCGGAGCCTACGCTGCGCTCCTCGGTCTCTTTACCCGAGAACAGCACGGTTCACAGCTTCGCGATCTCCCCCGATGGCCGCATTCTCGTCATCGCCGCGGCGGTCAACGGAAAGCGGCAGCTCTGGCTGCGACCCATGGACGCGTTGCAGGCCCAGCCCATGCCCTTCACCGAGGACGCGACGTATCCGTTCTGGTCGCCGGATAACCGCTTCATCGCATTTTTCGCGCAGGGCAAGCTCAAGAAAATCGCCGCTAGCGGCGGCCCGGCCCAATCGCTGTGCGACGTACCCTTCGGCCTCGGGGGATCGTGGAATCGTGACGATGTCATCGTTTTCTCTCCGGACGTCGCCGGGATTTCGATCCAGCGGGTTCCGGCAGCGGGCGGCGTTCCCGCCGACGTGACCAAGACCAAGGGCGTTCAACAGCATCCAGTATTTCTTCCCGATGGCCATCATTTTCTATACCTCTCAGTCAGCAGCGGGATCGAACAAACGGGTATTTATGTCAGCTCGCTCGATGGAAAAGAGAACCGGCGGGTCATGCCAGATGCGTCGAGCGCCGTGTTCGCGCCGTCCACGCACAGCGGCCGGACCGGTCATATTCTATTTGTTCGCGAAAACACCTTGATGGCGGCGCCTTTCGATGCTCCGAGCACCCAGGTCTCGGGCGATGTTTTTCCCGTGGCCGAGGGTGTCTCGCTAACCCAGCCCGTTAATTATGTACCTGTCACAGCCTCCGAAAACGGTGCGTTGTTTTACCAGACGGGTGGGGGTATCGAGCGAAACCAATTCGAGTGGTTTGATCGATCCGGCAAATCTCTCGGTCCGGTGGGCGCGCCCGGAAATGTTGGGGACCCTGCGATTTCCCCCGATGAAAAATCGGTTGTGTTCCGGCGCAAGCCGGCCAGCGGGTCCGATCTCTGGTTGCGGGACCTGAGCCGTGGGACGGAGACACGGTTAACCAGAGATGCATCGAACAACGCCGCGCCGTTTTGGTCACCCAAAGGCGACCGTATCGTCTTCGCGTCGAATCGAAAAGGCGGAGTCTTCAAACTTTATCTAAGACGCACTAGCAGGTTGCGGAAAAAGTCCGACTCCGGTGTGACGTCAAAGCAAAGAGCTTCGTCTTCTGTTTATGCGAGGCGATGATCAACAACAGAGTGGAGTTTTCAGCTACATTTCGGCGGAGCAGCGAGTGCCGCAGAGCCAC
>DASYXM010000045.1:0-1555 GCA_035934795.1 Bryobacteraceae bacterium | reverse complement strand
TGGCATCATTCGCTCCTGCTCTTGAAGGAATTTATCCGATTGCCCGCCACGCATCCGGCGGGGGTATAATTATGCGGCACGAATCGAAAATGAGGAGGAAGAAATGACACAAGCACCAGGAACGGCCGCGGCGCCGCACCAGGTCCCGGCGCTGCCCTATGCATTCGACGCGCTCGAACCCTACATTGACGCCAAGACCATGGAAATCCATCACGACAAGCACCATGCGGCGTACGTCACCAACTTGAACAAGGCACTCGAAGGCCAGTCGGAGCTGGCGAAATTGTCCGTCGAGGATTTGATCAGCAAGATCAATTCGGTGCCGGAGAATATCCGCGCGGCCGTGCGCAACAACGGCGGCGGGCACGCGAACCATTCGCTCTTCTGGAAAATCATGAAGAAGGGCGGAGGCGGCGAGCCGAAGGGCGAACTGGCGGACGCGATCAAGGAGGCGTTCGGCGGCTTCGCGGAATTCAAGGCCAAGTTCAATCAAGCGGCGACGACGCGCTTCGGCTCGGGCTGGGCTTGGCTGGTGGTCCAGAACGGCAGGCTCCTTACTGACTCGACGCCGAATCAGGATAATCCGCTGATGAATGGCGCGAAGCCCGTGATGGGCCTGGACGTCTGGGAGCACGCCTACTACCTGAAATATCAGAACCGCCGGCCGGAATACATCGAGGCGTGGTGGAACGTCGTCAACTGGGATCAGATCGCGGAGAATTACAAGCACGCGAAGTAGTAGCCGCGGCGGTTCGCCTGCCAAGTGATTTAGTTTGCGTTTGCGATGAAGATCAGTGGACCCAGATTTGATCGGGATCGGCGGCGAAGGGGTAGACGTGGACCATCCAGCCGAAGACCTGGGGATACCAGCGGCCGCCCGCAGCGCGGCAAGCCTTTTTCGTGGCGATTGAGCCGCCGAGACCGAATTCCTTCCAATTGACTTGATTTGCGGGCGTGCCGCGCCGAGGCATGCAGAAATTCACGTGCTTGTGCCAGCGGGCGACGCTGAGAGGAACGCGCTCGTTGAGCTGGTCCTCCGTGTAGCGCCGCGGAGCGGTGTACATCGCGCCTTCTAGTTCATAGCCATCGGAGGTTTTCGTGTAGAGAAGCGACGTGGGGCGGGCGGGGTCGAAGACGAATTGCGCCCGGAGGGCGTAGCGCCAGTTTGTGAAGTGATAATGCTGCTGCTTCACGTTGGGAAGAAAGATTTTGTAGCCGTCGTCGAGGGCGGCTTGGTAATCGCGGAATTTTTCGATGGCGGGGCGCAGCGAGTCGAGAATCTTCTCAGCGCGAATTTCGTCATCGGCGCTGGCGGGGCGGAGAGAAGTCATGAACATGTGCGGGTTCATGTCCATGCCGTGCATGTCGGACATAGATTCAGTTGCCACGCTGGCGGCGTCGGGATGGGCGTTGGTGTCGTGCTGCATCTCGTTCATGTCCATGCCGGGCATGGAGGAGGATTGGGCCTGCGGTTGCGCCGGAGGCTTAGACTGGGTTTGAGGCTGCTGGGCGCGAAGGCCCAGGGATAACAAAGCGACAAAAGCAAATGAGAGTA
>DASYXM010000025.1:0-2439 GCA_035934795.1 Bryobacteraceae bacterium | reverse complement strand
TTCCAGCGACTTGTCGCCGCGGTATTGGGCGGCGAAGTCGGAGCGGTCTTTTCGATTGAAGCTTCGCGCCTGGCACGAAATGGCCGGGACTGGCACCACCTGATCGAATTGTGTGGAATGGCCGGAACCCTGGTGGTGGACCCTGAAGGAATCTACGATCCACGCCTGTTGAACGATAGACTGCTGTTAGGTCTCAAGGGCACGATGAGTGAATTTGAACTGGGTTTGTTGAGGCAGCGCTCGCACGAGGCCGCGCGGCAGAAGGCTCGCCGCGGTGAACTGCGCTTCTTGGCGCCCATCGGATACTGCTGGCCGAGAGGAGGCAAACTCGAAATGGATCCCGATCAACGGGTCCAACAGGCGTTGCATCTGGCATTGGCAAAATTAGCGGAGTTGGGCAGTGTACGCCAGGTCCTTCTGTGGTTCCGAGGCGAGGGAATTGAACTGCCCACCAGGGCCACGGGTGGAGAGGTAGTCTGGCGTTTGCCGGTATACCAGAGTGTGCTGAAACTATTTAACAATCCGATGTACGCCGGCGCCTATGCATTCGGCCGCACGCAGAGCAAGACGAGTGTTGTGAACGGTCGATCCAGAAAGACGGACGGGCATCGCCGGTCCACTGCGGAGTGGCACGTATTGATTCGCGATCATCATCCCGGTTACATTTCTTGGGAGCAGTATGAGCGCAACCAAGCCATGATTTCCAGCAACTCGTACATGAAATCCCGCATGGGCTCGCATTCCGGCCGCGGCGGCCCCGCGCTGCTGACCGGGCTGCTCCGCCGTAAGCATTGTGGTTGCATGTTGCACGTCAGCTATGATTCCCGGCATGGAAGCTCCGCCTATCGCTGTATGGCGGAATCCAACCGGACAGGGCAGAAGTGCTGCCCGTTTATTAGCGGACACCCCGTCGACACGGAAGTTGGGAACGAGATTCTGCGGGTGATCAGCGGCAATGCTGTGCAGGCTGCCGTACAAGCTATTGAACAGATGCGCGAGCAACAACAGCAACACCGCCATGCTTTGGAATTGGAATTAGAGCAAGCTCGGTACGATGCGTATCTCGCCGCGCGCCGCTACGAAGCCGTCGATCCCGCCAACCGTCTAGTAGCTTCGGAGCTGGAGCGTCGCTGGAATACATCGATGGAGCGGGTCTCAGCATTAGAGCGCAGACTCGAGTGCGAGGTGAGCGATATAGCCCCGGAGGTCGTTCCGGATAAAGAACTCCTTTTGAGTTTGGCGCAGGACCTGCCCGCGGTCTGGAACTCGCCAGCGGCCGACATGCGATTGAAGCAGCGCATTGTTCAGATTCTCATCCGAGAGATCGTCGTCGAGGTAGATCAGGAGAAACGGGAGATCTTACTGCTGATTCATTGGATGGGTCGACGCCATTCTGAATTGCGAGTAAAGAAGCGGAAGCTCGGCGACAATGGCCGTGGTACATCCATCGAGGCCCTGGATGTCATTCGCCAGATGACCGGCCGGTTCAGCGATGAGCGAATTGCGACCACCCTCAACCGGCTGGGAATGAAAACCGGCGCGGGGAAAACGTGGACTCAACAGCGCATCGCTGCGTTCCGATATAGCCATCAATTGCGGCCGGTTGATCCCACCGGCACGCATAGTCGCGCGCTCACGATGGAACAAGCTGCGGACCGGCTGGGAATCAGCACCACTGCGGTGCGCCACATGATCGAGCGCAAGCTCATCCCTGCTACGCAGGTTGTGTCGTGCGCGCCCTGGGAGATTGCTCCGGAGGCACTGGACTCAGAAGCGGTACGTGCAGCCGTGGAGGCTGTTAAACGCGGCCGGGGCGTGCCGCGCGATCGGAATCCTATCGAGGACGGTACGCTATCGCTTGAGTTCGGATCGGAAGACTGATTTGTCTTCGGCTCATTACGGTCGACCCCGGCGACCCACGGACGGGTCGGCTACTGTATTTCCTCGTATCGGTAACAGACCTGAAAGCGCATCGGATTGGTGCGGGTTGCGTCAGAAACCAGGAAGGACCAAAGTCCTCTGTTCATTTGCTGGGAAGCGGTCTTCATTCCGCATTGCTGATCCCCCTGGTTTCCGAATGGCACAAACAGTACGGCTGGTTGACCATCTTCGGCGATGAACCGCACCCAAAGCCGCCAACCCGTCATACGTTCTGGAGCCATCCAGGGATTGATAACGACGCCCCGTGATGTTCTCCAAATGTTCGAGGTGTCCGTGGCCGTAAGTTCGACAGGATTGCTCCAGTCAGTTAGCCCGCATATCTCACGCACGCAAGCAGACGTGGCGCGGGCACTCGTATCTGCGGCGTCGAGACTCATCTCGACGCTCTTTCGCGTTTGTGACACAATGTCGGAGCCAGACCTCGGCATAACGCCGGCGCGGGCCTATCAGCGTGCGTCTGTCACGTCACCGCACCAACGCGCCTGTGAGATATGCGGG
>DASYXM010000019.1:0-2187 GCA_035934795.1 Bryobacteraceae bacterium | reverse complement strand
GACCAGACAGGCGTGGTTTCGCTCCCGCCATCGGTTAAACGCGTGCTGATTCCGCGCGCAAGATCATAGACGCGGATGTACGACCTTCCATTGCGATCGTCGTCCGAATCAAACGCCACCAATCGCCCGTCTGGAGAAATGCGCGGCTGGCCGTAGCCGGTGAACGCGGGAAGGCGGCTGAGTTCCTTCCCCGTGGCATCGAACCATGCTAGGTACGACCTCGCATCCGTCAGCGACTGAAAAACAAGTAGGCCATTCTGCGACGCAGAATATGCCGAATGAAGAAATCCCTGATCTGTGGACACATCCTGTTCGGCAATCGCTACGGCCGGACCCGTGAAGTCGAGTCGGCTAGTATTGAATGGCTGCGCCATCAGGCTGCGATCGCGAACGTAAAGCAACTGGCCGGATGCGAAAGTGATGTTGCCGTATATGTCCGGGGAGACCAGTTTGATGAACGCCGAGTCCACCGAACCGGCATAAAGGCCGTTCTGCTGCGCGTCTTCTGCCCCGCTCCACTCCACGTCATAGAGAAAATACTTGCCATCAGGCAAAAAATGGGGCCAGCGATGCGACTGGCCGCTGTCCGGACGCGGGATCCTGGTGACCGGTTCGGGAATGCCGCCCGCAGCGGAAATGCGGTAGAGCTGGCCAGCAATGTCAGGCGCAAAGACAATTACTCCATTGCGATTCCACGTCCCCCCTCTTCCCGCGCGCGCGTCGCAGAGCACTTGAACCGCACTGGTAGCAATATCCAGGGTTTTCATCTTTCCTTCAGCGAAGAACCCGATATGTCGGCTGTCGGGCGACCAGAACGGATACACGGCGTCCTCTGTACCGTTGAGTTGCTGCGCGTTGGGTGCGGAAAAACTGCGCAAAAATAATGTGTTCTTGCCGTTCGCATCAGTCGCCACAAACGCCAGGTGACTTCCATCGGGAGATACCGCGAAATCGTAAGGATTGAATGACAATCCGGATGGCGGCTCAAGCGAGGACTGAGTCATCTGCGTCGTTTGTGGCGCGTGGAGGAAGTATCCCGTTGCGAACACGATTGCCGCAAACAAGCACAAGGCCGCGACCCCCCACGCCGCCATAATCGAACCTCTTCGTCGGGCTGTCAGCGGAGCAACTGCTTCTTCTCGCGAGCCTCCCTCGCGAATCCATTCCAATTGCAGCTTCACGTCGTGCGCCGACTGGATCCGTTCATCCGGGTCTTTTGCCAGGCACAGCTTTACCACGCGGTCCATCGCCGGCGGCGACATCGGCTGCAAACTCGAAATCGGCGGCGGCTCTCGCTCCAGAATTGCCGCAATCACGCTCGTCTGCGACTTCCCCTCGAACGCCCGCCTCCCCGTCGCCATTTCGTACAGCACCGCCCCCAGCGCGAAAATATCCGAACGTTCGTCCGCTTCCTTGCCTTCCAGCTGCTCGGGCGACATGTATTGAAACGTGCCGACAATCGTCCCTTCCGCCGTCACTGGCTTCGCCGCTTCCATCGCTTTCGACGAAGTCGGCATCGCGGTCATACTCGCCACAGGAGCGACTTCCAGCGGCTTCGCCAGCCCGAAATCCAGCAGCTTCGCTCCCGTCTTCGTCAGCATGATGTTCCCGGGTTTCAAATCCCGGTGCACCACGCCCGTGCGATGCGCCTTCTCCAGTCCTTCACAGATCTCGATTCCAATTTTCAGCACTTGCTCCGGCGCGAGCGCTCCTTTCGCCAGCCGGTCGGCCAGCGTCTCGCCCTCGAGATACTCCATGACCAGAAAATCTGTTGCGTCCTGATGGCCGACGTCGTAGAGCGTGCAAATGTTGGGGTGTTGCAGAGAAGAAATCGCGCGCGCCTCGCGCTCGAAACGCTGCTTCACGTTGGATTTCGCGGTCAGATGCTGTGGCAGAATCTTGATCGCCACCGTACGGTCCAGCCGCGTGTCCCGTGCGCGATACACCTCTCCCATCCCGCCCGCGCCTATCGCGCCGGTTATCTCGTACGGCCCCAGTTTTGTGCCGGAAACCAGCGGCATTGTGCGCCAGATTATAGGCTAGAAACCCCCTCCCCGACAGCACCCTGGCGCGATCCGGTTCTTGCTTCTATCTGGATTCTTCGGCATCTTGTTCGTAGGAGGCTTTCATGCAGACCGCGACTGTAAAATGGGTGGGCGAACAGCAATTCCTGGCGACGCTTCCTTC
>DASYXM010000088.1:0-2151 GCA_035934795.1 Bryobacteraceae bacterium | reverse complement strand
GGAAGCTGGGTGAACGTGATCCGCGAGGATCCGAAACAGAAGGGCTTGCTCTTTGCCGGCACCGAAACCACCGTATATGTCTCCTTTGACGATGGCGGGCATTGGCAATCGCTGCGGCAGAATCTGCCCACTACCTCGATTCGCGACATGGTGTTTCACACCGACGATCACATGAGTGATCTGGTGATTGGAACCTACGGCCGCGGTTTCTATGTTCTGGATGACACTACTCCGCTGCGCGAGATTGCCGCCAAGTCTCAGGCGATCGCAGCCGCGCCGGTCTATTTCTTCAAACCGGGGGATGCCATCCGTGCTCGTGTCAGCGATAACTGGGATCAGCCCCTCAATCCTGAATTACCGCACGCGCCCAACCCGCCCTATGGCGCCATTCTCTACTACCACCTCAGCCAGCCGCCCACCGGCGAAATAAAACTGCAGGTCTTCGACAGAACGGGCAAACTCGTCCGCACTATGTCGAGCATTCCGCCCGTGCTTCCCGAGCGCTGGCCTTACCCCGAATACTGGGTAGCCAAAGGGTCTGATCTCGCCTTGCCGACCCAAGTGGGTACCGACCGCACGAATTGGGATCTGCGTTACGACGATCCGCCGGCGTTCAACCTTGATCTCGAAAATCAGATGAATGTGGCGCCCGGCGGATTTGTCACCCCTGGTCCGCATGGGCCGCAAGTGATCCCCGGCGTCTACACACTGAAATTGACCGTTGATGGACAGACCTATACGCAGACGGTGACAGTCCACAACGATCCGCGCGTAGGCGAGAGCGCCAAGGTCATGGCCGACCTGCGCGCCAAGAACAAACTCATGATGTTGGCGTACCAAGGGGCTAAGGATTCCAATGCCGGAAACTCAGAGGTGCTGGCGGTCCGCCAGCAGGTGGCCTCTTTGAAGGGCAACAAACTTCCCGAAGATGTGGCCAAGGCGACAAAGGATATCGACGTCAAGCTCGCCACGTTCGGCGGCGTGGCTGCCAGTCGTGTCGCTGTAGCCTTCGGCGGCCCCCGCGGTCGCGGCAATGTGCTTCCTCCCGGCGCGATCAAGCCGTTCAATACTCTGAACGGCAGCTTCGATGCGATTGTCAGCACATCGCAGGTCGGGCTGGACGAAGCGCCGACGCAAGCGGAGATTGATACTTGGGAAGCCGACTGCAAGGATTACAACGCCACCGTGGCGGCATGGAAAAAAATGCAGTCGCAGGATCTGGCCGCCTTCAATACGCTGCTCAGCAGAAACAATCTGAATCCGCTGCACCTGTCTGCGACCGCGCTAAACCATCCGTCGTGCACGTTCACGACGCCGGCCGCACCGGTGCCGTCAAAGGTGTCGGTCAAAAAATAGCGGATCCGTCGCGGACACATTGCTCTTCGCCGGAGCAAGCTACTCGTCTTGACACCGGCATTGCCGCGCGATCCTGATCGCTCTGATCGAGGGTGACCGTCTGAAGATTATGGATTAGTTTCCGGATTGCCGACCATCCTTTGAGGACGCGTCCTGAACCACGCACGTGGAAAAGCCATCGAATTCCCGCTAATCGGGGCGGAACATCGAGATTTCCACGCGATGCTGGGAACAGAAAGAAAAACTAAGACTGAATGGCGGAGAGGGTGGGATTCGAACCCACGGTAGAATTTCTCCTACACACGCTTTCCAAGCGTGCTCCTTAAACCGCTCGGACACCTCTCCGGGGAAGTGGCGACTCAGAAGCGTAGCAGATTGAGCGAAGGGCGGCAAACACGACGAAGGACATGCGCGTCGTGAATTTCTTTACATCATCCAGCCGCCCGAGACGCTGATGACTTGTCCGGTGACGTAATCAGCCGAATCGGACGCGAGGAATTTGACAACGGCTGCGATGTCCTCCGCCGAGGGAGGGCGGCCGACGGGAAAGCGCGCATCGTGCATTCGTCGAGCCTCTTCAAGGGAGAGCTCTTTGTCGTCAATGTTCGGAGGGTTGACGACGTTGACGGTGATACCACTCTTGGCTTCTTCGAGGGCGAGGGAGCGCGAGAACGCGACGACTCCCGCCTTTGCTGCCGTGTACGCTGAAATCGTGGCTTGGCCGAAAGCGCGCTCTGCTCCCACCGCGCCGAGATTGATGATGCGTCCCCAGTGCTGGCGGCGCATTGCGGGGAG
>DASYXM010000037.1:0-15769 GCA_035934795.1 Bryobacteraceae bacterium | reverse complement strand
TGGTTCTGCGGGACCCGCTGCTCCGCCGAGATATAGCTGAACACTCCACTTTGTTGTTGGTCGTCGCCTCGCATAAAACATAGACGACGCAGTCTGTTCCGGCGTCACGTCGGAATCCGCCTTTTTTCCGCAACCTGCTAGTCCAGACTGCCATCCAGGATAGGCTGAGCGGGTTCCTACGAATTGGTAACACGCTCGTTCTGGTTCCGGCCGTCGAGGTTTCATTCGTAGGCGAACCCACCTTGCCGCTCGATTTGATCGTCTACCTGGCGGAAGTATTCGCCGACGGATGCCGAGGTGTCCTAATCCACGGAGCGGAGACGTGCGCCTTCCGCGTGGCACTTAGCACCGAGTCCTATCAATTCTCCCTTGCCGCTCGGTTTGATGAAAAATCGTCTATCACGGAGGCTGATCTTGGAAGCATCGATCTGGCGTTGTTGCGAACACTTTTTGATGCAAGCGGAATTAGATCAACGTTAGACGTTATGACAGAAATGTTAGGGGGTCTCGCAACCTTAACCGTCGAAATGCGCCGCCCACATTCCGTGTCCGCCGCTTGGTAGCTAGGGTAACGGCATTCCGTTGGTCGGCCCTCTGTCAGTACCTACGCGGGCCGGACTCGCCACGGTTCAACGACGCGCAATCTCAATGCCCGGGCGCTGCCCGAGGCACGTGGAACGTCATCACAATAAGCGTCCCATCGATGGAGCTGAACCCGTGCGGCGTGTTTTCCGGGACAAAGATGAAATCGCCCTTGCCGATCTTCCGCGAGAGCCCGCCTTCGATCGACGACCCGGAGAGGTTCGCCTCGTTGGTGCGCTTCTCGTCGACCAGCTTGCCGCCCGTCACCATGGTCGCGGATCCATCGATCACGTAGAACATTTCGGCGTCCTTTTCGTGCAGAGCGGCCGGAGCGACCGCGGTGCGGTACTCGAGATTCACGTTGTAGGGCGCGAGCCGCATGATCGGTTCCGAGACCGTGGCTTGGCCTTCCTTGCGGTCGGCCCTCGCCTTGGCGATGAGCCCGGCGACGTCCGAGGAAGAGGCAAAAGTTTTCATCATGTTTGCCCCTGGGGCTGCCGCCGATTGGGCAAACGATTGTGGGGCCACCACCAAGGTCGCCAAAGTAAGAGCGAGGCTGACTACGAATGCGCGCATGCGAACCTCCATCCTCGACAGCATATACTATTTCGATCCGTGTCGTCGGAATCTTCATTCGACTCTGAAGGCAGATCGGTAGCCATGGGAAGCACTACGCCCGCCGAAAACAGATTCTCACGATAAACGCCGCATAAGGTGAGATCCGAGCGGAGCCCATACTCATTTAGCGATGGAACTACTGAACCGCGACTGTAAAGGAGCGGAGGGACCACCGACAACCTACCTGATCACATGGGCTTGCTACGGAGCGTGGTTGCCAGGCCAAAGCGGCAGCGTTCCGCGGACGCAGAATCAATTCGGCAGCCCGCTCCCGGAACCCGACTCGCACAGACAGCGGCACTCCGGAAACCGCATGACGCAGGATCCCTACCTGCTGGACGAGATCCGCAGGCAGGTGGTACTGAGCAGCCTGCGGGACGTATGCTCCTACCGTGGTTGGACCCTACTCGCCGCCCACGTTCGCACCAACCATGTGCATGTGGTGGTGACAGCGAACCGAAAACCGGAACCGATCATGACCGCCCTGAAAGCCTATAGCAGCCGCGCCTTGAACGAATCTGCACTGGACCCCCCACACAGGCGCCGCTGGGCCCGCCACGGCAGCACACGCTATCTTTGGACGGTTGAATCTGTCCGGGCGGCAATCCACTACGTCGTCCGCGAGCAAGGCCCAGCCATGGGGTGTTCGAAACGCTCTCCCCTCGCTGACGCGTGGGGTTCAGCAGACCGTCCCACACGGTTTTCGTGAGCTGAGGCGTCTGCACGCCGCCCGCACTCACTGGCGCTGGCTTACTGAACCGCGACTGTAAAGGAGCGGAGGGACCATCGATAACAATCCACTACGTCGTCCGCGAGTAAGGCACAGTGTTCGAAAACGCTCTCCCCTCGCTGACGCGCGGGGTTCAGCAGACCGTCCCACGCGGTTTTTCCTGAGCTGAGAGCGTCTGCACGCCTCCCCTCGCTCACGCGCGGGGTTCAGCAGACGGGTGTACACTATTTGGCTTGAGGCGCCAAGCAAAGGAGGCCGATCATGAAGAACATTTGGCTTTGTACGCTGCTCGCTTTTGGGGCCGCGCTGGGATTGGCCCAAACCAATGACGAACTGATCAACGCCGGCAAGAATCCGGAAAACGTCACCACTCAGAGCCTGGGCTACGACCGCAAGAGCTTCAGCCCGCTCAAACAGATCAACAAATCCAATATCAAAAAGCTAGTGCCCATCTGGAATTCGAGCCTGATGAACGACCAGGGCGAGCTGGCCGCGCCGGTGATTTATAACGGCGTCATGTACGTCATCAACGGCAAGTGGACCTTCGCCATCGACGTCGAAACCGGCCGCCAGATCTGGCGCACGCCGGTGCAACTGGAATCTAACGTCGAGCGGGCCGCGTTCAACCGGGGCGCGCCGGTGATTTACAACGGCAAGCTGTTTCGCGTGACCATCGACAACCACATCCTCGCGCTCGATCTCAAGACCGGGGAGCGGCTGTGGAACCAGAAGTACGCCGATTTGAAAGATGGCTATTATTCAACGGGCGGACCGATCATCGCTAACGGCGTGGTGATTTCCGGCATGGCCGGCGGCGAATCCACCACGCGCGGTTTTCTGATCGGCTGGGACCCCGACACTGGAAAGAAGTTGTGGACCCGGTACACGATTCCGGCGCCGGGCGAGCCGGGCTCGGAGACGTGGCCCAAGAACAGCGAGGCCTGGACGCAGGGCGGCGGGCCGACGTGGCGTTCCGGCTCCTACGATCCCGAGCTTGACCTGGTCTATTGGGGCACCGGCAACGCCGAGCCGTACGATCCCCGGCCTCGCGAAGGATTGGATAGCCTGTACACCAACAGCGTCCTCGCCATCCGGCCGAAGACGGGCGAGATGGTTTGTTATTACCAGTACACGCCCAACGACGTGTACGACGTGGACGCCACCGACGAGCAGGTGCTCGCCGATATCCAGGTCAACGGGCAGCCACGCAAGGTGATGATTCAGGCCAATAAGAACGGATTTCTGTACGTGCTGGACCGCACCAACTGCAAGCTGATCGCGGCGCATCCGCTGGTCAAAGTCACGTGGGCGTCGCGCATCGACATGACCACCGGACGGCCGGTGCTGACGGACGTCTACGATCGTTTCCGCAGAGGGGAGCAAGTCGAGATTTATCCCTCGCGCGGCACCAACGCGACGCCCATCGCCTTCAATCCGAACACGGGCTTGATCTATGCCAGCACCTGGGAGGTCCCGCGCATCCAGCAGCTCGTGAATCCACCCAAGCCGGCCGTGATCGGCGGGCAAACCACCGGCGTCAACGGCACGTTCCCGGAACCAAAGCCCGGCGAGGTCCTCGGTCACTTCGCGGCGGTCAATCCGCTGACCGGCGAGAAGAAATGGGAGGTCCCGCTAACCGATCTGCCGGGTTCGGCGGGGATGCTCGCGACCGGAGGCGGGCTGGTGTTCACCGGCAAATTGTCGGGCGAGTTCGTGGCGCTGGACCAGGACACCGGCAAGACGCTGTGGCAGTTCAGGACCGGATCGAGCGTCAATGCGACGGCCATCACGTACACGCACAAGGGCAAGCAATACGTGACCGTGGCGTCGGGACTCGGCGGCATCCTGGCTACTCGTTACGCGTCGCGCAAGATGCCGACGGGCGGATCGATCTGGACGTTCGCGTTGTCGGAGTAAAGTCCACTGATACGGCGCGCGCGAGAGAGAGTGTGTGAAAAAGCGCTCTCCCCTTCCTGACGGTTGGGGTTCCGTAAAACAGCGGTGGACCAGAAACGCCCGTTCTGAACTGCGCGTGTCAGCAAGCGGAGGGAGTTCTTCAGCAGCTGGCAGAGCAGTGGGCTTGACCTGGGGACTCGGGCTAAGCGTTCGGCGAGGAACGCTACGCCGGGTCGTCGGAAAAAAGCGCCGCGTTCAGCCGCGCGAGTTCCTCGAGCATCGTCAGCGGGCGCAGGAGTTTCACCCCGACATTGTAGGCTCCACCCTCGGGGTCGCAGCGGGTCACGGTTCCGGCGAGCAGAATCCCGGGCGCATCCAATCTGACTTGCGTCCCGGGCGGAATCTCGGCCGAGGAGCGCAAGCGCGCTCCTCCGGCGGATATATCCAGGATGCAAGCCTCCCATGTGCGGCCCGGCAGGGCGTGCGCCGTCACGGGCCGGTTAGCCTTCATCCGGGGTTCTCCGCGCCGGTCCACCAGAGTTTTGATCGAAGCGTTTTCCTTTGTTTTGAGGATTTCCTTGGTTTGCATCTTTGTTGCCTCCCCATGCGTCGCCCGCAATCCGAAACCTAACGGCGACGCCGTTCCGCATCATGTTCCATATCGGCGCGCGGCGGCGGATCTGTTGGCGAAGGCTAACGCTTGCGCCGGAGAATTAGTGGACTATAATGGACAAGCTGCTTTTCGGCTTGCCTGGTACGAGGAACGCAACAATACATACATGTGGAGCGAAGGAGACAAAGTATGACCCAATGGTTCACACGAGCGATGCGGACGGCCGCCGGAATCGCACTGCTGCTGGCCGGCGCCGGGCTCATGAGCGCTCAAACTCCGGCTGCGGCGCCGGCCGGGGATAAACCCTTGATGGCGGACCAGGTGTTCAAGAACATCCAGGCCCTCAAGGGGATCACGGTGGACGATTTCCTGGAAACCATGGGGCTCATGACCGCCGCGCTGCAATTCGATTGCTCGGATTGCCACGTCGGGGCCGGCACGGACAAGGTGGATTGGGCGGCCGACACTCCCCGCAAGCGGATGGCCCGCGGGATGGTGATCATGGTCGGCAACATCAATAAGAACAACTTCGGGGGACGCCAGATGGTGACGTGCTGGACGTGCCATCGCAACCGCGATAAACCCCTGACGACGCCGGTCATGGAAACCATTTACAGCATGCCGAATCTGATCCCCGACGACGTCATTCCGAAGATTGAGGGACTGCCCACGCCCGAATCGATTCTCGACAAGTATGTCCGCGCCGTGGGCGGAGCCCAGCGCCTGGCCGGGCTCACCAGCTTCGTCGGCAAAGGGACCAGCGTAGGTTTCGGCGGATTCGGCGGCGGCGGCGCGGTGGAAATCGACGCGAAGTCTCCCGACAAGCGCGCCACGATTATTCTGTTCAAAAAGGAAACCGGCCGCGGCGACCAGATCAGGGTTTACGACGGCAAGACCGGCTGGGTGCGAACGCCGCTCAACGTGTTGGGCGAGTTTCAGCTGCAGGGCGGCGATCTGGACGGCTACAGATTCGACGCGCAGCTATCCTTCCCGGGGCAGATCAAGCAGATTCTCACGAATATGAAGACCGCCCCGCCCGACCAGATCACCGATCTTCCCGCGCCGGAGAGCCAGGCGTCCTTGCAGAAAGACGTGAAGCTCGGGAACACCACCGACGTCGACATCGTGCAGGGAACCGGGCCGAGGGGCCTGCTGGTGACGCTGTACTTCGACCGGAAAACCGGCTACCTAGTCCGCGAGCTGCGCTATAGCAATTCGCCGATCGGCCGCGTCCCCACGCAGATCGACTACTTCGATTACAAGGACGTCGGCGGGATCAAGTTTCCGCACCGCATCACCTACGCGTGGCTGGATGGACGCGATTCCATCGTGCTGAGCGAGATCAAGACCAATGTCGCGATCGACGACTCGAAGTTCGCTAAGCCGGCTCCATTGAAGAAGTAGGCGGCAAACCGGGTGGGCGCGCAGGCTCAGTGTCGTGACCCCAGGAGGGAGCCGCGAGAACTTGGGGAACGTCTCGTCCCGTCGCCGGTTTTCCCCCGGTTTTTCCGATAAAATGCGCGTTCATAGAAATTGGAATGGGCTTAACCTTTCGCGGCGCGTCAAGCCTGAACCGCTTCGATTACGCTCATCTCCGTGTGGGTCGGGATGACCCGCGTTAACCGGAAACCCGCCGAATCGAGCAAGGCGCGATATTCCGCCTCGGTCCGCTCGCGGCCGCCCGTCATCACCAGCATGTTCAGATCCACATACTTACTGAAGGATGTGGCCGTGCCGGGCTGGATTACCGCTTCCACCAGCAGGACCCTGCCGTTCGTCGGCATGGCACTCCGGCAATTCTTGAGAATCGCCACCGACTGCCGGTCATCCCAATCGTGAATGATCCACTTAAGCACATATGTGTCGCCCGTCGGCGCCGATTCAAAGAAACTGCCCGCGGCAACCTCGCAGCGGTCCGCCAGACCCTCCGTCTTGAGCCGGCGCTGTGCTCCTTCCGCGACGTGCGGGAGATCCGCGAGGACGCCGCGCAGTCGCGGGTTCCCCTTGAGAAGCGCCACCAGAAGAGTGCCATCGCCGCCGCCGATGTCCACGACGGTCGCGCTGGGAGAAAAATCGTAAGCGGCGACAACCGCGGCTGCTACTACGGAGCTGAAGCTGGACATGGCTGCGTCAAAGATCTTAGCCTCGTCCGGATGCTCCGCCATGTACTGCCACTTGCTCACGCCATAGACATGGTTGAAGGCGATCCCGCCCGTCTCCACGCTGTACAGCACCTTCTCCCAGGCAGGATAGTGATTCTCTCCGAGTTCCTCGATCGCAAAGTGGCGCAGTGATCCGGGGACATCGGTCCGCAGTGTGCCGCCGAGCGGCGTTAGCGCAAACCGTCCCTGATCGTCCTCTGTGAATACCCCAACGCTGTCCAGGGCTCGCAACACCCGGTATAGCGAAGGCGCGTGGGTGCCAGTAGCCTGCGCCAAATCCGCGCCGCTCTTCGGTTCTTCCTTCAGCAGATCCGGAATGCCAAGCTTGGCTGCGACGTACAGCGCTCGCGACACCCAGAATCCCTGGATCATGTGGAGCATTGCTACAGGGGGCGGTAGCTCACCTGGGAATGCGTGTGCGGACATCGTTTTCCTCCTTCAGCGCTAACTTGCATCGCCCATTGGAAAAACCGGGGACGGACGAGACGTGCCCCACGTTTCGACTCGCGCTCGTCTCCCTCTTACGCTATTGTGTCGCCGGTCAAACGCAATTGTATCGCGGCGACTACTCGGGCTAGAGCATTTTCATAGATAGCGTAGACCATTCTTGTGGGGCAGCCCTTCCGGGCTGCAGCCGCGCTTCCGCGCGGCCCTGCCCGTTGCGCTTGGCGAATCGCCGGGCAGAAGCCCGGCGGCAAGGCGGAAGCCATGCCCCACAACGGACCACGATAAACTGTGAAAATGCTATAACGCAAAACGGGCGGACGGCTAGCCAGTTTCGGCGCCGTTCCGCCCCATTTTTTCAGACAATACGATCCTGGAGACGAAATCGCGACGCAACGCGCGAGCGCGGCTCTTCGCGAGAATTCGTCGCGAGAATTCGTCCCGAACCAGCCGTTTCCGGCTTACTTCTTCCCGGGATCGGCTTCCCCTTGTTGCAGCCCGAGGAACAACTTCCGGCCGTCGGCGAAAACGACGTTCTTACCGACCGCGCGAGTGGACCCGTCCTTGGCCTGGTAGCCCTCGACCATGATCTGGGATCCCTCCGGCAGCGAGCTCTTGTTGAAGCCGAGCCGGTACAGATTGTTGGGGCTGCCGCCTTCAATCATCCACAGCGTGGTCTTGCCGTCGTCGCCCTTGACGTTCATATGGATCCACGAATGCGGATTGGTGACTTCCCACTTGACCACGGTTCCCTGCAGCTTGAGCGGCTTGTTCTGGTCAAACTCCGCCGCAAACGCGTGGTGCGCCCACACCGGTGCCGCGGCCAGAAGCAGGCCAACACTCGCGATCATGACAACTAACTTTGTTCTCATTTTTTGACCCTTTCGCACATTTCTATTAAACTACTTTGCCGCCTTTTTTGCAGCAGCTTGCTCCTCGGCCAGGCGAGCCCCCCGGAGGGTGTTCGCCAACGGATAATTCGCCTCGTGACAGGCGTACTCGTACAGTTGACCCTGAATCTTGGTGATGGGCAGCTCGCCCGACCACGGCTTGGTCCACATTCCGGGATCGTCCACGGTGAACTGATACAGGATGGTGTCGGGATCGACGCGCGTCAGGCGTTCGACCACGTGCAGGTTCTGAGCTGCCGGGAACGGGTTTTCTTCGCTGAAATTGGTAGTATCGACTACCAGCGTGTTCCCCTCCCAGTGTCCGACCGAATCGCCGTACCACTGGCGGATGTTGGAGGGCATATGCGAACGTCCGTCGGTGGGGATGATGCGCGTGTCGTGAATCATCTCCGCCTCGATCGCCACGTATCCGGCGCCCTGCACGATTTGCAGATTGCTATTGTAGGCCGCGGGAAGCAGCGGCGGTCCCACGTTGGCCCGGGCGATGCAGCGCGCACCGAGCGGCCGGTTCTCCGGGCCGTCCAATTCATGTCCCTTGTTCTTGGCCGCGCGGTCGGCGAGCCTCTTGCGAGCCTCGGGAGTCATAGGAGGCAGCCTGCCCTCCGGCCCCACGATCAGCGAAGTCCGCCGGTCCCACACGAGCTTGGCCTGGGCGCGGTCCAGTCCGAACTGCGCGAAATCGTAGTGCACGTCCGCGGCCGTCCCGGGCTCGGTGGGACGGCCCTCCTCCTCATTCAGAGCCAAGCGATCGTGTTCTTTCTTTTGATTGGCCGCCAGTTCTTCTTCGGTATAAAATTCTTTGGCGGCGAGCCCCTTGGGCCGTTCCAGAGGAGTCACCGTGTTGTTGGTCCACACTCCCTGCATGTCGGGATGGCCGTCAGCCGTGCGGGGAGCCGCATAGGCTTTAGCCGCCGTCGCGGCCGGTTTTGCAGCCGGCGCCAGGGCCTGGCCGAAGCCGGTGGCGCCGAGGGCGATTACCGCAGCATTTAACGTGAAACTTCGATAGCGCATGCTTCCTCCTCGATTCATTTGCCAGCCTTTTTCGATGCTTCCGCTTCCTCGACACGGGCCCCTTGCAGAATGGTGGAGATCATCGTATTGCCTTCGTGGCAGGCCCACTCGTAGACCGGCCCCCGCGTCTTGGTCCAGGGAACCTCCGCAGTCCACGGTTTGTCCCACGTAGAGGGATCTTCCACGGTAAATCGATAGATAAGCGTATCGTCGGCCGTGCGCGTGAAACGCTCCACCAAATGCAGCTTTTCGCCGGAACCCCGGAAGGCGGTCAGATTCGTGAAATTAGTCGTATCGACCACCAGGGTATTGCCGTCCCAGCGGCCCACCGAATCGCCCTGATACATGTGGATGCTCGACGGGACATGCGGGCGGCCGTCGGTGGGGATGACCCGCGTGGAGTGGTCGATCTCGTGATACAGAGCCACGGTTCCCTGCCCCTGGACAATTTGCAGGAGGTTATTGTCGTTCGCTCCCGGGACCATCGGGATTCTTTCCTGCCCCATCAGGATGCAGCGTTCCTGCAGCGGCCGATTCTCATAGCTGTCGAATTCGTGTCCCTTGTTCTTCGCGAGGCGCTCGGCGTTCCTTTTCTTGGCCTCGTCCAGCATCGGCGGGACGACGCCTTCCGGCCCCACGATCAGCGAGGTTCGCTTCGTCGACGCGAACCGGGATTTCTTGATGTCGAAACCGTACAGCTCGAGATCGAAACGCACAGCCTGCGGGCGGGCCGCGCCGATTTCCGCTTCTTCGCCGATATCTCCCTGGCGGAGACGCTCGGTCAGCTTGGCAAATTCCTCGTCTGTATAAAACTCCTTGGCGCCTACGCCCTTTCTCCGTTCCAAAGGCGTCAAGGTGCCGTCGGCCCAGATCCCCTGCAGGTCCGGCTGGCCGTCAGGCGTACGAGGCAGCGTCCAGGCTTTCGTCGCCGCTTTCGAGGCGGGCGATGGAACTTGGCCGGCAACCGGTCGAGGCGCGAACAGCGCCACGCCCGCGACTACCGCCAAACCAGCCAGGCACCGAGACTTCATGGTCCCTCCCAAGCTCAATTTCCCGCTTTCTCGGCGACCCGGGCTCCGTTGAGGATGGTGCCGATCATCGTATTTCCCTCGTGGCAAGCCCACTCGTAGACGGGCCCTTGCGCCGCCGTCCACGGAACCTCCGCGGTCCACGGCTGGTCCCAGGTGGAGGGATCTTCGACCGTGAATCTGTAAATCATCATGTCGTCGGCCGTGCGCGTGAAACGCTCGATCAGATGGAGCTTATCGCTCGATCCCCTGAACGCCGTCCGCCCGGTGAAGTTCGTCGTGTCGACCACCAGCGTATTGCCCTCCCAGTGGCCCACCGAATCGCCTTGAAGCTCCCGAATATTGGCCGGTAAATGGGGACGTCCGTCGGTGGGGACGACCCGGGTGGAATGGTCGATCTCATGGAGGAACGACACATAGCCCACTCCCTGCACGACCTGTAGAATATTGCCTTCGGCGGCCGCCGGCATCATGGGAATTCTTTCCTGTGCCATCAGGATGCAGCGCTCGCTCAACGGCCGGTTCTCGTAGCTGTCGAATTCGTGGCCCTTGTTTTTCGCGGCGAGATCGGCGTTCCTCTGCTTCGCCTCCGGAAGCATGGGAGGCACGACCCCTTGCGGTCCCACGATCAACGAAGTGCGCTTGGTGGGGGCGAACCTGGTCTTGGTGACGTCGAAACCGTACAGTTCCAGGTCATACCGCACGGTCTGCTGGCGGGCGGCTCCGAGATCGCCTTCCTCGCCTACTTCGCCCTGGCGGACGCGCGCGGTCAGCTTGGAGAATTCCTCATCCGTATAGAATTCCTTGGCGCCCAGGCCCTTGGGCCGTTCCAAAGGAGTCAGGGTGTTGTTGCTCCAGACGCCTTGCAGATCCGGCTTGCCGTCGGGGGTGCGCGGCGGGGCCCACGTCTTCCCTGCCGCGGTCGCCTTCGCCCCAGTAGGGGCGTTTGCCGCAGGCGCCTGTCCCGCGGCGGGGACTTGTGCGATGAGTGCGAATACCACAACCGCCGCGAGCGCGACCGTAGTAGCAAATGAACGATGGCTCATGTGAGCTCCTTTAATTTCCGGTCTTCCAACTTAAGAGTAACTAAAAAGAGGGCGTCCACACGCCCTATGCGGTCTAATTCCCGGTCTTCTTGCGCAGAGGCCCGTACAACAACTCCTCAGCGAATTCGGGGCACTTATATTCCAGCAGCCGCTCGTTTTTCGCGACGCGCCGATACAGCGGCATGGCGATTTTCCACGGCTTCGAAAATACTTTGGCATCCTCGATGGTGGCTTCGTAGTTGAGCGTGTCGGCGCTGCGCGGCGTGTAGCGCTCCACCACGTGCAACCCGTCACTATGATAATCGCCCGCATGATCGAACCAGGTCTGGTCGTTCTGACTGGTCACGTCGACCACCAGCGTTTCGCCCTCCCAATGGCCATTGGACCACCCCATCCAACTATCGGCGGGAGCCTCGGTGGGCTTCTCCATATTGACGACGCGAACCGCGCCCGCGAACTCGTAGGAAATCAAAATGTTCTTCTGCGACTGGACGATTTGAAACGGATACGGGAGATAGGTGGCGCGCGGCACGCCCGGCAGATAGCACTTGACCTCGGGATCGAGTTTCACCCAGTTGGCTTGGTTGTCCTTCTTTTTAGCAAGTGCCGACGGCAGATAGGGGATGTCGTCGCCTTCCACCACGCCGAGTCCCGGCGGCACCGCGAAGACCGCTCCCAGCGAGGGCACTGGACCCTTGGCGGCGGCGTGCCCCTGCAGATCCCAATCGGCCGTGTTGAGGGCCTGCCAGATCCCGTTCAAGTTGGGTTTGCCATCGGCCGTGCGCGGAGCGCGGTAGGCCGGAGCCTGACCGGCGGCCGGCATCGCGGCGAGCGCGAGAACGCCCGCGATCGCCATTCCCAAAATCTGTGACTGTGTTAACCAAGTTCGCATTTGACGGATCTCCAAGCGTCCCACTCCGCCTGATCCTACAATCGAATCAGTACGATGTCAATCGGGTATATGAAAAACGGGGCGCGGGATAGATTAAGAAATGTTCTCTTCCAGTGGCCGCGAAGTTTTTGCCGCGTTCCAGAGAACGCTCTCGCGCGCGGGCTAGCCGGTGCGCCGCCAGCGCCGAGGCGCAGCGCGGAACAGTGGGCCGCCTGCCCCTCGCCTGCTTGCCTCGTGCCCAAAAGCGGGCCGAGGCCGATCAGAACATCAGCTTCAAAGCAAGCTGGAGTTGCCGCGACGAGGTGCTCGTGAAAGTGGTCGCGCCCGCCGTGCTGACGCACGAATAGGTAGACCCTTTGGGCGGGCATGCCGTTTGAGTGGAAGTGCCTGGTGCGCCCGAGTAAAGGACGGCATTCGGGTACCCGTAATTCGCCTTGTTGAGGATATTGAACGCTTCCGCCCGGAGCTGCATGTTCAATCGCTCACTGACTTTGATTTGCTTGAAGAAGGACGTGTCGACGTCGACCAGCCCGGGGCCGCGCAACGACCCGCGCGACACGTTCCCGAACGTCCCCACAGCCGGCAAAATGAAAGCGTCTGGATTGAACCATTGATCCCGCTGCCCCAGGATCACCGGCCCTTTGAAGTTCGGGTTCCAGCTGGGTACGTCGGTGACGTTGTTGTCGCCGGTCCCGGAATTATTGAAACCGATCTGAGGCGCTAAGGGGAAGCCGCCCTGAGCTGTGATAATCCCATTCCATTGCCAGCCGCCGATGAAACGGTTCATCAGTCCACCGGCGCCGCTTCCGAACCGGTGCCCATTGCCGAACGGCAGCGCGTAGCTGAAATTCGTGCTGAGCTGGTGGTGGAGGCTGAAGGCCGCCGGACCCCGGTTCAAAGCAAGATTGTAAGGACTGAAAACATCCGCCGGCTCATTTTCACCGCCCGAAACCTGGAAGAAGCTCGAATTCAAGTCCATGACTTTCGCATAGCTGTAATTGGTCTTGAAAGTCAGCCCGTGTGACATGCGCTTGAGCAGCGACACATTCAACGCGTGGTAGCCGCTGGTGCCCTGATTCCACCATGCAGTGTTGTTGGACACGTAGGGGTTGGGCCGCTGTATGAGACTGCCGATCGGGCCGCCCACCGTTATGGGAGGCGTAGAGGGCATATACAAAGTTCCCTGGGGCACCATGGCCGTCTGCTTCAGAACGCCGCCGCTCAGACATCCCTTGGCGTTTTGGCACACCTGGGGCGGAGCCATGTTGTTATCCACCGAGAAGCTGGTGTGGTAGGACTGGCTACCCACGTAGCCCACCGAAAGCATCAAGTCCTTAGCGAGCTGGCGGTCCACCGTAAAATTCCACATCTGGACGGTGGGTGTGTGCACGTAGGGATCGAAACCGCCGGGTTGATAAATCGAGCAGAGCTGCTTCGCCGCCACTAATTGTGGATTGCAGGTGGGCGGGAGCGGAACGTTCTTCTGGAGCGGAAGCAGAGGCAGGAACCCGTTCGTCACGATCAACTGCTCGCGGGCTTGATACGGGGGATTGGGGTAGGCTCGCCCGGTGAGGTTGTCAAGAAGATCGTTGTGGATTCCAAAGCCCGTCCGCACCGCCCAGGTTCCGGTGCCGGTGGGGTCCCAGGCCAGACCCACGCGCGGCTGCCACAACGCTTTGGCATTGTTTGCCGCCAGGCAGGAATTGCCGATGGTCGGATTGGTCTGGATCACGAAGCCTGGATCATACTGGTAGTTGGCACACCGGCCGGCGACTTCATTCCATCCGTTAGTCATCTCGTCCCGCAAGCCCACGCGCATGGTGAGATTCGGCCGGAGCTTGATTTCGTCCTGGACATACCAGGCGGCTTCGAGCGACCGGTAACCGACCATCACCGGATTCCGAACCACCAGAGCCTGGCTCGCTTTGTCCTGAAGGAAGTCCGTCACCGACTTGTAGGCGACATTCGCTGCCGATCCCTGAGGTCCCCCCGCTACATTGTTTTCTACGCGCTGAATCCAGCCCCCCGCGCTGAAGGAGTGTTTGCCTCTGATCCAGTGCAGGTCATCGGCTTCGGTGTAGTAATTTCTTGCACCGGCAGTGGGGTTGGCGCTGTCGGCCGGCACGACGCTGGACTGTTGGACTGTAAAGATCCCGCCCCCGATGATGATGGAGCCGGGATTACCCCCGGGCATAAACACCAAGCTCGGGTCGACCGGCACTACGGGCCCGCTCACGTTGGTTGAAAACGCCCGCGCATACCCCAAGGTCACGAGATTTACGACGCTCGGAGAGAAAACGTGCGTTTCCTGGAGGCCCGCCGTCTGGCTGTCGATCTCGGTGTTCTGGGCATAAAACGCGTTCGGGCGAGGGTACAATTTGTTCCCGCTGTCAATGGTGTAGTTGGCTGAGAAGGTATCCTTGTTGGAAACGATGTAGTCGAAGCGCGCCAAGCCAAAATCTTCGTTCGTCGAAGACCCGGGATTGGTATGGCTCAACGCGGTTCCGTCGGGCAGGTCCGGACCGTCCGGCGCCGGCCAGAAGGCGTTAGCGTACGCCAGCATCTTCACATTCGGAATGGGCGAACCATTGGGATAGCGGCCCAGGCGCGCCATCGCGCCCGGCACCACTGCGGTGTCGCTCACCGCTAACCGCTGCCGGAACGCCTCATAGTTGCCGAAGAGGAATAGCTTGTCCTTCTTGAGCGGGCCGCCGAGCGCGCCACCAAATTGATTCCGCTTGAAAGGAGGTGTGCCAATGGTGCTATCGAAGGAGTTCCGCGCGTCGAAGGCGCTGTTACGCAGAAACTCGAACGCCTCTCCGTGCAGTTGGTTGGTTCCCGAGGAGGTCACGATGCTGATCTGCCCTCCCGCCCGTTTCCCATACTCGGCGCCGTAGGTGTCCGTGACGACGTTGTATTCCCGCACCGCATCCACGCCCAGCAACATCCCGCTGGCCCCCGACGGAGTGATATAAAGGCCGGTCGAATTCCCGCCAATATAATCGACACCATTGACGATGAACCGGTTGGTTTCCGGCCGCTTGCCGGCCACCGAGTAAGTGGCCCAGGCGTTCCCATTGAAGGTATTCGAGCTGCTGTTGGACGTGCCCGGGTTGAGCGTCAGAAGCTGATCGAAGCTGCGGCCGTTCAGGGGTAGGTCCTTGAGCTGGTTTTCGGTGATCAGGCCGGAAGTTGAGCTCACCGTGGTGTTCACCAGAGGAGCCTCGCCGGTCACGGTGACCTGCTGGTCGATGCTGCCCACCTGCAGTATCAAATCCACCACCGCCTCCTGACCCACCGCCAAGTTTATTCCGTTCCGCACTTCCTTCCGGAATCCCATCTTTTCCGCAGTTATCTCGTACTGGCCTACCGGGAGCGATAGGACGCTGAAACCGCCGGCTACGTCGGCCTGCGCGCTACGCATCAGTCCAGTTTCCGTATGTTTGAGCGTGACCGCGGCCCCCGGCAACACGGCGCCCGACACGTCTTTGACCGACCCTGTGATAGCCCCTGTGGAACCCTGGGCAAAAACCAAGCCATGCCCCAGAGCGATGAACACAACAACCCCCGCCAGCGCGCAAAGCGCCCTACCCAAAAGACCAGCCATATCTCACCCCCTGTTAAACGACGCACCCAGTTGCCGGAACCGCACGTGCACCACGACTTCCGGCTAATTCAAGGAATTAGCTTGGCATTCTCTAGCAGGCTGCGGAAAAACCAAGTAGGGGGCGTGATTCCGTCGCCGTGGAATTCGTTTTGTGAGTAAATTCGCGTCCCGGTGAGGCCCGAAGGGGCAGCACCGGGGCCATGGCCTGAGGCTTCAGGCTGCAGCTTGC
>DASYXM010000036.1:0-21388 GCA_035934795.1 Bryobacteraceae bacterium | reverse complement strand
TGGTTCTGCGGGACCCGCTGCTCCGCCGAGATATAGCTGAACACTCCACTTTGTTGTTGGTCGTCGCCTCGCATAAAACATAGACGACGCAGTCTGTTCCGGCGTCACGTCGGAATCCGCCTTTTTTCCGCAACCTGCTAGCGCACTACAAATAATTCGCACGACCGCTTATCCGCGGCTCTCCTGAGTCTATTTGCAAAAAGGGATTGCTAAAATACGGCGCGCGCCTGTGAGACGTGCACCCCGTTACCCATCCCCTTGCGGGGAACTGTACGCTCATTCCCAGAACTTGTCAAGGGTTTTTTCGGTTTAGTACGCAGGGTATTCTGAATTCCAGACGCGGGCGGTCAGTTTGGCTAAATTACGCAGTCGGCTTTGGCTAAATGGGGACACTTGCTTCAGCCGGTACCAGTCTGGCGACCGCCCAGGTTCGACGTTTTTCAGACGCTTCGCGAACCACGCTTGCGCTCGGGCGAAGACGACTCCTACGAGAATCTCTTCAGGCGCGGCGAAAGAAGGGACAGGCCGCTCTGTCCACTCCCGGGCCGACGCTTGCACAAGGAAGGTTGTGGGAGGGGACAGAGTAGCCTGTCCCCTTTTTCGACCTAGCCGGCGTAGTCCAGCAATTGCATGAAGCCGAAATCCATGTGCAATTGCATATGGCAGTGGAACAGCGTCAGGCCCGGATTATCGGCCACGAAATCGATCGATGCGGTGTTGCGGCGCGCGACGCTGATCACGTCCTTCATCAGCCCCGCCATGGGTTTTCCGCCCACCTCGGTGATCTCGAAGGTGTGGCGGTGCAGATGCAACGGATGGGTGTCGCCGCTATCGTTGTTGAACGCCATGCGATACCGCTTGCCCTTTTCCAGGCGCAGCTTTTCGATATCGGGGTACGATTTTCCGTTGATGGTCCAGTGATTGAAGTCCTTGTGATTGCCGGGAATCTTCTGGAACTTCATCTCAAAGGTGTGGTCGGGCTGCGGCGCGGTACCAGTGCTGAATAGCGTGTAATCCCAGGGGCCGCGTTCCACATTCGCGGGCTGCTGCCATTGCGGTTGCCCGCCTTTATCCGCGTATTCGACAACCACGCCCATGCCCATCATGCGCTCCTCCGCGTTGGTGGAGCCGAACAGCCACACGCCCGGATTATTCATCTCGACCAGGGCGTCGACGCGCTCGCCGATGTCGAGATAAAGAATGTCGACCGTCTGCGGACGCGCCAGCGGATTCCCGTCCATGGCGATCACGTTGAGTTTGTGGCCTGGAAGCGCGAAGCGGATCTCGTCGGTCGCGCTGGCATTCAGCAGGCGGAACAGCACGCGCTGCCCCTGGCGCACGCGAATCGGATCGCCTGCGCCCGCCATCTTGCCGTTGAGCGTGGCCAGCTTGTAATCGATTTCATAGCCGTTATCGACGGGGCCTTTGTTGGAGATCGAGGGCTCCCAATGATGCGCCGCCAGGACCACCTCCTGGTCGTAGGCGCCGGGGTGCGAGGCAGGCTCGACGATGGCGACGCCGAACTGGCCGGCGAAACCGGCGCGGGTCAAATCGGCGTGGGCCATGGAGTGGGTGTGGTACCAGCGCGTGCCCACCGGCTTGGGCGTGAAGCGAAAGCGGCGATGGCCGTGAGGCGCAATCGCGGGCGTCCCTTCTTCGACCGATCCATCTACCGCCGATGCGATGTGCTGGCCATGCCAGTGCACCGTCTCGGGGACGTCGGTGTCGTTGAACACATCGACGGTCACGGGCTTGCCTTCGCGGAATCGCAGAACCGGGCCCGGCGCGGACCCGTTATAACCCGTCGTTTTGATAATTTTTCCGGGACCGATCTCGAGCGACACCGGCGCGATGCGGAGCGTGTAAGTGGCGGCATCCGCCGCCTCCAAGATTCGTGAGCCGGTTAAGGGCAGGCCAGCCGAGGCCAGCCCGGAAACCTTCAAAAAGTCGCGGCGATTCATAAGTGCTATTTACTCCTTGAACCGGCTGCCCGCCGGTTTCACGTGCCCAAAGGGATGGGGCACGGGACTAGGTGATTTTATCCTAATTCAGGAATCGCAGGGGAGTGGGGACTGGGAATACGCTTCCCGGAGCGGTTGTCGATTCGTTACGGGAATGCACCCTTGCCGGGCGCCTGGACCGCGCGCCGATGTTCCCCTACCGTGGACGCCCGCTATAATGGGAGCGCAATGACTCCAGTCTCGACGCTGATTGAAGTCGATCCTCAGGGCGTTGCCTGGATGACAGCTACCAACGTAAAAGTCATCGAGGTGGTGCTGGACAAGCTGGCCTATAGCTGGAGTCCCGAGGAGATCCATTTACAGCACCCCGGACTTTCCCTCGCTCAGATTCACGCCGCGCTTTCTTATTACTACGAAAATAAAGACCGAATGGACGCTGAAATTCTCCGGCAGCGCCGGGAAGTGGAGCGTCTCGCCGCCGCAGAGCGCGAATCGCCTCTTTACAGAAGACTCCTTGCGCTCAAGAGCCGGTGAGCGTCGCGCTGTACATGGACGTGCACGTACCCGCAGCTATTACGGACGCGCTGCGCCTCCGCAAGGTTGACGTACTGACCGCGCAGGAAGACGGCGCGGATCGTTTTACGGACACGGCTTTGCTGGATCGGTCGCAAGCACGCAACCGAGTTCTCTTCTCCCAGGACGCCGACTTGCTTCGCGAAGCATCCTCGCGCCAGCACTCGGAGCTTGCGTTTTCCGGGTTAATTTATGCGCACCAACTCAACGCGACCGTCAGCCAGTGTGTCGAAGACCTGGAGCTGATCGCGGGGGCCTGTGATCCCTCTGAACTCTATGGACGCGTGATTTTCATTCCGATTCGGTGAGGGATGCGTGGTGGGCCCGAGAGAACTCGAATCTCTGACCTCCTGCGTGTCAAGCAGGCGCTCTAACCAACTGAGCTCCGGGCCCGGGAAAGCGCGTCGCACATCGTTGCAGTCCCAAACGACGACGCACGACGCTGACAACGGCCTAGTTTAACACACGGGTCTTTTTTGACTGCGGCGTTGGACTACCATGAATTTCATGGATGGCAACACAATTGATGCTAAGACCGTGAGTCGGGAACAAGCCTGGGGGATCGTGTGCGAATTCGTGCAATCGGACAGCCTGCGCCGCCATATGCTCGCCGTGGAAGCCTGCGTCGTCGCCTACGCCCGGAAGTTCGGCGAAGACGAGCGAACTTGGGCCATCACCGCCCTGCTCCACGATTTCGACTGGGAGATTCACCCCAGCGCCGCCGACCATCCGTCTAAGGGTGCAGCCATTCTCGTCGAACGGGGTGTCTCCGAGGAGATCCGCCGGGCCATCCTCTCGCACGCTGATTACAGCGGCGTGCCGCGCCTCAGCCGCCTGGAGAAAGCCCTCTACGCATGCGACGAGCTGGCTGGCTTTCTGACCGCCTGCTCCTACGTAAAGCCCGGCCGGAGCATTCACGAAGTAGATACGAAAAGCGTCCGAAAGAAGCTGAAAGATAAAGCCTTTGCCCGTGCGATCAACCGCGACGACATACTGCGGGGCGCCGCGGAAATGGGCGTCGATCTGGACGAGCATATCGAGTTCTGCATCCGCGCGATGCAAGCTCAGGCGGCTAATCTCGGCTTGGCTGGCCTCGAGTCCTAGGACCAGAGTCCTAGGACCGCAGGACTACTTACCCCCTTGGGGAATAGACCTAGTTGCCTCTTGCAACGTCACCTATAACAGCGGTATCCTGTTCTTAGTCACAGGTGGCCCCGAATTCCAGTGTTGGCTCGTTCCCAGACTGTGGGGGCTGATCGTGGAAGGCTGCGCGAGCAGCCCGTCTTTGGAGGAGGACGATTATCATGTTTGGAAAAGGTCGCTGTCCTTATTGCAAGAGACCGCTGACGGTAGCAGAAGATTGGTGCCAGCCGTGTGGCGTCCGAATTTTCAAGGACCCCGTCGCGAAACCTCGTCCCGACAGTCCCGACACGTCGTTGGCTAAGCGCTGCCTTAAGGTCGGGGCCGCCGCGCTGGTAGTGGCGGGCGTGACCGAGGTATTTCTGCGGTTCGTCCACTAAAAGGGCACCCTCGATCGAGCAGACGGGGGCACGTGCATTCCAGCACGCATCTCATTCGCATCTTTGACCTCCGTCCGGGTGCGCAATCCATGGCCGAACTTGGTATGTGATCAAGCTCCCAAGCGCACAGGGTGACAATGTATGCCCGGAGAGCGTCGCCCTAGCCCGCTAGATCTTGTGGGTTAGCGCGAGGAACCCCAAGACCCAGTAGCCGAGGTGCTTTACTTTCACCTTGAATCGGTTTAGGATTGAAGTACCCCCCCGAGAAGCGTCTGTAATGAGGAGGGTGCTGCTTTGCTCAAGCTGAAACGCGTCGACATCCAGGGATTCAAGTCCTTTTACGACCGGACGGAGATGCGGTTCCACGGCTCGGGCGTCGCGGCGATCGTGGGCCCCAACGGCTGCGGAAAGTCCAACCTCAGCGACGCCATCTCCTGGGTTCTGGGCGAGCAGAGCGCCAAGAGCCTGCGCGGCGCCCGCATGGAAGACGTGATCTTCGCGGGAACGCGCGAGCGCAAACCGCTCGGGATGGCTCAAGTCACGCTGACCATGATCGATCCGGCCGTGCGCTCTGCCGCAGCGGTCCATCTGGAAGAAGGCCCCCAGGGCGAATCCCCCGCCCTCGATGGTTTGCATACCGCCCCCGGATTAAACGGAACGAATGGACACGTCGCGGAGAACGGGCAGGGCACGGCCCCGGGACTTACGGCGGGGCTTGCCCTGGGACGTGCCGCCAGCGGCGTGGGTCATCGCGCCCACGGCCACCCTGGCGAAGTCACCATCACACGACGCCTGTACCGCTCCGGCGAAAGCGAATATCTCATCGATGGACACGCGGCGCGGCTGCGCGATATTCAGGATCTGTTTTCGGGCACCGGCCTGGGCCCGGAAAGCTACGCCATCATCGAACAGGGCCGCATCGGGCAGATTCTTTCCAACAAGCCGGCCGACCGCCGCGCCATCATCGAGGAAGCCGCCGGCGTCGGGAAATACAAGACGCGCAAGCGCCTGGCCGAAGCGAAGCTCGAAGGCGCCAAACAGAATCTTTCGCGCGTGTTCGACATTCTGGAAGAGGTGGGGCGCCAGGCCAACTCGCTGAAGCGCCAGGCGTCCAAGGCCCGGCGCTACGAAGAGCTGCGGGGCGAAATGCTGGCGCATCTGCGCCGCGCCGTAGCGGGACGCTTCCGTATACTGGAGCGCGACGCCGCGAAACTCGCCCTGGACCTGAGTCAGGCGCACAGCGCGCTCCAGAATCTTTCCGCCGAAGTGCAGGCTAAGGAACAGGAGCACGCCGGGACGCAGGAGTCCTGCTATCAGGTGGAGGCGTCGCTAACGGCGACGCGCGCGCGTGTGGCCGAGCTGAACGTCGATACGGAGCGCACGCGCGGACGCCTGGAATCGCAGGCGCGCGAGATCGGCGCGATCGAGGAACGGCTGGGCGCGAGCGAAACGGAGATTCAGAATCTCGCTGCGCGCCACGCGCGCGAATCGGCCGAGCTCGCCGCGTGTCTCGAATCGCTCGGCGTCGTCGAACGGGATTACGCCGAAGCTCGCCAGCACCTGGAGACGAAAGCGGCCGAGCGCGACGCGGTGCAGGCCAACATGCGGGAGCGGGAACGCGAGATCGAGACCGCGCGCCAGCAGGTACTGCGCCTGATGAGCGAGGCATCCGCGCTGCGCAATCAATTGGCGCAAATCGACGAATATCTGGCGTCCATGGAGCGCGATGCGGGGCGCGCACGCAAGGAAGAAGACGGCGCGCTGGCCGATCTGGCGCGGCTCGATCGGACCAAAGCCGAGATCTCCACGCGCCTTTCGGCCCGGCAACGGGAGCTGGAGACCTTGTCGACCCGGCGTCAGCGCGTCGAGGAAGAACTGAAGATCGGCCAGCAGCGGGTCGGTTCGGTGCGCGCGATCTCGCAGTCCCTGCGCGACGCGCTTTCCGCGGAACGGGCGCGGCAGGAATCGCTCGAAGGGATTCTGTCGCATCGCGCCTACACCACCGAATCCGTGAAACGCCTGTTCACGGAAATCGAACGCGGTCAGGCCGGGGGATTCCGGCCCCTGGGCGTGTTGGCCGATTTTGTCGAGGTGAGGCAGCCCGAATGGGAGCGAGCGTCGGAGGAATTCCTCCACGAGGAACTGGAGTATGTCGTGGTCCAGAATTGGGCCGAGGCAGAACAGGGCGTCGCGTTTTTGCGCGCCGAATCCGACGGCCGTGCGACGTTTCTGGTCCACGATGGACCCGGATCTTCGCTCAGCGGTCCCGATTTTTCCGATGAACCCGGCGTCGCCGGAAAACTTCGCGACGCGGTTCGCTTGACGAACGGTTTTTCTGAAGGCCGCCAAGGATTCCTGCCGCGCCTGTCGCGATGTTACCTCGCGTCGGATCGCGTGGAAGCCGCGCGCCTGGCTCGCGCCCATCCGGATTGTTACTTCCTGCTCGCCGATGGTGCAAGCTATCACGGCGACACCGTCACCGTGGGCCGCAAGAGCGCGTCGGGACCGCTCGCGATGAAGCGCGAGCTGCGCGAGCTGACGGGCCGCGTGGAGACACACGAGCGCGAAGCCGACGATCTGACCGCCGAGCTCGAAAGTCTGGAGCGCGCCGTCGCGCAACTGACAGAGGAACTCGAGCAGGTCCGCGCGCTGCAGCAGGCGCAGGAAAAGGACGCGCTGGCGCTCGATCACGAGCAGCGCAAGCTTGCCGAAGAGCACGCGCGCGCGGGATCCAGCCTGTCCACCGCTCGCCTGGAATTGGAACGCCTGGCGCGCCAGGATCGGGAAGCGCGCGAGCAGCGCGAGCGCAATCATCTGCTGGCGGCCGAAAAGGAGCAGGCGCGCTTCGATCAGGAAAAAGCGCTGGAGACAGCTCGCAGCGAATTCGAGACACTGCAAACGCATGCGCATGCGATCGGCGAAGAGTATTCCGCGCTGCGGGCGGCGCTGGCGGCGCTCGAAGAGCGTGCGCGTTCCGAAAAAGCCGCGGCGGCGCGTTTCGATGCCGAGGTGAAGCAGCTGGCCGCGCGCCGCGATCGGCTGGCCGCCGACGCCGAACGCATGGGGGTGGAACGCAACCGACTGCTCGCCGATAACATCGAGCTGGATGAGCGCGCGCAGATGCTGGCGGATCACACCAGGGAAGCCGTCGCGACCGTGGGCGTGCTGACGGCCCAGGAAGCCGGCGGCCGCACGGCCCTCGCCGCCCTGAACGAATTGCTGCGGTCCCTGCGCGTAGATGCGCAGGCGGCGCAGGAGCAGCGCTCGCAGATCGAGCTGGAACTGGTGCGCCGGCAGTCCGATCTGAAGCATCTCGACGAGACCAGCCGCAAGGAATTAAGCGAGCCCGCCTCGGCGATCGCCTCGGCCGAAGAAGCCGCCCTTTCCCAGCGAGGGGCCCAGGATGGGCCCGAAATGAATGTGGACGAACTGGAACAGCGCTATGAGGAGGTACGGGCGCGCATCGAGGCCCTGGGTCCCGTGAATCCGCAAGCGCTCGAGGAATTCAAGGAAGCCCAGCAGCGCTACGATTTCCTGAATACGCAGCGCCAGGATCTGATCGATTCCATCCGCGATACCGAGAAGGCCATCCAGGAGCTGGATACGGAATCGCGCCGCCGCTTCAAGGAAGCCTTCGAGGCGGTCAACGCGCACTTCAAGGAAATGTTCCGCACGCTGTTCGGCGGCGGGCAGGGCGAGATACGCCTCACCGACGAGACGAACCTGGCCGAGAGCGGCATCGATATCATGGCTTCTCCTCCCGGCAAGAAGCTCCAGCACATAGCGCTGCTCTCGGGCGGAGAGAAATCGCTGACCGCGATGGCGCTGCTGATGGCCATCTTCCGCTACACGCCAAGCCCGTTCTGCATCCTGGACGAAGTCGATGCACCGCTCGACGAGCCTAACATCGAAAGGCTGACGCGCCTGGTGAAGGAGATGGCGGCCGACACGCAATTCATTGTGATCACGCACGCGAAACGCACCATGGAAGTGGCCGAGGCGCTCTACGGGGTCACCATGCAGGAGCCGGGGATTTCGAAGCTGGTGAGCGTGAAGTTCGATCCGCGAACGGCGGCAAAGGAGAATCCGGCAGCCGTGATGGCGGCGGTGTAGCGCGCAACGGAATCACCACAAATATTCCTTTGCTTCCTCGCGACGTTTGTAGCTATCGAGCACGTGCACCACGCGCAGCTTCTTGAGCTTGGTCGGCGACAGTTGCCCCAGCGGCACGTACAGAATCTTGCGTCCCAGGTGGTTGGCGATGGAGCGGAAGATGGAGCGCGGAGGTTTCGCCGCGACGTACACGACGAAGCGCTCGACAGCGTAATCCAGCGCAGCCATCAGCAGGCGCTCCGGCTTGCTCTCCGCGAATTCGTAATCCGGGTCCGACCACACGTCGAAGAGGCGGCGCGGCGGCAGCGTCATCAGCAGGCCCCCGTATTCGGCCCGCCCGATTCCCGGCCCCACCAGACGATCGAAAGGCGGCGTCGAATAAAACGCCATGTCGGATTCGTTCTGATGCTCGCCGAGCCAGGTGGTCAGGTAGGTGTAGCGATCCTCGCGATCCTCGTCGAAGATCACCACCACCGCGCCAACCTCGCCCGCCAGGCGATCCGCCTTGCGCACGAAAATCTTGCGGCGATGCCAGTTGCGGATGGTCTCGCGGATATCGATGCCGTCCAGAATCGAGGTGGTGAACGGCTCCACGCGCACGCGCTCCTCGGAAAGCAGCGCCTTGGCTTTTTGTTTGATGAAGCGCCCGTACTCCTCGATCACCAGGTCCTCGGGAGGATACGAACAGATCGCCTCCCCGGTGGTCTGGCGCGCCCATTCGCCGGGAGATTTTTCGCGCTTGCGCGGTTTCAGGCCCGCGGGCTTCAGACGCTGCTTGGCGCGCGGCAGGCGGCGGCGGATGCGCAGTTTCTTGGTGTTGATCCAGATCTCGCTCGCGCTCAGCCGCACGGTATCGAGATCCGAGACCTCCTGCTGCGCCAGGTACCGGTTCGCCATGGACCACACTTCCCAGCCGTAGTTGTCGTCGGCGACGGACCGTCCCGCCACCGCCAGGTCGTAAACGCCCGCCACGAGATCGCCGCTGATGTGCGCCAGATTGCGGGTGTAGCGGGCCATCGTGCGGCGCTGCCAGTGCACGACTCTCTCGCCGGTCGACGCCAGGTACTTCGTTTCGGCCTCGCGCAACACGTCGTGCTGCACCTTGGGACGATCGAGCGTCTCCTCGCCCTTCATTTCCAGGCGAAAGAACTCGTAGCGCTCCTGCAGATACGGATACTCGATCGTGATCTCGGCCAGACATTCGGGATGGGGATTCAGCAGCAGCGTTTCATAGCGCGGCGACCGCCGTGGCGCAGGCTGCGGCGCCTCCATCGCGTCCAGCAGCGGGTCCAGCATGTTCAGAGCCACGACCACGAAAAT
The DNA here is from genome assembly GCA_035934795.1 of Bryobacteraceae bacterium. Lineage (GTDB taxonomy): Bacteria > Acidobacteriota > Terriglobia > Bryobacterales > Bryobacteraceae > Palsa-187. Next base: position 11,901 of record DASYXM010000036.1, on the reverse strand, counting down.
ATTCGCGAGCGGATCGGCTCCCTGCAGCTTCCACGCCATCGCCGATGCGTGAGCCGTCACTTCCTCATTCCGCGTTTGCGGATAGACGCGATACGCTTCCACGTACTTATCGAGCCCGATCCGGCGAATCGCGTAGGTGTCGGGGTACACGTCGGGCAAGTGTGGGCGCTCGGCCGTATCCGGCTCCAGGAAAATCACCTGCGCGCCGATTTCTCCCGCCGTGCGGAGCGCCTCTACAAACGGATCGCAGGGCTCGACGGGGACGTAGATGGCCTGCTCGTCGTCACCGGAATCGCCTCCCGATCCGCGGCTCGACGCTGACGAAGACTCGCGATGATACAGGATCACCGACATCTCCGGCAGCCGCGCCAGCGCCCGCTGGTAAGCGTCCGCGAGGAATTCCGGCAGTTCCACCGCGACAACGCCGGGTTTTTCGGCGAGCAGGCGGCGGCGCAGCTCGATGGTGAATTCCACGCGCCCCGGTGCCACGGGGAAGTAGCGGATTCGCCCCCGATCGAGCCCGCCGGACTTAATCTCAGCTTCGAGGGACATAGCGCAACGCCTCTTCGCCGAGCGTTTGCACGATAGCGTCTTTCAGGGCATCCCCAGACGGCGCGCCCGCCGAACCGGCGTCCTGCCGGGCCAGTTTCATGGCGAAGCGCGCTATGTTGATGCCGTCGCGCGCGGTGTAGCGTTCGTCGGCGGCGTGCGCGTGCTGCAGAAAATCAGTCACGTAGTTCAGCACGTAGTCGTCGCCGAACGGAAGGTTCTCCTTCAGGATGGCGTACTCCTCGTGGCGCTCCGGAAAATCGATCAGGATCTGCGGCTGCAGCCGCGAATGAATGTACTCGGGCAAGTCGAAGGTGCTGGCGTCGTCGTTCATGGTCGCGACCAGCCGGAATAGCGGATGCGCCTTGATCTTGATCCCGGCGACGATGGATTCCACATAGCGCCGATTGTCGAGCAGAGGCGCGAGGCTCGCCCAGCTCTTCTCGCTCATGCGGTTGCCTTCGTCGATGATCACGATGCCTCCGCGCAACATCGCCGTCACCAGCGGCGATGCGACGTAGCGCAGCCGGGCTTCCCCTTCGATCACCGGAATCACCAGCAGGTCCTCGGGCCGCGTGTCCACGGTGGCCTGCATGATGTAGACTTCGCGTCCCAGCCGCTGCGCCGCGGCGTACGCCAGCGTCGTCTTGCCGACGCCGGGCTTGCCGAGCAGGCGCGGGTTCATGGGCAGGTCGTGCTCGTCGATCACGAGCCAGGCCGCTAGCAACTGCCGCATCACCTCATCCTGGCCAACCCAGGCGACATTGATTTCATCGGGATGAGCCAGGTGAAGCGGAACGCCCTCTATTTCAACGATCATGCTTTCTCAATGTAGCAACTTCGCCGTTGCATCTCTCTCCGCTTGCTGACGCGCGCGGTTCTGAATAGGAGATTCTCGCGCATCGGGGCATGCCGACGCCCGCTAGGTCGGAATTTCTCCGGATGGCGGGTCCGCAGGTGGAACGGAGAGCGCCGCGATCTTCGCGAGCAGCGTGGCGCGGTTGAACACGAATCCGGGGCACGATTTGTTGGCCCGGATTTCGCGATGCAACACGATGTGATCCTCATCCACCGGAATCGACCAGCGTTGGGCGATGTCCGCTACCAGCTCCGCCGACGCCTGGTATTGCTCCTCCGGCCAGACATCCTCGGGCTGGCCCTCGTGCTCTATGCCGATCGTATACGAGTTTGGATTCACACCCGGACGCAGCAGCTTCCAGATGGGTTTCACGGGAACACCTGCGTGATACGCGGTGTCCTCCTCGTTCACGTACTGATGGATCGCGCCGCTTTTCGCGACAAGATAGTGCGCCGAAACCCGTGCGGCGGGATTGTGGAACCAAGCGTCGGCCGAAGCGAGGGAACCGACGGAGATGTGGATCACGATCGCTTCGGGCTGCCAGCTCGCGGAGCGCCCCCGGCGAAAATTACCTTCCGCGCAGCCTACCCATTCGGGAGTCATTACACCTGCCGTCCCTTTAGCTTTAGCAGATCCTTAAGAACCTCGAACCAGAACGGCGCGCCGAGAGAGAGCAGCACCGCGCTCCCGGCGACGCCCGCGAGATTCACGTGCCGCCAGCGCTCCATCCATTGCGCGAGCGTTGGCGGAAATATGAGCGCGCCCGCGCCGGAGGAAAACGTGCGGAACAGATCCAGCATGTCGAGCGGAAGCCCGAACGCGACAGCCACGGAGATCGCCGCGACGATCCAGCGGCTGGACGCCGTAAAGCGCTCCGACGCCTGGCGCATCGCGGTGTCGAAAGTCTGCGAGAAATAGGCGCCGCCGGCGGCCGCCGTCAGCTCCGCAGCAGTCACCTGCGTTCGACCCGTCAATTGCGAGACTTCGAGAATTTTCCGGGCGGCCTGAAATTCGATTCCCGCGCGGCCGAGGACTTCTATGAGGCTCGTGTGCAGGTGTTTGGCGCGCAACGCGAAGGTATCCACCGCGATTTGGGTCAGTACCGTGACCACCAGGCTCAGCGCGGCCATGACCGTCGCGAAGCCGATTAAGAGATCGAGTGAGTGAAGCATCCTGCCTCATGAAAGCACGAGGATGCGCTCATTCCGCGCGGTTCGGAATGCTATCTGGTGACGCGCGGGAAGTTATCGGTCTTCGAACAACGGTGACCAGCCAATCCTGTCATCCTGAGCGTAGCGAGGAATCTGCTTTCCCATTCGGAACCAACAGCAGATCCCTCGACTTCGCTCGGGATGACACGCAGTATTTTCTGTCGTTCGGCGGAGTGCGGGTCACACGTCAATACTTCGGAACGCTCGGGTCGACCTTATCGCTCCACGCCAGAATGCCACCGAGCATGTTCTTCACCTGCTTGAAACCCTGCGAACGCAAGAAATCGGCCGCTTTGGCGCTACGCCCGCCCATCTTGCAGTGGACCACGGTCTCGACGTCCGGATCGAGCTCGCCGATGCGCTTCGGCACATCGTTCAACGGGATCAGTTTCGCACCGGGAATGCGCGCAATCTGATACTCGAAGGGTTCCCGCACGTCGACGAACTGGAATTTGTCGCCGCGATCGAGCTTGGCTTTCAGCGCAACCGCATCGATTTCGGTATCGGAAACATATCCGGGCGAAGGAGCGGACACGGATTGAACCTCCTGGGGATTCGGCACGCCGCAGAATTCGTGATAGTCGATCAGCTCCGTGATGGTCGGATGATCGCCCGACACCGGGCATTCGGGATTCGGCCGCAGCTTCAATTCGCGGAAGCGCATGGCCAGCGCGTCATACAACATCAAGCGGCCCACCAGTGGCTCTCCGACGCCGAGAATCAGCTTCACGGCTTCGGTGGCCTGCACCAATCCGATGATGCCGGGCAGGATTCCCAGCACGCCGCCTTCCGCGCAGCTCGGAACCAATCCAGGAGGCGGCGGTTCCGGATAGAGGCACCGATAGCACGGCCCACCCGGATACGCGAACACAGTAGCCTGCCCTTCGAAGCGGAAAATGGAGCCGTACACGTTGGGCTTTTTCAGAATCACGCAAGCGTCGTTGACCAGGTAGCGCGTCGGGAAGTTGTCGGTCCCGTCGACCACCATGTCGTAATCCTTGATGATCTCGAGTGCGTTCTCGCTCGACAGCGCGGCATCGAACTTGTCGATCCGCAGGTAAGGATTGATGTCGAGCATCGCATCGGCAGCCGAATCCAGCTTCTTGCGGCCCACGTCCTTGGTGCCGTGGATCACCTGCCGCTGCAGGTTGGTGAAATCGACCACGTCGAAATCGACGATGCCGATGCGCCCGACCCCTGATGCGGCGAGATACAGGCCGAGCGGAGCGCCCAGGCCTCCGGCACCCACCATCAGGACCTTGGCCTGCTTCAACTTCAACTGCCCTTCCATGCCCACTTCGGGCAGGATCAGGTGCCGCGAATAGCGCAGGATTTCGTCTTTCGTCAATTCAACGGGCGGTGCGAGAGTCGCCATTAAACACCTCCAGACCGGGAAAAAGGGGACAGACCGCTCTGTCCACTCTGGGGCGCGCGCGTGAGGTCGGAATCTTGCAGGCGGGGACAGAGTAGTCCGTCCCCCTTTTTCTTAAGCCGCGTCGAAACGCGGCTGCCGCCCCGAAGGGCCGCCCCACCAATGCCTCCAGCGATACTCGGGACGATCGACAGCGTATCGCCGGAGGCAACCGGTGTCGCGTCCTTTTTCAGATAACGGATATCTTCGTCGTTCAAATAAACGTTTACAAAACTCCGCAGCTTGCCCTCGTCGTTGAACAGTTGCTTCCGGAGGTCCGGGAAGCGCGTGGTCAGCGCCGCCAGCACGTCGCCAACGGAGGCGCCGTTGAGTTCGACAGCGTCGTGTTTGTCGGCGAACTGGCGTAACGGGGTTGGGATCAGGACTTTGGCCATATCAGGTCTTCTCTCTCCGCGGCGGTCTGCTCGGCGTTCGGCAGGAAGCAATTGGCGTGATCGAACTTGCCGCCCTTAATCGATAGTACGACGAACGAATACCAGGGGCAGGAGTTCTCCAGATCCGTCTTGGAGAAGTACGCGTCGCAATCCGGATGCGAATGAAAAATACCGATCAGATCGAGCCCCGCGGCGCGCGCTTTCTTGTCCGCCGCCAGCAGGTCCTCGGGACGCAGCTCATAGCGGGCGCCCTGGGAGCCGGCGTAGGCGTTTTCGAGCGGCTCGGCGAGAGTGACGCTCTTCGAGTCTCCGTCGATGGTCCCGATCATGGCGCCGCAGCACTCGTTGGGAAACGCCTTCTCGGCATGGGCGACCATCAGGTCCCAGGGCTTCTTGTTGATACTGATCATACGTGAAAGAGGTGGTCGAATATCCCCCGGTGCTGCATTCTGGCCGATATCTTCCGCAAATCGGACAACGCGACGTCGTTCTCGGCGTCCAAGAGACGATCAATCTCCGTGAAGCTCATCTTTAGCAACGCTGCAATCACTGCTTTTTTGGTCCTCCTCATTGCCTGCGCAAGCTGCCACGCAATGAAGACCCTGAGCGCCTGGGCTTGCGACTGCTCGGCGACGCTCATTCGCTCGCGGCCGGGCGATTCTGTCTCCTGGCTCCTGTCTCCTGGCTCCTTGGCCATTCAATCCTGTTCGTTCCAGAACGCTTCACTAAGGTACTTGGTGGCGCCGTCGCACAGCATCGTGACGATCACGCCGCTCTTCCCTTCCCCCACCAGGCGCTTGGCGACCTGGCGGGCCGCGTGAACGTTCGCGCCCGAGGACATCCCCACCAGCAATCCTTCGTGGCGCCCCAGCCAGCGCGTCATGCGATAGGCGTCTTCGGTTTCGATCCACAGATTCTCGTCGGCGAGCGAGGCGTCGTAAATCGCCGGGACGATGGCCGTCGGCATGTGCTTCAAACCTTCCAGGCCATGGAATCCCGAGGAAGGCTGCGCGGAAATGCACTTGACGTGAGGCAGGTCCTGCTTTAGCCGGCGCGAGGTACCGACGAAGGTTCCACTGGTGCCCATGCTGGTGACGAAGTGCGTGACGGCGCCCTCGGTCTGGCGGATGATCTCGACGCCGCTGCCCTCGAAATGCGCCCGCCAGTTAGCCGGGTTGCTGTATTGATCCGGGTAGTAATATTTTTCCTCGCCGGCCTGGAAAATCTGGCGGCACAGCCGGATGGCTCCGTCGGAGCCCTCGCCGGGATCGGAAAAAACCATCTCCGCTCCGTAGGCTTTCAGGATTTGCTTACGCTCGTGCGAAGCGTTCGCCGGCAGGCACAGTTTCAGGCGGTAGCCCTTGATGGCGCAGATCATGGCGTACGCGATGCCGGTGTTGCCGCTGGTGGCGTCCAGCAGCACGTGATCCTTGGTGAGCTTGCCTTCGCGCTCCCCTTCCAGGATCATATTGAGGCCGGCGCGGTCCTTCACGGACCCTCCAGGGTTGAAAAACTCGGCCTTGGCGTAGATCTCGACCCCCGGCAGGTCTTCGTCGATCTTGGCGAGGCGTATCAACGGAGTGTTGCCGATCCTCGACAGCAGCGACATCGCGGGTTTTACGGGGCTTTTCAAGCCGACAGGGGCCATGAGAGGGTACTTTCCGATTGTAGAGATTCCCCCTAAGTCTGTCAACGTAATAGGGATATCCACAACACCTATTAGAAGCGCTGAAGGCAGGAAAGTTGCAGGTTTCTTTCCGCCGCAAGCCAAAGCGGGACCCGTGGCCCCTCTTGCCTCAGCTAAAATGAGAAGGCCATACCAGGCAGGGAGAAAACATAACTGAAATGAAAACCGCGACGATTTTCATCGCCACCGTTCTGGGCGCGACCGCTCTTTCGGCGCAGAATCCGCTCAGCACCGAACTCAAACAGCAGTGGGCCGCCACCAAGGATATGCTCGTGAAATCCGCCGACCGGATGGCGGAGGCCGATTACAGCTTCAAGCCCGCAGCGGGCAACACCCGGACGTTCGCCCAAATCATCGGCCACATCGCCGATATTCAGCTCGCGGTCTGCGGCGGGTCCAAGGGGGAGCAGAAGCGCGGCAACGCGGAAGCGACTAAGACTTCCAAGGCCGACGTCGTGGCTGCGCTGAAAGAATCCAACGATTATTGCGATACGGCCTACGACGGCCAGACCGACGCGACCGTCACCCAGCAGATCAAGATGTTCGGCGGCGAGCGCAGCCGGCTGAGCGCGCTGTACTTCAACATCATCCACGACAACGAAATGTACGGGGAGATCGTGGTGTACTATCGCGCCAAGGGCATGGTGCCCCCGACCACGTCCGATCGCCCGGCCATGGGCAAGAAGAAAGAGTAGCTTTCCATTGAAGACGCTGGGACAGCCCGCTCTGCCCACTCGCCCCAGGCTGCTCGAACCTTCGAATGCAGGACTCGGGGCAGAGTAGGCAGTCCCGGTTTTTCTATTCCCACTCGATGGTGGCCGGTGGCTTGTTGGTCAGATCGTAGAACACGCCGGCCACGCCTTCCACATCCGCCAGTTCATGGGTCAGCCGCTGCAGGAGCTCCTGTGGCATCCTGATCGCGCGGGCCGTCATGCCGTCCACCGAATCGATGGGGCGCAGCACGATCGAATCCGGCCGGTCCGCCGTACCAAACGGCACCAGCACTACGGGGAATTGCCAGATTTCGCGATCGAATCCGGTGTCGTGGGTGAGCTTGCGAACGATGGCATCCGCCCGGCGCAGACGATCCAGTCGTTGTTCGGTGAGATACGCGGGACGAGCGCGCAGCTCGCCGATTGGAACGGTTGAGCGCACTGTCGCCAGCACGCGATTCACGTCGGTGCGGCGGTTGATCAGCGCGGCGGCCTCCGCTTCCGAGGCCGGGAAATCCTCGAGCGCGAGCACGGGCCGGTATGTGCGTGAATCGCCCTGGACGCCCACGGAGCGGACGGGAAGAATCCAGCCTTCCACGGCGCGCTGGGGTACGCCGGCGGTCTCCGAGCAAAGGCAGCGGATGGCCAGGCCGGGACCGGGAAAGGGATGGCGCGCGAGCAGCTCGGCGGGGATCGCCAGCTCGCGGCCGATGGCGCGGACCTCGTCCTTATAGAAAGACGAGAGCGGCTCGAGCAGCCGCCCGGCATCGATCAGCTTCTGAATTCCCGCGACGCGATTGTGATGGGTCTTGATGAGGTCGGCCTTCGCTGTTCCGCCGGATTCGATGGTATCGGGATAGATGGTTCCCTGCCCCAGAATCCAGCGGCCGTCGAGGTAATGTTCGCTATCGAGGATGCGCTCCTGCACCTCGACGAATTTTTCTCCGATGACGTGGCGCTTGCGCTCGGGATCGGCGATTCCCGAGAGCGCGGTGAGAAACCGCTCGCGGGCGTCCTCAACGAAGAAGCCTTGGGCGCCCAGGCGCGCGAAGCTCGAGCGCACGGATTCGGTTTCACCCTCGCGCATAAGGCCGCTATCCACGTAAGTGCCGTGCACCCGACCCGGGCCTAGAGCTTTCAGGCACAGCGTGTAGGCGACCGTCGAATCGACGCCACCGCTGACGAAAAAGAATACGTTGCGGCCCGCGGCCGCTTCGCGGATATGATCTTCGATGGAGGCGACCTGACGCGCCGGGTCCCAATCCTTGGTGCAGCCGCAGACGCCTTCGACGAAATTTGTGAGGATCGTTTTGCCGCAGGGCGTATGGGCGACCTCGGGATGAAACTGCACGCCGTACAGGCGGCGCTGGTCCGATCCCATCGCTGCAATGGGGCAAGTCTCCGTGCGGGCCAGCACTTGGAACCCGTCGGGAACCTCGGCGACCAGATCTCGATGGCTCATCCACACTTGTTGCGGCCCTTGCCGGTTCCCGGCAAGGCCGCGAAGCAACGTGTCCGGTTCCGTCACGTCAAGCTGCGCGAATCCGTATTCGCCGCGCTCTCCCGGTGTCACCGAGCCTCCCAAAAGATGGGCGATCAACTGCTGGCCGTAACAGATCCCCAGAACCGGGACGCCCGAAGCGAGCAGAGCGGGGTCTATCGTGGGACTTCCGGGATCGTAGACGCTGGAAGGTCCTCCCGAGATGATGACGCCCTTGCGGCCGAGAAGCTCGGAAGCGCGGGTTTCGCTGGGGGCCACGTCGGCGTATACGCCAAGCTCGCGGACCTTACGGGCGATCAGGTGGCAGTATTGTCCCCCTGCGTCGAGGACCGTGATCTGAGGGATCAAGTCACTATTGTGACAGAGTGTTTCGAGAACAGGAAGGGATGGAAAACAGTGCTTACCAACTCAGGTCGGCATCTTTTGCGATCCGCGCCGCCAAGCCAGGCTTAACCGGCTGATTGCCATGAATCGGAAGGGAAAGAACCTTCAGTTCTCCGGCCTTCACAAAAATGTGGTGACTGCACGAATTCGCTTCAGGGTCCAGCCTGCCTGTTCGAGCTCGCGGCAAAGCCCCAGACCGGGTGATCCGCTTCAAACCGCCAGTTCCACGACTTGAACGTCGTCTTCCGGCACGCGCCCTTCTTCACGCATGACTTCAAGCACTCCGTCGATTGCCTCTCGAATGTTCCGCAGAAGCTCCTCGACTGTCTCACCCTGCGAGTAGCAGCCGGGCAGCGCAGGCACCTCACCCCAGAATCCGCCGGCCGGCTCCGGATGAATCACGACGGCGTACTTGGTCATACTGCCCGGCAACTAGCGTTACCGCGCGGCGCGTTCCTGCTGCGCGATACGCTGGACCAGCAGTTTCTTCGCGTTTTCAAGCAGCGCCGTGGCCTTGGGCATGGCATCCACCGCGCGGGCCACTTCGGGGTCCTGTTCGATCGCGACGCGCTGGGATTGCTCGTAGCTGAACGCGGTGATGTACATCTCGTGCTTCAGCTGCTCTTTCACCCACTGATGATTAGCCGTGAAATCGGCCTCGGTGAATTCGAACTTGTTGTCGAGCAAATATTGGTGGAACTGGTTAACCAGGGCTTCGTCCGGCTCCCAGCCTTTGGGCAGACGGGCGTCGGCCTTGGGGCCGAAGTAGTGGGCGGAGAAGTTGAAGAAGCCGTACTTTCGCAGCACTTCGATCTGGAACTTGTTCAGCTTGGCCGCTTCGAACTTCTCGTCGGGGGTGATGCCGCCGCCGCCGTAGACGGTGCGGCCGCTATCGGTCATCTTCACATCCGAAAGGTTCTTGGAATCGCCGGTGTTGTGATAGTAGTAATCCAGGAACGAGATGCTCGAATAATCGCGCTGAATCAGGCGTCCACTGGGGGTGTAGTAATGCGCGGTGGTCAGAGCGAGGCCGGTGTTTTCGCTCAGCGGGAACACGGTCTGCACCAGTCCCTTGCCGAACGTGGTTTCCCCCAGCACCCAGGCGCGATCGTGGTCTTGCAGCGCGCCGGTGACGATCTCGGCGGCCGAGGCCGACGAGCGGCTCACCACCACCACTACGGGATACTGGCGGCCGGCGTTATCGGTGTGCGCGTAGTAATTCTTGTTAGGCTGCGCGCGGCCGCGATGGCTCACCACCAGGTCGTTGCGCTTCAGGAAATGGCCGGCCACTTCGACGCCTTCGTTCAGCAAGCCGCCGGGATTGCCGCGCAGGTCCAGCACCAGGCCCTTGATATTGCTCTCGCCGAGTTGCTTGAGTTTATCTTCCAGCTCCTTGCTGGTGGTTTCGCTGAACTGCGTGATGGTGATGTAGGCGATGCCCGGCTTCAGCCAGAACGCTTCCGGCACGCTGAAACGCGGGATGGCGTCGCGGACGATTTCATAGGTCAGCGGCTTCGCTTGCCCCTCGCGGCTCACGGTCACCTGCACCTTGGTGCCGCGCGGGCCCTTCAACAGGTCGGCGATCTCGGTGGTGGTCAGCCCTTCGGTCTTGTGGTCGTTCACCGCGACAATCGAATCGGCCGGCCGCAACCCGGCGCGATACGCGGGCGACCCTTCGAACGGCCACATCACCAGCGTCTTGCCGTTGCGCGGACCCACCTGCATCCCGACGCCGTAATACTGGCCGCGCTGATCCTCGCGCAGGGCCGCGTATTCCTTGGGATCGAAGAAGTTGGAATGCGGATCGAGCGTCCGCAGCATGCCAGGGACCGCGCCACGGTAGACGGCCTTGTCCGGATCGACCTTATCCGCGAAGTTCTGCTCCACCAGGTCGTAGACGGCGGTGAAGGACTTCATGCTTTGGTTGACCGGATCGTCGGCCGGCGAGGCCGCCGAAACGCTCCGCGAAACAAAGATTCCCGCGCCGACAGAACAGACGGCGATGATGAGTGGAACAAGGAAATATGAGCGGCGAGACGGCATCCCGATCCTCCGCCATAAGTATAACAGCTTGCCGTCAAGGGCAAGCCGGGGGTGGAACGCCCCGGGGAAAAGGCCAGCGACCAGCGCCGAACCGATGCCACGGGCCGAAACGGAAGCTAGCCGGTGCTGCGCATCCGTCGCACGAGCACGCCGGGCTCCATGCGCACGGGCTTGCGTTCGGATTGATCCAGGCGCCGGACCTGATCGCTCACGCACACCAGGAACATAGGCTGCCGCGAACTCTTGAGGATGTCGATAATGCGATCGTGCTTGTCTTCCAGGTAGATCGACTTGCCGTCGGTCACCAGGTGCAGATCGGAAACGGCCTGCATCACTTCCGCCAGCCGGCGTCCCATCTCTTTTTGCAGGAACCGCAGCACGCGGCGGATCTTCTGCAGCGAGAATCCCTTGCGGCGTAGCTCGGCGATCACGGTGATCTCCACCACTTCGGGAGCCAGATAGACGCGGCGGTGCCCCTCATGGCGCGGAGAAACCACCTTGCGCTCGTCCCACCACTGCAACTGGCGCAGGCTGACGTCGGCTATGCCGGAAACATCGCTTGATGAAAATGTTCGTTCCGCGCCGGCGGACTCCGCGCGATTCTTCCTGGATTTGAGCGCCTGTGCCATAGGGGACTTTTCGATTGTACTCGACTTACGGGGTCTGTCAACAGGGTTACTTTGGTCCCAATCTTTAGGGGTGCCCCCGAAAAGGCAGAGGGCGAGGCACGTAGCGCCCTAGCCGCCCCCTACGAACCACACCACTTCCATCCGGGCGCCTGCCGCCACCTCCAGCGCCGGCCATTCGGGCTTGCGGACGATCGCGCCGTTGAATTCCACGGCCACGCGCGAAGGGTCCATTGTGAGCCAGACCAGCAGCCGGTCGATGGTCAGGCCGGCGGGAACCTCCCGCCGTTCCCCGTTTAGCACAATCTCGATCGTCTTTGTTTCCGCTATTCCCATCGGACGCGATTGACAGTGCCTTTCCGTGCTCATTATATTCAATACTTAGCAGGTTGCGGAAAAAAGGCGGATTCCGACGTGACGCCGGAACAGACTGCGTCGTCTATGTTTTATGCGAGGCGACGACCAACAACAAAGTGGAGTGTTCAGCTATATCTCGGCGGAGCAGCGGGTCCCGCAGAACCA
>DASYXM010000035.1:0-61747 GCA_035934795.1 Bryobacteraceae bacterium | reverse complement strand
ATGTTTTTGCTCCTGCGCGGTTCCAGACACCTTTGGTTTGGCTCGGCGATGTTCGCCAGGAAATTCAGCAACTGGATGGCCCGGCCGGCCGAGGCTCAAATGACTTCCATCGCCGCGTGAGAATAGCCCCTTTCACCTCGGGCTGCTAGGGTTTTACCCGTGACCAAATCTTAAAGAGCCTATGATAGCCTGGAGACGTGATAGGGACACACTATATTCCGAGAAAAATGATCGTCTACAACGTGCTCAATACTCACAACGGTTTCCAGATTCAGGCATTCATGCCTAGGCGCGTCTCGGTGGACGATAGGACAAAAGTGCTCGACTGGTTTTACTCATACCGTTCTCAGGTCCATAGCCAAAACCCGTTATAGTTAACCAGCTTCCATGCGTCAGATCACCTACTTCCTCGATATCGTACCAGCTCAGACTAGTAAGGAATTGGTAGCAAATGCTTTCGACGCCGCCAGCGGCTGGAAGCAACTTTCGTTCGACTATGCCTGAGGGAAATGGTAAGGACGCCGATGCTCAGCAGCCGCTAGATTTGACCTCGGCTTCATCTGATCCTGAACGATCCGCCACTCCTACACCGACAATTCCACCTGTTTTGCCGCCTCGGACGAGCGCCCCGTTCCAATTTAACCAGCAGGTCAACATTCAACAAATTCCCCCGAAAGTTTGGGACAAACTTACGCCTGATCAAATTTTTGAGCTTTCGCGAAAGATCATCGATCAAGTAGAGGTGATGGATAAGCGGCAGTTCGACATCGCTTAAGAAAGGAACTCAACGGCGACTATCACTAAGAGAATCGCCATGATCGTTGGAGGGGTCGTGGCAGTGACCGGTATTGGAGCGGCAACATACCTAGCTTCCGCTGGCAACGGCATTGTAGCGGGAATCATAGCCACCTTTCTCGCTACGATTGTCGCGGTCATAATCGGCAACAAAGATTCTCGGTGACTGACGCCAGGAACGACCTATTAGGTACCACTGGCTATGACAGCCCCTCGCCAAACGCCCCGCCGACTGATACAGTAGTGTGCTATGAAGACTCCACTTCTCCTCGCAACCATCACCGCTCTTGCCGTGGCTCCGGCGCTCGCCCAGCTCGCGGCGCCCAACGCGGCAGGCGCCGCCATTGGACATGTTCACATCAACGCCAGCGACGTCGACGCCCAGGTCAAGTTCTGGACCCAGGTCGGCGGCAAGATCGTACAGCGCGAAAAGCTCACCATGGCGCAGTTCCCCGGCATCTACGTGCTGATCCGCAAGCAGGATCCAACGGGCGGGACGGTCGGCTCCACCATCAACCATTTCGGTTTCTACGTGCGCGATTTCGAACCCATGGTCGCCAAGTGGCAGGCCGCGGGGCTCAAGTGGGAACCCGTTAAAAATCCCACCGTCGGCCAGGGCTTCCTGACGGGGCCGGATAACGTGCGCGTCGAGATTTACGAGAACAAGGCGATTCCGACGCCGCTGGCGATGCACCATATCCACCTGTTCGTGCCCGATCCGCTGGAAGCGCAGAAGTGGTACGTGCAGAATTTCGGCGCGACGCCCGGAAAGCGCGCCCAGTACGATACGGCGAACGTCCCCGGCACCGAGATCACGCTGGCGAAGAGCGAGCCGCAGGTTCCCACCAAGGGGCGGTCGGTGGATCACATGGGCTTCGAGGTGCGCAATATCGACGCGTTCGTCGCCAAGCTCACGGCCGCCGGCATCAAGACCGACGCGGCGATCCGCAACACCCCGAACGCCGCCAATCTGCGGATCGTGTACATCACCGATCCGTGGGGCACGGAGATCGAGATCACCGAGGGTCTCTCGACCCCGGCGCAGGTGGCGAGCCGCTGAAGATTTTCTCAGTTCTTGTGGGGCAGCCTTCCGGGCTGCAGCCGGCTTTCCAGCCGGCTAACCTTACGCCGGGCAGAAGCCCGGCCGCAGGGCGGAAGCCCTGCCCCACAACCACGGTTCAGGTGATCTACGAAAGTGCTTTACAGGCTCGCGAGCATTTCGTAATCCACGTTACCGCCGGAGAGCACGACGCCCACGCGTTTCAAGCCCGGCGGCAATTTTTTGAACAGCACGGCAGCGGCGGAAACGGCGCCGCTCGGCTCGACCAGAATCTTCATCCGCGTCAGCAGAAACTTGAACGTCGCGCGAATTTCGTCCTCGCTCACCAGGATCACGCTTTCGAGATTCCTCTGGAGAATCGGGAAGGTCAACTCGCCGGGAATCTGCGAGCGCAGACCATCGGCGATGGTCGCCGGCGGCGGAATGTGCACGCGCTTGCCTGCGGCGAGCGAAAGATAGGTGTCGTTGCCGTCGGCCGGCTCGACACCGAAACAACGAATCTCGGGGGTGATCGCTTTCGCGGCGATCGAGCAGCCCGACATGAGCCCGCCGCCGCCCAGGCAAACCACTAAGGCGTCGAGCGGGGGCGCGTCGTCGAGCAATTCGAGCGCGGCGGTGCCCTGGCCGGCGAGAATCCACGGATGATCGTAGGGAGGGACCAAAGTCGCTCCGCCTTCCTCGGCCAGTTTCCGGCCGAATGCCACGCGATCGTCCTTCAGCCGGTCGTAAAACACGACGTGCGCGCCGTAGCCCTTGGTCGCTTCGAGCTTGGCGCGGGGAGCGTCGTAGGGCATAGCGATGGTGGCCTGCATCTTGACCGACCGCGCCGCGATGGCCACGGCCTGGGCGTGATTACCGGAGGAGAACGCCACCACGCCGCGCGCGCGATCCGCCTCCGGCATCGAATAAATGAAGTTCGCCGCGCCGCGGATTTTAAACGCGCCGCCGGTCTGGAGATTCTCGCACTTGAAATGCGTTTCCACGCCGGCCTGGGCGTCGAAGGTGTGCGAGGTCATCACCGGGGTGCGGCGGGCGATGGAGACGATGCGGCGGGAGGCCGCCTGAATATCGGCGAAAGTGGGTTCGGTGGAGAGCATGGCGGTTGACACAAGTTTCAGGATAACGTGGGACACTGAAGGCGTGAGTGGGAGCGTGCCTGAACGCTGTACGTGCGGAGCGATCCTCCCGGAGGACGCGCGTTTCTGCCATAAGTGCGGCAAGCCGCAGCGCGAGGAACCGCTCATCCCACAGGAGACCGCGCAAGGAGCCGCTTCAGAATCGCTAGAAGCGCAGTCTTCCGAGCCGCCGCCGCTGCCCGCCCCGGAACCTCCGCGCATCGGATTCCACAACGGCCCGGCGGTGCGGATCGCGCTGATCGCCGGGTTGTTGGCGTTCCTGTGTTCGGTGATCGCGGGACAACTCGCGATGCCCCAGGAGTTCGCGTTCGTGTGGCTGGCGGCCAGCGGATTCTTCGCCGTGTACTTGTACCGACGGCGCACCGGACAGCGGCTTTCAGTGGCGAGCGGCGCGCACTTGGGATGGATCTGCGGCCTGTTCGGGTTCATCGTCGTCACGCTGGCGCTGGCGGTAACGGCGGCGATGCTGTCGGACCCGGCGCTGGTGACGGCGATGCGCGACCAGCTCCACTCGCACGGGCTGACCGACGCCAATGCCGATCAGATGATCCAGGTGTTCCGCTCGCCCTCGGGGATACTCGCGGCGTTGGGGGTTTCCTTCGTGTTGTTTTCAGCGTTACCCGCCTTCGGCGGAGCGATCGGCGCGAAGCTCCTGGACCGGGAATAAAAGCAGGGGTCAGAGGTCAGGGGACAGGGGTCACCGAGTGCTGACTTGAGAAAGCTCTTGGGCTCTGTCTCCGCCTCAAAAAGCGTGAGTCCGCCACCGGCAAAATTCAAAGCTGACCCCTGGCCCCTGCCCCCTGACCCCTTGCTGTCCCCGAGATTCCCTTCACCATCGCTACGCCTACGAAGATCACCAGCATAGCGATCACCTCGCGCCAGCCCAAGGGCTCGCGATAGAACATCCAGCCGAGCACCACGGCGACGATCGGATTGATGTACGTGTAGACGGACACGATCGCCACCGGCAGCCGGTCCATCGCGAAAATGTAGGAGCTGTAGCCCACCACGCCGCCGAAAACCGCGAGATACGCCACCGCCGCGATGGCTCCCGGCGTCCAGTTCGAAGGCCGCCCGTCGAGCGCCGAGATCACGTAGAACACCAGCCCGGTCGCGAGCTGCTGGACGCCTCCGCTGACGAACGGATGCGCGCGCGTTGTGAGCCGGCGCTGGGCGATGGAGCCGATGGACCACATCACGCCGCCGAACTGTAGCAGCAGAAACGCGTTCAACATATCCCGGCGGCCGAGCGTGGCCTCTTGCGCGACACCCGGAGCGACCAGGTACGCGACGCCAATCAACCCGACCAGCATTCCGGCGACGGCCCACCCGCGCAGTCGTTCGCGGACCACCTCCGCGACGCCGATCGCCTCTACGCCCACCAGCCAGAACGGCTGGGTGCTGACGAACAGCGAGGCCAGGCCGCTGGGAACCCATTGTTCGGCGAACGCGAGGCTGCCCGTACCGAGCCCGATGGTAATCAAGCCGTACAGCGCGGTGCGGCGCATCTCGCGGGCGCCGGGAAATACGGCGCCCTTCACGCGCGCGCCGATCACCAGAAAGAGTCCCGAAGCGAGATAGCGCGCGCACATCAGCGTGGAGGGCGAGATCGATTGCACGCCGATGCGGATGGCGAGGTACGTGGTTCCCCAGAAAAAACACACACACGCGAGCGCCATATAGGCCCCGAATTGCGGATGTTTGGTGACCGCGGTCAGGTTACCATGTTAACTTGATCCTCACGCTGACCATCAATCCGGCCATCGATCGCACCATCACCACCGACAAGCTGGTATTCGAGGATCGCGGATACATTCTCGACACCACCGAGGTGGCCGGCGGCCGCGGCATCAACGCGTCGCAGGTGATTCATTCGTTCGGCGGGAAAACGGTCGCCGTGCTGACCTCGGGCGGCGCGACGGGCCAACGGATCGAAAAACTTCTCGCCAAGCTCGGGTTCCCTTTCGAAGCGGTTGCGGTGCGCGCGGAAAGCCGGACCAATCTCACCATCTCCGACCGGCACGGGCTCACCATCAAGCTGAACGAGGCGGGCGCGCCGCTGCGCGTCGAGGAGCTGGCGGAAATCCGCAAGCGCGTAGAGGCCAAGCTGCCCAAGACCAGTTGGCTGATGATCTGCGGCAGCGTCCAGCCCGGCGTACCGCCGCATTTTTACTGTGAGATCGTCGAAATGGCCAAGGCGGGCGGTGTGAACACACTGCTCGATACCGATGGCGACGCGCTGCATCACGCGCTTGAAGCGCGGCCGACCGTCATCACGCCGAATCAGCACGAAGCGGAGCGCCTGTTGGGGCGCGCTCTCATCACCCGTAATCAGTGTCTGGAGGCGGTGGACGCCTTGCACGGCATGGGGCCGGAGAACGTGATCCTTTCGCTGGGGGCGCGCGGCGCGATCGGGGCGTCGGCCGAAGGCGTGTTCGAAGTGCTGCCGCCGCGGGTGGACGTGGTATGCCCGATCGGCGCGGGAGATGCGCTGGGCGCGGCGTTCGTGTGGAGCATGGAGAAGAAGAAATCCTTCGCCGAATCCGTGCGCTGGGGCGTCGCGGCGGGAACTGCGTCGGCGAAGCTGCCGGGGCTGAACTTCGCGCCCTTCGATCAGACGCGCGCGATGTTCAAGCAGGTGGAAGTGCGGCCTCCGCGGCCGGCCGCGGCTAGCGGCTAGAGATTCCACGATCGATGCGGTATCCCAGAATGTCCGGCATCGTCACGGATTTGATACAGAAGGCTGTCATGATAAAGGTTAGTGTCTTCCCGCATCGGCATCGCCGGTATCCTCAGTTTTTTTCTTTTCAGCGCGACGGCGTTCTGCGAGCAGGCGCCGGATACCAGTACGCCCGCGACCAGCGAAGTCCCGCAGAACACGGAAGCTTCGCAGAATAAGGACGCGCAGACGCCATCTGACGCACCTCAGAAAATACGCGACCTCATCGCTGACAGGGCGCGTCCGGACCCCGAGCGCTGGAACATTTTCTACCAGGCGACCTCCATTGGCGATTATCACGGGGCGTTTCCGGCGAAATACAGCGGGCCGTTGAGCCTGGTGAATCACTCCGAGCGCGACGTTTCGCTCACGACCACGCTTTTCCTCGGGCTTCGCGTGGCCAAGGACACACAACTGTATTTCGATCCGGAAATCGCCGGCGGGCGAGGTTTTAGCGGCGTGGATGGGCTCGCCAATTCACCGAACGGAGAGCTGCCACGCGTGGCTTCGGCGACGCCGAAGCCGTACATCGCGCGCGCCTACGTCATGCAGGATTTCGGCTTTGGGGACGAGCGCGAATCCTTCACGAGCGACGAAAACCAGCTCGCGGGATCGCGCCCAACGACGCGCTACACAGTCATCGCGGGGCGCTTCACGGTGACCGATTTTTTCGATAACAACGCGTATTCGCACGATCCGCGCACGCAGTTCATGGGATGGGCGGTGATGTACAACGGCGCCTGGGATTATCCCGCCGACACGCGCGGCTACACGTGGGGCTGGGTGCACGAGTTCCATACCAAGCGCTGGTCGGCGCGCTACGGCAGTGCGGCGGAACCGAAAACCGCCAACGGATTGCGCTTCGATCGCCGCCTGTTTCGTGATCGCGGGGACATGCTGGAAGGCGAGCTGCGCTACGCTCCCGGCGGGCACGCGGGCGCCCTCCGGGTTCTGGGTTCGTGGCTGCATACGGATTCGGGCAGCTACGCGGAGGCGCTGGCTCTCTCGGCGCGCACCGGCACGCGGCCCGATGTCACGGCGACGCGACAGCCGGGACGGCTGAAGTACGGCGTAGGGATCAACATGGAGCAGGAGGTCTCAAAGGGCATTGGCGTGTTCGCGCGGCTGGGTTGGAGCGACGGCAAGACGGAGAGCTTCGCCTTCACCGCGATGGATCGGCTGGCGACAGGCGGCGTGTCTGTGAAGGGAGATCGATGGAAGCGTCCCGAAGACGTCGCGGCGACGGAGCTGACCGTCGGCGGCATTTCCGGAGTGCACGCTTCGTATCTGGCCCACGGCGGCAACGACTTTCTGATCGGCGATGGCGCGCTCACTTACGCGCCCGAATACATCTGGGAAAGCTACTACAGCGCGCGCGTGTTTAAGGGATTCTTCACCACGCTCGATGCCCAGCGTGTGAATAATCCCGCCTACAATCAGGCTCGCGGACCGCTGTGGATCTTGAGCCTGCGGCTGCACCTGGAGCTCGGCAAAGATAATTTCGAGCGGAAGCACTGAGCGCAGGCAGGGGTTTACGAACCCTTGCGGCGGCGCTTGAAGAAAACGCTGGAGAGCTTGCCGGATTTGCGCGTCGTCGAAATCACCAGCACGAACACGGCGGCAAGAGACACCAGCGTCGCGACCGAGCCGATCACCAGATAATCGGAATCCTTGCGCGGCCCCGGCATCAGTTTCAACAAAATTGCGGTGACCGTCACGAAGATCACGAGGACCGCAACTCCGAGAATTCCCGTTTTACGCATCAGTCGTATTTTTCGTAGCGGATCTGTTTGCGGTCGAAACCCATTTCTTTAAGAATACGACGCACATCGTCGACCATCGGCTTCAATCCGCACAGGAGCACGTCGAGATCTCGTCGCGCACCCAGCGCTTCTTCCAAATGCGCTTGCACGCGGCCTGTGCGGCCCCTCCAATCCGGGCCGGGCTGAGTCAGCGTGGGCCAGAAGCGGAAGTGCCAGAAGCGCCGGGCTAATTCTTCGAACTCGTCGCGATACAGCAGATGCGATTCGTAGCGAACGCCGAACAGCAGCGTGAAGCCGGGCGAATTGGCCTCCAGAACCGTTTTCAGCATGGAGCGAAATGGCGCGATGCCGGTGCCGGTCGAGATCAGAATGGCGTCGCGGTGCGGCAAGGGAAGCGCGAAGGTCCCCAGCGGCGGCGGCATTTGCAGCACGGCGCCCGGCGAAAGACCGAATAAATGCGGCGTAAACGCGCCATCCTCGACGATGTTCAGACACAATTCGAAGCGATTGCCATCCGAGGGCGGCGAGGCGATCGAATATGCACGCGTGATGACCTTGCCGTTGACGTCGTCCGAAAACGAAACGAACTGGCCAGGCGTGAATTCCAGCCTTGCGACGCCCCCGGCCTCAAAAACAAAGTTGCGCACGCCCGGCGCGAGCTCGGTCCATTCGATCAGGCGCGCCTGCATTTCGCTAAGCCCGGCCGGCGGCCCGGTCGGCGAGAGCTTCGAGCAGCGCCGGATGGCCATCGAGCGGCGGAGTGACCTCGATGGCGATTCCCGGATGCGCCGCGAGTGCCTGATCGACCAATTTTGGAAGGTCGCGCTGCAAGTGCGTGCCGAGCGTCAGAAAATAAGGAATCACGACGATGCGCCCGCAGCCGCGCCTCGCAAGCCCCGCTACGGCCCCGGCGAGATCCGGCTCGCCGCCTTCGAGAAACGCGACTTGGACAGCGGAATTGCCACTCCGCCGGCCGAACTCCATCGCGACCGCGCGCACCGCTTCGTTGGCGGAGGCGACGCTCGATCCGTGCGCGAAGACGATATAGGCGGTCTTGCCAGGCTTCGCGCTCATAGGATCACCGCCGGCTGCTTTTCGGCCACCGCCGAAGGATCCGGCAAGTATGCGCGCAGAAAATCGAGAAACGCGCGTCCGCGGCGACGGCCGTTGTTGTGCTGCAATTCGAGCCTTTCCAGGAACACCAGCACACCGAGCACGTCGGCGTCGCGCAGGGTGTTCATGCCGGTCTCGGCCGCGAGATTCTTGCGCAGATTCTCCACGGCGGCCTTCAGACGTTCCTGGATTCCGGCGGCGTAGGGATTGGTGGGCTGCGTTTCATAGAGCAGGCCGGATTCGAGCGTGCGATACGTGCGAATCATCGCGGCGAGCGCCTCGCGCGCGTCGAAATCCACGGCGCGGCCTTCTTCGACGGCGTGCTTGAGCGCCATGGCCAGGGCGAACACCAGGGGCTCATGGTCGCGAACGAACTGCTCGCTCACACGGATGTCGCGGTTGGGTATCTCGGCTTCGTCCACCGCGGGCGCGACCTCGCGCAGCCGGGCTTCGCGCAGATGTTCGCAGGAGGAAGGGCAATCGATGGTGTTCTCGCGCTGCTCACCGCAGCACTGCGGGCAGATTTCACCGCCGACGCCGGGACAATGCCGGCGCGCGCGCCTCTTTTCGCACAGCTTGCAGGGGATGTTCACCAGTGTGGAACTCTTTCGAAAGAGGAGATGCAGGAGAATTCCTTGTTCCCATCGTATCATCGGGAAGCCGATAGGCAGCGGTCTGAGAAGCCCCAAAACGCTGCCCTGGGAAGCGAGGCAAGAGTCCCGATTGTGACCTTGGCTTAGACCCGCTGCCTGAAGGACGGTGCTAGTAGCGGCGGTACTCGTCGCGATCCCGATCACGCCGATGGTGACGATCCCAGTCACGGTCATAGCGATAGCCGCCGTAGTAGCCACCGCGATAATATCCCCGCTGATAATAACCCCGATTGTAACCGACGCTCGCCGCGCACCCCGTCGTTAAGAGTGCGGCAGCCATCAGGAAGAATCCGATCGCGCGTTTCATAACGATTTCTCCTCTCTTTTTTCAACTCGATGTCCGCGCTCACGATAGAGCTCCCCGCTCCATTCTTCGAGCTTCTGTCCGGGCAAGATGCAATCTAGCCTCCAGGTCACTATGCGACTGAAAACAGGGCGCTTCGGAAGTTGTAGGATTGGCCGTGTTGCACCGGCGCTGGTGCTTTTAAGCCGGGGCCTTGAAGCGGCCTGTGGCCTGCGGGTACTCGGCTTTGTCCCGGTGATCGTGCGTCGTATCATCGAGACATGGCGCGGACCGATCTGTACGTGAAAGTGGAGCTGGACTACGACGACGAAGAGAAAGTGGAGCGGCTGGCCGCCGAAATCTGCCGGATGATCCGCAAGGTTTACGGCGTCCGCAAGGCCGAGGTTTCGAGCATGATCGAGCGCGAAACGTAAGGGCATCCTAGCGCGTCCGCCAGTGGAGACTTCGCTTTAGTACGATTGGAACAGTACTGCTGTATGATCCTACCGGAGGCCTCTCGATGAAACTCAGACTTCTTGCTCTCTTCGCTTGTGGCGCGCTGCTGGCATCGGCGGCGTCGGACGCTCCCAAGCGCCTGCAGATCGCCGCCAGCGCGCTCAAGGAAGTGATGGGCATCCCGGATAAATCCATCCCCGAGGATCTGCTCAACAAGGCGCAATGCATCGTGATTGTCCCGGATCTGAAAAAGGGCGCCTTTATTTTGGGCGCCAAGTACGGAAAGGGATTCGCCTCCTGCCGCAAGAAGGACGGCGTGGGCTGGTCCGCTCCCGGCGCGGTGCGCATCGAAGGAGGGAGCGTCGGCTTTCAAATCGGCGGCACCGAGATGGACCTGTTCATGCTGATCATGAACGAACGCGGCGTGGACCGTCTGCTCTCGACCAAGTTCACCCTGGGCGGCGATGCCGTCGCGGCCGCCGGTCCCGTGGGCCGCGCGACGCAGGCCGAAACCGACGCCGCGATGACCGCCGAGATTCTGACGTGGTCCCGCGCACGGGGTTTGTTTGCGGGGATTTCGCTGAACGGAGCCACGTTACGCGAAGACGAAGACTGGAACACGGAGATGTACGGCAAGCCGATGAAGAATCGCGACATCATCCTCGGCACTATGGCGCCTCCCAAAGCCGCCGAGGCGCTGCTCGGCGAGCTGAACCGTTACTCCAGCCGCAAATAATTCGCGGCTTTGATTTGAGCAAGACCAGGACCGCGCCTTAAAACCACCAGGACATGGACGACGACCGCTTTCTCGCGATCTCGACCGAGGTCGTCAACGGCCTGGAAAGCGAGCTGCGCCGCGCGCCTCCGGAAGAGCGCGGCAAGTGGCGCGTGCTCGAAATCGGCTGCGGATCGGGACGCCTGCTGCGCGCCATGAGCCGCCATTTTGCCGAGTTGCACGGCGCGGAAGCGTCGCAGGACGCGGCCGACCGGGCGCGGGAATACGTCCGCGACTTGCCTAACGTGCGCGTCAAGCGGGCGGATCCGGATCATTTGGCGCCGTTCGAGCCTCAAGCTTACGATTTCGTTTACACGCTGGACCCCGGCATCGCCACGTTGCGCGAAATCCGCCGCGTGCTGCGGGCGGGGGGCCATGCGTGGATGCGTTTCGGCGCGGAGGCGAAATCGCGCGTGGATCTGCTGGAGTTCGCGCAGAGCGAGGATTTCCAGGTGCTCGCGATCGAGAGCGTTGGCGACCGCGGATTATGGACGTCGTGGCGCAAGCAGCCCCGTGGGTGGTTCGCATCTCTGCCTCCTTTGCGGCCAGGCGAGTTACCCACGGTCATCCGGCGCATCACTAACGCCCACAGCTCGGAACCCCTCGCGCCGTGCCGCGGCCGGTTCGCCTCCATTGCGATTCGCGCCGAAAATCTAGCGCCGGACGCGGGGCTCCATCATCTGCGCGTCACGGTGGGGAGCTCGTTCGGAACGGTTACGTACATCGGTCCCGCGGATCGTTCCGGCTATCGGGAAATTCGCGCGGACCTTCCGGACCTGGAGGCCACCGGATTGCTACCGGTGCAGCTCCACTGGCTGGACGCCCCGCTTTCGGCGCCAGTTGTGTTTCGCGTGATCCCGCCGCCACCGTCCGTGCCGCGTCTGGTGGCGCTCTCCAGGCGCGTGACGGCGCACGCTCTCAAGCTGATCGCGGAGGACGTCAGACGTCCCGACGAGATGGAAGTATCGGTGGGAGGGATGCCGGTCCAGTCGCTCGATTACGTCTGCACCGACCGCCGGGCGGGGCGTTTCGAGATCTCCGTCGAGATGCCGGCCGGGATCGCGCCGGGAATGCACGCGCTGGAGCTGCGCGTGGGACGCCGCAAGGTTCCCGCGGTGCGGATCGAAGTGATTTCGTAGAACTGGCCGAGCTCTGCGAGACTCGCGACGATTCCCTGGGGGCCAACCGCCCGAAAGTTGCTATACTTGTGTGTGCTGCGGGCGTTTACGGAGCGCTGCATTTCTCGGCATTCGGGGCGTGGCTCAGCCTGGTAGAGCGCCTGGTTCGGGACCAGGAGGCCGGTGGTTCGAATCCACTCGCCCCGACCAAATTTCCCTAAACTTTTCATCAACATACGGCCGCAGATGAAGTCTCCGCAGAAGATGCCGTTTCGTCACTGTGCCCAGAATTGTGCCCACCCTGTGCCTTCCGCGCGCGCTCCATCGCCTCGCGAACGGTGTGCTCCTGGGGATGAACGTATCGCCGCGTGGTTGAAAAGTCGCTGTGACCCGCCAGGTACGCCAGCGTATAAGCGTCCATGTAGGCGGCCCACCGCGTAAGGCATGTGTGCCGGAACGTATAGAGCGGGAACGGCGCCAGTCTCGCCAGCTTGCAAGCATTCGCGTGTTGCTTCCTGAGAGTTGATTTCTCGATGTGCCCGCTCCTGGTTGGCGCCGGGAAGACCCACTCTTCGCATCGCCCGGCTGCCCGCCGCATTTGGATGAGAGCCACCGCTCGCGGCGTCAGCGGGATGACGCGCCGGGCGCTTTCGGTTTTGCCAAACGGAACGTGGAGCGCGCTGTCGCGAATGTGTTCCCACCGCAATCGAAGACATTCTTCGGGCCGCAGCCCGCAGTCGATCAGCAGAGTAGCGGCGTCTCGCACACGGTAAGGGTCCTCCGGTGGAATCGGCCGTTCACCTCGCTCGACGGCGCGGATTCCAACAAGTGCCCGCTGATACGCTTCGAGTGCCGCAGTACCGATCGCCTGGGTAGCTTCGAGATAGGCCTTCTTGTCGTCTTGAGTGATGACTTGTTCGCGACGCGCCTCGCCGGGAATCATTCTCACCCGCGGGAGGGCTCTTTCCACCTTTCCCCATTCCAAGGCCAGGGTAAACATGCGCCGCAACACCTGGAGTTCGCGGTTCACCGTGGCAATCTTCATTCCGGCATCCTGCCGGCTGCGAGCGTAGGCAGCCATCTTATCGCTGGCGACCGTATCGAGTGACTCATCCGCGAGGGCGGGGAATTCGAGCAAGCGCGCCGTACCGTTTTCGTAGTAGGAAAGCGTGTTCGGCTTCGCGGCAAATGTTGATTGACAGTACGGGAGGAAATCGGCCTCGGCGAACTGACGAATCGTAGCGGCTGGTTTTCGGTCCCGAATACCAACTTCGCCCTTGGCGAGCGATGTCTTGTGCGCGGCTTCCATCTGCTCGGCGACGCGTTTGTTCGTGTGCTTGGTGCTCTCCCGGATCGCCTCACCCTTCCAGGTGAACCGGTACCACCAGACGCGGCCGCGCTTGTAGACTGCCATTGCTACGTTTTCACCTTGCGCATGACATTAGTCGCGTTGTCGGCGGGGCGAAGTCAACCGCAAATCGTCGAGGAGTTTGCCGTAGATGGTGCTCGCTAATCACGCCGCTATCTCCGGCCCGAAGATGCCGCGTGCTCGCTGACGTGCAACCCACTCCGGACTCGCGCACGTGCAGGGTACCGGCTTGCCATCGCCATCAAGAACGGCTCCC
Organism: Bryobacteraceae bacterium; assembly: GCA_035934795.1. Classification (GTDB taxonomy): domain Bacteria; phylum Acidobacteriota; class Terriglobia; order Bryobacterales; family Bryobacteraceae; genus Palsa-187. The sequence continues at coordinate 48,251 of DASYXM010000035.1, read as the reverse complement.
TCCCCCGGTGTCCTCGAAAAGCACTTCAGACATTGGTAATCGCGCGCGGCCGCTTCAGCCGCGGTAACTGGCCGCGCGGCGACGCGCGTCTTGGCGCGAAAATTCCTCGACTGGTCCCGAAGAAAGCCGGCAGGATTACGCCACTTGTTTCGTGCTTGCTTCCGTACGGCCGCGACGAAGTCGCCCAGGGGGACGCCACCCAATTCAAGATTCGTTCGAATTGCCCTTAGCAGCTCGACCGTGATCGGCTCGCCTGCCTTCGCCAGGTAGAGTGCCTTCAACTCATCCTCGGGCGAAGCGTAAAGGACAGCGGAGGGTCTTTCATCATCAGGGCCTATATGAGAAAAACCATCACTGCTGGCTCCGTCGGAGTGTTCAGGTGCGGAATCGCCGCGCGCGCGTTCCGTTCCCTGCGGTTCTGTTCGCGTTCCGTTCTTTTCTGTTACATTCCCTCCTTGATGATGCTGTTCTGTTCCCTTCTGTTCTACGGCACCTTCCTGCGATTTCGTGGCAGCATAGTGCTTGCGCGGCGCACTTGCGTGCCGTGGCAAGCCTCTTTTTAGGAGACTTGTCCGAATCAGTTTCCAATAGGCCGATCTGAAGCAGGCTTTCGATTGCGGCCTTTACAATGGGTTCCGGCTGTCGCATCACTCGCGCGAGCGATTCTGAGTCGTGCGGGCGCCCATCCTCTCTAACTAGAGTGCCCCTAGGCTTAGTTCTGGAAGCAACCATTAGAATCGCCGTCCAGACGCCAAGATGTGCTGTGCCGTCCCGGCGAGCCAGTAACTCCACGTATGTGTCGGCGCTGAGGTCGTTCGGCATGGGAAACCAATGCGTGTTCTTCATCCCACGGCTTCGGTTGTTCTCGTAGAGCCGATCCCAATCGCGCACACGGAGCAGGCGCACTCCGCCGATTCCTTCATTAGCGCGCCTCTGAGCGAGGTTGCTCGCCTCCAGTGGGCCTGGACTCAAGCCACGCTGAAATGTCTTCAGTTCGGTACCGGACCGATGAGCCGATCTTGAGGTAGGTCGGACCTTGTTTCAGTAGGCGCCATCGGCGAACCGAAACGACGGATAATCCGGTGATACGAGCGACATCATGCTCATTCAGAAGGTTTTCGATTCCATTGTGATTGAGGCTCATACATGCTCCCTGAGTGTCCCCTGTTGGGACGCCCCATGGTCCATTACTAAGCCTGGGATGAAGTGGGATTTTCCCTGGGAATGATTGGGAAATTCTGTGAGAACAACCGGTCAGTCTGAGGGAATGTCCAGCACGGTGACTTTGGTGCCCTTCTTTGAGAGGCCGATCGCCAGCTTTTCTAAGACATCCTCTCGGACAGAGAGTCCGTCTAGCATTTTCTCTGTGGTCTTGCGGTCCGGTCCACGGTGGCGCGCCAAGTCGTGCTTGCTCCACGAGCGTTCCCGGAGACGCTCCTTCAGCCACGAAGCCCGGTTTGGGAACTGCGGTTTCAGACTCGCCTTCTTGCTCACCGCTGTTTTCGGTCGCTGCCGCGGCACTTCAGCGCGGCCTGCCGCGGGCAACCCGCGCTGCAAAAACCCCTCCGAGCTTTTAGCTGTGATTTGTTGCCGCCTTAGCCTAAGCACGCCCTCCTTCACGGCTGAATCCATTGATCGTTCAATTTCGAGATGCCAAGGCATCCCCCTACCTTCCTCCGCAATGCGCAGCCTTCCCGACCGCAATCGCAAATCACCCCGAATGGCGGAGATGGAACCCCCGGTCATCTGCTGAGCACACGTTCGAAGGTCTCTCTCTGTCTGCGCGTCACAGGGTACACGGAAAAGCTCGAACGCTTCCAGCCACGCATCCGCCTGAGCAAGAAGCATCGTTCGCAAGTACTCTTTCTCCAGCTTGATTCTGGCAGGCAGATAGGCTCCACTATTGCCCATGGGTCTGACTCTACCCGGTAAGCGATTCAACTCTTGTGCGTGGTCCTCGAGGATGCGATCTCTTGCGACGGAGAACGTATCGTTGGCGAACTTCTCGATTTGCGGTCGAGCCCCGCGGCCCGCACGGATGGGTCCCTCGGTGATTGTCTGACGTGAGCCGTCTTTTCTCGTGCCGCCCAGCGCGCGTTCGGCTAACGTTGCAAGATCCGAAAGGTGCTGTTTCCACTGCGGGTCATCTGTGACCACCGGCGTGACTGCAGCTCGGAAGGCTGATTTGGCTCCATCCGGATGGCCCCCGTGATCTTGATCAAAATAGAAGTCACATATGAGCGGCAACGCCGCTTCTACGGCCTGCCGGGCCTGGGCTACTGTCCAACTTCCTTCGCGGCATACTTGCCGCGCTTCCGTGCAGAATGCGAAAAATACGTCCAGTATGAGTTTCAGTCGGTGGAGTGGATTATTGGCAAGGTCCGGATGGTGAGGGAAACGCTCGGCGCGGTTCGAATATTCTAATTCTGCCTTCGCTTTCGCTGCCTCAAAAGCATTCTGGAATTTCGGCGGAAGCTCCGGCCAGTTAGTCGGCGTTTTGACGGAAGCCGCTCCCGAGCGAATCTCGTCGGCCTCGCATTTCCTGCAATACTCCGCAGACAAACCACAGATGTCCAGGATCTCGACTGAGTACACTTCATCCGATCCTTCCCGCTCTATAAGCGTCCGTCTTATGTGGGATTTCGGTGCATCGCGGCGAATCTGTTCGAGCCAAAAGGAAACGGCCTCATCTCCGGTTCCGGCGAAACCCTGGCGAGCAGCGGCACTTTGCGCGTGCCACTTATACCGCTCGGTGACGCCGTTCCCGTCCTTTTTGTTCCAATGGTCCAGGCGCCAGCTCGCCGGCTCCGGCTTCGCTCTCCAGATTGCAGTAAGGCGGCCGGCGGACTTAAGAGGTGGATCGATTGCGCAGTCCGCCCTAAGCTTCATGAAACCCAACCGGAGATCTCCCCAGAAACTCGTGTCCATGCTTCTTCAGGGAAGACGCGATGTTGAACCACAACTAGTCATGCTGAGAACTGCTTAACAACAGATAACTCCATACATTACAGCATTTTGCAAAAGACACAGCTGCCCGTATAATCGCCGTATATGAAGCTGCCTACGCATCCCATGGCGCAGCGCATCGAACACTGGCCGCTCGAAAAGCTGATCCCTATGCGCGGAATCCCAGGACGCACTCGGATGCGCAGGTCGCGCAGATCGCCGCCAGCATCGCCGAGTTCGGGTTCAACAACCCGATCCTGGTGGATACCAAACGCGGCATTATCGCCGGGCACGGCCGCCTCCTCGCAGCGCGGAAACTGCAGTTAGCCGAAGTGCCCGTCATCGTCCTGGACCACCTCACCGAGGCACAGAAGCGCGCTTACATCCTCGCGGACAACCAGCTCGCACTGAACGCCGGCTGGGACGACACCCTGCTCCGGGCCGAGCTTGCGGCTCTACAAGAGGAGGATTTCAACGTCCGCCTCGTTGGCTTCGACGATGAGGAGCTCGCGCGGCTGCTCGCTGCCCAGGACGCCGCGGAGGGACTCACCGACGAAGATGCGGTGCCGGAGCTGCCAGAGACGCCTGTCTCAGTGGCCGGCGATCTGTGCCTTCTAGGGAATCACAGACTGTTGGTCGGGGACACCACGAACCAGAACCACGTTGAGAGATTGATGGCGGGCGACGCGGCTGACCTAACTTTCACTGACCCTCCGTACAACGTGGACTATCAGGGCTACACGGGAGAGCGCCTAAAGATCAAAGGCGACCGGATGTCCGACGCGGAGTTCAAGCAGTTCCTGGAGGCCGCGTTTCGGTCCTGCCGGACCCTGGTGAAGCCCGGCGCCTCGATCTACGTTTGTCATTCGTCCTCGTGGCAGCGGGAATTTCAGGACGCGCTGGAGGCGGCTGGCTTCGAGGTTCGTTGCCAACTGATATGGGCCAAGAACACGTTCGCGTGGGGTTTTGGCCGCTACAAGTTTCAGCACGAACCTCTCTTCTACTGCCACGTCGCAGGCGAAAAGGATGCGTGGTACGGCGACAAGTCGCAATCAACGTTGTGGGAGGAGAAGAAGCCGGCGGCGAACCGCATCCATCCAACCGCGAAGCCGGTGGAGCTGATCGAACGCGCTCTGCTGAACAGCAGCAAGTCGGGCGACGTTGTCGCGGACCTGTTCGGAGGCTCCGGCTCGACCCTGATTGCCTGCGAGCGACGCAACCGTAAGGCGCGGCTCATGGAGATCGACCCGAAATACGCAGACTGCATTGTGCGGCGTTACCAGGAATACACCGGCAAGCAGGCCGTTCTGGAAGATGGCGCCTCCTTCGACGAAGTTGCGCTGGAGCGCGCAGGAGTTACGGCGTGAATGGATCGCTGCCAAATCGAACGCTGCAAACGGGAAATCGCCGCTATCGAAGCGGAGATAATGTCGGGCAATCCCGATCTGCCGGGGTTGTGTTTGGCGCTCTCAGACTGGTATGCCGAGCTACGGATCCTGGAAGAGGAGCAAAGACGAGAAAAGCCGCCGGAGTTGAATCCGGCGGCAGAAGGAAAGCAGGCGAGTTTGGATCAGCCTTTGACGGAGTAGCTGCGCTCGCCGTCCTCCCCCTTGGTGGATACGACGGTCAGGCCCATCTTCTTGCCCAGCGTGCCGCTGATGAAGCCACGCAGGGAATGTGGCATCCAGCCCGTCGCTTTGAGCAGTTCCTTGGCCGTGGCTCCGCCCGTTCGCTTCAGCATCTCCAGGATCGTCGCGGTTTTGCTGCCGTCCCGGGCACCGGCCTTCCTCGCGCCTTTGGGCGCTCTCTTTGCTGGGTTTGCCTTCTTCCGCGACTTGGCCTTCTTGGGCGCGGCGTGGGCGCGCTGTCGCGCAACACGGGCCTTCGTGGCGGCTTTCGGCTGGGCGGTCGCTGTAGCGGTGGCGGTGCCGGTTTCTTCGGTAGTGAGTGTGGTCATTGTAATCTCCTATGGCGGGGTTTCCGCGATCACATGAATCGCTCTGGTCGTCCGAACAAGCAAGCTAATCGTGTTGGAAATCGTTCTTGGCGAAGGGCTGGCGATGAATTCGGCGTCTACGGGCAGATGTCACCAGGTGTCACCAGATGACAGGGCATGGCGCGAAATTTGGGCGCAAACAGGAAGAGGCAATCGCGGCCCTCCTTTCGCATCGGAGTATCGATGACGCCGCCCAGGCCATCCATATCGCCCCCCGAACTCTGTTGCGATGGCTGCAGCTTGCGGAGTTCAACGCTGCTTATCGAAAGGCCAGGCGCGCGGCCGTCTCGCAGTCTGTAGCACGCCCGCAGCAGGCGACCGCGGCGGCTGTCTCGACCCTGCTCAAGGTGATGGTTGATCCGAGTACGCCGGCGTCCACCAGAGTGCGAGCCGCCGATAGCGTCCTGGACCACTCGGCGAAGTCAATCGAGATTGAAGACATCGAGGCGCGGCTTTCGGAGCTTGAGCGAGCCACCGAAGAGTCGAGGCGGGGGAAATAGGCGGGGATGATCGGGCAGGTGACCAAGTCGAAGGTCGAGAGGCGGCTCCAGAAGTTGGAGGCGGTATTGACGGACGACAGCCAGGCGGTGCCGCACACGCACAAGTGGCTGATCTACTGGACCCACCAGATCGGTAAATACATGAGCGAGGAGCGGAAACCAGTTACTCCGTTCATCCCGGTGGAGGCGTACCGTGCCGTTTTGAAAGCCTGCGAAGCGGGACAGGTCGATTCTCCCTACGCCCGGATTGTTCGAGGGGAGGAGTCACTGACCGAGGGAGCGGGTGGATGCGTCAAATTCAGAAACGGCTTCAGAAACTAAAAGAGGCGATCCGCCCGGGCGACAACATGTTCACGTTCGTGGAGTTGTGCCGGTCGATGTGGCGCCAAGATAGGAAGCGCTATCTGAAGATGGCAAACAGCGAATTCCCTCTGCTCCGGGGCGGAATCGCTCAATTCGAGTTGGAGGATCTGGAAGCGCAGAAAGCTCGTGCCAAACGCCATGACTACTAGGACACTCTCCCGACGATTGGAACGACTAGAAGAGCAGATGATGCCCGCGGGCGAGCCACACATCTTGCAAATCGTATGGGTCGATTCGGACGGCAATCGGGAGGACGGGCCGAAAATTGAAGTCCCGTCGTACCGCCCCCCACCACCACGTCGGCGAGGAACGACGCTCGGATGACTACTATGGATCGGCGGATTCGTAAGCTGGAGGATCGGGTTTGGCCCGGGAATGGGAAGCCGCCGCTTCTGATCGTGGTGAGCGAGGCTGGTAGGGCCCTGGCCCTCGATGAGGACCGCTGCGTTCAGATCCTAGGTGAATGCGGGTTTCTGCCTGCTGGGCTGGTTGGCGCTGTGCACCTCGGCAACATCCCTAAAGGCCTGAATGCAGAGGAACTGGAGAGATTTCTCCGGGAACATGGTGCGGCGACTTGCGGTCTCCACCCTCAAGTTGATGATGGGCCAGCAGACGTTTGATTGCGGCGTGTGACCGAGGCAACGCGCCACGTTGAGTTCCGATAATGCGTGTTAACAGCCCACGTAACGATGAGATCCGGTAGTGAATCAACGTGACGCCTCCCGCTGATTTGACTTGATTCTCATATTCAACCTCGCGGCAGCTGCTTGGATCTTTGCGCGGTGCCGAGCCCCGGCCCTCCGGAATGATCTCCGTTTTCCAGTCCGGTTCTCAATACCCCCGAGCCGAACCGGATGAAGCGTGGTTCGGCCGCGTCGCCATCCAGGCGCAACGTGCTTACGCCGTGGGACATCGCCCAGACGGCGCGCGCCAAAAGCCTGGAATCGCCCGGACGCACCTCACCGCACTCTTGCCCCTCCCGGATGGTCTGTTCCAGGATGCCGAAGGCGCGCGCACCGGCTTCCGCGGCGGGGCTACCCGGCGCAAGCGGTTCTCCAAACATGACTTCGAAATGCGCCCGATGCTCGCGAGCAAATCGAACATAGGCCACGCCCATCGCGTCCATACGGGACGCAAAATCGGTCGGGACGCTGTCCTTCGCCGCCTGCAGGACATTTCCGAACTCGATGAATCCGGCTTCGCTGATCGCCGAAAGCAGCGCGGCCTTGTCGGTGAAGTGCCGGTAGGCGGCCGAGCGCGATACGCCCAGACGGTTTCCGATCTCGCGCAAGGTCAACGCTCGCAACCCTTCTTCCTGAATCAACTGAACCCCGCCTTCGATCAGGGCGGCCCGAAGGTTGCCGTGATGATAGGGGGGCTTGCGTTGTTTTCTGCTCACGAGAATAATTGTAGCAAAAAGTGTTGACACTGTCAACATCTTTCTTGTACCATGTAGACGTAGTCAACATGGAGGCTCTATGAAAGTTCTTCTCGAGAAAATGTGGACCGAAAGCACTGCGCTCACGCTCTGCTGCGCAGTGATGCTGGCCGCGTTTATCGCCTGCGCTCTAGGTATCGTGATCGACCCGCGTACTATCGCCGGTGTTCCGGCCTGGCTGAAACCCGCCAAGTTTGCGATCTCCAGCGCGATTTTCGCCGGGACAATCGCCTGGCTGTTCCAATACATCACCATCTGGCCTCGATTCAAGCGAATCGCGGGGTGGATGCTTTCCATCATCCTGGTTCTCGAGGTGGGGATTATCGATGTTCAGGCCGCCCGCGGCACCACCAGCCATTTCAACGTTGGCACGCCGGTCGATTCGGCACTGTTCCTGATAATGGGCGTTGCGATCGGGGTGTTGTGGGCCATCAGTGTCGGTATTGCCTATGCTCTGTTCCGCCAGCCCTTCGCGAACCAGACATGGGGCTGGTCGCTGCGGCTCGGGATGCTGATTTTCGTGTTAGGCGCGGCCACGGGAGGCATCATGCTGTCACCGGCGCCAGAACAGAGGCAGGCACTTGCGGGTCATCAGAACGTCGCGTCGATCGGCGGCCACACGGTCGGGGCTCCCGACGGCGGTGAAGGATTGCCCGGCGTCGGTTGGAGCCTGCAGCACGGCGACCTGCGCATCCCCCATTTCTTTGGCTTACACGCGCTCCAGATTCTGCCGTTTCTCGGCTGGCTCATTTTGCGCTACCGCGGCCCCACGCGTCTGCTCTTCACCGCCGCGGCCGCATATCTAGCCCTCATCGGAATCCTGACGTGGCAGGCCCTGCGCGGACAGTCCGTCGTCGAACCCGATGCGGCCACTCTCGCCGCGTTCGCGATATGGGCCATGGTGACCGCCGCGGCCGCCGCCATCTGGTCGCGGAGGGGAGCAGAACAACTATGACGCCGGAACGACTATTCTCTCTGTGCAATACCTTTGCTCTGATCGGCTGGCTGATCCTGACGTTCGCCGGGCGGATGCGATGGGCGTCCCGCATCGCAACGGGAGTTATCATTCCCCTGGTGATCGCGATCCTTTATACCGGCCTCGTCGCAGCGCAGTGGGGCGGCGCACAAGGAGGCTTCGGAACTCTGGAGGGCGTCGCCGAGCTCTTTTCGAACCGATGGCTCCTGCTGGCAGGCTGGATTCACTATCTCGCGTTCGATCTCTTCATCGGTTCCTGGGAAGTCCGCGACGCGCAGGCTCTCGGCATCTCGCACTTCATCGTCATCCCATGCCTCGTGCTGACGTTTTTGTTCGGCCCGACCGGGCTACTGCTGTATTTCATCATCCGCGGCGCCCGCATCCGCGTCCTGGCGATCTGATGCGCGAGGGCGGCGTCTACCTAAGCCAGATTTCCTTCTAATCGTTCCTGAGACTTTCACCTGAGCGTAGCCCGCCATCCCGTTGGCTCGTACGCCAGTCGCTTTCGGGGATCGGGAACGACAAACGCGCTTATAGGAATTTGAAGTTGCAATCCGGCAATTGGATCGCGAGTGGTGGGTCGGCGCGACTTCCGTTAATGGCAATTATCTGGCACGCGGGCCGTCGAATCTCGGCGTACAAAGCTGCGCTGTGTCCAAGCGACCCTTGTGTTTAACCAGCCGGTTGAAAGTTCGAAACGGGGACGGAGGGATTCCTAGACCTTAACCAATCCGCACCGGATTCCGCGAATCACGGCCTCGGTTCGCGTCCCCGCATGCAGTTTGCTGAGAATCGAGTTTACATGGAATTTTGCGGTGTGTTCCGAGATGTTGAGTCGGGCGGCGATCTGTTTGTTACTTAGCCCTTCCGCGAGCATCTCCAACGCCTCCACCTCTCTCGGCGTCAACGTCTCAACCTCCACTTCGGGAGTTTCGGCACGCATCACCAGCGAACTAGAACCTGCCACCATGGCAATCAGTCCCGCGGAAGCCGCATACAGCGCGGCAACGATCTGTTCGGGGGCTGCCTCATGAGGGAGAATCGCGCGCACACCGCTCTGGAAAGCACGTGGTGAAGCGGGACCGTCTGTCAGGACGACGATCGGCACTGCTCCCAAGGCTTCCGGCGCGACGGGAAGCTCCTCGCGCAGGATCACATCCGCCTCGCGCGAAGAGTGGACTACTTCGATTCCCTGGTCGCTCTCCAGCAAGGATTCAATGCCCGCCCGGGTGACCGCCGCGGCCGTTTCAATCCAGACACGAATCACGCGGCCTCTCGGTTTGCTCCATCCCTGAGCTGAATGGCCACCTCGCGCTCTCGTGCGGAATCGCTCCGAATGAATTGGAGTTTGAGAGTATGCTTGCCGGTCTCCCTAATGGAGTCCGCGAGATCCGCGGGAATGTCGAATGGCGTACCGTTAGCGCCGACCAAAAGGTCTCCAATCAAGAGGGACGCATATTCTGCGGGGCTGCCTCTCTCGACGCTCAGGACCAACAGACCGAGGCCTCGCCGCGGACCGAGGTTCACCGGTTGAACAGTAACGCCCAAGCTGGGGCCGGTTCCATTCCTGATGAAATCCCAAACAGCGGAGATTGGGATGGCCAATGCAATTCCAGAAACGATCATAGTGTTGATTCCGACCAGTCGTCCCGCCGCATCGGCGAGCGGGCCGCCGGAGTTTCCGGGCGCCAACCGAATCGCCGCCTGTACCCACCTCCTGCGGCCGAGGCTAGTCACCGGTCCCAGGGCGTGCACAACTCCGGTCGTTAGCGCTCCCGTGAATCCCAGTGGATTTCCCACGGCGACGACTAACTCGCCAGGCTTGACCGGAGACTCTCGGAAACTGACCGCGGTCACGCCGCCAGTGTGCAACTTCAACTTGGCCAAGTCACGTTGATCGTCCCGAAGTTTCAATTCAGCGGGGATCGTTCGCCCGTCCCAAAGCTCAACCGAATGCGCTCCCTTCCCCAGGACGTGGGCATTGGTAATGACGGTGCCATCGCCGTCCCAGACTACGCCGGACCCCGCACTCTGTCCTCGCCCGTTGAAATTACGGATGTGAACAGTCGAGCGGCGCAGATGTTCTCCGACTTCGCCAATTCCCATGTCAACTTCTCCCTCGCCGCTCCGTCACGGTGATCTCGATGTTTGCGAGTGCGCCCCCTCGAAGAATGCGCGCGGATAGCGTCTTGCCAACCGCCTCTGCGAGCAGCGGACGGATGCTCTCAGGCCGGTGGACTGGCTGACCACCCAAGTCGAGCAGCACATCTCCAATCAACAGCCCGGCTTTTCCGGCCGGAGCCTCCTGGTCCACGCTCACCGTCATCAATCCTGCTGAAGCAGAAAGTCCCAAGCCCTTGGTTAGATGTTCGGGCAGCAAGATTGGTTGTAAGCCTGCACCCAGGTACCCCTGAGGGACTCTGCCATGCGCCACAAGAGCCCGCACCACACGCTCGACTGTCCCATGGGGAATCGCAAACACGGCCGCTCTAGAGAGCGCTGGAGTTCCGATGCCGATGAGCTTGCCCGACGCGACTACAATGGCAGCACCTGAGGCCACAGGGTGGAGTGAGAGATCCAGCCGAATCACTTCGTCCAGCTTTCCTCCGCGCCAGGTCTGGGAGGGACCCCCAATACTGCCGATGACGCCCAGGCTGGCGTTGGCGCTCTCTTTGTTACGTCCCACAGCCAGAATCAAGTGACCGGGACGGTACCCGCCATCCACAATGCGTGGGGCAACGGGGATCGTGAGATCCTGGACGCGAAGAACAGCAAGGTCTGTACCGGGATCGCGTCCCACCACCTCAGCCGCGAGCTTTTCGCCTGCGCTTGTGGTAACAAAAACGCTCTCGTCGTCGCGAACGGTGTGTTCCGCGGTAACCACGAGGCCGGCCGACCAATGCACGCCGCTGGAATTGAAACGCGGACGGGCATGCACTGCCACGACTGTCGCGGCACACCGCTCCACGACCGACGCAAGCTCATTCGAAAGGGAAACCAGGGAACCAGCCATTATAAAATCTCCTCGATTTCATACTGCGCTACCCTGCTCCCTTCCACATCCCTAAAACGGGCAGCTTGTTCCTGCCCGATCAGGTAGGGGGCTGGTGTTCTGCGTCCACTCGTGCCCAGTGTCATGACGGAAGCGGAGATGCACGATGTAGTGGCGAAGCGGAAGGTTCCGATAATGATCACATCGGGACGGATCTCTTCGTTGCCGGAGCAGCGATGGCGCTCAAAAGCAAGAGCCCTCGGCGAATGGAGAGAGAGGCTCAAACTGTCGAAGGTGGATTTGCTGTAGAATCAGCAGCAAATGCATCGAGTATTTCTGTTGGCTACCCTATCGTCGGCGATCGGGATAGTAAACCTGTGCGGCCAAGCCAGTCGCGACGGCCGCGAGCCAGACCGTCCGTTCACGGTGGTCGAGGCCGGCATCCCCGAGATGCGCACCGCTTTGGAACACGGTCGGGTCACCTCGCGCGATTTGGTGACTCAGTATCTGGTCCGCATCGCGCTCTATGAGGACAAGCTACGCGCCGCTATCGCGGTGAATCACAACGCGCTCCAGGAAGCCGAGGCGCTGGATCGCGAACGCGCGCAGGGCCGCGTGCGAGGGCCACTGCACGGCATCCCGGTCGCGATCAAGGACAACATTCTGACCAGCGATATGCCGACCACGGGAGGAGCGCTCGTCTTCGACGGCTTCGTGCCACCATACGAAGCGACGCTGGCCAAGAATCTGCGCGCCGCCGGCGCAATCATCCTGGCCAAGACCGGCATGACCGAGCTTGCCAACTGGGTGGCGGGCGGCCCGACTCCGATGCCCGGCAATTACAACGCGGTCGGTGGATTCGGCATGAACCCGTACGATCCACGGCGCGATCCGCGCGAGGCGACCGCCGATGGTCGTCCCGCGCTCCAGACCGGCGGCTCCAGTTCCGGCATCGGCACCTCGGCGAATTTCTGGGCCGCGAACGTCGGCACGGAAACATCGGGTTCCATTTTGAGCCCGTCGAATCAGAACATGCTCGCGGGCATCAAGCCGACGGTCGGCCGCATCAGCCGGTACGGCGTGATTCCCATCACGGCCGACCAGGACACGCCAGGGCCAATGGCGAAGACGGTGACCGACGTGGCCATCATGCTCGGCGCGCTGGAGGGCGCGGCGCCGGATTCAAACGATCCTGCTACGATAAAATGTCCGCCGCCGCCTGGCCGCGACTACACGCGGTCCCTACGAACCGAAGCACTGAAAGGCGCGCGCATCGGCATCCCTCGCATGTTCTATTACGACCCTATCGCGCCGCCGGGTGTGAAGGAGCCGCGCGGAGGTCTGAACCCGGCCCAGGCCAAGGTGATGGCCGAGGCGATCGGCGTTCTCAAGCAACAAGGTGCAGTCATCGTGGACCCGTCCGACATCCCGAGCGTCGTGAGTAGGGATTCCAGCAACAATCTCCTGCTGTGGAACCAATGCGGAGGAATTGAAGGCGCGAAGGGTAAAGATGCTGATTGCTCCGTCGTTCTGAAGTACGGCATGAAGCGCGACTTCAACAAGTGGCTCGACACGCTCGGGCCTTTGGCGCCGGTGAAGACGCTCACCGAACTGCGCGAGTGGAATATCGCGCATACGAAGTCCGGCGCAATCCGGTTTGGCCAGTCGAACCTGGATATCTCAGACGAAATGGACGTTCAGGCGGACCGCGCGCGCTACGAGGCCGATCGGGCCAAGGACCTTGCGCTGGCGGCCACACACGGTATCGACGAAGTCATGAAGGCGAACAACCTGGACGCGCTACTATTTCCGGGAGCGACTGGTGCCGCAATTGCGGCCAAGCCGGGTTACCCCACGGTAATCGTTCCATTCGGAATGGTTCCGAACGCGCCGACGCCGGCGTTTCCGGAAGGATTCGACGCGAAGCCGTCGCCCTTCGGCGTCAGCTTCACGGGCATGGCATGCAGCGAGCCGCGTCTCATCGAGCTAGCGTACGCATTCGAGCAAGCGACCAAACGCCGCGTCTCGCCGCCGTCGGCGCCGTAGAGATGAGCGATAGATTTCGCCCATGCTGGCTGCGCCGGTGGGCGGTCCTCAGACGTTCTGGGACAGAGCGCCGTTAATGACCGATATCAGGCGGTTGTGACCCGTCGACGGGCCGGACCCGGGATTGGCACGGAAACTTCCGGATGCGCCGTAATTCAGGCGTTGACCCTCTTCGGCCGGCAGAACACGCCACGTCGACGGTTTGGCGACTGCACGTCCAAGGGGATTCCCGAACGCTGGCGCGTTTACCGTTCCCGATCCGGCCAGACTGCCCAGAATCGGACCGGAGCGCAGGAAACTCCGGATGCAACTCGGGACCTATCCGTTCGTGATCAAGCAAACTGAGCTACATTTGCGTTAAGCTTCTTTTTGTTCGTTCGGGTAACACATAGACTGATTGGAGAAGCAGAATGACAAGGCGCCCAAGTTCCCAGCACACCTTCCTGACCGCATCAGCTTTTGTATATGCCACCACCTGCGCGATGGCTGCGACCACTTGTGACGATCTTTTCAAGCTCTCACTGCCGCAGACTGCGATCACGATGGCAACCTCCGTCACGCCGGGCACTTTCGCACCGCCGGCCTCTTTTTCACTGAACCTCCAGCCCGGCGATGTCGCGTACACGAACCTCCCGGCATTTTGCCGCGTTGCAGCAACCATGAGACCAACCAGCGACTCCGAAATCAAGATCGAAATCTGGCTCCCGCCATCGGCGGCGTGGAACGGCAAGTTCATGGCCGTCGGTAATGGCGGGCAGGCGGGCGAGATCTACTACCACAAGATGGGCCTTCCGCTCACGCTTGGTTACGCCGTAGCATCCACGGATACGGGGCACGAAGGCAAAGGGGACGACGGCAGTTACGCGCTGGGGCACCCGGAAAAAGTGATCGACTTTGGATACCGCGCAGTCCACGAGATGGTGGTGAAGTCGAAGGCGATCATCGCGGAATATTATTCGCGAAACGCGAGGTTTTCCTTTTGGAACGGCTGCTCCACCGGCGGCCGCCAAGGCTTAGAAGACTTGCAGCGGTACCCAGCCGACTTTGACGGCGTGATCGCCGGGGCGCCTGCCAACAATCCCCGGAGCGCCGCACAAGTCACGTGGGTCGCGCAAGCGGTTCATAAGGATCAAGCCAGCTTCATTCCGGCCGCCAAGTTTCCGGTAATCCAGAGGGCTGTACTCAATGCCTGTGATGCCAACGATGGCGTGAAGGACGGCGTGCTGGAAGATCCCACACGCTGCAAGTTCGATCCGAACGCGATCTTGTGCAAGGGCGCGGATGGTCCCGACTGTCTGACGGCTGCGCAAGTGGAAAGTGCACGCAAGATATACAGCCCGGCCGTCAATCCCCGCACGAAGGAGCGGATCTTTCCGGGGTTTGAACCGGCCAGCGAGAAGGGCTGGGGATTCGCAGCGAGCGCGCAGCCGCCACAGCTCACTTTAACCGGCTTACGAAACCGTGTGTTTAAGGACCCCAACTGGGACTACAAGACATTCAATTTCGACAGTGACATCGCGCAGCTCGACCGCGAAAGCCAGGCGGTTAACGCGATGGACCCGAATCTGAGACCGTTTTTCAGCCACGGCGGGAAGCTCCTGCAATACCAAGGCTGGAACGACAACCTGATCGCGCCGCAGAACAGCGTGAATTACTACAACAGCGTCGCCGACACGCTGGGAGGTGCGAGCAAAGTAAATGACTCCTACCGCCTGTTCATGGTTCCTGGAATGGCGCATTGCCGGGGCGGCGATGGCACGGACCGCTTCGATGTTATCAGCGTTCTGGAGCAGTGGGTGGAAAAAGGGAGAGGACCCGAGTCAATCATCGCGTCGCGCAACATTGGCGACAAGGTGGAGCGCACGCGCCCACTCTGTCCGTATCCGCAGGTCGCGGTGTACAAGGGGACTGGCAGCACTGATGACGCGACCAACTTTGCCTGTAAGGTGAGATAGGGACGGGCGTTGGTTTTTATCGTTCGCCCGTAACCGCCAGAACCCCGAATTTAGAAAAGTAGTGTCCGGATGCGCCGTAAACCAGGACTTGGCTACGTCCTGATGGAGTAAACTGTCCAGTATCGCTGATATGCCGCTCCAGCCAGGCGACAAATTCGGCTCATACGACGTTCTAGCCGCCCATCACCGTCGTGATGAACTGGTGGGCGGGGCTGAAAAAGTAAAGCAGAAACTACTTAGGCAATTGATCCGCGGTTCACGCAACGCTCCAGATGAAGTTCCGCTTTTCGTCACTGACCCAGTAACTCAATGCCTTTGAACGCGGATTTGTCGGTCACCAAGCTTCTGCTCGCGGCGGCGGCTCGCTCCATCCTGGTATGCGTGAAAGAGAACCTAAGTTCAACGCCGGGTCCGGAATCCACAGCGGATTACGAACGGGAATGGGCGAAGCTGGTGGAGAGAGCTAATTCGCCGCGGTAATGGAATCCACCTTGATGGTCTTGGTATTCGCGTCGAGCGCGCCTACGACGGTGACTTTCTGTCCCGCAAACTTCTCCGGCGCCTGCTGGTCGCTCAACGTGTAGATGTCTTTGCCGTCATAGAGCACGTACGAGGCGCCGTGGGAGCTGATGCAGGCCCGGACGCACTCGGCGTCCGTCGGCCCCATTCGCATGTGTGAATGATCGGCTCTGCTGCACTCGTCGTCCGTAATGGTGCCGGTGAAGGTCTGCTTGCCCTGCGGCGCGGACAACACGGCAAACGCTAGAAGACACACGATCAGACGCTTCATAACGACTTTCGAGACGCGGCCCGAGCTACGAGCGTGCGTACACAACGGCAGCTTGTGCCGCCGCCCTGTGTTTTGAGCGGACGCCGGGATCGCAGGATCATCGAAGGATCACCGAACAAACTGGGGCCTGTTATAGTCCCGGCAACATGATGTGGGCCTCTGACGTGCCCGCAAACATCACCCAGGAGCCGTTTGCGTCACGGACCTCCGGCAGTCCGACATCTTTCCCCGTTTTGTTCGGCACGGCGATAAACGAGTGCCGGACGGCGGTCGCCTCGCTGTTGCCCCAGAACTTATACCATATGGACCCGACTTCGGACATGATGCGCGTTCCGTCTTTCGCGGCGGCCGCAACCGCCTCGTCAATCTTTCCCCGATCGCTCGCCCCCGCCACCCCCATCGCCGCGAGCTTTCGATTCTGCGCGACGCGCGGCAGATTGGCCTCGCTGCTGGTGCACTCCACCGAGAACGGCCGCTCTCCGGGCCAGCCGGTCAGGTCGTAGCAGACCATACGGCTGGTGCCTTTCTTCAACACTTCATACGTAAAGTCCGGTTTCCACTTAATGACCGTGGCGTCCTTGGCCATAGCCGCGTTCGGAGCGGCGAGCAACGCCTTTTGGATGGGGTCTGTGGTCTGCGCCTGCGCACTGGTCGAAACCGCCAGCACGCCGAGTACAAACAGAGAAATCAGTTTCATGGAATCCTCCAAGCGCGATGCGCTCAAAATTTACCTGTCCAAAAACCAGTGGCAGTATACCACAAACCAGCCGGGCGGCCAACTCCCGGAAATCATCTCCCCATCTACCGGTCCGGCCTCCGGCAGGCAATGTGCCGATATAAATCACCATTATCGAAGGCAGCGAAGATGACGCCAATCTGCCGGAAGCCTGTTGCGATGCGATCTATAGGATACATGAGTGGGGGATGTCAACCACTCTGCTCTATTGAATTCTTCCGCCGACGGGCAGGCCGCTCGGTACGCGCTCGGGAATCGTCTTGTCGAACGAGTCATCGCTCAGAGCCCTTAAAAACTCGATCAGATCCACGTCCTCCTCGTCGAAGTCCCCCAACTCGCGAATCAGCGGATCGAGCTGCTCGGGGCTGACGTTCGGGTTCCGGGAGCGCCCGCCGCGGGCATCTTCATAGAACCCCACGACGGCGCTCAGCGTGGGGAACATGCCATTGTGCTCGTAGGGGCCGGTAAAGGTGAGGTTTCGCAGCGTCGGCGTGCGAAAGGCATAGGTTTTCTCCGCGCCATCGTCGGAGGCGGGCAGAGCGGGGTTGTCGGGCACGCCCATGACATGCAGTTTGTAATCGGAGAACATGGGCCCGTTGTGGCACTTGATGCACCCGACGCGCTCGAAGCGCTGCATTCCGCTGACCTGTTCCTCCGTCATGGCGCTGCGGTCGCCGCGCATGTAGCGGTCGAACGGCGAGTTATTGGCCAGCAGCGTGCGCTCGAACGCCGCTATCGCCCTGCCCAGGTTTTCCGCGTTGACCGGCTGTGCACCGCCGAAGGCGCCGGCGAACAGCCTCCGGTACTCGGCGTTGGCCTGGAGCTTCGCCGCCACTTTCGCGAGAGCCTCATCCTCCGGGTAGGTGTCCCCCCCTCGCATCTCCTCAAGCGCCTTGAGCGGTTCGAGCGCCTGCTTTTCGAGGCTCTTGACGCGCATGTCCCAGAACATCGGCGCAGTCGCCGGGTCGTAGTGGCCCGATTGATCGCTGCCGCTGAAAGCAATGTTCAGAACCGTCGGACTATTGCGTTTGACGATCGGAATCGTACTGCCGGGCGCTTGCCGCCGGCTCTTGCCCAGGCCGATGGCCGTCACGCCGAGCGCCAGGTCGCGGTCCTCCGCATAGCCGTTTTGGGGATGATGGCACGAGGCGCAGGCTACGTCTTGGGGTCCCGACAAAAGCGGGTCCCAGAACAGCAGCTTTCCCAGCGCAACTTTTGCTGGGGTCGTCGGGTTATCTTTGGGCGCCTGCGGAGTCTGCGGCAGCGCCGTTCCCATACTTTGTCC
Organism: Bryobacteraceae bacterium; assembly: GCA_035934795.1. Taxonomy (GTDB): domain Bacteria; phylum Acidobacteriota; class Terriglobia; order Bryobacterales; family Bryobacteraceae; genus Palsa-187. Next base: position 30,228 of record DASYXM010000035.1, on the reverse strand, counting down.
AACGGCGGCAACTTCCATGTAAAGGAATACGGCGACGGCAACTGCTGCGACCAGCAGTCCGGTAAGGTGTTTCGCTTCGAACAAAAATTCACGGATTTGACTTTTCGTCATTGTGGCCTCCTATCGCACGCGCTACTGGTATTGCAGTATAATCCGAATCCGCTTCGCATGTCGAACGGGCCAACACTTTGCTGGTTCGCTCGGTTCTTTCGCATTCGTTTCTCTTGCTATCCTACTTCAATGAGCGGCTGACGGCGCGGGAACAGATCCACTGGGAGGTTGTGATCAGAACTCAGGCGTTTCAAAACGAAGTTACCCGGAATTTCCAGTAGACCTCCCGGCTGGGGCAATGATACACCCGTTGGCCTGAAGTTGGAGCATATTTCTTGCCGCTTGAATCCCATGTCCCCTCTCCGGAGGCAGGACTGCGGCCTCCATTGAAGTGAATTCCGGATAGCGGACGTATGGTCGGCAACCCGGAAGCTACTTTCTTGCGGACCATCCCATCAGACTCGCCAAAAACGCCTTCTGGAACCTTCCGATAACACGTCTTAACGGGCGGCTCCGGCGGTGCGCGCTCAAACCATGAGCCCTCCACCACGTTCAAGCGAGCGGCTTGGAAGGTTCCGAGAAGCGAATTCCCCTATAGTTCCCGAATGGACATTTTGAAGATGCTCGCCGGATTGCGGCTAGAGCGCGCGCGGGTTGAAGAGGCCATCATAGTTCTCCAGCGTTTGTCCCTCGGACAAGGCAAGCGACGCGGGCGCCCGCCAGCGTGGATGGCGGCGACCAAGGCGGACGCGCCCAAGAGACGCGGCCGGCCCCCCGGCAGCAAGAACAAGCCCAAGCTACGGCCGGCCTAGTACGCGGGCGGCGGATCGCTTTGGCGGTTCGCGTTCGTCTGCCTCCTTCGATGCAGCGTATCGCAGTGATGCCGACGATGTGGGCAAGTCGATGGATTCGCGCGCTGTCCGCCAATTTGGCGAACCAGGCGGGGCTTTTTTGCGTCTAATCAAATAGATTCATGGCAACACTTCTGACGCCTGCGTGGAAGGCTCGAACGCTCGCCGAGTTTGCTTTTCGCGCCGGACCGCTTTTCTGGAGACGTATGTCGGAGGATCGAAAGCGAGCAGTGAAGCCGTCGCCGCGTGTTCCCCGTTTCGCGGCCTGGCCCCGAGAAGGCGTGCAGGCTGCCTGGATCGGTCACAGCACTGTCCTAATTCACGTGGATGGTTTCACGATCCTCACCGATCCCGTATTCAGTACGCGAATCGGGATCGGGATTGGTCCGTTCACTCTGGGGGTGAAGCGACTGGTTCATCCGGCGATCCCTTTGCAGAAGATGGCAGCTCCGGATCTGATCTTGCTGTCACATGCGCACATGGATCATCTCGACCGCCCAAGCCTGCAGAAGTTGGAAAATCTCGGGACTACGATCATTACCGCCGTCGGTACGAGCGATCTTCTGCGAGTGAAGCGCTATCAGGCGGTTCATGAATTGAGGTGGGGCGAGTCACGCCAGGTAGGACCGGCGAACGTTCGCGCTTTTGAGGTAAAGCACTGGGGCGCGCGGACGCGCACCGATGTCCACCGCGGATACAACGGATATCTGATAGAAGCCGGACGCCATCGCATCGTCTTCGGAGGTGATACTGCGTATACAGATCTGTTTCGCAAGGTTTGCTCCTCCAAGCCGGTGGATTTGGCTATCATGCCCATCGGCGCTTACGACCCGTGGATTCACGCACACTGCACTCCCGAGCAAGCGCTGACGATGGCCAATCACGCGGGTGCGGAGTTCGTGCTTCCCGTGCATCACCGAACGTTCAAATTGAGCAATGAACCGTATGGTGAGCCGATGGAGCGGCTGCTGTTGGCGTCCGGCTCAGCGGAAGAGCGCATCGCAGTCCGGGAAATTGGCGACGAATTTCATCTCGGCGCATCCCGCTGAGAGCGTTCGTCTTGGTACCGATAAAGAGCGGACGAGACCATCGGCGTGACTGCGGCTCAGAAACACATGCGGCAGCTGCCGTTAATGGTGGTTATCGAGCGTCAGAGCCGCGGATCAACAGGCTCACTTTCTAAAGCGAGGACGCCGAATACGCATTCGTGCACACGCCGCAAGGGCTCGCCGCGTACGAAGCGTTCCAATGCCTCGATCCCTAGCGCAAACTCTCGCAATGCCAATGATCGCTTCGCTCCCAAACCGCGTTGCCGCAATCGCGCGAGATGGTGCTCACGCGTGTATTCAGGACCATAGATGATCCGCAAGTATTCCCGTCCACGACACTTCACCGCGGGTTGCGTAAGGTCGCGGCGTCCCCGGTGAACAAAGGCGAGCGGCTTTACCACCATTCCCTCTCCGCCCGCTTCGGTCAGTTCTTCCCACCACTTGATCGCATTTCGCTCGCTGATTTCGTCAGAAAGGTCGACAACAAGATGGGGAGTTGCGTGCAGGAGGCCCGAATCCGCACCGCACAGGCGCGCGAGCGTTTCCATGTGCCAGACGTGGTCTTTATCAACGTGAACGTGTCCTTCCGACGCGAGCAAGTGAAATGGAGCTAACCGAAGATCATCGAGCGAGTGAACCGGCCAGCAGTATCGCCTATACGCGTCGACGTAACGATGTGCTAACTCAAGCCGCTCACGATACTCATTGAGCAGAGGAATCAACTCTGTATCGGTCGCGGCGGCTGCCGCAAGAGCGTCCAGAGCTTGAGGCAATGCAGCGCAGGCGGCCGCGCCCGTAGGTGCGTATTGCTGACGAAGCAACTCCTGCGCCTTTGCGGACCACGGCATCAGCTCGCAGTCCAGACACAGCCAGTCCGTACTCAGTTCCTCCCATAGATTCGCCGCACTCACAGCGGCGTGAATCCTGGCCAGGAAGGCTCGTTCCAGTTCCGGATCAGTGAAAAATCGGCGACCCGTTCTTGTGTAGCAGATCCCGAGACTCTCCTCAACCACGCCGAATCGCTTACGCCCAACGTCCTCATGCCGGCAGATGATTACGACGGCGCGCGATCCCATATGCTTCTGCTCACAGACAACCGAAGACACGCCTTCATGACGGAAGTACCGGAATGCCTCGTCTGGATACTCCAGGTAGCCGTCTCTTTCGCTTGTTTGCGAAGGTGACATCGTCGGGGGCAGGTGGATCAGCCATTTCGGATTAGCGGCGAAGCGGCTCATGACCTCAAGTGCAGCTGTCGCGTTCTCTTCCCGAATCGTGACCGAACGGTGCAGCCGGGTACCAATAATGCGCTTCCCGAGTACATCTTCCATGTCGAGTAGGTCGTCATGCCGCTGCTGCGCAGTGAGTTCGGCACCTGAAGGTGCCGGAGCTTCCGTCAAAAAGGGCCGCACCGGCTCGTAGTGAGTCTGGCGCGCCGCAACCGAAACGAACTCTTTCTCGGGATACCGCAGAGCCGTAAGTTTCCCTCCGAAGACGCAGCCGGTATCGATATTGATGGTCCGGTTCAACCATTCCGGCTCCGCAACCGGCGTATGGCCGTATACGACCGTCGCTTGGCCGCGGTATTCGGCCGCCCAGTTTAGCCGGACCGGCAATCCGAACTCGTCTGTCTCACCGGTCGTCTCTCCATAGAGCGCAAACTCGCGTACCTTGCCCGAGCCTCGCCCCTGCATCTCCTCCTTCATCCCTGCGTGGGCCACGACCAACTTTCCATCGTCCAGCAGATAATGGCTGACCAACCCATCCAGGAATTTTGCCACGTGCTCGCGGAACTCGAAAGACTCGGTCTCCAGTTGACGCAACGAGTCCGCCAGCCCATGTGTGATCTGGACATCGCGACCCCGCAGCTTTCGGAGCAGCTTCATATCGTGGTTCCCAGGAACACACAGCGCCTGCCCTGCTTCCACCATCGAGATGGCCAGCCGTAACACCGCGGGAATCTTAGGGCCACGATCAACGAGGTCGCCCACGAAGATAACTTTCCTTCCTTCGGGCGGAGTTACTCGGTAATCTCCCGAGTCCTCCACGACTTCGTACCCCAATTGAGTCAACAACTCAGTCATTTCATCGAAGCAGCCGTGGACATCGCCGACGATGTCGAACGGTCCGTGTTCGTGCTTACGGTTGTTCCATAGCGGCTGACGCTCGATTGTCGCTGCTTCTATCTCCTCGGGACTTGTAAGGATGTGAACATAGCGAAAGCCTTCGCGCTCCAGGCCGCGTATCGACCGCCGAAGTTCCTGCGCTTGATTGCGAACGACATGTGGACCGAAGTTGCGATCGGGGCGCGACCGGTTCCGATCTACGCAGATCCGCTCGGGAACGTTCAAGACGATGGCAACCGGCAGAACGTGATATTGCCGCGCCAATGCAACCAGCGGCTTGCGCGCCTCGGTCTGCACATTCGTCGCATCGACGACCACGAGCCGGCCCCCACTCAGCCGCTTTGCAGCGATGAAGTGAAGGACCTCGAATGCGTCACGCGTCACAGATTGATCGTTTTCGTCGTCGGCAACCAAGCCGCGGCAATAATCCGACGAGAGCACCTCCGTCGCCTTGAAATGCTTCTGTACAAACGTCGACTTGCCGCAACCTGACGGCCCGATCATTACGACCAGTGAGAGTTCGGGAATGGTCAGCTTCACTTGCTGAACACTCCCATCTGAGTAGCCGGCCCGACGACCAGATCCTCTGGCCCGATTGGAACGAACCGGACAGCATAGCCGAAGCGCATACCGATGGCATTCGCCCACGCGCGAAACTGATCCCTTGTCCACTCGAAGCGATGATCCTTATGGCGGAACTGGCCGGCCGGCAGCGTGGGGAATCTCACGTTGTATTCGGAATTCGGAGTCGTCACTATGACAGCGCGTGGCTGTGCGCACTCGAAGACCACGCGCTCGAAAGCAGCCAGACGCGGAGGGTCGAGGTGTTCGATCACCTCGATGACTGTTCCAGCATCGAATCCGCCCAGTCGCTTGTCCTTGTACATCAGTGAGCCGTGAATTAGCTCGATCCGTTGGCGCACGGTTGGAGGCAACTGGTCGAAGCGTAGCCGCTTCTGAGCAACTTCGAGACTCCTCCACGACACGTCCATTCCTAAAATGCGCTCGAAAGAGCGATCCTCAAGCAGTTCTTTGAGCAGCCGTCCCTCGCCGCAGCCGAGATCAACCACGGTTCTCGCTTCCACTGCGCGCAAAGCGGCCATGACGGTGCCTATCCTCATCTCCCACAGCTTCAGCGGTGCTTCGATCTCGTGCTCTTCCTTGAAGTGAGTAGTCTCTACACGTTCGGGATCGGGCACGTCTTCGTCGGCTAAGCGGGCTAGGGCTTCTCGCGTAAGTTTCCGATCAAAACGCAGATATCGACTGGTGATCGCTTCTTTCTGTGGATGCGCCGCAAGCCATCCTTCCCCTTTTCGAAGGAGCTTTTCAAGCTCATCTCTGCCGACCCAATAATGCTTTTCCGCATCCAGCACCGGTATGAGCACATATAGATGCGAAAGCAGGTCCTGCAAGCGCACGTGGCCCCGGATGCGGACGGAGAAGTATGGTCCCGGTCCCCACTCGGGGAACTGCTCGTCGAGAGGATGATGCTCAGAGTCGACGGTGTAGCCGAGCGGTTCAAACAAACTACGGAGCAATGCTTGACCGCCACGGCACGGCATCGCGGCGATAGAGGCTTCGAGATTCAGCGTCTGATCGGCCAATGGCTGGCGTTCCTTGCTCCGTCCACTCATCGCCGTGCCGAATACCTTCGCAATCGCTACGCTGTCAAACGACGATGCAGCGTAGGGGCGGTCGTTCACGTACTGGTCGAGGGACCCCTCACCGGAGGAGCCGCGCCTGCCCCGGACCAGCGCTATCGGATCGACGTCCAGCAGAAGAGCGACTTGCGTTCGATTTTCTGAAAGCTGCGGATAGAATACGTGGGCCTTCCCGACCGCGAGCTCAAAGGAGTGTGATCGGGCAGGGTTCTTGTGCAGTAAGTACCCGAGATCTGCGCCGGAAACCGGCGCCGTAATGGTGAGGAGCACCCTTCGAGTATACTGAGGCGCGCGCGAACGCCACTCCGTTTGGCATCGCAGCCCCACAAGCCGGCGCGAAGCCAACGGCTCGGCAGATGGCCGTTAGTGTTGCACAACGGAATAAAACTCACCTAGAGGATTTCGCTCGCTGCAGATAGCGGCCGATCGAATCAAAGTAGACGTTCGTGACGCCCTTTGCGACAGGATGTGTGATGAGAATCATTTGCGTACTCCCTCGTTTCCCATAAGACAGTTCGGGTTCACGCTGCCGATTAAGCTTGCTGCCGCACATCCGCTCCCACGTCTGCCGATAGGTTGTTCCATACATCACGACGAATCGAGGTTGATGTTCGTCAATCAAATTCTGAAGCATCCGAATCCGCAATGAAGCAAGATTGTTTTTGTACGTCGTACGATCTCGGAGGTCCCCCAGGGTGCTCATTGCGGCGTATGGCCATTCAGCTAGGTTCTTGCCGGAAGCGGATAAAGTTCCAGCAATGCCGTTCCTCCGTCACGGCGTCCAAGTTGGCGCGCCTGATACTCGCGGATCGCGTCTACCGAGCAGGGCAGGCCCTCGGCGCGCAGGGTGATGCGAATTAATTGCTTCCATGTGGACTGAAGCCGCGCCGAAGAAACAAACAAGTCCTCCAGCTTGATCGCCACGTGATATTCCCGCAGATCTTCAATGATCGAACTTCCCCGATCTCGCCAAACGCTTACGCGTCGCTCGAATGACGTGGAGTCGCCGCCCTCTTCCATTCCCACGTACCAGTAGGGCGCGTCCAAGTTCCCGTAACCCGCAAACGTTTCAACAAATGCCGTAAGCAACTGCGAGTCGAGCATCGGAGGCGTGGTCGCGTTAGTCGTCATAGTTGTGTGGATAAGACTTCGGAGTTGATGCGATTTAGACATCGGCACTTCTCCGCCTTCGGTATAGACAGCCCGATCGGATTTTGCGCTCACCCAACGGCCGCCTTACGACTGGGCTTCGCGCTTGATGTTGGATTGAACCCTCAATCTTTGGGACGCTTTTTGAGCGTGGTCTTGATCCGAACAAGAGGAGTCAGCTCGGCGCGCATTTCACTGATCCGCGGTCAATCATGCGAATCGTAAAACCCGTCGTTCTGGCACCACTGCGCGATGAATGGGAGATAGTCCGGCAGGACATTGCAAAGCTCATGGCCGACTACCAAGAACTTATGGCCAAAGCCCGGGCCCGAGCGGAAGTCCGCGTCGACTGGAGTTTGCCGAAAGAACAAATTGCAGCACTCATGGCCGAGCACCGCAAGACCAACATCACCGGCGCTGCAAACAAGATCCTTGCTGATGCCAAAGATCGCTGCAACGCTTTTCTGCATCGCCTGGAGTCGATCCGCATTCTTGATCCCGCTTGCGGGTCGGGCAATTTCTTGTACCTGTCTTTGTTGGGTTTGAAGGACCTCGAACATCAAGTGATCACCGAAGCGGAAGCGCTAGGGCTTCCAAAAGTTTTCCCCTCAATCGGCCCTCGCTCGGTCATGGGCATTGAGGTTAACGTCTATGCCGCGGAGCTTGCGCGAGTGACTATCTGGATTGGACAGATTCAGTGGATGCTCCGCCATGGTTGGGGTCTTTCAAGAGACCCAATACTAAAGCCGCTCGATCAAATTAGCTGTCGAGATGCAATTGTGGGCCCCGACGGAACTGAGGCCGAGTGGCCAGCTGCCGACTGCATTGTTGGCAATCCTCCCTTCTTGGGAGACAAGAAGATTCTCGCCGAGATGGGAGAACCATACGCGAACCAGTTGCGGAATATCTATAAAGATCGCGTACCGGGCAGTGCAGACTTAGTAAACTACTGGTTTGAAAAGGCACGAGCGCAAATTGCAGCGGGGAAAAGCCTTCGGGCTGGCCTCGTTTCCACGAATTCGATTCGCGGAGGCAAGAGCAACCGCTTGGTGCTGGATCGAATTTTTGACAGTTGCGTCATTTTCGAGGCTTACAGTAATGAACCTTGGGTCGTTGAGGGCGCCGCCGTTCGGGTATCGATAATCTGTTTCGCAAGGAGGGACGGCGCGCCTAAAGAAATTGTGCTCGATGGTCAACCTGTAGCAGAAATTTATTCCGACCTGACGAGTCGGCCACTGGGAACTGCGGTTGGGACTAATCTTACTAAGGTTCTCCGGCTCCAAGCCAACCACGCGATCACGTTTCAAGGCATAAAGCAAGTCGGTAGGTTCACGGTCCCAGGTGCGCTGGCACGTGAATGGCTCCAGTTGCCGGTTAATCCAAACGGCAGGCCGAATAGTGATGTCCTCCGCCCTTGGGTTAATGGGAAGGACATCACTAAACGACCTTCTGACACCTGGATTGTGGATTTCGGGGTTAACGTGCCGATGGCGGAGGCCGCTCTTTATGAGAAGCCATTCGAATATGTGGCAACGGGCGAGAAGAAAAAAAAGAAAGGTCAGGTGTCGGACAGCGAGCGACGAGAGAACTGGTGGCTATTCGAGCGCACGAGAGCTGAGATGCGGACGGCGCTGCGCCCTCTGAGGCGTTTTATCGTCACCCCGAGAGTGGCCAAGTACTGCCTTTTTGTCTGGATCGCCCACCCTGTTATCCCCGACACCGCCGTTGTCGTGATCGCGCGCGAGGACGAGACGACATTCGGAATCCTGCAGTCACGATTTCACGATCTATGGGCCCTGCGCAAGGGGACCTGGCTTGGCGTCGGTGATGATCCACGGTACACACCTTCGACGACTTTTGAAACGTTCCCATTTCCAGAGGGGTTGACGCCAGACACGGACCCCAATCACTACATCGGTGATCCGCGAGCAGTGCTCATAGCGGAGGCCGCCCGCAAATTGAATCACTTCGGACAACCTGGCTGAATCCGCCAGACATAGTGCGAGAGATACCAGAATGCGTGCCGGGCTACCCAGCCCGTCTTGTTCCGATAGACTCTAAAGCCGCACAAGAGCTAAAAAAGCGGAGCTTGACTAACCTCTACAACGAGCGCCCAGCCTGGCTCGATGATGCCCACCGGGATCTGGATGCAGCTGTTGCTGCGGCGTACGGCTGGCCTACGGATATCCCAGAAGAACAAGTTTTGCGAGAGCTGTTGGCATGGAATTTGGAACGAGCTGGCACTGAAGCGAATGGCACCGAGGAGGACGAGGCCTCAGAGGAAGTTGAGGAAGACTAGGCCTCGAAGTGCGTGGTCGACGCGACCGTCGGCTGTCTTGTACGCCAAATGCAAGAGGGGTGCGCTTTGGGCGCGTCGGGCAGCAAGGCTGGTCCTTGAAAAGCCTGATAATCCGCAATAACGGTAGCTATTCCAAACCCCACCGATAAAAGCCTCTGCGGGTTAGTCGCGCTTAGTCAAGACCGAATGCGAGCAGGACGTTCCCGGGCAAGCCTCCGACCGTGCTGTAGCCGGAGCCCGCAAACACCATCCCGCCCGCGATGGTAGCGCCGGGCGCGCCAATCGTGCCGCCCTTTGCCTGAACCTTGTTCACCGTTTCGAAGGTGCGCGCGGTCTCAAATTCCCAGATTTGTTTTCCATCAGCGGTCGAAAGCGCGCGTAGCCTGCCGTCTCCCCCGCCGACAAACACCACACCCGGCATGCCCGATGCAGCCGCGGCGTTCGAGATGCGTCGGCCGCCAGTGTCAAATTCCGTATGCCAGAGCTTTTCGCCCGTGGCCAATTGAAGTGCCACAACACCGCCGCCGGACAAACCGTAATATATGTTGTGCGGATCGGACGCCCCGCCCCACAGGATCCCGTTCAGCCTGGCAAGCGGCGTCCCGGGAGCGTTTTGTGCCGCGACCACCTTCCAAACGACCGCTCCTTTCCGGTCCGGATCGAGCGCGAATACGTTTCCGTCCTTCGTTCCCGCGACCAAAATGCTTTTGCCGTTGGAAAACGTTCTGAGCACAGGCGAATTGCCGATGTCCAGATCGGGGCCGACATTTTCGGGACAGTTCTCGGTCTTCTGCTGAGCGCACATGCTGAGGTAGGCGTCCCCCTCCTGCGCCTGATATACCCACCGCACTTTGCCTGTGCTCATGTCAACAGCCATGATGGAATCCGACGTCGGTGCTGCAGGTTCCGTCTCCGAATCTCCAGTGCCGAAGTAAATGGCTTGCCGCTTTGGATCGACCGTTGGCGAATTCCAAACCGAGCCTCCGGCTGGAGCATACAACTGGACGCCGTTTGAATTCTTGCGAGTCGGCTTCGGCTCTTCGGTGACATAGGTCTTCCAGACTCGCGCGCCCGTATTGGCATCGAGCGAGACCACGCTGCCGCGAGAGGTACAGCACGGATAATCGACGCTCGCGGCCGAAAACTCTTCTGAGGAAGAAACGGGCACGTACAGTCTGCCGCCATATAACGTCGGCGCAGCCGTGATGCGCGCGGCGAAGTGCTGATCTACCTTTTGAACCCACAGCTCCGCACCAGTCTGCGCGTCGACTCCGTAGACGTTTGCATGGGCGTCCCCAAAATAAATCGCATACTTCGACGTCGGCGACCTAACGGGTCCAATCGTGATGGCATTTCGCACCGAGCCCTTTGTCCGGTATGACCAATACACGCATCCCGTCTTCGCATCGAGCGAATAGATGTAGCCCGTGTCCGTCCCGACAAACACCCGCCCGGAGGCGACCGTTGGCTGCCCGAACGCCGAAATGCCGCCCGGATATCCGAATGCCCACTTTAGCTTCAGTTTCGGCACATCCGCCGCGCGAATCCCTGCGGCTTTCAGATCTTGAAAACGCGTATTAGCGACATCGACGCCCCAACCGTTCCATGCCGGGCCCGCTGCCGGAGACTTGAGCGGCGGATTGGCTGCGCAGCGATTCGGCATGTTCTTGGCGTCGCCAGATTGGAGAGTACCGAGCGGCCGCCCGCTCATGAACAACGCCAGCTTCCGCTTCTCGTCGTCGGTGAGGGACGCGCCCTGTTCTTTCATCACACCCGTCGTAAGCGCTTCGTAGATTCTCTCAGGCGACATCTCGCGAATTGCCGCAGGTGACGGCGCACGGTCGACATTTGGACTACCATGACACGTCATGCACTTCGTCTGGAAGGTCCGGAATCCAAGTTCCGTGTTCCCTTCCGGGGTTGTGTTTGGCTGCTGGACTTGCGCCACAGCTATAGTGGCCAAAGCGGGAAGAAACGACGTCAGTACGAGCGCGCGGAAGTCACGCTGCCGCAGCATAGGTTTGTTGTCACATCATAACCTTCCAGCGGATCGGAGAAAAAATGTGGGCGTCTCGAAGTGTGCCCAGTTTTGTGCCCACCCCCTGCATAGAAGCGTTGCGCACGGTTACTAGTACCGATCGCCCGGGCGGCCCGAAGTGTTTGATAACTAGCAACAACGTGTAACCGCGAGCAACCATTGTGCATAGTAGTAAGTGTTTGAAAATACGTTGTTTCTTTGTTCGGGACCAGGAGGCCGGTGGTTCGAATCCACTCGCCCCGACCAAACTTCCCTAAACTTTTCATTAACATACGGCCGTAGCGCCAGAGCTTCGGCAGAAGGCTCCGTTTCCTCAGTGCGTGATAGTTTACTTCACTCAAGGTTTCTGGTAGAGTGTTGGGCATGTGGGATTTTGTGCGTGCCTTCTATTCCTCTTGGGGGAGTGGAGTGACGGGCACCCTAAGCGCGCCGCTCTTCGTTGTTGCGTTCCTTACGAATGGTGTGCCACGTATAGCGAGCGCGGCGTTCGCAGTCGCGTGCCTGTTTGTTGCATCTTACATTGTCTGGGCAAAGGAGCGTAAGCGAGCGCAAGAGCTAGAGGGTCGTCCTGAAGTCAGCTTCACAATCCAATCAGTTGGGGGAGCGCTATATAGGGAATGGTTCTTCTGGTTTCTAAACGCCAGTGACGCTACGGCGATAAATGTAACACTTTCGCCGATCTCTGCTGCTGGCCTCAAGTATGAGTTCGATCCTGTAGCATCACTCGTAAAAGGACCGGCCGCAACCGCGATGGGATATAAGGGCAGCATGGGTGGTGCTCCAATACCGAGCCAGTCAGGAAATTGGGACATGCTTTTCATGTTGTCGCTTGGCAGCGAAAGGGTCCCCGTTTATGACGTGAAACTCGAATTTTCCAACTATGGGGATGTCTCAAGGTGGCAAACAGACTATCGAATTGAGTGCGATTACGATGCAAAAACAATGGCTTGCATAGCGGGAGCGTGTAGAAAGTTACGCTGACCTCTCAATGAGTTCCTTGAACTCCATCTTCGGAGAGTTCAAGAGGCGCACCAGCGTATCGCGGAAGAGGTACGGATTGTCGCGCTGGTTGAATCGCCATTCGAATTCGTCGAGGTACGACTGAAGATGCTTTGTGCTCACTTGATGGTACGAACCGACGATGGACCGCTTAAAGAGCGACCACACACCCTCTACGCTGTTCGTATGGACATCTCCGCGTACCCATTCTTCCGCTCTGTGGTTCACGCTTTCATGCGTTGTATTGCCGTCGTGAATGCCTTTGTAGCCGGGATTCTCGTCCGTCATCAGCCGCTTGGTATCGTTGGCCGTGTTCTCCAGAACGAAACGATGCAACGTCCGCTTCGTGGCCTTCTTCCGGCGCTCCACTTTGAGCCGGATTTCCCCACCGCGCTCGACTGCACCGAGGACCATTGTTTTACCGACAAGACTTCCCATGCCGACGTGACGACGCTTCCCGCCGACGTAGGTTTCATCGATTTCGACTGTGCCGCTGGCGAGTCCAATCGGCTTCGGCCTGACTTCATCCATCGCCTTGCGGATGCGATGGCAGAGGTACCACGCCGTCTTGTAGCTGATACCCAGCATTCGCTTCAACTGATTCGCGGAAACGCCCTTTTTGGATTCAACCATCACATAAGTAGCGAAAAACCACTTTGTCAGGGGCAGGTGGGAATCGTGGAAGATCGAACCGGCAGTTACGGAGAACTGATAGCGGCATGAATCACAGTCGTAAATGCGACGCGCGGCGACCCGTGAAATCTTGGTGGACTGGCAGCGCGGGCACTCGATACCTTTCGGCCACTTTAATTGGACGAGCCGTTCGCGGCATTTGTCATCGGTCCCGAACTGTTCAATTACGGAGATCAGATTGTCGGTCATAGGATCACCATGGCGAAGAAACAAGTAGCGAAGCACGCTTCCGAAATGACCAACCGGGAGTTAGCTGAAGCTGTGTTCCATCCTAAGGTTTTGAAGCATGCCAGAGAGCACATTGAGCGGCTGAACGCCGAAGCAAAAACGCCCAAGAAACCAAGGAAGAAAGCCATCTAGAGATAGCTTATGGCAGAATCAACCTGGAGTCAAGTAAATAATCACGCCTCAGTGTGCCCAGAATTGTGCCTACCCTGTGCCTTCAGCGCGCGCAACCCTTGAGAAGCCTCCCAATGCGCCCGTAATCCGTCGCTAAGACAGAGTTCGGCCAGGAGGCCGAACGCGGACGGGGACGCCCGCCTTACGAGCGCCAGGTAGGGCGGATCGCCTGATCCGCGGCCGACGTCCTTCGTCGGCCGCCCCGCGGGTGACGCGGCCTCCAGGATCTCCCACAGCCCCGTGAGGCTCCCGCGCCGATTATGAATCCATACCGACGGATTACGGTGCGCTCGGGGACGTTACGCCTGGTACACAGTAGTCCCGCCCACCACTGTGCGGACGATCTGAAGGTCCTTGATTTTCTCTTGGTCCACCGTGAAGAGATCGTCCGACAGGACCACGAAGTCCGCCAGTTTGCCTGGTGTGATGGATCCTTTGATGGCTTCCTCGTGTGAGTTGTAAGCGCCGTTGATGGTATTGACCCGTAGTGCCTCTTCGACGCTGATCCGCTGGTTGGCTCCCCACGTCTTGCCATCCCATCCGGTCCGCGTGACCATTCCTTGAATCGCCATCCGCGGGTCGAACGGTCCTGGACTGAAGTCCGAACCGGCGGCCGCCACAATTCCGGCATCGAGGAAAGAGCGATACGCCATGCAGTGCTGCATCATCTCTTCGCCATAATATACAAACTTGTCGGAGTTGTAATACGCATACGATGTGAAAGCGGCGGGGACGGCGCCGGCCGCCTTGATCCGCCGCACCAGATCGTCGTTGACCTGCGTGCAATGGGTGATCTTGGGACGCGCGTCGGCTCGGGGGAACAGCTTCTGCGCCCGCTCCACCGCCGTCAGCACCATATCGATCGCCACATCCCCGTTCGCGTGACAGTTGACCTGGATTCCCGCCCGATGCACGCGCTCAATCCAGGCATTGAGTTCTTCTTGCGTCTCGGTGACATTGCCCGTGTAGGGCGGCGTGACGCCAGGATACGGCGTGCTCAGCGCCATCGTACGCTCGGAGAACGACCCGTCGACGGTGTGCTCCGCGGTGGCTCCGAACCGGATCCACTCGTCGCCGAAGCCGGTCTCGATGCCGCCTGCGATCATGGCCTCCAGCACTTTGCCGTTGGCCTCATAGCTCACCCGGTGCAGAAGGTCTCCGCGCGCCCGCACCTGCTGCAGGGCGAACAGATCGCCACCCTCGTGGTGTACGCTGGTGACGCCATAGCGGACAAACTGTTTGGAGATGTATGCCAGCCCTTCGCGGTTGCGCTGCAGCGTCTGTTCGGCGGTGTAGGCCGGCCGCTTACCGGCTTTGTCGAAGGAGGCCCGCGCCCGGTCGGTGACCCTCCCGTTGAGGTCGCCGTTTGGGTCGCGATCGTAGGTTCCTCCGAGTGGGTTGGGCGTGTTCTTGTTGATGTCCGCCATTTCGAGCGCCTTGCTGTTATAGAACGAGGTGTGGCCGCCGCGATGATGCACCACCACCGGGTGGTCCTTCGACACCTTGTCCAGATCGTGAACGTTGAGCAGGCGATTGTCCTTCACCTTGGTGTCGTCGAAGAAATAGCCTTCGACCCAGGTGCCCGGCGGTGTCTGGGCGGCTTTCGAGCGGAGTTTGTCGACGATGCTGTCGATGGTCACAAACTCGACCACGTAAGGATTGCCGACGATCACCTCGTAGAGCAATACGTCGCCGGGCGCATGGTTGTGGCAGTCGATGAAACCGGGCACGACGGCCATCTGTTTGGCGTCGAAGGTCTGGGTCCCCTTGCCGATGAGCGCCTTCATCTCCACGGTGCTCCCCACGGCGGTGAACCGGCCGGCCTTGACCGCGAACGCCTCCACCTTCGGCGCGCGGGAGTCGACCGTGTAGACTTTGGCGTTGAAGACGACGAGATCGGCGTCCGGTCCTTCGTCAGCCGCCGCGGCGCTCGGCCAGGCCCCGCCGGCAAGCGCGGCAATACCGGCTCCCGTCAGGTTCACAAATCCTCTGCGGCTGCTTCGGTGATTGATCATCGTTCGTCACCCCCGATTCATTGTCCTTCGTAGAACGCATCCTTCCTTCGGAAAACGGGCTTTCAGTAAACGGCGATGCCGTGCGGCCATTCGTCGGTTTTCATGGTTCGAACGATTTTCAGTTGCGAAAGGTCCACCACCGCGATGGCCCCATCGGCCGTCGTGTCCACAACCGCCGTCTTCCCGTCGGGCGCGATACTCAGGTTGAGAGGAAAATGCCCGACGTTGAGCTTGGGTCCAGGCGTTAGCGTGGCAACGTCGAGCTGTTGCAGGAAACCATCCTCCCATGTCTGCTTGCCGCGCGCCTGGTTCCAGAAGGTGATGTAGAGCTTCTTTCCGTCGGGGGAGAGCGCCAGCGTGCTGGGAGGCTGATCGAGCGCTATCTTTTTCACGATTTCGTCTTTGTGAGGGTCGATGACCACCAATTCGTTCCGCGTCTGATTGCCCGCCAGGACATATTTCCCATCCGGCGTGGCGATGATGCCCTCGGTGCCGCTGGGAGTGGGTATCTTAGTTAACGATTTCTTGGCCAGGTCCACGACGGAGATGTGCCCCGCGTCCTTGTTCGCCGTATAGGCCTTGTTCAGCGAAGGAACCACCGCCACCGAATGGGGATGCGGCACGCCGCCGAGGTTCACGGAAAGCGCGACTTTCTTCGTCTTCAGGTCGATTCCGATCAGTTCGCCGCCATTAGACTCGCAGCTGGCATATAGAATCTGGCGATTCGCATCCAGAGCCAGCCCGTGCGGCGCCCAGTGCGGAGTGATATCTATGGTGTCGACGATCGCCATGCTGTCCAGGCCGATCGCCTGGATCTCGCTGCCGGGTCTTTCATACGTGCTGAACGGCCCGTCCTTATACGCGATGCTGATGTAGGCGACCCCGCGGTCCCGGTCCAGCGCCATCTCGTGAGGCCGCTTGAGCGTGGGGATATCTTTCAAAACGCTCCCGGTTTTCAGGTCGAAAAACTGCACGGTCGAGGCGTGCTCGTTCGCCACTACGATCCGCCCCGCTTCGGCGGGCCGGGTGCCCGCCTGCGGCGTCATCGCGACAGCCAATAGAAAGGCCGCTAAGATTGAACCCGCGCGCGCGCCTGTTTTCATGCTTCGCTCCTAATGCCAGGATCGCACAGTGTCGTTTCCATGGGCCGCGGAACTGCGCGCCGGTGAGGAACCACCGGGAGTTACGGTTGACACCATGACGATCTTGCTTAACACTATAAGGCGATCCGCGAAGGACAATTTGGGCAAGGCACAGCTCAAATCGAGAATTCGAGATCGCGGGAGGCAAACATGGATTCCAATCGATCTGACCGGCGGCGGTTCCTGAAGCACGGCGCCGCACTGGCCGGTTTGGCCGCGGGCGTGGAACGGTCGGCGAGCGGCCAGTCGGCTTCGTCCGAAGCACAACTCCGGTCCGAAGCACAACCGAAGGATGTCCACATCCACGGCGATCCCTCGCGTTTTGTGACAGCCGGACGCGGCGTCAAACTGCGTATCGATCACATGACCTATTACACCCCGCTTCAGGATTCCGCGGGAATTATCACGCCGGCCGCGCTTCACTTCATGCAGCAGCACTCCTCCCGGCTGCCCGACATCGATCCCCAGCAACATCGCCTCACGATCCACGGCATGGTGGATCGTCCCTTGAGTTTCACGCTTGATGAGCTGAAGCGCCTGCCTTCCGTATCGCGGATTTATTTCCTGGAGTGCCACGGGAACGGCTCCTCCATGCTCCACAGCACCGACGATCCGAAGATGGGGTTGCCGGTCCAGTATATCCACGGGATGACCAGTTGCAGCGAATGGACCGGGGTGCCGCTTTCGGTGTTGTTGAACGAGGCCGGGGTGCAGAAAGGCGCGAGCTGGCTGGTTTCCGAAGGCGCGGACGAGGGCAAATTTTCGCACACGCTTCCGCTGGCGAAGGCCATGGACGACGTGATGGTGGCCTACGCCCAAAATGGCGAGCCGGTGCGTCCCGAGCAGGGTTACCCTCTGCGGCTGGTAGTCCCCGGGTGGGAAGGGCCCTCCAGCGTGAAGTGGCTGCGGCATATCAAGGTGGTCGACCAGCCTTATATGACCTGGAACGAAAGCATGAACCACTCCATCCCCAGGGCCGATCTGGGCGGCAAATCGCGCTGGTATCACTTCGAGATGGCGCAGAAATCCGTGATTACCCGGCCTTCGGGCGGATTGAAGCTACCCGGGCCGGGATTCTACGAGATTACCGGCCTGGCGTGGTCCGGTGGAGGCGCGATCCGCAGGGTCGAGGTATCCACCGACGGCGGCCGGAGCTGGAAGGACGCAAAACTTCAGTCTCCGGTGCTTCCGAAGGCGCATACCCGGTTTACCCTGGATTGGACTTGGGACGGAGAAGAGGCCGTGCTGCAGTCCCGCTGCACGGACGAGCGCGGCGAAATTCAGCCGTCGCTCGCGGAGTTGAATAAAAACTGGGGGATCACCGACGTGGACGCGCAGAAAACCAGCCGCGCCATTCACATCAACGCCATTCAACCCTGGCGGGTGGCCCGCGACGGGAGCGTACACGATGCCATGTTTTCTTAGGAGGGTGCTGAAAAGGGGGACAGACTACTCTGTCCCCTCTCGTAAGGTTCTGATTTCACGCGCAAGGATCGGAGTGGACAGAGCGGTCTGTCCCCTTTTCTTGCTCGTGCCCGCGATGATCCTGGCAGCTCCTGTGGTGGGGCTCGCGCAGTCGCGCACCTATAATGTGGGGACGCCCCTCACCCAGGAAGAAATCAAGGGCTTTGACTTCATCGTCGGCCCGGAGGGAAAGGAGCTTCCCCCCGGGCGCGGAACCGCCAAGGAAGGCGCGGAGATTTTTGCCAAAAAGTGCGCGGTATGCCACGGGAAGAACGGGGAAGGCGGGGCAGTCCAGCGTCTGGTGGTGGGCAGTCCCGGCAATCCTCATCGCGGCCCGTTTAAGGATACGGAGAAGTCCGCCACCAGCTACTACCCGTATCCGACCATCGCGTGGGATTACATCAACCGCGCGATGCCCGCCAATAAACCGGGATCGCTCACCCACGACGAAGTTTACTCGCTGGTCGCGTTTCTGTACTATCGGAACGGCATCATCCAGGAGAGCGACGTCCTGGACTCCCAGAGTCTGCCGAAGGTCGAGATGCCGAACCGCAGTGGCTTCGTTCCGGCTAAGCCGGTGTGGCCCCCCGATCCCAAGAAACCTAGTTGGTACTGAGCGTCGAAAAAAGGTGACGGACCGCTCTGTCCACTACGCGCTTGCCTAGAATCGGAAATTTACGGGAGGGGACAGAGAAGTCTGTCCCCTTTTTTCGAGTTGGTATCGCGCGCGAGCGGCCGCGCGGTCGTCGGGCCTACGAAATAATGATCTTTTCCTCGGTCACAAAATCGATTTCGCGGCCGATGAAGGTTGCGCCGTCGTCGCGCAGCCGCTTGGTGGCCGGCGAATTTGAATAGGCGTCGAAGTCGGCCTGGCTCCGGAACCACATCTCGGCGATGCCGTCCACCTGGATCTCGTAGGGAGCGACGTCTTTGCGCGTCGCGGTGGATTTGACGATCGTCAGCGTGTAGCGGCCGATGCCGGGGCAGGCGCGCGCCATCGGCGCGTGAATCTCGGCCCAATGCTTGACGAACTCCTCGTGGGATATCCCCTGTTTCCGCTGCAGCAGCGAAGCCCTCTTGATCACGAAGGGCCAAGGGTCGGCGCCGAGCGCAATCTTCACCGCCGAGGCGGACGCGGCCAGCCCGGCCAAACCGATCAGAGTCCGGCGCCGGGCCGCGGAGGTCACACCGTTGTTCGAGGACATGAGACGGTCTCCTTGCCGGGGCTCAGCGCGCCAGGAGGTCCTTGAAGAAGCGCGCCATCGCCACCTTGTATTCGTCATCGGCGCGCACTTCCGAGGGGTTTTGCGGCCGCGTGAAGCCGTGCGTGGTGCCGCTGTACAGGTTGAGCTCGAAGTTCACCTTGGCGGCGCGGAGCTGCGAGATCAGGGAAGTGACCTCCTCTATGGGGGCCACCGGGTCTTCGGCGCCGTGCAGGATGAGGACGCGCCCCTTGATGTTCTTGGCCGCTTCGGGCATGAACTTGTTGAACGAGCCGTGCACGGACACGAAGCCGAGCAGCGGCGTGCCAGTTTCGACGAGCTCGATCCCCACGGTGCCGCCAAAGCAATAGCCGACCGAGGCAAGCCTCGCCGGATCGACCATCGGCTGCGCCTTGAGGACGTCGAATCCAGCCTGGGCGCGCGCACGCATCAGCGGACGGTCTTCGTTGTAGATAGTGATCAGTTTCGTCATCTCCGGAACGTCCTTGGGCACGATGCCTTTCCCGAAAATGTCCTCGGCGAACACCACATAGCCGAGCTTGGCGATCATCTGGGCATCCGCGAGCGTGTTCTCGGAGAAGCCGGAGCGGTCATGAATCATCAACACGCCGGGCTGCCGCCCCTGAACGGCGTCGTCATAAATGAGATAGCCGGACAGCGCCGTGTTGCCTTGCTTGTAGTCGATCCAGCGGGTTTTCATGGCGGCTTGCGCCGCGCCGGCCTCGAGAACCATCACAGCGGCGGCCAGGACGAAACTACGTAGACGTGCGATTTTCATTGGGCTCCTCTCGAATGCATTTGCACAACTGCTGTATTGTCGCATTCTGGCGCCGCCAGGCAAGGCCCTGTTGGGGCAAGTGCGTCGGACTTCGCGTGACTCATTGCTTCGGCATGCTGGACTCTCTCCTTCATTCGATCGAAGCTGGCCGCCCTACCGAAGGCCGCAGTTGTCGAAGGGCGTCGCTCGCCCGAGATAACGCCCAGCTTCAGGACCCTGCCGGGTATTCTGAGTTTATGACCAAACAAGAGGTTCGCGGACGCATCGAGGAGATCGGCATCATTCCCGCCATACGCGTGCACTCTCCTGAAGACGCCCTGTTTGCCGCCGAAGCGGTCGCGAGCGGCGGGATCCCCATAGTGGAAGTCACCATGACGGTGCCTGGTGCGCTCGAGGTGATTCGCCATCTGGCGGCGAACCGCCTCGACGCGATTCAGGGCGCTGGCACGGTTTTAGATCTTGGGTGGGCTCGCCGGTGTGTGGATGCCGGCGCGCAGTTCCTGACCAGCCCGGGGTTCGATCACAAGATTGTCGAGTTCGCGGTCCATGAAGGCATCGTGGTTTTCCCTGGTGTGTTGACACCCACGGAAGTAGTCGCGGCCGCCAAAGCCGGCGCGGACTTTCTCAAGATCTTCCCGTGCGCGCAAGTGGGCGGCCCGAGCTATATCCGGGCCCTGAAATCTTCCTTCCCCGAACTCCGGCTGATCGCGGCCGGAGGAGTAAATCAAACCACCGCCGCGGATTATATTCTGGCGGGTTCGGCCGCGCTCGGCATCGGCAAAGATCTGATTCATCAGGATGCGATCAAACGCCGCGATCTCGGCTGGATCCGCGAGCTGTCGCGGCGGTACGTGAATATGGTGAACCAGGCGCGCGCTCAGCTAAAGGAACGGGTGGCGTAGAAGAATCCGGACGTGACACATAGAGCGGCGATGCAGCTCACGTTGGGTGTCCTGGTGACGGCTTCGCCGTTTTGTTTGCGCTGAAGTCCTAATGCCGACTCACTTTGTATAAGGATACGGTCGATTCGCAGCTTGGTTCGTATCGGCACATCCGCGAAGATCGCGACTAGTCCACGCTAACCGGGCGGTCGAAGATCACATCGATAGTCGAACCCTGGCGCAGCTCGACTTCGCGTCCGCGTGTCAGCAGGACCGAAGCGAGCCCTACCGCTCCGCCCGCGGCTGCGCCGATGCCGGCCCCGCTCCAGCTGCGATCCGCGAGGCCGCCGATGGCCGCTCCCGTTCCCGAGAGAGTCGCGATGCGCG
The DNA here is from genome assembly GCA_035934795.1 of Bryobacteraceae bacterium. Taxonomy (GTDB): domain Bacteria; phylum Acidobacteriota; class Terriglobia; order Bryobacterales; family Bryobacteraceae; genus Palsa-187. The sequence goes on along the minus strand of DASYXM010000035.1, from coordinate 9,023 downwards.
CGGCGTCGGCTCCCCGGTTGCCGCCTTGCTGGACCTGATTTTCATCGGTCACCACCTTCTGGTCGGAGCCCTCCGAATCCACCGAGGCCAAGTGGGGCGCAAGCTGGACCACTTTTCCGCTGGCGAGGGTCAGGGTTTCGATGCGAATCCCAAGCTCGGCGCGGCCTTTGACGCGTCCGCTCCGCACAGCATGGGAGACGACGCCCTGCACGTAGCTCTCGGCCGGAACTACAACTTGGCCGCTCACCACGATGGGCGTGGCCGTGCGCAAGTAGACGTAGTCGCCCTCGCGCGCGGTGCGAGTGCTCACGGAATTCACCATCCGGAGCAGCGCGTGTGCACCTGGCGGAATTTCAGCGGCCATCGCCAGGCCGGGAAGGACGACGACCAGGAGCGCCAATCGCATAGCTAACCTCCTGGTGGTATGATAACGTGCCTGGAATTTTCAGTCATGTGCCGCGGAGATCGAAACTCGGGGCTACCCAGCACGGCAGAAAGCGTATATACTTGATACGAAAATGGAGGCCGAGATGTCTTTTCGAAATCTCACTTTCTCAGCTGCGGTAACGGTTGTTTTATCGCTGCTCCTTGCTCTATCGATGTTTCAGGGACAAGCGCTCGCGCAGTCGGTCAATGCAAAACCCGCGAAGACCCCGGCCGGGACCTGGACGACGCCCCGGACCCCGGACGGCCAGCCGGATCTGCAGGGAGTCTGGGCGAACAATAACGCGACACCGCTCCAGCGGCCCAAGGCATTGGAGGGGCGGGCGTACTTGAACGCGGACGAGGTGGTCGCGCTCAAGAAGAAGTACTCCGAGCTCTTCGACAACGGCAATTCGGACGCCGCGTTTGGCGATACCGTTTTCGAGAGCGTGCTGGCGAATGTAAGAGGAACGAAATCGGGTTTCAAGAGCACCGACGGAGAGACCGGCGACTACAGTTCGGTGTGGCTGGTATCGAGAGACTTTGATAACCGGACCTCGCTCATCACGGAGCCGTCCGACGGACGCCTGCCAACAATGACGTCAGCCGCCGAAAAGAAACAAGCCGCAGCCGCGGCGGCGCGCTTCGCCCCGCCCGCCGGCCCCGAGGATCGATCGCTCAGCGAGCGCTGCCTCACGTTCGGCTCGCCACGGCTGGGAGCGGGCTACAACAGCTATTTCCAGATCATCCAGTCCGGAAAAGACGTGGCCATCGTCATGGAGACGATTCACGACGTGCGGACGATTTCGCTCGACGGGAGTCCGCACCTGCCCTCGACCATGCAGACGTGGCTGGGCGACTCGCGGGGGCACTGGGAAGGCGATACGCTGGTCGTCGATACGACCAACTATAAGCCCGGCGTATTCATGAACGTTTCGACCGAGAAGCTGCACGTGGTCGAGAAGTATACCCGTGCGGCCGCCGACACCCTAAAGTGGGAGATCACGGTGGACGATCCCGGAGCCTGGGCCAAACCCTGGACCGCCGTGATCCCTCTGCGGCACTCCGACGAAGCCATCTACGAATATTCCTGCCATGAAGGCAATTACGGTTTGCAGGGGATTCTGGCGGGCGCACGCGCCGACGAGAAGGCTGCCGCACAGGCCGCCAAGACGAGATAAAATCGACATCCTGGGGGCGATTCCGATGGAGAACCGCCTCGCGTGATCCACGCACGTTGTGAGTTTTAAAAAAGGGGACAGACCGCTCTGTCCACTCCCTTGCTCGCACGTGAAATCGGAGATTGGCGGGAGGGGACAGAGTAATCTGTCCCCTTTTTCAAACACGGGCAAATGGACTCGGAAAATCACGACGAAAGCTTCATTTGTACTACCTGCGGCACGCAGTTTCCGCCGTCGGCCGCGCCGCCCTCGGCATGCCCAACCTGCGCGGATCCGCGCCAATACATTGGGCTTGACGGGCAGCAGTGGACCACGCTCCCGGAAATCCGTCTCAAACATCACAACGTAATCCAGGCGGAGGAGCCGGGTGTCCATTCGATCTACACCGAACCCACCTTCGCGATCGGACAGCGCGCGCTTCTGCTCCAAACACCGGCGGGGAATGTGCTGTGGGATTGTATCACGCTGGTGGATCAACCAACGGTCGACGCGATCCGAAATCTGGGTGGCGTGGCGGCGATCGCAATTTCACATCCGCACTACTACACGACGATGGTGGAATGGAGCGTTTGTTTCGGCGACGCTCCGATTTACCTGCACGCCGCCGACGAAGGATGCGTGGTGCGTCCGCATCGAAATATCCGCTTCTGGTCCGGAGATACCAAGGCGCTCTTCGACGACCTCGTTCTGATTCACACTCCGGGGCACTTTGACGGTTTTCAAATCCTGCACTGGCCGAGTGGCGCGGATGGTAAAGGCGTCCTTTTTACCGGAGATCAGCCGCAGGTCTGCATGGACACACGCTGGGTGACTTTTATGTACAGCTATCCGAACTTCATTCCTTTGGGCGCACGGGCGGTGGAACGGCTGGTAGCCCAACTCGAGCCTTATGCATTTGACCGCATCTACGGGGCGTTCGCCAAAAGAACGGTCGCGGCCGATGCAAAGGCGGCAGTAAGACGTTCGGCCGCCCGATTGCTCGACGCGATGAAATAACGGCAAACGGGAGCACACCGTTTACGCCCCGCCCGAAAAAGTATGCGACCCCCGGAATGACGTAGCATCAAAAATAACTGCCCCCCAGGCCAAGGAGGAGGTTCCATGTCCGGCGTCGTCATGCGATCGGGTGTCGATCAAGAAATCCTCCGGCAAGAAATCCTCCGCGCGCGAAAGATCACCGACGCGCTGCTCGACCAGGTCCTTCCGGAGGCCATGTACGACCGGCCCATCCCGGAGCGGCATCGCATGCTCTTTTACCTCGGCCATCTTGAGGCGTTCGACTGGAACCAGATTGGCCGGAACGTTCTAGGGTTGCGCCCGATCAGCGAGGAACTGGACCGCCTGTTCGCCTTCGGCATCGACCCGCCACCCGGGCAGTTGCCACAGGATACGCCGCGCGATTGGCCCACTCTCGAAAAGGCCGGTGCGTATGTTCGCCAGATTCGTGTAAGGCTCGACCAGGAAATTGGGAATGCGCCGGAACATTCCCTGCATGTAGCCCTGGAGCACCGCCTCATGCACGCCGAGACCATCACGTACCTTCTGCACAATCTCCCCTACGGGCGGCGCCGTCTCCCGGCGAACGCGCCCGCACCGCCCGCCGGCGAATCGGCGGCAACCACGCGCTTGGTGGAGATTCCCGCGGGGAACGCGACCCTCGGCCTGAAGCGTGGCGGCGGCTTCGGCTGGGACAACGAGTTCGAGCGGCACACGCGCCACGTACCCGCTTTCCGCATCGCCAAATATAAAGTCACGAACGGCGATTACTTGAAGTTTGTGAACGATGGTGGATCGCCGCCTCACTATTGGACCAAGCGAAGCGGACAGTGGTTCTATCGCGGATTTCAGACCGAAATGCCGTTGCCCGCCGATTTGCCGGTCTACGTCAGCCACGCTCAGGCCGAATCCTACGCGCAGTGGGTGGGCAAGGCGCTCCCGACTGAGGCGCAGTTTCACCGCGCTGCTTTTGGTATACCGTATGGTGGCACAGCGGACGGTGGCACGCCGGACGGCGAGGAAAGAAGCTTTCCGTGGGGACCCCAGCCGCCCGGAGGGGAGCATGGCAACTTCGATTTCCGGCATGCGGATCTGCTTCCTGTCACTGCGACCTCCGCGGGCGACAGCGCCTTCGGCGTTTCACAACTGGTGGGGAACGGCTGGGAATGGACCAGCAGCGTGTTTGAGCCTTTTCCCGGTTTCCAGCCGGATCCCTCGTATCCCGGATATTCCGCAGATTTTTTCGACGGGGACCACTATGTTCTGAAGGGCGGCTCCTGCGCCACCGATGCCGCCCTGCTGCGGGCGAGTTTCCGGAACTGGTTTCGGCGCCACTATCCGTACGCATACACCACCTTTCGAATCGTGGAGAACTGACAATGGCCGCTTCCTTCGGATCTACGGGCGGATCTCTGGTCGCGCTTGATCCTTCGATCGCCGAGTTCGCGCGAGATGTGCGTGACGGGCTGCGCAAGACGCACAAGGAATTGCCGCCCAAATACTTTTACGACGCGGTCGGTAGCGCGCTGTTCGACGTCATCACACTGCTGCCCGAATACGGGGTGACGCGCGCCGAGGAGCGCATCATCCGCAAGTACGCCCGCGAAATGGAATGGCGCCTGGCATCCTTCACCGACGTCGTCGAGCTCGGCAGCGGAAGCGGACGGAAGACCCTGCCGATCCTGGAAGCCATCGCCCGCCGGCAACCGTGCCTAACGTACTGCGCGATTGACGTTTCTGCCGCGGCCCTGGCCAGTTGCCGCCGGCAGCTGGACGGCTTGAGCGGAGTGCGCATTCGGAGCTTGCAGCAGTCCTACGTGGAGGGATTGCGGCAGTTCGGGAGGGACCGCACCGCCAGCAGCCGCGTGCTGGTTCTGTTCTTGGGGAGCAGCATCGGAAACTTCCAGCCGCAGGAGACGGTCGTCTTCTTGCGCCAGGTCCGTGAGTGTCTCCGTCCCGGCGACGCGCTACTGCTGGGAACCGACCTGATCCAATCGCCGGGTCGTTTGCTCGCCGCCTATGACGATCCCTCCGGCGTTACCGCCGCGTTCAATCTGAACGTGCTCGCGCGGATCGATCGGGAGCTCGATGCGGATTTTCAGCTACGGAATTTCCGTCACGAGGCGCGCTGGTCTCCGGCTCCAGCCCGGATCGAGATGCACCTGGTCTCGCGCACTTCCCAGGTCGTGACCATCGCCGGCGCCGGCTGCCAGATTTCATTTGCCGAGGGCGAGACGATCTGGACGGAGTCTTCTCACAAATTCGATCCCGCGGAAATGCCTCGGCTCGCCGAGCGGACCGGCTTCGTGAGCCTCGCGCAGTGGACGGACCGGGAGTGGCCGTTCGCCGAGAACCTATGGACCGCCGCGGGGTGAGACGGCGGCGTCCCGGCGAGCAACCCAGGTGGTTCGAATCCACTCGATCCAGCCGATTCTTTCCGCATCCTAGCGGCGCTGTTTCCCGCTCGCCGCGTCGCCGAATCGCTTGTTGTATTTCTCAAGCTCGGATGGCGAGCAGTACATCTCCGGGACATCCGTATGGGGATCTTGCAGCTTCATCGGGAACTTGTCCATGGATACCCACGGTCTGGTATACATCTTCGGATCGTCAATCGTCACCGTCAGCTCCAGACGGTCGCGATTCACGCGGTGCCAGCGTTCTTCGACGCGCAGCGCATCGCTGATCGGACGACCGGTAGAATCGAGCCAGACCCGGTCTTCCGGCATCATTCCAACGGTTTGAGCCACTAGCGTGGTATCGTCCACCCACTTGCCGGCCGAGTATCCATAAAACCGCTCCTCTGGAATTTCTTTGGGGACCTCCCGCCCGTCTGTCCAGATGATGCGCCACGTCTGCGCATATTGATATAAGATCGCGACCTTGAACTCGTTCTGAAGAATTTGCGTCTGCCTCAGGTTGTAGTGATTGGCGCGGGGGAACCCGATCGGCTCGCAGAAATCTCGCGGGTCGTTATAAAAGGCGGGCGCGACCGCATCTTTCCCTTCGAGCGATTTGTGGGACTGGTATGTGGCCAGCCCGAGAGGCGTGTAAGGTAACTCGTGCTCCGGCTTCCCGTCGTTGGGCATGGCCTTCACACCGCCAGCCTGCACTCCGTCCCCGGTTCCGTTGGCCGGCGCCCAAGTCCCGGAAATGTCGTGACGAGCAGCGGGGGGAGGAGTAGTTTGCGCAAACGCCACGGAGGAGACGGTCAATCCCGCCAATAGCGCAAGGATCAAAATCACAAAACGATTTAACATTTTTTATTCCACATGAGCGATCGCTGTGTCGGATCACTCAACTGGGCTCTGATTCCGTGTTGGAGTATACACCAGACCGTCTCTTCAAGGCGGGCAGCCCGACGGTCAGGCGATGGAGCTTCGAAAAACCGCTGGCGGACCGTGTGTTAGCCTGAAAACCGAAAAAGGGACGGAGCTGCCTGACGCTTTCGCACGATTCGTCAGTTCGTCGATTCTGTCTGTCCCCATTCATCCCATTCATCCATTCGAAGCTGCCCGGAGAGTCGCAGAATGATTTCCTCTTCTTCGGGCCGGATGTGTCGTAGGACGTGTTCGCGCACCGCTCCAGCGTGGGCAGGCCGAGCGCCGCTAATGGCCTTGCGGCCTGACGCCAGAATTGTGATTGTGACGTGACGCTCGGAATCCGGATGATGTCGACGGAGGAGCTTCCGCGCCTCCATGCGTGTTAGTTGATGGGAAAGCCGCGCCTTGTTCCAGCCCAAAGATGCCAGGAGTACCTGTTGCGTAAGGCTTCCTTGGCCTAAGTCTTCCAACCGCGACAGAATGCCATAATCCGCACCGGACAGACCAGAGGCGCTTGCGATCGCCCTTTCGACGATAACCATAACATCTTCACTGAGTTTCTTAAGGGCATGCCACAGCTCTCTTTCACGGGGAGAGAGTGGCTCCCTGCTGTTTGTCTTGACGATGCTCGAATTTTTGTCAGAGATAGGTTTTCACCGGGAATCGTGGGGAGAGTTTTTCGAACAAGGCTCGGTAAAGCCGTTTCGGTTCATTGAAATCATCCGTCGCCGTCATCCCGTAGCCGATCTCCTCGTCTCCGGCGTGTATGGCGGCGAATACAGAATCGCAAAACTCATCGAGCAGTACACCGTGCGTAGCATTCGGTCCTGCGAGCCCGGTGCGGACTGCCGGCGGGATCAACTCTACCACTCGACACGACGTCCCAGCCAATGCGTAGCGCAGATTCATGGTGTAGCTATGTAGGGCCGCCTTGCAGGCACTATAAACCGGCGCAAACGGCTGTGGCAAGTAGGCGCCACCCGACGTGACGTTTACAACCAGGCTCGGGCGGCCGTGTCCGAGCATCATTGGTATCAGCAAACTGTTCAGATGAACCGGACCGGCAAACAACGCGTCGATTTCAACCTGGCGTTCGCTCCACAGCGCTACATCGGCAGCCAGGGGGATGCGTCGCTGAATCCCGGCATTATTGATCAGCAGATCAAGATTAGGCATGACCGCACGAATGTGTGCTGCCAGTTTCTCCCGTTCTTCCGGTTTGCTGATATCGTTGGCAAAAATCTCTAGTCCGGGCAGTTCGCGAGCCGCTCTCTGCAGTTTTTCGCCAGTCCGTCCGGTGACCATGACCCTTGCACCGGCGGCCGAATAGCGAGCGGCGAGTCCACGTCCAATACCATCGCTCCCGCCGGTGATTAGGACACTACCCTGATTCACAGGCGTTATGGTTGTCATGACACCCATCATATCACAGTCGAGTTGTCTTGACAACCTAGTCCCTTAAGGGTCTGTCCCGCTTCATTAAGAAACGGGTCAGCCTGCTCTCCCCTTTTCAGGATGCGGAAAAAGAGGCAGAGCGCTCCGTCCCCTTCTCTTGCCAAAGCTAGTCACACGCTATTTTGCCAGTGCCTTCAACGCGTTACGAGGATTTGCTTTTCGCCGGCTGCTATCGTGGAGTCAGGAAACTTCCTGGCCAGGAAGCGTTGCAGTTTGAAGTGGTACTGAACTCTCGTAGGCTTGTTAAAGGCTTCGCGTCGAGCGACTATAAGGACGCCGGCGGCGGGAGAATTTGAAACCGGTTTCATCATACCGGGAGCCAATCGCGGTACGGGTTGGCCACCAGGTCATCAGAGAGCGTGGTAGTAAGACGAGCAAACCCGGGACGCCATCCAGCGACTCCCCAGACCCCTCGGGCGAACACGCGCTTAACATCATGGGCGGCCAACACGCACGGCGATAAGTCCGCGAAGCCCCGGCCGCCCGCAACGCTCGTAGTGGCTTTCGTCCTGTTCACAATTCCCACCACGCCCGAGGTGTCTCAACTTCTCCACCCCTGATCCATGCTCTCTGTCCCCCGGCCCCTGTCCCCTTTCTCCCACGGCATAATAAGGACGTGAGCTTCTACGAGCGCTACGAATTGCTGGAGCTCGATCGCGACGATGGTGTCAAGACGTTTCTGGCGCGCGAGATCGCGACCGGACGCCCGGTGAAAGTGCACCTTTTCGTGGCCCCCTCCTCACCGTATCAAGCGCAACTGTGGAGGAAGATCGACCAGCTCCCGGAGAGCGAGCGCGCGCGGGTTCTTGATCGCGGCAAGCATGAGGGTACGCGCTACGTAGTTACGGACCGGTTGGTGGATCATCCCGGCTTGTTCGAGTGGGTCAGCGCGGGCTTGAAGAGCGCCGATGGCAAGCCGCCTCTCGATACCGCGGGCGCTGGGAAAGCGCCGCTTCCGGCTGCCGCCTTACCTTCCCGAACCGATTTGAATCGCGAGTTCGCGGATCTGTTCAAAACGACTGAGCGGCCCGTTTTTTCCTTGCCTCCGGAGCCGGCGGCTCCACATCAAACGGTCCCAACTCCGGCGGCTCCTCCGCATCGGCCCGCTCCGCTTCAAACCGGCGGGGAGCCCGGCGAATCCGATTGAAGCTTCCGGCCGGTGGGAATTCCGGCCGCGTTCCGGCTCGTTGCGCTTTAGCGTTTCGGTCGACGATAAGGCAAGGTTGGTGAGTTTGCCGCCTCGCACAAGACACTCCGGATTTCAACGTGATCAGCGAAGAACGCGCGGGCACCATGTTTGAAGTGCTGTTTCCCGATGCGGGCGACTTCCAGGTCGGCCGGGCGTGAGCCGCGGGATCGTTGGTGGAAGGCTAGGATCTTCGGAGTTTCTATATGCCCATGTGGGGCAGGATTTTATCCTGCGGCGGGTTTCGAACCCGACCAGCGCCGGTTGAAAACCGGCGGCAGCTTGAAAAGCCGCCCCACACTGGAGTTCTTGAAAGCTGCTCTAGCAGGTTGCGGAAAAAAGGCGGATTCCGACGTGACGCCGGAACAGACTGCGTCGTCTATGTTTTATGCGAGGCGACGACCAACAACAAAGTGGAGTGTTCAGCTATATCTCGGCGGAGCAGCGGGTCCCGCAGAACCA
>DASYXM010000077.1:0-83411 GCA_035934795.1 Bryobacteraceae bacterium | reverse complement strand
ACCAAGGGAAAGGCAACCATCCGTTGTTTCCGGAGCTGGGCGAAAAGCGAAACCAGCAACGCCGCTCCATTGAATGTCGCCATCGACTCGGCGGGCTGCTCAAATACTACCGGCGCGCCGCATGAATATTTTTACCAAACGCCTCTCGCTGTGCCCTCGACGTGGACGGAACCACATCGCCGGCTCGCACCGGGCTCGCACCGGGCAGTTGCGATCGAAGCCACCGGGTGGACGTGATCGTGCGGGTGACTGGAGCCGACCCGGTTTGGACTTCTCGTCCGACGTCTCGAACCGCCGCCGAAGTTTGAGCACGTTCGCGTTGGCCTGATCGACGGTGTCCGGAGCTGCCGCTCGTTTTTGGGCACCGGTGGGACATACACACCACTCGAACATCTGGCGACCGTCTGTGGCCTCGCGAATGCCGGTGCCGTCGCATTTCGCGCAACGCGGCGAGACCGGTGGCGGTGGCGGCGTCACCGTCGGGGCCGTGGCTTGTTGCGCTTCGTCGGACTCAAGCGGTGGGGCGAACTGCTTCGCGTTTTCCGCGTCCCGTTGCTCGCAGGCTATCCGAGCGGCTTCCACCTAGGCCCGTACGTCGGGCCGTCGAATTGGCCACTTGGCGGCGTCGGCGAGGTACAGTCCCCAGCCCTCTGGTCTCACGCGGCGGCTCGTCAGATCCAAGAGCCACAAGAGGACATCATCCGGCCCGTCCATGAACGCTAGCACCTTGGTGGTGAGCGCCAGATCCGGCAACAGAGGCGAGCGGAAATGCTGTCGCATCGCTTCGCGGGCCTGCTGGATCTCGTCTGATATCCATTTCCGCGGTAGAGGCCTTGAGTCTTCACTCGGAGGATCGGTCGTCGTCGTCCCTGGCCTGTTCGCGAGGCTCTTGACCCGTCCACTCCGTTCGGTCGACGACGAGGATTCTAGTTTTTGATTAACTCTTTCTGATTTGTAGGACGCGCGTGTCCTGTCAAATCGGATCTGACCGGACGTGGGCGTCCAATCACCACCGGACACGATGAGGCGGGATCGGTCGTTTGACCGGTCACCGGCGTCGGTTCAATTTCCCCGCGACCCTCGGTTTGGCTGGACGTGGATGTCCGTACAAATGCGATGTGGTGCAGAAAAACGTAGGTGTTGGCCTTGCGCCCATCCCGCTTTCGATGGGTCATCAACCCGGCGACCTCGATCCGCGCCACGTCGCGGCCTACCTGCTTTGCTGACTTGCCGAGCTCGGAGGCCATATTCTCGCGGGAACGCCAAACTTCACCAGCGCGCTCCTTCTCCCGCTCCCCATCTGAAGCTCGTGCCCAGCGGACCATGCAGTCATAAAGCCATTTCTGGCCATCCGCAAGATCCCGGCGGCGCGCGACGATTTCCTCCGGGTGAAAGCCGCAGGCCTCAAAGCGGGGGTTGAACGGTTGGCCGGGTTTCATGCAATCCCGCCTAACAAGGAATTGCCAATCGATGTGAGTATCCCCGCGCTCCGGGAGATCGCCTTCAAGAACGCTCCGCCGATTTTCACTGGATAAACCACCTATCTGGAATCTCCCTGCTGGGAAAACAGAAGGACGCCGGCTGGCCGCGGCGTCCTATCTTATTTTGAATTGTCCAGTGTTTAGCTCAGTTCAATGTTGAGCTTCAAGATGCCGGGTGCACTAGCACCGCGCAGTAATGTCGATCCGCGCGTGACATCATGAACGAACGCGCGCACTTTGGGAGTTTGAATAGTCCCGCGTTGCCGTGTCGCTGTCCCGTCGCGGCTTTTGCCCGTGTTATTGGTTTTATAGGTTTTGCCTGTTCGTGTTTCCCGTAAGTTACAGAGTCCAAAGCGGCGTGTCGGGTTCGAGTCCCGCCCGTCTCACCGTCTTTTCACGTTCGCGCTCAGGTGATCAGCTCGGTCCGAGGCATCTGCGTCCCCGTCGGTACGACTCTACCTTCCACAAGCGACGCGCCATTCGTTGTCAGTATCAACACGGGAACCGCCTCGTCGAACCGCCCTGTCGCGCGTCGCGGCTTTTGACTTAGTCGGCGGATTTCGTAAGCGTTCGCGAGGTGACACGGCTGTTCAGCTCCGTTCAATTGCTAACAAATTGCTCACAAGACAGCCAGAAACAAAGGAAACCAGCCAATAGATAACCGCTGTAAGTGACTGATACTTTGAAACAAGTGGGAGCAGGAAAAACCAAGCGCTGAACTCATAACCCAAAGGTCGAAGGTTCAAATCCTTCCCCCGCAACCAAGCTCACGCGCCGAGCAAACGCCAATCAAATTGTTGCGCCGGTCCGTCGCGGCCCGCTTTGTTACCATGGATCTTGCGCATGCGAGCTTTGTTGGATGCGATGCGGCCCGGCGACGAGGAGGAAGCGCTGGCTCGAGCGATCGACCCGGAGCGCCTGCCCGCGCACATCGCCATCATCATGGACGGCAACGGCCGCTGGGCTAAGCGCCGCAATCTGCCGCGCGTCGCGGGGCACAAGGCCGGGATGCGCCCGGTGCGAACGGTCATCGAAACCTGCGCGCAGATGGGGCTGAAGGCGCTGACGCTGTACGCCTTTTCAGTGGAGAACTGGAAGCGTCCGCGCACTGAAGTGGAAGTGCTGTGGCGGCTATTGCGCGCTTACCTGCGCACAGAGCTGCCGGAGATCGAGCGGCAGAACATCAAGTTGGCCGCCCTGGGACGACTCGAAGCATTGCCCGAGCAGGTGCGCGCCGAGCTTGAGGATGCGCTCGCCAGAACGGCGGCGAACACCGGGCTGCAGGTGAATCTGGCAATCAACTACGGCGGGCGCGCCGAGATCGTCGACGCGGTGAAGGCGCTGGTGAAGGACGCCCGGCGCCGCGACATCGTGATCGACGAGCAGGCCATCGCCGCGCGCTTGTATACGGCGGGCATTCCGGATCCCGATCTTCTGATCCGCACCTCCGGCGAAATGCGCGTCAGCAATTTTCTGCTGTGGCAGATCGCCTACGCCGAGCTGTACGTCACCGCGACGCTGTGGCCGGATTTCACGCGTGCGGATCTGCTGCGCGCGATCCTGGATTACCAGAGACGCGACCGCCGCTTCGGCGGCCTGGCAAGTTCGCGAGAGCCGGTGAGGGCCGAGGTGGCCGCAGTCGAGGCGCTGGGCATTCCGGCCCAATGAAGCGTCTGGCGACCGCAGCGGTACTGATCCCGCTGTTCGTGTGGATCATCGTCTTCGCTCCCTTCGACGTGTTCCGCTTCGCGCTGGTGATCGTGGGCGCGCTGGCGTATTACGAATTCTGGGAAATTGCGCGCGGCGAAGCCGCCTCCGAGACCACCTTAAAAGGCACCGGCCGCGAGAGGGGGCTGAGCTTGCTCGCGGCTGGAACGGCCGGCATCGTCCTGCTCTACGGGCCCGACCCAGGCCTGTTCGCTGTGCTGATCGGCATGGCGGGCATGGCGCTCGCGCTGCGTTCACCGGAATTGAAGGACGCGCTCCCGACGGCCGCGCTGCTGACGCTCGGCGTGCTCTACATCTTTGGCGCGTGGCGCTTCGCCGCGGAAATCCGGTTGATTTCGCCGCACTGGCTAATGCTCGCGATGCTGCTGAGCTGGGTGGGCGACACGTTCGCGTATTACACGGGCAAGGCTATCGGCCGGCATAAGATGGCTCCGCGGGTGAGTCCGGCGAAGACCTGGGAGGGCGCCGCGGGATCGGTAGTGGGCGCGGTCCTCGCCGGGTTTGTTTACGGCCACTACCTGATTCCGAACGCCCCGGTGATGGAGGTGCTGGTCGCCTCCGCGATCGGCAACTGCGCGGGCCAGGTCGGCGATCTGTGCGAATCGGCGTTCAAACGCGGCGCGGGCGTGAAGGATAGCGGCACGCTGCTGCCGGGGCACGGGGGGTGGCTGGACCGCATCGATTCGACCCTATTCACGCTGCCGGTGTTTTACGCCTGCCTGCGATTCTATTGAGCGCGGGCAAGACGGAGCGGGTCCCGCAGAAAGGGGGAACGCCCGCTCATTGACGAGCCTGTGTGGAAAGTCGATGCTGAACCGCTCCCTATGGGCGCGGCTCGGTGTGGGCGCTTGTTGAATTCAGATCCCGCACAGAAGCCGCGACCATAGGGAGCGGTTTAATGCTGGTGTTTTCACCCAGTCTCTGACATTCGCGGTGCTGCTAGCTTCCCGGGCGGGTGTCGCGCCTTTTGTGCTTTTGAAATTGGCCGAGGCGCAGGCTGTTGAGCACCACGCTCACGGAACTCATCGCCATGGCCGCGCTCGCGATCACCGGGCTGAGGAATCCGAACGCCGCGGCGGGAATCGCAATGACGTTGTATCCGAGAGCCCAACCAAGATTCTGCCGCATGACCCTCCACGTCGCCCGCGAGAGCGCGATGGCGCGCGCAACACCGCCGAGGCCGGACTTGAGGAGCGTGACGTCGCCGGCTTCCATCGCGATATCGGTTCCGGACCCCATGGCGAAGCCTACGTCGGCTTGCGCGAGCGCGGGGGCGTCGTTGATGCCGTCGCCCGCCATCGCCACTACGCGGCCTTGCTGCTGCAGGCGGCGGATCTCGTCGACCTTGCCCTCGGGCAGCGCGCCCGCCACCACGCGCGAGATGCCCGCTTGTTGCGCGATGGCCTCCGCGGTGGCCTCGCGATCGCCCGTCAACAGGACGACGTCGAGTGCGAGCTTCTGAAACTCTTGAACCGCCGCGGCCGATTCGGAGCGAATGGGATCGGCGACGGTGAGTGAGCCCGCAAATGCGCCGTCGATTGCGACGAGGATGGTTCCATGCGCTGCGTTTTCGGCTGAGATGGCAAGGCCTTGCTCGCGCAGAAAAGGTTCGTTGCCGGCGAACACGTCGCGATTGTCGACGCGGGCTCGCACCCCGCGTCCAGTGACGGAGTGAAACTGGCTTGCTTCGGGCAGCGCGATGCCGCGGCTTTGCGCATAGGCTACGACGGCGCGCGCGAGAGGATGCTCGGAGGCGCGTTCGGCCGCTGCAGCCAACCGTAAAGCGCCGTCAGAAAGAGTCGCCTCTGTAACGCGGGGTTTGCCTTCGGTGACGGTGCCGGTCTTATCCAAAACGATGGCATCGACCTTGCGCAACTTTTCGAGCGCTTCCCCACCTTTGATCAGCACTCCGAGTTCGGCGCCGCGGCCGGTCGCGACCATCACGGCGGTGGGCACGGCGAGTCCCATGGCGCAGGGGCAGGCAATGATCAGCACGGCGACCGCGCTGGTGGCGGCGCGAACGGCTCCGCCGCCGCCGAGCATCCACCCGGCAAAAGTGATCGCAGCCAGAATCAGCACCGTAGGAACGAACACGCCGCTGATGCGGTCGGCCAGGCGCTCGATGGGCGCGCGAGAACCTTGCGCCTGACGCATCAGGGAAACGATGCGCGCAAGAACGCTCGCTTCGCCGAGCGACGTAGCGCGGTAGCGAAAGCTGCCGGCGGTGTTGACGGTACCGCCGATGACCGCATCGCCGGCCGTCTTCGCGACGGGATCCGGCTCGCCGGTCAGCATGGATTCGTCGACGAAGCTCGAGCCTTCGAGAATTTCTCCGTCCACGGGAATCCGTTCGCCCGGCCGCACCAGCACGACGTCACCGCGCTGAACATCGGCTATGGCGACGGCGTTTTCGACGCCATCGCACACGACGCTCGCGGTGGACGGCTGCAGGCGAATCAGCTTGCGCAGCGCGCCCGCGGTCTGGCGCTTGGCGCGCTCCTCCATGGCGCGGCCCGCGGTGACGAAGGCCAGGATCAGGATGGCGGCCTCGTAGTAGACGTCCGGGGCGATCGCGCGAGCCTCGAAGAATCCCGGAGCGAGGGTCACGACAAGCGAGTAAACAAACGCTGCGCCCGTGCCGAGCGCCACCAGCGCGTTCATATCAGCCGATCCGTGCAGCACGGTCTTCCAGGCGCCCGCGTAAACACGGCGGCCCGCCCACGCCATCACGAAAAGGGTCGCAGCGGCGAGCGCATAGCGGAACAAGGACTGGTGCATCCAGTGTTCCGGCGCGAACATCGCCGCGACGCCCAAGACGAAACTCACGCCCGCTTTCACCGCGAGGTCGCGCGCTTCGGTTTCCTGATCGCGCTCGCGCTGGGCTTGCTCCTGGATTGCGGTAACTCCTGCAGCCGGTAGTTCGGCGTCGTAGCCCGTTTCGCGGATGGCTTCGAGGAGTTTTTCCGGCTCGACTACAGCGGGATCGAACGCCACCTGCGCCTGGCCGGTCATCAGATTGACAGCGGCTTTCGAAACGCCGCGCGTTTCGCCGAGCGCCTTCTGCACGTGCGACTGGCAGGCGGCGCACACCATGCCGCCGACCTTGATGCTGACCGATTGCGTCATGCCCGCGTCGGGCTCCTTCGGGCCCGCTTATGCCGCGATGCTCGGCTGGTATCCGGCCTTTTCGATGGCTTGCAGCGCCTCGTTCTGGCGGGCCGGATCGAGATCTACTTCGGCCGAGCCGATTTCGACCTCCCGGACGCGCGCATCTTCCAGTCTCTCGAGCGCTTTACGGACGCGCGCGACGCAGGCCTGGCAGTGCATACCGGCGATTTCGATTCTCATACCACCATCTTAGATGCCCGCGAAGGCGCTCCGGCGCGAGCTATTTGTACAGATTTTGTAAAACGGGATCAGGCGCGCAGGGCAGCGACGGTTTCCTGAATCTTTTCGAGCATGTACCCGATCTCGCTGTTGCAGCTGAGGAACTTGATGCCGTGGTCGCGCCAATACTGGGCGTGCTTGAGGGCGCGCATGTGCAAGCCGGGAATGACGCCGTGACGGATGCAGGCGTCGCGGATCTTGCCAATCGCCTCGATCATCGAGGGATGCTCGAACTGGCCGGGGACGCCGAGTGAAATGGACAGGTCGGCGGGGCCGACCATCACGACATCGACGCCGGGGACGGCGAGCAGCTCGTCGACGCGATTCAGCGCCGTGACGGTTTCAATTTGCAGAACGACCATGACGTGCTCGTTCATATGTGCGATGATCTCGGGCATCGCCGCTTTTTCATAGTTGAGATGCGTGGGCTGCAGACCGAAACCGCGCACGCCGAGCGGGGGGAACTTCGTCCAACTGATGGCCTGGGCCAACAAGTCCGGCGATTCGACGCGCGGGAACAGGACCCCCTGCGCTCCGCAATCGAGTGCGCGCGCCACCAGCGCATATTGCAGGTCGGCGACGCGCACGACCGGGCACAGGCCGTTGTCGTTGGCGGCGCGAATCAGATCCTGGAGGGTTTCGAGATCGAAGCCGCCGTGCTCTGAATCCAGATAGGTCCAGTCGAGGCCGGCCGCGGCGAGGATTCGCGTGATCTCCGGCGAACGGATCATCGAAACGCTGCAGCCCAACTGCAGCTTGCCTTCCTTCAGGGCTTGCTTCACTCTATTGACGCGCATGAACTCGATTGTCGCCCAAACAGGCGAACTCCCGCAGCGGCGTTATATGAAAAAGACGCGGTGATCCGGGCAATCCAGCTCGACTGCCTGGTAGAGGCGATCCACGAGATCCGGGCCGTGCTGCGCCAGGAATGGAAGAATCGAGTAGAAGCGCTCCTGCAAGTGGCGATGCGGGAACAGCATCGCGGACAGGTGCCGTGCTTCCTCGGAGGCCTGCTGGTTGCGGCGCAGCGCCTCGCGCTCGGTCTTCCGGCGCATTTTTTCGAGCTGGTACACGATTTTCGCGCGGCTCGTCGAGAGCGCAGCGGCGAGCGTGGGATCGAAAGTTTCGAGATCGGCCTTCAACCGATCCACCTGCCCCGCGATCCGCGACGTGGCCGCGTCGAGCGAGCTTTCCATTTCCGGCGGAACCAGCGCGCGCGCCACGCGATCCGCCAGGGTATGCTGGGGGACGAAAGCCTGCGCGACGGCCAGGCCGTATCGCTCCAGCAATTTCGTCGAGCGCGCGTCGACCAGCGTGAACGCCGATCGCGCCATCACGACGGGCATTCGTCCCAGCAGCGCCTCATAGAGGACCTGCGACTGCGCCAGATACGCGAGCTCGCCGGGGCCGCCGATGTAGGCGACGGTGGGCAGCAGAAAATCCTGCATCACGGGACGCAGCAAAGCGTTCGGCGAAACCTGGGCCGCGCGATCACGCAGATCGGAGTAGTCGGAGTCCTTGCGCCGCACCGGTACGCGCTCGCCATTTTCCAAAAGGAAGAATAGCGACGTACGCCCGTCCAGATGCACCTGGGCGTGATAGCCGGCGGCGGCGAGTTCTTTATTTCGCTCGATCAGACGCGGTTTGATCTCGGCCGATGCGGTCACAGCTTTCGCGATCAGAGGTGCCGCAATCGCCCGGATCGCGGGTTCCAGCGGGTCCAGGAACAGCAGCCCGAGGTTGCGCGTGAGCGTCTGGAGCAGGGCGCGGAAGCTCGCGCCAAGGGTAGCGCCCGGAACATAAGCGGCTTCCACGGCCGCGATGACTTGGTCGGCGAACGGCATTCCCTTCAGAACGCCGCTCAGTACGTCCAACGGCGCTTTATCGATGGAGATCCATCCGACGGGCCGCGGGCGCCCGGCCGAAGACGCGGGAGCGTCCACGCGCAGCATGTGCGAATCGCCATTCCCATCGAACAACCATGCATGATTGACTTCGGCGAAGTCGTGATCCTCGGTGGCCAGCCAGAAGACCGGCACCGCGGGAATTCCCCGGTCGCTCAGCTGCGCCGCGAGCCGCGCTGCGGTAAGTGCTTTGTAGATGGTATATGCGGGTCCGCTGAAAAGTCCGACCTGCTGGCCGGTGACGACCGCCACGGTTCCGGGCTCGGCCAATTTCCGGAGGGATTCGCATTCGCCGTTCTGCGCAGCGAGCGCCCGGACAAGGGCGGCGCGGCGATCCGCCGGATAATCGATCTCGGCGGCGGCTTTACCGAGCGAGGCGGGATCGTGCGGATCGTGCCCGTAATACCGTGCAACTCGTTCAAAATGATAGGAGAAATCGGCGAAGAGCCGGGAAGTTCCGGGGAGGTCGGTGTGGCGGATACAAGCCGGCTGCATAGAAGACGAACGGTCCAAGGGTAGCAGATGAAGCGCCCGACGCGAAAGTTGCCGCAAACTTTTGAGGCAATCGCCCGCAGACGCAGTACGGCCTCGTGGAGCTTGAGCGAGAATTGGAGATGCCGTCCCGCATTCCGAGGGGAAAAGGTCATGGACGATAAAGAATTTCAGACGCACGCCGTCGAGGCTCTCGAAGATCTGTACAACCGGTTGGGTCCGGCGGCCGAGGAACACGATTTCGAGGCCGATTTCAACGCCGGGGCGCTGGCCATCGAGTTCCAGGATCCACCAGCTAAGTTCGTGGTCAGCCCCAATTCGCCGGTCAAACAGGTGTGGGTTTCGGCGCACATGAAAAGCTACAAGCTGGATTGGGACCCGTCGCGCGCGGCGTTCACGATGAACGGGCAGACGCTGGCGGAGCTGATCGCCGAAGCGGTGGGGAAGCAATTGGGCACGGCCGTGAGTTTGTAGTCCAACGCAAGCCGATATCAAGAAATGCCGGGCGTATACATCTCCTATCCGTTCTGCGCGCAGAAATGCACATACTGCAACTTCGCCTCCGGTGTGTTCCCACGCGAACTGGAGCCTAAGTATCTGGCGGCGCTGCGCGCCGAAATCGAGCGATGCGGGTTCGGAAATGGCCATTGGCCCTGGACGCCTGAAACCGTGTACCTCGGCGGCGGAACCCCGAGCCAGATGGATCCTGACGCGCTGGCGGCGCTGCTCAAAATGATTCCAGGCGGATCCCCTGGATCAAGCCCCGGATCAAAGTGGATGGAAGCGACCATGGAGGCCGCGCCGGGCACGATCACAAAGGAAAAAGCCGCGGCGTGGCGGCGCGCGGGAATCAATCGCGTGAGTTTGGGCGTGCAATCGTTCGTCCAGAAAGAGATCGCGCGAACGGGCCGCAAGCATACGGCGGAGATTGTCGAACGGGAAGTCGCGATGCTGCGAGAAACGGGCACCGAGCGCATCAATATCGACCTGATTGCGGGCTTACCTTCGCAAACGGCGGCGAGTTGGAACGAATCGCTGGAGTGGATCGAGCGATTGGGGCCGCCGCACGTCTCCGTTTACATGCTGGAAGTCGACGAGGATTCGCGGCTGGGCCGCGAACTGATCGCCGGCGGCCCCCGCTACGGCGCGATGGACGTACCCAGCGAAGATTTGATCGCAAGCTTCTACGAGATCGCAACGGAGCGGTTGAAGAACGCCGGCATCGAGCGCTACGAGATCTCGAATTTCGCTAGGCTTGGTCACGAATCGCGCCATAACCTGAAGTACTGGCGCCGCGAGCCATACCTGGGCTTCGGCGCCGATGCGCATTCGTTCGACGGCGTCGCACGTTGGCAGAATCCAGAGACGGCCGCGGAGTACGTCGCGGGCTTTCCGGCGCCCGTGCGAACGCCCGCCGACGAGCGTGGCGAGAAATGGTTCCTGGGATTGCGGCTGCGGGAGGGAATCGAGATCGGCGCTGGCAGTGACGAGAATCGCGAATTCCAGGAAGTCGTCGAGAGAATCCTGAGCGACGGGCTCGCCGAACGCGTCGAAGGCCGTCTGCGGCTGACGGATCGCGGCATCCTTTTATCCAACGAAATCTTCGCCGAGTTCGTATGAGCTGATGGGTTAGGCGCGTCCGCCACAATGCTATCCTCGAATAAAGTCCCCTTCCAGAGCCGTTTATGCGCCCGGAAAGCTACACCACACCCAGCGGAATTGTTGTTACGCGCGCGATTTCGAGTGTCGCCTACAGCGTTTCGAGCGAAAAGACCCCTTCGGGTGGGCTGCATAAGCTGCTCAAGAAGCTCGACACGCAGCGAGGCATTTATCTTTCCTCCGGCTACGAATTTCCCGGACGATACTCGCGCTGGGACGTCGCGGCCGTAACGCCGCCCATCGAGATCGTCGCCAAGGGCCGCGACGTGATCATTGGCGCGCTCAATGCCCGCGGTGAAGCGCTAATCCGGATGCTGGACCCGGTGCTCGCTCCGCATCCCCACTGGGAGCGATTCGCGAATGAAAACGCCGCGTTGATCGGCAGGCTAAAGCCGCTGCCCGCATTGTTTCCAGAAGAAGAGCGCAGCAAGCAACCTTCGGCCTTCTCGGTGTTGCGCGCGCTGCTCCAGGAATTCAAGCATCCGCTGGCGTCGCGCCTGGCATTGGCGGGCGCGTTCGGCTACGATCTTCTGCTGCAGTTCGATCCGATCGAGCTGAAGCTGCCCCGTCACGACGTCAAGGATTTGCACCTGTTCCTGTGCGACGACATCTATTTCATGGATCGCAAGAAGGAAAGCATCGAGCGCTATCAGTTCGATTTCGCCGGAGCCGGAGCGTCCACCGCGGGTCTCTCGCGCGCGAGCGCCCGCATTCGCGCTGCGCGCAAACGAAAATCCACGGCGGAACAGGCCACCCCTTCGAGCGATCACACGCCGGAAGAATACATGGCGAAGGTCGAGACGGTCCGGGAGGGCATGCGCCGGGGCGATTACTACGAGGTGGTGCTGCGCCAGACGTTCCGCGCACCTTACTCCGGGAACCCGTCCGAGCTGTTCGAGAAGATTCAGCACGCGAGTCCAAGCCCCTATGAGTTTTTCCTGCAACTGGGCGAGGAGCAGCTGGTGGGCGCGTCGCCGGAGATGTTCGTGCGCATCGAAGGACGGCGCGTCGAAACGTGCCCGATCGCGGGAACCGCGCGGCGCACGGGCGATCCGCTGCGGGACGCCGACAATATTCGCGAGCTGCTCGATTCGAAGAAAGAAGAATCCGAGCTGACCATGTGCACCGACGTTGATCGCAACGACAAGTCGCGCATCGCGGTGCCGGGTTCGGTGAAGGTGATCGGACGGCGGCTCATCGAATCCTACGCGGGCGTGTTTCATACCGTCGATCACGTCGAGGGGACGCTGGCGGAAGGCTTCGATTCGCTCGACGCGTTTTTGACGCACATGTGGGCGGTGACGATCATCGGGGCGCCCAAGAAATGGGCAGCGCAGGCGGTCGAGAATCTGGAAAAGGAACCGCGCGGCTGGTACGGCGGGGCGGTGGGGATGATCACGCTGGACGGCGACATCAATACCGGCATCACCATTCGGACCATTCATCTCAAGAACGGCGAAGCTCGCTACGGCGCCGGCGCGACGTTGCTGTACGATTCCGATCCGGCGAGCGAGGATCGCGAGTGCTGGCTCAAGGCGACGGGCTTCTTGCGCGCCCTGAACGCCGAAAAGAAAGCCGAACCAGTGTTTGCGCCGCGAACCGCAGAAGGCTCCGGCGTGCGGCTACTGCTGGTAGATAACGAGGACTGCTTCATTCACACGCTGGCGAATTACGCGCGGCAGACCGGCGCGGAGGTGATGACGTACCGCTCGGGGTTCCCGCTGGAGCTGATCGAGCGGGTGAATCCGTCGTTGATTCTGGTTTCCCCCGGCCCGGGCCGTCCGGCGGATTTCGGAGTGCCCGCGCTGATTCGCCACGCGGCCAAGCTGGAGGTTCCGGTCTTCGGCGTGTGCCTGGGATTGCAAGGCATGGTGGAGGCGTTCGGCGGCGAGCTGGGCGTGCTGGGCTACCCCATGCACGGCAAGCCGTCGCTGATCCGCCATCGCGGGGTGGGCGTCTTCGAGGGGCTCCCCGAGGAATTTCGCGTCGGCCGCTATCATTCGCTGTACGCGGTCCGCGAGAAACTCCCCAGCGTTTTGGAGATCACCGCCGAAAGCGAGGACGGCGTGATCATGGGCGTGCGCCATCGGGAGTTGCCGATGGAAGCCGTCCAGTTCCATCCCGAATCGATTCTGACGCTGGAGGGCGATTGCGGGCTGCGCCTGATGGAAAACGTGGTGCGCCAACTGGGTCACACGCGCGTGACGAGCGGCGTGCGGTAGCATCGTGTCGGGCAGGGCTCTTTGTCATCCCGACGAAAACGGGCATTTGCTTGATCTGATTGGGGTACTAGACCCGTTAGGCCTTGCCGAGCCCGAGTACTATCGTGCATACTGAAAGCGGCCATGGATTTCCAGCCGTCCGATTTTCTCTTTATCGCGATAGTTTTGTGGATCGCCGTCGAACTCACCAACGGAGGCGGAGGCGGGCGCCGCTCTCGCGTGCCTGCCCAGCCGTAAACTCAGCGCCATAAATTCAGCGTAGTCATCCGTAAACTCAATTTGGCTCGGCCGTAAGCTCATCTATACAAATAACTTGTTCGCGGGCAGGACCGTCCAATGTCGCGGCCGCCACAAAGCGTCGAAGTCATCCTTTCAAGTAACAGACTGTCGATGCAATACTTACGGAAAGGGTACGGCGTCGCCAGGACGCCGCGTGGCTCGACTCATTTTTCATGGCTGAAGTCATTGTGATCGGGGGTGGTCTGGCCGGGCTAGCCGCGGCTGCGGCGCTGGGGAGCGCGGGGCATTCCGTCCGGCTTTTCGAAGCGCGTCCGTTTCCCGGAGGCCGCGCGGCTTCGTACGAAATCGGCACGGGCGACGACGCCGAATTGATCGACAACTGCCAGCACGTCCTGCTGCGCTGCTGCGTCAATCTCCTGGATTTTTACCGGCGTCTGGGCGTCGAGCAATCCATCGCGTTTCATCGCGAATTCACGTTCATCGAGCCGGGCGGGCGCCGCAGCGTCCTGAAATCCGGCAGGCTCCCGGCCCCGGCGCACTTCGCCGAATCGTTTCTCAAGCTGACCTTCCTGAATGCGCGGGAAAAGCTCGCGGTCGCTCGGGCTTTGCTGGCCATCAAGCGGGAGAGCCAGCGCCAAGATCTGGACGCCATCACCATGCTCGCGTGGCTGCGGGAAAAAAAGCAGCCTGAGCGAGCCATCCAACGTTTCTGGCGCCAGGTACTGGTCAGTGCGATCAACGAGGAGCTCGACCGCATGGCCGCCTCGCACGCACTGCAAGTATTCCGGCTAGGATTCCTGGCGAACTCCGCCGCATACCATATGGGCGTTCCGGCCGTGCCTTTGAGCGATCTGTATAGCGGCGAGGCCTGGAAGCGGTTCGGAAACGTCCAGCTGCATTTTCGAATGCCGGTGACGCGCGTAGTGACGCACCATGAGATCGCGCGTTACGTTTTGACCGGCGAAACCGAGCATCGGGCGGAATACTATGTGAGCGCGCTGCCTTTCGAAAAAATGGACACGGTGATCCCCGGGCTGCCGGTGAATGTGGGTCCCTTCGAACATTCGCCGATCACGGGCATTCACCTGTGGTTCGACCGCCCGGTGACGGATCTGCCGCACGCCACGCTGCTCGACCGCACCATCCAGTGGATGTTCAACAAACGCGAGGGGCGATACCTGCAGCTGGTGGTCAGCGCGTCCAGGAGCCTGGTGGAGACGCCGCGCGCGGAGGTGATTGCGCTGGCGCTGCGGGAGCTCGCCGAGTTCCTCCCCGCGGTGCGCGACGCCCGGCTGGAAAAGGCCCACGTGGTGAAGGAAATCCGTGCGACGTTTTCGGCCAAGCCCGGCCTGGAGGCTTTCCGTCCGCCGAGCGCCACCGGAATCTCGAATCTGTTCCTGGCGGGAGACTGGACGCGTTCGGGCTGGCCCGCGACCATGGAAGGCGCCGTCCGCAGCGGATATCTGGCCGCCGAAGCGGTGACACGGGCGACGGGATATCCGAAACGCTTCGTCGCACCGGATATCGCCTGAAAACGGTCTCTTTTCCGCGAGATCCCGCGCGATATCGCTTGCGCGCGAGGGCCGCCAGTCAGGCGTCGTCCTCTTCCAGTTCCTTCCAGTACCTTTCGATGGCCGTCCGCACCAGCTGCGCCCGCGTGCGCACGCCGGTTTTTTCGAACAACTGCTGCATCACCGCCTTCACCAACGGTTCGGAGATGCCCAAATCGCCGGCGATTTCCTTGTTGGTCTGCCCCGCGAAAACGCCGCGCATGATCTGGCGTTCGCGCGGCGTGAAGCGCACCGCGGGTTCCCGGCCCGGGACATCCAGGTCCTCCAGTACGGCCGATTGGTTCGCAGGCGATACAGCACCGCTCATCACGGCACGGATCCTTTCGATCAGCAACTCGGGGCGTTCCTGCTTCAGGACAATTCCGGCGCAGCCTCTCCGCATCAAGCGCTCCGCCTCCACTCTGCTGACGCCCGCCGTGACGACCAGGATCTTGCCGCTGTAGCCTACGGCCCGCGCCTGCGGCACAAAAGCTCCGCCTTGCTGAGACCCGAGGTTGATATCGAGCAGGACGATGTCGGCGGGGCTGGAACGCAGAACGCCGAGTCCCTCCTCGACTGTCGCGCACTGCCCCACGACCTCGAATTCCGGCTCCCCTCCCAGCAGCCGCGCGACCGCCTCCCGAAATAGCGAGTGGTCGTCGATCAGCAAAATGCGGGTGGGAGCCGGCATGCGTTCAAGCCTTGCCGACCATCGCCGGGATTTCGATCACAAAGCAGCACTCCCCCGGCCTTTGCGTGTGATGCAGCTCGCCGCCGAAGGTTCGCACGATAGCGCGCGATACGAACAATCCAAGCCCGGTGGAGGACGCCCCCGGTTGAAAAGGCTGGAACAGCCGTTCCGCCGGAGAGATGCCGGGACCGTTGTCGGCGATCCGCACCACAGCTTGTTCCGCTACCGCGTAGGCGCTGACGCGGATGCGGGCGTTCGGCCATGCCGTCAAAGCGCTGGAGCTGTTTTTGATGAGGTTGAGGAGCACCTGCAGCAGGCCCGTGCGGTTGACGCGGACGTGCGGCAGGGTCCCTTCGATTTCCCATTCCGAAGCGACACCGACCTCCTCGAGGGAAGGCGCCGTAATCGTCCGCACCTCCTGGAGCAGGTCGGCGACGTCCACTCCCTCCAGAACCTGTCCGCCCGCGTCGGCGAGTTCCGTGGATACCAGTTGCAGCATGCTGTCGATCACCGTACCGAGCGCCTGATAATCCGCGTTGTCGGCGAGGGCCGCCGCACTCCCGCCATTCTTGGCCGCGTTTAAGTGCAGGACCGACGCCGCCGCGGCAAGGTTCCGCAATTCGTGCGAAACGGCTCCCGCCACGATCCGCGAATTGCTGAGCAGTTGCCGCAGACCGCTCTCCTCGCGATCCCGAATCTGTTCGGTGACGTCGGACAGCACCACGGTCAGACGCGTCCCGGAAGAACTCTCGTAGGCGGAGATCCAGGCCTGCGAAAAGAAGGTATCGCCGTCGCGCCGTTTCCCGCTCGCCTCCATCATGGTGCGCGTCAGTGTGGCCGCCTGCTTGGTCCGCAACAAGCGGGCGACCAGAGGAATGTATTTCTCCACTGGCTCGCCCTCCGGAGAATCCTTGTCGAATCCGAGCACTCGGCAAGCGGCCGTGTTGGCCATCGCGATTCTCCCGTTCGAATCCACCGTGAGGACTCCCACCGGGCTGCCCTCCACCAAGGCGCGGGCTTCATGTTCGGCGTTCTCGCGCGTCTGCATCTCCTGCTGCGTCTTCGTAAGGAGTGCGGCGGCGATGCGCCGGTTACGAAAAAATTCACCGGCAAAAAGAGCGCCTCCTGTGAAAGCCACAAGGCTGACGGTCAGCCGGCCTATGGATTGAGGTTCCCAGACGTTGGGGCCAAAATGTTCTCTAAGCAGTGCGGTCGCGATGGCGAGGGCAAACATCGGCCAGCGGGGGAGGAAGGCGGCCACGACCGCGAGCGGAAGGAGAAAAAAACCGCCTAAAGGGAAGTTTGGGCCTATCAAGCGCTCCAGGCCAACGAGCCCCGCGATGCCGGCCAGGCTCGAGGAGATGACCAGCGCCCGCTCGCCGCGCGTCACCGGACCTGTCAAGTTAATCGCCATCGGTGTTGATGATAGCGCGCACGGCGCGCTCAGCCAAACCCATTTCCTAAGAGTTTTCCGATGAATAATAGGCGCAGGTAACCCGCGCCGGATTTGCCTGACTTTGTCCGATAATCTGTGTTGCAAAAACAGCATCTTCAGAGCGCAGCTCACCAAACTGGGGCGCCAATCTAGTACCTTCCCCAGAGGAGTTTGCGCCTGCACCGCAAGGCCCTTTATCCGAAAGATAGCTTGAAGCACCCGGGTGCACATGCTTCACTTGATAGTGAAGGGTCCGATGGACGCCATGAGGCTTCACAGCCAAGTGGTGAGTGGGTTCGGATGGCGCGTCTGTGTAACCTCCGAGCACAGAGGGGCTCTTTTGAAACCGCGTTCCATCGGGCGAATTACTCCCAGAGGGGGCGAGAGACGAGACTCGCCCCCTTCTCTGTATTTGATCCAAGTCGGGTGCGTGGGACTAGTACCGAAACCCCCGAACATGGATTGACTGGCGGAACGTTCCCTGTTCTAATAAAGGGGTCCATCGTAAGTGTGTCGCGGGTGTTCTCGTAAGCGCGCGGCGCGGGTTGATGAGTGCTCGGTTTCGGAGGAGAGCGTGGACGGAGCCTGCGTGTCATGGCTCGTCGACCTTAAGACATTGCGTAGGCACATTCGGGGCGCCCATAATCGGGCGCCTCGTTTTTATTTGGGCGTTCCGCGTGCCGCCCCAGCGCGCCAGCATGCCACCGTGAGCGGAATCGTTCGACGGGGCGTCGCAAATACTGAGAAAATCGAATCGTGCACTCCGTACATCCCGGTGAAAAGCGCCAGCTGATCGAAATCTTCCTATATCTTCAGGTCCTGGACGTCCTAACCACGCTCCTCGGATTCAGTTTGGGCGTTACCGAGGCCAGCCCCTTTATCCAGCTCATGCTCCGCTGGGGCCCGCTCCAAGGATTGCTGATATCGAAGATCGTGGCGGCGGGCCTGGCGATTGCCTGCCTGGCGATGAGAAAACGCAATTTGATCCGGTGGATCAACTACTGGTACGCTGCACTGGTGATTTGGAATCTCGGGATCGTGCTGCGAATATTGAACCAATGACGGCGAACCTATGACGACGCTCGCGACGACAGCCTGGCTGGCTCTGTTGAGCTGGGTTCAACCTAACCCGGGGATGGCGCCCGGCGAAGTGGTCGCGGCCGTGGTCGACGCGCTCCGACACAACAATTCCCCCCATCCCAATGCAGGCGTCCTGACGGTGTATCATTTTGCTTCGCCGGCCAACCGGCGTGTGACGGGCCCTTACGGCCACTTTTTCCGGTTGGTTAAGAGCCCGGCATACCAGCTCTTGTTCCACGCGGCAGCCGTGGAATTCGGCGAAATCCACATGCAGGGAGACCGGGCCTCGCAGGACGTCGCGACGCGCGCAAGCGGTGGGGAATCCGCGACGTTTCGCTTCGACTTGTCGCGCCAGCCGGACGGCCCATGCGCCGGATGCTGGATGGTGGATGGCGTCACTCGCCTGCCGTAAGAATGCACCCTTCGCGTTGCGCGAGAACCTCTTTCCAGCGAGAATGGAACGTTGACCCGCGCACTGGCCCGCTTTCTGTCCACTACGAAGTTTGAAGATCTTCCCGACGCGGTCTCCGCCGAGACCCGGCGCGCCGTTCTGGACTGGTTGGGAGCCTGTATTGCGGGATCTTCCGAGCCTCCGGCGCGAGCGATGCAGAAGATCGTCGCACGTTTCGGTTCGTCTCGAGAAGCGACCGTTTTCGGCGCTGGACGTACATCCGCCGCTGGCGCGGCTCTCGCAAATGGAGTCTCCTCTCATGTCCTGGAATTGGACGACGTGCACCGGGGGGCAACTCTGCACGCCGCCGCACCGGTCATTCCGGCTGCCCTCGCCGCCGCTGAACGCGAGCATAGCGATGGACGCGAGTTTCTAGCGGCGATCGCTCTTGGATACGAAGGCGCTCTGCGTATCGGCGAGGCCGTCAATCCCAGCCACTATCGCTTCTGGCACCCGACCGGGACGGCGGCAACATTTGGCGCCGCGGCCGCCGCAGGCTCGATCCTGAAGCTCGATCCTCAGCAAATGACCGACGCCCTCGGGAGCGCCGGCACGCAGGCCGCCGGATTGTGGGAATTCAACGCCGACGGCTCCATGAGCAAACCTCTGCATCCGGCGAAAGCAGCGTTCAATGGATTGCTGGCCGCGGATCTCGCGCGCGAAGGATTTACGGGAGCGAGCCGCATCCTGGAAGGCGCTCGCGGATTCTTCCGGGCGATGAGTGAATCGCACGATCCTACGCACCTCACCGACGGTCTCGGCCGGCATTGGAAAATTCTGGAGAACTGCTACAAACTGCACGCCTGCTGCGGCCACACCCACACCGCCATCGACGCGGCGATCGAGATTCGCGAATGTTCCGGCCGCACCGCCTGCGAGATCGCGAGTGTGCAGGTTGAAACGTACGGGCCTGGCCTGGCGATCGTGGAGGAGCCCAATCCGTCCACGCCCACAAAAGCGCGGTTCAGTCTGGCGTATACGGTTGCCGCCGCGCTCGCGGAAGGCCGCTGCGGGCTGGAGCAATTCGACGCGTCGCGATTTTCTCCCGACGGCGTCCGCGATCCCGTTGCCGCCAGCCTGTTAAAGAAGATCCGCGTCGCGGCCGTGGACGATTTGACAAATCGCTATCCGGCGTCCTGGCCGGTGCGCCTGGCCGTCACCTATTGCGACGGCGGCACCGAGCGCCGCGAGGTCGACTTCCCGCGCGGCAGTCCCGAAAATCCGGTATCGACCGCAGAGCTCGAGGCGAAGTTCATTTCCGTGGTCGAGCCTCGCTGTGGTGCGGGTTTGGCTCGCCGCGCGCTGAACGCCGCGCGCTCCGTGGAATCCTGCCGCGACATGGCGACTTTGTTTCCCGACCTCTCATGAAGGATATCAACCCGCGCGCGCACGAGTTCGAAGAATACCGCGGCGCGGTCCGAGACTTGTGCAGCCGCTTCGACAGCCAGTATTGGCAAGAGACGGACGAAATCGCTGCGTACCCGGAAGCGTTCATCCGCGCGCTGACGGAAGCGGGGTGGCTCGCGGCGCTGATCCCGGCCGAATACGGCGGCGGCGGACTCGGCATCACGGAAGCGTCGGTCATCCTGGAAGAAATCAACCGCTCCGGCGCCAATTCCGGGGCTTGCCACGCGCAAATGTACATCATGGGAACGTTGCTGCGCCACGGATCGCTGGAGCAGAAGCGGCGTTACCTTCCGAAGATCGCCTCGGGCGAACTGCGGCTGCAATCGTTCGCCGTGACCGAGCCGACGAGTGGCACCGACACCACCAGTATCCAGACGTTCGCGGCGAAGAAGGACGGCCGCTACGTGGTCAACGGCCAGAAAGTGTTCATCTCGCGCGTGCAACATTCCGATTTGATGCTGCTGCTGGCCCGCACCACGCCTTTTGCCGAGGTGAAGAAGAAAACCGAAGGCCTCTCGGTATTCCTGATCGATCTCCGCGCCGCGGGCCTCGCAAAGAACAGCGGCAAGGGAATCACGCTGCGGCCCATCCGCAACATGGTGAATCACGAGACCAACGAAGTTTTCTTCGACAATTTCGAAATTCCGGCGGAGAACCTGATCGGAGAGGAGGGTCGCGGTTTCCGCTATATTCTCGACGGCATGAACGCGGAGCGCATTTTGATTGCCGCCGAATGCATCGGCGACGGCTTCTGGTTTATCGATCGCTCCCGCAGGTACGCGCAGGATCGCGTCGTCTTCGACCGGCCGCTCGCGCAGAACCAGGGCGTTCAATTTCCCATCGCGCGCGCGTATACCAATGTCCGCGCCGCCGACCTGATGCGTTGGGAAGCGTGCCGCCTGTTCGACGCCGGTCACGCCTGTGGAGCGGAAGCCAACATGGCGAAACTGCTCGCGGCGGACGCTTCCTGGGAGGCGGCCAACGTGTGCCTGCAAACCCACGGCGGATTCGGTTTCGCGGCCGAGTACGACGTGGAACGCAAGTTCCGCGAGACGCGCCTGTATCAGGTGGCTCCGATTTCGACGAATCTGATTCTTTCTTACGTGGGCGAGCATGTGCTGGGCATGCCGCGCTCCTTCTGATAAGCGATGTCTTTCCCTGAAGCAAATCTTCCGCTCTCCGGTATTCGCGTCGTTGCGCTGGAACAGGCCGTCTCCGCGCCGTTCTGCTCGCGCCAATGCGCCGACCTGGGCGCCGACGTAATCAAAGTGGAGCGTCCCGATGGCGGCGATTTTGCACGATCCTATGACAGCGACATGAAGGGCCTTTCCGGCCACTTCGCTTGGTTGAATCGCGGCAAGCGCAGCATTGCGCTCGATCTGAAGCGGGAGGCCGATTGCGCCGCGTTCGGCAAGCTGATCGACCGCGCCGACGTTTTCGTGCACAATCTGTCTCCGGGCGCCGTCGAGCGTCTCGGGTTCGGCTGCGAAGCGTGCCGCGCGCGTAATCCCCGGCTGATCTGGTGCGGAATTTCCGGCTACGGGCCCGACGGCCCCTATCGCGACAAGAAGGCCTACGATCTGCTGGTGCAGGCGGAATCCGGCGTTGTCAGCCTCACGGGATCTCCAGAAGCGGCCGCGAAAGTCGGCGTCTCCATCGCGGACATCAACGCGGGGATGTACGCGTATTCGTCGATCCTCGCCGCGCTGCTCCAGCGGGATCGCAGTGGCGAGGGCGAACGCATCGATATCTCCATGCTGGAATGTCTGGTGGAGTGGGCCACGCCGCAGATGTACATGTATCAAGGCGCCGGGCGCGTGCCCGCGCGCGTCGGCATCCGCCACAGCGGTATTGTTCCCTACGGGGCCTACGCGTGCGCGGACGGGCTGGTCACGTTCGCGATCCAGAACCAACGCGAATGGCGCCGGCTGTGCGAAACGGTTTTCAAAAACCCCGGCCTCGCCGCCGACCCGCGCTACGCGACCAACGCCGATCGCCTGCAGAATCGCGCCACACTCGAAGCCTGGATCGAGCAATGTTTTTCGAATTTGACGGGCCAGGAAATCGTCGAGCGCATGGAGCGCGCGGATATCGCGAACGCAGTGCTGAACGATATCCCGGCCGTCGTCGCGCATCCGCAGCTTGCCGCGCGAGGCCGCTGGCGAGAAGCCGATTCGCCGGTCGGGGCGATACCGGCGCTGCTTCCGCCGCATAACTTGCAGCACGCGCCGCCGCGCATGGGAAGAATCCCCGCGCTGGGCGAGCATACCAAAGACATTCTGGCCGAACTCGGCCTTGATAAATAAAAAAGGAGGCATCCTTTCCAATGGGACGCTGTTTCGAGGATTTTGTGCCCGGCTCGGTGCTTCGTCACGAGCTGGGACGCACCGTGAGCACGACGGATAACACGTGGTTCACGCTGCTGACCGTCAATTCGAATCCCATTCATTTCGACGCGTATTACGCGGCGCAGACTGAATTCGGGCGCCCGCTGGTGAACTCGACGCTCACGCTCGCCATCGTCACGGGCCTTTCCGTCGCCGACGTTTCGCGGCACGCCGTGAATTTAGGATGGGATGAAGTCCGGCTGCCCGCGCCGGTCTTTGAAGGCGACACGATTTACGCTGAAACGGAAGTATTGAGCGCGCGCGCGTCGAAATCGCGCCCGAATATGGGAGTCGTCGAAATCAAGACCAAGGGCTTCAAGCAGGACGGCACGGTGGTGATTCACTATCGGCGCACAATCCTGGTCTATAAGCGCGGACACGAACCGCAGCCGCCCAAGCACCCGCCAACGACTTGATCGAGATTCTGGAGCCCGAACGCGCCGCGCGGCTTTGCGATACGAGTCGAGCCCGAGCGCTAGTTCGTTTACTCGTCGCGCAGTACTTCGAGCGGTTTCTGTTTCAGGATACGGAAGCTCGCGAGCCACCCAGAGGCTTGCGCCAGTAGGGCGGTGAGCACGACCGTGACGGCCGTGGTTGTGAGGTCGAACGAGTACGCGGCATCCAGGAGCCGCTTCAGCAGAAGGCTCGAAAACACGGACGCCAGTAGCGCGCCCATCAGCCCGGCGACCACCCCCAGCGTCAGGAACTCCACCGAAAAAATGCGGCCCGCCGAGCGCCGCGTCGCACCGAGCGTTTTCAGGATCACCACCTCGCGCACCCTGCGGAAGCGCGTGCCCGCCACGCTCGCCGCCAGAATGATGGCGCCCGCCAGAATCGCGAATCCGGAAAGGAAGCGGATCACCACCGCGATCTGATCCACCACTTGCTGCACGATGGCGAGCGCTTCGGCGACGTTGATTACGGTCACCGTGGGGAACTGCGCGTACGATGCGCGCTCGAGCGCGCCCACTTGCGAGGGTTTCACGCGGACGCCTCCGTAGAACGTCGCGGGCATGCCGGCGAGTGAGGGAGGATTGAACACCAGCTCATTCACCATGCCGGTGCGCATCTGCTGCACCTGATGGAGGGCGACGATCCGCGCGGAGACCTCTTTACCCGCGGCCGAAATCGTGAGCGTATCGCCGACGCCCACGCCCAGCCTGCTGGCCGCTTCGTCTTCGATGGACAAAACGAATTGCGATTCGCCCTTCTTCCACCACGCGCCTTGTACTACCTTGAGCGACGACGGCTTGTCCTCGGCGAACATGACGGAGCGGCTTCCTCGGAACCGTCGTCCCTCGCCCTGGCCGAGCTCCTGAAAAGGCGTCCCATTGACGCTCACGATTTGCACCGGCACGCTGGGCGCGAACTCCGGAGCCGTGAGCACGCCCGGTTGTTTCGAGATCAACGCCCCTAGCGGCTGCACCTGCTCCGGCGTGATGCCGATCATGAACACGTTGGGCATCCCAGGCGGAGCCGTTTCCACGATCTCGGCGACCAGCGAATGCTGCACCAGATAGACCGTCAGCGTGAACATCACGCCGAGGCCCAGCGCCACCAGAATCGCGCGGGCCTGATTGCCCTGACGATACAAATTCGCGAGCCCCTGCCGCGCCAGCGTAGGGATTCTCCACGGCGTGCGCTTCAGAAATACTCTGATCAGGCGCAGCAGTCCGCTCGCGAGCAGCGCCAGCAGGATCAGGCTGCCGGCCAATCCCCCCGCGAAGTACCCGCCCACTTTCGGCGACTCGGCAAGCCACCCCGCGATCCCTCCGATGCCCGTAAGAATCAGAGCGCCCGCCGCGATGGCGGGAAGCGCGTCGGCGAGCCGCGTACGCCAGTGCCTGCGCCAGCTTGGGCGAGCCTCCGGCATGTCGCGGCGCAAGATCAGCGCGGGACGCACTTTGCGTATCGCGAGCAGCGGCGGCAGCGTGAACAGCAGCGTGGTCAGTACCCCGATCGCGATGCCCTGCACCGCGGCGTCCAGGTTCCAGCCGATCTGGAAATCCATCTGGAAGAAGCGCGCGATCAAAACGGGAAATGTCCGCTCGACAATTTTTCCCACCAGCACGCCGGCGATTCCGCCGACCGTGCCGAGCATCAGCGTCTGGATCGCGTAGATCCCAATGATGTCCCGCGAGGCCGCGCCGAGCGACTTCATCACGGCGATGTTATCCATCCTCTGCTGCAGATGCGCATGCATCGCCATGGCGACGCCGAGGGCGCCGACGATCATCGCGATCAGGCTCACCAGGCTCAGGAACGTGGTCGCGCGATCCAAACCGCGCGTGATAACGGGACTCGATTCGCGGAAATCGGCCACCAGCGCGTCCGGCAGCGCAGTTTTGAGCGCCGCGCGGATTTCGGCGACCGGAGGCGCGGTCGCCTCGGTCTTAAATAAGTAACGATACGCGGCGCGGCTTCCAAAACCCATCAGCCCGGTACGTTCGAAAGCCTCACGCGACATCATCAGGCGCAGGCCGACGTTCATGCTGCCGGACATACGGTCTGGCTCGCTCAATACCACGGCCGCGACCCGCAGAGTGCTGGTTCCGATCCGCACCTGATCGCCCACCTTGACGTTCAGCCGCAGCAAAACATCGGTTGCAACGGCAACGGAGTCCGGCGTGAGCGCGTCCTTCAACGCCATCGGCGGATCGAGCTTCACGGCGCCATAATAAGGATATTTCGCGGGATCGACGGCTTTGATCGAAACCAGCGCGGGAGTGGCCGCTTCGCTCCCCGGCGCTACCATGGCCGAGGCCGCCATGGAAATCGTCTCCGTAATCAGCGTATGCTCGACGCCCTTGCGTGCGAGATCGTCGAGCGGCGCATTCTGCGCCGGGGTCGCAGGAGCAAATTGGCGTGCGGTCAGATCTGCCGCCATCACGGTTCGCGATTCGTCCTTGAGCGTGGCTCGAAAACTCTGGCTGAAGCCGCGTACGCCAGCGAGTGCGCCGACCCCGGCCGCCACCGCGAGCACCACGAACAGAAATTTCGTCATCGAAGCGCGCGTTTCGCGCCAGGCGATTCGGCTCGCGGTCCGCAGTGAGAGTCTCATCTTTTCCTCTCCCCGACCGGGCTGAACGCCCCGGGCACCACCGGAGTTTGTTCCTGCACGGCGTCACCCTTGGCGTCGTTCGTAACCAGGCCGTCGCTCAGCGTTACGATGCGGTCCGCGCGCGCGGTCAGCGTCCGGTCGTGCGTCACCAGGATCAGCGTCGTGCCCTCGCGCCGGTTCAGGTTGATGAGCAGATCCAGCACCAGCGCGCCGTTGACGCTGTCGAGATTTCCGGTAGGCTCGTCGGCCATCAAAATGGGCGGCTTCGCCATGAACGCGCGGGCCAGCGCAACGCGCTGCTGTTCGCCGCCCGAAAGCTGCACGGGATAGTGATCCAGGCGATCCGCCAAGCCGACGTTCGTAAGCAGTTCCCGGGCGCGCGCGAGTCCGGCGGAGACGTCGCCGCCGGAAAGCTCATGCGGGAGCAGAACGTTCTCTTCGGCGGTCAACGTGGGGATCAGCTGATAGGACTGGAAGACGAATCCGATCTTGCGGCCGCGCACCAGCGCGAGCTGATCCTCGTGCAGGCCCGTGATCTCGACGCCGTCGAGCACGATGCGTCCCGCGGTGGGCGTGTCCAAACCGGCCAGCAATCCGAGCAGCGTGCTCTTGCCGCTGCCCGACGCCCCCATGATCGCCACGAACTGCCCGGCGGGAACCGCGAAATCGATGCCGCGAAGGATCTCCACGCGATGCGTTCCCGTGTCGATGGTCTTGGTGATTCCCGTCGCTTCGAGGATGGTCATCTCTTTTTATTATGATGGCAACAGATGCGTTGCTTCCCGGTTCTCCTGCTTCTTGCGTCGTCCGCCCTGGCTCAACAGGCCCAACAAGCCCATCCGGTACTTCAGACACTCCCCAAGCAGACGGTCGCCAAAGAAGATACGAGGAAAGTGCTGGTCGTGTTCGGCGATAGTATCAGCGCGGGCTATGGGGTGCCGCAGGGGCGCAGCTTTCCCGACGACCTACAGCGGCGGCTGGACGCCGGTGGCTATGCGTGGCGGGTCGTAAATCTGGGCATCAGCGGGGACACCACGCAGGGCGGCGTCGCGCGCCTGAGTACCGCGATCGCCGCGAAGCCCGCGATGGTGCTGCTCGAACTCGGCGGCAACGACGGCCTGCGAGGCCTGCCGCTCGCGATGACGCGCATGAACCTGGACCAGATGATCGCGGCGTTCGAGCGCAACGGGGCCAAAGTGGTGCTGGCCGGCATGACGCTGCCGCCGAACTACGGACCGGATTACGTCCACGGCTTCGAGAAACTATTCGCGGACCTGGCGGCGAAGTATAAGCTGGCGCTGATCCCGTTCCTGCTCTCCGACATCATCACGCCCGATCTGCGCTATTTCCAAGGGGATCACATACACCCGACCGCCGAAGGCGCCGAGATCGTTTCGAACACCGTGTTGCGGACGATCAAACCGCTGCTGGGCGCGGGGAAGAATTAGAACCTTAATACAGCCAAGGACGGCAAAGTACGCTCACGCGAGGGTCACGCGGACTATAGTGGGCAAAAAAAGGCCGTCCGTTGCGAATATCGTTGAGCCAACGCCGGGACGAGTACAGGTTTAAGATTCGCTCCTCGTGATATCCGCCGTACGTTTCCTTAGCCACGATATACGAGTACGTGACAACGAGGTCGACCCTCCTGTCACCGGTCACCAGATCGCCGCTTTGAAATTGAGCCGGAGCCAGGGGCCAAGGGCGCGAGATCATTCGCCTCCAGACATCGCGGAGCCAGGGGAATCCGGCGACCGAGATTATTAAAAGAATCACCAGCGCGAATCCGACACTCACCCAGTCCATTGGTTCTGCTCATTCCCCTAACACGCACACGTCCTGCAGGTTGCGGTAATCCTCGGCGTAGTCGAGACCGTAGCCAACGACAAACTCATCCGAGATTTGGAAGCCGGCGTAATCCACATGCACGGGAGATTTCCGCCGTTCGGGTTTATCGAGCAGCGCGGCGATACGCAGCGATTTAGGCTTGCGCTGAGCCAGCAGTTTCACCAGGTAATTGAGTGTGATGCCCGTGTCGACGATATCCTCGACGATAATCACGTGATGACCTTCGACGGTAACGTCCAGATCTTTGGTGAGCTTCACCTCGCCGGAGGTGGCGTGGCCCTTGCCGTAGCTCGAAATGCCGATGAATTCGAGGCGCGCGGGAGTCTGCATCGCGCGCGCCAGATCCGCCAAGAAAATGCACGCGCCCTTCAGGATCCCAATCAAATAGACCGGCTCGCCATGGTAGTCATGATCGATCTCCGCTCCCATTTCTTCGATCCGCTTGCGAATTTGCTCGGCGGAGATCAGGACGTGGAACGAAGGCATCAGCGCGATTGTAACGGAAAACGTCGCCTGTGTAGCCGGGAGGGCTAGCGGCGCTGTCGCCGGGAAAGCCGGAGGCGATGTAGTCGGGAAAGCCGGAGGCGATGTAGTACGATACGAGCAGGAGATCACGCCACCCTGCCTCGCCCGCGAAAGACGTTAGCCGAACCGGCCGGAAAGGCCGTCCGTTCCCCGAAAAAAACCGCTGTTTCCAAACCCATCGCAGGCAAGCCCGTCGCCAGGTCCGCAAGAGCTTCGCCCGCCGCGCCGGGGCCCGACGCTTCGCCGCCGAATTGGCTCGCCGCGGTGCACGCCGCCGAATCGAAGCAGGCGAAGGACGTCCGCGCGCTGGACTTGCGCGAGGTCACTACATTCGCCGACACGCTGATGGTTTGCAGCGCCGCGAACGCTCGCCAGAGCCAGGCCATCGCGGATGAGGTGGAACGCGAATTGAAGAAGAACGGCGAGCGCCCGCTGAGCGTGGAGGGCTACGCCAACGCGGAATGGATTCTGATGGACTATGGCGATTTCGTCGTCAACATTTTTTCGGAAAAAGCCCGGATGTATTACGACCTGGAGCGCCTTTGGCGCGACGCGAAGACGCTGAAATGGTGAGCCGGTGAGCGGTCAGGGCAATTCTTCAGCTGGACGCGGGTCGATCACAGGCGCCGGGCGTAAACTGAAATCGATCGTGATCCGGCCACCCGCGCCTTTGTAAAGCAGGGAAAGATCCTTGGCTTTCAGCTTCGCGGCGTCCAGGGCGAAATAAACCAGCCCTTCCGCGGTATCCTTCGTCTCGCGATCCGGAAGAATTTTCGCCCGCAAAGCGGCGAGCAAGGCGGAATCGTCCTTGCCGTCCTTATCTCGCTGAATGCCGGCGATGCCGGTGAAGCCCGGCTGATTGGCCTGCTCGGCCCATTCCCGGCCGCGCGTATCGCGCTTCACGGTCAGCGCGCTCTTGGAGGCGATCTGCGCAGGCGCGAGCGCCGCCGCGCGATCTCCGTCCTTACGAGAAACCAGAGTGAAATCGTCGGGCGTCACGCGCAGCGGATCGCCCTTCGGCGTTACCTTCACACGCACCACGACGTAGCCGGATTCCAGGTCCGTGCCGAGCGCCGCATGAATGTCGGAAGACTCCAGCATCAGGACCGCGTCGACTTCCATCCGATCGTTAGATCCGCGGGCTTCGATCTGTTTGCGTTCGGAGGCGGCCATCGCGGCGGTGACCGCCAGCGCCAGCACACAAAGTGTCTGAAGTGCGCCCCTCACGCCCTCAGTATCGCAAATCGTGCGGGAGCTGGCGGATCTCGCGGCAACCGTGGCCGGTGGGCAGCGCCTTTCCGGGATTCAGGCGGCACGTGGGATCGAACAGATTCTTGAACCGCGCGATCATTTTGAGCGAATCGGCCGAAAACAGGCGGCCCATCATTTCCATTTTTTCCATGCCCACGCCGTGCTCGCCGGTGATGGAGCCGCCGACGGCGATGCAGTGGTTCAGGATTTCGTCGCCCGCCTCGAGCACCTTTTCCAGCTCGCCGGGCTTGCGCGGATCGAAGCAGATCAGCGGATGCAGGTTGCCGTCGCCGGCGTGAAAAATGTTGCCGATCACCAGGCCGTAGCGCTTGGCGACGTCCAAAATCAGGCGCAGAGTCGGCGCGATCTGGGTGCGCGGAACCACGCCATCCTGTACGTAGTAAGCCGGCGCGACGCGCCCGATCGCTCCGAAGGCGTTCTTGCGGCCCTTCCATAGCAGCTCGCGCTCGCGGGCATCGCGGGCCAGACGAAATTCCCGCGCTCCGCACGCCAGGCACGCCGCACGGATCTGTTCGACCTGCTCCTCGACGGATTCCCGAATGCCTTCGATTTCGATCAGCAGCACCGCGCCGGCGTCCACGGGGTAGCCGGCGTGGCAGGATTCCTCTACCATCCGCAGCAGCACATCGTCGAGCATTTCGACAGCGGCCGGCGTGATGGCGTCGGCGGTCATGCGCGCGACGGCCTCGCCTGCGTCCTCGGCACGCTCGAAAATCGCAAGCCCCGTCTTCACCGCCTCCGGCTTGCGCATCAGACGCACGATGATCTTCGTCACCAGCACCAGCGTGCCTTCCGAGCCGACCAGCAAGCCGAGCAGATCGAATCCCGGCGGCATCTCCATCGACTTGCCCCCGACGTTCAAAACCGAACCATCCGGAAGCACCGCTTCGAGTCCCAGGACGTGATTGGTGGTGACGCCGTAAGCCAGAGTATGCGGCCCGCCCGCGTTTTCGCTGACGTTGCCGCCGATGGTGCAGGCGCGCTGGCTGGAGGGGTCGGGCGCGTAGAAGTAACCGTCGGCATCAACGGCGAGCGAGATATCCAGATTGACGACGCCGGGCTCGACCACGGCGCACTCGTTGGCGAGATCGATTTCGAGGATGCGGCTCATGCGCGCAAAGGAAATCAGCAGGCCGCCGGCGCGAGGAATCGCACCGCCGCTCAAACCGGTGCCCGCGCCGCGCCCGACGAGAGGCGCATCCAGCTCGGCGGCGATCTTCACCAGCGCGACGACTTCCCCGGTGGATTGCGGGAAGGCGACCACCTCCGGCAACGCGGTATCGATGCTGCCGTCATATTGATAGAGAGCGAGATCTTCGGGGCGATCGAGCGTGCGATCCGGTCCGAGGAGCGATTTAACGCGAGACGGCAGGGGTACGTTCATTTTTACTTTGTCGAAAAAGGGGACAGACAGCTCAGTCCACTCGCAGGCTCGCACATAAAGTCAGAACTTCATGAGAGGGGACAGAGTAGTCTGTCCCCTTTTTCAACTTCACAGCAGGGACTTCACGCGAGCCAGAAAATCGGGGTCCATCCAGTTGGTGCTGCTGATGATTTTTTCGCGCACGCGTCCGGTCCGGTCGATGATGTAGGACTCGGGGATTTGAAAGGTTCCGTAGCTCGCGCTGATGTTGGCGTCGGGATCGCGCGCGGTGGGGAACGCGATTTTGTAACGATCCACGAACTGGTGGTACAGTTTCTCGTTCGCGTCGATGCTGACGCCCAGGACGACGACTCCGTCCGGGGCGAGCTGTTTCTGGAACGCGTTGAGTGACGGCGTTTCCTCGACGCACGGCGGGCACCAGGAAGCCCAGAAGTTCAGGACCAGGAGCTTGCCGCCGAAATCGGCGCGCGTCACGGTCTTGCCGGAGTCGGTGACGATGCGGAAATCGGGTGCGAGATCGCCCGCTTTGACGATCCGCGGCTCGAGCGTTCCCGAAACCACCCACACCAGCGCGGCCGCCATCACGGCGATGGCTCCGAGCATAATCCTGTCCAGATGCCGGTTCACGTTATTATTTTACTAGATGTTGAAAATGGGGAGTTTGCCGGGAGAAACCGGGCGTGCCGGCCGGGATCGCAAACGCGCACGAGAAAGCTGCATCGCAGAGGCCCGCAGCGGCATCTCAAGGTAGAACACTGCGCCCGTATGCTGCTCACCCGAAAGGCCGAGTTTTCCGCTTCGCACGTGTGCGCCGATCCCGCGCTCACTGCGGAGCAAAACTTTG
This sequence comes from Bryobacteraceae bacterium, assembly GCA_035934795.1. GTDB lineage: Bacteria > Acidobacteriota > Terriglobia > Bryobacterales > Bryobacteraceae > Palsa-187. The sequence goes on along the minus strand of DASYXM010000077.1, from coordinate 52,363 downwards.
CTGTGTACGGCGCGAATGCGAATCCGCACGGCCACGGCCATAACTACGTCGTGGAAGTCACGCTCGAAGGCGAGCCGGATCCGGTGACGGGCATGGTTTTCGACCTTCGGGAACTGAAAGAGATTATCCACGCCGAAGTGGTGGATCCCATGGATCATCGCTTCCTGAACCGGGAGGTTCCGCCGTTCGACAAGGTGATCCCGACGACGGAAAACATCGCACGGGAGATCTGGCGGCGGCTCGTCGCGCGCATCGCGACGCCGAACGCACGTCTTAAGAATGTTCGCTTGTACGAGACGGCGGATTTGTACGTCGATTACGATGGGAGCGCCTCACGCTGAGGATCATGCAGCTGACATCACGCTACCGCTTCGCCGCCTCGCATCGCTTGAATACGAATGCCTTGAGTCCGCGGGAAAACGCACGGCTGTACGGCAAGTGCAATAATCCGCACGGTCATGGGCACGATTATGTGCTGGACGTGACGGTGGAGGGCGCGCCGGATGAGTCGGGCCAGATCGTCCAACGCGGCGCGCTCGATGCGCTAGTCGAGGCTGAGGTGCTGGCGCGCGTCGATCATCGCGATCTGAATTCGGACGTACCGGAATTGGCGGGACGGGTGACGACCACCGAGAATCTCGCGCGCGCCATCGAGGGAATGTTGAAGGCGCGGTGGACGCTCACCGCCCGGTTGGCGCGCGTGCGCATCGCGGAAACGGCGAGAAACGCATTCGAGTTGAGCATTCTTTGAAGATTGCCTTGAAATGAATACCCCATGAAACAGAAAGCCACAGTTAAGGTGATTTCGGCGGCGGGTGGGCCCGCGACGGGGCGCATCGCGGCGCACATGAAGGAGGTTCTCGGCCTGCTGGACCAGGACACGTCGCGCGAGGGGCTGGTCCGCACGCCGGAGCGTTACGAGAAAGCCATGCGCTACCTGCTGAGCGGCTATCACACGCGCTTGGAAGATATCGTCAACGGGGCGCTGTTCAGCGTGGCCTGCGACGAAATGGTGGTGATCAAGAACATCGAATTCTTCAGCATGTGCGAGCATCACCTGCTGCCGTTCTTCGGCAAAGTTCACATCGCCTATCTGCCGAAGGACAAGGTGATCGGCCTGAGCAAGCTGCCGCGCATCGTGGACATGTTCGCGCGGCGGCTGCAGGTGCAGGAGCGCATGACGCAGCAGATCGCCGAAGCGGTGGCCGAAGTGGTCTCCCCGCGTGGCGTGGGCGTGCTGTGCGAGGCTCAACACTTCTGCATGATGATGCGGGGCGTCGAAAAGCAGCATTCCGGCGCGATCACCAGCACGATGCTCGGTGGGTTTCGCAAGCAGAAAGCGACGCGCGACGAGTTTCTCGCGCTGGTAAGGCAGTAAGAGAAAGATCGCTCACAAAGCCGCTAGAGCGCTATCGGATGCTCTTCGTAGTATCGACGAGCCGATGCGTTCCTGTTGTCTTTCCGTCCCAGAATTGCTGGACGGCCGTCTTGATTCGTTGCTGCGTTGTAGCGTTTAACTCTCCAGAAATGTCATAGTCTACCGGCCAGATGACTAAGCTCATGATGCGGTCTGGATTGGACCTTTTTTGGTGGAGCTTGTAGCCGTGGTTAAGCGTGTTCTGGTCCAGAATTGGATACCTCCAGAAGGGATGCAGCTCAATGTCTAGATCTAGAGCAGCGTTGATCTCAGCGAGCAGCGCGTTCAGCCACTGAACCTCATCCGTACGCCCGGTTTTTTTCGCTTTCTTTCGTATCGTCTCAGCTTCAAGCCGCTCCTTCAGGTAGTCGACGAGGACCGAGGAGACGCTTTCCCCAAGCTCCTTCTGCGCACGGTCCCAGGTCGGCAAGTCCGAGTCCTTAATGTAAATGGTTTTGTTTGGCAAGTAACCTCCCACTCGATTATAAGCATACATGCACGCATACATGCAAGTATGCACGAAAACCGGTCGAGCAGTGGCTGGGCGGCGGCAAAAAGCGGGGACGCGGGAAGCGGCGCCTTCCAATCAAATATGTCATACTGATGGCATATGGAGTTTATATGAGAACGACGATCGAGCTGCCTGACGATCTCCTCGCCCGCGCCAGGAACAATGCCGCCCTATCCGGCGTCTCTCTCAAGGAATTCTTCATCGAAGCCGTCGAGCAAAAGCTCGCCCCGCAGCATGCGAAAACGCGCCGGCCGCCGCCCGCCATCGGCAGCGTGAAAGCTAGTCGGATCGGCGTGCTAAAGCCGGAGCAAATCGATGAAGCGTTCTTTGGTTGACGTCAACCTCTGGTTCGCGCTGCTGGTCCGCCAGCATCAGCATTACGGACTGTCGCGAAAGTGGTTCGACACTCTCGCGCCCGCCGAGGCGGGCATTTGCCGGATGGTGCAGCTTGCGCTCCTGCGCCTGCTAGCGAATCGTACGATCCTGGGCGAGCATGCGATCTCGGCGGCCCAAGGGTGGGCGCTGCTGGAGGAGCTCGCGGCAGACGAGCGCGTGGAATTTCTCCCCGAACCCGAGGATCTGCCGGCAGTGTTCCCGTCGCTGCTTAATTACCAAGTGCCCACGGGAAAGCTGGTGGCCGATGCGTATCTCGCGGCTTTCGCGATCAGCGGATCGCTGCGACTGGTAACGCTGGACCGGGGATTTCGCCAGTATCGGGGGCTGGAGGCGGAGATTCTGGGAGCGAGGTAAGGGAGGCCTCTCAAAGCTGACAGCTCCGGCCAATCGACTCAGCGGTCTATTTTGCGTCCTCGACCGTGAGATCCTCCGACGAACCATCGGAAAGCATTTTTGCGGCGTCGTAAAATCCCGCCGTTGTCAGGTGGATCTGTACTTCCTTTTTTTCCTTATTCTCCCAGAACCAGCCGTGAATCCCGGTCGTGGGGGCCGTAAAGGAACCGTAGGAGTGATCCTGACCGACTTTGTTATCGAGCTCGTAGCTCTCAAAATAGTCGGGACGCGGTTTCTGATCCGGCTCGCCATGGAATTCGAATTGCACCTTACCCGTCGCTTTCCATGCATAGACCATTCCGGCGCCCTTCTGCATGTGATATTTGATTTCGACACCCTCGCCCGGTAGCAGAGTCAAGTCCTCGGAATCGACCTTGTAAGGAGTGGGCTGCGGCGCAACGATTCCGGTTTGGGCCGGCGTCGCGCGTCCCGCGGCGGTTGCGTCCCCGGCTTTCGAGAGGCCCATTAGACCCAGCGCCGCACCCGTTTTGAGAGGATCGATGCCATATTCGGCAGGCAAGACCGCGGTAAACAAAATCAGCAGCGCGACAACCAGGGCGATGAGACTAGCCTTCCCGATCGCCGCTTTCGAGGGCGTTTCAACTGCCGGCAAGGTTTTTTCTTCCATCATGATTGCAACCTTCTAAGCGGCCACATAATATCCGGCGACCTGGTATCCCACCAGAACCAGGCCCACCACCATCAACGCGGTATTGGTTGCGAACGCGTAGCGGAAGAAACCACTTCGGGTTCGCCACAAGCTAAGAGCAATCAACACCGCCGTCAGCGCGAGTACCTGTCCGATCTCGACCCCTACATTGAAACTGAGGATGTTGGTGACCAATCCATTCTTGGCCAGATCCAGCTCCTGAAGCTTCGTCGCCAGGCCAAAGCCGTGGAACAAGCCGAAGATCAAGACCGCGATCTTGGTGTTGGGTTGAAATCCAAAGATGCGCTTGAACCCATCCATGTTGTCGAACGCTTTGTAGACCACCGACAGCCCGATAATGGCGTCGATCACATAGGGGTTGGCGTGGATGCCGCCGAGAACGCCCGCGAGTAGGGTAACGCTGTGCCCTAGCGTGAACAGGCTGACGTATTGGACGACGTCTTTCAATTTGTGAAGGAAGAAAATGACCCCCACAAGGAACGCGAGATGATCGTAACCGGTCACCATGTGCTTGGCGCCCAGATACAGGAAGGGAGCAATGGCAGCGCCTTTGTTCGACTGAACAAACGAGGCATCCCGCTTCGAGACGTTGTGCGCGGCGGCGGAGCCCGGAAGTAATAGCCCGGCGACGATAATCGCGAGAGTAATGAACAACGCGGCGCGACTCAGCATGCTCCCTCTTTCCGGCCCTCGAATTCGTTAGGGACCGAAGGGCAGTGTATCACGCCGAACCGAGCCGACCGGTCTGCAGCGGTCAGCTAAAGGTCAACTCTAGGTCAACCGGTGGTCAGTGACGAACTGTAAAACCTTGCAACTAATTGAGATGGTGGATTTGAAGGAGAATACCCGGCTACTTGGCGGGCTGTTCGCGCTCCAGCAGGCGACGCTTGCGGGCCGCGCCCCAGCGATAGCCTCCCGGCGATCCATCTGCCGCGATCACGCGATGGCAGGGGATCGCCACGGCCAGGCGATTTGCTGCGCAGGCGCCAGCGACGGCTCGCGCTGCGCGGGGCTGTCCGATGGCGGCGGCGACCTCGCCATAGCTGGAGGTCGAGCCGGGGCGGATGGCTCGCAAGGCTTCCCACACGCGGCGCTGAAATGCCGTGCCACGGATGTCGAGAGGCAGCGCGCGTGCGGCGGAACGGAGCGGGTCGTCCACCAGCCTCACGGCTTGCTCCACCCACCGTCGATAGTCGGCGGTTTCGGGCCTACTTGAGGCCGCGCTCACCACGGCGCCCGCCGCAGTGTGTTTGGCCTTCGGAAAGCGCGCGCGAAGATCGACGGCCAGCGCGGCGGGATCGTCGCCCAGCAGAATCGCGCAAATGCCGCGCGCGGTTCCAGCGATCAGTATATGGCCGAGCGAGCACTTACGGATCTCATGCCAGATCGATTCTCCTTCCCCGCCCCGGCGATACGCGGAGGGGTTCATGCCGAGCGTCTCGGAGGCCGATTCGTAAAAACGGCTGGCCGATTGGAAACCCGCGCCGTAGATGGCGTCGGTGACGCTCGCGCCCGATTGCAGCTTACCGGCGACGGCCGCTTGACGTTTCGCAGCGGCGTAGGCCTTCGGAGTGACACCCGCGATGCGGCGGAACAGGCGATGGAAATGATAAGGGCTGAGGCCGGCACGGGAGGCGATCTCGGCGAGGCAGGGCAATCCGTCGCCTTCGACGGCGCCATCGAGGAAGCGGCAGGCTTCGGCGATTATGGAAGCTTCGCGTTCCTCGCGCGGAGCGAGATCCGGCCGGCAGCGCCGGCAGGGGCGGAAACCGGCGCGTTCCGCATCCTCGCGGGTGCCATAAAAGGCCACGTTTTCGCGGCGCGCCGGGCGCGAAGCGCACGAAGGGAGGCAGTAGACGCCAGTGGTCGAGACCGCGTAGAAGAAAACGCCGTCGGCGCGCGGGGTGCGACTGCGCACGGCACTCCAACGGGCGCGATCGGTGGCAAAAGAGGCGGTGTTCGGTTGCATAACTAAGTACACTGTAACGCCGGAGGGCGCCACGCGCACTCCGGATCTTGCGGTCGAATCGAAAAAACCAGAACAGCTCTGTCCACTTCCCGCCCGCTCGCGAGGTCAGAAATCTACAGGGGGACAGAGTAGTCCCCCTTTTTCAGTCCCCTTTTTCAGTCCCCTTTTTCATCAGGCCTGTGGACACGCGCCCGCAGTGAATCCTACAATCAACGTTTCAGCATGAATATTTCGGTGAAGAGCGAGTATGCGCTGCAGGCGATGTTCGATCTGGCGGGGCAACCGCCGGGAGAACCCGTCAAAATCGCGGAAGTGGCCCGCCGGCAAAAGATCCCGCAGAAGTTTTTGGAGCTGATCCTGGCGAACTTGAAGCAGGGCGGATTCGTGGAATCGCGCCGCGGCGCCGAAGGCGGATACCGGCTGTCGAAGCCCGCCGAGGAGATCACGGTCGGCGAAGTGCTACGGTACATGGAAGATGCGAAGAAGAACAAGCGCGCCGCTGCGAGTCCTTTTGGCGGCATGTGGAAAAGAGTGGATGGCGCGGTGTCGGCGATCATGGATCGCACGACATTTGCCGAGCTGGTGCGCGATTGGAAACAATCGCAATCGCGCTACGTGGCAAACTGGGATATCTAAGACGACGGGTAAAGCAGGTTGAAAGCTCCGGATGATTTTTCCCGACAATTCATTTTCGATCGGGCGCACGCCGCTGGTGCGCCTGAACCGGGTGACGGACGGCGCCAAGGCCGCCGTCATCGGCAAGGTGGAAGGGCGCAACCCGGCTTATTCCGTGAAGTGCCGCATTGGCGCGGCCATGATCTGGGACGCGGAACGGCGCGGCATCTTGAAACCCGGCAAGGAACTGATCGAGCCTACCAGCGGAAACACCGGTATCGCGCTGGCGTTCGTGGGCGCGGCGCGAGGTTACCCCGTGACGCTGCTGATGCCGGAAACCATGTCCATGGAGCGGCGCAAGGTGCTGCAACTTCTGGGCGCGAAGATCCTTCTGACCGACGGAGCGCTGGGCATGGGCGCATCGGTGGAGCGCGCCGAGCAGATGGTGGCCTCCGATCCCAAACGCTTCGTGCTGCTGCAGCAGTTCCGCAATCCGGCGAACCCGGAGATCCACTTTCAGACGACAGGGCCCGAAATCTGGGACGATACGGCTGGTAAAATCGACGCGCTAGTGGCCGGCATCGGCACGGGCGGCACCATCACGGGCGTCTCCCGGTACGTCAAACTGGAAAAGAAGAAGCCGATCCTGGCGGTGGGCGTGGAACCGGAAGGCAGCGCCGTGATTTCGCAGACGCTCGCGGGCAGGCTTACGCAACCGGGACCGCACGGCATCCAAGGCATCGGCGCGGGCTTCATTCCCGAGACGCTGGATTTGAAAATGGTGGATCGTGTGGAGAAAGTCGGCGACGACGAATCCATCGAGATGGCGCGGCGGCTGGCAAAAGAAGAAGGACTGCTGTGTGGGATTTCCTGCGGCGCCGCCGTGGTAGCCGCCGTGCGGATCGCTAGGGAGCCGGAGATGGAAGGCAAAACCATCGTCGTTATCCTTCCCGATTCCGGAGAGCGCTATTTGACTTCGGCGTTATTCGACGGCATCGCGGACTAGGGTGGAGGACCCGGAAGAAGGAAAAAGCGGGCGCCTTTCTGGGTGAAAAGGGGTGAGAGCGCCCGCTGTCGTAACGGGGATTTAATTGTATAGATAAACGACCGGGCGCCCCTCGGGGTTACACCCTACGGAGAGTTTTTTCGTGCCGTTCAGGCGCATTCTTAAATCCCGATCGAACGGCCGCCTGAGGGCCGCAGCCGCCTCCGCCCTAGCGCAAGAACCCGAAACAATTCTTATAGTTGGGAGCACTCCAGCCGGGGAGCATCTCGCCCACGGCTTGGCCCGTGGGGTGCTCGGACTGCACCGAACAACCCTCGTCCAGTGGGCGGCACTACAAGCTCGCCGGTATATGGCTGAGGAGGGATTGACGCCCGCAGGTAGCCTTGCCGTGGAAGCGGTGGCAGCGCGCGCCCTGCATGCGGCAAACCTGGCCGGAGATTTGCGATATTACCATCCTGTGGCAACGCTACCAGGGTTCGCGAGAGCGCTCGCCCGGACGATTCAGGAATTGCGGCTGGCGGGAGTTCGAGCGGAGGATCTCGCGAAAACGGGCGAGACCGGAGCGGACCTCGCCAAGTTGCTGCGGCGTTACGAGCGAGAACTGGCGGAGGCGCGGCTGGCGGACCTGGCTCGCGTATTCGAGCTGGCGCGGGCGGCGGCGGAGGCGGGCGGTGGCGATCCGCGGCTGGGGCTTCCGATTGTGGCGCTCGATGTCCCCCTGGAATCGGCGGCGGATCGCGCGTTTTTTCAAGCCGTGGCGGAAAAGTCGCCGTCGGTGGTGGCGGCGGTGAGCTGTGGTGCGGAACGCATCAAAATACAAGAGGTCAAGATCTTCGAAGAGATTCTGGGGGTGGCCGCTGAGGATCTCGACCCTCCCGAAGAGCGCGGGACGCTGGCACATTTGCGTCGCAATTTGTTTCTGCCGGAAGCGCGCGCAACGGAGGCCGCCGATGGCGCCTTCGAATTGTTCTCGTCGCCGGGCGAAGGATTGGAAGCGGTCGAAATCGCTCGGCGGATGTTGAAACTGGCTCGCGAGGGCGTGCCGTTCGATTCCATGGCCGTACTGCTGCGATCCGTGGAGCGCTACCAGCCGTCGGTCGAAGAAGCGCTGCGGCGCGCGCGCATCCCCGCTTACTTCAGCCGCGGGACGCTGCGTCCGGATACGGCGGGCCGCGCACTTTTGGCGCTGCTGGAGTGCGCGGCCGAGAAATGCTCGGCGTCGCGTTTCGCGGAGTATCTTTCGCTTGCGCAGCTTCCGCTGCAGGCGACGGCCCACGTGCCGGCGGAGGGATCGACGACGGAAGACGGGTGGGTGGCTCCGCAGGATGAATTATTGGGCGTCGTGGAACCGAGCGCGGAGATGGAGGAGCTCGCGGAGGATTCCGATGCGGTGTCCCCACGGGTTCCGGCGCGCTGGGAGCGGTTGCTGGTGGACGCGGCGGTGATCGGCGGGCAGGATCGCTGGGCGCGTCGGCTCCGAGGCCTCGAGCGCGAATTCGAATTGCGCATCGCAACGGCCGGCCGCGAGGACGAGAATCAGCGCGCGAATCTCGAGCGCCAACTCGAGGAGTTGAGGGAGCTGAAACAGTTCGCGCTGCCGGTGATCGAACAATTGTCTGGGCTGCCGGCATCGGCGGCGTGGGGCGCCTGGATCGAGCAACTGGCCTCGCTCGCGCGGCGGACGCTGCGGCGTCCCGAAGCCGTGCTGAGCGCGCTCGCCGAGCTGGAACCGATGGCGGGCGTGGGACCTGTGACGCTGGATGAAGTTACGGAGGTGCTCGGCGAGCGGCTGCGATTCCTGCGCGCGGAGCCTCCGCCGAGGCGCTACGGGCGGGTATTCGTAGGATCGATCGAGGAAGCGCGCGGGCGCGAATTCGCGGTAGTGTTCCTACCCGGTCTCGCCGAGGGATTGTTCCCGCAAAGATCGTTCGAAGATCCATTATTGCTCGACGAATTCCGCCGCAAATTGACGGCACTCTTGCCTACGCGCCATGATCGCGTGGAGCAGGAGCGCCTGAGACTGCAACTGGCGGTAGGTGCCGCGCGCGATCGTCTGATCGCGTCCTATCCGCGCATGAATACCGCGGAAGGCCGCCCGCGAGTCCCTTCGTTTTATGCTCTGGAGCTGCCGCGGGCGATCGAAGGGCGCCTGCCAAGGCTGGACGATTTCGACCGTACGGCGCAAGCCGGCGCCCCGGCGCGGCTGAACTGGCCGGCGCCTGCGGATACCGCCGAAGCCATCGACGACGCTGAGTACGACCTGGCAGTGCTGGGCCGGTCGGACAAGAACGCGCGGTATTTGGTGGAAGTGAGTGAAACGCTGGCGCGGTCCCTACGGGGGCGCTGGAAACGCTGGAATCACAAGTGGTGGGACGCGGATGGGTTGATCGTCTCCGCTCCCGACGCGCTCGTGGCGCTGGCAAGCCATCGGTTGACGGCGCGTCCGTGGTCGCCGTCGTCATTGCAAAAATTCGCCGAATGCCCGTATCAATTCGCGTTGCACGGAATTTTGGGATTGAAGCCGCGCGACGAAGCGGAGCCGCTTGAGCAGTTGGATCCGCTGACGCGCGGCGGACTGTTCCACGCCGTTCAGTTCGCGCTGCTCGAAGATCTGAAGAAATCTGGATTACTGCCGGTGACGCCGCGGAACCTGACAGAAACGCTGAGGCATTTGGACGGCGCGCTGGACCGAGTCGCCGGCGAATATGAGGAGAAACTCGCGCCGGCGATCCCACGCGTGTGGCAAACCGGCGTTGAGGATCTACGGACGGATTTGCGCGGCTGGTTGCGGTTCGTCGCCTCGAACGACGCCGGATGGGAACCGTTGCACTTCGAGTTCGCGTTCGGACTGCCGCTGTCGGCCGGGCGCGACCCGGCGAGCACCGCCGATGCAGCGGCCCTCGAAGAAGGCGTACACCTGCGGGGATCGATCGATCTGATCGAACGCGAGACCGCAAGCGGAGCGTTGCGGGTTACCGATCACAAGACCGGAAAGCGTCCCGACGCGATTCCCCTGTACGTGGGCGGAGGGAAATTGCTGCAACCGTTGCTGTACGGCCTCACCGCGCAGCACATCTTTGGCAACAGCGTCACGACCGGCCGTTTGTTCTACGCGACGCAGCGCGGCGGCTACGACCTGGTCACCGTCCAGATCGACGAGAAGTCGCGGCGGATTCTCGCACGGCTGCTGGCCAACATCGACGCGAGCATCGCCAACGGATTTCTTCCTCCGGCGCCGCAAAAGGACACTTGCGAACGCTGCGATTACCGGCCCGTTTGCGGCCCCTACGAGGAGCAGCGCTTCGAGCAAGAAAAGAACCGGCGCGACGAAAGATTGGAAGCGCTGGTCGAGATCCGGGGGATGGCGTGAGTCCATTTTCATACCCGGCGTCCCGCCGGGCTCAACCCACGACCGATGAATCTGCGCGCCGCCGGATTCGCGAATCGATTGGCGAGAGCCTGATCGTGGAGGCGTCGGCGGGGACCGGTAAGACCACCGCGCTGGTGGAGAGAATCGTCGCGGTTCTGAAGGCAGGCGCGGCGATCGACCGCATCGTCGCCGTGACCTTCACACACAAGGCCGCGGGCGAGATGAAGCTGAAGCTCCGCGCGGCGCTGGACGAGGCGAGACGCGAGGCGCCGGTTCTAGAAGACGCGCTGCAGAGGCTGGAGGAGGCGTCGATCGGCACGATCCATTCGTTCTGCGCGCAGATCCTGCGGGAGAGGCCCGTGGAAGCGCGCATCGACCCGGATTTCGAGGAACTGACCGAACCAGGCAGCGACCGCATCTTCCGGGCGGCGTTTCGCGCGTGGCTGGAGAAGCAACTGGGCCAATCGTCGCCGGGCTTGAAACGCGCGTTCGCTCGCATGGCGTGGCGCGATTCGTGGGACGACACACCGCCCATCGAACAACTGATGTTCGCGGGCCGGAAGCTGATCGAGTGGCGGGATTACGCCACACCGTGGCGGCGCGATCCGTTCGCGCGAGAGCGGGAAATCGACGGACTGGTCGAGGCGGTGCGCGATCTGGCGGCTTTGAGCGCGCGTCCCCGGCGCGTAACCGACAATCTTTTTCGTGCGCTGATGCCGGCGCGGTTTCTGGCGGAGACGGTCGAGCGGGCGGAAGGGGCGGCCGCTCGAGATTATGACGGCTTGGAGAGCCTGCTTTTGAAGCTGGGCCGCGATCTGGCGCGCGATTCCAGGAAGGGATCGGGCGCGTACGGGGAAGGCGCGACGCGGGACGAATTGGTCGCGCGCCGTGAACAGTTGCAGCGTGCGATCGAACGGTTCCGGCGAGGGGCGGATGCGGATCTGGCGGCGGTTCTGCGCGACGAGATGGCGGATTTGGTGGACCAATATAGGAATCGCAAGCGGCATGCCGGCAAGCTGGATTTCGTGGATCTGCTGATCGGCGTGCGCGACTTGGTGCGCAATCAGCCCGCGGTGCGTGCATATTTGCAACAGCGTTTTACACATATCTTCGTCGACGAGTTTCAGGACACCGATCCGCTGCAGGTGGAGATCCTGCTGCTGCTGGCCGCCGATGATCCCAAGGAATCGGATGGATTGCGTGCGCGACCGGTCCCGGGAAAGCTCTTTCTGGTCGGAGATCCCAAGCAATCCATCTACAAGTTTCGGCGCGCGGATATGGTGCTGTATCGCCAGATTCGGGACACCCTCGTGGACTACGGCGTCGGGCTGGTGCGCCTGAAGCGGAGCTTCCGGTCCGTGCCCGCTATTCAACGCTTCGTCAATGCCGCGTTTGAAACGGAAATGGACGGCAACGTTGATGCGGGCCAGGCGGACTGGTCGCCGCTGGAGCAGCATCGCGCGGCGCCGGAAGGGCGGCCGAGCGTGGTGGTTCTGCCGGTACCGCGTCCTTATAAGCGGCATATCGCCAAGGAAGCGATCAACCTCTCGCTGCCGGATGCCGTGGCCGCTTTCACGGCCTGGCTAGTGAACGAAAGCGGCTGGGGATTTCAAGCGCGCGACATCGCCGTGCTGCTGCGGCGGAGGACACAGGGCGGCAAGGATCTGACACGCGATTACGCAAGGGCGCTGGAGGCGCGCAGTATCCAGCACCTATTGGGCGCGTCGCGATCCTTCCACAAGCGCGAGGAAGTGGAGACGCTGCGCGCGGCGCTGACGGCGATCGAGTGGCCGAACGATGAGCTCAGCGTGTATACCACGCTGAAGGGATCGCTGTTTGCAATCACCGACGAGCTGCTGCTGCGCTATCGTCATCGCGCGGGTCGCCTGCATCCGTTTCGCAGGCCGGAAGAACCGATGGACACGGCGTTCGCTCCTGTTCGCGAGGCGCTGGACGTTCTCCGCGAGCTGCATCGCGAGCGCAATCGCAAGCCTTTTGCGGCGACGGTGAACGCTCTGCTGAAAGCCACGCGTGCGCACGCGGGGTTCGTGCTGCGTCCCGGCGGCCAGCAGATTCTGGCGAACGTCGCGAGAGTTGCGGAGCTGGCACGGTCCTACGAGCTCGCCGGCGGGATCTCGTTTCGCGGCTTCGTCGAGGAGCTGGAGGCGCGGGCGGAAAAGGAAGACACGACGGAAGCTCCGGTGCTGGAAGACGATTCCGACGGCGTGAGATTGCTGACGGTGCATAGCGCCAAGGGGCTGGAATTTCCGGTGGTGATCCTGGCGGATGTGACGGCCAATCTGGCCGCGCGCGAGCCGGATCATCACGTGGATGGAGCGCGCAGACTGTGCGCCTCGCGGCTGCTGCGATGCGCGCCCAAAGAGCTCGCAGATCAGGAGCATGAAGAGCATCTTCGCGAGCGGGCCGAAGGCGTTCGTGTCGCGTACGTCGCGGCGACGCGCGCCAGAGATTTGCTGGTGGTGACCGCGATCGGCGACGAAGTGTTCGACGGCTGGTTGAGCCCTCTCAACAAAGCGATTTATCCATCGCGCGCGAATTGGCGCCAAGCCGAGCGGCCCGTGGGCGGATGTCCCAAGTTCGGCGACGCGACGGTCGTGGAGCGTCCCCTAGAATACGCTCGTCAGGAGGAGTTTTCGGTGCGGCCAGGACTGGTCCAGCCGGAGCGGGGTGAGCACAAAGTGGTGTGGTGGGACCCCGCGACGCTGCAGCTCGGTGTCAGGGGCGAGTTTGGAACGTCGCACGAAATTCTGAAACAGGATGGTGGGGGACTGGCGGCCTATCGTGCATGGGAAGAGGAGCGCGCGCGCGTTCTCGAGCATGCATCGCGCCCAGAGCATGACGTATTCATCGCGAGCCAGGCCGCGGAGAAACCTCCGGAAGAGATCGCTGTGGAATTCGATTCGACGAGGGCCTCGCGCGGAACGCGTCCTACGGGGCGCCGGTTCGGAACGCTGGTACACGCGGTGATGCGCGACGCGGCTTTGGATGCCGGGGCGGATGCAATTGCAAGATTGGCCTCCCTGCACGGGAGGATCGTAGGCGCGAGCGGCGAAGAAATCGAGGCGGCGGAAACCGCAGCGAAGGAAGCGCTGGAGCATCCGTTGCTAGAGCGGGCGCGCTCGGTCCAGCGCCGTCATCGTGAATATCCCGTCGTGCTGCACTTGGAAGGCGCCCGGTTGCTGGAAGGCGTAGTGGATCTGGCGTTCGTCGAAAACGACGCGTGGGTCGTGGTAGATTTCAAGACCGACGCGGATGTCTTGGCGCGAAGGGGGCCTTACGAACGTCAACTGCGGTGGTACGCGTACGCACTGGCCAAATTGTCAGGGTTGCCCGCGAAGGCGTGGCTGCTGGGTATATAATACCGAGGCATGCGTGGATCACCAGTCTTTTTGGTATTGTTTTTATCTGGATTGACTGTAATTGGTCAGACTCCAGCTGGCGAGACGCCCCCATTAAGAATTGGCCCAGGTGTGACTGCGCCTCGGGTAAGAAGCAAGGTTGAGCCGGAGTACTCTGCATATGCTCGCGCCGACCATATTGAAGGTACCGTTGTCCTGCAACTCGTAGTCGGTCCGAGCGGACGGCCAGCCCATATTGACGTCTTAAGTCCATTGGGATATGGATTGGATGAAAAGGCCATTGAAGCGATTAGCAAATGGACCTTCGACCCTGCAACAAAGGACGGATTGCCAGTTCCTGTACGGGCGACCATTCAAGTGAATTTCCGTTTCGTCGGAATGCCATTCGACGAAAAATATGAGCGCCGCCGCACGGCTTTTAACCTCGCCCTGCAAAAGCTAAAAGGAAAAACGCCCGACCCACAAAATACCGCAGTCGAGTCCATGATGGAATTGGCCAGACAGGATTTCCCTGCCGCTTTGTATGTGGTCGGGATTTGGCAGATTAAGGGCGAGAAAGTGGCGCAGGACGTTGAAGCCGGTCAAATCAAAGTTCAAAAGGCCGCGACTAAGAATTTTGGCCCCGCCATTTACGCGGTAGCCTTGCGCACGATTACGGATCCGGCTGCCTCGCCAAAAGCGTGGGAAAGGATTCGCCTAGCATCGACTCTCGGCAGCGCCGAGGCGCAGTACTTCCTCGGAGATCGCTATGAGCGTGGTGATGGCGTCCCGCGTAGCGCGGATCAGGCTAAGAATCACTTCCGTCTATGTGCCGCTAAAGGCGAATCCCTGTGTCAGTACCGTCTCGCACGGTTGATGTTTGATTCGCCAAACCGCCCGGACTACGAATACGAGCAGGCCCTTGCCTGGTTCCAGCTTGCGGCTGGGCAAGGCGTGGCGGAAGCAGGGGCGGTTGTCGAGCGGGAGAAGCCAAACCTGACGCCGGCGCAAGACAAGGCAATTTCATTCCTCGCGCGCCAGTTTTCCGGCAAGGCGGAATAGTCAATACAGCAAATACGGCCGCCGGCGATCCTCGAATGCGCGGGCGTCGCGAGAGGCGCGATCTTCTATTTCCCGAGGATCGCGGCCGGCCTTCAGTGCGTCGATGGTCTCGCGGTTTCCGATCAGGAACCGGCAAGCCTCGAAATTAATTCTCCCGGGATAGAGCTTGTGCAGGGCGTAGGCGAGTTCGAGGCCAAGCGCGACGGAATCGAACTGCTCGCGGTTGAGGATGACGAAGCGCACGCCCTCTATCGCTCTTCCGGCAAAAGGCCCGGAGGCAGGCTGGAAGCGCGTGGCATAGGCGCGCACCCCTGGGATGAACCGGGCGTTCAAGAATTGCGCGAGCTCTGCGCCGCGGATCCAATCCGCGCCAACTTGCTCGAAGGGCGCGTCGGTACCGCGGCCGACGGAATAATTCGGCGCGGCTTCGAGGAGCGCGAGTCCGTCGTAAAGCGAAGCGGCGTTGAGTCCGCGCAGATTCGGCGAGGGATCGATCCACGTGAGGCCCGTGGAATCGAACCAATCGCCACGCTGCCAGTTCTGCATCTTGACGACGTGGAGATCGGCGTTCCACTTGCGCTCGGCGTTCGCCATGGTAGCGAGCTCGCCCAGCGTCAGACCGTGGCGAACGGGCATCGAAAAACAGCCGGTGAAGCTCTCCAGATTCGCGTCGAGCCCGGGGCCTTCCACGTGCGCCCCGGTTACGGGATTGGGACGATCCAGCACAAAGAAGGGGATTTTGGCTCGGGAAGCCTCCTCCAACGCGTAGAGCATCGTGCAGGAATAGGTATAAAAGCGCGCGCCGGCGTCCTGGATGTCGAAAACGAGTGCGTCGATATCGCGCAACATCTCGCGGGTAGGACGATTGCGGCCGTTCGCGTACAGACTGCGGATGACGAGACCGGTGGACGCATCGCGGGCGTCGGCGATGTCGGGGCGGTCTTCCTTGCCGGCAATGCCGTGCTCCGGCGAAAAGATAACGGCGACATTGACGCCGGCTTCGCGCATCGCGTCGATGTTGCGCTTGCCCGCGCGCGTGAGGCCGGTCTGATTCGTGATCAGACCGAGGCGCTTGCCCTGCAGCGGCGCGAACTTCCCGGCTTCGAGAACGTCTAGGCCCGTGAGCACGTCGTGATTCGGCGCGGCCATTCGGCGCACGCCGGCGGCCTCCAGCGTTTCATACGGCGCGCGGGGAACGCTGGATGCATCGGCGGTTGCGCGACCGCGTCCCACAGCGCCGGCGGCGATGGTTGCGACCTTGGCACGGATCGGATTGATGCTCCGCCCGGCGCCAAGGTGTACCGAGTTCGTCAGCAGGATCACGTAGGTGTGCGACGCGGGGTCGAGCCACATCGACGTTCCCGTAAAGCCGGTGTGGCCGTAAGAGCCGATCGGAAACAGCTCGCCGCGCGGCGCGGAGTACGGCGAATCGATATCCCAGCCGAGCCCGCGCAGAATAGGTTGATCGGGCGGCGAATTGGGTGCCGAGAATCGCTGGATGGTGAGCGGCGAGAAAATGCGCACACCATTCACGTCCCCGCCCGCCAGCAGCAACTCGGCGTATTTCGCGAGATCGTCGGCGGTAGAAAAAACTCCCGCATGTCCGGCGACGCCGCCCATAAATCGCGCCGTGGGATCGTGAACCACGCCTCGAATCGGAATTCTCGTGGCTGTGTCGACCTCGGTGGGCGCGATGCGCGCGCGCAGCGACGCGGAGGGTCGAAACATGGTTTCATGCATGCCGAGCGGCTCGAAGATGTGCTCGCGCGTAAATTCATCGAGCGGCTGGCCGCTGAGGCGGCGGACCATTTCGCCCAACAAAATGAAGTTGATATCGCTGTAAACGAATCGCGTTCCGGGGGGACCCGCGGGCCTGTCGATCAAAGCGCGGTGGATGCCGGTCTCGTACCCGGACCACACTGGCTCCAGGTCCAGGTCCGGCCGCAAGCCGGAAAAATGCGTCATCAGATCGCGAACCGTGATCTCGCTGCGCCCACTTCGAAACTCCGGCAGGTAGGCGGTCACGGGATCGGTTAAGCGAATCTTACCCTGCTCGAACAGCTTCATAATGGCAGGGGTGGTGGCGACGACTTTGGTGAGCGAGGCGATGTCAAAAATCGTGTCGAGCGTCATCGGCTCGCGCGAGGGGAGCACTGCGCGGCTCCCGTAAGCCTTTCGATGCACGATGCGCCCCTGGTGGCCGACGACGAGCACACCGCCGGGGATCATGCCGTCGCGAATGGCCGTCTGCATGGCTGCGTCCAGAGCAGAGTCCAAAGCCGGCGGCGTCGTGGACTTTTCCTGTCCCAGCGCAAGCATTGGCGCGACAGCCAGAAGCGGAAGACAAGCAGCGAGCCGCGGCGCTTTCATCTGTGCAGTTTTTGAGCGATCCCTTCGAGCAGTGCGGCGAGGGAACAATCCATCTGCGTGATGCCGCCGGCGTCGTGCGTCGTAAGATCGACGGTGACGCGGTTGTAGACGTTCGACCATTCCGGATGATGATTCAGCCGCTCGATCGCCGGAGCGGCCGTCATCATGAATCCGATGGCGTGGGCAAAATCCGGGAAACGGTATTCGCGGTGGAGTTTTCCGTCCTGGACCTTCCAGCCGTCCAGTGCGGCCACAGATTTCGTGATCTCCGCGTCGGTGAGTTTGTCCACAGTGAATGTATCCGCGCACGGCCTCCCGTATTTTGACTATACAATCGGGGGCCGGGCGGCGGGGTATCCTGGTGTTCGCCATGCTGCCGCGGCTGCGCGGTGGCGGGCGTGATCGGCCGTTCGCGCGGCGCCGACGGACCTACCTTCCAGCAGAAGTTGCTGCAAATGTCGGCGGCGTTGTCGAACGCATAGAAGCCGGTCCAAGAACAAGTCTCCACGGCGCGCATATTACAATTCTTGGTGAGTGCGCATCACTATCTCCAAGGAGAATTACCTCAAGGCCATCGCCGAGGCCGAGAGCGCGGGCGAGGCCGTCATCGCCGCCGCCCTCGCGCGCTGGCTGGGAGTCTCCGCGCCCGCCGTGGCCATGGCGGTCCGCCGCTTGAAGCGCGACGGATTGATTCGCGTATCGAGCCACGGCGCGATCACGCTCGCCAGGGAAGGCCGCGAGATCGCCAATCGCCTGATCGAGCGGCATAACCTGATCGAACGCATGCTGACCGAAATCTTTGGCATGGAGTGGTACAAGGTTCACGACGAGGCCGAGCACATGGAGCATGCCGTTTCGGCCGACTTCGAACGGAGGCTGCGGGAGAAACTGGGGGATGGCGAAGCCTGTCCGCACGGCAATCGTGCGGGCCTCGATCGCCCGCAGGACCGGCGTGAACGCGGCTGGAGGCCGCTCGACGAAGTTGCCGCCGATGCGTCGGTGCAGGTGGAAAGCGTCTTCGAGCGCGATCGCAAGCTGCTGGAGTATCTCGACGGGCTCGGCATCCGGCCCAGTGCGGCGCTCCGCGTGACCGCCCGGAACTGCGACGACACGATGACGCTCAGGATCGGCGGAAGAGCCGTCCAACTAGGCTGCGCGGCTGCGTCGAAGGTGTGGACCAGTCCACACAATTCGGGGACCCGAGGATAGCAGACTTCGCGGGAATAGGAGGGAAGCGCGATGACGTCTGCCGATCAAGCGCGCGAAACGGCGGCGATAGCCTTGAAATACTCCACGGTTTCCTTGAGCCCCTGCTCCAGCGAAACCTTGGGTTCCCAGCCCAGGACGTCGCGCGCCTTGGTGATATCGGGACGCCGCATGCGCGGATCGTCTTCCGGCAATGGCTCGAAAACGATCTCGCGATTCGATCCGGTCAGCTCCCGGATGCGCTCGGCGAACTCGAGAATCGTGAGCTCGATCGGATTGCCGAGGTTCACCGGATAGCGTTCCTCGGATGACGCCAGGCGCACCAGTCCCTCCACCAAATCCGAGACGTAGCAAAAGCTGCGCGTCTGCAGACCGTCGCCGAACACGGTTAACGGCTCGCCGCGCAACGCTTGATCGAGGAACGCCGGGACCACGCGGCCGTCGTTCAGCGCCATGCGCGGGCCGTAGGTGTTAAAGATGCGCGCGATATTTGTCCGCACCCCGTAGTGGCGGTGGAACGCCATGGTGAGCGCCTCGGCGTAGCGCTTGCTCTCGTCATAGCAGGAGCGCATCCCGACCGGGTTGACGTTGCCCCAGTAGGTCTCCGATTGCGGGTGCTCCAGTGGATCGCCGTAGCACTCCGAAGTGGATGTCACCAGGAATCCGGCGCCGGCGCGCCGCGCGATTTCGAGCAGATTGCGGGTCCCGCTGGAGCCGGCTTCCAGCGTCTCGATGGGATGCGCAAGATACTCGCGCGGGCTCGCAAGCGAAGCCAGGTGCCAGACCTGGTCCCAGGTGCCGGGGACGCCGAACTCGCGCGTCACATCCTGCTCTAGAAACCGGAAACGGGGCTCGCCATCGAGGTGTTGCAGGTTGCGCCGCGAGCCGGTGATGAAGTTATCTAGCCCGGTTACCTGGTGCCCGTCGGCGAGCAGGCGGTCGCACAGGTGGGACCCTATGAATCCGGCGGCGCCGGAGACCAGATGATGCACTCCCATCCTCCTTCCCTACATTTTTACCATTAAATGTTGCTGCGAATCATATTTCGCGCGCGACTCGCGTGCTAAAGTTTCACCAGGTGCTCCGTTTTTCTCCTCCGGAAATCATCCTGTTTCTGTTTTTGCTCGGGGCCTCGGCTTGCGGGTTCGCGCTCCGTTTCGCGCGGGTGGTCCGTAAGATCCTCGAAGCGAAGCCGGATGCCGATTTCCATCTGCATCCGATCGGGAAGCGAGTACGGGATTTCGTGTGGGAAGTCCTGTTCCAGGCGAAAGTGATCCGCGAGCGCCCGCTCGTCGGGGTGGCGCACGCCTTCGTCTTCTGGGGATTCTGCGCGTTCGCGCTGGTGACGCTAAATCATTTCGCGATGGGACTCGGAATCCCGTTCCTTTCGCGCCAAAGCGGGCTCGGCACTTTTTATTTTGGACTAGCCGCGCTGTTCGCGGCAGCCGTGACAATCTCCATCACGGGTCTGTTCCTTCGCCGCTTCGTGGTGCGTCCGCGCTGGCTGGGTGAGAAAGTCTCCGTCGAATCCGGATTCATCGCGCTGCTGATCTTTCTACTGATGATCACTTACCTGGCGTCATACACGACGGGCGATTCTAAGCCCCTGTGGTGGCTGCACACGCTGGCGCTATTGATCTTCCTTCCGCTGATTCCGCACACCAAGCACCTGCACCTGGTGCTGAGTCCGATTACAGTGTTCCTTTCGCGCGGGGAGTTTTCGCGCATTCCTCCGCTCTCCGGCGACGACGATTTCGGCCTCGATACCGGCAAGGATGTGACGCAATTGGTGGCGCTGCAAGCCTACTCCTGCGTGGAGTGCGGCCGTTGCAGCGAACATTGTCCCGCGTTCAACACGGGGAAAACGCTGAACCCGAAAGAAATCGTGCTGGGTCTGCGCGATTATTTGAACGAGTTCGGCGCGAAATCGGAGCGGCCGTTGTTAGGCACATTCTCGGGCAAGCGTCTTTCGCAGGAAGCCGCGTTTCAATGCACCACCTGCGGCGCTTGCGAATTTCAATGTCCCGTCGGCATCGAACACCTGCCCATCATCGTGGGGCTGCGGCGTGGCGCCGTCAACACCGGCCGGTGGGAGGACGACTACGGCACCAAGCTCTTCCTCGCCCTGGAACGCAACGGCAACGCGCTGGGTTTCAGCACGGTCGAGCGCGACAAATTCGTCGAGAAACAGCAATTCCCCATCTTCGACGGCACGCAGGAGTATTGCCTGTGGCTCGGTTGCATGGGCGCCTACGATCCGCAAGGGCGCGAAATCATTGCCTCTTTCGCGCGAGTGATGCGGCATCTCGGCGCGACGTTCGGGGTCCTGAAGAATGAGAAATGCACGGGCGACCCGGCGCGGCGCCTGGGCAACGACCTGGTATTCCAGCAATTGGCTGAACAGAACCTGCGGGCGCTGGCGCAGGCGAAGGTCGCGAAGATCGTCTCGATTTGCCCGCACTGTGTGCGCACGATTTCGACCGATTGGCGAGAATTCGGCGAAGCGCCGGCCATCGAGCATCACAGCGAATTCATGGCGCGGCATCGCGATAAGCTGCCGCAAAACGGCGCGGTGGGCGAGGCGGGAAACGACGCGGTAAAGATTGTCTATCACGATCCGTGCTACCTGGGGCGGTATCGGGGATCTTACGATGAGCCACGCTCAGTGCTGGCGCGCTCTGGCGTCGTGATTGAACCGCCCCGCTCGCGCGAGCGGAGCTTCTGCTGCGGCGCCGGCGGCGGGCTGACGTTTCTGGGCGAGGAATCCGGCGAGCGCGTCAGCCACGCCCGCGCGAAGGAACTGGTGGCGACCGGAGCCGGCGTCGTAGGTGCGGCCTGCCCATTTTGCAATACCATGCTCCGCGACGCGCTGGCGGCCGTAGGGGAAACGCCACCTAAACTGTACGATATTGCCCAGATCGCGGCGGCCTCGATTGAGGCGAGCTCGGCTTCGCCTCGCGATTCGCTAATCTAAAGTCGATGCGGAAGCTGGCGGAAGTAGCGGCGGCAATCCTGATGCTGCACGGGGCGCCCGCCGCGAACGCAGCCACCAAAGCGGAACAGAAGGCCGCGCAATCGATTCTGAAATCGCTGACGCTGCGCGACCGCGTGGCCCAATTGGTCATGGGGATTTCCTACGGCGAGGTCCCCACTGCCCGGTCGCCCGAATATGAAAGATACCGGCACTGGATCAAGGACCTGCACATCGGCGGCTTGCTGGTCATCAATCGCGTGCAATACGGACTGGTGCGCACCGCCGAACCCTACGCGCTGGCGCTGTTCCTGAATCAGATGCAGCGGATGTCGAAAGTGCCTCTGCTGATGGGCGGCGATTTTGAACGCGGCGCGTCCATGCGCGTCAGCGATACCACGAAATTTCCTTTCGCCATGGCCTACGGAGCCGCCCGCGACCTGGATGCTACTCGCTATGCGGGCCTGATGACGGCGCGCGAGGCGCGGGCGCTCGGCATTCAGTGGGTCTTCGCGCCGGATTCCGACGTCAACAATAACCCCGCCAACCCGGTCATCAACATCCGCTCCTACGGCGAGAATCCCGACGACGTCGCCGCGCACGTGGCCGCGTTCATCGAGGGTGCGCACGCGGATCCCAAAAACATGGTGCTGCTTTCGGCCAAGCATTTTCCCGGGCACGGCGATACCGATCTCGACAGCCACACCGATCTGCCCAGCTTGACAGCCGATCGCGACCGCATCGAGACGGTGGAGATGAAGCCCTTCGAGGCGGCCATCGCACATGGCGTCGATTCCGTCATGACCGCGCACATTATGGCTCCGGCTCTGGATTCGACGAACGTGCCAGCGACAGTCTCGCGCAGAGTGCTGACGGGTTTGTTGCGGGAGGAACTGGGATTCAAGGGATTGATCGTCACCGACGCGATGAACATGGCAGGGATAACGAAGCAGTTCGTGGGCGGCGAGGCCTCCGTGCGCGCGATCGAAGCCGGAGCGGACGTGCTGCTCGCGCCACCCAATCCCGAGATGGCCATTCGCGCGGTCGTCGCGGCGGTCGAAAAGGGCCGAATCACCCGTCAGCGTATTGACGAAAGCGCACGGCGGGTTTTGGAAGCTAAGGTTCACGTGGGTCTGACGAAGAGCAAGCTCGTGGATCTGGAGGCCATCGGCGCGGCCCTCGATTCGCCGGAGGAGACCGCACACGCGCAGAGCGTCTCCGATCGGGCGGTTACGTTGGTGCGCAACGCGGGAGATGCGGTTCCGCTCACCGCTCCGGATCAAGCTTGTCTCGTCGTGTCGTCGGGCATTCGGCTGTCCGCGTTCGGACAAAAGATGGCCGAGGAATTCCATAAGCGGGCGCCGCAAGCGCGCGTCGCGTTCGTGGATAACTTTCTGCCGGAGGTCGCGCTGGATGCCGTGCTCGGCGATACGGCCGCGTGTTCGGCGATCGTGTTCGCGACCTTCACCACGAATCCCGTGCTGAACGGCGAGCTGGCGCCGTTCGTGCAGAAACTGACGGAAGACTCAGTGCCCGTGGTGTTCGTCTCCTTCGGGAATCCCTACTTGGTGATGCCGTTCTCGAAAGTCGCGGCGTATCTGGCTACGTTCAATACGGCCCCTACCGGAGAAACGGCGGCTGTCAAGGCCCTGCTCGGGGAGATCGCAGTGACGGGCAAACTGCCGGTGACCATTCCCGAGTTCGGCCAGTACGGCGACGGAATTCAGCTCCCGTCGCGGCCTAAAACTCGATCTTATCCACCAGCGAATTGAGCTCGGCGTCGAGCGCGCCCTTCTTTTTCTGCAAGGCGCTTTGCGTATCGCGCAGCGTGGCGAGCTTCGCTTCGGCGGCGGCCAACTGGCGGGCGTACTGCTGCACCTGCTCCTGCTGCCCGGTGACGCGATTCAGGCTTTCGATATTGCTGCGCATCCGCGATTCGTCCTGCGTGGTCGCGGTAATGTCCGCTTCGGCCTGGCGCACAGCGCCGTCGTTGACGGCGATCTCGCGCTTTTTCGTGGCGACCTGCTGGAGTTGCCCGCGCGCGGAGTCGCTTAAAGTCTTGTTCTGAATCCAGCTCCCGAGCACGTCCGGCGTCATGCTGGAGACCGCGGTCATCTGGTCGAAGACGCGTTCTTCGCGCACCGGAAACTTTTCGGTTCCCGAAGCGGCCAGCTTCACTTCGAAGCGATAGGCGTTCGCGGTGGTCTCGGCGGCCTTCTGATCGAGCAGCGTGTAGCCGGGGCGCTGGCCGTGCTCGATCACCAGCGTCTTGGCCTTCGCGTCGACGTTTTTCATGGTGTATGTTTTCGTTTCGACCACGGCGGAACGGCTGGTGAGAACCCCGCGCCGCACGTGCACTTCGCGCACGACGGCCTGCGACGAATCGAACGCGGTGGTGACGCGCGTACCTAAATCGACTCCGTAGCCGATCAGACGCTTGTCGCCCATCGGCATGGTTTCGACCAGCGCTTCGCCCGCGTACGATCCAGCGTCGTAAACGGTGATGGGGCCGCCGTCCAGTGTCTTGCCCGTATTGTTGTTGAGCTCGGCGGCATCGCGCGGATTCAGTCCATAGCTTTCCGCGTAGACCAGCAGCTTGCGCGCGCCGATTTTCTGTTGCAGGAACGGCAGCATCGCCGATTCGCCCTGTTTGACCGTGACAGGCGTCGCGAAGCTGTATTCGAATAGTTCCCCGGCCTCGCGTCCAGAAGCGGCATCTCCAAACGAAGACAACTGCGCTAACTGATCGACCTGACGACCGTTCAGGGGCGCGTCGCGCAAGCCCTGCGCCCCGGCAATGCCGCCAACGAGGTTCCCGCCCAGCGTCGCCCGCGCTGCAGCCGGTGGAGCCGCAGGCGCAGCCTTAGCGGCTTCCAAAGCTCCCTGATAAACCAGCGGATTCGCCGCCCGATTCTCGGCGAGCTCCGCGAAGGGACGCTGCACATAGCGAGGCTCGTACAACTGCGTGATGAACGAAACCGGTTTACCCGAAACCACCGTCAGACGCGCGTTGGTCCAATCCTCGCCGGACGTGTTATCGACGATGGCCCAGCCTTCGAGGGTAGGATCGCCCTGGGCGTTGAACATCAGCCGGTAGCTGGATTTCCACACGGCAGACGGCGTCATGTAGCTGACATGCAGCTCGCGCGCGGCGGTTCCGGCGGCGTCGATATACACACTGCGGCGGTCCTTGGAGCGCGATTGATTGAGCAAAGCTAGATAGTCGCGAAGCTGGCCCTGGAGCTTGGGATCGGGGAACCGCACGGTGCTGGCGGCGGCGAGATCGAACGTGCGGATATCGCTGGAATCCAATAAGAGGACCAGGATCTCGCGCTCCGGAGCCTTGTCATCCTTCACGACGCGAGCGCTCAGGACGGTCCCGGCGACGGTCTCGGCCCCCAGTTTCAGTTCCACGCGGGCGCCTTTTGCCTGGTCGAGGAAGCTTGCGAGCGACGCTCCGGCGCCGACCGAGAACGGGAAATCGGCGAGGCGATTCTCCAGCGGGTCGCTGGCGTCGTAGCGGACCCCGGCAACTTTTCCGCCGCCGCGATCGGTGATGGTCAGGGATTTCAGCACGTCGTTCATATCGCCGGGCTTGAAATCCAGGCGCACGGTCTCCCCGGACTTGAGTTCCCCGGAGCGCTCGAAAAAAGCAATCCCGTGTTTATAGAGGGTGACGTCGCGAATCGGCAGGTCGGCGGCTACTGTGCCGCCCGCTGCCACGACACCCAGGCAAATACCCCGTTTCAGACGCATGACGGCCCTCCGCTCGGAAACATCCGCGGACGTATTTTCAGACGCCGCCCGGCTCCGCGAAGTTCCCGAGTACCGTTTCCAGCTTGACACGAACAACCGCGCCGCGTCAGACTGAGGGCAACGCGCACAAGGGGCGCGAACATTTGAAATTTAAATTGTTTTTGCCGGCCTGCCTGCTGGTCCTGCCGGCGGCGGCGCAAACGGACCTGAGCACCTACCAGGGACCGGGCGTTTT
This sequence comes from Bryobacteraceae bacterium, assembly GCA_035934795.1. Taxonomy (GTDB): domain Bacteria; phylum Acidobacteriota; class Terriglobia; order Bryobacterales; family Bryobacteraceae; genus Palsa-187. The sequence continues at coordinate 27,057 of DASYXM010000077.1, read as the reverse complement.
AAGCCCCGGTGTGGGCGACGTCGGCACCCGCAGCGGCCAGCAGGTCGACTTGCGTTTGTGGGGCGGCGTCAGCGCCGTGTACGACACCAACCTCCAGCCGCTCATCACCGACTCCAAGGGCAATCTGATTCACGTCCCCAACCTTTATGGAGTGGAAGCGAACATCGGAGCCTATGGCGTCCACAGCTGGCAGCACGCGGAGCTGGGTTTGAGCTATGTGGGAGCTTTTCATCATTACACCACCGAGTCGTTTTACGACGGCACGGATCAGGCGCTGAATCTCGGCTATACCGTGCAGTACTCCAGCCGCGTAACGTTCGATATACGCGGCACGGGTTCCACGCTTTCGCGCTCGGCCGGATCTGTCGCTTCCGCGTTGACCTCCAGCGGAAATCCCAGCGCGGTTCCGTTGTTCGACAGCCGCACGAGCATGGTGGACGTGTCGGGATCGATGACCTTTACGCAGTCTCCGCGCACGTTCTATACGTTCGGAGCCGGAGCGGATTCCTTCAACTACCGGGCGGATGTTCTCACCAGCTATTCGGGCTATAACGTGACCGGCAGCGCGCTGCACCGACTCTCGTTGTCAACCACCGTCGGCGGGGTCTACACGTATGCCCAGCTCTCCAGTGGCTCGGCCTTCGGCATGCGGACTCACACGCTTGCCGGACAGTACATCGCCACTTTCGGGCGGGTTTGGTCGTTCAATCTTACGGCCGGAGCCACCCTGAGCCAACTCGATCAAACGGTCGTCATCAACGGGTTTCTCCCAGGCCCGAATGGCCTGATCCCGGTGACTTTTCCGGTGCCCCTCGCGCTTCACAGCGTGTATCCGAGCGGCACCGCCGAATTGCGGCGCCAGTTTCAGCGGGCGTCCGCGTCCGTTAGCTACACCCGCGCGGTCGGCGGCGGCAACGGATTCTTTCTGGGCGCGCGCAGTCAGTCGGCGGGGGCTGCCATCAGCTACACGGGTGTGCGGAAGTGGAACTTCGGCATCGACGGCAGCTATCAGTCCTTTGTGAACCTGGGGCCGAATTCGAGCCGTTCGGCGTCTTACGGGGGCGGCTCGGGCGTCACCTACGAAATGGTGCACAGCCTGCACCTGGTGGGCCGCTACGATATCGGGCACTATGACTTCGCGTCGTCCGGCTTTCAACGCACGACGCAGCGCGCCACTCTGGGGCTCACGTTCAGTCCCGGCAGTGTTCCGCTCTCTTTGTGGTAGCGCCATGAACGATACGAGTCTGCTGCTGGTCGACGATGAGGCGGCCCTGGTGGACTTATTGAAAAAATATCTGGAGCGCCTGGGATTCCAGGTGCGAACCTACACCGATCCGCACGCGGCAGTGCGCGTGTTCGAGGCCGAGCCGCACCGCTTCTCCCTGGTGGTCGCCGATTTGACGCTTCCAGGAATGTCCGGCGAGGAAATGGTGGAGCGGATGCGCGCCTTCCGTCCCGGCCTCCCGGCCATTATCGCAAGCGGTTACGCCTATCAACCCCGGGCTCATGGGATCGAATTTTTGCAGAAACCGTTTCTACCGAAAATGCTTGCCGATGTGATCCGTCGCATCCTGAATGCGGCAAAAAGCTAGGAATTCGGCGAAAAATCCGCTCGAATTTGCGCGCGCAGCCGGATCCGCACTGTGTGGGAAGAGCCGGCTACAGAACCGCAGTTATGGAACGGGCAAGAACCACCGGTTCCGAGGGTGTTTTTGGCGGCTTCCTAGACGAGATCCCGAAATGGCCGGCGTCCGGGATCACAGCGCGGCCAGAGGGTAACGCAGCGTCTCCAGGAGCCACTCGCTGTTTTCCTTCACGGCCTCCGTTAGCCTGTCGCACAGCGCCTCGCGTCTTTCGAACAGGCGATACCCCTCGGAATTCCGCAAGTAACCTTTAGCCTTCGGATCTTCCTCGATGGTTCGCTCCATTCCGATCTTTTCCGCCCGCTCCTGATACCGCTTTCGATTCTCGAGCAGCGCCTTCACCAGAAACGGCATCAGCGTGGAGTAGTCCGCCTGCATGCTTTCGGTGGACTGCTGGTAGGTGTCCTTATCGACCTTGCCCCAGGTGACTGCCTCGGCCGGCGGGCACGACGACAGCGACCCGTCCGTCACCGGCGCCGTGACGATCTGCACGTCGAAGTTGTAGCCCCGCACGTTCGGGATACCGAGCACCTGGCCCAGCGCCGGTTCCGGCTGCAGGTTGTAATTCTTCGGCACGCCCCCGCCCAGGATCACCGTCCCCAGAGCGAACGGTTCCTGGTCGAACAGTCCCCAGCGGTGATAGGCGCACGCTTCGAAGACTTCGGCGTGCAGGTTGAGCTCGAACCTGTACGCGTCGATCAGGCCGGCCTTGTGCATGGCCCATAGCTTCATGGAATTCAGGAACACGCTGCCATCTCCCGGTGCGCCCACAAACACGGGGATCGCCAGGCGATGGCAGGTGGCCAGCAGCCCCGGCCGCACGCCGCTGTTGCGTTCCTGCGCGGCGTAGTGGGCACCCAGGCGATAGCGCAGTTCGGTGCCGGTCATGGATCTCTGGAATTCCGCGCTCGCGAGAACCGCCGTTATATAGCGATCTTGATCCAGCAGCACGCTCTCGTCGAAGGCCATGTCGGTGACGCGAATAGTGTGCTCGTCGCGCAGCGCGCCGTCGTCGCCCCACACGGGAACCTCGAAGATGGGGCCGTGGCGATGCTCGTCGAGGCTCCTGTGCCCATCGTGATAGCACACCGCGTCGGTGGTGCTGAGGTAGGCGATCCACCCGCTTTCGAGCAGGGGAATCAGCCACGCCTGATGCTGCCCCGATACCGTCACCGGCCCCGCGACCGCGAGCGTCAGCGGGCATCCCTGGCCGATCGCATGGTCGAGGATGGCATAAATCCGGCGTAGGAAAGCTCCCCCAAAGGCCGGGAAGCAGTGCGTGATCAGTTCGTCAAGCGTGTCGCATTCATCGACGCGCTTCACCTCGACGCGGCGCCTAGCTTGTGGTTTAGCGTGCGAATGTGCGTCGTGCATCAAACTTGATCTTAGCCGACCGCAGAACGCGGCTCGGTTACCGGCTTGCAGAGCCGCGACGGTCACGGAGCGGTACTCCAAATTCCTGCCGGCCGCCCGTTAGGCGAAGCGATGACGCCTATTCCTTCTTGGCGCCCCCAGCGGGAGCAGCGGCCGGTGCAGCCGGAGCCGCGGTCTGGGCGGCTGGCGCGCCCGCGGGAGGCGCGGTCTGCACAACGGTCGGAGCCAGATTCTGCGGGTTCGGGTCCCTGCGGCTGGTGACGTCGAGAAAATCGAACAGCAGGAAAAGTCCCAGAAAAATGAATCCCGCCACGGCGATCAATCCGTTCACCGGCCTGTCGTGCGCCAGGTGCATGAAGAACAGCGCCACCAGGGTGGCCTTCACCGTGGCGATCGCGAGCGCGATCACTATATTGCCTTGCCCGAAATCGATATAGGACGCGCCCACCGTGATCAGCGTCAGAATCAGCAGCGCGGTCAGATTGAGCGCGTAATTGCGGGCTTCGCGCTTGGGGTCGATGGCGTGTTCGTTACGCGTGCTCATTTGATCAGGTAGTACAGCGGGAACAGGTAAATCCAGATCATATCGACCAGGTGCCAGAACAAGCCGATCAGGTCGACCGGCGTGTAATACGCGCTCGAAAAATCGCCGCGCTTGGCGCGCACCGCGAGCCACCCCAGCAGGACCATGCCGATCAAAACGTGCAGGCCGTGCAGCCCCGTCATCATGAAATAGAAGCTGAAAAACGTGGCATAGCCGTGGCTGCCGGCGACCAGATCGCCCTTGTGATGGTAGAAGTAGCCCGGCAGCAGACCCTCCTCGAACTTGTGATTGTATTCGTAGGCCTTGATGCACATGAAGATTCCGGCGCAGGCCACCGTCATCCATAAATAGCGGGCCGCCTTGGCGCCCTGATTGGTTTTGGCCGCCAGCACCGCCAGGACCATGGTGAAGCTCGAAACCAGCAGTACGATGGTGTTGGTGGCGCCCGCCAGACGCTGCAAATGCTCGTGGGCCTCGATAAATTCGCGCGGATAGCGGTTCTGCATCAGCCCGAAGCCGGCGAACAAGCCGCCGAACGTCAGAACTTCGGTCGCCAGGAACAGCCACATACCGATCTTGCTGGTATCGAACTGCTGCTCCATCGTAGTGTAGTGATGCTGCTGGTGCGGGTCATGAACCTCGCCCTCTCCATGCGGTCCGCTATGCAGATCTACCGTGGTGGTGCTCATACGTGCGTCACCTCCCGGTGCCGGTAATCGTACGGCTCATGCTCCAGCACCGGCTGCTCGTGGAAATTATGCGTGATCGGCGGCGAATCGGTCAGCCACTCCATGGTGGTGCCGCCCCATGGGTTCGCCGGCGCCTGCGCGCCGAATTTCAGCGACGCCAGCAGGTTGATCGCCATCATGATGAAGGCCACCGCCAGAATCCAGCTTCCGATGGTGGAATACATGTGCATGGGAGCGAACTGATCCAGGTAATTGAAGTAGCGCCGCGGCATGCCGCGTCCGCCCATGATGAACTGCGACATGAACGTCACGTTAAAGCCGATCAGGACCAGGACCGCCGCCAGACGTCCCCAGAACTCGTTGTACATCTTGCCGGTCATCTTCGGCCACCAGTAGTGCAGGCCCCCGAAGAAGGCGATTGCCGTGCCGCCCATCATCACATAGTGGAAGTGCGCCACCACGAAGTACGTGTCGGTGAGGTGAATGTCCACCGCCAGGGTCGAAAAGAAAATGCCCGTCAGGCCCCCGATCGTGAACAGGACCAGAAAGTTGAGCGCGTACAGCATGGGCGTTTCAAACGAGATATTGCCCTTGTACATAGTCGAGAGCCAGTTGAAAACCTTGACGCCGGAGGGCAGCGCCACCAGAAATGTCAGGCCGGAAAAGACCACGTTGGCCAGGTCCGACTCCCCGGCGACGAACAGATGATGCCCCCACACCAGGAAGCTCAGCAGCGCAAGCGATACGCTCGAGTAGGCGATCGCGCGGTACCCAAAGATGGTCTTGCGGCTGAAGGTGGGGATCAACTCGCTGATGATCGCCATCCCCGGCAGAATCATGATGTACACCGCGGGGTGGGAGTAGAACCAGAAAAAGTGCTGAAATAAAACCGGATCGCCGCCAAATCGGGAGTCGAAGATGCCGATCTGGAAAGTGCGCTCGATCATCAGCAGCACCAGCGTAATGGCGAGCACCGGCGTCGCCATGATCTGGATAATGCCTGTAGCGTAGATGCCCCAGATGAACAGCGGCATGTCGAACCAGCCCATGCCCGGCGCGCGCAGCTTGTGCACCGTGGCGATGAAATTCAGCCCCGTGAAAATCGAGGAAAAGCCCAGGATGAAGGCCGCCATCAGCATGATCACGAGGGGCGCGCTGGTTGTCGCGCTATACGGCGTGTAGAACGTCCAGCCGGTGTCGACGCCGCCCATGATCATAGTAGAGATGCCCAGCACCGCGCCGATGACCCATAGATAGAGGCTCGCCAGGTTCAGCCGCGGAAAGGCCACGTCTCTGGCCCCCAGCATCAGCGGCAGCACGAAATTCGCGAGCGACGCCGGAATCGACGGGATAATGAACAGAAACACCATCACCACGCCGTGCATGGTGAAGAAGCGGTTGTACATCTCCGCGTCCACCCAGTGCTTGCCGAACAGCGTGTGCTGCGGGTTCAGCAGCGCCAGCCGCACCAGCAGGGCGAAGGTTCCGCCGATGCCGAAGGCTGTCGAAACCCCGATCAGGTACATGATCCCGATGCGCTTGTGGTCGATGGTGGTCATCCAGCTCCACACGCCGGTGGTCTCGTTCAGGTAATTCTTTGCCGGCTTGGGATGCTCGCCGGCGGCAGTGCCATGTGTGAGTGTGTGTTCCATGCCTCGCACCTATTATTTCAAAGACTGGATGAACGCCAGTAAGCCTTTAATCTCATTTTCACGCAGCAGCCCCTGGAAAGTGGGCATGATCGGATCGAACCCGGCGACGATTTTAGCCTGCGGCAGCATCATCGATTCCCGCACATATCCTTCGTCCACCAGCACCGAGGTCCCGTTGTTGAGTTTTACCATGGTGCCCCAGATACCCTTCCAGGTCGGGCCCTTGCTCGCGCTGCCGTCGATCGAATGGCACGTCGAACAGCCCTTGCGCTCGTATTGAATCTTGCCCCACGCCTCGGGCGTGTAATCCAGATATTCGGTGCCGCCGGTAGCCATCCATTTGTCGAAATCCGCCTGGGTTTCGACGAACACCCGGGCGTGCATATCGGAATGGCCCTTGCCGCAATATTCCGCGCACGTGGAAACGTGCTCGCCCAGGGCGCTTTGGTTAGCCCGGAACCAGCTCAGCGTATAGCGTCCCGGAACGATGTCGCGCTTCACGCGCATGTCCGGAATGTAGAAATCGTGCAGCACGTCCTCGCTCGACATCACCAGCCGGATGTTCTTGTTCACCGGCACGTGCAGTTCGTTGACGCTGCGCGTTCCGTCCGGGAACTCGAACGTCCACAGCCACTGCTTTCCCACCACCTGGACTTCCATGGCTTCGCCCGGAGCCACCGCGAACTTCATGTACGATTCGATGCCCACGAAGAAGCACACCAGGATGATCAGCGTCGGGACCACCGTCCAGATCACTTCGAGCGTGGTGTTGTGCGTCTGGTGCGGCGTGACGCGCCCCGCTTTATAGCGGTACCGCCAGGAAAAATAGACCATGGCGCCCACGATCCCCACGAAGAAAAAGACGCTCAGCCAGAAGATGGCCATGAACAGGAAGTCGATTTCGCCGGCCCAGTCGGATCCCTGGTTCACCGGCAGCCAAAATGTGCGCAGCCATTCCAACATCTAAGCCAGACCTTCCTTTATCCCCGCCGCCCGCTTCCGTTCCGCGCGGAACATCCACGTCAGGTACCACGCGAGCAGCGCGATCGTCAGCACCCCGCCGGCGCGCATGAAATTCATGGCGAACATCGTGTAGGAGCCGATCGTCGGATCGTAGTGGTAGCAGAACAGCAGAATTTTTTCGACCGCCATTGTGGTGCGGCCTTCCGAGGCCTCGGCGAGCGCGAAGCGCACGTCGCGCGGCGAATAGCGCACACCGTACAGATACCGCGCCAGGCGCCCCTCCGGCGTCAGGATCACGATCGCCGCCGGGTGCGCGTACTGCTCCTGCCGCGCGTCGTAGTTGTAGTGGAAGCCCGCCATCTCCGCCAGGCGCTTGGCGTTGCCGTCCTTGTCCACCAGGAAATGCCAGCCCGGCGCCGGACGGTCGTAGCTCGCCAGGTACATCGCTTTTTTCTTGCGCGCGGTGTCGAAGTTGTCGTTAGGATCGATGCTGATGGTCACTACTTCGTATTCCGCGCCGGGCGTCCACGGAATCGCACGCAGCGCCTCGGTCTCGCCGTTCAGCACCAGCGTGCACAGCATCGGGCAGGTGTAATAGACGAAATTCAGGATCACCGGACGGCCCTTGTGGAAGTATTCGCTCAGCGCGACCGGGTAGCCGTTTTCGGCAATGAACTGCAGGTTCAAATCGATCGGGTTGCCGAGCTTCTCAACCACCCCCACGCCCTCCAGTTGCCGCGGACGCACGTTCGACGGCAGCGTCCCGGGAGGCTGCGACTTGTCCCACTTCTGGGCGGCCAATGGCTGGACGCACAGCGGCAGGCTCGCGATCGTGAGCAGCAGCGTTGCGAATTGGCGTCCTGGCACTTTCATCGTCTAATAATATTTCGGCACGGGAGCGGTCGGCGGTTCCACCGGCTTTACCGGAGACGGCTTCGCGGGATAGAAGGACTTCCCGGCCTGCGCGTCCTGCAAGTTCAGCTCGATGGCTTTATCGAGCGGAATCCGCACCCGCCCGCTATTCTGATTCAAATCGCCGTACATATAATGCGATAAATTCCACGCGTCGCGGTTGCGCAGCTCTTGCAGTTGCTCGCTGGGCGCCGAAAGAATCTTGTCGTACACGGCCTTCTGGTAGATGTCCTCGAAGTATTGCTGCATCGCCACGATCAAGATCACCAGCACCACCAGGCTCACCACCGTGTACACGAAAATGGCGCGCACATGGGGATCGCTGCGGTCGAACCCCTCCCGCGGATCGTGCTTTTCAACGGGTCCTAGGTCCTCTTCGCTCATTGTTCCTCTTACGCGTTCTCAAAATGCAGGCTCTGCTCCAGCCGCAGATCGCCCACCGGCACGATCTTGTGCTGCTTCAAGCGGGTCCAGAAAACCAGCCCGCAGACGCCCACGGTCGTCACCAGCGTCGCCAGGTCCAGCCAGTGCAACTGCGGCCCGTCCTTGTAATAAACCGGCATGACGTTCCAATACAGGTCGATGTACTCTACGATCAGGCTCCACACGGCGATGAAGGCGATCATGCCCAGGCTCCGTTTGGCCGGGCGGCACAGCAGCAGGAAAAACGGAATCAAGAAACGCAGGAACGGCATCGCCAGGCTGACCACCAGCCAGCTTCCCCCCATGCGATGCCGGTACCACTGCGTTTCCTCGGGGATATTGGCGTACCAGATCAGGAAATATTGGGCGAAGGCCACGTAAGTGTAAAACGCGGTCATCGTCAGCAGCCATTTGCCCAGATCGTGGTAATGCTCGGTCGTGATCGAATTCTTCAGAATCCCCGCCCGCCGGAATCCCAGGCACACCAGCGTCACCACCGAAAAGAACGACAGCCCCCCGCCGGAGATCGTCACCAGGCCGAAGATCGTCGAATACCAGGTGGGCTCGAGCGACATCAGCCAGTCCCACGCCGCCAGCGTCCCCACGGCGATCGCCAGAAATAGGCCCGGAGCGCTCCATCGCGACGCGATGTGCATCTGCCGGATGGAGCGTTCGGTGTCCTGCCTGGTGGATTGCCGGTAAATGGAATAAATCCAGACGGACCACAGCACGAAGTAGACAATGGTCCGGACCAGGAAGAAATTGGGGCTCAGGTAGGTGGATTTGGCCCGTAGCGCTTCGTCCCCGGCCACCACCGCCGGGTCCGTCCACGGATAGAGGTAGCGCAGCCCGAAGGCTACCGGCACAAACAGCAGCAGCCCGAACGGCAGCGTCGTCACGATGTTTTCCATGATGCGCCGCATGGTGACGCTCCACGCCGACCCCGTCAGGAACTGAATCTGCAAGAAGAAAAATCCCGCGACTCCGATGAAACTGGTGAACGCGAAGGCCACCAGGTAAGACCGGAAGAAGCGTGCCGGATCGGTCAGGTAGCCCGCGAGCGAAGCCAGCGCACCCACCAGCACCACGAAAACTAGCACGTTGCGCCCGGCCGTCCAGCGGCTGGTTTCGATCTGGTAACGATCGGCGCCCGTCGAGTGTGTCGAATGAGTTTGGGACATAGCGTTATTTCAAAGCTCGCGTTATTTCAACCCCGCCCTCTCTTCGGCCGGCACGTCGTCGAGTTTCCCGTGCGCTGCCCTCTGCAGCGCCCGCACGTAGGCGATCACCGCCCAACGGTCCCCGGGGTCCAGGAAGTAGCGGTACGACGTCATGGTGCGGCGTCCGTTGGTGATCACGTCGAAAATCTCCCCGTCGGCATAAGCGACGATGCGGTCCTCGGTCAGGTTGGCCGGCTGCCAGGCTGGAACCCGTGTCGGCACGATGCCATGCCCCATACCGGATTGATCGTGGCACGGCGAACAATAAATGTTGAATTTCGTCTGCCCCAGCTTCAGCACGTCGATGGTGACCGGCACGGGACTCTTTCCAACGTACATCCCGTTTTCGGCTCCCGTGTTGAAGGGCGTGTCGGTGCGCAGGTGCCCGCGCGCCACGGTGTCGGCGACCGGCATGCGATTGGAGCGGTGATCGGCGAACACCGCCGATTCCAGCATCTCCGACTGCGCTTTGAACTTGGGCTGATGCTTCATGTCGTCCCACACCTGGAGCGGGGGGTCGCGCTGAATCACCGAGCATCCCGATACCACCACCGAGAGCGCCACGGCCATCACCCTCGCGGCGGCGATTCCAAGCCTCGGCGCGTCGACGGAAGTAAGACGCGCTGAAGTAAGACCCGCTGTAGTCACGTGCCTCATCCTTCCACCACCTCGACGACGTCGGCGCCGACACTGCGCAAATGCTCGACGCACTTCCCGGCGTCGAACTTGGGATCTGCGGCTTCAATCACCAGCAGGAAGCGGTCGTCGGAAGCCCGATAAGCGCTCGGATGCTTCGAAGACGGATGATACAGCCTGGGCAGACCGTTGAAAATGAAAATGCCGAAAAACGAGGCGAAGGCGGAGAACAGCACGGCCAGCTCGAAGGTGATCGGAATGGTGTAGGAAAAATCGAACAGCGGCTTGCCGCCGATCACCAGCGGGTAATCGATCGCCCCCACGTACCAGATCAAAATCTGCGCGGTCAGGATGCCCAGCACTGTAAACCATATCACCATCCAGCCCAGCTTCGAAGGCGGCACGCCGATCGCCTCGTCGATGCCGTGCACCGGAAACGGCGACATGGCGTCGAGTTTCGTATACCCCATTTCGCGAATCTTGCGACCGGCCTCGACCAGCTCCTCCGGCTCCGAAAATTCGCCCATCACGCCGTAAATCTTGTCCGGGCCGAGGCCGAGCTTGTCTTTGATCTGATCGACATCGAATTTGGGGTTCATTTGGCAATCACCTCCTGACCCTTGAACTGATGCTTCTGCACCGCCAGTACGCCCTTGACCTCCGAGATGGCGATCATCGGCAGGAACCGCGCGAACACCAGGAACAGCGTGAGGAACAACCCGATGGTTCCCGCGAAGGTGCACATGTCCACCCAGGTGGGATGAAATTCGCCCCACGCGCTGGGCAGGAAGTCGCGCGTCAGGCTGGTGGCGATGATCACGAACCGCTCGAACCACATGCCGATGTTGGTGGTAATGCTGATGACGAACATCACCCATAAGTTGCGGCGGAGCTTCTTGAACCAGTACAGCTGCGGGATAAAGACGTTGCACGTGTACATGGTCCAGGCGGCCCACCAGTACGGCCCAAACGCGCGATTCAGGAACGTGAAGCGCTCAAAAGTGTTGCCGCTGTACCAGGCGATGAAGAATTCGCAGCCATAGGCGTAGCCCACGATCGAGCCGGTCACCAGGATGATCTTGTTCATGTTCTCCAGGTGCTTGATGGTGATCAGCTCCTGCAGGTTCAGCGTCCAGCGCGCAATCAGCAGCAGCGTCATCACGCAGGCGAAGCCGGAGAAAATGGCGCCCGCGACGAAATACGGCGGGAAAATCGTGGTGTGCCAGCCCGGAATCACCGACGTCGCGAAGTCGAAGCTCACGATGCTGTGCACGGAGAGCACCAGCGGCGTCGAAATAGCCGCCAGAATCAGGTACGCCTTTTCGTAATTGCTCCAGTGCCGCGCCGATCCGCGCCAGCCCATGCACAGCAGGCCGTAGATCCACTGCTTCAGCCGGCTCGCCGTGCGGTCGCGCAGCGTGGCCAGATCCGGCACCAGGCCGGTGAACCAGAACAGCAGCGACACCGTGAAGTACGTCGACACCGCGAACACGTCCCAGATCAGGGGGCTCCGGAAGTTCTGCCAGATGTTGAGATCCGTATTGGGAATCGGGAACAACCAATAAGCCCGCCACGGGCGCCCGGTGTGGAACAGCGGGAAGATGCCCGCGCACATCACGGCGAACAGCGTCATGGCCTCGGCCGACCGGTTGATCGAAGTTCTCCATTTCTGGCGGAACAGGAACAGAATCGCTGAAATCAGCGTGCCCGCGTGCCCGATACCGATCCAGAACACGAAGTTGGTGATGTCCCACGCCCACCCGACCGGCTTGTTGTTGCCCCACACGCCGATGCCGTTCCACACCAGGAACGTCAGCATGCAAACCAGCAGCACCGTGATCGAGCCGATGACGCTCAGCGTGATCCAGTATTTTCGGGGCGTTTTGAGAACGTCACCTTCGACGATCTGGCAGATTTTCTGACTGAGATCGTGATAGCCCGGATCGCCCGCCACCAGTGGCGGATTGACTTCCATCAATTGCGGATCTTGCAGGACGGCGCTCATGCTAATTCCTCAAAATGGGGACAGTCACCCGTGTCCCCCCAGGAAAAAAGAGGTATGAATGATCGGAATTCCCCGTGGACACCGGTGACTCGCCCCATTTTGCGTTCATGCTGTCAGCTCCGGATTGGGATTGCGCAGCTTCGCCAGATAGGTGGTGCGCGGCTTGATGTCCATCTCGGCGAGCATGGCGTAGTTGCGCTCCTGTTTTTTCAGTTTCGACACCCTGCTGTCGGGGTCGTTGATATTTCCGAACACGATGGCGTCGGCCGGGCAGGTCTGTTGGCAGGCCGTCTTGATCTCCCCGTCCTTGATGGCGCGCCGCCCGTCCACCTTGGCGTGGATGCGGACCTCCTCGATGCGCTGCACGCAGTAGGTACACTTTTCCATGACGCCGCGCATGCGCACCGTGACGTCGGGGTTGTAAACCAGCCCGACGATCTCCGGTTCGGCGAGCCGGATGCCCACCGTCAGGTTTTCCGGCTCGTCGCCGCGCCGGTGGAAGTTCAGGAAGTTGAAATGCCGCACCTTGAAGGGACAATTGTTGGCGCAGTACCGCGTGCCCACGCAGCGGTTGTACGCCATATCGTTCAAACCCTCGGGGCTGTGCGAGGTGGCCTGCACCGGGCATACGTTTTCGCACGGCGCGTTCTCGCACTGCATGCAGGGGATGGGCTGCTCGACGGTCTGCGGATCGTCTTCGTCGCCCGTATAGTAGCGATCGATGCGGATCCAGTGCATCTCGCGCTGCCGCAGCACCTGGTCTTTCCCCACCACCGGAATGTTATTTTCCGCCGTGCACGCGATCACGCAGGCGTTGCAGCCGGTGCACGACGTCATATCGATCGACATGCCCCACTGATAGCCGGTGTCGTACTTGACCTCGGGATAAATCGAGTGCAGCTCGGGAACCTCCTGCATCTCCTCGGCGAACTTGGGGTTCCGTTTGTATTCGGCGGCGGTTCCCTCCCGCACCAGCGGCCGGCCGTTCTGCCGCTCGGCGCTGCCGACGACTTCGTTGACGGCGCCATGCTCCTGCGTGGTCGCGTGGACGTGCTTCTTGCCCGTCGCTGCGAGCGCGAACCCCGGCGAGAACCAGAATCCATCGGACGTCCGGATCAGGTTGGCGTTGAACCCGATGTCCTTGCCCACGCGCCCGCACCTCTGCCGTCCGTAACCGAGCGCAATCGAAATCGCATCGTCGGCGTGGCCCGGCTGGATCATCACCGCGGCTTCCATTTTTACGGCGCCGCGGGACAGCGTAATAATGTCGCCGTCGGTCACGTTCTGCGCGCGGGCCGTCGCGGGACTCAGCATTGCCGCATTGCCCCACGTCAGCTTGGTCATCGCATCCGGCAATTCCTGGAGCCAGCCGTTGTTGGCGAACCGGCCGTCCCAAGTCCCCGAGCTCGGATAAAACCCGATTTCAAGACCGCCTGTGGCAGCCTTCGGCTCGGCCGCGAGCGACGTGGCCAGCTTCTTCGCGTCGACGGTCACCTTGAGCGTTTCGGCTGTCTTCATTCCGGCAACCACGCCGTCGTGCAGCGCCTTCTTCCAGGCGTCCTGTTTGTTCCCCGTAAACTGTGCGGTCCAGTAATTCTTGACGATGTCGTGCGCCTTAGTGTCCTTATTCCCGATCACGACCGCGACGATCTCGGCAGCCGTTCGTCCACCGTACAGCGGCTCGATCATCGGCTGTTGAATCGCTCCAAGCCCCTCGGAAGTCGCCTGATCGCCCCACGATTCCAGGTAATGCGCCTCCGGAACATGCCATTTCGACGCCGCCGCCGTTTCGTCCTCGTCGAGACCCAGGTGAATCGAATTCTGCACTTTCGAGAGCGCCACGCCGAACTGCAGATCGGCCGGCGCGGTGTAGACCGGATTGCCGCCCAGGATGAACAGGGTCGATACCTGCCCGGAGGTCATCTCACCCGTCAGCGTCTTCAGCGCGTCCGCCCCCGAATTGCTTTTATCGATCACCGGCTTCGTGTAGGTGACGCACGCTGATCCGAGCGCCTGATTGATCAGCGCGGCGATCGCCTGCACCCCGGCCGGCTGCCTGGGTCCCGCGGTCACCAGCGCCTTCGCGCCCGCGGCCTTCAGATCCTTGACCAGCGCGGCCAGAAACTTCACCCGCTTGTCGGCTGCCCCGCCGTTATTCACGACGTTCAAGCCCGGCATCGCGCCGAGCGCCGCCGCCAGGTCCATGGCGAACTGCCGGACGTCGGAACCCTTCATCCGCAGCCGGTGATCGGCGGTCGCGCCGGTGATCGAGAACTGGCTCTCCACTGCGTACAGCCGGTTCATCTTGTCCAGGTCTTCTTCGCTCTCGATGCGGCGCCCCTTGCTGAACAGCTTGGTCATGAAGGGCGACGGCGAATCGAGCCCCAGGAAATCGAAATCCAGCGCGACAATTACGCTCGCCTGGTCGAAATGCGGATGCACGTACAACGGCTGGCCGAAGGCCATCGCCGTCCCGTCGAGCTCGTTGTCGCGCGAAATCGGATCGTACTCCGCCCATTTCGCCTTGGGAAATTTCTTGAGCGCCTGCGTCCGCAAGTCCGCGAGCGACGGCGACGTCACTGTTTCGCTCAGGAACCGCAGCCCCGCTCCATCGGCCAGCGGCAACTTCGATACAGCGCCCTCGAAATCCGCCCACGTCGCTTCTTTGCCGCCCTGCAAGATTTTCGCGGAGCGGTCCGGATCGTAAACACCCAGCACCGTCGCCTGCTCGAAGGCGGTAGCGGCGCCCAGACTATGCGGATGGTCGGGATTCCCTTCGATTTTCGTGGGACGCCCGTCGTGCGTTTCCGCCAGCAGCCCCGTAACGTGGCCGCCCATCGAGTGGACCGTCGCATAGAAGTACGCTTCGCCGGGGGCGTAGTTTTCGGCGTCGGTCGTGTAGTTCGCAACCGGGAAGACGTGCTCGACCGGCCTTCTGCAGGCCGTGAGCCCCGCCAAACCGAACGACGCCGCCATCAGCTTCAGCACCGTCCGGCGCGACTTGCCGTCCAGCATTTCGGTCGCGCTCGCGGGAAATTCCCGGGCGACGAATTCGCGGAACTCGGGCGTATCGGCGAGCTGGTTCAGGCTCCGCCAATACTTCTTGCCCGTGGGATTTCCCGTCTGAATCGAAATTAAACTCGTACTCATCGGTGACACCCCGAGCAATTCGTCGGCGGATCGATATGCTTCTGCGCGATGATCTCCCGCCCGATTTCGGCCGGATCGCGGTCCGGAACCCAGTCCAGTTTGGTGACCAGTTCGGCCGGCCGGATGTTCGGCGCGGGATCCCGGTGGCACTCCAGACACCAGGCCATGTTGAGCGGCTTGTCCTGATGCACCTCGATCATCTGATCGATGCGGCCGTGGCAGCTCACGCAGCTCACACCGGCCGACAGGTGCGCCTGGTGGCTAAAATAGACGTAGTCGGGAAGACGATGGATTTGTACCCACGGAATCGGCTCGCCGGTGTCGGCCACTTTCCGCAGCAGCTCCAGTCGCGGGCTGTCCTTCTTCACCTGCATGTGGCATTTCATGCAGGTGGTCTGCGCGGGCACCGCCGCGAAATTCGCGCGATAGATGGTGGAATGGCAGTAGTAACAATCGATGCCCATTTGCCCGGCGTGCAGCTTGTGGCTGTACGGAATGGGCTGCACCGGCTGGTAACCCGTATCGATTACCGTGGGCCACGTGTAATAGGTGTAGGCGGCCGTCCCGGCCACCGCGCCCAGCCCGATCACCGCGCCGATGACTTTTAAAATGATGTCGGACGACTTAGGAAAGATGACTGCCATTTCGGGTGTCGTTCTCCGGCCCGCAGGCACCGCCTCGAAGCCGTCAGGCGCAACGGCTACAGTCTGTCTCTGGGGCTCTTTTACTTTCTATCATAAGCATACAGGTTCCGCAACTGGAGCAAAAATTCTTGTCTAGCCGGAAAAAGATCGGTTTGGGACGCGCCTTCGGCAACCTGAAGGTTCGCCCCAAGCTGATGGTGCTGCATAACCTATTCTTCTTAGTGCTGACCTGCGGCGTATACTTCTCCCTCATCCCTCTGTTCGAAAAGCTCGTCGCCGACGCCCACGCCCGCGAGGTTGCCATCGTGCGCCAAGTCCCCTCTGCCGCCGGCGAAATCCGGCTCTCCCAGCAATCCTATGAGGACACGGTATTCCGCGCGCGCGTGACTTTGTTTCTGGTCCTCGGAGGAATTTACGCCCTGGCCGTTCTGTCGCTGGAAGCCGCTATCATCCCTCTTTATGTATATCGGCCATTGCGGCGAATGTTAGCGGCCGATTCCGCGACCCAGGCCGGTGACCGCGCCCGCGAAATCATCCCGGCCGAGGAAATTCTGGGCGATGAAATCGGTCAGATCATGCGCTCGCGCAACGCCGCGGTCTCCGCCCTCCGGCGCCGCGAGGACGAGCTGGCGGCCGCTCTGCGCCGTCTGGAGGAGCAGGATCGCCTGGTCAGCCTCGGCCTGCTTTCCGCCTCGGTCGCGCATGAGCTCAACACGCCGCTCGCGGTGCTGAACGGATCCATCGAGAAGCTGATCGAAACCACGGCGGCGAAGCCTAAGTCGGAAATCGATCGTCACACGCTCGAACGTCTGGAACGCATGCAGCGCGTGGCGCTGCGCCTGAAGCGTATCAGCGAAAGCTTGGTGGATTTCTCGCGCGTCCGCAAAACCCAGATGGAAGCCACCGCGATCCGCCCGCTGGTCGAGGAAGCCTGGTCGCTGGTGGCCATCGACGAGAAATCCTCGCACGTGGAATTCTCGAACAACGTCCGCGCTGAGCATCGCGTCGTCGGAAACTCAGACCGCCTGCTGCAAGTGTTCGTGAACCTGCTGAGAAACGCCATGAACGCCGTCGATTCCTCGGGGCGAATCGAGGTCCGCTCGCGTAGCGACCTGCGCGACGGCCGCCCCTCCATCATGGTCACCGTCGAGGACAACGGCTCCGGCATCGCCGCCGACGTTCTGCCCGATCTCTTCGACGCCTTCGTCACCACGCGCCTGGACGCGCGCGGCACCGGCCTCGGCCTGACCGTCTCGGAGGGCATCGTCACCCAGCACGGCGGGACGATTTCAGCGAGCAACCGTCCCGAAGGCGGAGCGTGTCTGGAAATCTCCCTGCCGGCAGCGTAGGCATATAATCGTGGTCGGGACTTCCCCATGGCGACGACCCATACCCGCCTGATGACCTTCGCCGAGTTCGAACAACTTCCGGACGAGGTGTGCCGTCGTCACGAGCTTCGCCGCGGAGAACTGGTCCAAGTGGCTCCTCCCATACATGGACATTACCTCGTGCAGCGCCGGCTGAGGCGCGCGCTCGAATCCGCCGCCGGTGACGCGGGTGTAGTTGACACCGAAATGGCTTTTCGGGCGCTTCCCGAGTACGAATATCGCGTCGCCGATGTGGCGTTTTTAACGCACGACCGGTGGGACAAAATTCCTCGCAATGGGACCCTCGCGGGCGCACCTGAATTAGTCATCGAGGTCCTTTCGCCGTCGAACACACGTACCGCGCTCCGCGAAAGGGGAAAGCTCTGCCTCGAAAACGGCTCCCGCGAATTCTGGATCGTGGACCTCGACCATCGCCAGATCGAAATCTCTACTCCGGACGGATCAACCCGTACCTATACATCCGGCCAGCAAATTCCGCTCTTCTTCGCCGCCGGCGCGACACTCGCGGTGGACGCCGTCTTTTCTTGACAAGCTAACCTGGCCTGCGATACCACCTGGCCCGAGCTGATGTTCCGCCTCCGCCGAGGGCAAATCGCGCGGGCCGCTATTTCTCGCCAGCGACCTGGCTTATTGAAGCAACGCTTCCTTGTGTGATCTCTCAGAAGCTCGTTGCATGACAAATACGCCTCCTTAATTAACATCCTCTACGCGGTCATCCCGAGCGTAGTCGAGGGATCTGCTTTTCTGGGCGGTGAAATAGCAACCCAACAGCAGATCCCTCGACTTCGCTCGGGATGACGCGATGAAATGAGAGAGTCAGCGGCGGCGTCTGTATTTGGCGAATTCGAATTGAGGCCTGCCGGACCATAAGCCGGTTTTGTGTCCCGCCGCAAGCGGCGGACGGCAACCATTCCTCTTGGCCGGGGATCTCTCCCCGGCTCCAGCGACCTACCCGGAACTGGTAACGGAGCGGGCCGCTCCTGGTCCCCTATTTGGTCTTGCTCCGCTGGGTTTACCTTGCCGGCGTTTCACCCTTGCCCGGCTCCGACCCCTCCGAAGCGAAATCCTCACCGGGCGGTAACTGTTTTCTCTGCGCTAAAACGCCATTTGCCGGTGCTTGAGTTACAAGTTCGCCCAGTCCGGAGCGCCGTCGAAGGATGACTCCGCTGGGAGGCAAAAGTCCGAGACGTCGGTCGCAGCCGGCTGCCTTAGAAATGCCTTAGAAATGACTTTACAGACTGAGAGGGGAGTGATATTCTTCTTCGAGATAAACCAGGGCTGAGGCCTCCATACTGTTGGGTGCAGTATGACTTCTAGGCCAATAGACCAGGAGATGGGTGAGTCCGACTGAAGCCTCTTGTTTCCACCGGTGCCACGGATGCGTTCACCGGAACCACGCAGTCTTGCTCTTGCGCCTATCAGAGGCGGCTTATCATTCAACGTCCAAAACAGCGAGGAGAAAACTCATGAGGGGAGAGTTTGTGGGTGTGCGTTGGGGTTGTCGCGTTGGCGTGGTCGTCTTGGGGCTAGTCCTGTTCATCGCGGCGGTTCCGGTTTTCGCCCAATTGCCGACCGGGACAATTCTGGGAACTGCGAAGGACCCTTCGGGCGGGGTGGTCCCACGTGCCAGGGTCACGGCCCAGAACGCGGAGACCGGCACCTCACGTTCGATCACGACCGATGATGCCGGCGCGTATCGTCTGGCCGGCCTGCCGGTGGGTCACTATGACTTGAGAGTGGACGCGGCCGGGTTCAAGCCAACCATAGAGAAAGGGTTGGTTCTCGACGTTGGCGAAGAAGCGGTCTTGAACTTTGCGCTGGAGGTGGGGACCACTTCGGACCAGGTCGTGGTCACCGGCGAAGCTCCGCTCGTGAACACGACCACCGCCTCGCTGGGAGGCCTGGTGAATGAAAAGAGACTGGCTGAGCTGCCGCTGAACGGCCGCAACTACCTGGACCTGGTCCTGCTCCAGCCCGGCGTCTCCCAGGACACCGTGATGGTCCACCTGGGCGGAGGCGGAGAGGGCACCACCTATAGCAGCAACGGCGCGCCCATCATCTCCAACAACTTCCTGCTGGACGGAACCCCCACCCAGAACGTTCTCGGCTACAACGGCGCCTCGGCCGTGGGCTCGACGCTGGGTTTGGACGGGATCCGGGAATACAAGGTCATCACCAACGCCTTCGGCGCCGAATATGGCATGAACATGGGCAGCCAGATGACGATTGTCAGCAAGGGCGGAACCAATCAGTTTCACGGCGATGCGTTCGAGTACTTGCGCAATCGCGTCCTGGACGCGAGGAACTTCTTTGATACTTCGTACGGGCAATGCCTGACCGCCAATGGGAGCGATTGCAAGCGCAACCCTCCCTATGAGCGGAATAACTTTGGGGGCGCTTTCGGAGGACCGATCCGCAAAGACAAGACGTTTTTCTGGGGTGTTTACGAGGGTTTAAGGCAGGTAAAAGGGAACCCCGTGCGCACCAAGAGCATTCCCCCCGCCTGCGTGGCCAATGGGACGCGCACCGTCGCCCAAGGCAATCCCAATGGCGCGGATTTCAATGTGACTCCCGCCGATTGCGGGGGACTGATCAGCGGTCCCATAACAACGAACCCAGCCATACGGCCCCTGCTGGCGCTCTACGACCCGGCGGACAGCAACTATACGCAACTCTCGAATGAGACGGTGAACTACGGGCAGATGCGGGTGGACCAAAATTTCAGCGACAAGGACAGCCTGTTCGGGCGCTACACCATTGAGGACGCGCTCGATAATGTCCCAGGGCCGGGCTTCGGCGCCAGCGTATACGGCTTCAAGGAGTTCCAGAACTATGAGCCCAGCCGCAGCCAGTTCATCACGCTGTCCGAAAGTCACATCTTTTCGCCGGCGCTGCTGAATACG
Source organism: Bryobacteraceae bacterium (assembly GCA_035934795.1). Taxonomy (GTDB): domain Bacteria; phylum Acidobacteriota; class Terriglobia; order Bryobacterales; family Bryobacteraceae; genus Palsa-187. The sequence goes on along the minus strand of DASYXM010000077.1, from coordinate 6,911 downwards.
GCGCGCGTCTCCTTCAGCCGCACAAACATCCTGGCAAATTTCGCCGCCAATCCTTCGCAGACCGGGCAGGCTGTCGATGGGCCGGGCGTCTCGTTCGCCAATGGGCAGCCCGTCGGTTTGGTTGTCATCGGATCCAACGGCAGCGGGAGTCCGTCCTTCACCACGATGGGGCCGGACTTCGCCGCCCCCAATTTCCACTTGCAGAATTACTGGAGCCTGGGCGAGGACCTCTTCTACACGAAGGGAAAACATGCGCTGAAGTTGGGCTTCTTGGGCAACCGCCTTCAGTTGATTACCGGTGAGACCGTATGGAGCCGCGGTAGGGTGAACTACTTGGGAGGGCTGCCCGCCTTTCTGCAGAATCAACCATCGCAGGAACTCGCAGCGATACCTGGCGGCATCGGTCGCCGGCATTTCCGATACGAAACTTACGGATTTTACGGGCAGGACGATTGGCGCGCGACTTCGCGGCTGACGCTCAACTTCGGTCTGCGGTACGAGTTCAACACAACACCGGAGGAATCCCAGGGCTATCAGAACACGATATTGAATCCCGGCGCGGAGGTGGACGTGGTTGGTGGCCCCAACTGGACTTCGCCGCTCACGACACAGCCCTTTATTCGAAACCCGTCGCTCAAGGACTTCAGCCCTCGCTTCGGGTTCGCTTATGACCCGATCGGAAAGGGGAAAACATCCATTCGCGGCGCCTTCGGGATTTACTACGACATCGCGACGATTGGCTCAACTACGTTCGGATATGTGGTGGGCGATCCCCCGTATCGTTCCATAAATGCCGCTTTCCCCAAGGCGTGGGCGTCTGGGTTCATCTCGGCCAGTCCTGGTCCCTTTCAGCCTCCCTTCATTTTCCCTGGGGCGACCAGTACGTTTCAGGGATTTTTTCCCCCGTCCCCTTTAAACATCGTCCAGCATGACATCCGCCAGCCGTACCTGGAGTCATGGAACTTTTCTATCGATCAGCAGTTGCCTGGCAACGTCGCCCTGACGGCGTCTTACGTGGGCACGAAGGGCCTGCATCTGTGGGGGCAAGGGGACGTCAATGCGTGCATCCCCACGGGTTACGTCAACGGACTCCCCAACTGGGCGAACACCCAGGGTAAGGGCGGCGCCCCCGCAGCCTGCCCATCGACGAACCTGCAATTCCCGGCCGGACATATATGCACGGTCAACACGTCCCTGGGAACCACTTTGCATGTCCCCAGCGGGCGGGCCAACTGCAACTTCGGCAGCGACAGCTCTATCCAAACCAACTCAGCATCCTGGTATAACGGCCTCCAGGTGAGCGTGCAGAAGAGGCTGTCGCACGGACTAGAATTCCAGAGCGCTTATACCTACTCGAAAACCCTGGATCTGCCCCAGGGGCGGCTCTTCATCGACGGCGAGGCCCTTACGCCTGAGGCGCCACTCATGGTCGACAGAGGCAGGGCCATCTTCGACGCTACTCATAATTGGCGGTTTAACACGCTTTACACGCTCCCTACCTCGAAGTCCACGGGCTTGTTATCCAAGCTGGTAAACGGCTGGTCAATGCAGAATATCGTTTCCGCACAGACTGGATTCCCGTTTTCGCCCGCCGCTCCGGGCGACGTGTCGCTCAACGCGTTCACCACACTCCTCTCCGGCTATGAGCGTCCCGACCAGGTCACGTCCGACAATCTTAGCCGCGCTAGGCAGTCCAATCCCAATGCGGTGGTCTACAATCCCGCCACAGTCATTACCGGGGATCCCAACCGATGGTTCAATCCAAACATGTTCACTTCGCCCCTTCCGGGTTTCCTGGGCAACATGGGGAGGGGCACTTTGAACGGACCCGGCCTGTTCAACTGGGACTTCTCACTGCACAAGGACACTCCGCTCGGGCTTCTGGGGGAAGCCGGGAATCTGCAATTCCGGGCGGAATTTTTCAACATCCTGAATCGCGCGAACTTCATTAACAATCCGCCCAACGGCAACGGCATCGTCGGCCCGAGCGCCGGCGCCCTCACGGCTGCCCGGGACGGGCGGGACATCCAGTTCGCGCTCAAGGTGAGCTTCTAAGAAATGACATACAAGGTGCTCTGAGATTTCAGGCGCCGCGTGGCAGCACAGAATCCGGAGCGGACGCAGCAACGCGTAGCCCGTCCTCGTTTCGCTAAATGCGTTCAGGCCTGCCGGACTATAAGCCGGTTTTTGTGTCCCGCCGCAGTGCGGCGGACGGCAACCATTCCTCTTGGCCGGAGATCTCTCCCCGGCTCCAGCGACCTACCCGGAACTGGTAACGGAGCGGGCCGCTCCTCGTCCCCTATTTGGTCTTGCTCCGCATGGGGTTTACCCTGCCGGCGTCCGTTACCGGAGCCGCGGTGCGCTCTTACCGCACCTTTTCACCCTTACCCGGCTCCGAACGCCGCCGAAGCGGAATCCTCACCGGGCGGTATTGTTTTCTGTGGCACTTTCCGTAAAACTCGCTTATGAGCGAGCCCCCCCGGCCGTTAGCCGGCATGCTGCCCTCTGGAGACCGGACTTTCCTCCCGCCTCGCCAGTTACCCGGCAAGGCCAGCGGTTGCCCATCCGGCAGGCCCGCCTTCATTATGGGGACACCTCGCGCGACCTGCAACTCGGTATCTTCCACTGAAACGGAGGAGGCGCCACTAAGGTTTTCTCTTCAGGGTGTCGAAGTAGTTGATTGTACTGGCGTTTTCGCCCAGCATGGGTGTATGCTGTTTTCAAGCGGGCATGCAGTTGGCCCACGCGGGCACGGAGAAGCCCGAATACACGCAGGTGCCGCACCTATGCGTAACTGATTCAAAGTCGGAGGACCGCTCGGGAGCACGAATATGCTGAAAAGATCCGCCGTATTGGCGTTTGTAATTCCTATTCTTGTCATTCGCACGATTTCCGCGCAGGGCATCAACACGCAGGCCAACAAAGACGATTGGGAAGAAATCAATTTTGAGTTCAACTCCTCCGTCCTGGTCGATGGTTTCCCCAGCCTGCTGCGCATCGCCGAGCTGCTGCAGATGAACCCGGGCTATAAGGTCAAAATCGAAGGCCACACCGACCGCATCGGCAGCAACCCTTATAACGACAAGCTAGGACTGGCCCGCGCGACTGCGGTCCGCGACTTCCTGGTGAAGTACGGCGCGCGCGCCGCGCAAATCGAAGTCTCCAGCCGCGGCAAGACGGAGCTGAAATATGGCCAGGGCAAACCGGGGATCGCGCGGACCGACGAACAGCGCTGGATGGACCGGCGCGTCGCCCTGACCGTCACCGACGCGCAAGGCCGCACGGTGGGCGCGGGCGGCGCCAGAGAGGCCATCCAGGCGCTCCCGGGCGGCGGCGTGTCGCAGGATTGCTGCAACGAGATTTTGCACCGGCTCGACAAGCTCGACGCGCTGGAGAAGATGCTCAAGGATCTGGCGGATCAGAACGCGGCGCTGCGGGATCAGCTCGCCGGTTTGCGCCAGGCTCAGGACGCTTTGCGGGATCAGCTCGCCGGATTGCGCCAGCCGCCTCCACCTCCTCCCGCTCCTCCAGCCGCGCCCGCGCCTTCCGCGGCCGAGGTCGCCAAAGCGGTGAACGACGAACACGAACGAAGAAATCCGAAATTCGAGCTGCTCGGGCTGAACGCCGGCGGCACCGGCAACGGCGATGCGACGGCAACCGCCAAGGGCCGCTACTTCTCGGCTTTCGGCGAGCACTACGCCGTGCAGTCGGAAGGCGAATATTTCTACAGCCGGGGCCAGCGCGAAGGCCAGTTCGATTTAGGATTGGTGGATCGCGTGGGACGCTTCCAGGCCGGCCTTTTCTCCAGCTTCAAGCACGTGAACCTGACCGGCGATCAGACCGGCGGCACGCTGGGCGAGGGCGCCGCGACTTTGGAATATCTGTTTAGCTGGGGCAAGATCGGCGCGTTCGGAACCAAGGCGTTCCTCGACGACGCGCTCGTCAACAGCACCCCCTTCGTGAACTCCTCGGGCGTCCTGCTCCCGGACTTCGTGCAGCAGCGCTACCTGCGCGTGGTGGATCAGGGAGGCCTCAGCGCCACCGGTCCGTTGTTCGGCAAGAACTACTTCGAAGGCAACCTGGGATATCTGCGCAGCACCACCGCGGGCGACCGCGTCGGCGGCACGCTGCGGCTGATCTTCCCGGTGAGCAACAACATCGCCTTCACGCTCGAAGGCGGCATTAACGAGACCCTGCTCGGCGCGGGCAACACCGGACGCGTCGTCGCGGGCGTGCAGTTCGGCAACTTCATGCGGCCCCGGGATCTGCTGGCGTCGAACCACGCGACTCCGGTGCAGATCCCGCGCGTGCGCTACGAGATCCTGACCAGGACGCTCCGCGTGGGTCACCTTCCTCCGGTGGCCGACGCCGGTCCGAACCAGACCCTGCAGGGTCCCGCCACGGTGACGCTGAACGGATCGAATTCCTTCAGCCCGGACGGCGACAAGCTCACCTATCAATGGACCCAACAGAGCGGAGCGCCCGTAACGCTTTCCGCGCCGACCAGCGCGGCGACGACGTTCGCCGGCGCCGCTGGACAGGTCTACACCTTCCAGTTGACGGTGCGTGACGCGGTGGGAGCGCAAGGTACGGCGCGCGTCACCATTACGATGACGACGGCGCCTCCCCCGCAAATTCTGTTCTTCACGGCCTTGCCCGCCGCCATTCAGGCGGGACAAAGCTCGACGCTCGCCTGGCAGGTGATCAACGCGGACACGATCACCATCTCGACGATCGGCGGCGTGGTTCCCACCGGCAGCGTGCAGGTGACCCCCGCGACCACCACGATCTACCAGATCACGGCGACGAAAGGCTCGATCACCGTCACGGCGAGCGCCGCAGTGACGATCCTCCCGCCGCCCGCAACCACCGGCCCCGGCGGCGTGAAAATCGTGTCGTACTCGCAGCAGGTACTTTCCGACGGCAATACGCAGCTTTATTGCATCACCGAAAACGCGGTATCGATTATGCTGAACGGCAGAACGTTCCCATTTACCACCGAAGCCGTGCTGGAAGTAAATCCGCCGGTTCCGACGCAGTACCCCTGTGTCGCGACCGGCGCCGACGGCACCGTCGTATCACAGACGCTGACGGTGCAGTGACCGCCAGCCTCGCTTAGCTGAAAGAAAAGGGGCTCCTGCGGGAGCCCCGCACCTCAGGTGTGAGCCGCAAGAGCGGCCTCACCCATACGTCACGGTTCACATGGTCCGTAATCTTTGATCAGCCCGTGAACCTCGAATGCAGGCGTCCCGGAGCTTTGCCGGGTCCGCTTGCCTCTCAGTTCCACTCGCTCGCCCGCCTTCAAAGGCACGGAGCCGCTGTTGACGAGTGTATAGGTCGTTTTCCCTTTGTCGTCGAGCAACGTTTCCGATGCATTGTTGGCGGCCTGGACACAGCCGGCGACTTTGCCGCGGTTATGGTTATGCCACACCAGAAACCCGATTCCGACAGCGGCCGCGGCGCCTGCGCCGACCGCGATTCCCGTGCTGGAGTGGTAACCTCCCATGCTTGGGTTGTAAGTTCCGGGAGCCTGAGGGGAGCCGCCGCCCGAAGGCGGCATGGTGCCCCCGCCGGGGTACTGCCCGAAAGTTGACGCGGCGCAGAGGGAGATCGAGATTGCTAGCCGAACCATGACTCTTGATCGCATGTGACTTGATTCCCCTTTCCTGGCGATGAGACGGTAACATGCACTTCGCCGTTGCGAGACTTGCCCTCTTTTCACAATGTTCTTACAAGCCCGTAACAATGTCCCCTTAATTTAATTCCCTGCTGGTGGGCCGGAAACCGGCGGAAGGCCGGAAATTGGGAAATTCTGGGACGGGATATCCTTTCGCTAAATTCTACGCCGGCCCTGCGTGCGGGAGGGGCTTCAGTCCAACCGTAATCCGTCGGTAAGGATTCATAATCGGCGCGGGAGCCTCACGGGACTGTTGGAGATCCTGGAGGCCGCGTCACCCGCGGGGTGGCCGACGAAGGACGTCGGCCGCGGATCAGGCGATCCGCCCTACCTGGCGCTCGTAGGGCGGGCGGCCCCGCCCGCGTTCGGCCTCCCGGCCGAACTCTTTCTTAGCGGCGGACTACGGTCCAATTGGTGAAAGAGTAACCTGTCCCCTTTTACCCCCGCGACGTGTACTAGATTTCGACACGTTGTTCGCCGATGGGTGGTGGGTCCGTTTGACGCGCAGGCGGGCGAGTGTGTCATCGCCCGATACGGACGCCTGATGCACACGTGGGCGAAAGTTTACGGCTCGTCGAATCGCAAACGATTGTTTTCGCGACAGAAATATTTTTTCCGTCGAGGGCACCGGCGCTTTGCCAGCTTTTACACGCGTGCACCGCTAAGTGCCTCAGAATCAATGGGATCGAGGTTTGAAAAAACAAAACGCTCTGTATGCGATTGAGAGCGACTTTTGGGGCCTGCCTGGCACCAAACTACCTGTTTTTTAAAACCCCTTCCAGGGCCATTTCCCGGCCCGTGGCTGGCCGCGCGGTTTGCGATTATTGCCTCCCCCCAAAAGTGATCGGGCGGAGGGGGCTCGCCGTTAAAACTGACCCGCCGAATGCAACCGCTCCCCTGGTTACGGCTTCCATGAGAAAGCCGCGACCAGAGGGAGCGGTAGTTCTGGGTTCTTCAGCCCTCCCGATCGGGTACACTGAGCTACATCGCTCATATGCCGCTTTCCGCAGGCGATAAACTCGGCCCCTACGAAATCCTCGCGCCCATCGGCGCCGGCGGAATGGGCGAGGTTTATCGCGCGCGCGATCCGCGTTTGAATCGCGACGTTGCTATTAAGGTCTCAGCCGCGCAGTTCAGCGAGCGCTTCGAGCGGGAAGCTAAAGCCATCGCTGCGTTGAACCATCCCAACATCTGCCAGATTTACGACGTCGGCCCGAATTATCTGGTGATGGAG
>DASYXM010000073.1:0-25088 GCA_035934795.1 Bryobacteraceae bacterium | reverse complement strand
CCGGTGTTGGGAGCCATCAAACTTCTCGGCGGCCAGCCTTCGATACCAGGCGAGAATGGTGTCCGGCCTAGCGACGCAAGCGACCTCGCGCAGCGCTCTGCGTCCCAGGCGTTTCCCGATTTCGGCCAACGTGACTCTTTCCGGGTTAGAAGCCGCATTCGCGCCGGCAACTTGGACCTCAAGATGCGATTCTCAGCGGCCCAGTATTCGTTCCGCAACAGAAGCTCCTGGTTCACAGAACCAGTGACGTAGGCTAGAAGTCGCACCCATCTGCTGTTTCTAATGCTGACCGTCTATCCTACTGCGCACTTCGGGCCGCCAGTAATCCATTTTTGCGGCAGTTCACCGCCGCGGACACGCGTTCCGTCGGCTCGCGGCGTCTGTCCAACGCATACGGCTGCCACCAAGCTAAGAACGGTTGAGAGTGGAAACAGGCATCGAAGGTACATTTGCCTCCTTGAAAGCAAAGTTAAGGATGGTGGCAAACGAGGCCGCTAAATCAAGACGTGGCTGGCTTAGGTTAGCACAGGCGGTTAGAAATGGACTGGGAAAGCTTGGGTAGTGGGGTCATAGCGGGAAGCACCGCTACCAGCTTACCGGCGTCCCCTTCATTCGCCGTCGGGTGACCGCTCCGTCACGTCTCTAAAAAGCTGGCTCGGCATTTAGGACGACTGCGGCCCTACCAGTGACAGTTGGAATTGGCTGCCGGAGCTTAGGAGGCAAGGTCGGCGAGGGCCTCTGCCAGCACCAAAGCCCCACCGGCGATCGCTTCCGCAGAAGAATATTCGTCGGGACGATGGCTGACACCTCCGCGGCACGGTATGAACAGCATCGCTGTGGGCGCGATCCGCGCCATGAATAGCGCGTCATGATACGCTCTGCTGACCATCCGCTCAAATCTCATTCCGTGGGTTTCCGAGGCCCGTACCAGCGCGTTCACGACTTCGTCATCACATATCGCAGGGGGATCGGCGTTCAGCAATTCCGTACGGACAGCCACGCGCCGGCGCGCTGAACTTGCCGCGATTGAGTCACGAATGATCTGAAGAGCCCGGTCGCGGCGGGCCTCATCGCTGTCCCGAACATCCAGTTCGATTTTCACGCGGCTGGGGATACTGTTGATTGCGCCGGGAAAGACTTCGCAAACACCACAGGTTCCCACGGTCTCGCTGGAACCACTGGAAGTAGCTGCGGCTTCCACCGCAAGCGCAATTTCCGCAGCGGCCAGAAATGCGTCCCGTCGTTCCGGCATCGGAACTCCGCCGGCATGGCCGCCCTCTCCTTCAAGCCAGACTCGCAAGCTCGCCGGGGATGCAATCGCAACTACGATGCCCAGCTCGCTCTGCCGCTGCTCCAGAACTCTCCCTTGCTCTATATGCAACTCCACAAACGCGAAGCAACTACCGGGAGACAGACGAACGCTCTCGAGCGGACCCGCAAATCCCGCCGCAAGTCGGAGTTCGTCGAGAGATTTCCCTTCCCGGTCCTTAAGGGTTTGACCGGCGGTTGCAGCAAGTGCGCCGGCAAGCAAGCGGCTCCCAAGACAGCCGATGCCAAATCGAGTCGGCTCTTCGGCCGTGAAAACGATAAGTTCGATCGAGCGCCGCGGCTTGAATCCGGCGTGTGACAGAGCGCGAATGGCCTCCAACCCGCCGAGTACTCCCACGGTGCCGTCATAACGCCCGGCGTAGGGTACGGCGTCGATGTGCGAGCCGGTAGCCACCGGCGGGAGGCTAGGATCGGAGCCTTCCCATCGCGCGAAAGTGTTTCCCACGGCATCCTCCCGAACCCGGAGCCCCGCCTCAACACACAGACGCTTCACATGCGCCCGGGCTTGCAAATCGGCCGGGGAGAAAACTACGCGGGTCACGACCGGCGGCGCAGCCTCCGAGATTCCGGCGAGGGTTTCGAGGCTTAAGCTGACGGCGTCTTTATCGATGACGATATTCATAATTACCGAACCAGAGGGTGCCGTTCCAATCTTTGCAGATCAAATGAGGCGATGCTCGAATTGACCAGGAGTCGTATGGTCATACCCGATCGACACGGTGGGCGATTGGGTGTCTGGCAGGTTCCTTGGCTCACCAGGAAAATCAACACTAAGACGGGCTGATCTCGCCGCTGGCGCTGTAGGAGAAACTCAAATTGCGGACAATCGTGCCGCGCGCATAGCTACATGGGTGGTGTCTGTGAGGCCGGCAATTAACCTCCGGGGAGCCGGACAAAGAGCCTCAGTGAATGGAGGCTGCCGAAGCCTGAAACGGGCTCCTAGAACCGGTCAGTTCGACCAACCGCACGATGTCGTAGACGTGTATATGGTCACTAGCGATGAAGGGAGCAAAGTCGGTCTTGCTGGACTGTTTGGCGGGCGGGAGGATTGAACGGCCTTGGGTCCTTGAGCCTCGGCGCGCCGTACTCCTGCTCTGGGCGGGCGGCCGTTAATGGACATCAGCTTTGTCTGAGCTTCGCTTTCGCAGCCGCTTCGCGGGGGTGGTGGCCGTTGCTTTCACGCCACGCCTTTAATTTGCCGAGCGAGGCTTCATGAGACGTCGTCGTGATGAGAGCGACCGTTTCAATTCGCAAACCGACGCCGGACGGCCCGCGTCGACGAAGCTCACTTCGCATTCGCGAACGGGCGTCGAATCGGTAGTTCCAAACGCCGTCACCTGTTCGCACTCGCGCAGGCGAAACTATCTTTTGGGTTCTCATACGGTGGCCGGACATTCTCTGTGGCGTGCGAGATTGAAGCAGTCTTCACACGCGTGTTATTTTGAAGTTGAGCGTTACCTGCTCCCCGTCAGCGCGGAAATCTGTTCCTGGTAACTCCGTTCCTGCCCCCATTTAAAGGCGACGCATGCTGCCCGGCCGCGCCCGCCGGCCACGTTGGCTTTTCCTTGTAGTGGACTTCTTAGGTGAGTTGCCATATGACCAGACTGGACTCGATCTCGGGAGTTACATGCGCCGGCGGATGCAGCGCGCCCCTTCTGGCAGTTCACTCGATGAACTTGTTGGAAGCGCCACGCGAGGGGGAACCATTCGATCTTAAGTCCCACCCGGGACGTCGCACGAAAATCGCCATCCCTGGCAGCGGAATCGCGGGCCTCGCGATTGGGCGCCCGGACCTCGCCAGGATCCATCCATGAGAAAGAAGTCGCATGGCGCCGCAGTGCCAATGATCGCTGTGGACCGTGAAGGCGAGAAGCCGCTCCATCGTCAGATCTACGAGGTTTTCCGCGTCATGATCCTCCAACGTAGATTGCAACCAGGTCAACAAATTCCTTCGACGCGAGCTTTGGCTGATGAACTTCGAATCTCGCGGACGCCGGTTCTAGGTGCGTATGCTCAACTTCTCGCGGAAGGGTATATCGAGAGTCGCTCCGGGGCAGGCACGTTTGTGACGAATTCGCATTTCAACCGGTTCCCCAGTGTGCGTTCGGCGGGTTTTTCGGATGGTTCCGCGTCTGACGCCATTTCACGCGTGTCAAGGCTGCTGCCCGTAGAGGGAACACCGTGGTTCCTGGGTTCGGGCGCCTTCAGTGTTGGCCAGATCGCATACGACCATTTTCCGTTTCGCATCTGGTCTGACTTGGTGACACACCATGGGCGAAGAGTGCGGGCCAGCTCGATGAACTATTCGGACCCAATGGGTTCAGAGGAATTTCGTGAGGTCATCGCTACCTATCTTCGAACGGCCCGAGCAGTTCATTGCGAAGCCTCTCAAATCATGGTGGTCAATGGTTCGCAGCACGCACTAGATCTGTCAGCGCGCGTGTTGCTCGACCCGGATAGTCCAGTCTGGATCGAGGAACCCGGCTACGTGTTCTTGCGGCACACACTGACGCTTTCCGGTTGCCGACTCGTTCCGGTTCCGGTTGACAACGAAGGACTGGATGTTGCGGCTGGTATCAAGCTGTGCCGGAACGCGCGCGTGGCCTATGTCACGCCCTCGCACCAGTATCCGCTCGGTACCACCATGAGTGCCGCGCGCCGCCTACAACTGCTCGAATGGGCGCATCAGGCCGGTGCGTGGATCGTCGAGGACGACTACGACAGCGAGTACCGTTATGAAAGCATGCCGGTCGCGGCGATGCAGGGGCTCGATTCTGGCTCTCGCGTCATTTACATCGGAACATTCAGCAAGACACTCTTTCCATCGCTTCGGATCGGATACATGGTGATGCCTTCAGCTCTTGTCGGACGTTTTCTCGCGGTTCGGCAGGCTAATGATCTCTGTCCGTCACACCTGTATCAAGCGGCGCTGACGGATTTCATGAGCGGAGGTCATTTCGCGCGGCACGTCCGGAGAACCAGACAGCTCTATTCGGAGCGCCACAGTGTGCTCGCGCAAGCCCTACGGAACGAGTTCGGGTCCGAGCTCGAAATCCTGGGTGCGGAAGCCGGGATGCATCTGGTGGTCACACTACAGCCAGGGTTGTCCGATCAGAAGATTTCTCGTCGCGCGGCGCAAGAAGGTCTTTGGCTGTGGCCGCTTTCTTCCGCTTACGTCGGCACAAATGTCCGCCACGGTTTCATTCTTGGTTTTGGCGGCACGAAGGCCGATGAGATGATTCCTCAAGTGCGGCGCCTGCGACGAGTCATCCGTGACGAAAGTGGCTATCACGGGTAGACGCAAAGTGGTCATTGAGTCCGTTTCCCCTCGACGTTACGATTAGGATCAACGACATTCGCCAGCCGGGTCCTTAGCTGCGTTAGCTGGCTCGCTGGCCCCTCCATTAACTCGCAAAGTCTGCGAATTCCGGACGTCACGATCGATCGAGGAGAACGTTATGGCCGAACGACAGACTCAAGTTTTTTCTAGAGGCCCTGCGCTTTTCGCATACCTACTATTGCCGGTCATTGGCTACTCGCAATCGACCTTTGGCGACATTCGCGGCACGGTGCGGGATCCCTCGAACCTGGCCGTACCCCAAGCCGACGTGATCCTTCACAGCGTCGACGAAAACACGAATCGCGTTGCGTCGAGCGACGACGGCGGAGGATACCTGTTCGAAAATCTCAAGCCCGGACATTACACGTTGTCAGCCGCCAAGCCGGGATTTTCCGCGTCGTCCACCGCCACGCTGGAGTTGACCGCTCGTCAAAGCGTGCGAGCGGATCTCTCGCTGTCGCTGCAGCAGGTCCAGCAGACCGTCAACGTGGAAAGCGCGGCGCAGCAGATCAATACCGAAAATAGCGTGATCGATGACACCCGGGGCAACGACCAACTGATCGAGATGCCGCTTAATTTCAGGGCCCAAACCACCAGTCCGCTGGCGGCGCTGGCACTTTCTCCGAACGTCGTGACCGATAGTCAGGGCAATATTTCGGTCGCGGGCGCCACCTACTCCATGACCGGCTTTTCCGTCGATGGGATTTCTACCGCGGACATAACGCATAACGGCTCGCTGGTGAATGCCTACCCGTCCTCTGAAGGGATGTCCGAACTCAAAGTCACGGCGTTCAACAACAGCGCCGAGTTCGCGCAGGTGGCCGATGTCACATTCGTCACCAAGAGCGGAACCAACCAGTTGCATGGCAGCCTGTTTGAGTATCTGCAAAACGACGCGCTGGACGCGACCATTCTGAACTTTTCGTCTAAGGCGCCCAAGCGATTCAACACGTTCGGCGGCAGCTTGGGCGGTCCCGTGACCATCCCGCACTTCTATAACGGCAAGGACAAAACGTTTTTCTTCCTGGACTACGAAGGAAACCGGCGCAGAACGTCCACCCCGGAGCAGTATCTGGTACCGACTCTCGCCGAGCGAAACGGCGATTTGAACGGGCTCCCCTTCGCCGATCCTCACACCGGGGCATCCTCCAACGTCTTGATCGACCCCTCGACCGGCCAGCCCTTCCAGAACAACACGATTCCAATGCAAAGATTGAACCCGGTTTCACTCAACCTGCTGAAATATTACCCGCTGCCCAATGTCGCGTCCGCCGGAAGCAGTTTCAACTACGAGACGCTGCAGTCCACGCCTTCGAATACCAACGGCTTTGACATCCGGCTGGATCACTACATCACTTCAGCGCAGCAGATCTACGCCCGTTTCACTTGGAAGAACCTGCTCACAGACACGGCTAATATTCTTTTGCCGGACGATATAAACGTCGAGCACGATCGCAGCCTGTTGGTTTCCTACAACTACACCATCGGCCCCAAGATGGTCAACGAGTTCCGCTTCGGCTTCACGAACAATCTCATTAACACGACCTTTCCGATCCAGGGCGCCACGGCCGACAATCAACTCGGCTTGACCGGCATCAGCTTCGCCAATCACCCGACCACCGGAGCGTTTCCGACCTTCAACTTCTCCGATGGCAGCGGGTTTACCCCGATCGGCCGGGACAAGGACGGGCCTGGAAAATCGCGAACGACGCAGTTCACGGATAACCTCAGCCGGACCGTCGGAAAGCACAACATCCGTGTCGGTCTGGATGTTCGCCGGGTGTTCTATGAAACGGTGGTGCGCTGGGGTCAGTCCGACGACTTTGGCGCGTTTACGTTCAACCAGGGCGTCTTCACGGGGAGTGCGTTCGGCGACTTCCTGCTGGGCGCACCCAACACGGATTTTATTGTCGGAAGCAGCCCCAACACGAACGAGCCCAGCGTTCAGTGGGGCGTTTATGCCCAGGATCAATGGCAGGTGAACGATCGCCTCACCGTGAATTTTGGGATGAGATGGGAGTTGCTCCCGGAATTCACCGAAAACCAGGGCGATATCGCCAACTTCGATCCGAAAAACGGCGACGTGGTGGTTCCGGACGTGCTTTTGAAAACCACCGTGCCGTCCAGCCCGTTGCTGCAGGCGAACTACAACGCCTTTCTGATCTCCTTCAACGCCTGCAGCCTGCCCACGAGAAACATGTCGCTCGCTTGCAGCAACGTGGTCACCGCGAGCCAGGATCACCTGTCGCAGAGCCTGCGGAACACCTATTGGCACAATTTCGATCCGCGCATCAGCATCGCTTTCCGTCCCTTCCGCGACAACAAGACGGTCTTTCGCGCCGGGTTTGGCATCTTTACGCAAACGCCCCTGGGGCAATTGGCTTACGATTTTCTCGGCATCCCGCTGGGAGCTCCCTACACCTACTCGAACAACAACGGCGGCGCGCCGCTGTTCACATTTCCACAGACCACTCCTACAACCTTCGCCGCCCAGTACGGAGGCACCGGACTGTACGACGGGATGGACCTGAATTTCCGGGATCCTCAAACGGCGCAATGGAACGTAACGATCGAACGCCAGTTTACGGCCGCCACGGCAGTACGAATCAGCTATGCCGGAATGAACTCGTACCGGATGAACGTGAAGGAGGATTACAACGCGATTCCCCCCAGCACGCAGCCCTACGTCCCCAGTCCTTACGTCGATCCACGCGCTCCGTATCAGAACTGGATTGAGCTGAACTACAGCAAGAACGCGGCTTTTGCGAATTACCAGGGGCTCTCTCTCGAAACCACCCATAGAACGTCGCACGGACTGTCCTTCCAGGCGAATTACACCTGGTCCCATAACATCAGCGACGCCCAAGGCGACGCGCCGGGCGGCTTCGCATCGGAAAACCTCCTGTTTACACCCTCTTACGATCAATTTGACCTCCGGGCGGCGCGCGGAAATGTCGCCGGCACGCCTCGCCAACGGTTCCTGCTGACGGGCACCTACCAGTTGCCGTTTGGTCCCGGCCAGCACTGGACCACCAAATCCAAACTCGTCAACACAGTGCTGGGCGGTTGGAATTTGAACACCGTCACGCTCGTGCAGACGGGGCAGTGGCTCACGCCAACCGTCAGCCCCACCGCCGATCAGTCGAACACCGACATCGTGGGGCGGGGCGGCATCACGGCGCGGCCCGACGCGGTTGGAAATCCGGCCTCCGGCCTGTCCCCCGGCACGCAGTGGAACATCAACGGGTTTGCGCCCACGCCCGCGGGCGCGGGACGCATCGGGAACGCGGGCGTCGGTATCTTGGAAGGTCCCGGAACCATCGCCGTCTCCGCGGGTTTGTCGAAGACGTTTCAGATCAAGGAGCGCGGACGGCTCCGGTTTGAATCCACCTTCACCAACGCTTTGAATCACACGAATTTCGCTCCGCCGGCGTCGAACATCAGCAGTCCGGCGACGTTTGGCATCCTGCAGTCGGCGCAGACCGCGGGGCAGGGAGGCAACCGCACCGGTCAACTAGCGCTCCGTCTGGATTTCTGAAAATGCATTGAATCAGGAAGGAGATCGAATGGCTATTTATCAGAGCATGCAGAGAGTTCGGTTTTCGAGCCCGGACGGTTACGCGAAGTTTAAGCTCCTGTTCGGCGAGGTCCGTAAACATCTCATGACTTTCCCGGGGTTCTTGCATTTGACTTGGTGGATACATCCGCAGGACCCCAATTGGCACAATGAAATCAGCCTATGGACCAGCTTCGAGGCCCTCAAAGAATGGCACATGAATGATTATCACAAGCAGGCCAAGGCGTGGGCGGTCAGGAGCGGCGCGATCATGGAGGATATCATCACCAACTTCGAGCTGAAAAATACTCGCCTGATCCGCGTCTGCCCATGCTGCGCCAATATTACCGACAAAGCGTACGACCTCCACCGGGAACAAGCCGCACTCGCGGAACCCTGTCAGAGTTGCGGCTTCGATTTTCCGATAATGCCAGAAACGACCGATAGCACGGCGGTTTTCAAAGACGTGGTCGAAGTTCCGGTATCCGTCTGAACGTGCGCGCGTCCGATAATGTCGCATAACGGGCCGGAAGCCGGCGCTTGATGCCTCCAAGAATTCCTAACTGGGAGGTCCCCCACCTCGTCCCCGAGCGGTCGAGGTGTTGAAGATGAAAACGAAAAGGGTTGTAGTCCGCAAAAATTCAATCCGGCATCACGCAGCCTCCTCTTCCAAACGATATTCCCGCCAAGAACCGGCATCGATTTGACGCGATAGCCGATGGGGAGCTTGTGTCGGTGTGGACGGGCCGGGACTCTAGCTGGGAGCAGCTGCGGGATGCCGGGCCTAACAACGGCCTTATTTCGCCTCGCGATGGTCGCGCTCGCGAGGTTCTTCGACTGGCGCGACGCGCTGGCGATCGTGAAACCGGAAACGTTCGTCGGATGGCATCGGACCGCGTTCAAGATGTTTTGGCGATGGAAGTCGCGCAAACCGGGCCGTCCGGCGCTACCGAAAAACCTCCGAGAACTGATTTGCCGGATGGCTCGCGAAAACCCAACATGGGGTGAGGAAAGAATTGCAAATGAGCTGTCGCTGAAGTTGGGAATCCGAGTTTCGCCGCGAACCGTCGGCAAGTATCTAGAGCGCGGCCAGCCACGCGGAAGCTCCGGCCAGCGCTGGAAGACTTTATACGGAATCATGCGAAGGCCATCGCCGCCTGCGACTTTTTCATTTCCGCGACCGCCTCGTTCCGGGTCCTGTATGTCTTCGTCGCAATGGAGGTCGGTTCGCGACGCATTCTCCACGCGAAAGTGACTACGCATCCCACTGCCGAGTGGACAACTCAGCAATTCCGCGAATTTCTGGCGTTCGATCATCCGTACCGATTCGTCGTCCACGATCGCGACGCCATCTTCTCATCGGGTTTGGACGCGGCGCTGAAGGAGTTCGGTGTCAGCGTTCCCCCTCCGATTGCGCTCGTGCGAGTGAAGGGGGGAACCAAGCGAGAGGTCCAGCCGCGTGTATTGGAGACAGGCGAGTTTCAACGCCTCGCTGCCAGGATCGGGGAGCCTTACCGGACCATGGTTTTGGTGGCCGGTTGCTTGGGCCTTCGGGTCAGTGAAATTGTCGGGCTCCAGTGGGGAGATTTCGATATGGAGAACCGGACGGTACTCGTCCAACGGGGTATCGTGCACGGGCGAGTCGGTGCGGTGAAGACGGAGTGCTCCAAAAGTCTTATGTCTGTCGATCCGTTGTTGATGGGGGCGCTTTTGCAGCACAAGAAGCGTTGCTATCCGACACCGGAAGGCTGGCTGTTCGCCAATCCCGCAACGGGGAGGCCGTACCACCAGGACCAGATTGTAAAAACGCACATGAAGACTGCGGCAACAGCAGCGGAGATTCCAGGGAAGGTAGGATGGCATACTTTCCGCCACTCTTACCGATCATGGCTGGACTCCGCTGGGGCTTCCATGACTGTTCAGAAGGAACTCATGCGTCATGCCAGTATTCAGACCACGATGAACGTGTACGGAAGGGCAATGAGCGATGGGAAGAGGAGGCCAACGCGAACGTCGTAGAGATGGTCGTACAGAAGCAGCAAACCCGCTCCCAAAGGCAGAAGGCTGGCCAAACGGAGTTATTGGGAGTTTTTCGGTCCACTCAGAGACCGTGCAACCGATTGTTGGGATTGGTTGCGGGGGAAGGATTTGAACCTTCGACCTTTGGGTTATGAGCCCAACGAGCTACCAGACTGCTCCACCCCGCAACCCAATGGTAGCGCAGCAGGTTGTGCCCGTCAAACTTCTCGAGGTAGCGGAACAGAAGTGTGGTACGCCCGAGAGGATCGAACCTCTGACCTTTTGCTCCGGAGGCAAGAACACGTGCTTTCAAACACTTAGCAGTAGGTACCATGGTCGCTCCCGGTTACGATTGTGCCAGCCATCGAAGAGATAGACGGCTCGACGCATCCGCGCGAGCAGCCGTGCGCAACGCTTCGATGGAGCACCACGGCAGGGCCCAGTTTGCCACGAACCACGTACGAATAACGCGTTTGCGTCGTTTAACTCATCGGCTCGTTCGGCGAGGTCCAGCCCCGTTTATGACGTGTTATTGGAACTCTCGACCTCTGACCCGTTCCGTAGGGTGCGGTTGTTTTTGAGGCGAAATCGTCACAGTATGGGAAGGGTCCGCGAGAGAAATTAGACAAGGGGAGAAATCATGCACCTCCTGCATCGCCTAATGGCTTCCGTGACGCTGGCGACCACCCTGACCGGCGTGTTCGGCGCGTCGATCGTCGGCAACGTAAAAGGACCCGACGGCAAGCCTTTCATGGGTGCATTTGTGGTGGCCGAGAACAGCCAGAACCAGATGACGGTGACGGTCCTGACGGACGCGAAGGGCGACTATCACATTAAAAACCTGCCAGCCGCTACTTATTCGGTGCAGGTCTCGTCGGTTGGCTATAAGGCCGATCCGCACAACGGCCTAGCGCTGACGGCGGCCCAAAACGCCTCGGTGGATTTCGCGCTGCAGGAGGGGACGGTGCGCTGGAGCGACCTGAATACGTATCAGGGAACCCAACTGCTTCCGAAGACCGACAAGCATGACCTGTCCAGACAATATAAGGAGCCGTTTTTCGGGAGTTGCATGAGGTCCTGCCACTCCTTCCAACACCGCATGGCGTCGACCACGCGGAACGAACAGGGATGGACTACCGCCGTCAAGTACATGCGCGACACGATCATGGAAGGCGATGCCGCCGCCAACTTTAGCGACGAGAAAGTCGCGGACTACGCGCAATTCCTGACCGCGATGTTCGGCCCCAATTCGGCAAAGGGCCCGGACCCGGCGGCCTATAAGAAGCTGGTGCGGCCGGTGGATCCGAAGGCCTTGAACATCGCTTACGTGGAATACGATTTCCATCCGGACCGTGGGCAAGGCCCGTGGAGCGCCGTCGAGGATAAAGACGGCATGCTGTGGATCCCTTACTATGGCCGCGGCAACCAGGTCGTGAAACTAAATCCTGCCACGGCCGAACTGACCCGTTTCCGGCTGCCCTTCGATAAGACGGCGGGGATTCACTCCGCGGTTCCTTCCAACGACGGCACGGTCTGGTTTACGGAGTTTGCGCTGGGCAGACTGGGCCAGTTGGATCCGAAGACCGGGAAAATCGTGGAGTTTCCAAATCCTCCGGATGAGCAGGGCCGGCGCAACGGCAATCACACGGTTCGGGTGGACTACAGCGGGCGCGTGTGGTCGAGCGGCGGCCGAGCGATCTCGCTGCTGAATCCGGCGACCCAGGAGTGGCGGCATTTCGACTTAGGCGGGACCTACGGCAACGTGATCGGGCACAGTGGCGACGAGTGGTTCACCTCGTACACCAACGGCGGCCCGATTGGCAGAGTCTCGAAGGATGGCAAACTTTCCAAGTTCCAGCCGCCCACCAACGGCTGGCCGCAGCGCCTGCAGGTGGATGAGAACAATATCGTGTGGTTCAGCGAGCGAACCGGGAACAAGATCGGCCGCCTCGATCCGGAGACGGAAACGTTCAAGGAATTCGATCTGCCCGGACCTGACCCGAGCCCCTACGCGATCGGCATCGACCGGAATCACCTGATTTGGTACTCCTCGCATGACCAGGACACCCTGAACCGGCTCGATCCCAAGACCGGCGAGGTAATCGAGTATCCGTACCCGCATTCGGAAATCTCCATGCGCGAGATGTTTCTCGATTCGAAAGGCCGCATGTGGTATGCGAGCTCAGTGAACAACAAGGTGGGTTACTGGTATATCAATGAGTAGCGGGTTGCTCTCGCCTATTGAGTTCATCGCGCGGTAATGTGGGCAACCGCGCTCGCCGGTACAGCCGCTCCCTCCAGGGGAAGTTCGTCAGACTCCGACCGGTTTCATTGCCGTGATGGCTGGCCTGGGATGCTACCGGCGCGAGAAGAGAAACGCCGGCGATTCACCGGGCTTCGATCAGCGCGAGGGCCGCGTAGCCGGTGGCCGCATCCCGCATGAAGTGGGCCTGCATCGAGCCCGGCTCATAACGCGTGTTCATCGATTGCGCTTCCCAGAATCCCGATTTGTCCTGGTGTGTGCGGAGCCACTGGAGAGCTTGTCTCAGGTTCGGATTTGCCGCAGAGAGGCCGATGCGCTCCAGAACAAATGCAGCCAGGCCTGTGGCGTATGCATTGGAACCATCGGCGGGTGGAGCGTTGGGGTGCTTAGACCAAGGGCCGAGAGAATCCAGAGTCCATCCACCGTCGTCCTGCTGTTTTCCGACAAGTTCGTTCACAATCGCCTGTCGATCCGCATCCGCGAGCAGGCCTCCCAGCTTGGTCGAAGCCCACACTAGAACGATCCGGTTGTGTAGCGGCTGCGCGTTCCGTCGATCTGCGAGATACGTTTTCAAGGCATCCAGGTTCTTGTGAATCTCCGGCCGAGACTGGTAGCCGTCAGGAGCCACGCCTACCGCCAGCGCGGCCAGCGTTGCGCCATAGAATTGCCCATACGGTGCTGAGAAAGGATCGCGACCCGTATTGTTCCAAGTCCAAGCGCCCTGAGAGGGACCGCTCTCGATTTGCAGCGACCAAAGACCGTTAAAGGCCCGCTCGGATTCCTTGGTCAAGGAGCCCTTGCGAGCATCTTCCTCTGCGAGCAGAAGTGCCGTAAGCACGGGTTCGGCCGGCGTCGTGCCGTAAGTGGGGATGCGCTTCTTCACAGCCTCGAGAAAGCCGGTTTCGTAGGGCATCGGCTCGGCTTCCTTGAGCACCGTCCTCAGCGCAGGTCGCGCGAGCATGTAGGGTAAGCCGGTGTGGCAGGAGACGCAAACACCTTTGGCGGTGTTGGCTCGCGGCCAGGCGAACCATTCCTTCTGCCGTCCGTCGAGGTAGCCGGCGGCAAGCTGTGGATTCCAGTCGCAAACCGCCGGAAGGCTTGCCAAAAACAGACCCATCACGATGCGAGGAAACATGCGACCAGTCTACTCCATGAAAATAACTATGGCCAATACTGCAGGCGGATGGCTAGTCTCCTGTCCCTGAAGTTCGATGAACAAAACCGGGTAGGCGGACGCCCTCGTCCGCGCCGGACCCCGTGGTCCGGCTTCTGAAGGTCCGGCTTCTGAAGCGCAACCCAATAGGGCCGACGTGGGCGTCGGCCGCGGCCCAGGGGGACCGCCCTACCCCGCTGACTTATCGCACGAACCACTGGGACAGGAGACTAGCGAGGCGGACTATTCAAGGGAACGATGACGGTCATGATCGGCCCGAAGTGGGTGTCTATCCTCATTCCAAGTGATCCGAACGGAGAGAGTCCCTCTTGAGCTGGGTGTATACTGATTGAAAAATGGGGCCCGGATGAGCGTTACATACGACATGAGAAACTTTGCTGTTGGAGTGGCCGCCGCACTCACCAGTGTTTGGCTGACCGCGTCGTCGGCCCCAGGCCAAACTCTGGAAGCGGCTGCCCAGAAGGCCCCGGCGTCGAAGATTCGGGTTGCGGCGAAAAGGACGGTTGTGCCACATACGCCGTGGGGCGATCCCGATCTGCAGGGAGTTTGGAACAACGCCACCAGTACGCCTCTGCAGAGGCCCGGCACCCTGGGTGCGAAAGACGTTCTGACCGACGCAGAGGCGGTGGGGTTCCAAGATCAACTCGCCGGCGATTTGACGCGGGACCGCCGCGATGGCCCTCGGGAAGCCGATGTTAATCGCGCATATAACGAACACTGGATGGATTCCCGCCGCTTGAAGATCACCGCCGACCATCGCACTTCGCTGATCGTCGATCCGCCGGATGGGAGGATACCTGCCTTAGTGCCGTTGTCGCCGGAGCGGGATAGGAAAAGGAAGGAGCGCGCCGCGGCCTTGGCGAGAGCCAACGCCGGTCTGCCCAACGATTATACCGATCTCTCCCTGCCCGTGCGTTGCATCATTCGCACAGACTCCCCGCCGTATCTCGGGATCGTCTACAACAACGATCTGCAGATCACTCAGAGCCCTGGATACGTGGCTATTTCTCCCGAAATGATCCATAGCACTCGTGTGATTCCGGTCAAGGGAAGTCCTCATCTAGGAAAGAACCTCCGCCAGTGGCTGGGAGATTCGCGCGGCCATTGGGAGGGCGACACGCTGGTAGTGGACACCACCAATTTCCGGACGGACGATGGCGTAGTCTTCCAGAACGCCAATCCGGAGACGTTCCGCCTCACCGAGCGCTTTACACGGATCGATGCCAAGACCCTGAGCTACGAATTTACGGTGGAGGATCCGACCACCTGGACGAAACCCTGGACGGCCCGCATTCCCTGGGTCAAGATTGATCCTGAAGAGCAGATGTACGAATATGCGTGTCACGAAGATAACTACGACATGGTGCACTTTCTGGGCGGAGCCCGTGCCCGCGAAAATTCGAGACAAGTGAAGTAAGCGTTTCCGCGAGTTGGCCCAGTCTGCCGTCCCGAGAGCGCGACACGGTTGTATACTCCCGAAATGGTCGGATAAAGCTCTCATCGGCACGGCGGCCAGCCGCCTTCGGAGGTACTCCATGAAACGCGTTGCGAAATGGGTTGGGATACTCTTCGCGTTATTGATCGTCACCGTTGTCAGCCTGCCGTTTGTGATCAACGTGGATCAGTTCCGGCCGACACTCCAGGCGGACCTGAGTAATGCGCTTGGCCGCGAAGTGAAGCTCGGCGATCTGCAACTCAAAATCCTGAAGGGCGAAGTCACGGCTGACGATCTTTCGGTCGCCGAAGACCCGGCTTTCGGCAAGCCCGCTTTTCTTAAGGCCAAGTCTTTGCACGTGGGTGTGCAAATCTGGCCGTTTCTGATTTCGCGCAAGTTGATCGTTACGGATCTCTTAATCGATCAACCCGAGATTGCGCTAGCGCAAGCGCCCTCCGGGGATTGGAATTTCTCGAGCTTGGGCGGCAAGTCTAAGGCAGCTCCGGCCCAGCCAACGTCGGCACGCATGCCGCTGGATCTTTCGGTTCAGCTTATAAAGATCAGCAACGGCCACCTAAGTCTGAGCAGGACCGTCGGCCACTGGAAACCTCTTGCCCTGGAGCAGGTGAATATGGAGCTGCGTGATTTTTCCGCTACTTCCGCGTTCCCTTTCTCGCTCTCGGCGCAGATACGTGGAGGCGGCACGATTGCGCTCGACGGAAAAGCGGGACCGATTAATCCCGTCGATTCGGCCATGACGCCGGTCAGCGTCAACCTCAAAGTAGCCCAGCTCGATCTCGCCCGTTCCGGTATGAACGACGCGGCGCCTGATGTAACCGGCCTGGCCTCCTTTGACGGTAACGGCCAATCGGACGGCATCGCGATGCACCTCCGAGCAAAGCTCAGAGCGGAAAAGCTGAAGCTTGCCAAAACCGGGACGCCGGCTACCCGCCCCGTGGAAGTAGACGTTTCCGTTTCGCACGATCTGCGGAAGCATTCGGGTATCCTTCATCAAGGGGATATTCACATTGGCAGCGCGACGGCGCACCTCACCGGCACCTATGCCGAGCGTGGCGAGTCAATGGTGTTGAGCTTGAAACTCGTGGGCCCCGATATGTCGGTACCGGAGTTGGAAGGGCTACTACCGGCCTTGGGAATTGTCCTGCCCGCCGGAACGTCGCTGCAAGGCGGAACCGCCAGCACGAATCTCTCGATGGAAGGCCAAGCGGACCGCCTGGTTACCGCCGGATCTCTGGCTCTGAATAATACGCGCCTGGTCGGGTTCGATCTTCCCGAGAAAATGGCATCTATTGAAAAGCTTGCGGGGATAAGAGCGAGCCCGGACACGGAAATCCAAACATTGAGCGCCAACGTTCGTTCGGCTCCCGAGGGCATGAGCGCGCAGGATATGATGCTGGTCATCCCGGCCATCGGCGAGCTGAGCGGCGCGGGTACCGTCAGCCCGGGCAATGATCTGAATTTCAAGATGAGTGCGCTCGTCCACACTTCCGGGCTACTGTCGGTGGTCGGAAACAAACCGATTCCCTTCACGGTGGGAGGGACGAGTTCAGATCCGGTTTTCAAGCCAGACTACGGTGCGGTCGCCAAAGAGGAGATTAAAAGCGTCGAGGGCGACGTCGGCAAGGCCGCCCGAGGCCTTCTCAACGGGCTGCTGGGGCGGGGGAAGAAGAACTAGGGCGCGGAATCTGATATCAAAGGAATAACGTCATCAATCCCAAGACGCTGTCCGTGGACGCGGGCAGGCCGCCGTC
This sequence comes from Bryobacteraceae bacterium, assembly GCA_035934795.1. Classification (GTDB taxonomy): domain Bacteria; phylum Acidobacteriota; class Terriglobia; order Bryobacterales; family Bryobacteraceae; genus Palsa-187. The sequence continues at coordinate 8,200 of DASYXM010000073.1, read as the reverse complement.
CTTGGAAATGCCGCCAGCCGTTAGTTTGTTCTTGGCACGTAATGCCGCCGGCGAGACGCGGGGATTCCTCGATCGACCACAAGTACGCTTTCCATGATCGCGATAAGAAGTTCTGCTTGCGATGGATCCGGTTTAACTTCGATAACGCCCCCACTGGCGTTATCGTTCTACCGCGATGGCGGCGACTGGACGAGCGGAAAGATCGCGATGCGATCGCCGCGTACCGAACCGAGCCACAGTTCGCTCGCGACCTGAATCGCGACAGTAGTGACGCCGAACCCCTCGATATCGGGGTGGCGAATGAGTTCCTGGACCTTCAGCGTGGCCGGATTGACCTTTGCAACGTTCGATGTCTGTGAAGGCGCGGTCCCTCCCTGGCCCGCGGCAAGCAGCGTGCCGTCGGGGGCCCATCGGAGATTGTCGAGACGAAAGCCAACCGGAACGCTGTCCTTCTTGACCGGCGTTTGCCCGCGCGACAGGCGAATGAAAGATTGACTGCCCCATCCGCCGATGTACAGCCACTTGCCGTCTTTGGAGATCTCCAGACCGTTCGGACCGGCCGCTTCGCTGCCTGGCACTTTCTTCCATCCGGTGCCCGGGTGCCATTCCCAGACCTCACCGTTGATCTCGCCCGCCATCATTCGTTCGCGCGCAGCCGCATCCGTGCCTCGCGGCAAAAAGTTGGTGGTGATAAACCCGCCGTCGGATAGACCAACGACCGAATTCAAGCCGATGGGATCGGGCGCAACCGCACATCCGATCCAGGTCAACGTAGGCGTCTTGGGCCGGCCGTCCAATTCGAAAACTTCGATCGACTCCCGGCCGCCATGATGAACGACGTAGAGCGTATGGACCGAGTTCCGTCCAGGGCGCAGATATAGGCCGTGCGCTCTGAACTTGTCGCCTTCGGAGCCGATCGGCCCAGGACACGATGCATACGTTTTCTTGTTCGGCCGCTCGCTAGACGCGGCACTCGGGAAAAGCACGGTCGTGCTCTTATCGCGCAGGTTGATAAGACGGATGGCGCCGTTCGCCGTCATACCGGACGAGAGAACCCACTCCGACCCTGGGACAGCAGCGAGATCTTCAGGACCCAGTTGATCGCAGATGAAACGAACGTTGCCGATCGCCTCACACCCAGCTGCCTTGGCTTCGCCTCCGCTGAGCAGTAATAACGTGATGACGATTCCTAGTGACATCAGCACCTTCATGACCATCCTCCTATTCCACGGGCCTGTAACGAAGCGCATTATACTACCTCCGATGTTCAGGGTCCCGTCAGTCGGCTGATGCCTCCGCCCGTAATCCGTCGGTAAGGATTCATAATCGGTGCGGGAGCCTCACGGGGCTGTCGGAGATCCTGGAGGCCGCGTCACCCGCGGGGTGGCCGACGAAGGACGTCGGCCGCGGATCAGGCGATCCGCCCTACCCGCGTTTTGTAGGGCGGGCGGTCCCGCCCGCGTTCGGCCTCCTGGCCGAACTCTTTCTTACCGACGGATTACGGGACGCCTTCGTGCGGTAGAATCGTTCACTACATGCCCCTCCATCAAAGGCTTCGAGTGCCGAGCATGAGAGCCTCATTCAGTTTGATCGTCACGGTCTGGGCGGTCGCTCTGAGCGGGCACTTGCGCGCGGCCGAGCCGGCACGTTCAGTGATCAAAATCGACCCGGCGCTCGATCAGATCGTGGCTCCTGACGCGCGGCTCGAAATGCTGAAGACCGACTACTTTGGCATTTCCGAAGGTCCGCTTTGGATTCAACAGGGCCGGACGGGGTATCTTCTGTTCAGCGATATCGGCGCCAATGTGATTTACAAGTGGACGCCTGGCGGCGCGCTGTCGGTGTTCATGGAAAAGAGCGGCTACACCGGCGAGCTGGCCGCTGTCGGCTTGCGGGGCTACATGGCGAACAACGGCCGGTTGAACATCGGCAACTTCGGGTCGAACGGAATCGTCATCGATTCGCAAGGGCGCCTGATTCTCTGCGCCCAGGGCGACCGGGCGATCGTCCGCATCGAGAAGGACGGGAAGCGCACCGTGATTGCTGACCGCTACGAAGGCAAGCGTCTGAACCGGCCAAACGACCTGGTGCTGAAATCCGACGGTGCAATTTACTTCACCGACCCGCGTCCCGCGAACAATCCGGAAATGGAGCTGCCCACATCCGGAGTGTTTCTGGTCAAGAACGGCGCCGTGAAACTGCTGCTGGACGATTACAGGGTACCCAACGGCCTCGCGTTTTCGCCCGACGAAAAGTACCTGTATGTAAACGATACCCAGCGACGGCTCATCATGCGGTACGACGTGCAGCCCGACGACACGATCTCGAACGGCCGGGTCTTCATCGACATGAGCGCCGACAAGACTCCCGGTAATCCCGACGGCATGAAAGTCGACGCGCATGGAAATGCGTACTGCACCGGCCCCGGCGGCGTCTGGATCATGTCGCCCGAAGGCAAACACCTGGGAACCATTCGGCTGCCGGAGAACGCGACCAACATGAACTTCGGCGGCGTGGACGGCAAGACGCTGTATATTACGGACCGCCGAAGCCTGGCGCGAATCCGGTTGAAGATTCAGGGCGCGTTGTGGAAACCGGCACGCTAGCGGGGCCATGAGATTCCAAGAAGTGATGCGACGTGATTCAGGCGCAATCAGTTTCTCGATCGAAAAGGTTAACAATGGCCTACTGTTTTGGGAGGTGGACGCTGTCTTTCTCGTTTTCGCAGTACTGTTCAAAGATGTCGGCGTCGGCCATAAGCTCGTAGGGGACCTGGATGGTAAAAGGCCTGGTATAAAGCTTGGGATCGTCAAATGTCATTTCCCAATCCAGGTGTCCGAAGTCGCGGCGGCGGAAGCGTTCGGTGACGCGCAGCGCGTCGCTATGCGGATGGCCCTTCGTATCGAGAACGGTTCTGTCGTTGAAGCCCGCGGTCTCTACCACGAAGGTGTCGCCCTCCCAGCGCCCGGCTGAGTATCCGAGGAAGGCCGGTAAGTCGAACTCTCGCGGAAGCGAGCGGCCGTCGGTGAAGACCTGGCGATGCAGGTTGCCGAGTTCGTACATAATCACGGTCAGCCGCGGCGCCTGCACGATCTTGACGGGTTCGGAGAGGAGACCGGCTACGGGGATGCCGGGGACGCCTACACAAACGTCCGCCGGGTTATTGCTGGCCGCGCGCCGGCCCATAGCCTTCGCCGCTTCGGGCCGTAGCGGCGATTCCTGGGGCTTGAAATCCAAGAGGATATCGATGGAGTACTTCGAGATGCTATCCGCCTCCATGCCCGGCACGTTCACTTTGTCGCGAATATCCGCGAGGGCGCCGAAGATCCGTCTTATTTCCGCCAGAGACGTGCGCTCATGGAGCCAAACGCCGGACAGGTCCGGCTTGCCGTCGAGGGCGAGCGGAGTGGGAGCGGCGAGGTTGGGTTTACCGTCGTGCGTGCGGGGCGTTCCTGGAGTAGGAAAGTTCAACCATTGCGCGTGCGCACAGGTGGAGAGGAACGCGAATAAAACCAACAGCCTCTGCTGTGGCACCTTAAAACCTCCCCGTGTAATGGTAGCTGAGCTGGTGAGGTGAAGCAAGAAGCCCGTGAACCAACGCGTGAACTGGCCTTTGATGTAACGGGTGGTGAGTCCGTGGACGGATGCGTCCGAGGTCTCGGAACACCTTGCCGCCGCCCCTCACCACTTTCAGCTTTCCTCTCATTCGGTGATGTTGTCATATGTGACAACACTTGTCGCGCCAGGTGCGTATGTAAGATTGTCCCTCTGGCGACGCCGGACGGCGCTACTGAATCGTCCGCGAGGCCGCCCACTCGGATGCGGCAGCCGATCGAACGGGGGTTTGGCCGCGGTGCGTGCGCTTCTCCCCGTACATGCGGCGGTCCGCGTGTTCGAGCACGGCTTCCGCGTCCGCGCCGTCCCGCGGGAAACTCGCGATTCCCGCGCTGACCGTCAGCAGCTCGCCCGAGAAGCGCTCCCGGCAGACGCCGGCCAGCACGCTGCGGAATTGGTGCACGCGATTCTCGATCTCCTCGGGACGGGCTCCGGGCAGCAGCACCACGAACTCGTCGCCGCCGATGCGCGCCACCGTGTCGTAGTCCCGGCACATGGATTTCAGGCCCGCCGCGAACCCGCGCAGAACGCGGTTGCCTTCCAGGTGCCCGAAGCGGTCGTTGATTTGCTTAAATCCGTCCAGGTCCAGAACCACGGCCGTCATCGGCAGATTTTCCCTCCGCGCGCGCGCTAATTCCCGGTCCAGTTGCAGGAACAGCGCGCGGCCGTTGGTGAGGCCGGTGAGAAAATCCACCGTCGCGGAGGACTCGGCTTGCCTGAAGCGCAACGCATTTTCGATGGAGATGCCGATCTTGCCCGCGATGGCGAGCAGGAGCCGCAGATGCTCCCGGGAGAAAGCGTCGCGTTCGGCGTGGTACAGCGCCAGCACGCCGGTCGCTCCATTGATCCCTTCCAGCGGCACGGCGATGGCCGAGCGTAGCGAGGAGAACCTGGTGGGATCGGCCAAATAGCCGGATTCCACCGAGGGATTCCCGTTCACGATGGGCTTCAGGTTTTCCGCGACCCATCCGGAGAGCCCTTGCCCCATAGGAATTTCGAGCGACGAGAACAGGCGGAAATCGTCGCCCAGCACGAACGCCGGGGCCAGCACGTTCTCGCGGCGCACCCAGATCGCCATGGAATTGTGTGGCACCAGCGGCCGCAGGCGCACGGCCAGCATGGACATGGTGTCCTCCACGCTGAGCGAGCTGCCGAGCTCCTGGGAGATCTCGAAGAGCATCTGGACTTCCTGCCGCGCCGCGGCGATCCTGGTGATGAAGTCCACCCGCGCGTCCTTTCCCGCAGGCGCGGCGGCGGCGTGCGCTTCGAATCCCGCCGCGGGAGCGTCCCCGCGCTCCACCTTCACTTCGGTGGAGAGGGGGCTTTCGCCCGCGCCCTCCTGCTTGGCCATCCGCTCCAGTTCGACGTAACGGCGCTTCAGGACTTCCACCACCCGCGGGTCGAAGGCTTTGCCGGAATCGTTTTCCACCACCTTCATGGCTTCCTCGACCGGCAGCGCGCGGCGGTATTGGCGATCCGAGGCGAGTGCGTCCAGGCAATCCACCGCGGCCAGGATGCGCGCGCCGATCGGAATCTCCTCGCCTTTCAGGCCCGCCGGGTATCCGCCGCCGTCCCACCTTTCGTGATGCGCCCGCACGATGGGCACCACCGGGTAGGGAAACTGGACGCGCTCCAGGATTTCGGCGCCGACCGTGGGATGGATCTTCATCTTCTCGAATTCTTCGGGCGAGAGGCGCCCGGGCTTGGAGATGATGTGCTCCGGCACGGCCAGCTTGCCGATATCGTGCAGAAGCGAGGCGGCCCGCAGCGCCTCCTGATCCGAGGCGCTCAACTTAAGCTCGCGGGCGAGCTCCCGCGCGTACACTTGCACGCGCGCCAGGTGGTCGTGCGTTGTGTGATCCTTGGCTTCAATGGCGAGCGCCAGCGCCTGAATCGTCCGCAAATGCAGCGCCGAGACGTCCTCCGCGTGTTTTTTCTCGTTCTGGAGCCGCGACAGGTGCAGCCGGTACACGCGATACACCATGTAGATCAGCGGCCCGCTCAACAGCATGGACTGCCAGCCGATCCAGTGGCCCACCGTGCTGAACAAGAACGCCGCCGCGCTGCCGCCCAGGTAGTACGGCGTCGTCCAGAGGTAGCAGTCCCTCCACGTTGTGAAAAATGGGAGTTCCTCGCTCAGCGCCACCGCCGCCGCGACGGGAGCCGTGTGCAGCACGCAGAACGCGGCGGTCGCCAGCGCGAAGCGGACCAGCGGTGGCATGGTTCCCGCGACGCCCGCGGGGGAATCGTAGAGCGCCACGGCAGCGCTCGATGCCAGCGCCATGGTCGCCACGTTGAAGGCCACCTGCAGGGGCTGCGGTTTCCGCGAAGGATGCCAGAAGCAGTGGCCCAGCGCGACCAGCACGGCGAGCGCCACGGCTTCCGAGCTCGAAAGATCGAGCGTCGCCATGAACACGAATACAAAGGTAAGCGGCAGACTCCCCGCAGGCCCCGGAATCGCGAGCTTCGTCCCGACGGTGAACAACGCAACCGTCAGAAATCCGAGGAATTTGACCAGGTCCGCGGATTCCCAGCCAGCCGTTGTGACGCCCAGTCCAACCGCGCCCAGAACAACAACCAGCCCGATCAGGGCCACGGCCTTTGCCGCAAGCTGCTGTGGTCTTACACTCATCCGTGCTCACGCGAAGCACGTGGATCGCCATGGTCCGGTTTCGTGGCCCTTCATTTTCAACTACATACGAAGTCCTTTGCGTTCCTCCCGCGACAGATTGACGCCTTCGTACGCCATCCTGCGACAGATTGGCGCACGGCGGTAGGTCATTTCTTCGGCGCCCTAAGGCCAATCCCCGAGGGCGAGCCGGAGAGGTCTGAGTGAAGCTTATAGATGCCATGCTCGAAGAGAAGCACGTTTTCCTGGGAATGACGGCGATCGTCGCCAGCGCACCCATGCGCTCCCTGATGGCGCTCGCGGAGCGCGCCGCGCGATCGCCGGCCACTGTTTTGATCACCGGGGAAAGCGGCACCGGCAAGGAATTGATCGCGCGGGCGATTCATCAGCTCTCCTTGCGATCGCACCGCCCGTGGGTGGATCTAAGCTGCGCGGTGCTGCCCGAGCATCTGATCGAGAGCGAATTATTCGGCCACGAAAAGGGCGCCTACAGCGGAGCGGACACGCCCAAGCCGGGCTTGTTCGAAATGGCGCATTCGGGCACGATTTTCCTCGACGAAATCGGCGAACTGGACGCGCGCATGCAGGTGAAGCTCTTGCGAGTGCTTGACGGGGTGCCCTACTATCGCCTGGGCGGCGTCCGCAAGGTGGCGGTGGACGCGCGTGTGGTGGCGGCCACCAACCGGAACCTGGAGGCGGCCGTCGCCGAAGGAAAGTTTCGCGCCGACCTGTATCATCGGCTACAGCAGTTCGTGTTGCGCGTCCCCCCACTGCGGGAACGAGTGGAGGATATCGCTCCACTCGCGCGGCATTTCCTGGCCGAACAGAATCCGGGGCTCGCGTTTTCGGAGGCGGCCATCGCCGCGCTCGAAGCCCGATCCTGGCCCGGAAACATTCGGGAATTGCGCAACACCGTGATCCAGGCGTCGCTGGTGGCCACGGGCGAACGGATCGAACCGGAGGACCTTGCGCGGCCGGGCCTTGCCTTTGCGGGCAGCGCGGCGCCCCAGCCGCAGGGACTGGACGGGATCGAAAGGCGCGCAATTCTCGCGGCGCTCACCGCGACGGGAGGGCATCAGGCGCGCGCCGCCGCGCAGCTCGGGATCTCGCGGCGCACGCTGACCCGCAAGCTTAAGAGCTGGGAAGAGGCCGGCATCGGAGTCGCCTCGTGAACCGCGAAAAAGGAATCGTAGAGAACGGAATCGGCGAAAGCGCAGCAGCCGCCCGCCCAGCCGACGGCGAGCCTCGCAACACCAGGCCCGTTCGCCATTCGGCGGCTAGCCTGCAGGCTGTCGCCATCGGAGAAGATAAGCGCCGCGAACCGCGGCGTCCCGCACAGGGAGCCGTGCACATCCGCCGTGCCGATGCTGCGCTGCCCGAGATCGCCGGCCGCCTGATCGACATCAGCGCCAGCGGATTCCGTGCGGCGCACACCTGCACGACCCTCGCATCCGGGGAAGTCGTGAGCTTTTCGCGAGCCTACGCCGAAGGCAAAGCCCGGGTCGTGTGGACGCGCGTGCTCTCGGCGGGACGGAACCCCAGCGTCGAATCCGGATTCGTGGTGCTGGCGGACCTGTAGACGCTGTTGAAAAAGGGACAGACCGCTCTGTCCACGCCCACGCTCACCTGTAAAGTCAGAAATAGACGGAAGGGGACAGAGTAGTCTGTCCCCTTTTTCACGCCTTCCAATCGAGTAAACTGAGCTACATCGCTCATATGCCGCTTTCCGCCGGCGATAAACTCGGCCCCTACGAAATCCTCGCGCCCATCGGTGCCGGTGGCATGGGCGAGGTTTATCGCGCGCGCGATCCCCGCTTGAATCGCGACGTTGCTATTAAGGTCTCAGCCGCGCAGTTCAGCGAGCGCTTCGAGCGGGAAGCTAAAGCCATCGCTGCGTTGAACCATCCCAACATCTGCCAGATTTACGACGTCGGCCCGAATTATCTGGTGATGGAG
>DASYXM010000068.1:0-1759 GCA_035934795.1 Bryobacteraceae bacterium | reverse complement strand
GACACTTTCGAGGCCCGAATCGCGCGGGGGTAGCGCAACACCGAGTCTCGAACAGGTACGATTGTCGGCCAATGACCTGACGAGGTCGATAGGCCGCAGGGTTCAATTGGTGCTGGTACGGAAGTACTCTGCCTATTTGGGCCGCCGCCTCCGGGCCGCATACGCCACGGAAGCGGCGCCAAAAACAGTTGCAAAATATCGCTCGCCTACTCACTCCTCCATCGGCGGGCGTGCAGGAGCTTCCTCCGGCGGCTTGGTTGTTATGTGCGGGACGCCGGCGTCGTTGAGAGCCTTGTTGAGATTCGCGAGATCCGTGTCGACAAGTTGATTTAGCGCACTTGTTGCGGCGTTGAGCTCCTGCGATACAGCTGCCATTTCATCTTTCTCCGGTTGCGTCGGGGCGGCTGTGTAGCCGTCGAGCTGGAACATCAGGCGGCCAATACGCATCGGCACGGGTGGAGGCGTGTAGTGCAACGGGCCGCCCGCGCTGCCTGCGCCGCGCTCGGAGACGAATTTGCCGCTCAGATCCGTGACTTTCTTCGAGAGCGCTTCCGCTTGCTTTTGGATCGCATCCGGAATCTTAGGCGCTCCCGGCTTTTTCCACGCGGCGAGGGCATCGTCGAGCGATTTCTTGAGCCCGGAAATGGTCTTCTGGCCCTCATCGGCAGTCTTGTAGAAGCCATAGAGCTGCATCATCGCATCGTGGCGCGCCGCTCGGTCGGCTTCGTTGATCTGGATGCGCGGGTCTTCGACGACCTGCACAGCCTGAGTCTGCGAATTCTTTCCCAGCTCGACTTTAACGGTGTAAGTGCCCGGGTCAACTATCGGCCCGCGCGCGCCGCCGCCGAAGAAGCCTTGCGCTTGCGCGGCCAATTGCTCCGGTGTCGGCTTGACCGGCGAATCGTAGCGCAGGTCCCAATTCACGCGATTGATTCCCGCGTCTGGCTTGCTTTCATCCATTTCGCGTATGGCCTTTCCGGAGGCATCGGAAACCGTGATTTTCACTTTATCGTTTTTCCCTGGCTTGGCTTTGAGGTAGAAGTCGATCAAAGCCCCGGGGGGAGGATTCGGACCGAGGAACACCTGCTGGCCATCGAACCAGCGATTCGAATAGATGCGCCAGGCAATCGTGCTTCGGATGGGAAACACATGCAAATCTTCGCCGAGAACTTTTGAGGTCAACTGCCCGAGGGAAGTCATGTCGTCGAGGATATAAATCGAGCGGCCATGAGTCGCGAGGATGAGATCGTTTTCGCGCGGTTGGATCTGGATGTCGTCAACAGGGACGGTGGGCAAACCCAACTTCAGTTTGTTCCAATGCTCACCGCCGTCGAGCGAAAAATACGCGCCGAACTCGAGTCCGGCAAACAGGATGTTGGCATTATCGGGATGCTCGCGGATTACGTGGAGCGTGCCCGCTTCCTGCGGGATGCCGGAGCCGATGTTTTTCCACTTCTCGCCATAGTCGGTCGTCTTAAATAGATAGACGCGGAAATCGTTGGCGCGATGCCCGTCAAAGGCGACGTACGCCACGCCTTCGGCGGATTTCGAGGCAATCACGCGACCGACGTACGTGCCCTTGGGCACACCCGGAACGCGGTCGGCAACGTTCGTCCAAGTCTGTCCTCCGTCGCGCGTCACCTGCAGATTCCCGTCATCCGTGCCGACCCAAAGCACGGAAGCGCTCACCGACGATTCCGCAATGGATGTGATTGTCGGATACCACTCGATGCCGTCATAGAGCGATTGCGTGTCTTTG
>DASYXM010000055.1:0-1601 GCA_035934795.1 Bryobacteraceae bacterium | reverse complement strand
CTGGTCGTGAACTGGCCGGCATTGCTGAAGAAACAACAATGACGCTGGCGAACGGCACGAACCCTAGGCGATCGAGAGTTGCCGCCAGGCTTGTCCCGCCGTGCGAGGCGATTTCGGCTTGACCTGCGAGCGGAAAACGGGATAGGCTGCCGCAAAACTACCGGAATTCGACACCAAATCTAAAGGAGGCTGCGCATGGTTCCTCTCACGGCTCTGTGGCTACCGATCGTGCTTTCGGCCGTCATCGTGTTCGTCGCCAGCTCCATCATGCACATGCTGCTTCCCTACCACAAAAGCGACTACCGCCAGCTGCCCGATGAAGACAAGCTGCTGGCGACGCTGCGCGCGGCGGGCTTGACACGCGGCTTGTACCACTTCCCTTTCTGCCAGCACAGCGAAATGAAGTCGCCTGCAATTCAGGAAAAATTCAAGCAAGGGCCGGTCGGCTTTATCACAATATTTCCCAGCGGGCCCATGAAGATGGGGAAATTCCTGGGCATGTGGTTCGTCTATTGCCTCATCATCGGACTCTTTGTGGCGTATCTGACCGGGCGGACGGTGGCGCCGGGCGAGCAATGCCTAGCTGTGTTTCGCGTCGCAGGGACGGCGGGGTTCATGGCGTATGGCCTGGGAATCTTGAGCAATGGGATCTGGAAAGGCCAGCCGTGGGGGATGACGCTCAAAGAAGTTTTCGACGGGCTCATCTATGGTTTGCTGACCGCTGGGACGTTTGGGTGGCTCTGGCCGAAGTAACAGGCTGGCCAGACTGCTAGTCTGTTTCCTCGAACACATTTGTGCCCGAGCCAGCCCGAGTGCGCCACACAAAGTGCTCCACGATGCGAATGCGGCCGTCGGGCCGGCGCTCGACCTCACAAACGGAACGACCCCCGTGTATCTCGCCGGATGCCTCGACTTGCGCATACCGAAAAACCAGCTGTGACCCGGAGAGCGTGCCCACCAGGCAGCCCCGCGAGATCGCACCCCCGCTGTACCGACCCATAACCCTTGAGCCTTTCTGCATGAAGCGAAGGCGTGTCCCCGAGCCCACCACTCCCTGGTCGGCAGTCGAGCTCACATACATCACGACTCGATCGATATTCATTTCTAGGCATCCTCCCTGATATAAGCTCGCCCGTTGGATGCGGCGGGCGAATCAGTTTGTTGTTATGATATGGGCGCGGATTGATTGTATGCAACCATCGAATTCAACTCCCAGCCGGAAAGAAATATTCCTCGCTGCAGCGCGCGGCGAGCGCCCGGAGCATGTGCCCGTCTGGATCATGCGGCAGGCGGGGCGCTATCTGCCCGGTTACCGCAAAATCCGCGAGCGCTTTTCCTTCCTCGAAGTCGCAAAGACGCCGGAGCTCGCCGCGGAAGTGTCGCTCGAGCCGTTTCAAAAGCTGGGCGTGGACGCCATCATCGTTTTCTCGGACATCCTGATTGTCGCTGAGGCGATGGGGCTGCCGCTGGAAATCCTAGATGACGGCCCGAAGTTGGGCAATCCGGTCCGCGACCGCGCGGCGGTGCAATCGCTGCGCGAATTCGATCCGGCGCGCGAGACTGGATTTGTGGCCGATGCAATCCGCGCAATCTGCAATGAA
>DASYXM010000044.1:0-7477 GCA_035934795.1 Bryobacteraceae bacterium | reverse complement strand
GTCTTCGGCCTGGATACCCGCCGCCTCAAGAGGAGCGCGGTTTATGTACAGTACGGTGCCATCCAAGTTGTAGAGCCCCACAAACCCGAATTGCGAATCGAGGATGTCCCGCAGACGCTTCTCGCCGGCGGCCAGCTTCTCCGCCGCGCGATAGTGCTCTGTGATATCGCGAACCGCGCCGACAATGCGGGTCAACTTCCCTTCCGCGTCCCGCAGCAGCCGCCCGCGCGAAACTACCCAGCGATAGGTCCCGTCTTTGTGGCGCAGGCGGAATTCAACGGAAAATCTCCCGAGCGTTTTATCCCGGCGATAACCGTCAAATTCACTCCTATAGCGGCTGCGGTCGTCTGGGTGGATTCGCTCGAAAAAAGACTCCAGATCGTTCGGCAACTCGTCGCCGTCCGATTCGCCTAATATTTCCTTGTATCGTGGAGAGCAATAATATTGGCCGCTCGCAATACCGCGATCGAAGATCCCGTCGTGCGTCGCTTCGATGACCAGCTCAAAGCGTTCCACACTCTCTCTCAAGGCCGCTTCGGCCCGTAGGCGTTCACCGATGAGGCGGCCGTTCGAGAGCACGTATGTGCAGACGCCCTGCTGATCGATAACCGGATACAGAGTGACCTCCGTCGCTTCCCGAACAGCCGTCTGGGGGCTGATGAACAGTACGCGGGCCCGGCCCTGAACGACCGTTTGAAAGTGGGATCGCAGTTCCTCAATCTCGCTCGCGGTCAGCTTGGTTGCCGCCCAGGCTTCCTCAAAGCTTCGGCCCAGGAAGTCGGCCAGGTTCTTGCCGGTACTGACGCCAAACCGCTCGATCACCGCCCGGTTAGCCGTCTCCATCACAAACCGGCCGCCCGGCTCAACGCGATAGAGCGCCTGGAGATCTGACGTGCCATCGAAAGCCAGTTTGAGCCGCGCGTTGCTCTCCTTCAGCGCAGTCTCCGCCCGCTTCCGTTCCGTGATGTCGATACTGTGGCCGGCAATTTCCAGGGGCTTACCGGCCGGATCTCGGATGAGCCGCAGTTCGCCGTAGGTCCAGCGATATTCCCCCGTTTTCGCGCGGAAGCGGTATTCGTGGCTGCCGTGGCCAAGCTCCAGAACCGAGCGCAGTCCGTCCAAAACCCGCTGGAGGTCGTCCGGATGGATGTGATCCGCCCAGAAACTGTCATCGCCGAGAAATTCATCGGGTTCGTATCCCCACAGGGTCCTGACGCCCTCGGACACGAAGGTGGCTCCGTAATCTCCGCCCACCCTGCATGTAGACAACACCACGGGGCTGCTGGCGACCAGGTACTCCAGAACATCGAGTCGGCCCCAGGACTCGCCTTCCAGTTGCTGCCCAAGTTTTTCTAGGAATAAATTCACGATCGACCGATTACTCATCGGCCGAATAGGGGTACCGCTTTACCTCTACATGGGGGGTTTAGTTGTGGAGGGGCTCACCCCCACGCGGGATTCCCGGAAAGGGGTAACAAACCGGGAATCCCGTCCCCAAGACCTACATATGAAAGATCAGAGCGCTCGAGGGAGGGGACTGGCACCCTCCTCGAGCGTGTCGAAAGTGTCAAAACGTAAGCTTCAGCCCGAGCTGGATGTCGCGGGCGCCTCCCGAACCGACGACCGGATTGCCCGCCGCGACGTCGGGTGTGGCGCCGCCGCCGCCGAACGTGTTGGCGCTGCTTACATCGCTGCCTAACTGCGCGCCATTCGATGAGCCGAACGGATTGGAGATGGTGGGGTGATTGAAGAGGTTAAAGACCTCCACCCGGAACTCGGCGCCGAACCGCTCTTTGAACTTGAAGTCCTTGAATATGGAGAAATCCACGTTCGTGAAGCCCGTGTCCCGGAAGATATTCCGGCCCATCGTGCCATAGGTTCCATTCTTGGGAGGAACCATCACCGAGCCGCCCTTCACGAAGCAGCCAGCGGCGTTGAGCGTATCCATATCCGGGGCTTTCGCCGTACACTGCGCCCACATCGCCGTAGATTGGGCGGCGGAGAAGGGGCTCGCGATGGCCGAGATGCCGCTGGTTACGCTGCAACCGCCAGCGCCAGGGCCAGTGCAGAAGGGAAGGGAACTCGAGCCGGATTTGAAGTCGGAGGGGTTCCCGAAGAAATCCCAGCGATCGGCGAAATCTCCGTTGCCGCTTCCGCCCGTGCTGAAATCGTTGGATGTGTCCCAGGCCATCCACGGCTGGGAGCTCTGCAGGTTTACGATGGAGTTCAGCTTCCAGCCTTCCAGGATTTGGCCGAAGCCTTTTTTCCCGGGAATGGCGTAACTGGCCGTGAGAGTGAAGCGGTGCCGGACGTCGAAGTCGCTGCTGGCGTACTCCGCCCCTGGATTCAGGCTGTCCTGGGGGGTGTTTCCGAAACGATTCAGGGAAGCGTTGTCCAGGCCATGACCGTACGTGTAACCGGCGGTGAAATTCAGCCCGTGAGACAGCCGCTTGGTCAGGGTCGTCTGCAGGCTGTTGTAGTTGGAATGCCCATAGTTTGTTATGCGGTTAATATACTTCAGATAGGGGAAGTCGCCCAGGCTGCCAGGGTGGCCGTCGTAGGGACGGACGCAGTCGCCGTTCGCATTGGGGGCGCACTGATTGATGTCGAGGATACCAAGCAGGTTCTCGCCGCGATTGCCGACGTAGCCCACCTCCAACGAGAGGTCTCTGCCGATGGTGTGCTGGACATCGAAGTTGTAATTCACGATGTAGGGGGTTTTGAGATTCGGATCCACGCTCTTGACGCTGCACGATCCGGCAGCTGCGCAATTGATCCCGGCGCCTTGCGGAAACACAACGCCGTTCCAGCTGAGATATTTGCCGGCGATATTAGCTTGGCCGTAATTGATCGTGCCGCCCAGGGTCTGCGGACAAGTTCCTCCGGGTGCTACCACCGTTGTACAGGCATTTGTCGGGATGGCGCTGACGTCGCCCCCGCCGCCGTTCTGGGGCGTCCAACCCATGAAAGTCGCCGCAAAAAACGAGGAGTACATGACACTCGCTCCGCCGCGGACCACCGTCGTCCCCTTGCCTGTGACATCCCAGGCAAAGCCCACGCGTGGCGAGAAGTCTTTGTAATCCGGCTTCCAGAGAGTATCGCCCACGCTGGGCTGGCCCTGCTGAACCAGTCCCAACGCCGGATCGAAATTACCGAAGAGATTGTCGATTTCTTTCAACGGCGATTTGTATTCGTAGCGCAGTCCCAGATTGAGCATCACTCTCGGCTTGATGCGCCAGTCGTCCTGAACGAACCCCGCGTAGTTCATCCATCTCACTGTGCGGTTCCCGTCGCCGACGTTAACAAGCGCTCTATTAGGATCTCCGGCGAAAAAGTCTTCCAGTGGGCAGGATTTTCCGCCACAGTCGGTGAGCCCCGGAGTCCCTTTGCCTCGAAACTGGATCCGGCCCCTAAAGTAGTCGGGGGTGGCATCGGCCTCGATGTGCGCAAACTCCCCGCCGAACTTCAAGGCGTGCTTGCCGCGCAACCACGAGAGATTGTCCTGAAAATCGTAATACGGGTTGGGGGTGTTACCCCCGGGGCGGCCACGCCAGGAGCCTAAACTGCCACTGAAACCCGAAATATCGACATTCGGCAACCCGCCGGTTTTCACGCCAGTGTTGATGGGGTAGCCCTTGCCGCCACAACCGGTAGCTGTGCATAGACCGCCCGAGCCATCCGGGACGAAGCCGCCGTCGAGGAGGCCAAAGATCTGGCCGGCGCGGTCGTAGCCAAAACGCGCTTCGTTTACCACGCTGGAACTGGGGGTCCAAATCCAGTTTTCGACGGTGGTCCACGTGCGCAGCAGAATTCCGCTCTTGAAGAGTTCGTTCACAATGGGGTGATCCATCCCGGTGGCTGAGTAGTCGCCGGTCCACAACATGCCACTGATCCTATGCTTGTCGTTGATGTTGTAGTCGATTTTTCCAATCCCGTTGTCGCTGACATTGGCGTTGGGGTAGGTAGCGGCGTAATTGGTCGTGTTCGCAGGCGCTCCCTGGTAGAGGCCGCCCGTGCAGGCGACGGAAGCTCCCACCGTGCAGCCCGCCAAGTTCAGGCTGACCTGACTGAGCGGCACGTTCTTGGCCTGCAGCGCCTTGATGGCATCCACCATGCTTCTTGCCGGCCCCAGCCCCGTCCCGGTTGCGGGAATGCTCTCGATGAACGCCTGGCCGACTGTGTCGCGCAGGCCCTCGTAGCCTGCGAAGAAGAAGAGTTTGTCTTTCTTGATCGCCCCGCCCACCACGGTGCCGAACTGCTCCAAATCGGTTTGCCACTGATTGCATGCAGCCGGGAGTCCCGGGTTAGGGATGCAGACTCCCTGGGGATTCGGCCCCGGGTTGAAAAGGTTGCGAGCGTCCCAGGAGTCGAGACGGCCGAACGCGTAAGCGGAGCCGTGTAGCGTGTTGGTCCCCGACCGGATTCCCACGTTCACCACGGCGCCGGGCTTCCAGCCGTACTCCGCTTTCGGATTTTCCTCGGTGTTGAATTCCTGGATGGCATCGATGGGAATGATGGTCGCCGCATCGGTGAACGCACTCGGTGCATTGCCTACGGGGCGGGCGTCCCAGAAATTGACATTGAGCACGCCATCCAACATCCAGGCGGTTTCATCGGGACGAACGTTGTTAGTGCTCTGCGTCCAGGGCGAGCCGCCCGGCTGGATCATCACACCCGGGCGCAGGCCTAGCAGGTTCTGGTAGTTGCGGCCATTCAAGGGCAGATCGTTGACTTCCGCGTTCGTCAGTGCGCCGCCCAGGGTGGCGCTGGCGGTGTCCACCAGCGGGATCGCTTCGTTGACGGTCACGGTCTGGGTCTGATCGCCAGGCTGCGGCGTCAAGTCGACGCGAACTTCCTTGCCCACCTCCAGCACGATGTTCTGACGATCCAGCCTCTTGAACCCAGCCGCCTCGACCCGGACAGTATAGGTACCGGGAATCAGCGTGGGAGCGTTATACTCCCCGGCTGGGTCCGTAGTCAGAGTTCGCGCGACGCCCCGCTCCGTGTCGATGACGGTTACCGTGGCGCCCGCGAGGACGGCGCCGGTTTGGTCCGTCACCGTTCCGAGAATACGACCGAAATTGCCTTGCGCAAACAGCGAGACGGAGAACAATAACACTCCCAAAGTGATAGCGAGCACGCGCAGAGTCTTCCTTGCACAACCCCTCTGAAGCAATATCGATTTCATGTGGTCACTCCTTTTGCGATTCAAAAGACACACCCCGCCCATGGGGGCTATCAAGCCCCCACGGTTCACCCGAGGTGTCCCGAAATCGGGACTTGCCGTGCGCCGCTCCGCGAAAATCGCGAAGTCGACGCAAACGTTAAATGGATCGCCGCTGCAAACGCAACAGCACTTCTTCACCCAAAATTAAATCGCCCGTTGTTGCCGGACCCCACCACTGCAATAAGCACAGGCACGCGTTGAGGTCCGCTACCGACTTATAATGTGGTCAGATTTTACACGGGACTTCTTAAAAGTGCAAGATGTTTTTAAAAGACATTTCCGTGGCTTCTCATTTCTCTCAAGCCATGAGAATATAAATGACAAATCTCGAATGCGCAGCTTGCATATATCAGTGGGAAAATGGAGGTTTGCGAACGATACTAATGCATGCTGTGTTATTGGCGCTGCCCGGCACCTTGCGTGGCGGCCCGCACGATACTTGGGGGATGTTTCCGGTTAGTGCGGAAGGCGGCGCGGGCCGAATGGCGCGCTACGCCGCGGACTGTTCGTCTTGCCCATCGTAGGCGGCGAAGACGAACGCGTGCACGGGGGATACTCGTTCCAGCCACGCCGAGACAACCGCGCCGTCCTGAAAGTGCTACGTTAGGCAGGAGCGCAAGGAGAAATGGCAATGAAGCAAATGGTGCTGACAATTCTGGTCGCGGCTGCGGCGGCCTTCGCCCAGGCCGGCAAGCAGCAGGCGAAAGTTCTGACCCGGGCGGAGATGGACCAACTGCTCACACGGCCCGCCGAGATCATGCTGATCGACGTGCGGAGGCCGGACGAACTCACCCGCAACGGCGGGTTCCCGGTCTATCTGAGCATTCAATTCAACGATCTGGAAAAGAGCCTGGCGTGGATTCCCAAGGATCGAACCATCGTGTTGGTTTCCAATCATGCGGGCCGCGCCGGCCGCGCCCTCGATATGCTCACGAACGCCGGCTTCAAAGTGGCGGGAGCGATCGGCGCGCAGGTCTACGAATCCGACGGCGGCAAGCTGACCAAGATCGTGCCGCCTCCACCGAATCCGACCGCGAAATAGCAAGCACCGCTTGAGCTAGGGAAGCTGGGAATCGCTCGCGCTGAGCCGGCTTATCGTGACGCTGCCGCACCTCGCGCCGAAACAACGTCCTGCCGACGTAGCAGGACACGCGCCGCGAACATGCGCGGACGGTATAATCGTCGATGACTCCGATGCCGTTGCCAACGAAAGCTGGTCCCCTGAGCGCCGTGGCCTTCGCGGCCGTCCTGTTCCTGATGCCGGCGCATGCCACCGCGCAATGGTTGAACTATCCCACCGCGGGGGTTCCCATTACGCCCAGCGGCCTTCCCAATCTGGGCGCGGCCGCTCCCAGGATGGCCAACGGCAAGCCGGATTTCTCCGGAATTTGGGAGGCGGAGAACATTCTCCCTTGCGATCCGAAGACGGGAAACTGCACGGATTTGCGAGCCAGCCCGCAGCTTCGCAACATTGCCGCGGGGCTCGCGGGAGGGCTCCCGTATCAACCGTGGGCGGCCGAGGTTGTGAAGCAACGGTCCGCCGGCATCGGGAAAGATTGGCCGCATTCGCAATGCGCCTCGCCAAATTTGCTGGAAGTCCACATGATTCCCGAGTTCAAGAAAGTGGTCCAGACACCGGACCTCATCGTAATCTTGAATGAATTTAATGCCACCTACCGGCAGATCTTCACCGACGGGCGCCCGCTGCCGGTCGATCCGAATCCATCTTGGAGAGGCTATTCCACGGGGCATTGGGAAGGGGACACGCTGGTCGTCGAGACCAATGGTCTGCGGGACGAACTGTGGCTCGACATGGCGGGCGACCCGCTCACCGACGCCGCCACAGTGACCGAGCGCATCCAGCGCCTGAATTACGGCAATCTGCAGATCGACGTTACCGTGGACGACCAGAAGGCGTACACGCGGCCGTGGACCGTTACGCTGCATCAGTTCATCGTTCTCAACACGGAGCTGCTGGATTATGTTTGCCTGGAAAACGAAAGAGATGTTGCACACCTGGTCGGGAAGTAGACGGCGGTTCGTGAAGTCAGGAGCACGGGAATGACGAAGGCGCCGCTAACAGGTTGCGGAAAAAAGGCGGATTCCGACGTGACGCCGGAACAGACTGCGTCGTCTATGTTTTATGCGAGGCGACGACCAACAACAAAGTGGAGTGTTCAGCTATATCTCGGCGGAGCAGCGGGTCCCGCAGAACCACCCGCTGAGGCCGCTGCGCACGATGGTGGATGA
>DASYXM010000056.1:0-24038 GCA_035934795.1 Bryobacteraceae bacterium | reverse complement strand
TTTCAAATTCTCCCGTCGCCGGCGTCCTTATAGTCGCTCGACGCGAAGCCTTTAACAAGCCTACGAGAGTTCAGTACCACTGCAAACTGCAACGCTTCCTGATCAGGAAAGAACTTACGAAAGCCCGCTAAGGCTCCCGATCCGAGGATAGCAGAGGGGATCAAGGGAATCGGCGTAAGCTGTTGATATGTATGGTGAAACGGCTTGTGACTGATGAAGGTGCCGGGGGCCCTGAATCACAACTTGGTTCGGCTTCACTGGAAGGAAAATGCCCACGTCTGAACCCACGCGGCAAAAGTCTGCCAAAGACCGGTGTGGCCAATCAGATACCGGGCCTGCTGCCCAACGACCGCGAACGCACCGGCCCACAGCGTGACGACTTGAACCCTTCCGGTAGACCACCAGTCGTAGGCCATCAGCAGCAAGAGGAGTGGGACGACATAGAGCGCATCTATCACCGATTCGGCCACGGCAAACGAATCGAAAATGGGCCACCGGATGACCGCCGCCTCAACGAGGACTATAGTGGCGATCAGCATGAGCCGTTTGTGGACTGCAGGGCGGGATCGGTTGCGGAAACTGAAGTACACCAGCGTGCCGAACATCAGGATTTCGCCCAGCGGGATTGCGTAAAACGCCCTCACCGCTTCGATCCCCGGGTGTTCGGCGGGAGGATGAGCGGCGAATCGCAACAGTTGATCGTTGGCAACCAGCACGCCCAATACGACCATCACGCATGCCAAACCGAACCCCAGCACGCCCAGGCGCCGATGCACGTCCACTCGCCCTGCGGAAACCAGCGATGTCTGCGCGATCAGCAAAAGAACCCACAGTGAAAACACGGCGCCATGGACGTGCAGAAGCGTGTTTGGCAGCGGAGCTTTGAACAAACCGGCCAGATAGTAACTACGCGCAAACCCGATAAACACGTAGACGAGAAACAGGACCGCCAAGCCGGAGAAAAACAAGTCGTCGTAACGGCGAGTGCTGCGGCTTCTCGCTACGGTTGTCATGGTATCCCCGAAATGAGCGGAATCTCAGCCTGTCTTTGACCGAATGTCTTTCCGCGATTCTCGCGACCCGCAAAAGCAGATCCCTCGACGTGCGCTCGGGATGACACCGGTGAGGTCGTAAATCGAAATCGGGAAAGAAGATCGAAATCGGGGGAAAAGTGGGGACGTGCTCGCGTCCCCGATTTCCCGCGGGTCTTACCGCAGCTTGTCGGCTACTTTCGCCAGACCGGCATTGGCGCAGGAGGCGTCCTTGTCGCCGCCGGGCGCGCCGCTGACGGCGATCGAGCCGATCATCGTGTCGCCGACCTTGACCGGCACACCGCCCATCGCGTTAATGGTGCCGGGAACCACAGGCGCGGGAACGGGCGCGCCGGGAGCCAGATTCGGTGGCGGACCGGAAGGCCGTCCGAAGGACATCACGCTGTTGTTCTTCATGCGCGCGACTTCGATGGTCGCCATGCCGGCGCCATCGTCGCGGAGAAGCGCCTTCATCATGTTGGCGTGATCCACGACCATCACGGTGACTTTGTAGCCGTCGGCGCGGCACTTCGCCATGGCCGCTTGCGCCATAGACTCGGCCAGGTCGACGGTGATGACCTTCATCGAGGGCAGTCCCTGGGCGAATGCGGTCGACCCCAAGGCCAGTGTGAAAGCTGCGATGCGAGTGAGTTTCATGTTTGGGCTCCTGTTCGGATTGAATGGTGTTAATTTTTACCCTACGGGATGTAATTATAGTGACAACTGGGGGCCGGTACAAGTGAAGCGGCTGCGGCGCTGATGAGCGCTTTCGCGGCAAAAGCTTCCTCTGGCGCGCGAAAAGCAGATCCCTCTCCCGCTTGGCGGGATCGGGATGACTGCGTGAGCGGTGTTGGATACCGGGGAAACATCGGGACACCCGAAGGTTCCACATTGCGAGGACATTATTGTCCTATAATAGCGACGTGAAGGGCGCTGAGTTCCTTCGGGCGGTGAAACGAATCGCCGATGAGCGCGGCATCGAGATGCGGTTCGAGGCGAAGCGCGGCAAGGGCAGCCACGGCCCTCTTTACTTTTGGGAAATGGAGAATCTCGTTCAGAATCCCGAAAAAGAGCTGCCGAGCGGGACGCTCCACGCGATGTTACCCCAGCTTGGCCTCCCGGAGAGCGACCTCGGATCATAGGAAGGCTGAGTCGATAGGAGGAAAAATGCAAAACTTCGTTTATCCGGCAAATCTAAAGCCCGAAGCGCGCGGGCGCTTTACGGTGACGTTTCGCGATCTTCCGGAGGCGATCACCAGCGGGAAGAGCCAGGCGGACGCCCTCCTACAGGCGGCCGATTGCCTCGATGAAGCGATCGCGGGGCGCATCGCCGACGGCCTGGAAATTCCCCGACCATCACGGCGTCGGCACGGAGAAGTTTCGATCCCGTTGCCTGCGCCGATGGCGGCCAAGGCGGCGCTGTGCCTGGCGCTGCGCGAAACCAAGCTCTCGCAGAACGGCCTGGCACGGAAGCTCAAATTGGACGGCCGCGAAATCCGGCGCATGCTGGACCCGCGGCATGCGACAAAGCTGGCGCGCATCCAGCGAGTTCTGACAGTGCTCGGGAAGCGCCTGAGCCTGGTGCTGGAGGACGCGGCCTGACACGGACGCCTCTAGGCGATCCAGCCGGCGCGGAAACTCACTGGCGTTCCGGGTTTCCCAGGCTTGATTTGTTCCCGAACTTTTTCCCTACCAGTAACCCTCACGGGGGAAGAAAACGTCTTCTCAATCGGCAGGGAAAAAGAGACCAGGCCCCGATCAGCGGTGCAGCCGCGATCGAGTTCCACAACAGGACAAAAAATGAAATTCACGAAACATATTCTTAGTGTGTCTACGCTCGCCCTGGCGGTGACGGGCGCCCCGGCGTTCGCAAATAATAGCTCGGGCGCGACGGCGAGCGACCCGGTTTACAACACTGCGACGGTGATGAATGTGCAAGGGACGGTGGCGAGCGTACAACGGGTTCCCGCCGGCAATCCGCTGGCCGGCCTGCACCTGACGGTGAATTCCGAAGCCGGCGCTTTCGACGTGTACGTGGGCCCGTCCGATTTTTTGCGGTTTCTCAGAGTCCGTTTCCGGGCCGGCGATCGGGTCGAGATCATCGGCTCGAAGGTGGAGCTTGAAAACGCGGATGTCATTTTGACGCGTGAGGTGAACGAGGGGCGGGCACAACTCACGCTGCGCGATGCGAACGGCGTCGCGGCCTGGGAGAGCTGGGCCAAGGAAATCGATCCGGCGGACGTCGAGTAAGCGGCTAGCGCTTCCCGATCGGGACAAGAGCGAGTAGCTTCCGTTCGTTCTCTACCCCAACCGAGGGACAATGGCGTTCAGCAGTTTGACAATCGTGTCTTGCACTCTTTCGCCGACCGCCAGAACTTCATCGTGGCTCAGCTTCTGCGGGAGAATTCCGGCCGCTAAATTCGTCACGCACGAAATTCCCAGCACCCGCATGCCGGCGTGCGCGGCGGCGATCGCTTCGA
The DNA here is from genome assembly GCA_035934795.1 of Bryobacteraceae bacterium. Taxonomy (GTDB): domain Bacteria; phylum Acidobacteriota; class Terriglobia; order Bryobacterales; family Bryobacteraceae; genus Palsa-187. The sequence goes on along the minus strand of DASYXM010000056.1, from coordinate 20,527 downwards.
GGGTGGTCGACATGCCCACCAGGTCCGCGCCGATGGTCCGCAAGTAACGGATCTCTGCCGGAGTTTCGTAGCTGGGTCCGAGCAATCCCGCGTAGACGCCTTCTTTGAGTGTGAGCCCGCAGGACGCCGCGGCCTGGTGCGCGATCTCGCGATACTCAGCCGAGTAAATCCCGGTCATATCCGGAAAACGCGGGCCGAGCGTTTCATCGTTCAAACCCACCAGGGGATTCGCGCCGGTCAGATTGATGTGATCGGCGATGAGCACCAGGTCGCCGGGTCGATACGAGAGGTCGATGCCGCCGGCCGCGTTGGTCAGGATCACGCTCTTCACGCCGCGGCGCGCCAGCTCGCGTATGCCGAAGACCACTTGGGCGGCGCTGTAGCCTTCATATAGATGCGCGCGGCCCGCGAGCACGATAACGTCGGCGGAGCCCACGGCGCCCGTGACCAGCTTGCCCGCGTGTCCCACCGCCGTCGACGCGGGCCAGCCTCCGATCTCCGCGTACAGCGTCTCGAAGCGGTTCTCGACGGTGTCCGCGAAAGCGCCTAGCCCGCTGCCGAGCACGATGCCGACGGGATGCTCGCTCATAGCAACATCCCCGCGATGCACGCAGACATGAAATTCGCCATGGTGCCGGCCAGCATGGCCTTGATGCCGAGCCGAGCCAAGTCCGATTTGCGCGACGGCGCCAGCGCGCCGATGCCCCCCACCTGAATCGCCACCGAGCTGAGGTTGGCGAAGCCGCACAGCGCGTACGTCGCAATCACGAACGATTTCGGATCGAGCGTCGAGGCGATCTTGCCCAAGTCCACATAGGCCACGAATTCGTTGAGGATCAGACGCGTGCCGAGCAGATTCCCGACCGCGGCGCTATCGGCCCAGCGCACGCCCAGGAGCCACGCGACGGGCGCGAAGACGCGTCCGAGAATCTGCTGCATGGTGGGCGGCAGCCAGCCGAAACCGCGCACATCGTGGACGGCTCCCAGAATTCCGTTGAGCATGGCGATCAGCGCCAGAAACGCGATCAGCATCGCGCCGACGTTGAGAGCCAGATGCAAACCGTCGGAAGCGCCGCGCGCGGCCGCATCGATGACATTCACGCCGGGCTTCTCCACTTCGATTTTAACCGTGCCGGCGGTCACGGGCGCGCCGGTTTCCGGCATCAGCATCTTGGCGAGCATCAGCGTGGCGGGCGCGGTCATGATGACGGCGGTCAGCATGTGGCGGATCTCGACGTGGGCGATCAACACGTACGCCGCCATCACCGAACCGGAGATGTGCGCCATGCCGCTGGTCATCACGGTGAACAATTCGCTCGCGGTCAGGCGTTCCAGGAAGGGACGGATGGTCAGCGGGGCTTCGGTCTGCCCCATGAAGACGCTGGCGGCGACGTTCATGGATTCCGCGCCGCTGGTTCCCATGCAGCGCTGCATCACTACGGCCATCGCCTTCACGAACAGCGGCATGATACCGAGGTAATACAGCACCGAGAAAAACGAGGCGATAAAAATGATGATCGGCAGCACTTGGAACGCGAAAATGACGCCGAACTGATCGTTCGCCGCGCCCAGACGGTCGCCGAACAGAAACCGGCTGCCTTCGGCCGAATACTGGATCAGGTGATTGACGCCTGTACCGATCACCTGAAAGACTGCCCCGAAATCCGTCTTCAGCACCAGGAACGCGAAGCCGAATTGCAGGCCCAGGCCCCACCACAGGACGCGCGGCTGGATGGCGCCGCGGTTATCGGAGAACAGCCAGGCCGCGCCGACAATCGCCACCAGGCCGAGCAGGCCCGCGAAACGTTCCATGGCCGGTGAGTGTATCAGCCCACGACTTCGAGAATCAATTCGCGGCTCTCCGGAGGAGTGGCGGAAATGCGGAAAGCGTCTTCCACAAGCTGGGCCGCTTCGTCGACGTTATCGTCCCGGGTATAGTACAAGCGGCACAGAACGCCGCCGGCGTCCACCTTCTGGCCGACCTTCACCTCGAGGATGACGCCGACAGCCGGGTCGATGGGGTCGTCCTTGGTGTCGCGGCCCGCGCCGATCATCGAAGACGCCTGGCCGATGTATTCGGCGTCGATCACACTGATGTAGCCGGCCCGCGGCGAGCTGATCTCGCGCGCGCCAGTGGCGTTCGGCAGCAGCTCGAAGCGATCCAGCACGGCGGGATTTCCGCCCTGGGCCGCGATGACTTCCTTGAACTTGCGATAGCCGGAGCCATCCAGCAATTTCTTCTGCGCGAGCTCGCGCGCTTCGTCGAGCGTCGCGGTCAACTTGCCCAGGTGGATCATGCGGGCGGCGAGCTCCAGCGCGAGCCGCGTCAGATCGGCGGGCCCGGCGTTCTGCAAGGTCTGTGAAACCTCCATGACCTCCAGCGCGTTGCCGATGGCGTAGCCGAGCGGCTGATTCATGTCGGTGATCAGCGCCTGCACGCGCAGATTCATGCGGCGTCCGATGCCGACCATCATCTGCGCCAGGCGGCGCGCGTCCACCTGGCGCTTCATGAATGCGCCCGCGCCGACTTTGACGTCCAGAACGATGCCGTCCAAGCCCACGGCGAGCTTCTTGGACATGACCGAAGACGCGATCAGCGGGATGGATTCCACGCTCGCGGTGGAGTCCCGCAGGGAATAGATTTTTCCATCGGCCGGCGCGATTTCCGGCGTCTGCCCGATAAAGGCGAGCTTATGCTGCGCCAGTTGCGCGCGGAATTCGTCGATGGTTAGATTGGTGCGGAAGCCGGGGATGGATTCGAGCTTATCGAGGGTGCCGCCGGTGTGCCCCAGCGCGCGTCCCGCGATCATCGGCACGACGACGCCAGCCGCGGCTGCGAGCGGCGAAGCGATCAGGCTGGTTTTATCGCCGACGCCGCCGGTGGAGTGCTTGTCCACTTTGACGCCGGGCACCGACGAGAGATCCACCTTTTCGCCGGAGGCGACCATGCGCTCGGTGAGCACGCCGACTTCGCGGTCCGTCATGCCCGAGAAAAATACGGCCATGAGAAAAGCCGAGGCCTGATAGTCAGGAATCGTTCCGTTGTTATAACCGTCAACAATATAGGCGATTTCTTCCGCCGAAAGTTCCTCGCCGTCACGTTTGCGGTGAATCAGGTCGACTGTGCGCATTAACCATAGAGCGTAGCATCTTCGATAACTTCAAGTAAAGGAACAAGCTTATTTGTTTTTGTCGCGGTGTGGAAAAGCGGGCAGACCGCTCTGTCCACTCTCGTCCTGGCCCATGAAATCGGAAAATTTGCGGTAGGGGACAGAGTCCGCAACGGACGCCCGATCGCGACTCCCGGCGACAAACCACGCGCAGTCTGTCCCCTTTTTCGTCACCGGGGACGGAGCGTGTTCTCGATGCGGATGTTCCCGGCATACAGAACATCGGCCAGATTCGCGACGACTTGCACCCGCTCGGGATCTTCGGGCGGCAGGTACCGTAAAGAAACATTCGTGCAGAAGACTACTGTCAGAGACCCACGCGGCGCAGGATCGCCTGGAAGCGCGGCTCGCCGCGCACGGGATCGTAGACCGGATGCACGCCGAACCAGGGGACGCCGAGCTCGCGCAGCTCGCAGGCCCGCTCCATATGATCCAGCGCGGCGCACGTTTCGCCCAGCCCGATATTCACCATGGCGAGGCGCAGCGGAGAAGACGCATTGTCGGTAGCCGGGTCCTGCAACTGCCGCAAGCACGCGAACGCAGCGTCGCGGCGTCCGGCGAGGCCCAGCGTTTGTCCCAGCGCGGCGACGATATTGGGCAGGCCGCCGGCGATCCGGCGGGCGTTCTCGAACATGGCCACGGCTTCGTCGTAACGGCCCATCAGACTGAGCACGCGCCCCGACGCGGCGTAGCCCTTGTAGAACGTCGGATCGAGTTCCATGAGCTCCTCAAACGCGCGGAGCGCGGGTTCAAAATCCCGCCGCATCATGGCCATCGTGCCGAGGCCTTCGCGGACGATCTGCGATAACGGATCGAGACTGCGGGCGCACTCCAATTGTTCGCGGGCCTCGTCGAAGCGGCCCCGCAACGTCAGGAAATCCAGTCCGTACCAGTGACGGGCGCGAGCGTAGCCGGGATTGGCGGCGATGGCGCGGCGGTACAGCGTCTCGGCGTCGGCCCACTCCCAATCGAACAGAGACCGGATGAAGGCGAGCGAAACGTTGGCTTCGGCAGAGTTGGGATCGAGCTTCAACGCGCGCAGCGCGGCCTCGCGAGCCGGGGGCATCACCTCGGACGGCCGCACCACCGAATAGTCCGCCAGCAGGCTATAAGCGTCGGCCAGGCCGGCATGCGCGAACGCACAAGAGGGGTCCGCCGCGATGGCCTGGTCGTAGCAGGCGACGCTTTTTTCAAGACCTTCCTTGGTGCGGCGGTTGGCGTGGAAGCGTCCCTGCAAGCACAGGTTGTAACACGCCAGGTTGGGACGGTGCCCGCCGGAAGCGTCCCGGCGCGGAGCGGCCAAAGCGAGGCGCAGCCGGTCCACGATGGACCGCGCGATCTCTTCCTGAATCGCGAACAAATCCCGAAGCGAGCGGTCGTACACTTCCGACCACAGGTACGCGCCCGCGCTCGTTTCGATCAGATACACGCTGACGCGCACGCGATCGGCGGTGCGCCGCACGCTGCCGCGGAGGACGTTGCCCGCGCCCAGCTCACGCCGTACGGCCTCGAGATCCTGCTCCCGCCCGCGCAGTTGCACGGCCGAGTGCCAGGAGACGATCCGCAAGCCTTCGACGCGCGTCAGCAGGCGGATGAGCTCTTCCGTGAGACCGTCGCTGAAATAATCATCGGGTCCTTCAGGCGCGAGATCGGCCGGCGTCAGATTGGCGAAGGGCAGAATGGCGATGGAGGTCTCACCGGAGGCCTTGTGCGCCGCAGGCGATCCTGCGCCGAACGGGAAAAACCGGGGCGCGTAGCTTCCTACTGGGAATTCGATGCGGACGGCGTCGGAGGGACCGGCGGCGTCGTAATACTGCTTGAGTTTCGAGCGCAGGCGGCGCGCTTCCACGCGCACGATGGGATCGACGCGGGGATCGTAGTCCGGCTTGCGGTCGAACACCTCGATGCCCACGAGCTGCTCCTTCACACACGATGCGTCGCCGGCCAGGGTTTGTTCCACGGAAAAATGCAAGAAGCGGCACAGCCGCCGGGAGCGCGCGAAAAAGCGGCTGGCGGCGATCCGCCGCACCTGCGCGCGGATTTCCTCATGGCCGGCGCCACCCAAGCCTAATCGGCTCCCTGTACTTGAACTCGGCTGCGTCATTGATTTCCCGCCCCGGCGCCCCATTAGCGTGTTGTACAAAAAACCGCCACGACAAAAACGGTCTGTTGAGGCTTAGACGCGGAGGTCTTCGATTTGTTCGGTGTTCATTTGTAAATTAATTGTGATGATGCGCATCGCTTTTCGGGTTCAGGGGGAGAACACGCCGGGCATAATCCGCCGTGCTGACGATTACCAACGCAACTACAGCCCATTGCAATCCGATGACGGCGAAGTGGACACGAATCCCATCCAGATCGCCTAATCTGAAGCATACAAACAGGATCTGCGCAAGGGTGCTGAGCTTGCCGCAGGCCGAAGGCGGAAAATCGCGGCGCGCCCGGGCCACATAGAAGCCCGCAGCCGCCAGCAGAATCAAGAGGTCGCGTCCCAGTACGACGAGAGCGAGCCAGGGCTCGATCAGCCGGGCGGCAAACAGCGTGACGAACATGCCGCTGAGCAGCAGTTTATCGGCGATGGGATCGAGATAGGCGCCTAACCGGGAAGACGCATGAAAAAGCCGGGCGAGGAACCCGTCGGCGGCGTCGGTGAGACCCATGGCGATGAACAGCACGATGACCGGCGTGTAGGCCTGCTGCCAGGTCAGCCAGAAAAGATAGGGCGTCGCGAGGATGCGGGCGGCGGTCAACAGATTGGGGACGTACTTCATGCGGGGCGCGCAACGAATTCTCAAGTGCCTAAGATAGCAGCGGGCGAACGATGGCGCATAAGCGAAATTGAAAGCAGATCCCTCGACTGCGCTCGGGATGACCGGGTTGGGAGTTTGGAAATATAACTACGATACGAGTGCGTGGGCGACGCGGGTGGCCAACTGGTCGAAGCTGATGATCTCGTAGAGAGTGGGGTCCGACATGATGCGATTGACCAGCGCGAAGTGCATGGCGTGGCCAGCGCGCTCCGCGATCACGTGGCCGAGCAGAGGCTTGCCGATCAGCGCGAGATCGCCGATCAGATCGAGCGCCTTGTGGCGGCAACACTCGTCCGGGAACCGCAGTCCGCCGGGATTCAGGATCGAAGTGCGGTCGAAGCACACGGCGTTTTCGAGCGAGGCGCCGCGAATCAGGCCCATGTTGCGCATCTGCCCAAGTTCGTATTCGAAGCCGAAGGTGCGCGCCGGGGCGATGTGATCGGCATAGTGGTCCGGGGTAACCTCGGTCTCCAACACCTGGCGGCCCACCAAAGGATGCGGAAAGAAAACGTCGCATGTGAGCAGGAACCGGTCGGAGGGAACGATGGTGATGCGCTTGCCTCCGCCTTCCACCGAAACGGTGCGGCGAATCCGCAGGAAACGCTTGCGCCGGCGGCATTCCTTGATGCCCGCCGCCTTGATCAGATCGACAAAGGGGCGCCCGCTGCCGTCCAGGATGGGCACTTCCAGGTTGTCGATCTCCACGTAGGCGTTGTCGATCCCCATGCTGTAAAAGGTGCTGAGGAGGTGCTCGGTGGTGGAGATCAGGACGCCCTGGCGCATCAGGCTGGTGGCGTAGCTGACCTTTTGGACATAGCGCCAGCTCGCTGGGATCGCAAAACGGTCCAAATCCGTGCGGATGAAAACGATTCCGGTGGAAGGCGGGGCCGGAACGATGCGAATACGAACCGGAACCCCCGAGTGCAGCCCTACGCCAGCCGCCTCAACCGGCCGATAAACCGTGGTCTCAAATCGCAAAAATAGGCTCCCAGATGGTTTGGGGTAACAAAAGCTTATTTTAACAAACGCGCGCGGTCTGCAATACGGGTACATCAAAGATAAAAAAAGACTTGCTCGCGATGATTGTGGCAATTGAGACACGGAAAATTCCCACACTGTGGTAATTCCGCAACACTTCGGCGTCCGGGATCGGCAAAACTCACGGTGTCAGAGCTAGCCGCTGTAAACGAATGCCCGCCCATTCCGAGCCGTCCTGCAGGCGGCGGGATCAAGTAGCGGTATTAGCGTTCCCGTTGCGACAGGCCGCTAATTGGTGCAGCCCTCGGGTTGCGAAGTCTGCGGGTCGATCTTGAAGTTGCACGGTACCAGCGGCGCGATGGAAGTGTAGGTTGTAGCAGTGGCGCGCACACCCAGGACTTTGAAGGCGTAGGGGAGGATTCCCCCGGGAGCGGTTCCGGTAAATCGCACCACGCCTTTTTGACCTTTTAACTGCGGAAACTTCTGGTCCAGCAGGAAAGACATGTGCTGCCCCAATTTCAACGTGATAGGAGGCAAGGGAACGAGCCCGTTCTGGCCAAAGAAGCCGACGGTTATCGTCGCATCACCGCCGCCGGTCACAAACTGATACGGAGCGTCGAAGAAGGAGTTGACGAGCGCGACCCCGGTTACCGCTGAGGTCGCGTCACCGGAGTCGTCGAAGGGTATTGAAATGATGGAATCGAACCCGGTATCCAGGGGAACGGACGCTTGTGTAAATCCTACACCGGGCAAAGGGAGGCCAAAAACGGCGGAGCCTGCAATTTGATTGCCCAGCGTAATGATAGACCCAGAGTTGGGATCTACCGTGAACAGGTTCGTGGCGAGAGTTGCGTACCCTGACAAGACGGTATTGCCTCCGCCGTTGGTTTGAATGATGAGGGAGGCGTTTGCGGCGAGCGTGCCGGACAAAGAGGAGCTCGGAGGGCCGGCGGTGGTACTCAACGTCAGGGGATTGCCGGCGTCGTCGAAGAAGGAAAGGGTATACGGGATCGTGGTGGCGTCAAGGTTCGCGATGGTGAAGATGGTGTTGGTTCCTCCACCATCGATAATTTGGGCCAGGGTTCCACCCCCTGGAAAGACGACATCGGAAGCCAGCGCCGGCAGGGAGATCAGCGCGACAGCCAAGCCGCACAGCGCGGCAGACGATTTGGGGAACATTTATCCTCCTAATATCTTTCTAATTCCCTTCCAGACGCAATTTAATCGGGATGGGTCGATGCCGAATTAGAAGATAGCACGAGAATACGCTGCAGCACCAGCTTTTTCTGGTCAGCGAGGCCGCGGCTTCTTAAGATTCACCGGAGTGACACGCAAAGAACCGAGGAAATCCGCCAACCGGCGTTGGGAAACGCGGTTTTCCGGCTTCCCGCAACGTCAGATCAGTTGGTGCACGCTTGGCTATTGCTGGAATAGTTGCACGGCACAATTGGCGTAATGGAAGTGTAGGTGGAACCGGTGGCTCGGATGCCTAGAACCTTGAAGGCGTACGAGCTTCCTTTGGTATCGGTTCCCTGGAACACCACTGCGCCCTTCTGTCCCGCGATTTGCGGATAATGCTGGTCCAGCAGAAAAGCGGTGTGTTGCCCCAATGGCAGCGTGATGGAGGGCAGCGCGACCGTGGTTCCATTCTGGTCGTAGAAAGTGGCAGCCAAAGTTACGGTATCGCCTCCGTTGGTCTGATAAGGCGCGTCGCCGAAGGAATTGACCAACGCAACTCCGGTTTTCGCGGCCGTCTGGTCGCTGGTTTGGTCGAACGGTATGGCGAAGATGTAATCGAACCCGGTATCCAAGGGGCAGGACGCCTGGGCGAACGTTCCAGTCGCCAAAGGGATGCCGAAAACGGCGGAACCCGCCAATTGATTGGTCGTCGCCAGAACCGCGTAGCCCTGCAGCACGGCGCTGCCTGCTCCACTGGTTTGGATGATGGCGGAGCCGCCGGAGGGAAGCGCGCCAGACACGGAGGTGCCCGCAGCGCCGGCAGTCGTGCTCAACGTCAGGGGATTGCCGTTGTCATCGTAGAAATTGAGTGTATACGCCGCCGTGACGCTATCCATGTTCAGGATGGTGAAGATCGTGTTGGTTCCGCCCCCGTCCACGATTTGGGCCAGTGTTCCGCCGCCGGAGTATACGATGTCGGACGCACGCGCCGGCGCCGAGGCCAGCACGGCGGCAGCGGCGGTCAGCGCGAATAATAGCTTGTGAGACATTGGTCCTCCCGATACACTTCCAGACGTGATCGAGCGGGGAAGGGTTGCTCCTGAGAAGCGCGAAGATCGGTGATAAACTGATCTCAGTCGGTGCGGTTCCGCGTGCGGCGGCGCAGGATGCAGCCGTGCGGGGCCGTGGCCGCGGTTGAATTTGCGCCCGTAGCTCAGTCTGGATAGAGCGTTTGCCTCCGGAGCAAAAGGTCAGAGGTTCGAATCCTCTCGGGCGTACCACTTACAGACCGCCAGGGCGTCAAAAGGGCATCAGAACTCACTGAGCCGTCCCCGTATTATTGCCGATCATCATCTCTTCCAGAGGACGCACAGTTTTTGCTCCTGTTGGAACGGGATCGTCTGCATGTGAGCAAAGAAGAAAATCCCTTCTCTCAAACAGCAGGCCGAACGGAGGCTTCAAACAGATTTGCTTTGAACCGTGAGGATCGCGCGTTTCTGCGCAAGGACCGCAGACGCCGTATCCGACGCAGCCTTCACAAGAGCCGCCATCTTCGGATGCACGGGAGCGATATCGGCGGGCAGACCGGCGGCCTCCAGGGACGCGGTCATCACAGGCCCGACCGAGGCGATGGCCGTATATTCGCGCAGAGCGTTGGATACCTGGAGTTGGACGCCGAGATCACCAGCGACCTTCATGAGATGGTCCAATTGGATGGAGGATGTGAATAAGATCACATCGAATTGACGCCCGGCCAAACGGTGCGCCGCCGCGCGGAGAGGTTCGAGGTCGTCGGGAAGCTCCCATCGGTAGACGACCATCGGCGTAACGTTCGCGCCCAATTGCTCAAGCGCTGCGTTCATCTCCGGATTCGGCCGGCCGTATTCTTGCACGACGATGCGGCGCTCCGGCCTCGGCGCCACGGCATCCACGATTTCCCTCCACGTGTTCGGCTCCGGCACGACGATATCCGCGCGGGCGCCGAGTTCGCGGAGAATCGGAAGAGGCTTAGGACCGCGCGAAACAATGGCCACGCGGCGCAGTGCAGCGCCGAGCCGGTCCATCGCGGCGTATGCCGCGACCCGATCGCGAAAGAACGCGAGGCCGGTGCCGGTCATGCAAATGAGCATGTCAAATTCGCCGGCTTCCAAACGCTCCACAAAGCGGATAGCGTCGCCATGGTCTTCGAGCGCGCGCTCCTGTACCGAAGGCGCAACGAATGGATCGCCGCCCTCTCTACGGATGAGGGTGTCCATTTCTTTCGCGCGCCGGCTTTCCAGGCTGAGAACGCGGAGTCCTGCGAATGGCATGAATCAAATAACGAACAGCCTTTGTTTCAGTGTGGCGCTACTCCTAATTTGCGTCAGCGACAGAGCGCCATAGACTGGATCCTTTCTAGAATTTAAACAGCGCCTCCACGTAGCCGAATTCTCCGTCTTTCCCTTGCGGGTAGATCCGCTCCATGGTGGCCAGACCTTGTGTATAGCCGAAGTAGCCGGTGAAGGTGACAAGGCGCGTGACCTGGTACTCCACGCTCGAATCGTACAGATTGCCCAACGAGCGGCGGCCTGAGGTCGCGCGACCCACGTAACCGAAGGTCCACGGCTGGAAGACGCCGCCACCGCTGTACCAGAGGTCGTTGGCATTACTGAGGCGCAGCGAGTGGAATTCGCTCGAGACCGTGACCTTGGCGTGCGGCCGCAGCACGAGTGCGCCAAGCCGATCCTCCGTGTTCATCATGTTGAAGAACGGGAAGCGTGCATACGGACGGGGCGTGGGCAGAACCTGAAAGAAGGTGCCGTGCCGGCCGTCCTTGGGATTCCCGTCACCCGAACCGGTGGTGTAGCCTCCGCGAATCCAGGGCTTGAGCGCCGCCAGTGGTTTGAGGCGCGCGGCGATCTTGGGCTGATACCCGCCCTCGAAATCGAGAGCGTAGGCGAGCTGCGTTTGCGTCCCCCATCGGCCCGTCTGGAACGCTCCCCAGGCGAGCGCGTCGATGGTTCCCGCGTTGGTGGCGAACACGTGCAGACTGTGCGCGCCGAAGGTCTGGATGCGTATGTTCTCGGTGTCGCCGCGCCGAATGGCAAGCGGACGATTGTCCGTCTTCAGGATGTGGCGCCAATCGTCGTAATCCAGCGCGAACACGCGCGTGTCGGCCGCGTGATTCCCATGCCCCCAGTCGTGCGTGAAGGCGGCGTAGCCGAAAGCAACGTCGTTCCAGCCCCAGCCGTCCGTTTGATACACGCCTCTCGTCGGTAGAGCCGCTACAAACGTGAAGTCGCTGGTGGGCTTGGAATAGGAATAATGCACGCCGTCGAAGCTGCGTCCCACGTCAGACCAGCCGAACGAACCAATGAGCCGCTGGCTGATACGGTCGCGCTTGAGGGTAACGAGCGTGGCGTCCTTCGGCGCGAGCTCCGTGCCGTCGTTGAACTCGAAGCGCCCCACTTGAAGCGTATTGGCTTCACTTGCGCCCAAGCCTTTGAAGCGGGCGAAGAGTTGCTTGGCGAACACCATCCCGCTGTATTGATTATTGCCGTTCGCCGAGTAGTAGTTTGAGCCCAAGCCGAGGGCACCCTGCGGCGCCGCTGCCGTGGCCGTGTCCGGCAGTCCGAGCAGGAACGGAGCCGCCATCTCGAAATCCCAATCCCACCCTTGGCGTTTTTCGGCAAAATTAACACGCAGCAAATTGCCGGAATAAGCGTACTGATTGTCGCCGGAGGACGGCTGAAACCAATCCCAGCCGTAAACGCGGGACCGCAGCGTCCCGGTAACGGTGACGTCACCGAGCTTGACAGGCTCGGGCGCGGTTTGTCCAAACGCGACCGTTACGGCCAGCAGGACGAGCAAGAATGTATTGCGCATGCTAGTCTCCCATCGCCGCGGCGGCCGCGAACTCACCCGCCAAGCGGGCGTCGATCTCAGCTTGCGCAGCCCGCTCTTCCCCCTCGGAGAAGCGCACGACGAATGCCAGCACCGAGACGGCGCAAATTGTCGCCCCCAGCACGAACAGCGCCTGGGTCCATGGCATGCTGCCTTTGAAAAGAAATCCAGCCAGTACGGAACCCACGTTGCCGCCGGCGCCCACGATACCGGCCACCGCTCCCAGGGCGCGTTTATTGACAAAGGGAACCAGCGAATACGTGGCGCCATTGGACATCTTGATGAACAGGCCCGCCAGCATCATCGCGCCGATCGCCAGCGGCAATACACGCATCTGCGAGAACAGCATCAAGGCGAATCCTTCGGCGCAGATCGTGCCGCCCAGCAGTAGCGCGCGCCCGCGCAACCCGCCCTTGCGATAGACGCGGTCGCTCACGATGCCGCCCAACGCGCGGGCGAACAGGTTCATCATCCCGAAGGAGCCCGCCACCAAGCCCGCCGCCGTCAGCGCCAGATGGAAATAGTCGGTGAAGTAGAGCGCCGCGATATTATCGACGGTCAACTCCATTCCGAAGCACGCCCCGTAAATCACGAACAGCGCCCACACGCGCGGATCGCGGCAAGCGGCGGCGAATGCCCCGTTAGCCCCCGAACGGATCGGCAATTGGCCTTTTGCCCGAAGCTCCGCGAAGTCGCCGTCGGCGGTGTCCCGCGTAAGTTTGTAATACGCGATTCCAGTGAGCAGCATCATCGCTCCGGGCACTACCATCGCCAGGCGCCAGCCTAACCAGGTGCCCGAGCCCAACGCCACGAGACCGCTGAACAACAGCGGCATGACCATTTGCGTCACACCGCCGCCCAGATTGCCCCACCCGGCGGCCGCGGCGTTCGCGGTCCCGACGATATTCGGTGCGAACATCACCGACGTATGGTATTGCGTGATGACGAAGGAAGCGCCAATCGCACCGATCGCCAGCCGGAAAATCAGAAATGTCGTGTAGTCGTGGGCCAGGCCGACCGCCATCACGGGCAGCGAGCCGAGAATCAGCAGCCAGGTGTACGCCCGGCGCGGACCGATGTGATCGCACAACCAGCCGATGACGAGGCGCACCAGGACGGCGATCGCCACCGAAGCGATCGTGAGATTTCCGATCTGCGCCTTGGTCAGGTGCAATTCCTGGCGGATGACCGGCATCAACGGTGCGACGCCGAACCACCCAAAGAAACACAGAAAAAACGCGAGCCACGACATGTGGAACGCGCGCATTGGAGCGCTGGAAAAATCGGCCAGGCGGATGCGGGTTGCTTTGTTGCGAAGGGTCATTTGAGTCGGTTCTCCTTGATTTTTCGAATTCAATTCAAATCGGCTCACACGGGGAGAGTCATCGAGCATTTCGGGACACCCGTTCGCATCCGCCCGGCTGAATGATTGTGCGTCAGACGATGACAAGGCCTCGGACGTTGAGGCTACTACGAGATAACGAAACTACGCGGCGGCTTCGTCGAGAGCCCTGCGGATACCGCTGAAATTAACAAAAACGATCCCGTTTTCGACGCGCGTTGGAAACGTCGCGACACAGGCCGGTTCGGAGGCGCGCACGGCCATCCCGGTTTCCAAATCAAAACGCCGCCCGTGCAGCGGGCACACGACCGTGGTGCCGGAAACGATGCCGTCGCCCAAGGGGCCGCCCTTGTGGGGACACTTGTTCGCGATGGCCAGGTAGCGACTGTCCACATGGAAAATCGCAATCTCTGCGCCCTCCAGAGTCACCACTCGCCCTTCGCGGGGCGGGATGCTTTCCACGTTGGTGACGGCGATCCAGCGACCTTCGTTGGTCATGCCGTCGGAACCTCCAGCGGTTGAATTTGGACGAACTGCGTGGGATTGACCGGACGCGCCCCTTCGAGCCATGCGTCTTTTGCCATCGCTTTGGAGCGATTCAAGCGGTCCAGCAGCTTATTCTTCTCCTCTTCCGGCGCATAGACGGTTTCCTTGCGGATCTTCTCGATGCCCAAGCGCTCCACGAAATCGTAGGTCCGCTCCAGATAGTTCGCATTTTCGCGATAGTGCTGGAAGAAGAGACAGGCGGCTTCGAGAGCCTGCTCGGTGGTTTCCGCCGTGATCAGAAGATCCGCCCTGCGGACGGATTTACCCGCGGCGCCGCCTACGACCACCTGCCAGCTTCCGTCCTGCCCAACCAAACCAATGTCCTTGACAGTGGCCTCAGCACAGTTGCGTGGGCAGCCGACGGCTCCCATCTTCACTTTGTGTGGAGTGAAGAGATTCTCCAAGCGCCGCTCCAGTTCGATGCCCGCTCTAGTCGAATCCTGCACACCGAAACGGCAGAACTCGGTGCCCACACAGGTCTTCACCATGCGGACTCCCTTTGTGTAAGCCTGCCCCGAAGGCATCCCCAGGTCAGCCCACACATTCGGAAGATCCGCCTTCTTGATGCCCAGCAAATCGATGCGCTGGCTTCCCGTGACCTTCACCATCGGCACCTTGTACTTGTCGGCGACGTCGGCGATGCGCCGCAATTCATCTGGCGTCGTGACGCCGCCGCGCATCCGCGGCACCACGGAAAAGGTCCCGTCTTTTTGGATGTTCGCGTGGACGCGATCGTTGATGAAGCGTGCCGAGCGGTCTTCCTGGTGTCCGCCGCACCACAGCATGTCGAGCAGATAGCTCAGCGCCGGCTTGCACACCTCGCAGCCCTTGCGATTGCCGTAGATATTCAGCACTTCCTCGACGGATTTCAGTTGCTGGCCACGAATGATCTCGCGGAGTTGTTCGCAGGAGAACGGCAGGCAGGAGCACAGCGTGGTCTTGGTATCCTCCTGGAAATCCGGCGTGACGGCGCGCAGGAGTTTCTCGCACAGCCCCGTGCAGGTTCCGCAGCCGGTGGAGGCGCGCGTCTTCTCCTTGAGCTGCTGCAGCGTGACGATCCCGTGCTTGTGAATGGCCTGGACGATTTCGCCCTTGCGAACACCGTTGCAGCCGCAAATGGTTTCGCTATCGGGCATGGCGGCGACTTCCCGACCCGGGTCAGCGTCGCGGGGCGGAAACAGAATCTGCCGCCGGTGCGGCGTGAGGTCGGTTCCACTTCGCAGCCACTCCTGGTAGACGTGTTCGTCCTCAATGTCTCCCACCAGGATCACGCCGCGCAGCCGATTGTCCTTCAGGAGGAGCTTCTTATAGATGCCTAATGCGGGATCCTCGCAGCTCACGGTTTCGACGCCGGGCTCGGATTCATCGATGGAGCCCGCCGAGAAAATATCCACGCCCATGATCTTGAGCTTCGCCGCTGGCGCGGCTCCCACGAAAGCCGGTCCTGGATTGCCCGTAATGGCGCTCGCCAGGACGCGGCCCTGCTCGAACAGCGGCGCAACCAATCCGAACGTTTGCCCCCGATGTTCCGTGCACTCTCCGACGGCGAAAATATCCGGATCGGAAGTCTGCATGAAATCGTCGACCACGATCCCGCGGTGAACGTCGAGCCCCGCCTGGCATCCCAGCTCCGCGTTGGGCCGGATGCCCGCGGCGATCACCACCAGGTCGGCCTCCAGCTCTTCGCCCGAGGCGAAGCGCAGACCGTCGACCCGCCCGTTCCCAAACAGCGCGGCGGTTTGTTTCGGAAGCATCACGCGAATGCCGAGGTTTTCGATCTTGCGCTTCAGGTATGCCCCGCCGGTCGCGTCCAGCTGGCGCTCCATCAGGGTGTCCATCAGGTGCACCACGGTCACGTCGCAACCGCGCACCTGCAGTCCGCGCGCCGCCTCCAGACCCAGCAGCCCGCCGCCGATCACCACCGTCTTCAATCCGGGCCGCGACCTCTCCAGCAGCGCCCGCGTGTCGTCCAGTGTGCGAAACACATGAACGTTTTTCTTTTCGACGCCCGGAATGGGGGGGATAAATGCGCTGCTGCCCGTCGCCAGAATCAGCTTGTCGTACTCGGTGACCCCGCCGTTTTGATCGACGACGATCTTCCGCACCCGATCGATTCCTTTAACCTTCACGCCTAGCCGCGTGCAAATCTGATTTGATTGGTACCAGTCGAAATCGTTCAGAATGATTTCGTCCGCCGATCTCTCTCCCGCCAGGACCAACGACAAAAGGATGCGGTTATAGTTGACGTGCGTCTCGTCGCCGAAGATCGTAATTTCGAAATCGTGGGGCTGCTTGAGAATCTGCTCGACGCAGGAAACCCCCGCCATGCCGTTGCCTACCACCACAAGTTGCTGCTTCATGCGTTTGCTCCCAGGCGCCCGGGAGGCGGCGTCCGCAGCGGCCGCAGATTGCCCCGCGCGCTGCTGCGCGGATGTGCGGAGGAACGTTCCACCTTCACGGCGCACTGTTTGTAATTGGGCTCCCGCGAGATCGGGTCGAAAACATCCTGCGTGACCTCGTTCACGTTGGTCTCCGCGAAGTGGAACGGCATGAACACCTGGCCAGGCCCGGTGATCTCAGTCAGCCGCAATTCGACACGGCGCACGCGTCCGCGGCGCGAAACGACGTCCACGGAATCGTGACTGCGCAATCCGAGCCGCTTTGCATCGCGCGGATTCATCTCCAGCCACGCGCGCGGCGACAAGCGTTCGAGAATGGGCACCTCGCGCGTCTTGGTGCGCGTGTGCCAGTGCTCCACGGTTCGTCCCGTGTTCAGGATGAACGGGTACTCTCGGCCCGGTTGTTCCGGAAAAGGAGCCCACGCCGCGCACACCAGCTTGGCCCGGCTATCGGCCGTCTGGAATTCGCCGTCACTGTAAAGTCGCGAAGTCTCGCGCGGCGCTTCGTCCCGTCTCAGCGGCCATTGTACGGCTCCGCACTCGGCCAGCACCTCGTAACTGATGCCGGAATAGTCGCACAGACGGCCTTCCGAAACACGCCGCCATTCGTCGAAGGCGTCTTCGACTGTTTCCCAGCCCGGATATAGCTCGGCGCGGCACCGGAGCTTTTCGGCGACCGATAGGAAGATCTCGAAGTCCGAACGGGCCTCGCCCGGCGGCTCCACGGCCTTGTTCACTTTGCTGACGCGGCGTTCGGAGTTCGTATACGTGCCCTCTTTTTCCCCCCACATCGCGGCCGGGAGCACCAGGTCGGCCAGTTCGGTGGTCGGAGTTGGATGGTAGCCATCTTGCACGACCAGGAAATCGAGATTCGAGAGTCCATGCTGCAACACGTCCTGATTCGGATAGGAAACCAGAGGGTTCGTCGCGACGATCCACAGCGCACGTATCTTATTGGCCACGGCCGCTTCGACGATATCCGGGTAGGCGAGGCCGCGCTTGTGGGGGAGCCGGGATTCTTCCACACCCCACAGGGCGGCCAGCTCCGCGCGATCCGCAGGGTTGTCGAATTTGCGATAGCCCGGAAGACTTGAGGCAAAGCCGGCTTCCCGCGTCCCCATGGCATTGCATTGTCCGGTGATGGAAAACGGCGACGCCCCCGCCCGCCCTATGTGTCCCGTCAGCAATGCCAGATTGCAGATCGCGTTCACCGTCGCTGTTCCGAGTGTGCTGTGATTTACGCCCATGGTCCAGCCTATGAACCCCGCCTTAGCGCGGCCGTACAGCAGAGCAGTTTTGAAAATCGTCTCCTCGGTTAAGCCCGTGATCCCCGCGACGCGTTCCGGCGAATAGGCTTCGAGGAAACGTTCCAGTTCCACGAAACCCGAGGTGTGTTTGTCCACGTACGCGCGGTCGATCAGGTTGTAGCGAATCAGAATGTGGGCGATCCCGTTGAGCAGCGCGAGATCCGA
Organism: Bryobacteraceae bacterium; assembly: GCA_035934795.1. Classification (GTDB taxonomy): domain Bacteria; phylum Acidobacteriota; class Terriglobia; order Bryobacterales; family Bryobacteraceae; genus Palsa-187. The sequence continues at coordinate 2,749 of DASYXM010000056.1, read as the reverse complement.
ACGCGGCTTGAGGGGCAGGTGAATATCCGCCATCATGGCCGTCTTGGTGACGCGCGGATCGGCTACGATAAGCGTTTTATTGCGATTCGCGTCCAGGTACTGGCACAGGATCGGATGGTTATCAGCCAGGTTCGCCCCGATCAGCAGCACCACGTCGGCACGCTCCATATCTTCATAGGCGCCGGGAGGACCATCGCTGCCGAAGGATATTTTGTAACCCGAGACGGCGCTCGCCATGCATAGCGTGGTGTTGCCGTCGTAGTTGTTCGTGCCGAAGCCCAATTGCACCAGCTTGCCGAGCGTGTAGAACTCCTCGGTGACAAGCTGGCCCGTGCTCAACACGCCCAGCGCCGCCGGTCCGTGGGCGGCTTGTGTCGCCCGGAAGCGCTCCACCATCACGGAAAGCGCCTCGTCCCAACCGACGCGAACCAGTTTGCCGCCTTTTCGCAGCAATGGGTATCGAGCGCGATTTTCGGCTCCGATCGTGTAGTGCTCGGAAAGTCCCTTGGGGCACAGTTTGCCCCGATTGACCGGATGCCCGGCGAAGGGCCGCGAGGCGATGGCGTGGCCGTCCTTTACGCCGATCTCGATGCCGCAACCGACCGAACAATAGCCGCACGTCGTGGGCACCCACCGGTCGGGAATCTTCTTGGCCGATGTGTAGCCGGTGGATTCGCTGCGTGCGAAAGCATACTCGTCGCTCAAATTGTCGAGGCCCAGCGCACGCCTCCAGCTCATGCCGTCATCCTTTCTCCGGACGTGAACGCGGCGGCTATATTCTTGGGAACGACGCTCACGAAGAACAGGTAGCGCCCCAGCCATTCGCCAGCAAGCGCCGCAGCAAAGGCCGCCGTAACGGTCCATCCGTTCACCGCGACCGGCGACAGCAGAACACCAGCGACGACCACCGGCACGGCCAGCCGGGTCAAGAACAGATTGCGGAGCCGGCCCGAGAGCAGCAGCGACGAGGCGCGCAGCTCGAACACTTCGGAGCGCGAAAGCCACAGGAACTTGAGCGATTGCACGATCAACTGCGCCGATGCACCGGCCACCGAGGCGAAGCGGACCCACGACGGGATCGCGCCGCCGATCATGTGAGCCAGTAACGTCTGCACGAAGAGCGGTCCCAGAAATAGTGCCGTCGAAAAGAATTCAGCGAGCGTGTACCCGCTGAACCATCCGGGACGCGCGCGGACCATATAGATCCGCGCGGAACAGGTGACGCCGGCGAGTCCCGCGAGCACCGTGCACAAGCCAGTCGCGCCGCGCCCCGGCAGATCGAACATCAGCATCCCGGCGAACGCGCTGGCGGCCCCGGCGAACAGTGAGAGTGTGAGAACTTCCCGGCTCAACCATGAACGCCTTAGGCCTTTCAACGCGCGCCATGCATAAATGGGCCGGCCAAGATGCAGCGTCGAAGCTCCCAGGCTGACGCCCGCTAGCCCCAGCGACGCCATGGCTCCGATCGTTAGCCCGCCGCCTTGTTTCAGCAGGTCGAGCAGCCACATTGCTGCAAAGGCGCCGATGGAAAGTTGTGTCAGCACCAGCATGAACACCAGGGGCGAATGCGCCTGTTCCGGTTGGACCCGCTGCAGGTCGACGCGATCCGTATCCGGTACCATGTTTTTCGGCAGTGTGATGCGCGTGGTGGAGATGCTGTCGTCCGCCGAAGGTAGGCCGGGCGCTTCCGCCGAGAGATAATCGCGCCGCCACTCGGCGACATTCACGATTTCAATCGCAATCGCGCCCTCCGGACACGCTGCCACGCACGCCGGAGCCATGCCGTCGCTCAGCCGTTCGTGGCACATGTCGCACTTGCCGACCACTCCACGCTCTTCGTTGTACTGCGGCACCCCGTACGAACAATTCCAAGTGCAGTACTGGCAACCGATGCACGTATCGGCGCTGTGCAGCACGACGCCCGTGGCCGCATCCTTTGTGTATGCCTCCACGGGGCATCCGATCAGGCAGGAGGGCTCCAGGCAGTGATTGCAGCCCATCGATAGGTGATAGCGCTCGGTATACGGATAGTGCCCTCCCTCCACTTCGCCCACGCGCCGCCAGTTAATCGCTGCCGGGTTGCCGTTCTGCTCGTTACAGGCCACCACGCAGCACTTGCAGCCGATGCATTTCGTCATGTCGAAGTGAAAACGATATTGTTCTCCCTCTCCGAGAGGACGCTCCGGAATCAGCGGCCTGGGTTCGAACTCGATTTGCACCAAGGATTTGGCAGCGGTCGAGAGCAGCGCGCTCTCCATCAAGGGAAGCGTCGTCATGCTGCTGCCTCTTCTCGATACACGTTTCCCGCTTCCGCCACGAGGGCTCCTTGTCCGAGAGGAACGACACCAGTCGCGCCAGGCGTGGGTCGAACCGTTCAATGCAACTTGGGAATGGGCTCCGCAGGGAGCTTATCGCGGGAGCCGACGTGGGTTCCGGGACCGCCCCGGAAAACCCGTTTGTTTCGCAGGCGAGCTAAGAATAGTCTACCAGGGGAAAGCGATTTTGGAAGATGTTTTTTCCAAGATTCTTTTTATGGGAGCGATTATCATGCTCCGGACCTTGGTGTTGTTAGTCCCGTGCCGGCCTGAAAGAATTTCTTGCGGATGCCCGTTTGGTAAAAATATTCATGCGGCGCGCCGGTAGTATTTGAGCAGCCCGCCGAGTCGATGGCGACATTCAATGGAGCGGCGTTGCTGGTTTCGCTTTTCGCCCAGCTCCGGAAACAACGGATGGTTGCCTTTCCCTTGGT
>DASYXM010000047.1:0-27151 GCA_035934795.1 Bryobacteraceae bacterium | reverse complement strand
GGATGCCCCGGTGTCTCGGTCTGCTCGCTCGCGTAAAACAGCTCTTCCTGCTTCCGCCTGGCTTGCTTCGTTCCCATCGCCATGCCTGATTTTACGCCCAAACAATCTTATCGAAAAGTGTTTTTAGACACGGGCTGTTAGATGGTTGCCCGGATACTTTCCCGATGGTCGGCCACCCTTCCACTACTTTGGAAGTGGGTTTTGGCAGTATCGAAGGGTTGGATGCTTTCCGGATGACTCGTGAGAGGCTCGGACTGGGTGTCCCGAAGCCGTTGGAGCCCCGGACCCGTCCTGGTAGGGATATTCAACCTTAATATGTCAATCAAGACCCAATTTTAGGTTCAAAACTCAGTAAGCTAAAACGATGGCGCATCTGAAACACCCATTCGCACTTGGCCTTCTCACGGCGCTGCTGCTGCCCGCGGCCGACGCGCCGAAACCGAAAGTCCGCGCGATTACAGCCTTCGTCACCATAGACGCGAAGTCGTATCCGGCGCAGATCGAAGAGACCGTGAAGTTCCTCAGTAAGGTGCGAGATGCGGTGAAAGCGGCCGGCTACGAGGTGGCCGGCATCCGCATCTCCACGCAGCCGTTCCCCGAATACGCGCGCGGGCTCAGCCACGACGAGGCAGTGAAACTGCTGCATGGCATCGACGATCTCGCGGGCAAGCTGCTTTTCGTTCCCAACATCGGCCCCGCCATGGTGAAGGATACGGACGACACCGCGCCGGTCGAGCTGATCACCGAAGTGCTCGCCACGCCTGACAACCGCCTCAACGCCAACATTGTGACGGCGGGCGACGACGGCATCCACTGGAACGCCGTGCGCCAGGCCGGGCTCATTATCAAAGGTGTGGGCGCACGTAGTCCGCACGGACAGGGAAATTTCAATTTTGCCGCCATCGCCATGCTGAAGCCCTACGGGCCGTTCTACCCCGGTGCTTGGCATCCCGGCGGCGGTCCGCGCAGCTTTGCCATAGGGCTCGAAGCCGCTAATGTGGTGATGGACGTCTTCTCGCGGGAACACGATCCGCGTACGGCGGGGAAAGCGCTTACGGATGCCCTCTCCATCCACATGCGCGCTGTAGAAGTAGCGGCCATGAAAGCTGCCGTGGGCAGTGGCTGGACCTACGCCGGCATCGACCCGACGCCCGCACCCGGAGGCGCTGTCTCCATCGGTGCGGCCATCGAATCTTTCACGGGCGCGCCCTTCGGATCGCCCGGAACCGAGACCGCGGCGGGCATCATCACCCGCGCCGTGAAAGACGTTCCGGTGAAGCAGACCGGCTACTCAGGCCTCATGATTCCGGTCCTCGAAGACACCGTGCTGACGCGGCGATGGACCGAAGGCACTTACGGGCTCGATTCGATTCTGGCGTACTCGGCTGTTTGCGCCGGCGGCGTGGACACCGTGCCGCTCGCGGGCGACACGACCGTAGAGGCCATCACGCGAATCGTGGGCGACGTCGCGACACTCGCGTTCAAGTGGAACAAGCCCTTGGCTGCGCGGTTACTACCTGTACCGCTCAAAAAGGTCGGCGCGATGACCGAGTTCAGCGGCGCGCTGGCCAACGCGGTCATCCAACCGCTGATCGGCTCGCCGCGCCGATAGCTATTGCCGCTCGCTGACCTACGTATTCCTGATTGCGCGGCCCTGCGCCGACGACCCCGGTTACGATTTGCGCCCAGGTCTTGCCGTCGGCGGACAGTGTATTTTCGGAATGGGTTCTCTGGATTGGTCCCGAGTGGTCGGGAACCCGGAAGTTATTCGGCGAAGGCACGACGGAATCGCTACCGATAACACGTCATAACGGGCCCGGCGCGCTCCACGCTTCTACGGGATGTCGACTCCGTTGCGCGGCGGACGCAGCGCGTATCTGCCGATCAGCTGGTGTACAAGAGCCATCCGGCTCGCAGCTCCGCCCATCTGCTTCCCGCAAAATCGTAACGGGGTGCTGGACTCTGCGAAGATCAAAGCTCACATGACACCCGCGAATGGCCATCGAACCGGAGAGCCGGCGCACAACCGCAGGGACGTTACTGCGCGCCGTCGTTCGACTTGGCCTTGGCAGATGCGCTCTCGGGAACCCACAATCGCACTTCCACGCGACGATTCATTTTGCGGCTGTCTCGCAACTGGTCATCTGCCACCGGCTGGGCATAACCCGAGCCGAGTGTAGAGATTGCGCGTACTGGAATGCGGTACTGATTCACCAAATAGCGCGCCACAGCCTGAGCACGCCGCTCGCTCAGAATGTTGTTGTATATCGCTGGGCCGCTCTTGTCGGTGAAGCCCTGCACCTCGATCACGTAACGACTTATGCCCTTGGCCTGATTGCCCAGCGCGTCGAGCTGCGTCTTCGCCTCATCGCTCAACGTGTCCTGATTGAAGCCGAACAGAACCGATGCAGACCTCGCCATCTGGAACTTGTTCATCGAGTCGATGGTCTGATCCAGACGATTCAGTCCTTGCTCGGCGAAGGTGTGCGCGCCTTCCGCCGCCCGACGAGCACTCTCCGCGGTCTGCTGGGCGCTCACGGCCCTCTGATCCGCGGCTTTCGCAGCTTCGCCCGCCTGAGTTGCCTTGGCAATGACGTCGCCTAATTTTTCCTTGGTCTGCGACAGGTCGCGCTCCATTCCCTCGACTTGGGTGCCTTGCATCGCGATTGTCTTATCCTGTTCCGTGTCCTTTTTTTCGACGCTGTTCACTCGTTGTTCGAACGGAGCCACAGTGTTGGCGACGTACTTTTTCGTGGAGCATCCCGTGCCCACGAGGCTGACAACAAGCCCAATTGCCATCATTCCCGTGGTTTTCATTTCGTTCCTCCCCTCTTTCGAGTTGCAAGCCGGTAGATTCTTTCGTGTGAGCCAGACGGGCTAGGTAGCTCGTCGATCGGTTGCCCTAGAATGCCCGGCTGGAGGTGATGCCGCTGGCCTGGAGAGCTGCCGCCATCTTCTCCAGTGCCGATTTGTGGATCTGGGAAACGCGACTTTCGTTAATACCGAGGGCGCCTCCGATCTCCTTCATCGTCATCTCATCCCTGTAGTAGAGATTCACGACTCTGTGATACCGCTCGGGAAGCGTCTTGATGGCTGTTTCAAGGACGCTGCGAAGTTCCTCGCCTGCGCATATCGAATCCGGTTGCGTTTCGGGTTTTGCCGGGAAGTCCGGGGCCGGGAGTTCGTCGTCATTCGACCGCGCCGAGGCGGAAACCAGCCCGCCGTTGCGTAGGTCGACCATCATAGTGCGAAAGCGCTCGACGTCCACACTCAGCTTCTCGGCAACCTCAGCCTCGGTGGGTGAGCGCTGTAGCGTCGCGTACAGATCGCGGGTCGCCTCTTCTACCTGCTTATGGCGGCGCATATCGCGCGAGGCCCAGTCGAGCTGCCGCAGGCTGTCCAGTATCGCGCCCCTGATGCGGTGCTTGGCATAGCTTGAAAATGCGACCTGCTTATCGGCGTTGTACGTATTGGCTGCGTCGAACAATCCTAGAACTCCGGCATGCACGAGATCATCCAGGTCGACGTGCATAGGTAGGTTTTCACGTACGCGCATGGCGATCGCCTTTACCAGCGGGAGATGCTCCAGGACGATTCGATCCCGCTGGTCCAGTTCAGATGCGGGCTGTAGATTGCCCTTCACCACAGCCGTCGAATGCAGCGTAGTGCTCGCCCCAACAGGTTTGCGGAGCGTGCGTTGTTTTGAGAGCGGAATCGCGTGGGAAACCGCTTTCGTGGCAGAGGTGCGTACAGGAGCAAGGGCAACGGCGGCACAATTGCAATTCATTGTGCTCACCACTATGCGGTCGAATTTCCCTTAGACCAAGTCCCTCAAAGCGAGACAAGGAACAGTTTCATTTGGGGGTACTGGGCGGCTCGAATGGGGGTAGTCGACGGGTGAACGCCTGAGTCACTAGGGCCCGATCGAACGCCTCGCAGCGAGGCTTTTAGGCCTACTCCCGTGAAACGCAGGTCACGAGAGTTGGTCGGATCAGTCCTCTCAAGGCGGCTTGCGGCCGGTGATCGTCTGCTCACGAGCGTGGCGGTGAAACTCCGGTCTAAGGTTCCGATAATGGTAGACATCGGGGTGTGAATGTCGCCCGTCGCTACACGGTGAGCTGGTGCTCCTTGACGGATCTGCCGACGCTGACTACCATCGTGCTATGTCCAGATTTGGAAGGCGTCGATTGCCCGATTCCATGCCAATTCGAGCGATCGGCTTGGGCAATGCTCCCGTGGGTAACGAACTGCGTCCTTCCCTCGCGTGGCTCGGGAACACTCCGGATTCGTTGGCCACGCTACTGCCCAGGCGCATGGTATTAGCATGCCCTGTTCTTTTTGGGGCCTGTTGGTACCAACAAAGCACTCTTGCCGCGTCTCAGCCTGCAACGGATGGATCGTACGCCGTGATCCGTATCGAACCGCCGAGTTCGAGCGGCACCAAAAAGTTTCGCCAAACTTTAACGACCCGGCGGCCTACAATCCAGCACAATTCGCCGGTCGACGCCTTCGAGGTCGATCTGCGCTCCGGTCTCTTTGTCCTGCGACAAACGGACCTCTTCGTGAAGGATGCCATGCCGTTGTGTTTCACCAGGACGTACCGCCCTTGGGACACTAAAATCCGGGCGCTCGGTATGGGCACGAATCACCCCTACGAGTTGTCAGAGTACGGTAGCCGCTATCCCTATACGTACATAGATATCGTCCTCGAAGATTTCAACACCGTGCACTTCGACCGTGTCTCGAAGGGAACGGGCTTCGCAGACGCGGTCTACGCGCACACCGCGACCGCTTCGGAGTTCTACGGCGCGAGGATCTCCTGGAACGGAGACGGCTGGACGCTTCAACTCCGCGATGGCCGGGTCGTTCTGCTTCCAGAAGCCTACAATGCGAGAAACCTGACCCAGGCGGCTGTGGTGGAGATGCTCAACGCGCAGGGCCAGCGCATTCGGTTCGATCGCGAGCCCGGAACGCGCAACCTTAGGCGCCTGACCTCTCCCAGCGGCCGCACAATCGCATTTGAGTACACGCCCAGCGGCCAAATCGATAGCGCAACCGACGATCGGGGCGCTGCTGCTCAGTACTATTACGATTCCGAGAAGCGGCTTTACGCCGTCAGCCGCAACGACGGTCATGCCTATCGGTTCGCCTACGACGCCGACATGATCACGACAATTTCCGACGAAAATCGCCTAGTGTTACTGGAAATCCGCTATAACGGGGGCCGGGTCGCAGAGCAACATGCAGGCGATGGGAGCGTCTACCGCTATCGCTATGTGCAGAATCCGAAAAACGAGGTGGAGCAAGTTTTCGTGACTGGGCCCGACGGGGCTGTCTACGCCTTTGATCATGGCGCTCTGGTCTCCCAAAAGTAGATTCGCGGAGCTGGCGTTGCTCGATAACGCGGGCGTCACGGCTCTAACACCCGATCTCCGTTAATGCTGCACAACGTCCAGCGATGAGGCGACCCGTCAACGCGCACTGCTGAAAGGGATCAAAGTTCAATCGCTAGGGTAACGTGTACACCACCAACGCTTCCGATCCGTCCGGTGCAGGATCGTCCAGCGCGCTCGCACCTCCCGCTACGATCGCCACGTATTGTTTCCGGTTCTTTCCCAAGTAAGTCACCGGAATCGCATGCGCGTTCATCTCCAGGCGCGTCTGCCACAACTCCTTGCCCGTACGAGAATCAAACGCGCGGAACGATGATCGTTGGTGGCGCCGATAAATACCAGCCCGCCTGCGGTCGCCATCGGACCGCCCATACTGAGCCGCCCCGTGTTTCTCTTCCCTTCCGGAAGATCGTCCGTTACGCCCAGCGTCACCGACCAGGCGAAATCGCCGGTCTTCGCGTTCACCGCGATCATGCGTCCCCACGGCGGTTTCTGGCACGGCCACGCATGCTCGCCCGCGCCCTGAATGTTGCCGAATCGGGGATTTCCCTCGAACCACTGAAAGCGCGATGTCGGCCCGAAGATGCTGTTGCGGTCGTAAGGCACTGCGGCGCCGTCGGCTTTCTTCTCAATCCAGCCGATGCTCGCTTCGTCCATCGAATTCACGAACACGTAGCTGAGCGTGGGATCGGCCGCAACGCCGCCCCAGTTCACGCCGCCGATCGATCCCGGAAACAGCACGGTCGAATGCGGTGGGGCGCCCGCCGCTCGGTAGACATAGGGAGTGAACGGCCCTTCGTTCGTCAGGCCACCCGACCGCTTTATAAGATCGCGGCAGAATTTCGCGTGTTCCTCGTTGGTATCGGCCGCCGTAACGATGTCCTCGGGTTTGTAGCTCGTGCGCGCAAGCGCGGGCGGTTTCCGCGGAATCGGCTGGGTCGGCGAACTCTGTTCGCCCGGCACGCCGCTCCGAGGCACGGGTTTCTCCTCGATGCCGAATACCGGCTTCCGGCAGGAGTTATAAGAGATGGCCGGTGGACGATCGCAGCGTTTCTGGCCGCACTCGGGACACGTATCGAGATGGCCGCCCAGCGCCCGGGTCCGGCAGTCGCGGATGGCGCGGAACACCTTTCCCTGTTGATAGCTGAAGCTGGCTCGTTAACGGTCCAGAAAACGATCGCCCTGCGCGCGGAGGATGTCGGCCACCTCCACGGCGGGCCGGGTCACGTCTGGTCGTTAGCCTTGCCTTGGATACGCCTGAATCCGTGGCGGGCGTCTTTCACATCGGAGAGTGCAATGCTCTCCAGCGGATTGATGACCGCGTGCAGGTGCTTGGCCGACAGGTGCAGATACTTTGCGGTGGTCTCCAGGTCGCCATGCCCCAAGAGCACCTGAATGGTCCGCAGATCGGTACCGGCTTCCAGTAAATGCGTGGCCCAGCTGTGACGCAGGGTATGCGGCGTGACGCGCTTGCGTAGGTTGGCGTAGCGGGCGGCTTCGCGGCAGGCGATCCACACCATCTTGTCGGAGATCGACTGCTCTTGCTGGCATCTTCGGCTGCGGCTGGGAAACAAGTACACCTCCGGCTTGCGCCAGCGCCAGTACTCGCGCAGAGTTTCCAGCAGCGCGGGAGTGAGCGGCAGATCACGGCTCTTGCCGCCCTTGCCTCGATCGACGCGAATCATCATGCGCTCGCTGTCGATGTCCTCGATCTTCAGATGCGCGACCTCGCTACGCCGCATCCCGGTGGCGTACAGCGTCATCAACAACGCTCGCCGATACAAGGTCCCGCTGGCGTTGATCAGCCGCGCGACCTCTTCGAGACTCAGCACGGTGGGCAGCCGCTGCTGCTCTTTGGGATAGGGCAGGAAGTCGCGATACTCATGCCGCTTCAGGGTCTTGACGAAAAAGAATCGCAGCCCGGCCACGTGGTTGACCACGCTGCCCGGTGCCAGCTTGCGTTCCTTCAGTAGGTGCACCTGGTAACGGCGTAACTAGGCGAGCCCCAGCTTATCCGGCGGCTTCCCGAAGTGCTCGGCGAACTCGGTCACCGATCGAAGGTGATGGCGGATCGTATACTCGGAATAGTTGCGACGCTGGAGTTCCTCCAGCATCATCTGGCGTAAACGGGTCACAGGAATCTCCTTTCCTGTGACCTCACACTACTCCTCGCGCAGCGTGCTCAGTCCCCCCTCGCAGAAACGCGCAGCGTCCGCCGCCCAGCGGCTTCGTTCATTGTCGGCAATCCTTCCATTACGCGGTTCTATCCCGGGCACGCCGAAAACGGTCGAGCGACCGAAAATATCGAAAGATAGGGCGAGAAAAACTCGCCAGAGCGCCGATTAATGCGAGTGCGTGCGCGGAAATGTTGAGAACGCTACCCAGAGAGGACTAAGATGAAATTCGTGGCTCTACTCTGCGCCATTGGCGTTGGCTACTTCATCGCCTTCGGCCTCTTGATGTTGCACGTTTGAGCAGCCCCTTATTGCGACACCGCTGCGGGCGGCGCCGCACACTACGTAAGGGTTGTGCGCTTGTGATCTGTTCAACTGCTAGATGGTAGGCCATCCGGTAAGCTGCTTTTTGGCGGATCGACCGCGGAGGGATAAGTTCCGGATGCGCCGTGATTTAGGCGCAACCCGCTTCTTGATCGAAAGGGTCTAATGGCCTACTGTTTTTGCAGGTGGGGGCGGTCCTTTTCGTTTTCGTTGCAGACGAATTCGAATATATCGGAGTCGGCCAAGAGCTCGTAGGTGACCTTGATCGTGAACGGCTTGGTGTACATCTGCGGGTCATCGAAGGTCATTTCGGCATCCATGTGTCCGAAGTCGCGGCGGCGGTAGCGTTCCACGACGCGCAGGGCTTCGCTGCGGGGGTGGCCCATCAGATCGAGCCAGGTTCTGTCGTTGAAGCCGGCAGTTTCCACCGCCAGTGTGTCCCGCTCCCATTTGCCCACCGAGTAGCCGAGCCAGGCCGGTTGCACAACTTCCTTGGGAAGTGTGCGGCCATCGGTATAGATTTGGCGGTACCTGCCGTCGTTTTCATACAGGATTACGATCACCCCGGGTGACTGAACGATCTTAATCGGCGGGGAGAAAAGACCATCGGCAGGGATGCCGATGGGAAGGCAGTTGGTCTGCGGCAGGTCGCCAGGCGCGCGCCGGCGTAGAATTTCCGCGGCTTCGGGCCGCATCGGCACTTCTTCAGTCTTGAAGTCCGCCAGTATGTTGACGGAGTACTTGGAGATGTGATCCAGCTCCATGCCAACCGACCTCGCCTTGAATTGAGCGTCGAAGCGGTCGCCGAGGACAACCTTCCATTCCGCGAGCGAGGTGGGCTGAACGTACCACGCGCCCGAGAGATCCAGCTTGGCGTTGGCGGCGCGCGGCGCTGGGGCGGCGAGGTTGGGTTTGCCATCCCGCGTGCGAGGCGTTCCTGGGGTAGGATAGTTCAACCATTGCGCATGCGTGCCGGTCGAGAGGAGCGTGAATAGAACCAACAGCCGCCGATGTGCCATCTTAAGGCCTCCGGGTCTCAATGCTAGCTTAGCCGGCGAGGCGCAGCAATCGTGGATGGTTGGTCGGCCACTCTTCCTTAACCCAGATTGGGAGAAGAGTTCGCCCGTCTGCTCGGGAACTATCGTCAGGACCTTGGGGACGGCGGTGCTAGTGACCGGGATTCTTATGCGCCTGCGCCTGAATCCAGAGGGCTGGGCATGCATCTAGATAGACATGGCAAACTTGACGGAATTCAGCCTAGCCGACGCGATCGCAGTTCTCAGCCGCACTCCCGCAACCCTAAATGCGCTGTTGCGCGGGCTGCCCAACGTGTGGGTGCGGGGCAATGAAGGAAAGGATACCTGGAACGCGTTCGACATCGTGGGCCACCTCATCTCCGGGGAGCGCACCGACTGGATGCCGCGGGTGGGGATCATGCTGGAGAACGGCGAGGCGCGGCCATTTGATCCCTTTGACCGCTTTGCACAGTTGAAAGAGAGTCAAGACAAGTCCTTGCAGCAGCTCTTGGACGACTTCGCCCGCTTGCGAAGGGAGAACCTTGCTGCGCTGCGGGCACTGAATTTACAGCACGAAGACTTAACCCGGCGCGGAAGGCATCCAGCGCTGGGAGTGGTGACGCTATCGGAGCTTCTGGCGACATGGGCCGTTCACGACCTCACTCATGTGCATCAACTGTCCCGAGTGATGGCCCACCAGTATCGTGACACAGTCGGTCCTTGGTGCGCCTATCTAGGCGTGCTGCATTGTATTGGTCATAGCGCTCCGTAGGCAAACGAGATCAGTTGGCGCTTCCATTGCACACACTTGCTGTCAACGTCTTGGTGAAGCTGCGGCCGACAGTTCCGTTAATGACCGTTAACAGGACCTTAATTGGTGTTCTCTAAGGCTCTCTGACCGGCCTCCCATTGGTAACAGCCCCGCCCTGCGGTTCGGCACGCACCCACTCGCCCCAAGCGCGATTTCCCTCCTTTATACGAGATAAGGCCTCCGGAGGCGTCCGTTCTTCAGGAGTTGTATGATGAGCGGTTGGAACGTTCGTTACGTTCCACGCGTGTAAGCGTGCTGCCCCAATTGAGTGTGAACGAGGAGCCTAGCTATGCCGGATCAAATCAGCCGTAGAGAGACCCTGAAGAGAGGACTGGCAGCGACGAGTCTGCTAACGCTGGTGCCGGATTGGGCGACGCCAGCTCAGGCCCAGGGCGACGCAGAAGTTTCGTTTACGGATGTTCCGGCGGACTTCAACCCCAGCGACCCCAGTGCGCCGACCCGCCGCCTCGACATCAGGAAGATCGACGGGATGCTCACGCCCAAAGATCAGTTCTTCACTACCCAGCACTTCGCCAAACCGGAAATCGATCTGGCCGCGTATCGCCTGAAGTTTACCGGGCTGGTCCACAAGCCGGTCGAATTCTCGTTGGCCGATCTGCGCGCCATGAAATCGGTCGAATTGGTTAACGGCTTCGAGTGCTCCGGCAACAGCGCACGTGCGATGGAAGGTCTGTCTTCGTGTGGCCGGTTTACCGGCGTCCGTTTAAGCGCTGTCCTGAGACAACTCGGAGTCCACCCTAAAGCCCGGGAAGTGGTATTCTTCGGCTCCGATCGTGGACCACTGGACATCGCGTTTCGCCAACAGACCTACAAACTCGAACAACAATTCGGCCGGAGCATTACTCTCGAACACGCGATGAAGCCGGAGCCTCTCATCGCCTACGCGCTAAATGGCGATCCTCTCACGCGCAATCAAGGATTTCCAGTGCGGCTGATCATGCCCGGCTGGTACGGTGTGGCGAATGTGAAGTGGCTAGCGGAAGTACATATACAGGAAGATCGTTACCTCGGGAACTATCAGGCCCGCTGGTACCGTACGCTGCGCGGGGTAGGCGGCACGGGAGAGGATACCGACCCGCAGACGCAGTGGGTGGAAACCGAAGTCACCCATATGCAGCTGAAATCCGTGATCGCCCGTGTGAGAAAGAGCGGTGGCGCGCATCAGATTCTCGGATTCGTGCTAAATGATGGGACCCCCTTGAAGTCGGTCGAAGTCCAGATCGACAACGGTCCATGGCAGAAGGCGACGCTGGATCACTCTAACACCCAGTATTCATGGAAGCTTTTCACCTACCGCTGGGAAGGGGCCATGCCGGGCGAACACACATTGGTTTCGCGCGCCACCGACGTTAACGGCACCGTGCAACCGGTCGCCGCCGATCTTAAGCGGAAAAAGACCTTCCTCGAAGACAACTCACAGTTTCCGCGCAAAGTCATGATCGCTTGATCGCGCCCAGCTTCACGCCGGCAATTGGTTATATCTACGGAGGAATCCGCCCTGCGCTTCCTGTGGTTGTTCTGCTGTCTATTATGGGAGGACTCGCCATACAGGTGGCGCTCTCTTCGAATTTGAGGGAGTTAACGTTGCTCTGGCTGCAGCGGCAACAAGTGCCGCCGCGTCCGCTCTGCCTCTCTCCGGAAGTTATAAGGCGAATGCACAGCGGATCGCTACCGATAACACGTCATAACAGGACCATAAACCGAGAGCGTGATGAAGTCGGAGGATAAGCTCAAGATAGCTTCCGGATCGCCGACCATCCGTCCGCTAGCAGCCTGTGGTGAAACGACGACGGTGTGACCTACGAAGCATTCTGATCGTCATAGCATCATGGCGATGGGACGACGTAGGAGGCGAGCGCGGCAAGAAGGACTGTGGACCCCGACCGCGGCGCTGCCGGTGGGAGCGAGTCATCCGTTTTATCAGCGGCTGAATCAGATTCTGGACGAAAAGAAGTTCGGGTGTCTTCGGCATCATCAGAATCGGGATGCTCCGGGTTTTCAGTGCCTCTGGTATCCTCGCTAGACCAGCAAATGCCTTGGGGCTGTAGGCGTGGAAATGCTTGATGTCGTGGTTGTCTCCATGGCACCGTGGAACCATGGCTCCCCGCTTGAAGCCCGAATTCAGGACCGCAATCATCGCTTTCTTGCCGTCCTCTGTCGCGTCTTCAAATTCGTCAATGAGCATCACTTGAGCATTGTCATGCAGGCTCCGGTATACGACAGCAGATGTTGAGTTCGTAATGATTGGGTTGGCTCTGAACGCCACCTCTGTAAGCAGTTCAAGAACCCGTGATTTCCCACAAGATGGCTGTGCACTTGTGAGCGACAGGTATGGGAAGAAGGGGAACACCGCGTAAGCGTATCCGGCGACCACCCAATGCGCCAGAACTGCCGGGATGGTTTCGTGGTTAAATTTCGCGTGCTGGGCGAAGTAATTCGCTAGTTCCCGGATGAGCTTAGCACCGTCAACGTCTGCACGTTGCAGAAACCGCTTAATACCATCGTTGGAAATCGGAGAGCCGGTAATACTTCCTGCAGCAGTGATCCCATGAGGGAGTTCATTGGGTTGGAGGGCTTCGGGACCAGTTTTCAGGAAATGGAGGCTCCCCCCAATTTCAACGCCATACCACAGGCACCCATTGATGTAGTCCATGCCCAGGCGAAGGGTCTTGTGCTCTGCACTGGCATCGAGTTTGGCGAAAAGTCTAGCAGGCTGCTGAAAAACGCGCGAGGTAAACCGCTCCCTGTGGTCGCGGCTCGGCAAGACGCTGTAAACACAAAGCGCCCATTGTGAGCCGCGACCACAGGGAGCGGTTATTAGGGGTTTTTCAGCATCCTCCTAGTATTGCGATTATCTTGTTCTGTACTCATATGAATTCTTCGTTCTGTTCTGTTGATTGTTATACTGTTTTAATTGCTGGATTAATGCTCTAAGATGCCGATGGGCCTCAAATAGTTCGGAGGCTGAAATCTCGGCACCGGCGAAATATCGCTCCGCATCTGCTATCGCTGCTTCAGGGAACCCAAAGACGACAGTCTCCCGTCAGGATGGGCGTCAATCAGTCTGTGTCCCCGCGCCTTCAAGAATGCGGCCAACTCAAGCTCGTTGGTTCTATAGCCCATTTTGTCCTCCTATTCTGCCTTGCTCGATCAGGCGATCCAGTTCGGCGGGCTGGATCAATACTCGCCTGCCAATCCGCACGGCCCTAAGCTGGCCTTGTCGAATCAGCTTTCTCAATGTCCAGTGACTCAAGTTGGTTAGTTGCGCTGCCGTCTTAAGTCCGATTGTCATTTCATTCATATACGTCTCTTTCTGAGGTTGTCTATTGACAACTCTCTAAATCCTATTCTACCATTTGAGGTGCACTTATACTCTTATATATACCAATGTATCCTATAGGGGCACCTCCTTGCTTGAGCCATCTGGTGGTTGCACATATGCGTATTCCTCAGGCAATCCGAGTGCCAAATCTAGGAGGACCTCATGCAAGTCTTTGAATTGCCAGAAGTTGCGTCAATCCTAGGTCTGGACCTCACGAAGGCCAAGAACTGGACCAATGGACGCACAGGCCTACTGATCGAGCCATCTGTTCGCAAGGCCACTGGCACGGGCACCCGGAATCTCTTCAGCCTCTCGGACCTGTATCTCTTTGGCGTCGCACAGGCATTCAGCGGGGCTGGATTTGCGGTCAACGCGATTGGAAAGCTCGCCGTAGCAGTAAAGCTTCTGCTCGAAAAGGGCGTCGCAGAGGACGCCGTATGGACGATTTGGAGGCTTAAGCCCGGAGGTGATTTCCAGATCAAGCCAGGACAGGCCAAGCCCCCCAAGGGAGTGCTGTCCCACACGCTGGAAATCGGCCACCTGATAGACCGTATAGACGCAAGCGTGAAGCGCTTCGGGAAATAAATCCCGATGGTTTCGGGGAAGTTCGGTAAAAGGAGGCCTACCCTCGGCGGCTGAGTAGGCTCAGCTTGGAGTGGACCGCCGTTAAATCATCAATCCCAAGGCTCCGTGTATACCTGTTCGTCATTTCCAAGCTCGAATGCCCCAGGATGCGCTGAAGGTACAGCACGTTTCCGCCAGCCCGAAGGTAAGAGACTGCAAAAGTGTGCCGCATGGTATGGGGCGAAAATCTGACGCCGGTAATCCCTGCGCGCTGCCCCAGCAGCTTCATATCCCGCCCAACATTCCGTTGCCTTGTGCCGATTCCATTGCGCGTAGGGAACACAAGCTCAGAGGTGCCGGTCTGTTGCCGCCAGCGATAGAGGAGCTTCCGGCACTCAAACGAAATTGGAACAACTCGATGCTTGCCGCCTTTTCCCAACACCCTCAAAACAAGGTTGTCCAGGTCCACGCGATCCCAGGTCAGCCCAAGAGCCTCAGAGATGCGGAGGCCCGTATCCAGTAGGAGCAACGTGAGTGTGTAAGCACGTTGCAGGTTGCGGCCCTTTGGTCTGAACTGGAGCAACCGACTAATGTGCTCTGGCGTCAAGGTCGCCAGGATCGTTTGTTCTTCCTTCAGGCGGGGAATCTTAATCAGTTCCCTGTTGTGCTCTTGATGCAGCCAGCGGAAGTAGGCGTTTATGCACCGTAGATAGCAGTTGATCGAAATGGGTTTGACGCCCCTATTCCTCAACTCGGAGATGCGGGTGACTATTTCCGCTTTGTTTCCTATAGCTCCCTCGAATGCTTTGAAGCTATGCCCATACCATGCTAGAGTTCGGAGTGTAACGTTTTTCAGGTACTTCCGTTCAAGCGTGAACTGTTCTGGTGTCAATCGAGCCTCCTCAGATGGCAGAGGCTCTAGTGAAGCACGCTTGTAAGATAAGCCCTTTAGAACTGGGCGGTTAGCTCAGCCGGTTAGAGCGCCTGCCTTACAAGCAGGAGGTCCGCGGTTCGATCCCGCGACCGCCCACCAAACGAATCAGAGGTATACAGACAGAGGGAGACTCGGCGGGTTGCATTCGTGACGTGGATTGTGACGTAACCGCTCAATTTGCCTTCTCAACTGCGGGTTGACTCTCGACCGGACGCCCGCCCATCAGACCGCTTTCCAACTTGTCCAGCACCGTGCGTTTCGCGGCCGGCCGGCCAGAGTCCCCCGGTTGTTACAGTTGCCGCGATAGTCGCCGTCAGTTCCGATTTCCCCACACCTGGATTGCCCGCAATAATGCTCACCTTCCCCCGCGGGCGATGCGGTCCGGCCACAGCCGACTTACCGGCTTGGCGTCTATATCCGATATCCGCCGAGTGGCAAGTACGCCCGCCCGCGCCTGGCGATGCGGCTCTTCGTCCGCCAGTCATCGTGGAACTTCCGGGCCTGCCGCCCAAGGGAGACGTGACCGACTGGCGGAACGCGGGCGGCACCGTTGAGCAGCTCCGGAAGTTGACGGACGCAATGGCACCCCTGGACGTGCTCGTTCAGAAGGGTTTCAATCGCATTGTGAGCTGCTCCCATTTCGTAATCCTCTGTTGCCCCCAGTTGGGACACCATCACAGTGGATTACTAAGCGGTCGAGCTGGAGAATACTAGCCCTTTTGGCCTGAATCGACGATCACGCCTCGGTCCGCGAAAGCCCGCAGAACGTACCTTGCCGAAGCTTGCGACTGCTTCTCTCCCGCCGAGCAACTCCTTTGCGCGCCTCTGAACCTGCATCGGAGCCGCTGTCCCCTGTAGGCGGAACAGCCGGCCTGTCACATCCACCACTACGCGCCAGAACGGATAGACGGCCATCGCCATACCCCAGTTCAGTGGTAATCTCTCTGATCGGCGCACACCTTGCAGGAAAAGAATGCGTCCTTCCGCAACTCTAGGAATGGCGCGGCACGCGGACCTTAGCCAAGCGCCGAGTGCAGTCGCTTGTGGTTGTAGACCTTCTCCAGGAACTCGCGGATCGCGCCGCGCGCTTCGGCCAGGTCCCGGTATTCGTTGCTGTGCACCTCCTCGTACTTGAGCGTTTTCATGAACGACTCGCAGACCCCGTTATCCCAGGGGTTCCCCTTCCGCGACATACTGACGGTGATGCCGCGCGCCTTCAGCAGGTCCGTGTAATTGCCGCTAGCGTACTGATCGCCAGCGCTTCGCGCCAGTCGAAGAACTTCGCGAGCGCGACCACCGCGAGACGAATTGAGGCCGTGGTCCGGCGCGGCTTTGCCTTGCGTTCTTGGAACAAGGCAAGCTGTTTCCGGAGGAACAGATACTCGGCCACCAGGGCGACATGGGGAGGAAAAGAAGAGCCGGATGAACGTCAGCAACTCCGTATTCTACAGGAACTTGCGTGACCGCCTTGTCGTGGATCGAATTCTCGCGGCCGACACGTGCCTAACGCGAGTAGTAGCCGTTGCGCGCGTGAACGTTCACCTTCGGCACGTTCGACTTGACCCGAATCCGATGCCACTTTCCGGGTAGTTCGGAATCGGCGGGTTGATATCCGATCAGGTACTTGTTGCGGAGGGCCTGGCCGGCTTTCATCATGCCTTCCTTCGCCTCAGCGTCGTTGCGCGCGTGGAAGAAAAGCCCCCCGGTCTTCGCCGCGAGCTCTTCGAGTAAATTGGGCCCTTGGCGTGCCGCCGCTTGCGCCCCCGGCTTTGCGGCCATGCTGGGAACAAACGGGACCGCATTCGACGACGAGCCGCCTGCGCCGTTATCGATGATGATTGCGTAGATCTGCACGTCGGCTTCGAGCGCTATTCGCAGCAGTTCACTCTTGGAGTACCGGCTGTGGTTCTCCACGCCATCCGAGATTATGACTAGCGCCCGTTGCGGGTTCCGGGCTCTCCGCATTTGATTCAGGCCGAGGTAGACCGTGTCGATTAGCGCAGTGAATCCCCCCGGTCTTGTTCCGGCGATGTCGTCTTCCAGGGCCTCGGTGTCGGTGGTGAATCCGGAGCCAGCGCCCGGCAGCGTCGAGACCGTCAGCAGAAGGAATTCATCGTCCGGACCCGCCGTTCTGACGAAAGCCCGCGCGCTGTCTTTGACCACGCCCAGTGTGCTCCGCATGCTGCCGCTGACATCCAGCACGAGGCCGGCTGAACACGGTGCATCCTCGGTGCCGAAAGACACGATTTGTTGCGGGGTTTGATCCTCGAAAATATTGAAATCCTTGGCCTGGAGACCCATGATTGTTTTCCCATAATGGTCGGTGACCGTCACAGGAACTAACACCATTTGCGTGTTGACACGAAAGTCAGGCGCTCTGGCCGATCTTTGAGCGTCTACTTCACCGATTGTGAGAAGAAGCAACGGCGTAAGGCAGGAGACACGCCACCGTGGAGCGCCGATCATGACCACAGTGTAGGGCCGAAATCATGAAAAAGGCATGAATATACCCAGTAATTAGCATGCCGTTCGTAAGAGAAACCGGGATTGTCCGTATCGCCGTTCAACCTTCCGACAACGATTGATTGGACTCATTATGTGGCGGCTACCCACCAATTACAGTGGGACGCGCCGGAGTTCTCCAACGGGATGCCCGGTCACGTTTCGTGCGGACAAGTCGTCGCGAGGCCGTTTCCATTCGCGATGAGCATTGAGCGGCGGTCGAAGTCTTTGCACAGCGCGAGCGCCGGGAAAAGTCTTAGATCTCCAGTTTGCCTTGGAATTCCATCTCCGCCAAGTTGAATGCCTGCGAGATGATCAGCCTGCCGAGTTTCGCTTCGAAGGTCACGAACTCGTCTTTCTCGGAGATCTCCGCCGACAACGGGAACATGTAGACGACCACCGGGCCGATGTCGCGCTGGAACACTTCCACGCTGAAGGGCTTCACATCCTTCTTGCCCTCGCGTTTCAGAACCGCATCGTCTTTCAGCGGATAACCCAGTTTCTTGGGATCGCCCACGAAATACTTTCCGGGGACGCCGTACACCGCCAGCATGTAGCCCTTCGTCGAGGACGTGGGCGGCTCCACGTTGCGCGCTTTCAATTCCGCCAGCCGCACCGGGAGCGCGCTCTCCCATACCAATCTCAACTTATAGAACGTGTCCTGGCCGGTGCGCTTGGGGTTGGCGTTCGGCCCGCCGACCAGGCTCGACGGGTTGGGCATGGGTTTCTTTCCGTTGTTGATTCCGTCGTAGCCGACGCCGGTGGCTTGCCCCATATTCCCGCCCTCGCGGCGCTCGTCCTCGGATTGGAGGCGAGCGATTCCCGCGGTTGTAAGCTTGGACCACGGGGAGTCGGTGATAATCTGCGCGGCGTCCTGCTCGGTCCAGTTGGGAACCGGCTTGGTCTTCCAGCCGGGATCGACGGCCAGCAGCAGGACGGCGCACGCGGACAAAAGGAACGGCACTTTTACGCGACACATAGCGTTGACCTCTCCCTTTTCAAACAATCCAATTCAAATTATCCAGGGCGAGGAGCGGGAAGGCGCCTCGCCCGTACACAACATGATTTTACCCCGGCGGTCTGAAATCCGGCCCGGCGGCGAAAACTCTTCAAAGCTCGAGCTTGCCTTGGAACTGCATCTCGGCCGTGAAGAAATACTGCGCGACCGCGAGCCGGCCAAGGACGGCCGTAAACTCGACGCGCTGGTCCTCGGCGGTAATTTCCTCGGTCTGCGGAAAAAGATAAACAATGGTGGTCAATCCGCCGACCTGCGGCAGCAGATCCACGCGCACGGGCCGGAGATCCTTTTTGTGATCGCGCTTCAAGAAAGCCGTGTTCTTCAATTCGGCCATCAGCGCTTTGGTATTCGGATCGAGACCGGGGACATCGTAGACGGCAACTGCGTAGAGCGATCCCTGCCAGTCGGGAGGGTCGTCCTCGTGCGCTTTCAACTCCGCGGCGCGCACCGGCAGCGCGCTCTCCCACCGGATTTCCAGGCTGGGAAGCGCCGGCTTGGCGCGGCGCCGTACGGCCGGCGGATCTCCGACGCCGGTCAGCGCGGCAGGGCTCAGGGCGGAAAGACCGACGCCCTGGCCCCCTCCCATGCGCCCCGCGTTGCGCATTTCAACCTCATTCAGCCGAAGAACCTCTCCCGGCGTCGCTCTCTTGATCCACGGGGAACTGGCGAGGACCTGCTTGGCGTCCTCCTCCGTCCATTGAGAGATGGGCTTGGCCGTCCAGGAGGGCAGACTCGCGGCCGTCAGCGCGACAACGGACGCGACGACCGACGCGACTGAGCAGAACGCGAGCAAAGCAGCTTTTAACGCTTTCGATCTATGCGAGGCTCTCGAAACATGGCACATACTGGGGACCTCCTCGAAATTAAACTTGGATGTGGCAAAGCACCCCGGCGAGCGCTTTGCCACGGTTCTTTCATCTTCAATCCGGCACGCCGGTTTACAACTTCACCATCAGGGAGAAAATCCACCGGCGCTCCTGCTTACGCAAGTCCGGCGTGAAGCCCGGGATGATGGCCGTCGGATCGCCCGTGTTGACGTAGAGTCCGGGAGTCACTTGCGGAGTGACGCCTCCGGGCCCGGTAAAGTATGGAACGCTGGCCCCGCGCTGCGTGAACTCCACCTTCCACGTCACCCACTGGCTGGGCATGTAGTCGAAGGAGAGCTGGAAGTCGTAGGCCTTATAGGGGTCGCCCGGATTCTCCGAGAAGTACGGGGTGCCGGTGGTGGCCGTCGCGCCGTTGATCGGCGGAAGGAGAACCAGGTAGCGGCCGGGGTTGCTGATGACGCCGCCGCCATAGCTGAACGCAAACCGCTCTTTGGTATCGAGCCACAGGCGTTGATACGCCATGATGCCGATGAAGTTCTGGGCCGGCGTGCCGTCGGTTTTGTAATGGCCGCCCAGGCACGTCACGCCGCCGCCGGATTCGCAGCCGAAGTCCTCGGTGACGGTCATGGCCGCCCGGTGGAAGCCTTTACCGTCGGCTTTCTCGTAGAATTTCCACTCCTGGCTCCAGTCCGCGTGATAGCGCGAGCGGTGCGGATTGCCCAGCACGTCGCGGCCGAGCGTGTAGGTGTTCCAGACGAAGTCCCAGTTTCCGGTGGGACGCCACAGCACCTGGCCGCCGACGCCTTCCCGTCCGTTGTATTTTGCATACGTCTGCCAGCCGTTGATCAGCCACGGCTCGATCTTCAGCTTGTTGGTGGGGAAAAACTGCGCGCGCATGCCGGTGAAGAACCACGGCGTATTCGACGACACGTAGGACGGCTGATAGGTCCAGTTATCGAAGCTGTAGTAGCTGAACAGCCCGATGAAGGACAGGAAGTCGCCGACCTGAAAATTGAGGCCGTGCTTGTAGTTGATGTGATAGCCGGCGTACATCTCGGTCAGGTACCGGTAGGCGTCGTTGAGCTGCCATTGGCCCAGGCTGTAACTGGCGTCATTGCGGGGCACGGCCGTGGACACGGCGCCGAACTGCGTCAGAATGCGGCCCTGCATGTTGCCGGCGTGAAAATCGCCGCCGATGCCGAGCGCCTGAATGACGAATTCACCGGTGCGCTCGCCCTCGGTGGTTCCACCGAGAGTGTGATCGATGGGGTGGCTGTAATCGTACATGTAATTGGTGTCGACTCTGAACTCGCCCGAGAAATACTTCCCGTCCAGAACTTCGTCGTGGTTGCGCGGGTTGGAAAGCATCCAGGTGAAATCGGCGAACGCGAACGGAGTGTCGTTGTCCACCGGCGGCGGGGCTGCGGGAGCTCCGGCGTCGGGCGTTCCGGGCGCGGGAGTGGCGGGAGGAGTCGCCTGCGCGACCAGCGGCGGATCTGCATCGGCTGGTTTCGCGCTGGGCCCGGTTGAAGCGGTCTTAGCGGCCTCAACCGCCGCCTCCAGGTTCTCCGCCGAAGCGGCCAGCGGGGCTGCCGGAGGGGCTGTCGTCGATGCCACCGTGACCACCGACGCCGGTTCCGATCCCAGGGCGAGCGCGGCCCGATAGAGCGACGAAGTCGACGCGATTTCCCGATTTTCGAGAGCGGGTTTATCGACAGCGGCCGGCCGCGCGACCTCCAGCGGCGCGCCCAGCGTGAGGTTCAGCACCAGGGCGTCGCCCGCGCCCACCTCCACCGCCGTCATCGCCGAGCTCTGCACGCCCGGCTTGCGGGCGGTCAATTCATAATGCCCGGGCTTGAGACCTTCGATACTGAAAACTCCGTCCGAGCTGCTGAGCACCCTCCGGTCGGTGTTCTCTTCCACACTGTGCAAGACCACTTGCGCTTGCGGCAAGCGCTGTTTGTCGGCTCCGCGTGTCACTCCCTTGATCGCGCCGTGTCCTTCATCGGCAGCCCGGAGCTGCGGCAAAAGGAACGCCGCCGCGATCGCGAACGCACAGCTCACTCTGGTGAGCGGACATCCATGCATATAGCTCTCCCTCCTCTTCCTCCGGCCAAGAACCGGAGATACTTTGTGGATTTAGTTTGGGTGCCGGAAAGACACGGACGGAGTGCGATCGGCAGTTCGGCCAGACAGGGGCGAAGCTGTGGACAACCTCAGCGGGTGGAGACGCCGCGCTACATCAATTGCGGACCACCAGATTCAAAGACGCCCTCACCGGTTGCTACGCCAGCAAGTATGCCTTCGAGGTAATGAAAAAGTCATGAAAGTGGTGAAAAAGTATCGAAAAAACTTTGGATGACATCCATTCGGAAATGCTATCGGTCGGGGCACCTTAGCAGAGTCTTCACCTTGCAGGCGACTTACATGAAATATTCACGACTTTGGCTATATTTTCATTTATTTTTTATGCCTCGCCGGACGCTTTCGCTTTAGCCTGACTGGTGTAGCTCCGCTACAGAGCTGAGTCGCGGAGTAGCTTCGGGGATCCCGTCCGTCCCGCCGCGAGAAGTACCACAACACCATCTTTAAAAAAGGAGACGCTCGTGCGCAAACAAGCCACGCAGCTGGGCGGCGGATTGATCGCAATCGGTTTTCTGACCGCGCTGTGCTTCCAGTTGCGTCTCAACCTGGCGCCGACCGGATTCCTTTGCTTGCTGGTGATTGTCGTGCAGGCTCTCACCGGCGGGTTTTTCTCAGCCGCCGTGGTCTCCTTATTTGCGGTCGGCGCGTTGGAGTATTTCTTCACGCCGCCGGTTCTCTCCGTGCGGATCGCGGACCCGCTGGACGCTCTGGTCCTCGTTACATACCTGATTACGGCGCTGGTCATCAGCCGGCTCTCTTCGAAGGCGCAGGAGCAAGCGCGAAACGCGGAGCGGAATGAGAAAGAAATGCGCCTGCTCTACGAAGCGGCTCTCCAGTTGCTGGCGGTCGATCCGGAAGTTGCGGAAGGACGCCTTTTGAGCGTCTTTCGCAAGGTCTTCGGCTTGTCCGCGGCGTGCATCTTTGATTCGGAGACCGCCAAACTCAGAACCATAGGCGCATCCGCCGAAAATCTGGGCGAGAGAACGCGCAGCTCAGGCCTGCGGGACGCCGACATCGACAATGAAGAATCCCTGGTTTTCGTTCGTTGTTTTCGGACCTCGGGGGCGGTGACGGGAGCGGTCGGATTCGAAGGCGCGCCGCTTTCCTCCTCGGTGGCCGGCTCGCTGTCGGTGGTCGCCGCGATGATCCTCGAAAGGGCGCGGTCATTCAAGATGAGGGCGGAAGCCGCCGCCGCCACCGAAGTGGAGGCCTTGCGCTCGGCGATATTAGACGCCTTGGCGCACGAATTCAAGGGACCGCTTTCGACGACGTTGGTGGCTACCGACGGGCTGGTCGAAGCTGGCCCGCTGAACGACAAACAACGCGAGCTCGCGGAGCTGATTGAGGTGCAAATTTCGCGTCTGGACCGCCTGACTGGCCGGCTGCTCCGCACGGCACAGCTGGATAAGACCGAAATCCGGCCGCAATTGGAACTGACCGACTTAGCGCAGGTTGTGACGGAAACCGTGAGCGTTTACCGGTCGGATTTCATTCGTGTGGCGCCGACCGTCACCATTCCACGCGAACCGGTGGAGGTAGTTGCGGATCGTGAATTGCTGAATCTGGCGCTGGTGCAGCTGATCGACAACGCGTTCAAATACGCACACTCGGGAAGCGCCGTCGCTATCGAGGTCAATAGCAAGGAAGGCGTGGCGGCCGTTCGCGTCCAGAACTGCGGAAGCTCCATACCGGATGACGAGCGGGAGCGCGTCTTCGAACGGTTCTATCGCGGGCGGAACTCGGGCGAGCGGGCCGCAGGCAGCGGTTTGGGTTTGTTCGTTTCGCGAAAAATTGTTGCGGCCCATGGCGGAAGTTTGGAACTGGAACCGAAACAGGCGCTCGAGGAGACGACGACTTTTTGTTTGAGGCTGAATCTTGCAAAGACGGGATCACCCGGAGTACGTAGAGCCGGTTAATGTGCTGCTGGTGGACGACGACACCTTCATGAGACAGGCGCTGCGCAGCTCGCTGCGCACGCGCGGATACGCGGTCGAAGAAGCGTCCACCGGCGAAGAAGCGCTGGAATTGATTTCGCAGAGGGTTTTCGATCTCGTGTTACTGGACGTCAACATGCCCGGAATGGGCGGATTGGCCGCTTGCCAGCGAATTCGCGCCTTGCGCCCGGGAACCGGGGTCCTGATGCTGACCGTCCGGGAGGCTGAGAACGACAAAGTGCGGGCGCTCGAAGCCGGCGCGGACGACTACGTCACCAAACCATTTCGTCTTCGAGAATTGGTGGCGCGGATGCAGGCGGTGGAACGACGTGTCCACCCAGAAACCCTGGCCGGGGGTGATACGGTGTGCGCGGGCGACCTGGAAATCGACTTCCAGCGCCGTCAGGTCAAAAAAAAGGGAGCCGAGGTGCGCCTCTCTCCCACCGAGTTCAATCTGCTGGCGTACTTAGTACGCCAGCCGGATGTTCCCATCAGCCATACCAAGCTGCTGCGGGCCGTCTGGGGCCCCGAGTACGGACGGGAGCTCGAGTACTTGCGGACGTATATCAAGATGTTGCGCAAGAAAATCGAGGACAATCCCGCCCATCCTCAGTACATCCTGACTTCTCCCTGGCTCGGCTACCGTTTCCAGGATCCCAGTCATCCGCGGCTGGTGACGGAAACGGACGAGGAGAATCCAACATGAAATCCGGGGAGTGTTTTCATGCCTTTTTCACCGCTGGTGCCGCACACTTGCTACGAGCGAGCCCCCACGCATCATGGTCTGACGGTCCGAGAGCGAAGGAGGCGCTAAGTGGCAACTCACAGGACACTGCAGCAATTCCGCGAAGATATCCAGCAGAATAAAGTCGCTTTCCCCAGCCCGGTTCCGGTATTTCACGGGGAAGGCGCCGCCGGGATTCAGTGGCGCGCCGCCGAGTTGTATCTGGTCCACGGCTGGACCTGCAGCCGCCTGGGCCAGAGATACGGCCTTACGCGAGGACGCATCTGGCAGTTGGTGAGAGGCTGGATCGACAAAGCTCAAACACGAGGGTACCTGCAGGATATTCCGGCGGCTTTCCCGGCTGTCAAGTCCGTCACCGCCGCGGAGCCTGTCACGCACGTACCGGCCATGCTGCCACTCCCGCCGGATTGGGCTTCGCAGAAGCCGCAGCAGGCTGTTTAACGCTATCGAGGCACGCCGCCGAGCTCATTCTTCCATCCTTTTGGCTCAGGTAAGTCCCCGAAGATTCTCGTTCGTCTACCCGCGTGTGTCAGTGCGCCGATTTCCCGGACGAATAAGGAGTTTTTGTCGGGCCGATAAATGTTTCTTTGAGCTCCATGCCGGTGTCCTTTATGCGTTTCTCACGCTTCTCGCCCCGCGCTGGGCTATGAGACTTTTCTTTATTTTGGCGTTCGAACCCATCTGGTTCGCTGATCGGAGCGATTTCAATATCGGGTGAGGGCCCCCGGCCACGATCAATTGTTTTTGTCAGGTGGATAAGAGAAATCTTCCCGGTCCTGTAGACAACTGGATTCAGGCAAGATAACGCTTTCAAAGCGCACCTGATTCGCGGAGCTATCGAGATGAGGGCTTCATACCTTTTTCACACCCCGTCCCGCAGAATCAAACCACATGATCCGCTGTGGCGTTGCGTTTTTCCTCATTGTCTTCCTTTTCCATACGTCGGCGCGTGCGCAGACTCAGGTCGCGAGCGATCAGGCGACCGCTCTCGCTGTTACCCCAGGGCCCGCCCTGCCCGCTGCCGCGGTCGTCGAACTGGAAGGCGCCACGAGTTTCGCCGATTCCGCGGCGACGGCGCTGCTGCCGGCGGTCGCGCCGGCGGGAGGCGGAAAAAGCTCCGGCGGATTTCTGAAACGTCTGTTCCAGGCTTACGCCGACGACTGGCACCCGAGCTCGTCCAACGGGCCCGAGCCCGCCTATCGCGGCGATCCGGCCCCGGTCACTTCCCCGCCCTGGCCGTTTACGGTATGGCCCATGGGAGGAACCGTGAACATCGGCCAGCCCTACGTGATCTCGACTCCGGTCATGGCGGCGCTGTACACGGGATCGAACGGCGATGCGTG
Source organism: Bryobacteraceae bacterium (assembly GCA_035934795.1). Lineage (GTDB taxonomy): Bacteria > Acidobacteriota > Terriglobia > Bryobacterales > Bryobacteraceae > Palsa-187. The sequence continues at coordinate 2,078 of DASYXM010000047.1, read as the reverse complement.
GAAGCGCAGCCGCATCCAAATTTACGGCTGGGGCAACGTGGGCATGAATATCAGCAGCTCCCACGACGGCGCGCTCGCAAACGCGCCGGCTTCCTACGCGCAGATCGCCAATTCCATTCAGCCCGATCAAATGACGCTGTACATCGAACGGCAGCCGGACACCGTGCAGAAGGACCATTTCGACTGGGGATTCCGGCTGACCAACCTGTGGGGACTCGACTACCGTTTCACCACGTCCAAGGGAATTTTCAGCCAGCAACTGCTGACCCCGCAAGCCAACGGCACCGTCGGCCAGAAGTACGGCTACGATCCCGTGATGGCCTACGTCGATCTGTATTTCCCGAAGATCGCCGACGGTCTCAACGTGAGGATCGGGCGATACGTTTCGCTTCCGGACATCGAAGCGCAGCTCGCGCCCAACAACTACACCTACACCCACTCTCTTCTGTACACGTACGATTGCTACACCCAGGACGGCATCAATGGCACGCTGAAATTCAACAACCATTGGACGCTGCAGCTCGGTCTGTCTGCGGGTTGCGATGCGGCTCCGTGGACCTCCGACGCCAAGCTCACGGGGAATGTGTGCCTGGCGTACACCTGGCACGAGGGCAACGACGAGTTCTACAATTGCGCCAACTCGCTCAACGACGGCAAGTATGCGTATAACAATCTGGCGGCCTATTACACGACCTGGTATCACAAGATCAACGCCAACTGGCACACCGACACGGAGGCTTGGTACCAGTATGAAAGCCACACGCCAAACGTGAATAATCCCGCGGCGGCGTCTCTCATCGAGACCAACGCGAACGGCGCGGTTTGCAACCGGCTTTCGGAGGTCACGTGCTTTGCGCCGGAGTGGGCCATCCTCAACTACGTAAACCGCGAGCTTGGAAAAAAGAACATCATCAGCATCCGCAACGAGTACTTCGACGATATAAAGGGGCAGAGAACCGGCTTCAAGACGCGCTACACGGAGCAGACGATTTCCTGGAACCATTGGGTGGGCACGACAGTTTTGCTGCGGCCGGAAATTCGTTATGAACACGCCTTCGACGCGCCGGCTTACGATTCCGGCAACAAGAAAACGCAAGTGATGTTCGCCGGAGACATCATCTGGTTCTTTTAGAGGCGTCCCAAGGGAATGTTTCCCATAAAGCGCATCCTGTTTCCCGTCGATTTCTCGGCGCGCTCGCGGGGAGCCTGCGTGTACGTGGAGGCGCTCGCGGGCCGTTTCGACGCCGAGATTACCTTGCTCCACGTCATCGAGCCGCCGACCTACAATTCCGCGCTGCACGAAGCGCCGCCCGTCCAGCCCGCTGACTTCGACAAGTTCTTCGGCGCGGATTTGCGGTACCTGCGGGTGGAACGCCTGATTGAGTACGGGGAGGCGGCCGCGAAAATCGTCGAGATCGCCGTCGAGCGGCAGGCGGATCTGATCATGATGCCGACCCAGGGCCTGGGGCGGTTCCGGCGCTTCATTCTGGGATCCAACACCGCCAAGGTGCTGCACGACGCCGCTGGCGCGGTGTGGACCGGAGTGCATCTGGAAGATCCGATTTCTCTCGAAGCGGTGGAGTGCCGGAAAATCACGTGCGCCGTGGATCTCAAGCCTTCGAGCGTCGTGGTTCTTGAATGGGCCCGGCAGCTTGCCGGCGAGTATCAGGCCGAACTGACCCTGGTGCACGCCGCTCCCGACGCCGCCTCGCAATCCAAAGCGCGCGAGCGGCTCGAGGACCTGGCGGCCAAGGCGAAGGTCAAGGCGTCGTTCATGGTCGACCATGGACAGCCATCGAAAGTCGTCGCTCGATTGGCCGGTTGCGCCGAGGCCGACGTTCTCGTGATCGGCCGACGAATTGAGCCGGGTTCATCGGGGCGTTTGGAAGCAACCGCTTACGCGATCATTCGGCAGTCGCCCTGTCCGGTCGTAAGCGTCTAGGAGGATGCTGAAAAACCCCTAATAACCGCTCCCTGTGGTCGCGGCTCACAGTGGGCGCTTTGTGTTTACAGCGTCTTGCCGAGCCGCGACCACAGGGAGCGGTTTACCTCGCGCGTTTTTCAGCAGCCTGCTAGGC
>DASYXM010000046.1:0-9609 GCA_035934795.1 Bryobacteraceae bacterium | reverse complement strand
ATGTTTTTGCTCCTGCGCGGTTCCAGACACCTTTGGTTTGGCTCGGCGATGTTCGCCAGGAAATTCAGCAACTGGATGGCCCGGCCGGCCGAGGCTCAAATGACTTCCATCGCCGCGTGAGAATAGCCCCTTTCACCTCGGCTGCTATCCCGCAAAGCCACTTCAAATGAGAATGTTACCGGAAGCTCCTGCGGCTCCCGGACGAGCGACGTCGCTTGCCCGCAGGCGCTCGCCGCTGCAATTCGTCGAAGAACTCGATTGCTTCCAGTTCCTTGCCTTACCAAAACTCGTGCGGGTTTTCATAGCGTCGACCAGTTTCGCTGGCGCGCGACACGACTGTGGTAGCACTCTCACCGCGGCGCATAATCGGAACGTTTCGTTGAGGCGTCGAGGGGAACTCTCACGCACAAGTAGGATATTCTCACACAGCGGCGTCAAGTGCTAAGGGTATTGCACGAAGCGCAAACTCCCGAAGCGCAACTCCCCTTGACATGATGCGGGCTTCCTGATAGCGTTCCTCCAGTCTGTGCAGTTTCGGTCTCGTTTCAGTCGACTGTGCAAGGAGGCGACATGAATCTGAGTTTCAAGATGCTGCTTGCTATGTTTCTGACCTGTGTGGCCGTCGTGGGCCAGACTTCTCAGATCAACGGGGTGGTCAGAGATTCGAGCGGCTCGGTCGTTCCGGGCGCTGCAGTCAAAGCGACACAAACTGCGACTGGGGTTATCCGCACCGCCAATAGCGGCAACGACGGCAATTACGTGATTCCGAACCTTCCAGTCGGTCCGTACCTGCTGGAAGTAACTAAGGAAGGCTTCAACAAGTACGTGCAGTCGGGCATCGTCCTGGAAGTGGACAGTAGTCCCAGCGTCGATGTTGCCCTGCGCGTGGGAGCGGTAAGCGAGCAGGTGAGCGTTGAGAGTACAGCGCTCCAAGTGGAATCGCGCTCCGCCAGCATAGGGCAAGTGGTGGACAACGCGCGCATCATGGAGATGCCCCTGAACGGCCGCGACGTCCATCAGCTAATTTTTCTCGCAGGCATGGCCAATTACCCGGGTGCGGCGGGGCTAAACTCGGTCCGCAACTATCCCACCGTAGTGGTAACGGTGGCTGGCGGGACGCCGGATGCGGTGGCCTATAACTTGGACGGCGTGATCCACCAGGATCCGTATAACAACCTAAGCCTCCCGCTGCCATTTCCAGATGCTATCCAGGAGTTCAAAGTGGAGTGGAGCGCCATTCCGCCGCAGTACGGCTATCATTCCACAGCCACGGTGAATGCCCTCACCAAGTCTGGGACCAATAACTTTCACGGCGACCTGTTTGAATTCCTGCGTAACGGCGACTTGAACGCGAATGACTTCTTTAACAACGCCAAGGGCCTGCCGCGCGATACTCTCAAACGAAACCAGTATGGCGGAACCGTTGGGGGGCCTGTCAAGAAAGATAGGCTCTTCTTTTTTGCCGGCTACCAAAGGACATCGCTGCGCTCCGACGGAACGCAGGCCACCAATTTTATTCCCACTCCGGCGATGGCGAACGGCGACTTTAGCGCGATTGGCGTTAAGCTTAAAGATCCCAGGGATCCTAGCGGCAAGACCTTCCTGCCAAACAACCAGATCCCCTCTGGACTGCTCAATCCGGTGGCATTGAACATTTTCAAAACATTACCTGCCGCGCGGGATGCCATCGGGACGGCTACCTACGCTTTGGTTGGCAACCAGGATGAGGACTTAAGCACCGAAAGAGTCGATTACCAAATCAACGACAAGCACACGATTTTCGGACGCTTCTTGTTGGCGAAGTTGGTGCAGTCCTCGACCTACGATGGAAAGAACCCGCTTTCCATCAACAGTTACGGCTTCGATGATTTGGACTATGGCTTAGCCCTGGGCTACAGCGATGTAATCAGCCCCAATTTCATCAGCACATTCCGGGTAGGGGCCAATCGTACCAACATCGTGAAGGTGCCGGATCACTACAAGTCTTTCGGCGGGTTTGGGGCGAACGTTTCACCGCTGGGCGGCGATAACATAGCGATCCAGATGAGCGGCATCGGGTGGATTGGCGGCGGAGCAGCCGCACCCGGGGAGTCGCACAACGGACCGCTGTGGTCCATCGTGGAAGACCTGAACTGGGTTAAGGGATCGCACCAGATCGGTTTCGGCGGCAGCATTTTCCAGCAGCGGCTGAACTACTGGTCCGGCGGAGGCGTCAATGCCACCGGTCTGGCGAATTTCGACGGCGGTGTGACGGGATACCCTTTGGCGGACTTTGTGATTGGACGCCCGGCGACCTGGAGCCAAGGCACGCTTTATGGTTATTACAGCCGTCAGTACTACCAAGCGCTCTACATCCAGGATTCCTGGAAGATCCATCCGCGGCTGACACTTAACTACGGTGTCCGCTGGGAGCCGTACACCGCAGTTTATCAGAAAACCTCGCACCAGGACTTACATTTTGACAAGGCGCTGTTTGATCAGAAGGTGCACAGCGCCTATTACCAGAACGGCCCCGCGGGACTTGTGTTCGCGGGCGATCCGCAATATTCCTGCGGGAACTCCTTCAATTGTCCCAAGTGGGCGAAATTTTTCCCGCGCGTGGGTCTGGCCTGGGATCCCAAAGGCGACGGGCGGATGACCATTCGTGCCGGCTATGGAATGCTGGGGGATCGGATGAGCATGCTGTCGCTCAGCCAGGAACAATTCGGGGCGCCCTTCGGCAGCACGGTCAGCGTCACCGGTGCAAATCTCACCGATCCGTGGGCGAACTATGCGGGTGGCGCGGGCGGGATCTTGCCCGCCGGCCAAAATCCCATGGCCATCCTGGCCGCGCGCAGCGGGTTCGGCTATGTGAGCCCGACGATTCCCTTCGTGACCGCCGGCGCCTACGTTAGCTCTCCGCTGAGTGACTTCCATCCCACTTATGTCAACCAGTGGAATGTGAGCATCCAAAGGCAGTTCGGTAAGGACTGGCTCGTGTCGGGGAACTATCTGGGGACCAGCACGATACATATGCCCAGTGGAGCTTACCTGAATGCCGCGACGTTTATGGGACTGGGGCCCTGCAACTTGCCGACGGCCAACGGGGGAATGCAACACCTTGCGACATGTTCCACCACTTCCAACGTGAATCAACGCCGGCCGCTATTCTTGCACGACCCGGCGCTGGGGCAGTACTACGCGGGCGTCTCACAGGTGGATGACGGCGGGACGGCCACCTACCAGGGCCTGAATCTATCCGCTCAGAGGCGACTCAGCAGCGGGTTGAACATGCTGGTCAACTACACTTGGGCGCATTGCATCAGCGATCAATGGTTCCAAAACCCCACCGCCGGCAACGGGAATTCCATTCCGGGCGATCGCCGCGCCTGGCGAGGCAACTGCCTGGGACTCGACGTGCGCCAGCAGTTCCAACTGAGCATGGTGGCTACGATTCCCAAATTCTCCAACCGCCCGGCCCGAATTCTGGCCAGCGGCTGGCAGTTCGCGCCCAATATCGACATCCGGTCGGCGCAGTTTTTCACGGTGATTTCCGGCGTGGATCGCGCGCTGTCTTCGGTCCTCAACCAAACGCCAAATCTGGTGAATAACAACCCATATCCGAGTGACCAGAGCGTCGATCACTGGATCAACAAATCGGCTTTTGCCAATCCCGACGTGGGTACCTACGGCAACCTGGGTTACAACAATATGAAAGGTCCGGGGGTGTTCCAATTGAACCTGGCGGTATCGCGCAACTTCCCCGTCTGGGAAAAGGCAACCCTTCAGGTGCGCGGGGAGGCCTTCAACCTTCCGAACCACCTGAATCCCTGCGTACCGAGTGTTCCCACGCCCATTTCGGCCGGAAGTTTTGGGTACCTGGTTCCGCTCAATGCGCCGAACTTTGGGCGGATCACCTGCGATATCAGCGCGAACGGTGGGTTGAGTGCTGGTGACTATCGCGTAGTGCAGTTCGCCATGAAGTTGATATTCTGAGCCCATATCCGCCATCAAGTCTCGGCCTGGGAAGCCGATCGCTGAGAGCCGGTGCGCGAGGAATCACACAGCGTTGGTCAATTGCCGTTGTGCAGCAAGGTCCGGAGCGCATCCATGCGGCCTCCAGGGGCTCCTACCAGCAGGTCATCCGGGAACTGTCGGTACCTCAGGATGTCCTTATAAGTTTGCTGGTAGGCCATAGAGTTTAGGCCAAGGCCCGCGAGGAATTGTAAACGCATGTTCAAATCCTGGTTGATTTGAGCTCCCGCCAGCATCGGTTTCAGATCGCGCGCTCGGCCCGCATATGTGGCAAGAAGCTCGACGGCCGAATGAAACCCTACCTGGCTGAGCGACGCCACTACCGGGGCGTAGTCCGACCTTTCCAGGCGGGCCTGGATGACATCCACTTGTATCGGAGAGGGAGTGGCTTGTCCGAGCAGAACTAAATCAAAGCCGTCCCCGTTCAGATTATTGCTCCAGATCGTCCCGTCCGGGAAGACCGCAAAAAATGTGGCCAGTTCGGTCTTAATCGTCTCCGGGTCGCTGTCGTAGATCGGGAGCCACTGCGCGACAACGCCGTCCGGGTTCAAGTGCTCCTTCACTAGTTCATAATATTCCTTCGAATACAGAACGGAGGTGCCCTTCACCCAAGGATGGATGGGGTCTGTAGTGATAACGTCGAATTTCTCCCGCGTCGTGAAAATGAAGTGGCGAGCATCGTCGTAGACCATGTGGGTACGAGGGTAGCGAAGCACTTCGTAGTTCTCTTTGGCGAAGTATTGCGTAGAGGCCGGGGGAATGAATGGCTCCAACTCACAAATGACAAGACTCTCCACCGTGGGGTACCTCGTGAAGGCCCCCGCGGTTATACCTGCGCCGAAGCCCACCACCAACACGGATCGCGGTCCGGGATGCATGATCGCAGGCAGGTGTCCCATCATGCGCTCAAGCCGCATGTCTAGGATCGCTGTGGAAGCCTCGGCCTTGCCGCTGACATAAAAATGACGCTGCCCGGCCCGTTCTGCGATCAGGACAGAAGAATTGACGCCTTCGCCGCGGTACAAAACCTTTGTGGGATTGGCGCGGTCGTATAAATCGAAGGCCCGGAGGATCGGGGCCATGCGCCGTCCGTAAGCGATCACCTGCCATGGCACATCCTCTACGGTGGCGGACAATCCCCACCCGGCAAGGAAGGCAACCGCGGCGACGACGGCCACCAAGCGTACCCTCCTCTGCGCCGGCTTCAAAGCAGAAACCGCAGCGACGAAGGCGGCTAGCACCGCTACTGCGATTAGAATTCGCTGTGCCTGGCGCGACCCTAGAGCGGGGATGAGCCACAAGCTGAATGCCAGAGCACCGATGATCGAACCCGCAGTGTTTGTCGCGTAGACCCGGCCTGCGACCCACGCCGGATCGTCGCCTGTCGCGGCAATGGATGCCAAAGCCAAGGGAAAGCTTGCGCCCCACAGAAGCGTCGCGGGAAAGGTTGCCCACGCGGCGCGTACCAGGTCGAGTTCGAAGTTGAACCACGGATCCAGCGAAAGCCAGGGATCCACCGGCCAATACGGCAGGGAGTGCGCTAAGGTATAGCCCGTCCAGCTGAGTGCCATGGCGAGCAGGATCTGACTGGAGGCGAGAGCCCACCTCGGACTCGTAAGCCGCCGCGCCAGCGAAGAACCTACGCTGCTTCCAGCCCACAGTCCCAGGAGAAAGACAGCCAGAATAATCGAGAGGGTGTATACGGTTGGGCCTAGAAGCAGCGACAGAAGGCGGGTCCAAACGACTTCAGCCCCGAGCGCGGTCAGCCCCGAGAGCGTCGCGGCCAACAGTATCGGGGCTGCTCCGGGAACGGCAACCGCTCCCCGACCCGCCGATGAGATGCCTTGGCCCTGAAGCGTCTCCGCGCTACGCGGGCCGACCGCCGACGTCGAGGCCACTAAAAGAGCGCCCGCCGAGACACCGGCGTTGATGGCTGCCGCCACATAGGTCGCCACTGCCATATCGTAAACACGCAGCAGATAAAATCCCGCGATAAGGCACCCAGCGACAGATCCAGCAATGTTGGCGCTATAAAGGAATCCCACGCTCGACATACCAGACGGCGATCTCGCCGTCCATCGCGCGATCGCCGGCAGCGACGCGCCCATCAACAGCGTCGGGGGTAAGAGGCACACGGCTGCAACCAGTCCGCGCGCCGCCAGACCGGCCGTCCCGGCAAGATAAAGACGACCCACAACTGGCATTCCGAAGAGTACCGCAAGGCCAATTACGCCGATGCCCGCCTCAAGCGCAGCATAGATGCGCAACGGGTGCCGGTCGGGGGGAATCAAGCGGGCAAAAAGAGCGCTGCCCGCGCACAAGCCTCCCATGTAGGCGGCCAGCAAGAGTCCCAACGAGATGGCTGAAGAACCGATGACTAACTGCAGCAGTTGGAGCCAAACGATCTCGTAAATCAGAGCTGCGCACCCGCTCGCGGCCATAAAGGCCAGAAGCATCGCGAAAGTGCCACGTGCGTAGACCTTCGCTCCCGCTGGGCCGGGATCGAGTCGGACTGAACGTGGTGAGGATCTGGTCACTAATCTACAAGCTACACCAGCATAGCGGGCGCGTTAAAGAAGATCCGGCTCCCCGGCGCAATTCTTCGAACGTCAGGGTGCTCCAACCAACTCCAAAGGCGGCCATACCTAATCAGCGGGAATGCCGGGGCGGAAAACGCCAATGACTCTGGCGGGCGGGCCCCGGGCGAGCCCCCGGGGTACAAAAAGCGCGTAACAGGCTGTGGCTCTGCCTGGGCCCTCAAGCAGTGGAGAATTTTCCAAACCGACTCAAGTCAAAGGGGCAAGAGGTTGATCAGCGGCGGCGGGGTTACTCTTCAGGTCCCAACGGTCGGGAGCCCAGCATCTAAGTGCAAGTGACCCGCGCTACCGTCCGCTGGCGGCTAACTCCTGAGTTACGGCGCATCCGGAAGTAATTGGACTTGGATGTCGAATCTGCACCCTCTCCCAACTAATCCACGCAGTGTGGACTCGCTTCCGATAATGGTGGATATCGTTCCCGTACACGCTTCCCAGAACACGGATGTTCTTCCGATGAACGGCGGAAAGCGCAAGGACATCGGCCACCAGCACACACCTCTCGCTATTTCGTGGGCCGCCGATATACTAGCGGGCTCAATGCTCGCCCAGTGTGAGTTTCTGAAAAGTGCCGATGTCGCCTAGCCCTGCTCGGTCGCCAGCACTTGAACGCTAAAGCCGTCCGGATCTTCCACATGAAGACCGGCATCACCCTCTTCCAGAGGCGTGGCGCCGCGCTGCTTCAGATCCCGAATGACCGGCGTCTTTGTTGAAGGGGCTGACCCCAATCGCTAGGTGTTCAATCGTCCCGGCGGGGTTCCGCTTGCGGATGGTCAGGTGGCTGTTCTTCCCCACATGCAAACGGATTCTGGGCTCTTTCTTGTCCTCGTCCAGCACAGACAGATTAAACACGCGCTGGTAAAACGCCGCCGAGCGCGCTACATCGCTCACTAGAATCGAGACATGGTTGAGGGTGCTGCTCTCGAATCCGGCGGCCGACGCCGTCCCGACCGCCGCAGTCAGCATCGCCAGACCCTTGACCAGGTCCCGCCGCGAGAGCGCGCCGCCCTCGTAACGTTTCAACAGGTTGGAAATGACGTGTTCCACTGGAGACCTCCTTGTTCTACTACCGAAGCCGTGGCGAGCCGCCACGGCAACGGTCTCGATTATAACGACTGGTGCCAATTCGTGCGGTGACCCCTTATGTTTCAGGGAGCTGCTCGTCGCGCAACTCGTGCGTGAGAATCGGCTTCGGAGACATTCATCGTCTGAAAAGCGTTGAGGCTGCTGGCGGCCCGCCTTAGCGTTTCACGACCACCGTGCCACCCTTCATCACGCCTCGAACCTTGTCGATAGCCACCTGGATATCGGCGAGCGGGTCGCCTTCCACCGCAATCAGGTCCGCGTAACGCCCCGTCCTCGCCCAACCCAGGTCTTGCGTCATTCCCAACAAATCGGCGGCGTTGACGGTGGCCGTTTTCAGCGCCTGTTCGGGCGTCATGCCGAGTTTCACGAACCAGCCCAGCTCGCGGGTGTTCTGACCGAACATCGTGTACACCGCATCCGAGCCCATCGCGAACTGCACGCCTGCTTTGAACGCGCGCCTCGCCGTTTCGAAATTCCGCGCGATGAAGGCATTGAGCCCCTGGATCGAACCGGGACCGAACTGGTGTTCCGATGCCGCATCTACGTAGTAACGATTGTGGTCGATAGTGGGAACATAGTACATCTTCTTCCGCGCCATCTCCTGAAGTGTTGCGTCATCCAGGTCGACGGCGTGCTCAAGTGAATCTGCGCCGGCCCGCACTGCGTCGCGGGCGCCCTCCGGGCCGTAGGAGTGGATCGCGATTCTTTTGCCCATCGCGTGAGCCACGTCCACGGCGGCCTTCATCTCTTCGTAGGTGAACGTTTGCTGCGTACCGACGTTCTCAAATCCACCGATGGAGCCGTACATCTTGATGACATCGGCGCCGGCCGCGATCTGCCGCCGGACCACCTTCACCACCTCTGCGGGCGAATCCGCGATCCCGCCGCCCTCCGGGGGCGCCGCGCCGGGACGGAATGGGGTCATGGCGCGGAGCCCGTACGCGGCGACGAACATTCGGGGTCCCACCATCGCTTCAGAGTTGATCAGGTTCCGCATCGCGATGTCGTTGTAGTCGGCCGAACCCAGGTCGCGCACCGCGGTCACTCCCGCTTCCAGCGTTTTCCTCGCGTTTTCCTGCGCCAGGAACACCGTCTCGGCCGCCATGCGCTGCAACTGCTGGGCGCGCGGTAGCGTACCGGGCGTGTGGTCCCAGTAGTAGGTCATATGGGTGTGCACGTCGATCAGTCCGGGCAGGCCGTAATAGCGGGACCAGTCGATGATCTCCGCTCCCGCTGGCGGTGACGGGTTTCCGCCCGCCACGCTGCGAATACGGCCGTTCTCGATCAGCACCAGGGCGCCGTCGATGACCCTTTCGCCGTCCCACAGTTTTTGAAAGCGCACGGCGGTGACTCTCTGAGCAGAGGCGCACAGCGCGAACCCGAACAGGACCATGGCAAACAGGATTCTGCGCTTCATGCGGCCACCTCGGGGACAGGCTCAACGACACGCTCGCGAGCCAGAAAAAGATACACGCCGACACCAATGAAGGGTACCCAGATCACTTGCATGGGGGCAGTATAACTCCCGCTGGCCTGCTCAGCCATCCTGCACATGCGGCAACCTCGGTGCGGGCGTTCAAGGCCAATTAGTAGTCGGCCAGGATATGATAAAACTCCGAAGAGGCCATGCGCGGAATACTTGAAAAGACCGACCACCCTGTCCCCGTAGCCGCCCTCACCTACGATCCCAACACGCGATACTACGGTTTCTCATTTCGGTTTGAAGGACGCAGCCCACACCACGCCATCGCTAGTTTTAGAACCATCGATGACGCTAACAGCCCGTGTCTAAAAACACTTTTCGATAAGATTGTTTGGGCGTAAAATCAGGCATGGCGATGGGAACGAAGCAAGCCAGGCGGAAGCAGGAAGAGCTGTTTTACGCGAGCGAGCAGACCGAGACACCGGGGCATCC
>DASYXM010000014.1:0-84589 GCA_035934795.1 Bryobacteraceae bacterium | reverse complement strand
GCTCCGGAACTTCACCTTCGGATTGTGCTTGGCCAGCGTCTGCGTGATCGCCGCCGTCAGCGTCGTCTTGCCGTGATCGATGTGCCCGATCGTCCCTACATTGCAGTGCGGCTTGCTGCGATCGAATTTTTCCTTCGCCATCTGTCTCTCCCTGTTCCGAACTCAAATAAGCCACCGGACGGGTTCGATCCCGCCCTACGAAACCACTTTCCCCTGAGCCTTGCTCACGATTTCTTCGGCAATGCTCTTCGGCACTTCCTCGTACTGCCCGAAATGCATGGTGAACGCCCCGCGCCCCTGCGTTCTCGAACGCAATTCGGTCGCGTAGCCGAACATTTCCGAGAGCGGCACCATCGATTTGATAATGTGCGTGGAACCCAGGATCTCCGTGCCTTCCAGCCGCCCGCGCCGCGAAATCAGGTCGCCGTTCACCGAGCCCATGTACTCGTCCGGCACCACCACCTCGACGCGCATCACCGGCTCGAGCAGCACCGGCTTGGCCTTGCGCGCGGCTTCCTTGATGCAAATCGAAGCGCAGATCTTGAACGCCATTTCCGACGAATCCACTTCGTGATAGGCGCCGTCGAACACTGTCACTTTGACTTTCGACATCGGGTAGCTCGCCAGAATGCCATGCTCCAGCGCCTCCACCACGCCTTTTTCCACCGCCGAAATGAATTCCTTGGGGATCGCGCCGCCCGTGACCTCATTCTCGAATTCGAATTCCTCGCCGGGATTCGGCTCGATGCGCAGCTTGCAGCGCGCGTACTGGCCGCTGCCCCCGGTCTGTTTCCGGTGCGTGTAATCGTATTCGGCCTTTTGCCGGATGGTTTCGCGATACGCCACTTGCGGCTTGCCGACGTTTGCGCCCACGCTGAACTCGCGCTGCATGCGGTCGACGATGATTTCGAGATGCAGCTCACCCATCCCGGCGAGAATCGTCTGGCCGGTGTCGGGGTCCGTCGAAACCTTCAGCGTCGGATCTTCCTGCACCAGCTTGGCGATCGCCATGCCGAGCTTTTCCTGATCCGCTTTAGTCTTGGGCTCGATGGCGAGCTGGATCACGGGCGCCGGGAAGTCGATCGATTCCAGCACCACCGGCGACTTGTCGTCGCAGATCGTATCGCCCGTCGATACCGTCTTCAGCCCCACCGCCGCGCAGATATCGCCCGCCAGAACTTCGCTGATATCCTCGCGCTTGTTGGCGTGCATCTTGACCAGGCGCCCGATGCGCTCGCGGCGCCCCTTGGCGACGTTGTACACCGATTCGCCCGAACTCAGCTTGCCGGAGTACACGCGAATGAACGCCAGTTGCCCCACGAACGGGTCGGTCATGATCTTGAACACCAGCGCCGAAAATGGCTCGTTATCGTCGGCCCGGCGCACCACGCGCTCTTCCTTGTGGTCCGGATGCGTGCCCTCAATGGGGGGAACGTCCACCGGCGAGGGCAAATAATCCACTACCGCGTCGAGCAGGCTCTGCACACCCTTGTTCTTGAACGCGGTGCCGCAGATCACCGGGAAAATCTTTTGCGCGATGGTCGCCTTGCGGATTCCCAAGCGAAGCTCCGCCTCGGTGATCGGCTGGCCCTCGACGAACTTAGTGAATAGATGATCGTCGGATTCGGCCACCGCCTCGACCAGCTTCTCGTGGTATTCCTTGGCCAGATCCGCGAGTTCGGCCGGAATTGCTGTCTCTTCGTAGTCCGCGCCCAGCGCTTCGTCGTTCCACACCCGCGCGTTCATCGCCACCAGGTCCACGATGCCCCTGAACTGATCCTCGACGCCGATGGGAAGCTGGATCGCCACCGGCCGGCACTTCAGCCGGTCCACGATGGTTGCGATCGAGCGGAAGAAGTCCGCGCCCACGCGATCCATCTTATTGATGAAGCAAACCCGCGGGACCCTGTATTTATCCGCCTGGCGCCATACCGTCTCCGATTGCGGCTGCACACCCGCCACCGCGTCGAACACGGCTACCGCGCCATCCAGCACGCGCAGGCTGCGCTCCACTTCGGCCGTGAAATCGACGTGCCCCGGCGTGTCGATAATATTGATGGTGCAATCGCGCCATTGGCAGGTAGTGGCCGCCGACGTGATCGTGATCCCGCGCTCCTGCTCTTGCTCCATCCAGTCCATAACCGCCGTGCCTTCATGGACTTCGCCAATCTTGTAGGTGCGGCCGGTGTAATACAACACTCGTTCCGTGGTGGTCGTTTTACCGGCATCGATGTGAGCCATGATGCCGATGTTCCGCATTTTTTCGAGCGCTACGGTACGAGCCATAACTTCACTTCCAGCGGGCGGACGGGGCCTTGTGCCAGTTCTCCTTTGCCACCGGTAATGCGCAAAAGCCTAGCATTACCATCGGTAATGCGCGAAAGCTTTATTGGCTTCCGCCATGCGATGCACGTCGTCTTTCTTCTTGATCGCGCCGCCCCTCATATTGGCGGCGTCGTTTAATTCGTTCGCGAGCTTATCGGGCATGCCTTTTTCCGGGCGCGACCGCGCATTGCCCAGAATCCAGCGGATCGCCAAACTGGTCCGGCGGTTGTTGGGCACCTCGACGGGCACCTGATAATTGGCGCCGCCGACGCGCCGCGTCTTCACTTCCACCAGCGGCTTGCAGTTCTCCACGGCCTTCTTGAACAGCTTCAACGGGTCGTCGCCGGAGCGCTCCCGGATGGTGTCCATGGCCTCGTAGAAAATCTTCTGCGAGACGGCCTTCTTGCCGTCCCACATCATCGAATTCACGAATTTTTCGGCGAGCGTCGAGCCGTACAACGGGTCCGGCAGGATCTCGCGGGATTCCGGTCTGCGTCTGCGCGACATAACTTAGCTCTGAGCCATGCCTCCTGTTTACTTCGCCGGTCCTTTGGGCCGTTTCGCTCCGTACTTCGAGCGGCTCTGCAAACGTCCGGTCACGCCCGCCGTATCGAGCGTTCCCCGCACCACGTGGTAGCGCACGCCCGGAAGATCCTTGACGCGGCCCCCGCGGATCAGCACGATGGAGTGCTCCTGCAGGTTGTGACCCACGCCGGGAATATAGGTGGTCACCTCAATCTGATTGGTCAACCGCACGCGCGCCACTTTCCGCAGCGCGGAATTCGGCTTCTTCGGCGTCGTCGTGTAGACACGTGTGCACACGCCGCGACGCTGCGGGCAGGCCTGCAACGCCGGGCTCGCGGTCTTGTAGCGCGTGGGCCGGCGGCCCTTGCGCACCAATTGATTGAAAGTCGGCACGAACTCCCTCTCCCGTGCGGCGCCTCGATCCCCGGCCGAAATGCGCGCACGGGACCGCCGCATAAAAAGTGGTTGAATCTACCCCGGAAACCGGAGCCGCGCAAATCGCCGCAGCCGATTCCCAAAACGCGCGAGGGTTATAGACTTCGGACTAGCCCATACTCACGACGCCGTAGGAGACGCCGCAGCAGCGGGACCGGCTCCCAGCCGGACTCCCCAACGGAGGAGCGGTAGCTTGGGAGCAGAAGGTCAAACTCGCCCAAACTTTACCAGCGTAGCTAAGGCACGGGACGTTGTCAAATCGAAATGGACAGAATAAGGAGAGGGATCGCGCCGGGGAAGGAAATAGTGCAATCTCCGATCCCCGGGCGGCCCAGGACAGAAAGAGCCCTCGGAGGAAGAGACCCTTCTTGTCCCGACTGCGAAATTAGCACGGCAAGCGAACGACGGTCAACATTCTATCGAAAGATAGGGTACTGACACCGGCATCCTATTCAGAACCCGGTACCCGCACGCGAAAGTAATCCCAGGCGTCGCGAAGAATCGCATGAAGATCGGACCGCTCGGGCTTCCACGCCAGCGTCCGGCGGAGCTTGGCCGCATCGGCGACCAGTTCGGCGGGATCGCCTTCACGCCGGGGAGCGATCTCGTAAGGCACTTTCATTCCAGTGACTTCCTCCGTCGCTTGCAGCACCTCCATGACGGTGTGGCCGTGCCCCGTGCCCACGTTGAATACGTCTGACGTTCCGCCGCCCAGCAGATGATCGAGCGCTGCGACGTGCGCGGCGGCCAGATCGGTCACGTGGATGTAATCGCGCGTGCAGGTGCCGTCCGGCGTGGGATAATCGCCGCCAAAAATCTGAATGGGTTGGCCGGTCGCCGCGGCTTTCAGCAGGAGCGGTATCAGGTGCGTCTCGGGATCGTGGCGCTCGCCGAACCCGGCCTCCGGCTCCGCCCCGCAGGCGTTGAAATAACGCAAAGCAACACTGCGTAGGCCACGATACTGATCCAAGCTCCGCAGAATCCCTTCCACAATCGCCTTGGATTCCCCGTATGGGCTGACAGGAGCGAGGCGCGCCTCCTCGGGAATCGGGACCCGCTGGGGATTGCCGTAGACCGCGGCCGTCGAGGAAAACACCAGCTTGTTCACGCCTGCGCGCGCCATCGCTTCGAGCAGGGAAAGCGTGCCGCCGACGTTGTTCGCATAATACAGCTCCGGCTCGCGCACGGATTCGCCGACGGCCATGTAGGCCGCGAAATGCACCACGGCGTCGACGCCCGCGAGAATTTTCGTCACCGCGCCGGTGTCCTGCAGGCGGACCACATGCAAGCGCTCGGGAGCCACGTTGTCGCGATGCCCGCGCGAAAGATCGTCGACGACGGCGACCTCGAACCCGCGGCCGAGCAGGTGGTGCGTGGTGACGGAGCCGATGTATCCGGCGCCTCCGGTGACCAGAATCTTCGGCATGTTGACTCATTCTACAATCAAGGAGTTTCGTGAACGTGAAATCAGCTGGTTTCGTGACCTTGTCGAGACGTCAATTCGTTTTCGTTCTGGCGGCGGCTCCCGCTGCGCGCCTGCCGGCCCTCGCCCAAGGCAAAGCGGAGCCTCGCACTATTGTGGAACAGCGCGTTTACGATCGCGCGGGCGTGATCCCGCCGGACTTCGTGCTGCGAAGATCCGGCATCCAGTGGTTTACGCGGCGCGACGAACCGGGGCGCGTGACATTTCTGACGCGCTTCGCCTCGCCCGTCGCCCGCGCACGCGCCTGGGACCGTTGCAATACCGATTCCGAGTGGTGCGCGCTCCGTGAAAGCGGAGCGGTCCTGCTAAAAGAAATCTCGTTCCCCGCCCTGACCCCTGACCGCTGACGCCTGGCGCCTGCTCTTCGGAGCGCGTACGCCTATTCCGCGAGCTTGTACGCCACGTACTCGGCTGGATGATCGGCGCTGCCCATGGCCACGACGATGTACTGCTTGCCGCCGAGCATGTAGGTCATCGGCGAGCCGGTCTGCGGCGCCGCCATGAACACCGCGCCGACCTCCTTGCCGTTGGTCTTGTCGTAGGCGCGCAGCATCGCGCCGCGCCCCTGCGGATACGTCGCGTTGCCCGCTTCGCCCGCGATCACCAGCGTCGAGGTCACCAGCGTGCCGATGATTCCCGCCCGCCCCGTGCGCGGAATGCTCACGCCCTTGAGCAGCGGATTGTTCTTGATGTTGTCCGGAGTTTCGCCGTGCGCCACCTGCCACAGGATCTCGCCTCGATCGAGATCGATCGCGGTGATCTGGCCATAGGGCGGCTTCATCAGCGGGATTCCGTGCACCGCCAGAGCGGTTTCGCTGTCCCCGGCGGGACCCGCGCCCGGAACTGCGCTCGCGTCCGCGCCCGCTCCAGCTCCCCTGCGCTGGCCACCCGTGGCCGTGCCCTGCACCCACGCGAAATCCGTCGTGCCGGGAGTCGGTTGCACCAATCCCAAAATCGCGGGCGATTTCCGCGAGTAAAGATAGGCGATGTGGGTCTGCGGATCGTAGGATCCGCCCTGCCACACCGTTCCGCCTTGCGCCGTTGCCATGGCCAGAGTCCCCAGCGGACCTCCCGCCTTGCTCACCACCGGCGGCGTGAACACCGGCCCGAGATGATAGCGCTCGACGACTTTCAAGGCTTCGGCGTGAATCTCCGGCGTGAAGTCGACCACGTCGTCGAGCGTGAATCCCTGCCGATCGTAGGGCGGAGGCTTGGTGGGGAACGGCTGCGTGGGGCTGCTTTTTTCGCCGGGCACTGTGGATTGCTCCACCGGCCGCTCCTCGATCGGCCAGATGGGTGCGCCGGTCTGGCGATCGAACATATACAGGAACGCCTGCTTGGTGGGCTGCGCCAGCGCCTTCACGGCGCGTCCGTTGACGTTGAGATCCACCAGCATCGGCGCGCACGGAATATCCATGTCCCAGATGCCGTGATGCACCAGCTGGTAGTGCCACTTGCGGACGCCTGTGCGCAGATCGAGCGCGACGACGCTTTCGCCGAACAATCCGTTACCGGGCCGGTGGCCTCCGTAGTAATCGCCGGTCGGCAGCTCCACCGGAAGGTAGACCATGCCCAGGTCTTCGTCCACGCTGATCTGGCCCCATACGCCGGTGTTGCCCGTGTAATCCGCCGAATCGTTTTCCCAGGTGTTGTAGCCGACCTCGTTCGGCTTGGGGATGGTGTGGAAGATCCACAAACGTTTGCCGGTGCGCACGTCGAATGCCCGCACGTAGCCTTTGACGTTGGTGCGCGCGCGGGGCACGCCGCCGGAGCGATGCGCCGCCCCCACGATCACAACGTCCTTTGCCACCACCGGCGACGAATGCAGCCCGACTTCGCCGGTAACCAGATCGATGTCCTGATCGTCGTCGAGCTTCAGGTCCACCACGCCGTCCGTGCCGAAGCCCGCGACCTGCGCGCCGGTCTTCGCGTTGAGCGCGATCAGACGGTAGCCGGGCGTCACGTAGAGGATGCGCTCCTCGCGGCCGTCGGTCCAGTACGCGAGACCGCGTCCCGACAACTGCCGTGGAGCCGCTTGCCCACGCTTGCCTTCGCGCTCGCCGTGCGTCCAAAGCAGCTCGCCCGTGGCCGCGTCCACCGCCACCACCGAGCGCCGCGTTCCCGCCGTCGCGTACATCACGCCGTTTGCGACCAGCGGCGTCCCTTCCAGGTTGTATTCCGGACGCGGCCCCAGGTTGTCGGTATGGAATCGCCAGGCCACCTGCAATTTATTGAAGTTCGAGGCGTCGATCTGGTTCAGCGGCGCGTAGCGCGTGTTGCCCAGGTCGCCTCCATACGTGGTCCAGTCGCCGTTTTTGGCGCCAGTCTGCGCCGCCGCCGGCAGCGCCATTATCGCCGCAAGTGCAAATCCGAAACCCGATAGCCGAAGCACGATTCGCCGCATGGAATCCTCCTGGTACGTACGTTGCAGTGGAAAGTATATCGTACCGGGTGGTCGTTTGACGCCGTGGGGCCGGTCGTGTCGCATCCAACGGCAACAATCTTCACGGGTTGGGGATAAGTTGTGGATGTCTCTTAGCGGACTTCGTTCTCCGGATTACTGCCCCAGCAGCAGCCGCGCCGCCCGGCGGGGCGTCGTCGATCGGATGGTGCAGCTTCGCGAACCCGAGCGTGCCTCGACGCGAAGCCCCTCGTGATCCTCAATGACCCGGTAAGCCGCCTGGGCTCCGTGCTCCCCGGCCAGGGAATCGAGCGGCCAATCCGATTCGGCGATCATGCGGATCGTCCCTTCATGGGTGATCAGGAAGGCCCACTCCGAACAGCTCATTCCGCGCCGGGAGGCGGACTCGGCAGCCTCCAGGATTTCACGGGCCTGTTCAATAAAGCGGATCACGCCCTTACGTATCGTTGTTTCCTCTCTGAATTCGAGCGGATGGAGACCCGCTTTGGGCAGATCTGGCGATGTTCGGGTTAGAATCGGAAATTGACCGAATTCCAACAGCGCTCGAAGGACGTCTCCAGCCGGCTCCCAGAGCTCAAGGCGGACTGCCTGCTGGTCTCCTCTTCCGCTAATGTCCGGTATCTGTCTGGCTTCACCGGCTCCAATGGCCTGATCCTCCTAACCCCCGGCGAGACACACTTCTTTACCGACCCTCGTTACGCGATCGAAGCTTCGCAAAACGTCGCCGGAAAGGTACACGTGGTGAAGGGCCAACTCACCCGTGGGGCGGTCGCGACAATCAAGCGCAAGCGATTGAAAAAAATAGCCTTCGAGTCGTCGTCGCTGCATCACGACGAGTACGCCAAGCTTCAGGAAGAACTGCCCCTGGGAGCTTCGCTCGTCCCCGCCGGGAAGGTAATCGAAGAGCGCCGGATGATCAAATCCGTTTCCGAGATCGCTACAATCTGCGAGAGTGTCCGCGTCAACTCCGAGGCCTACAACCGCGTGCTGAAGCGGATTCGCCCCGGCGTGCGCGAGGTGGACATCGCCGCCGAGATCGAGTTTCAGATGAAAATGCTGGGGGCGGAGAAGCCGTCCTTCGATACCATCGTCGCCGCCGGCAAGCGCAGCGCCCTGCCCCACGCCCGCCCGGGCGGCTATCGGCTCGGCGAAAATGAACTATTATTAATCGACATGGGCGCCATCCTCCAGGGCTACTGCAGCGATATGACCAGGGCCGTTCACCTCGGCCGGGTATCCCGGCGCGTCCGGGAGATGTACCGGGCCGTCCTCGAAGCGCAGCTTGCCGGTGTGGCGGCCGTGCGCCCGGGAACCACTGCCGGCCGGGTGGATGCCATCACCCGAAATGTGTTGAAGAAGCACAAGTTGGACAAGGCTTTCGTCCACTCCACCGGCCACGGGCTGGGTCTCGATATCCACGAAATGCCGAGGCTCGGCAGGAAGGATAAGACTCCTCTCCGGGCGGGTATGACGATCACGATCGAGCCGGGTGTTTACGTAGAAGGCGTCGGAGGGATTCGAATCGAGGACACCGTGCTGGTGACTCCGACGGGCTCCGAAATTCTGACGCCGACCTCCAAGGAATTCGTGAGCCTCTAAACTCTCGCAAACTCAGTCAATGACGAATCAGGAAATCAAAGAGCTGCTCCAGATCTTTAGCGAGAGCGACGTAGCGGAAATGGAGGTGCAACGCGGTACGAACCGTCTGCGCCTGCGCCGGACCGAAACGGTCAGGGAAATCGTCGTTCCGGCTTCCGCGCCCGCCGCCCCGCCGCCCGCCTCGGTGTCAGGGCACGTAGGCAAGCCCGCCGCCGCCGAATCGACCGATGTTCTAGTGAAATCGCCGATCGTAGGAACCTTCTATGAAGCGCCCACGCCGGGATCGGCCCCCTTCGTCAAGGTCGGCGATCCCGTGGAGCCGGGCCAGGTACTGTGCATCATCGAATCCATGAAGCTGATGAATGAGATTGAAGCCGAAGTCGGCGGCGTCGTGACCGCGAAGCTCACTGAAAACGGCCGGCCGGTGGAGTATGGGGAGGCGCTGTTCTCGATTCGCCCGCGCTAGATCTTGAAACGGGGACAGACTACTCGGTCCCCTGACGTAAGTTACGTGCGAGTGTAGGCGTGGACAGAGCGGTCTGTCCCCTTTTTCAAATTCATGTTCCAGAAGATCCTGATTGCCAACCGCGGCGAAATCGCCCTCCGCGTCATCTGCGCGTGCAAGGAGCTGGGAATTCGCACGGTGGCTGTCTACTCTGAAGCCGACCGCCACAGCCTGCACACGCGTTTTGCCGACGAAGCCATCTGCATCGGGCCGGCGAAAAGCTCCCGCAGCTATCTGGATATTCCCGCGGTGATCAGCGCCGCGGAAATCACCAATGCCGACGCCGTCCATCCCGGCTACGGATTTCTTTCCGAAAACGCCGATTTCGCCGAAGTGTGCGAGACTTCTTCGTTGCGTTTTATCGGGCCGACGCCGAGCGTCATGCGGCGCATGGGCGCGAAGCAGGCGGCTCGTACGTCGATGGCGGAGGCGGGTGTGCCGATCCTGCCTGGTTCCACGCGAATTCTGCAGGGCCTGGAGGAAGCGCTGGCCGTCGCCGGGCAAATCGGATACCCGGTGATGCTGAAGGCGTCGGCCGGCGGCGGAGGGCGCGGCATGCGCGTGGTTCGCGGCGCCGAGGAGATGCCGAATCTGCTGGCCCAGGCACAGGCGGAGGCGGCCGCTGCGTTCTCCTGCGGCGACATGTACCTGGAGAAACTCCTGGAGAATCCGCGGCACATCGAGTTTCAGGTGCTGGCCGACAACCACGGCAACGTGGAGGTTCTGGGCGAACGCGAATGTTCCATCCAGCGGAGGAATCAAAAGCTGATCGAGGAATCGCCTTCGGTCGCCGTGACCAGCGAGCTGCGCGCGCGCATGTCCGCTACGCTGCGCGTCGCGCTGAAGGCCGTCGGCTACACCAACGCGGGCACTGTCGAGTTCCTGATGGACGAGCGCGGCGATCTCTACTTCATCGAAGTGAACGCCCGCATTCAGGTGGAGCATCCCGTCACCGAAATGGTCACCGGCGTCGACCTGGTGAAGGCTCAAATTCGCATCGCCGCGGGCGAGAGCCTGGAACAGATCCTCCCAGGTCGAGAGGGCTCGCTGGAAGCGAGCTTCAAGGCGACCGGCCACGCCATCGAATGCCGCATCAACGCCGAACATCCCGAAACGCTGGTGCCCTCGCCCGGCCGCATCACCGGACTCAATCTGCCTGGCGGCGCGGGCATTCGCGTGGATACGGCGGCTTACCACGACGGCGTGATTCCTCCCTATTACGATTCGCTGGTGGCGAAGCTCATCGCCTACGGCGCGACGCGCGCGGAAGCCATTGCACGCATGAGGCGGGCGCTGGATATGTTCGTCGTCGAAGGAATTTATACGTCGATCCCGCTGCACCAGCGGATTCTGGAGCATCCGGATTTCGTCGAGGGGAAAATCGACACTGGATTTTTGATGCGGACAGGGATTCTGGCGGAGAAGAAGTAGGGCTCAAAACTTCTCGCGCCCCAGTCTTCGCTACCGATCGCCCAGGGCAATGAAGGAGTTGGGTTTGAAACCAGTAACAGCAAGAGAGGCATTATTCATCAAGCTGGGTCAACGTGGCGAGTGGGAGGATAATTGCATTCGCGACGGAGCATTGCGCCTTGGGTACCACGACCTTCCCCATGATCTTTGCGTCTCGTCTAATTGGGCCAAAGTGAGAGCATTTTTTCCAGACGGTTCGGATCAGGGTAGCGTCACCCGGCACATCAATCAGGTGCGCCTGTTTTACGAGGCGTCCGAGAAAATCCTGTGGATCACCTTCCATTCAGACCGGCTGTGGTGGTGTTTTTCGAATCAAGGAGTCACGCAGTTGCCTGACAGGTCGAAGGTGCGCAACGTGATTGGCCGGTGGCGGGATACGGATATCAATGGCATCGCACTCATCAAGGGCCGTCTGAGCGGCAAGTTGCTGGCGGTTCAAAGTTTTCAAGGCACAATTTGTTCGATCTCAGAGCGGGATTATCTCCTTCACAAAATCAACGGTACTTCAGAACAACATGTCGTCGAAGCACAGATTGCGCTCGAAGGTCTCATCGCTGCGCTCGTGCCCATCATCAAAAACTTGCATCCCAAAGACCTTGAAACCTTGACAGATTTGATCTTTCGGCAGGCCGGTTGGCAGCGAACAGGCGTGGCTGGCGAAGTCGAGAAGGACATCGATCTAGACCTGCTGTCTCCCATTACCCAAGAGCGCATCGGTATACAAGTCAAATCCAAGGCATCGCTCTCGGTGTATCGCTCCTATCAAGCCAAGTTTGCTGATATGAAGGGGTTCTCGCGCTTCTACTTCGTGACACATTCACCCGACGAAAACATTCAGGCGAATCTGGCAGGGGAGAGTGACGAGAACTTCGTGTTTTGGGGCGTGGAGCAGTTGGCTCAGCAAGCGGCACGAAACGGACTGACTGGGTGGCTTATCGACAAGGCCTCCTAAACCTCGACGCGCACCACGACTGCGTAAACTCGTTCCAGAGAACCTGAACACACGCAATGGGAAGATCCAGGGGAATCCGGCGCGCTATCATAGAGGGCAAGGGTCACGATGCCAACCGACGTTAACCAAGACAGGCAACAGGCTTACGCCCTGCTTAACTTGCTATCGCCGGAGCAACTCTCGGCGATACGCGAGCTATTGGAAAAAATTGTCTCGCCCTCCGAGCAAATCAGCGACGACGAAGAGCGCGCCGTCGCGGAGGCGAAGGAGTGGCGCAAGGGCGGAGGCAAGTCCGTCTCTCACGAGGAAGTGCTGGCGGATTTCGGTCTCACGATGGCGGATTTCGTGGCCATGGGGAAACGGGCCCAGGAGCGCCGCAATTCTCGTGAGTGACGCGCCTAGGTGAATGACGCGGCGGATTGAGTGGACCACTCCCGCGCGCGCCGACGTGCGGCGACTGGACCGCCAGACGGCCATGATGGTGCTCGAAGGGCTGGCCGACTACGTTCTGAACGGCAGCGGCAATGTGGAACGGCTCAAGGGCGTCGAACCGCCGGAACTGCGCCTGCGCGTCGGCGACTACCGAGTGCGATTCTGGGATCATGGGGACTGGATCGAGATCCTGCGAGTTCGCCATCGTTCGGAAGCCTACCGATGAGGCCGCGGAAGCTTTGATCTCTTTCGAATTTCAACCTGGAAGTCAGGCGTGCACCTTTTCGATCACCCTCACCGGCACGATCCTCGCGACGCGCTGCATGACCTTCTTGTCCTGCGCGGCGATCTTCAAATCGTAATCCGCTTGCAGGCGCATCCAGAATTCCGGGGTGCTGCCGAACAGTCGGGAAACCTTCAGGCACATGACCGCCGACAGCGGTTTCCGCCCCGCCAGAATGTCATGCACCATCTGGCGCGATACGCCCAGCGCTTTGGCGGTGGCCGTCACGGAAATACCGACCTCAGAAAGAACGTCCTCCCTGAGAATCTCGCCGGGATGCACCGGTGGCAGTCCGTTCCTTCTCTCCACAACTTCCTCCCTAATGGTAATCCTCAAAATCGAGATCGTGTCAATCGGCTAGTTCACACTGTGGAACGGTCAGCGCCGGAACTCGAGGCCGGCCGCCGCTACTTACCCACCGCGTGGGCCGCGTCCTTCTCGTTCTCGCACACGTCCTCGATGATCTCCGTATCGGCGAGAATTTCGTATTGCAGGGGAAACGACCAGGGCTTGGTATACGCCTGCGGATCGTCGATGGTGATTTCTACGTCCATGTGACCGAAGTCCTTGCGGCGGAAGCGCTCGACCGTGTGCAGGGCCTCGGTATGAGGACGGCCGCTGTCGTCGATCCAGCTTTTATCGTTGAAGCCGCGCGTGTCCACCTGGAACCAGTCTCCGTCCCACTTGCCGATGGAATAGCCGAGCCAGGCGGGCGTGGCGACCGGGGGAGCGGGGCGCCCGTCGGTGAAGATCTGCCGGTAGCGCGTGAACTGCTCGTACAGAATGATCGTCAGGCCGGGATTCTGCACGATTTTCACAGGCGTGCGAATCAGCATTTCGTCGGGGATGCCGTGGGGCAAGCAGTGCGCCGAAGGACGGTCTTTCATGAAATTCGCCATGCGCTGCTGGTGGAGCGCCTCAGCGGCCGGGAGCAGGGGCGGGATTTTTTCGCCGGGCCGCATGAAATCCTCCAGGTTGGGACCCATCGCGAGTTCGGTGACACGCTCGTTGGGATTTCGCAGGCGCAGCCACAGCCCCGACAGATCGAGCTTGCCGTCCGCCGCTTTAGGAACCGGGGCGGCCAGATTCGGTTTGCCGTCCGCCGTTCGAGGCAGCCCGGGAGTAGGATAATCCAGCCATTGGGCCATGGCGGACGACGCGCATATCGCAATCGCAAGACAGATTCGGCACATCATAAGGCTGTCGAAGATTCTACTCCAATCACGGACGCCCGGCACCAACCCTCGACGACCCCGCCGCAGTGCCGCAAACGTTGTCAACTCAACTTTGTCAACTCGTCTTTGTCAACTTATCCGCGATTGGGTTCGTCCCGATAGGAGAGGATCGTCATCAAGTTATGGTCACTTACTTGGCAGCCGCGACGCTGGACTACAATGAGCAAATGGTTCTGGATGTTCGAGTTCCCGTGCGCAGGTCCGTGCGTTCCCAGCATAGATCGATGTTCGGATCGATTCCGGCGAGCGCCGCTGCGGTTCTGCTCTTGGCTTGCGTACCGGCCTCCGCGCAGTGGTTCAAGGTCCCCGACCCCACGACTCCGCGGACGGCCGACGGGAAACCGAACCTCTCGGCTCCGGCGCCGAAGGCACCCGACGGCAAGCCCGATCTTTCCGGAATCTGGGAGGCCGATAACCTCGACCGTTTCTTCGATCTGAACCTCGAGCCCCAGCGTGAGGTCCCTCTTCAACCGTGGGCGCGCGCGATCGTCCAGCAGCGCATAGATAACAACCACAAGGACGATCCCCTGAATCTGTGCATGCCGCCCGGCGTGCCACGGGCGGAAAGCATCGCGCCCTTCAAGATCATCCAGATCCCCAAGGAAGTCATCGTGATCTACGAGACCACTTCCACCAGCGCGACGCGCCAATTTTTCCTCGATGGGCGGGCGCTGCCCAAGGATCCGCAGCCGACCTGGATGGGTTATTCGGTGGGCGCGTGGGAGGGTGACGTCCTGAAGGTGGATACCACCGGCTTCAACGACCGCGGCTGGCTCGACACCAACCTGGGCCATCCCCAAACCCAGGCGCTGCACGTCGTCGAGCGGTTCCACCGTCTGGATTTCGGGCACATGGAAATCGGCATCACGATCGACGATCCCAAGGCTTACACTGCGCCGTGGAATTCGATGATCAAGGTTCACCTGCTTCCCGACACGGAATTGTTCGAAACGATTTGCGAGAATTCCAAAGGCCTCGAGCACCTGGTCGGGAAATGAGCGTACCGGACGGCGTTGCCGCTCCTCATCTTCTTTTCTGAAGGTATGAGCGGCAACTGAGGCGGGCTCTTCGGGGCGTTTCTCATCGATGGCCTCCTCTGGTGTGGAAAACACCGCCTCCGTTTTCCCGCAAATCAGTGTAGTATTTTTAAAATCCCCACACAATATTGGAAGGCTCAGGGAGCCTGCGAGAATCCGCTGTTTCTCCATTATTGCTTCATAAACTTAGTCCCTTCGTCCTCCGGAACTAAGGCGACCTTAGAAAGGAATTAGGGTAACTCTGCACCCAAAACTTAAGAGGGCCGTGAATTGCGGCGAGTACTAGAACCGCATAACATCGGGACGGGAGAACAAAGAAGTGGAGATCATCGACGCTATGACCGCCCCCCCCAACGATTCCGCGGAGGCCAAAGAAGCCAGGAAAGGTACGATCCGGCTGCTGATCGCCGACGATCATCCGATCGTTCGGGACGGACTCAAGAAGCTGCTGTTGCTCGAAGACGATTTTGAAGTCGTCGGCGAAGCGACCGACGGCCGCGAGGTGCTGGAGAAGGTCCGCGAGCTGGATCCCGACGTCCTGCTGCTGGATCTCCGCATGCCCAATCTGGACGGGCTGGGGGCGCTGCAGGCGCTTTCGCAGACCAACAAGCGCACGCGCGTGATCGTGCTGACCGCCTCGGAAGACAAGAACGAGTTCGTGCAGGCCATGAAGCTGGGCTGCAGCGGCATCGTGCTGAAGCAGACCGCCCCGGACCTGATCGTCAAGAGCATCCGCAAAGTGCATTCCGGCGAAATCTGGCTCGATTCGCACACCACCGCGGCCGTCATGCGGCAGTTTTCCACGGGCCTTGAGGGCAGCGGAGCGTCGGGCGGCAAGGGCCGCGAGCGCAGCCCGCTTTCGACGCGCGAGCGCGAGATCGTCGCGCTGGTCGCGCAGGGCTACAAGAACAAGGAAATGGCCGAGAAGATGTTCATCAGCGAGCAGACCGTTAAAAACCATCTGCACAACATCTTCGATAAGCTGGGCGTTTCCGACCGTCTGGAACTGGCCCTCTACGCCATCCACAAAGGCTTGCACCTCACCGGCGAGGCCGCGCCCCGCTAGCTCGCCGGCGCTCCACATCTTATCCGAATCTTATCTGAATTGCGGTGAACGCCGTTCCATGCTAATGTGGCGGAAAGCGTTTTTGCGAGTCACCGGTCTGGGTGATCGTATGAGGAACGCAAAGCTCGTCGCAGAAAGGGTGTGGAACCGGATGAACCGACTCATGGCGGTGTTGTTCTTAGCGGGAGTTTTTGCGGCTGCGGCGCAAGCCGCCACCGTAACCATTACCTTCACGGCGCAACCCTCCGGGACACCGGCGCCCGGCACGACCTTGCTCGTGACACTGGGCCTACTATTCGCCTTCCTTGTCTTCAGGAAGAAGCTCCGTTCACCGGTCGTGCATCCGTTAGCGGCCATCCTACTGCTGGCGGGTGTGTCCTTGTTTGTCGGTCGGCAACATCTGGTCCCCCAGGCGTCTGCGACGGGTGCCACTGAATTCATTACGGGAGCGAGCCCTTTTATGTTCACGATCGCTGACGGAGGGGGGGCGGCTGTCGCAAACAATACGGGTGGGACGATCTTGATCACCAATGTCACGGTTGGCTCTCCCGACATACTCATTACGCCCAGCCTCACGCCGCAATGCCAGGCGGGCCTCACTTTGGTGAACGGGGGCACTTGTAACGTCTTAACGGCGGCCGTGACGGGTCGACTGATGGACCCGCGACCGCATTCCCAGGCGGAGTGACGCCCAGTGTCGGCGTCGACGAGCCGGCACTATCGGGTCAGACCGTCTTATCCTTCGCGTAGCACACCGGGTTGAGTTTGCACTCTCCACACTTAGGATTCCGCGCCGTGCATGGTCCGCGTCCCAGATGGATAATCTGGTGCGCGAATAAAATCCATTTTTCCTTGGGGATCGCTTTCATCAGGTCCTGTTCGATCTTTTTCGGGTCGCTCTCCTTGGTGAGGTCGAGCCGGTTGGCGATGCGCTGCACGTGGGTGTCGACCACCACGCCGGAGGCGATTCCAAACGCCGTCCCCAGCACTACGTTTGCGGTTTTGCGGGCAGCGCCCGGAACCGTCAGGAGTTCTTCCATCGAGCGTGGAACTTCGCCGCCGTAATCGGAAAGAATCTTGCGCGCCGCGCCGATCACCGATTTCGCCTTGTTGTTGAAGAAGCCGGTGGAGCGGATGTCCTGCGCCATCTCGTCCTGGTTCGCATTGGCGAAATCGCGGACGGTCGGGTATTTGCGAAACAGCCCGGGCGTCACTTCGTTCACGCGTTTATCGGTGCATTGTGCCGAAAGAATCGTGGCCACCAGCAGCTCCCACGCGTTCGAATGGTGCAGAGCGCAGGTGACGTTGGGGTACATTAGGTCCAGAATCTTGAGGATGGTCTTGACACGCGCGGCGCGAGCGGCGGCGGTCTTCGGGCGAGCGGGTTTCCTGAATAGGGCGGCGGCTTTCACTTAGTCGAAATCGATGTCGCGCTTGGGCGGCGGCGCGTCGGGATTTTCTTTGGCGATCCTCAGCATCTCGTCGAATTTCTTGCTGAGAATCTCGTTCTGGTTCTTATGGCTCTCCACCGATTTCTTGTAGGCGTCCTCGCGCCGGCCGGCTTCGCCCTTCATGTGCTGAACGGCGGTTTCGAAATCGGCCAGCGGGTTGCGCTTCTCGTGCTCCTCGTAGCGGATTACGGCCTGCGTTTCGGGGTCGATGTGCAGATCGGCCTCGCAGCAGGGGCACTTGACGGCGATCAGTTTGGGCGCCTGGGCCATGCCTCATTATCGTATACTGGCGCGCTAGGGGGACGTTGAAAAAGGGGACAGACTACGCGTCGTTGGCGTCCGTTCCGGACTCTGTCCCTCTTTTGCAGACTTCTGACTCTACGTGTGTACCGGGAGTGGACAGAGCGGTCTGTCCCCTCTTTCAACATAGGAGGACCGAACGTCATGTTTGCGGAATTCAAGAAATTCATCATGCGGGGCAGCGTGCTGGACCTCGCCATCGGCGTGATCATCGGCGCCGCTTTCGGCAAGATCGTGGCTTCCCTGGTGAACGATGTTTTGATGCCGGTGATCGGCCTGGCGGCCGGGAAGCTGGATTTTTCCAACTTGTTTGTCGCGCTGAACGGCCAGCACTACGACACTCTGGCGGATGCCAAGAAGGCCGCCGCGCCAACGCTCGCATACGGCTTGTTCATAAACACTGTGATCGAGTTCCTGATCGTCGCCTTCGTGATCTTCCTCATCGTGAAGCAGGTGAACCGGCTGATGCCGGCCCCTCCTCCACCCGCGCTCGCTCCCCAAACCAAGGAGTGCCCCGAATGCCTCAGCACCATCCCGCTGAAGGCGCGCCGTTGCCCGCAGTGCACGGCCTCTTTGGTGTAGAGCTTGGGCCGCCGCTCAAAAAAGCCCGCGGAGCCGTGTATCCGCGGGTCTTCCGCCGAATTTGGGCGATCGCTTACCGCTGCCCGTGATGATCGTTATTCAGGAGCTTCGCTCCGTCCTCGTCCTTGCACGCCGGTGATTCTTCCAGCAGCAGCGTGGTCGGCTTCACCAGCCGCGGAGCCATGGTCCAGGGAGCCGTTAGCACGCCTGGATCTTCCACGATCGCCTGATATGCCAGGTTCTCGCCGTCGCGCCAGATCCGCTCCGTCACGTGCATCTTGTCGGTGTGGAAATAGCCGCCCTCGCCGAACCAGCCATCCTCCACGAAACTGGTGACGTCCACCACCAGCACGTCGCCTTCCCAGTGACCGACCGAATCGCCGTAATAGGACGGATTCGCGTCCGCGCGATGCTTGCGGCCGTCGGTGGGGAACACGCGGTAGGTGTCGCCCGACGCGTCCTCATACAGGAACAGCATCTCGTTGGGCATTTGGACAATGCGGCGCGGCGGGCCGATGCGCGGCACCCCGGGGCGGCCGCAATAGAACACCGGATCGGTCTTGCCTTCGTGATCGAACAGATCCTTCACTTTCGCCTGGAACTGGGGCTTGTAGGACGGCTCCGGCTGGGAGGGCAGAGCCTTGGCAATGGGCGCATTCACCTTCACGTTGCCGCTGTGATCGACGGTGGCGATCGACACCTTGCCGGCCACTTCCTTCTTCAGAGCGACCGGCGCAAGATCGATCGCATAAATCCAGGTTCCGCTCAGGTCCGGATGCCCGTCCGCAGTGCGTTTCAGCTCGCCAGCCGCCGGTTTCAGAGCCGCCTGCTTCTGTTGCGCCGGAGCGAACCCGGCGAACATCATACCGGTGATCGTCAAGCAAACAAGATGTTGTTTCATGGCTCGCATGGTCTCCTTACTTGCCGGCTTTTTCCGGCTCGCCCACCAGTTCCAGGGCGGTGCCGTCCGGCAGCATGATCTTCTGCATATACCCGTAGCGCGACCCGTCGACCGCCGTCACGACTTCCACCGTGACCGTCTGCCCCAGTGCCTTCGCGAAATCGTTGCGGTTCACGCCTACCTGCCGGAACCAGGCTGGCGGGTTGCTTTCGAATCTCCACGACTCGGTCGCGCCGTCCTTCTTCACGTCCATCATGATCACGATGTGCGGATTGACCCAGTTCACCTCGGTCAGCGTTCCGGTGATGTTCACCTTCTTGGTCATGTTGAAGATGGCCGAAGGCGAATGATGCGCCCAGGCGGACGCCGCGACCAACAAAATCGTAAATAAAATGGCGCAGAAAGTCTTCAGTTTCACCACAGTTCTCCTGTGTTGTTTTTAGCACGGGGGACGCGCCAAACGCAACGAGTCGCATGTTTTTGGAGAGCCCAACAGTGCCCCCGAAAAGGCCGACCGCGCCCGTACTAGAATTAACCCTATGCCCGACAAACCCGAGCGTAACTTTGGATTCGACACCCGCTCGCTGCACCACGGCTATCAGCCCGACCCCACCACGGGGGCTCGCGCGGTGCCGATCTATCAGTCCACATCCTTCGTCTTCAAGGATTCCGATCACGCGGCGCGCCTGTTCTCGCTGCAGGAATTCGGCAACATCTATACGCGCATCATGAATCCGACCACCGACGTGCTGGAGCAGCGCGTCGCCTCGCTTGAAAACGGCGTCGCGGGCCTGGCGATGTCCAGCGGCCAGGCCGCGCAGTTCGTGACGATCAACGGCCTGCTGGAGCCCGGCGATGAGATCGTTTCGGCCAGCACGCTGTATGGAGGAACCTACACCCAGTTCGACGTGAGCTTCCGCCGCCTGGGATACAAGACGACCTTCGTGGAGCCCGACGACCCCGAGAACTTCCGCAAGGCCATCACCAAGAAGACGCGCTGCCTGTACGGCGAGACCATTTCCAACCCGCGCGGCAACATCCTGGATATCGAGGCGGTGGCCAAGATCGCGCACGAACACAACCTGCCGCTGGTGATCGACAACACCTTCGCCACGCCCTACCTGTGCCGCCCCATCGATCACGGCGCCGATATCGTGGTGCATTCGCTCACCAAGTTCATGGGCGGGCACGGCAACTCCATCGGCGGCATGATCGTCGACGGAGGCAAGTTCGATTGGATGAAAGCGCCGTTCCCGCAGATCAACCAGCCTTCGCCCGCGTATCACGGAATGAACCTCGGCGAGGTGTTCGGACCCATCGCGTTCATTATCCGCGCGCGCGTCGAAGCCCTGCGCGACTTCGGCCCGTGCATGAGCCCGTTCAACGCGTTCCTGTTCCTGCAAGGCGTCGAGACGCTCGGCCTGCGCATGGATCGCCACGTTTCGAACGCGCTCGCGGTGGCCAGGTTCCTGAAGGCGCACGCCGACGTGACCTGGGTGAAGTACCCGGGCCTGCCCGACAACCCGTATCATGCGCTGGCCAAGAAGTACCTGCCGAAGGGCGCCGGTTCGGTGTTTTCGTTCGGCATCAAGGGCGGCTACGAGGCCGGCAAGAAGTTCGTCGACAGCCTGACGGTCTTCTCGCACCTGGCGAACGTCGGCGACGCGAGGAGCCTGGTCATTCATCCTTCCTCGACCACCCATCAGCAGCTCAATGCCGCGCAGCAGAAAGCCGCGGGCGTCGAGCCCGACATGATCCGCTTGAGCGTCGGCCTGGAAGATATCGGCGATCTCGAATGGGATCTCGATCAGGCATTGGCGGCAAGCCAGAAGAAATAAACGCCAGATCGGAGTGTGGCGCACGCGCTCTCGCGTGCCGCGTCGACGCTCACGTCGACGCATGGCGTCACGAAAAATACCGGCGAGCCAGCCGCACCAGGCGAGGATATCGGCGGAACTTCGGTCCCAGCCCCAAGCTCCTTCCCAGGCGGAGCCACTTCGAGCCCGTTACAGCCTTCATCGTGATGAAGTGATCTTCCAGCAACTCGCGGACCGCGGCGGCGGGCAGCGTGAACGTTCCTTTGCGAGCCACTAGCGGGCGCGAACACAGATCCTCATAGCGGATGCCGAAAGCATCGACGTTTTCGCCGTGAAATTCCACGCTCGAAAATCCGGCGGCCTTTAGCTTCTGCGCCAGATCGTTCTGCGCGAAGATCCGCATTTCCAAAGTCTCTCCCGGTCCGCCGTGAAACACGGGCTTTTCATGCACTTGAAGTTTTCCCTCGGCGTCGCGCGTCACCAGTACCAGTTCGCCGCCGATGCTTGCGACGGTGTAATCGCGCAGGCCGGGGTAATGTTCCAGCGTCGGTTCCCCGGGCAGCGACGGCACCGTGACGCACAGAAATCCGTTCGGCTTTAGCAGCCGGAAAGCCTCCTCAAAAGCGCGTTCCACGGGAGCGTTGATGTGCTCGAATACATCGCTCGACAGAATGAAATCGAGTGTGCCCCACTGGTCGGGATGCTGTTCCGTGATATCGACGCGCGGCTCTTTGTGGAAAAAAGTGTTGACGTAATCGAACTTCTCTTCCAGAACCGGCGCATACGCGGAGTCGTCGCTCAGTCCCATGCCGCGGATGGCGCGCATCTTGGGGAAGTGCGAAATGCAGGCGCCCTCGCCGAACAACTCTTGGGACAGCAGGTACATCAACACGCGAAATCGCACGCTGGAGCCGCAACTCTTGCAGCTCGGAGTCTCCCACGGGAGCGCCTGCGCCTCGTTCGACCGCCCGCAGATGTTGCATGTGAATCTAAACATGCCCACGTGTCCGCATGCTGTCAGGGAAGCTTCGGCCCCACCCCCAGGATTCTTCCCAGCAGGAGCCATCGGGAACCGGCGGCCGCTGCGAGCTTCGCGTCGCGCTCGTGAACCTGAACCTGAAGCGCCGCGATCGCCATATGCAGCCGCCCCGCGTGCCCGGCGACCTCGAAGTGATGCTCTAACAGTTGATCGACCGCCTCGGCCGATAGCCGGTAGGTTCCTTTGCGCGCCACCAGCGGCCGCGAGCACGCCTCGTATCGGATGCCGAACGCGTCTACATTTTCGCCGTGAAATTCCACGCTCGAAAATCCCGACACCTTGAGCTTTCGCGCCAGATCGTTCTGCGCAAACACGCGCATCTCAAGCGTTTGTCCCGGGCCGCCGTGAAACGCGGGTTTCTCGTGCAGTCGGAGTTTGCCCTCCGCGTCGCGAGTGACCAACACCAGCTCGCCGCCGATCTTCGTAACGGCATAATCGCTCAGGCCGGGGTAATGCTCGTCGGTCTGATCCTCGACGCTCGACGGCACCGTAACACACAGAAATCCATTCGGTTTCAGCAGGCGGAAGGCTTCCTCGAAAGCGCGCTCCACGGGGGCGTTGATGTGCTCGAACACGTCGCTCGACAATATGAAATCGAATGTCCCCCACAGGTCCGGATGCTGCTCCGTGATATCGATCCGCGGCTCTTTGTGGAAAAACGTGTTCGTGTAGTCGAACTTCTCGGCGAGCCGCGGCGCGTAGCGCTCGTCGTCGCTGAATCCCATGCCCCGGATGGAGTGCAGCTTGGGAAAGTCCTCCAGGCACACCCCCACGCCGAATAATTCCTTGGACAACAGATAGTTCAGAGCGCGGAAACGGATGTTGGACCCGCATCCTAGGCAGGTGGAAGGCTCCCAGGGGAGGGTCGCCGTCGCGTTAGCCCGTCCGCAGATGTTACAAGTGAAATGGAACATAACCGCGCGTTGTCTCTCCTTAGGGTAAACGAGCCGGTCTTATGGTAAACGAGCCTTTCAAATCGTCCGGCGATAGAACGCGAAATCCGAAAGGGGTGCTTCGATGCGACTGCTGATCCGCTGGCTGGTAACGAGCATCGCGCTCGTGGTGGCCGCCTGGATCGTGCCCGGAATACGGGTCCAGTCGGACAGTTGGAAAGTTTTCGCCGCGATGGCCGTGATCCTCGGTCTGGTCAACGCCATCATACGCCCCATCCTCAAAGTGCTTTCCTGCCCATTGATTATCTTGACCTTGGGGCTTTTCGTACTGGTGATCAACGGCGTCACTCTGCTGCTGGCCTCGTGGATCGCCAGGAATTGGTTCGGCGTCGGTTTCTACGTCGATGGATTTCTGCCCGCGTTTTTGGGAGCGCTGATCGTCAGCCTCGTCTCGGTGGCGCTGACGGCGCTGCTGGGCGAGGATCGGAAATCCGGTCAGTAATGCTGTTCCCTGCAACGGCGCCGCGTCTCGCTGCGTATATTGAGATGCGTACAATTGGCATATGCGGTCGTCGGCGATTTGCGTATGTCCGATTCTGTGGACGATGCCGGGCATGGCCGGCCAAGCCGCCCAACCGGCGGCGTTCCAACAGGCCGCGTCTCAGAAGAAGCGCACAACTGCGCCCAAATCATCCGCCGCCGCGCCTGCCGCTCCTGAGGCTCCGGCCGTTCCCGCGAAGCACCCGCTTGAAAGCCTGAAAATCGAAGGAAATCGGCGCATTCCCCGCGACAAAATCGTCGCGGCGAGCGGATTGAAGATCGGCCAGCCCGTCGAGCGCGAGGATTTTGAAGCCGCGCGCAACCGGCTGCTCGCGACCGGGGCTTTCGAAAGCGCCGGCTACAGCTTCCAGCCGAGCCAGTCGGGCTCCGGCTTCGACGCCGCGTTCGAACTGGTGGAAGTCGCCCAGATGTTCCCCTATCAGTTCGAGGATCTGCCCGCCCCGGACGAGGTTCTGAGAGCCGCGATTTCCAAGGCCGAGCCGATATTCGGCGCCGAAATTCCCGGCTCTCGCCAGGTGCTGGAGCGCATGGAACGCGCGCTGGTGCGGGCCCTCGATGGCAAGGCCGAGGTGGAAGGGCGGACTGTCACCACCCTGCGCGGCGGCGAGCCGAAGATCGTTTTTAGGCCGCCGGGCGAGCGTCCGCGCATCTCCGAGGTTCACTTCACGGGCAACCAGTTGATCGCCACCTCGAACCTGGCGATGGCTTTCTCCGCCGTCGCGGTTGGCGCGGAGTTCAAGGAGGCGCCGGTGCGCGCGCTGCTCGATTCCAGCGTCCGCCCTCTGTATGAGGCTCGCGGGCATGTCCGCGTGGCGTTTCCCAAGGTCGTTGCCGAGAAATCGGCCGAGCCGGGCGTGGACGCGGTTTCCGTCACCGTCACCGTCGACGAAGGACCCGAATTCAAACTCGGGCAGGTGCGTTACGCGGGTGGAAATCCCCGCGATCTGGACAAGATCGCCGGCCTGCGCGGCGGTGAAATCGCGGATTTCGACGAGGTGAAAAGAGCCCAGGACCGCATCCTGCAAAAATATCGCGGCACGGGGTACCTGCACGCGTCGGTAAAGCAGGAGCGAACGGTGCGCGATCCGGAACTCACCGTAGATCTTCTGCTGACCGTCGATCCTGGCGTGCAATACGCGTTCGGCAGGCTGACCATCGAGGGGCTGGATATCATCGGCGAGCCGGCCATCCGCAAGATGTGGGGCGATCGCGAAGGCAAGCCCTTCGACGCCGCGTTCCCCGACGCGTTCCTGAAAGACGTCCGCGACCAGGCGATTTTCGACAACCTGGGCCAGACGTCGTCGTCGATCAAAGTCGACGAAGGAGCGAAAACTGTGGGCGTCACGCTGACGTTCGAGGGCAGCAAGGGCAATAGCGACCAGGAGCGTCGGCGCTTGAGGGAACCATTTTAATCTCGCGGCCATTTTAGATAAGATCGGTAGGAACATGATTCGATGGCGGCAGCCACGATCATCTATTGAATTTAGCTCTTCGAAAAAGGGGGTCCCGCTGCATATGCCTTCTTCCTCGTGTGGGTGTTCCTTAGCTGCTCTATGGCGGTTTCGCCGAGGTGTGTTTTGTGGTTTAGCGGGAGCGGTTGTGGCATTCGCCTATCCGCGCGTGTTTCCGACCGGTGTCACGTTGTACGATCCCGGTCGCGCCTGCAACAGCTTCGTGTTCTTTGGCACTCAAGAGGACAGCGGGGGCCAGTCCTACCTGATCGACATGAATGGGAACGAGGTGCATCACTGGACCCGGGCAGGTTTTCCACCCGTGTTTTTGGATCCCGCCTTGAGTGGCGGCGCGCGGGGGCATCTGCTGGTGCAGTTATCGGCGTTCGATCCCCCACCGGGCGGAGCGGCGCCAGCGCAGGGGGCAGGCTTCCGGAACAAGACGATTGGCGAATTGGATTGGGAAGGCCGGATCATATCGCAGTGGGGGAGCGAGGCACCCGGAGGCGCGGCTCGCCAGCACCACGATTTACACCGGTTGCCCGATGGCGACACCCTGGCCCTGGTCAACGTCATTCATCCCGTGTCCGGGTTCACTTTGCCGACAATGACTGACGATGCGATCTATCAAGTGAACGCTCGAGGCGAAATCGTCTGGAAATGGGTGGCCTCGGAGCATCTCGAGGAATTCGGCTTCACTCCTCAGGAACGCCAACTCGTCCGCGAGAGCCGCAACCGAGACTATTTGCACTTGAACGCGATGACCCCGCTCGGACCAAACAAGTGGTTCACGCAGGGCGACCAGCGGTTCGATCCGCAGAATATCCTGATCAGTTCGCGGAATGCCAACTTTGTCGTGATCATCGATAAAAAGACCAGCCATATCGTGTGGAGGCTCGGCCCGGATTATCCGGCCCGCTCCCGTCAAAAACTCCCTCGGCCCGTCGATCAGGTCGTGGGGCAGCACAACCCGCACCTCATCGCTCCAGGGTTACCGGGCGAAGGCAACCTGCTGCTGTTCGATAACCAAGGCGAGGGAGGATATCCGCCGGCGGAAATGCAGACCACGCCCGGCTCCCGGGTCCTGGAGATCGATCCGATCAAGAAGGAGATCGTCTGGGCGTATACGGGACTGGAGTCGGACCGCGCACTCTGGACCTTTTACAGCTCGTTCATCAGCAACGCCGAGCGGCTTCCGAACGGCAACACGTTCATCAATGAAGGCATGAACGGGCGCTTCTTCCAGGTCACCCCCGCAGGGGAGGTTGTTTGGGAGTACGTTAATCCTCACTTCGCGCATGCCAGCACGGGCGGGGGCGCGCTCACCAACGCCGTCTACCGGGCGCAGCCGGTGCCCTATGGCTGGGTCCCGGCGGGCACGCCGCATTCGGAGAACGGGGTTGTGCCACCGGATCCCGAGAACTTCCGAATTCAGCCGCGGCTCAAGTAATTCCCGATTGAATATGGAAGGTGAATTCCGGTTAGGCCTGCGTACGCCCGGTGTGAGCGTTCTCTACCGGAGAACGGAGTACAATGGAGCGCATGGAAGCCAACAAGAAGATCGCCTTGGCTATGATCGGCCTTGCGGCTATGGCGCGCGTCGTCCCGCATCCCTGGAACTTCTGGCCGGTCGTCGCCATGGCGCTGTACTGCGGCGCCCGGTGGACCAAGCTGCGCACTGGAATCGGGATCACACTCGCGGCGTTGCTCGTGAGCGACGCGATATTGGGTTTCTACCCGGGCATGTTGTGGTTCTACATCCCGTCGCTGATTCCGGTGTTGTTCGGCTGGCTCGTGCGGCGGCATGAGAACGTCGGCACGATCATGGCGGCCGGACTCGCTTCCAATCTTTCGTTTTTCGCCGTGTCGAATTTTCTGGTGTGGGCCACGGGCGCGACGTACCCGCACACTTCCGCCGGTCTCGGCGCATGTTTCACCGCCGCGATTCCGTTCTACAAGAATCAGCTGATGGGCGACGCATTCTACATGGTCGCGCTGTTCGGCGGCGACGCCCTGCTGCGGCGTTGGGCGCGTCCGGTGTTGCGGACGGCCTGAGCGCCACACAAAGCGCACTCCTCGGCAGCCGTTTGTGCAGTCACTCAATTCGTCGGCACCCTATTTGCCGTCGTTTCCTTAACTTGTGACTTGCCGTCGCGCGGTTTCGCGCCGACCCCGGAGTATGCTTCAGGCGAGGAGACCTTCGGAGTACCGGCCGCTGAACCATGTCGCTGTACGCCACAATTCGAAACGCCGTTTACCGCTTCTTGATCGCCACGCGCACGCCGTCCGGCCGAACGTCCACGCGATCGATCCCGAAGTCCCATTCAAACGGCTGGCCGATCTTCGCATCGGGAAACAACGGCAGCAAGAACGTCTTCACCAGTAAATCGAGCATCGGGCCCGTCGCCGCGATACCGGAGACTTCGACCCGCGTCGGCGAGACGACCGCCTGCCCTCCGCTCGATTCGATCCGCGCGACGATCCGCACCGGATGCTCGCCCTCGAACAGTCTCTCCAGCGCTGGATTCAGAGGTTGTCCTTCGGCCGCCAGGACTTGGTTGAAGTCGATCCTCGCGGACCCGGTCACGTTGCCCGTCCCCAGCACCAGCTTCGGCGCGCGGATCCCCGGGAAGCGCGCTGGGACCCGCGTGCGCACCCATGCGTCGACTTCATCCGGCGAAAAAAGGATCACCGAACCGGGCTCGGCCTGTCTGCTGGACAACAAGGCGAGTTTCATCGAGACGCGCTCGAAGGCGGGATCGTCCGCAAGAAGCGCCTCCGAAAACAGCACGGCTGCGGCGAAAATCGGGAGCGGCGCGAGGCGCAATATCAGTGGCAATGTCCGGAACGATACCCGAAACAGTGTCCCGCTCCCCGTCAATGGGGCCTCACGGTTTCGCTTGCGCGGCAGATGCCTTTTCCCGAGCGGCCTCTTCGATCGCCGCGAGCTGCTGGCGTACCGTTCCGGCATCGGACACGTCGGGATTCTGCTCCAAAAAAGCGCGCAGCAGTGGGACCGCGGCATCATAATTGCGCTTCTGCGCCAGAATCAACGCCAGCAGGTAGGGCGCTCTGGGGTTCTTATGGGCCGTATCCCGGGCAATGGTTTCGCGCGCGTCCTTTTCCGCCAGGTCCAGATTTCCGAGCTGCAGATTGGCGACGCCGCCCAGATAGTACGCGTCCGGATAATCGATGGGATCGAGGCGCAGGATCGCGTCGGAGCCGTCCGCGAGTTCCTGCCACTTGGATTCGCGCAGCGCGATCCAGGCGAGGCGTTCGTGCGGCGGAATAAACTTGCCATCGGCCGCGACCGCCTGCGCGTAGGACTTGCGCGCGTCGTCGAAGCGATTCTGCCCCTCGCTCAAGCGTCCCAGCTCGTACAAGGCGGCGGCATACCGCGGGTACAGCTCGACGGCCTTTTCGAAATTCTTCTGCGCTTCGGCCGCATTTTTCTTATTGATCGCCTCCACACCCTTTTCGAAAGCCTTCTTGGCCTCCTTGGGCGCCAGCGACGAAGTCGCGCTGACCGTCAGCCCTTCCACGTTGGCAATGCGGTGAAGCGTGATGGTGCCCAGATCGGAGTTGTCGAGATATTGCTTGTCGGCAAGCGAAATGGTCTCGGAGCGAAAACCCGGCAGCGAGACGCGCAGGTCGCACACAAACGGGGAGCGATCCCGCATGCGGTTGGGGACGCCGAAGTTCCCGCCGTTCGCATCGTCGCTGGCATCGGGAACCTCCTGGCTGCGGCCCACCTCGAAACTGAAGCGCCCCTTTAGGTCCGTGTACGCTTCCACGCGCGCCATTGCGCCGCAGACGCGCTCGACCTTCACCGGTTCCGGAAGGGTTGCGCCGTCGCTGAGCGCGACCTTCCCGGAAAGGAACGTGGGGCGTTGGTTTATCGACGAATTTCCCGCGTTGCCGCGCGAGCCTCGTCCGGGGCCCAAGGTACCGGGTCCGCCGCCGAAGCCGCCCCCCGTTTGACCCCACGCGGCGCCGGCCGCGAGACTTGCCATCAGCCCGATCGCCAGAATCCGCATACATCCCTCCCCGCTCCGACGATTATACGCCCGCCGGCTGGTGCAGAAAACCGAGGACGGCTCCCTGTTTCCGGAGCACAATTCGGGGAAGCTTACTTCATCGCTCCGCCGCCGATCCCGGCCGGCAGCTTGACCGCCGGGGCGGGCAGCGGCTTCCGGGGCAGCATCTCGGGACGGTTCGCGGCCTGATACACAATCGTGGCGATCACCGCCGACGCCTGCATCAAATCCTCGGCCTTCACGTGATCGAGCGTGTCCACCTGGGAGTGATGCGTGACGTTGAAATAATCCATGGGGTCCTGGATGAACTGGAATCCCGGCAATCCCACCGCGTTGAAGGAAAGGTGATCCGTCCCGCCGGTGTTGCGGATGGAAATCGTGGTGACGCCTTGGTCGCGGAAAGGCGCGAGCCATTGCTCGAAAATCGGCCGCATGGCGTCGTTGCCTTGCAAATACACGCCGCGAATTTTGCCCGTTCCGTTGTCGAAATTGAAGTATCCCGAAAGCTTGGCGTGCTCGGCGGTGAGCTTCATCGTATCGGGATCGCCGAAGTGCTGCTTCACGTAACCCTTCGATCCGAAGATGCCTTCCTCTTCGCCGCTCCACAGGGCGATGCGGACAGTGCGGTCGAGCTTCGCGTTCATGGCCTTCAGGATGCGCACCACTTCGATCATCACCGCCGACCCGGCGGCGTTATCGGTGGCGCCGGTTCCGCTATGCCACGAATCCAGGTGCGCGCCGATCATCACAAGCTCGTCTCGCTTCGCCCCACCCGGAAGCTCGGCCGTGACGTTATCGGCGTCCACGTCCGAATTCGAAATGTCGGCCGCCAGGTTGACGCGCACTTTTACGCCGATCTTCTTTTCCAGAAGCCGAGCCATACGGTTGTATTGCTCCCGCGCCACCAGAAACGACGGCGGGGCGAGCGTATCCTTGGCCTCGTACGGACCCGCTCCCTGCGGAAAGATCAGACCGTTCGAGGAACCGTTGGAGGTGTTCAGCACCGCGAGCGCGCCTTCTTCCTTCAGGAACTTCGCGCGGCGATTGTTCACCGCCCGCCGCTGGTCGCCTAACTGTTCCAGCACGCCGGCCGGCAGCTTACGGAACAGCGCGCGCTCTTCTTCAGGGTCGTCCGGGATTTCCAAGGCGAGCACCTCGGAAAGTTTCGCGACCGGCTCGGGCGCCGCTGCAAGGTCGCTCAGCTCCTTATCCGTATACCGCGTAAACAGGGGTTGCGTGGAGGGCGCCAGGTCGCGCGGACGGGCCAACAGCACGATCTTGCCCTTCAGTTTTCCCTTCCACGTCGCGATGTAACGGTCCAGATCCTCCTGCTGCTTTTTCGGATCGAACGTCTGGCGCGGGCCCCCGTAAGGCGCGTAGATCAACTCGCCGGTAACCGGGCCGCGCGTGATATCCGACCACGCCATGGGTGCCGCGTCCAGCACGGCGTAGCGCGGCTCCAGCATCTCGATCGAATATTGCTTCAGCGCCCAGCTGCGGCCGAAGCGTCCCCATTTTTCGAGCCTGGCGTTCTCGGCGCCGTAGCTCTTGAGGCGTCCGACGGCCCATTCGGCGGCCTGCCGAAACTCCGGCGAAGCGGTCAGGCGCGGGCCATAGACATCGGTGAGGTAGCCGAGCGTGTCCATCACCTGGGAATGCTCGAAGGCCTCCAGCTTGATGCGGCTGACCAGCGTGAGGTCGGGCCGGTCGCTGCGCGCGCCGGCGGCGGCTTCTTGTGAGGCTCCTTGCGCGTGTAGCGGCGCGGGGGCTTGGAGCGAGGCGGCCAGGGCGCACAATCCCGCGCAGATCAATACTTTATGCTGCATGCCGAAATTATACGGCGCGGGGCGGCGGGCGGCAATCCGGGTTCCGCCTTAACGTTTTCGCGCTCCATCAAACGACAATTCGGTTTGACAGGGCCACCCGCCGGATTCGACAGTGGAGTTGTATGCGATTTTTCCTCGCGGCGACCGCTGCGATTGTGTTGGCGATGTTGCCCGCCGGCTGCGCGGATGAGCCCAAGCCGGCGCAAAAGGCTCCCGAGGCGCCGCCCGCGCCCATTAGCGGCCGGCAGGCGTTCCAGTACGTCTACGGTTCGGCGCGCCTGTGGGCCCCCGACGCCCAGCCGCTGACCGTCCGTAGCATTAACGTCGCGGGGGTAAAGAGCGAGAGGGGCAAGGCGGGCGGCTGGGAGGCTGTGTTCGTGTCGGAATCGACGGCGATGGGGCGCACCTATACCTGGTCGGCCCTGGAAACCGAGGGATTGCACAAAGGCGTGTTCCCGGGACCCCGGCAAACCTGGAACCCCGGGGGCGCCGAGCGGCCCTTTGCCGCCGCCGAAATCAGGACCGACACGCCGGAAGCGCTGGAGATCGCCACCAAGGCGAGCGCCGAGTACCTGGAAAAACCCGGCCAACGCCCGCCCGTGAGTTTTCTGCTGGACGTTGCGGGACGCTTCCCGAGCCCGGCCTGGCGCGTGATGTGGGGCAATACGATATCGTCGGCGGAATACGTGGTGACGATCGACGCGGCGACGGGAAAGCTCCTGGCGAAGGAGTGATCGCCGGCGTCACCCTGAATTCAGATTCCGCCGGCGCCCCGTTGAACCGATTTCAAGGAGCATCGATGGCAAACAACCAGTCCAAACCTTCCGCCGCGCAAGACTCCGTCGTCCAGAAAATGATCGGCGATGTCGCTCCCAAGCTGGCTAAGCTCACCGACGAAGTGCTGTTCGGGGACGTGTGGGAACGGCCGGGTCTCGCCAAGCGCGATCGCAGCCTGATC
Source organism: Bryobacteraceae bacterium (assembly GCA_035934795.1). Lineage (GTDB taxonomy): Bacteria > Acidobacteriota > Terriglobia > Bryobacterales > Bryobacteraceae > Palsa-187. The sequence goes on along the minus strand of DASYXM010000014.1, from coordinate 53,004 downwards.
ACGGTCGCAGCGCTCATGGCGATGAACCGCGTCGAGCAGCTTCCGTTCCATGTGGGCCGGGCGCTCGAAAACGGAGTCACGAAACAGGAGCTGATCGAAGCGATCACGCAGCTGGCATTCTATTCAGGCTGGCCGACAGCCATGTCGGCGATGACCATCGCCAAGAAGGTTTTCGCGGAGAAGGCGTAGGCCTCGGCTTCGGAGCGTCGCAAACGAGGGACATCGTGTACTTGCCGCGAAACCCTACAGGGGATTCGATCCAGGCGTTTCCCCGGCCACTCGGCCCCAGCGGATGCGATTCCAGATCCGCTCGTGGATGAAATACAGCGTGCTGCTGGCCAGGTTGGTCGCGATCACCAGGCCGAGCGTCGTATCCCAGCGGTGGGTGATGAGAAAGATCACAACCGCATCGGAGCACAGAATCAGCGCCCGGAAAGTAAACGCCTTCACCAGGGATCGTTCGGTTTGAACGTATATGGGCATGGATGCGGGTGGCCTCATGCATCCAGTTCAGCACGTTTCACCCCACTTTTCGCGGCGAAAGAGGAGTCGTACGCACGGATTCCGCTTCGGCTAGTTCGCAGGAGGCGCGAACGCCTTCAGCGCGTTCAACTGCGGTCCGATTCCGTGGATGTCGGGCGTTTTCATGCTGGCGTAAAAGCCCAGGATGTTGGCCCGCAATTCAGGCGTCACGCCGGCGAATTTCTTCTCCGCCAGTTTCACCAGCAGCTTGTCGTAGGTGATGTCGGTGAGCAGGTATTCGCCCGGCTTCACCGGTTTTCCGGTATCCAGGTCCCGATTGGAGATTTTCAGATCTCCCGCCTTCGCCTCGGCGAAAGACTCGCGGTCGCGGGTGACGGCGGCGTCGAAACTGTCTTCGAACATTCTTTCAGTCTGTGGTGTCGGAACCTTGAAGGCCAGGCCCTTGAATGGGCCGACCTTGGGCACCAGACGAAAGAGCAACGCCAGCACGCGCGCGCCAAGATGGGGACGATCGTAGGTGGCGCCCCACTCCTGCTCGAAACTCGCCCGCTTCATGTTGTATAGAAACTGCTTGCGGGAAACGGTGGGCTGGTCCCTCTGGATCTCGTCGCTCTTGATGGACCATGCTGTTTTCGTAAGATTGGGAACCATCTTGCTAACCGAGTAGCGGTATGTTCCGAGCGCCAGATCCAGGGTGCGGAACAGATCTTTGAGATGCAGGCCGTAGGTTTTCTCGAAGGCCCGGTCCAACAGGTCCTTGGACACCTGAAACCCGATGAAATCGTGATACGCCTTGGGCGCGTAGTGCCCGCGGGCCACCTGCAGCACGTCGAACCCGAATTCCGTTTTCAGGTGGGCGGCCGGATCGTCCGCGTACGTCACTTCGTCGCCGAACCGCTTGCGCAGTGCGGGGAAAAGCACGGGCACCGCCCGGTTGACGGCCCGCGAATGACCCTCCACGTCCGCGCCATAGTGCGCCACGGCGCCCAGGGCGAATGCGTACTCATTGAGGTCCCGGGACTCATCCAGCAACGCTTGCAGAAAATCCGCGCTCCGCACGTAATGAACCAGATCGCTGAACAGGTGATTGCCAAACGGATAGTAACCCAGGTCCTGAATGATGCAGCCGCCGTAGGCGTGGGCATGGGCTTCCCGGAGCTGCTCCTCCGTCGCGCCGGGGAAGCGTCTGATCAGACCGGTTTGGATGGTGTCGATCCACAGCGTATCGATGATGGCCTCATGGGTCAGTACCGAGTAAGCTAGAGCCGGCCGAGGCAAGCCGATCAGGATGAACGCGGAGACGCCCGCTACGATCCGAATCATAAGTCGAGGGAGACGTGGGAGCATCGCGCCGTTTCCCTTCCATGGTAAATGAGTCGTGGCGAGGCGGCGCGGTCAGAGACATTTTTAGCAGTCCGGCGCTGACACCCTTCCGTCTGCGTTTTCGCTCCTGCGTCGTTTCACTCTAGGGTCAGTGCTTCCAACAGGCGCCTTACTTCGCGGTAGCATCTATCGAAAGACGGTGCACGGCGTGCAAGAGTGAGGTCCAAGGCGTGTGTTAGCCTTGCTTGATCCACCGTGGGCGCGTAAGTACCACCAAGAATGTGCCTACTCAGCCACTCCTTGGCACCTTGGATCTCTTCGGGCCGATCCGCCGTTTCGAAGTCGCCCGACGATCCGCGCCGGAGCGACTCCCCGGAAGCCAGAAGCCACGATTCGAATTCTCTCTTGGCAAGAGCCACGGCGGACGGTAGATCAGGCCGCGCAGATCGCACTCTTTGCGAGAGTTCTCGGCCGAGTTCGGCCGGGCAGTCCTCGTCGCTGTCGAGGACCACCAGGATCGCGCCGTCTCGGTGGGCGTTTAGCGCGGCCATTCCCACGGCGCGCTCTAATTCTCCAGACTTAAGGAGTTTACTCTTTGTCACGCGAACCGGATGAGGAATCACGACATGAAGTCCGGGGTCCAATTCTTGCGCGATTTTACGAATGAGCGCTGGAACCGAGTCCACCTCTCCGTGCCCTTCGACGACGCACCCAATCCGCACTGCCATCAGGCGTTTTCTTCGTCGAGAAGGCGAAGCTGTTTTGCGACCTTCTCCGGTGACAATTCGGGATCTGGCCGCATCTGGTTCAGCCGAAGCAACTCGCCGGGCGTATAAAGCCGATTCAGAACCGCTTCCCGGCCGGCGTCGTCCAACGCCGCTATATGCGTTGATCCCGCCTCGGCATAGACGGCTAGAAGCGAGTCCGCGCTCAACTGCTGATCGTCTAATAAATCTGGGCTATGGCTAGTAACGATCACCTGCGTGGACCAGCTCGCTTCCCTGAGGCCATCGAGCAGGAGACCTGTGGCTGCGGGATGAAGGGCGATTTCCGGCTCCTCTATACCAACCAGCGGCACGCGAACGCCAGTACCGTTACCGGCCTGAAACAGCGCTACTAGTATTCCCAGCGCTCGAACCGTGCCATCTGACATGTTCGCTGCAAGAAACCGCCAGGGGTCTTTCGATCCGGCGACCTGCTGCCGGAACTCGAGGGTCTCTTTTGGGCCGACTACCTTGACGTCGACACCATGGACACCGGGAACAACCTTTGAAAGATACTCCTCAATGCGCTGTTTCCGGCTCGGATTGTGCTTCGTTAACTGAACAAGTACGCTGGCTATGTTGCTCCCATCGCGCGCGAGAAGCTGGCCGGCGTCGGGGGACTGTAGATCGCGGAGACGATCTGGATTTAGACTATAAAACCCCATTCGTGAGAGAGTTTCATAGATGGGGCGGAATGCGGGAAGCCCGGAAGCGCTGACGAGATATAACCGATCAATTGACGCAGTTGGGCCCTGTTGGCTGCTGTCTACGACATTGCCGGACTTGATGCGGAAGTAGTGAATGGGACCGAGGGCCTGTGCGGAATGGACCTTGCACTCTTCGTCTTGAACCTCAAAACCACCCTGCGGCCGCGCCCCAATCCGAAACGCATAGTGACCGACCTCGCCAGACGGTAACGAAAAAAATAGTCGCAATCCAAAATGGTTGGGATGTCCACCGGAGCGGCGGCGAACGTCGTTTATGCCTCCACGGTCGCGCAGAGCGTGCTCAAGGGAGTTTCGGAGCGAGTCAGTGACAAAACGGAGTGCGTCTAAGAAGTTGCTCTTTCCAGCTCCATTCGGTCCTACTAGGAACGTTAGGGGCCCAAAGTGGACGTCGCAAGCCGCAATGCTTTTATAGTTCTTCAGAACTACTCTGCTTAGAAAGGTGGAGCTCATTGTGCCCGGTTCTGAACCGTCGAGTGGCCTTTTAAATTGTAACCGGTCACGATTTCTTCGGGCGCTTGATCTCGATCACCGGGATCAGCGAATTCGCGGCCCCCATAGTCGTCGTGCGGGCGCGCTGCGTGGTCATTTCCGCATTCAGACTGCTGACGAAGGTCTCGATCTGGCGCTGCATCTCGGACATTTTCTCGCGCATGTTCAGGATGATTTCGACGCCCGCCAGGTTCACGCCGAGGTCGCGCGTCAGCTTGAGAATCACTTCCAGGCGCTCCATGTCCTCGGCGGTGTACAGGCGCGTGTTGCCCTCGCTGCGGGACGGCTTCAGCAGGCCCTCGCGCTCGTAGAGGCGCAACGTCTGCGGATGGATCTGGTATTGTTCGGCGATGGCCGAGATCATGTAGCCGGCTTTGCGAGCTTTCGCCATAGAACTACACCTTGCTCCAGATTTCGGCGCGCGGGTCCTCGGGATGCAGGCGGGCGTACTCCCGCAGCAGCTCCTTGGTGCGCTCGTCCTGCACCACGGGAGCCTCCACGGCGACCTCCACGATTTGATCGCCGCGCACGCTGGTGCGCGCGTTCTGCACGCCTTTTTCGCGCAACCGGAATTTCTGGCCGTTCTTGGTGCCCTGGGGAATCTTGAGCAGCGCGCGCCCGTCGATGGTGGGCACTTCGATCTTGGTTCCCAGACCCGCTTCATCGATCCGCACGGGCATGACGACGTGGATATCGTCGCCTTCGCGCTGGAAGAAAGCGTGCGGCTCCACGCGCAGAGTGATGTAGAGATCCCCGGCCGGGGCTCCCTGGGTTCCGGCGTTGCCCTTGCCAGCGACCCTGAGCCGCGAGCCTTGCTGCGCCCCTGGCGGGATGCGCACCTCGACGTTTTCGGTTGTGACCATGCGGCCGTCGCCGTGGCATGTGCCGCAGCGGTTGCGCAAGCGTCCCGAGCCTTCGCACTTGGGGCAGGTCAGGCTGAACCGCATGGCGCCGGCCATCTGGGTGACGTTGCCGCTGCCGTTGCACTCCGGGCAAACCGTGTTGGCGCCGGAGCGCGATCCGCTGCCTCCGCACGTGGCGCACGTTTCCTGGCGGCTGATCTTCAGGCGCACCTGGGTGCCGCGAATGGCCTGCCAGAAATCCACGCTTAAGCCGTATTCGAGATCGGTGCCTTTCTGGTGCGCTTCTGTGCCCGGCTCGTTCTGGCGGCCGAACCATTGGCTGAAAATGTCGTGGAAACCGGAGGTTTCGGACGCATCGGGCGCCGGAGAACGGCCGCGGGCTCCCGCGCCGCGCGCGAAAACGTCGGAGAAATCGAAGCCTCCGAAGCCCATGTGCGGGCCGGTTCCGGGACCCCCCGGACCGCCGCCCGGGCCGCCGGCCATTCCGTTTTCCGAATAGAAGCCGTACTGGTCGAACATCTGCTTCTTTTTCGGATCGCTCAGAATGTCGTAGGCCTCCTGGACCTTCTTGAAATGATCCTCGGCGGATTTATCGCCGGGATTCAAGTCCGGGTGATGCTTGCGCGCAAGCCGCCGGTAGGCCTTGCGGATCTCTTCCGCTTCGGCCCCGCGATCGACCCCCAGCGTTTTGTAGTAATCCTGATTCATACGGTAGCCGGTGGCCGGTGGCCCACTGAACACCGGCCACTGTTTTTACTTCTTCTCGTCCACGTCGACGAACTCGGCATCGACGACGTTGTCCTTCGGTTTCTCCGCGCCGGGCGCGGCTCCCGCGCCATCCGAGCCTGCCGCCGGACCGCTGGCTGCGGGCCCTTCGGCTCCGGCCCCGGCCGCTTTGTACATCGCTTCCGCCAGCTTGTGGCTGGCCTGAGTCAGGACGTCGGTGGTCTTGTTAATCTCGTCGATCGACCCGCCGGCGATCGCCTTCTTCGAGGCCTCCAGAGCCGCTTCGACGTTCTTGGCGTCGGCCTCGCTGACTTTGTCGCGATGATCCTTCAGCATCTTCTCGATCTGATAAACCATGGAATCGGCGCGATTGCGGGCCTCGATTTCGTCCTTGCGCTTGCGGTCTTCGGCGGTGTGCGATTCGGCGTCCCTGGCCATCTTCTCGACCTCATCCTTGCTGAGCCCGGAGGACGACGTGATGGTGATCTTCTGTTCGTTGTTGGTGGCCTTATCCTTGGCCGTGACGTTCAGGATTCCGTTGGCGTCGATGTCGAAGGTGACCTCCACCTGCGGAATGCCGCGGGGGGCCGGCGGGATATTGGCCAACTGGAACACGCCCAGCAGCCGGTTGTCGCGCGCCAGGGCGCGCTCGCCTTGCGATACCTTGATTTCGACCGAGGTCTGGCTGTCCGCCGCCGTAGAGAACGTCTCGCTCTTGCGGGTGGGAATCGTGGTGTTGCGCTCGATCAGTTTGGTGAAAACTCCGCCCAGCGTTTCGATGCCGAGCGAGAGCGGCGTGACGTCCAGCAGCAGCACGTCCTTCACTTCGCCGCCCAGCACGCCGCCCTGCACCGCCGCGCCCACCGCGACCACTTCGTCCGGGTTCACGCTGCGGTTGGGATCTTTGCCGAACAGGTTCTTCACGATCTCCAGAACCTTGGGAATGCGCGTCGAGCCGCCTACCATCACCACTTCGTCGATCTGCGACGGGGTCACGCCCGCGTCGGCCAGCGCCTTCTTGCAAGGCTCCACAGTGCGGTCGAGTATATCCGCCACCATCTGTTCGAAACGCGCGCGCGTCAGCTTGATTGCCAGATGTTTCGGGCCGCTCGCGTCGGCGGTCAGGAACGGGAGATTGATCTCGGTTTCGAGCAGCGTGGAAAGCTCGATCTTGGCTTTCTCGGAAGCTTCCTTCAGGCGCTGCAGGGCCATCTGGTCCTTGGACACGTCGATGCCCTGATCCTTTTTGAATTCCTGAATCAGCCAGTCGATGATGCGGTGGTCGATGTTATCGCCGCCCAGGTGCGTGTCGCCGTTGGTGGATTTCACTTCGACCACGCCGTCGCCCACTTCGAGAATGGAAATATCGAAGGTGCCGCCGCCGAAGTCGTAAACCGCGATGGTCTCGTCCTTCTTGCGGTCCAGGCCGTAGGCCAACGCTGCCGCAGTCGGCTCATTGATGATGCGCATCACTTCGAGGCCCGCCACTTTGCCCGCGTCCTTGGTCGCCTGACGCTGCGCGTCGTTGAAATAGGCCGGCACGGTGATCACGGCTTTGGTGACCTTCTCGCCTACGTACGCCTCCGCCGCTTCCTTCAGCTTGCCGAGGATCATCGCCGAAATCTCCGGCGGTGAATATTTCTTGCCGCTGATGTCGACGCGCGCGTCGTCGCCGTCGCCCCGCACTACCTTGTAGGGGACCAGTTTCATCTCCTCGCCGACCTCGTCGTAGCGCCGTCCCATGAAGCGCTTGATCGAGTAAACAGTGTTCTCAGGATTGGTGACGGCCTGGCGCTTGGCCACCTGGCCTACCAGACGTTCGCCGCTTTTGGCAAAGCCCACCACCGAAGGAGTCGTGCGACCGCCTTCCTGGTTGGGTATGACAACCGGTGAGCCGCCTTCCATGACCGCGACCACCGAATTGGTGGTGCCGAGGTCGATTCCAATGATTTTGCTCATGATGTTGATATCCCCTTGCGCCTCTCGCTCGCTAGAATCTTCGGCTAAATTTAGCCTATTGCCATTATGCATGTTTAGTGTATGATTGTCAAGATTGCCACAGAGCACGGATGAACCCATGCCGAATAGAGTTCCTATATTATTATTTATAAAAGACTTATTGTTTATACAGCGGCGCTGAGACCGCCCCACTCTTAGCCGTCCCACTCTTAGCCGTCCCACGGAGTCCAACGGGGGATCCAGCGAGGGACGTGTTGGAGGAAAGCTTCATAGCTTGGGCCGTATTTCTTGTGCAGCGTGGGTTCGTGACGAACATATGAAATCCTAGGGCCACGAGTATCAGGTAGGCAGTAAGGGTCAAACTACGGAACAGGATCGCTCGGCCGGCGATTCCCGCCAGAAGACCGAGGTACATGGGATTGCGGACGTGGCGCTAAAAGCCGGAGACGACCAGGGCTTCCGTGGGTGCGAATGCTCAGCGTCCCGCGGCCCGTCCACACGAAGCGCGCGATCGATTCAGCAAGCGGCACGAGGGCGATCGCTATGAGAGTCCAGGCAAGCACGCGGAGAGGCTCGGGTGCGGTGGGGACGTGCCAACGGGTGATCGCTGCGGGGAGATACACGCGCAGGATTCCCGGCCCGCCGAGAATCGTAAACAGCATTGTAAGAATCAGGTTCCTGGCTTGGCTGCGCGCGGGCATCGGTCCTTCGGTTGGTGGACGGAATCTTGTCTTGGGTTCCGGCTAAGGTTAGAGTTCCCGGACGGGTTAGCAGTACTGGTTTTTCCCCAAACGGTCCTAGTGTACGATAGCATCGTGGGCGCGGATAGCCTCAATCCACTGGACGAGTTAAAGATCCTGGACCAACAGGTGGACCAGATCGCCGACCTGGCCGGTCTGAAGCCCATTTTCTTTCGTGCCGATGAGCTCGGCCGCCTGCATTCGGGTGATTTCGAAGTGCAACTCGCGGTCGGGGAACTGAAGCAGCGGCTCGTGGATCGCGGCAGGTTTCTGAAGCAGGCGCCCGAGACGCTCAAGATGCCGTCTCCGCCGCCGCGGATCAACATCCCAGCCGCCCCGGCGCCGGTACCGCCCCCGCTTCCGCAGGCCGAACCTGCTCCACCGCCCGTTCCAGCCGCGTTTCAAGGGCCACCGGCGGAGGAAGAACCGTCTCCTAAGGTTCCAATACCCGCGAGTCCCATGCGACCAGCCTCTGCCGGCGCCTGGCCTACCGGCTCCATTCCCACCGGCCCCGTCGCGACCGGTCCGACGGTCCCCGGAGGTCCCACCACGAAGGCGGGGGACGCTGGATTGTCTCCGGTAGCTCCGCCGCCGATTCCCGGGGCGCCCGCAGGACCGGCGCAGCCGCCGCGAACGTCTCCGGGCGGCGGAGGCAACTCATGGAAGCGTCCCCTGTTGGTGGGGGCGTTGGTGGGTGCGACGATCACCGTGACTGCCATCGTGCTGCTGGTGAACCAGGCGCGGAAGAAGAATCTTGGCGCAGGGGGGGTACAGATTCAGGTGGCGACGAATCCGCCCGGCGCGTCCGTGCGCATCAATGGCGAGCCGATGTGCACCTCTAATTGCAGCGTGTCGATGCTGCCGGGCAATTATCAGATCACGGCGTTTCTGGACGGATACGAAGCGGCGGCCAGCAACATTTCGGTGGAGGCCGGCAAACCGGCGGCGGTGAGCTTGGCCCTCGACCCGCAGGCGCAATCGGTGCGCGTGCTGACGGATCTGGACCAGGGAAAAATTGCGTTCGACGACCAGCCTCCGGCGGATTTGCAGGAGGGCCAGTTCGTCTTCGAAAAAGTACCGCCGGGGAGGCACACGGTGAAGGTAACGTCGCGCACGGGCGAAGCCTCGTTCAACGTGGAAATTTTCGACGCCAAGCAACCGGTGGTGACGGGGCCGGTGGCGGCCCGCAATCTGATCGCGGTGCTGGTATCGAGCCTAGGATCGAAAGCGCACGTCGTGACGAACAGCGGACCGTGGAAGCTGTCGCTGAACGGGCAGGGGCAAGCCGACGTGTCGCCGGCGGGCGTGGATCTGAATAATTTCCAGCCGGGCGTGGATGAAATCGTGGTGGGCGAGGGGCGCGATCAGCGCAACATGAAGGAGAGCTTCGGTCCCGCGCCCATGCTGACGGCGTTCCTCAAATCGGATCTGAACATCGGCACGCTGATCATTTCCACGGGCGAGGACGACGTGCGAGTGTTCCTGAACAACAAGGAATACGCGCGCAAAACGCAGCGCGGACAGGTGCGCGTCCAGACCATCGGCGCGGTGAGCGTGCGGGTGGCGAAAGATGGATTCGAGGCTCTGCCTCCGCAGACGGCGGACGTTAAGAAAGGCTCGGAAGTGCGGGTGGAGTTCAAAATGCAAGCGTTGCCGCAGCTGGCGATTTTACAAATCCGCGGCGCGACGCCGGGCGCGGAAGTGCTGCTGGACGACAAAACCATCGGAACCGTGGGCGACGATGGCGGGCTGACGTCGAGCGGCGTGAAGCCGGGCGATCACACGGTGGAACTGCGGCGCGAGCGCTTTGCGCCTAAACGCCTGCAGCGCTCCTTCCGGGCGGGGCAAACGGTGGCGCTGAACGGCGCCGACGTAGTGCTTGCGGCGGCCATGGGAATCGTCAAGCTGACGCGCACGCCGCCGGACGCGGCGGTGGTCTATCATCGGGCCGACGAGGCGCAGACCCACGAACTGCGTGAGAACCAACTGGAGCTGGCTCCGGGAACGTACGTGTTCACGGCGCGCGCCCCGGGGTTCACCGAGAGATCCGAACGCCTGCAGGTGAACGCGGGGGAAACGCACCCGATGGAACTGGCGCTGGCCAAAGTCGTAGCGGTGACGGCTCCGCCGCCGGCTCCCAAGGCCGGCGGGATGGCCGATTTCGAGGATCCCAGCGCGTGGAGCATGCAGAACGGATTGTGGACCCACAAGGGCGGCGGCTTCATTCCCTATAAACCGTCGCCGAACGGAACATTCACGTTCACCATCCAGCTACTGCGCGGCGGAAACCTGTTCCGCGGCGGGCGCATCCGTTGGGCCGTACAGTATCAGGACGCCAAGAATTACGATTTGTTCGAGCTGGACAAAAAGTATCTGTCCTCCAAGGTGATTATCGCCGGCAAGACGTACGAGCGCGACAAGCACGAGCACGGCTTGGGCGAGAAGGAAAAAGCCTATACCATCCAGATCGAAGCCGGACCCGAGAAGCTGGTGCATCGCCTGCAGAACGGCGATAACTGGCTGGTGCTGGATACGTGGATGGAGCCGGGCCGCGATTTCACGCAAGGGAAGTTCGGTTTCTGGGTGCAGGGCAACGACGAAATCGGGCTCTCGGATTTCAAGTTCGCGCCAAAATAAACCATGGCACAAGGCGCGCTGATCGGAGGCTCGATTGCCATTCTGACCGCGGGCGGAGGCCTGGCTTACGCGGTGCGCGGCCGGTCCGCGGCGATCTTCGGGCCCTCGGTGTATCACGGCGACCGGCGGCGCGCGTCGCTTGCGCTGACGTTCGACGACGGACCGAGCGAATCGACTCCAGCGCTGCTGGAAGTGCTCGCAAAGTTTGGCGTGCGCGGCACGTTTTTCATGTGTGGGTCGAACGTGGAGCGGCTGCCGGAGGTGGCTCGCGCGGTGGCGGCGGCCGGGCACGAGATCGGGAATCACAGCGATACGCATCCTAGGTTCGATTTCCACTCGGGGGAATTCATGTACCAAGAGCTCGCGGAAGCGCAGCGCAAGATCGAGGCCGTAACGGGCGCGACGCCGAAGCTTTTTCGGGCTCCTTACGGCGTACGCTGGTTCGGATTGGGCGCGGTGCAGAAGCGCCTGAACCTGCTGGGCGTGATGTGGACGATCCTGGGCCGCGACTGGCGCCTACCCGCGCCGAAAATCTCCGCGCTGCTAACCGGAAGGGCGCGCGGCGGCGATATCATTTGTTTACACGATGGAAGGGGCGTCCAGCGGGCGCCGAATGTCGCCGCCATGCTCGCGGCTGTGGCGCACACGGTGCCACGCCTGCATCAAATGAACTTCCGCTTCGAAACCGTGAGCCAGATTCTATGTCCGACGAGTTAACCTCTCGCGCGCTCGACGTCATCGCGAAAGCGCAGCACCTTCCGCGCGAGTCGGTGACGCTCGACAAGACCTTTCAAGAGCTCAAAATCGATTCGCTGGATGCCATGACGATCTTGTTCGAAGTGGAGAGCGAGTTCGACATCAGTATTTCGGAGGAAGACGCCGCCTCCATTCGCACGGTGCGCGAGGTGGTGGAAGGCATCGCGAAACTGGTCGCGGCCAAACAGCCTTCATGAGGCGCCGTGTGGCGGTGACGGGAATCGGCGTGATTGCCGCGCCGGGCCGCACCCGGGACGCGTTCTGGAATGCGCTGGCTCGCGGCGAAAGCGCCATCCGGCCGATGACGCTAGTCCCGCAGGGCGCTCTGCGGTTCTCGAACGGCGCTGAAGTCCCGGATTACCGGGCCACGGATTATTTCGACGAGAAGCAAGCCGACTTTTTGGACCGCTTCGCGCAATTCGCGGTCATCGCGGCACGGGAAGCAATCGCGGACGCCGGACTTACGATCACGCCGGCACTCGCGGAGAATACCGCCGTGGTCACCGGCAGCTCGACCGGCGGGCAAACGAGCGAGGACGCGCAGTTTCGCGAGCTCTATGAAGCGCACGGCTCACGCATCCACCCACTGACCATCGCGCGGACGATGGCGAACGCGGGAACTAGCGCGATCACGCGCGAGTTCGGCATCGTGGGCCCGTCGCTGACGGTGGCGACGGCGTGCTCCTCGGCGAATCATGCGATCGGGCAGGCGTTCTGGATGGTGCGCGACGGAGTGGCGGAGATCGCCATTGCGGGCGGCGCGGAAGCCCCGTTTTCCCTGGGATTTCTGAAGGCGTGGGAAGCCATGCGGATCGTGGCTCCGGATACGTGCCGTCCTTTTTCGGCGGACCGGCGGGGGCTGATCCTGGGCGAAGGAGCGGCGATGCTGGTGCTCGAGCCGCTACAGCGGGCGCAAGCGCGCGGCGCGAAAATGTGGGGAGAGATCGCAGGGTTCGGGATGTCGGCGGATGCGCATCATTTAACGCAGCCGCTCGCCGAAGGCGCCTCTCGGGCGATGCGAGCCGCTCTGCGCGATGGCGAAACGGCACCCGAGGCGATCGGATACATCAACGCCCATGGCACCGGCACGCTGTCGAACGACGCAACGGAGGCGGCGGCGATTCATCGGGTATTCGGCGCGCAAGCGGCGAAGCTCGCGGTGAGCTCGACGAAATCCATGCACGGCCATGCGCTAGGGGCGGCGGGAGCGATCGAGGCCGCGGCCACGCTCCTCGCGCTGCACGAAGGCATGATCCCGCCGACGGCGAATTTCACGCGTCCCGATCCGGCCTGCGATCTGGATGTGGTTCCCAACACGGCGCGGCGGGCGCAGGTGGAATGGGCGCTTTCGAATTCGTTCGCGTTCGGCGGTTTGAACGCAGTGCTGGCATTCCGCAATCTGCTTTATTAGGGCGTCACAACATACGTGGCATAGCCACAAATGAACGGGGGGGGGACGATGCGCGTGTTCGAAGTTTACGTTAACGAAACTCGCCTGTGCGTGGCTGGCATCGGCGAGGATGGCGTACTAACCACGATGATTTGCCATGTCGCCGGAAACGGCAGGAACCAGTCGTATCTGCGAGTTGGCGGTTTGATAAGCCGGACCCAAGAGCACGTTCTGTGGAGGAACCGACGACGAAAAACAGGGGATGAGATTCGAGTGAAGATTTTAGAAGCCGCCTCGGTTGACCGCCCCAAACAACGCCACCGACGAGATCCGAAGCAAGAATTGGCAGCACAAAAGCGCTACGTCCGCGCAATGGCCCGAAAGCTCGGGTGGGAAGTTAGAACAAAATCGTAGCGCCGTGTCCTCCGTATAGTTCCTTAGGCTCTCTGAAAAATCCTCCAACGCCGTTACGCCGCACGGTCCAGCCGCATCCTACACAACGGGCGGCCGCAAGGGTTCGCGCTTCGGGGCGTCTGCCTAGGAATGTTCGGCGACTCTCTCCTTCCCTGGAACCTCAGGCTGCCGCCTTTTTGGCCTCTTCCAGGGCGGCTTCCACCTCGGCCCGGTACCGGCCTAGCAGCGCTTCGTTAGCCGCTTCGAACCGCAACACCAGGACCGGCTGCGTATTGGAGGCACGCACCAATCCCCATCCCTGCGGGAACAGCACGCGCACGCCGTCGACGTCGATGATCTTGTGCGTCTTGCGGAAGCGCTCGCTGACGCGCTCGACCACCTGGAACTTGCTCTCGTCGGGGCAATCGACGCGAATCTCCGGGGTCGAAACCATTTGGGGCAGTCCGGCGAGCTGCGCCGAAAGAGGCTGGCCGCTGCGCGCGACGATTTCGATCAGCCGGCAAGCCGCGTAGAGCGCATCGTCGTATCCGAAGTAGCGATCGGCGAAGAACATGTGACCGGACATTTCCCCGGCGAGCTCGGCACGCTCCCGCTTCATCTTGGCCTTGATGAGCGAATGCCCGGTTTTATACATGATCGCGTGGCCGCCCAGGCGGCTCAGTTCGTCGTACAGAATCTGCGAGCATTTCACTTCGCCGACGATCGTCGCGCCCGGTTTGCGCGTCAGGATCTCGCGGCCGTAGATCAGCAGCAGCATGTCGCCGTAAATCACCGTGCCGTTTTCGTCGATGGCGCCGATGCGGTCCGAGTCGCCGTCAAAGGCGATGCCGAGATCGGCCCCCTGGGTGCGCACGGCGTGCTGAAGGCTCCGTAGATTCGCCGGCACGGTGGGATCGGGATGATGATTCGGAAAGCGGCCGTCCATTTCGAAGAAGAGCTCCGTGACGTCGCAGTTCAGCTTCTTGAAAAGCCGGTGCGCGACTGGCCCGGCGGTTCCGTTGCCCGAGTCGAGAACCACTTGCACGCGGCGCGAAAAATCGAACTGCGCGCCGATTTCGTCCACGTAGGATTCGATCACGTCGACCGTGCGATGGGAGCCGCGGCCGGTGGAAAAATCGTGGGCCTCGACGAGGCGACGGACGTCCTGAATCTCCTCGCCGTGAATGGTCGCCGGGCCGCACACGGTTTTGAAACCGTTAAATTCGCCGGGATTGTGGCTGCCTGTGATCATCACCGCGCCATCGGCTTCCATCAGGTGCGCCGAATAATACAGCAGCGGCGTGGGGACGACGCCGATATCGGTCACCTCGCAGCCGGCGGCGAGCAGGCCTTCGAGCAAAGAATCGCGCAACCGCGGCGAGCTCAAACGGCAATCGCGGCCCAGGTTCACACGGCGCCCGCTCTTGCGGAGTAACGCGGTCCCCAGGGCGCGCCCGAGATCGACGACGTCCGGGCTCAACAGCTCGGTGTCCGCGATTCCGCGGATGTCGTATTCGCGAAAAATGGTTGGTTTCAACACTCCCTTGAAGGTAGCAAAGGGGACCGCGGCGGCGAGCGCGGGAATTGCGCTTGACTCTCAACCGCTCGCGACGTGTCATAGAGACAAGGCGAGGAGGCCATAGGATGTTCCGGATCATTCCGCTTACGCTTGCGATGACCGTCGTCTGCATCGGGCAGACCGGTTCTAATCGAGCTGTCATTTCCGACAAGGCTCGGGACCGCCTGATCCGCGAAGTGCGTCATGAAATTGTTACGCTTCCGTTTTTCGACGTTTTCGACAACATCGCGTTTCGCGTGGACGGCTATACGGTGACGCTCATGGGGCAAGTGACCGACCCGACGGTTAAAGGCGATGCGGAGAGGGCGGTGAAAGGGATCGAAGGTGTCGAGCGGGTCAACAATCAAATCGAGGTTCTGCCGCTTTCGCCTAACGACGATCGTCTCCGCCGGGCATTGTTTGTAGCGATCTACGGCTACGACGGGTTGCAGCGGTACGCGCTGCCGGTGATCAAGCCGATTCGCATTATCGTCAAGAACGGGCGCGTATCGCTGGAGGGGGTGGTCGCCAACGAAATGGACAAGCAACTCGCGTACATGCGCGCCAATGGCGTCCCGGGGTTATTCGCTGTGACGAACAACCTGAAGGTTGAGAAGTAACCGGATTTCCGAAAGGCCTCATTCGGCCCGCGAGACGTATTAAGACCAGCCCTCCACCACTGGTTCTCCATTAAAGTGCACGGCGCCTTCCGCCGATTAGCAATCGTTGGGCGCGGTTGTGTGCGGGAGGAGGCGTGTGCCCGGTAACGCCAGCGCCGGACCGCGAAGGAGTTCCGCAGGGTCCCCATGGCCGAAGAACAAATGGAGCAAAAGGCGCCGCCTTCCCCGCCGCTAGGCGATCAGCACGTGCCTGCCTCCGTGGCGGTGTGCGAGGAAAACCTCGCGGCGCTGCTGCGGGCGGTGGCCGGGCGTCCGGAGTTGGAGCCCGCGATGGCACCCACCATGGCAGTAGCGCCGCCGGACGGCCCTGAGCCGAAGGCGCGATCTGCCGAATCACTACCACCCGTTGAATTGCAGCCTGTAACATTGTTACCAGCAACTTCGCTACCAGCAACATCGCCGGCGGTGCCATTGCCCCGAGTAGGATGGCAAGCAACGGCGGGCGAACCCGTCGCAGAGGGGGCGGCCGATAGAGATCCCGTGCCGGAACCTCAGGCTGGGCCGGAGGTTCACCATTTGCCAGAACCGCAGGGTGACCTCGAGGCTCGCGTCCCCGAATCGTCTGCTTCACCCTCTCCGGTGGCGCCGCCGGGTCCCGAAGCGCCCGCGGCCGAGCCACAACTACACTTGGTTTCGAAGCTGGCGCTGCTCGCATCGATCAGGCAGCGGCGGGCCGCGACGGCGCATCCCCAGCCTGAGATCTCCGGCTCCGCGAGCATACCGGCGACTTCCGCCGAAGTTCCTCCCGCCGAGTGGATCATCACTTCTGCGCCAGGGACGAGGAAAGACGAGGCGTCCACGCAGGTCGAACAAAGCTTGTGTCCGCCGGTAGAGCTAGACGCTTCGGCACGGGAAGTTTTCCCGAGCGAAACAGAGGAACCGCGCGCGAAAGCCCGGCCAAGCCCACCGGCGCCGACAGCGTACTCCACGCCCGTGGGTGGGACGTTGTTTGGCGGCGTGGAAAAGCCCAGCCAGAATGCGGCTCCCGGCAGGTTGAAACGCCGTGTAACTTCAGGTCCCGTTCTAGGCACGCTTGCCGTTGTCATCCTGACGGTTGGCTTTACCGCGTTCCTGCTGATGGACCATGCGGCGAAATCAACGGCCAGGGCGCCAGAACAGGCGCCGAAGGAATCCATTCAGGATGCGGGCGCGAGTCTTCCGCCGGTGGCGCTCTCCGGTGGAGAGAAGTCATCGACGGTGAATCCGTCCGTGGAAGCCAATGCCGCGCGCAAGGACGGCCAGGCCGGCGCACGACCGGAGCCGGCGCCATCCGCCCAAATTCCAGCGACGCCATCCGCCAAAGCGGTACCGGCGCCGTCGTCGGAAGAGGGTACCCGCACGGTTGCGCGAACATTTGCGCCGCCGAACACCAGGGGAGCGAGCCCGGAGATCGGTCCAATTCTCGACGCCCCGCCCGCGCTGCCCCTTGCGGTGCCCATAGTCCCCTCCGCGACGATCGCCCCAGAGGTCGGCGCGCTGCCGTCCCGCATCACGCCGCCGCCGCCCGCGCCAGTCGCTCCGCCAGCCACTGCGCGGAACGCCGTATCGGACGCGCCGCCCCGGCAGATCAACGCGGCAGGATCCGTGCAGGCCACCAAATTGATAAAGAAGGTGACGCCCGCGTATCCGGCGCTCGCCCGGGCGGCTCGCCTGGAAGGGACAGTCCGCTTCCGCGCGGTGATCGGCGTGGATGGACAAGTGAAGGGATTGGTTACATTGAGCGGTCCACCGCCGCTGGTGCAACCCGCGGCCGACGCCGTGAAGCAGTGGCGCTATCAGCCTACTGTGCGCAACGGCGAAGCGCTGGAAGTCGTTACGGAAATCGACGTCGCCTTCGCACGGTAATTGAACCAGGCCTTCCAATGATCACGGTCACGTCGTTTCACTTGACGTCCCACCCGCGGCGGGAACGTGGCCCTTCAGCGACGTTTCCCCGATGCCGGCGCATAGCCGCTCGCATCGCGAATCGGCGCGCGGGTTGCATCCGGCTTTTAGGGATGGGCGCGCTACCATACAGACTGGCCACTCGCGAAACGCGGGAAGCGCAGCGAATCGTTCAAATAAAATTCCGAAAGGGAGGTCACGATGAAGCGTTGTCTCAAACTGGCGCTGGCGAGCGGGCTGCTGGCGGGCCCGCTGGGCTTTCCCCAGCTGCCGGCACAGGGTCAGACCAAGAGCCCAAAAGAGGTTACGCCAGCGGATTATCTTCGCTGGCGAACGGAGTTCAAGAACTGGGGCCGCTGGGGCCCGAACGACGAGCGCGGCACGACCAACCTGATCACCGCCGCAAAAATCCTGAGTGCGGCGAAGCTGGTCAAGACGGGGCTAGTGGTTTCGCTGGCGCGGCCCGTACCGCAAGCGGTTGACCCGGAGGTCCCCGCGACCGCGGTCTTCCATCGGGTGACCAACGCGATCAGCGCGACGAACACAACCGATAACTACCAGGTCAGTTACCACGGCCTGGGCCTGTCTCACATGGATTCTTTCTGCCATTTCTTCGCCGACGGAATGTTGTACAACGGCTACCCGGCGGCCGACAACATCACGCCCGAGACCGGATGCAAGAAGGACAGTGTCATGGCTTGGAAGGACGGCATTGTGACGCGGGCCGTTCTCTACGACATCCCGCAATTGAAAGGCGTCGATTGGATCGAGCTGGGGACGCCGATCATGCGCGCCGATCTGGAAGGATGGGAGAAAAAATCCGGGGTCAAGGCCGGGCCAGGCGATGTCATTTTGCTGTACGTCGGCCGCTGGAAAAGACGGGCGGCGAAGCCCCCGCAGCCCGGCATGTCCGCAGGCTACTACGCCGATGTCATCCCTTGGATCAAGGAGCGGGAAGTTGCTTTCATTGGCCACGATTTCAATATCGATTGGAATCCCAGGCCCGGATGGGGGGCCGCGGAAGGTATTCCCGTCAATCCGGTCCATCAAGCCGTGCTTAACTGGATGGGCGTAAACATCATAGAGAATCTCGATCTGGAGCAGGTCGCCGCAACAGCGAGGCGTCTAAAACGCTACGAGTTCATGCTGACGTTTGCGCCGATTCCGGTTGAAGGCGGGACTGGATCGCCCATAAATCCATTGGCGGTTTTCTAAGCGCCAGGCGGCGATAGAAAACCGAGGCCTCGATCACGCTGAAGTGTCCTTTTGATCCCGATCCAATGGGAAAGACAATCCCGCCAATCCAAACAAGAGCGAGCCGGACGAGCATGAAAGGAACGACGATGAAGAAAGCGCATGCGATCACCTGTTTGTTTGTGGATATCGGCGGCGTCCTGCTCACCAACGGGTGGGATCATCAAGAGCGCAAACGGGCGGCGGCGTACTTCAAATTGGACTGGAACGCGATGGAGGAACGGCATCGCCTCGCCTTCGACGCCTACGAGCAGGGAAAGATCCAACTGGAAGAATATCTACGTCGCGTGGTCTTCCACGAAAAACGCCCTTTCACTCAAGCTCAGTTTCAGCGGTTCATGTACGCGCAATCGAGCCCCTACAGGGACATGATCGATCTAGTCAGCCGCATCAAGGCCCTTCACCGCCTGAAAGTCGCCGTGGTCAGCAACGAAGGGCGCGAGCTGAATGCGCATCGGATTAAAAGGTTCAAGCTGGATAAATTCGTCGACTTCTTTGTCTCTTCCTGCTACGTCGGCCTCCGTAAACCCGACCCCGCGATCTTCCGACTGGCGCTGGACCTCACCCAGGTGCCGGCCCGGCAGGTGGTTTACCTCGAAAACACCCCGATGTTCGTGCAGACCGCCGAGGATCTGGGTATCCCAAGCATTCTTCATGTGGATTACGAGTCCACGCGCGGCAAGCTGTCTTCATTCGGCTTGCACGATGGCGAAGGAGCTAGGTCGACCAAGCCTTTGCGTCAAGTTCGGTTACCAGGGGCAGCGACCTAACCAGATGATCGCCGCGGGTTTCGTGGTGAGCGCGGTAGGAATCGAACCTACAACCTACTGATTAGGGGTCGCTGCAAGCGCGTTGTTCGGGATTTCGCACGGACCTAAAGAGTGCTCAGCAGGCCCGGTTTTCGAGGGTTTCCGGCTCGTCGACTTCCTAATGGTTACTCATCGGAGATCACCAAGTTGAACGGGAGTCCCTGTGAAAGTCCCTGTACTGACCATCACTATGGCACGCCCGTGGGGTTTTTCAAGGATCTCCTCCAGCGCGCGCACCATTCCCGTTTTGTCCCCCGAGGCGAATCGGGCGGCCTACAGGATACAGTAATATCCTGGAATGGCCGCAAAACAGCGCTCCGGGAAGGCAAAATCCAGCAACGTTTTCGGCCGGGCACGCAGGCTGCCGAAAATGTTTCGGGCAGGCTTGTACGCGCGCGTTTCCACGAGCGATCAGCAGACTCTCGCGATGCAGAACCGGGCCATGCGCATGCGGCCAGGCGCGGCTGGAAGATCGCTTTGCAGGTTCGTGAGGTGAACTCCGGCGCGGTGCGGCGGGAAGCCCGCGAGAAACTACTGGAAGCCGTTCGCCGCCGGGAGATCGATATCGTGTTGGTGTGGCGGCTGGACCGCTGGGGCCGCTCCGTGACGGACCTGCTGGTGACACTGCAGGAACTGGAGCACCTCGGAGTGGGCTTCGTTTCCCTGACCGAGGCGCTGGAGCTGACCACGCCAACCGGTCGAGCGATGGCCCGTCGGTTGGCTATCTTCGCGGAGTTCGAAAGAGAGATTCTGCGGGAACGAACTAAGGCGGGTCTGGCGCATGCTCGGCAGAATGGAAAACGGCTGGGCCGGCCGGCGACCGCGGCAGTACACGCTGCGGAAATCCGGAAACTGCATGGCGCTGGCGTCAGCAAATCCGAGATCGCCCGACGCGTTGCAGATCGGGCGCACCTCTGTCCGCCGAATCCTGGGAGCGAAGTCATGAAGCGGCCCAAGCGAGACCCGGTGCGGGAAGACCGCATTCACAACGAAGCCATTGTCGATGCTCGGCCGGAAGAGCAGGCAATGAGTTGGTATTGCTATCTGGAAGGCAAGATCAGTTTCCCGTTCCGGGCAAGATGTGTCGCCGCGAACGCCGTCGCGCCGCTTCGGAAGGGTGAAACCGTCGAGGTCTTTCGCATGGCCAGCGAAGAAGCCTGCGAGCACGACATGCTTGTGCAAATCCGCTGGGGAGGGCGGAAGATGGCTGTGCCTCTCTCCCAACTGGCCGCCATCGATCGCGACGAATCAACGCAGGAAGCCATCGGCGACTGGCATTACTGGGTCTCGCGGGGCTACTGCCTCTGACTTTCACACGGCAACTGAAAGCTCACGGTGTTTACCGGTTGCTTACCCATGATCGGCATGAACCATTAAAAGGGAAGGCGCGGACGGGGCGGGACCACCATGCATCCGGCTGCGCCGTGGTCCTCGAATTGGCTCAGGTCTTAGGCATTCGAAAGAGCATCGCTCCGTCTTGGCTCTAATCCTGCGCCGATGATGCGGGGCGGACTTCGATAGCTCGCCGTCGTTAGAGTTTTTGAAGTCGGGGCGCCAGGAACGGTCGAGTGCACGTCGCAGACTAGTGTCTCGCGCCGGCCGTTTGGGGAATCCAGAGTTTATTTGGCTCCCCGCGACAGACCCGTCGTGCGGGCGGCTCCGCGGACCTACTGCCCGGAAAGCCTGGAGCCAATCCGAAGAATTTGTGGACGTCTTCGCCGCTGCCGAGCCGCAAATAAGCGCGGAACACCACCTTACCCGCCGACGAACGCCCTTTTAACGTATTATCTTGTCCGTGACAATGGGCGAAGCTTCCGTTAACAGGACCTGCGGAGTGCCACACCGCTCTTCTGGTAATTTTCGAGAAGAGGGCCTCTGGACCGCGAGAAGGAAGGCTTGTGAACACGCGTGAAGTGTCATCGCATGCCCAGATGCGTCGCAACGGCGACCGCCATCGCTTGAGCCGCACGCGGGTCGGGGTGCAGGTCGTGCGGCAGGCGCCAACTCGGGTCAAGCCCGACCCATACGTAGGGCAGTCCCGTCTCGTCGAGGATGCGGCGTCGCAACAGCCGCTCGGTCGGATCCTCCGGGAGGAACTGTGGCACCACAATGAGTGGCACTGCTCCCCGCGTGCGAGCCAAGTTCACCATTGCGCGCAGTACCGCGCGAGTCAGAACAATGCCTCGCTCAATGGCCTCCTCGCTGCGATACGGCACCAACCAGTTGGCGATTATGGCGAGACGCCAGCGCGGCTTGGGCGGCACCCAGACGAGTTCGGCCCCGAGGTGCGGCCGATCTTCGTCGAGATTCCGATCGAAAAGCGCGGGAGTGAACAGCGCCACCACCGCTACCGGCCGGTGAAAACGAGGCAGCTCATCGAGCAGACGCAGGTAGGACTGGTCGGTGGCGAAGCCGTGGACCGCCAGGTTCGCGCTCTGTACACCTGTCAACGCCTCGACGCGGGCCGGCACGGTCTCCTCCCAGGTCAGCCCTTGGCCCGCCATGATCGACTCGCCGGTGAAGAGTATGGTCGGCCGCTCGGGATCGACAGAATCGCCCGGCCGACGCACCCGATAGCCCGCGGAGTCGAACGCATACTCGATCATACGTCCCCCAGCGATGTCGCGACCTGTACGCGCAGGAACGAAAACCCAGCCGAGCCGCGGGTCGCGGCGGCGCCATGGTACCTGGCTCGCTGGCTGCTCCTCCGAAGAACGCCGGAATGTGAAGCGGAGCACCAGTTCGCTCGCTCCGAGTGCGAGCGCTACCGCCAAGAAGATCCGCGCCAAATCCGGGAGCAGCCTGCCCGGCGTTACCTGCGCGAGGAAGCGCCCGATCCGCGGTCGGGCAAACGACGCGAGCGCTAGCCCGAGGACGGCCAGCGCGATACGTACGAGCGAGGCGACCAACACATACACCTGACGCGAGACGAAGAACGGCGGCAGGAAGTGCCGATCCAGCCAGCGACGGTCGGTGGCGAGCGCGCACCCGACGAGGGCAAGCCCGGCCACTACAGCCGCAATCTCAGCGCTAACGCGTGCGGCCACCCGGTCCAACTCGCCAGACCGTCGCGGCCCCCGGCCGGTTTTGTTTACAAAAATTTTACAAAAGGAAGGGAGCTTCCAAAAACTCATATTCAGTCTAATAGTAGAGTGCTTCTGCCGCTGCATCGCTGGATCTGGGGCGACCGCGAGCGTTGCGCGCATAAACTGCTGCGCTTCGGCGAAACGGAAACTGGTGGCGGGCGCGATCTGGTGAGGGCTGCCGAGCTGACCGGGGACCCGCTATTGCGGCGGCTCTATCTGGCCCATGCCGAGGACGAACTACGGCACGGCGAGATGTTCCGCCGGCGGGGAGCGGAGATCCTTCACTCGCTACCTCCCGGTTCAACGCCGGGATTTGAAGCCAGCTGGCTTGCGCCGAGTGGGCACGGAGTTGACGATTTAAGCGTGGACGGGCGCG
This sequence comes from Bryobacteraceae bacterium, assembly GCA_035934795.1. Classification (GTDB taxonomy): domain Bacteria; phylum Acidobacteriota; class Terriglobia; order Bryobacterales; family Bryobacteraceae; genus Palsa-187. The sequence goes on along the minus strand of DASYXM010000014.1, from coordinate 30,106 downwards.
ATGACCACTTGCTCGCCTTCCTCCATTTATCGGAGAAGGCCGCCGCGAGCCGCTTTACCGTCTATCGCAACGTCCTCGAAGACGACACGCCGACCCGGGCTGTTTTCGAGGAGATCCTGCGAGACGAGGTGTTTCACATGAATTATGCGTTGACACAACTGGCTCGCGTCTCGCCCCGACGTCACCGTTCGCAGCTGTGGCGCGCGCGCCTCAGCCGCCTGTGGAAAGCCTATTTGCGGTTGGCGACGGCGCTCGCGGGTCTGATCGGCGGTCTCCTCCTGACGATCCAGTACTTCATCGTGCTACCGCCCTTCGCCTGGCTCGCCAAGCGCGCCGAACGGCGAGAGCGGGTCGGCTGGGTTCCCGTCTCGCCGGCGCGTAACGGCTCACTGGACAGGCAGTACTGAGATGAAGGTTCTCGGGAGTATGACGCGCTATTGCAGTCCGGCAGCGGTCGCGGCCTTGCTGTCGCCGGGGATGTTGGTTGCAGCATCGGACGAAATCGTCGACGTCAACAGAAGCGTATTGATCGTTCATGTTGGAAAGACGGGGTTGTTTTCCGCGGCTGGTCACGAGCATTGGGTGGATGCGCCCATTTCGCGCGGGCAATTCAATGAAGGCGCCGAGGCTCAAGTCGAGTTTGCGGTGGATGCACAGAAGATGATGGTGAGACCTGATGAAAAGACCAGTACCAAGGATCGCGCAATGATACAAGAGACCATGCAGAGCAGCGTGCTTGAGAGCCAGAAATATCCAGAGATTCGTTTTCGCTCGACCAGTGTCACGCCAATGGGACGGCAAGCATGGCGCGTGGCTGGCACGCTGACCCTGCATGGCGTGAGTAAGGCGGTTGCAGTGGAAGTCCGGCGCGATGGGGATGTCTATGCCGGCAGCGCGCGTCTTAAACAAACCGAGTTTGGCATTCAGCCTGTAAGCATCGCTGGCGGGGTGGTCAAGGTCAAGAATGAATTGGACATTACGTTCAAGATTACCGGACTGGCAAAATAGGCGACAGCCTGCCAGCACACGTGATATTGAAAAATGAAAATTCTGGGGATCTCCGCGCACTATCACGATTCGGCGGCGGCGCTGGTGGTCGACGGCCTTCCGGTCTGCGCCGTGCAAGAGGAGCGGCTGTCGCGGACTAAGGGCGATGCGACTTTTCCTCTGTCGGCTATCGAATGGTGTCTGGAGCGGGCTGGCCTGGAGCCGGAAGACCTGGACGCGGTCGTCTTCTACGAGCGTCCCATGCTTAAGTTCGATCGGATCCTCACCTGCGCGTTGCGCGCCTTCCCGAAATCCTGGCGTGCCTTCCCGAAGGCGATGAAGAACTCGCTTGGCGAGAAGGTCTGGATACGGGGAATCATCTCGTCATACTTGGGGGTGCCTCGGCGCAAGATTTTGTTCACCGAGCACCATCAATCGCACGCGGCCACCGCATTTCTGACCGCGCCGACGCCTCGCGCGGCGATCCTGACGAGTGACGGCGTGGGCGAATGGGCAACCCTATCGGTCGGCCACGGCGAAAAGCGCCCGAATGGAACTACCACTATAGAGCTCACCCGTGAAATCAGGTTTCCGCATTCGCTCGGGATGCTGTACTCGACGTTCACGGCCTACCTCGGCTTCGCGGTGAATGAGGGTGAATATAAAGTGATGGGACTTGCCAGCTACGGTCGCCCGACGATGGTCGACCGGGTGCGCCGCCTGATCCGTCGCACACCCGACGGAGCATTTGCGCTTAATCTCGATTACTTCGAATTCCAGACGACTGTCGAGCGTTCTTACTCGTCGCGGTTTGTAGAGCTGTTCGGGCCGCCTCGCAGCCCTTACGAGCCCATCGATCTGGAGACGGCCGCGGGTCGGCGTTACGCCGATTGCGCCGCCAGCATACAACGAGTGCTGGAGGACACGCTGGTGGAAATGACCCGGGCGCTCCACCAGGAAACCGGCTTGCCTGACCTGTGCCTGGGGGGCGGCGTGGCTCTGAACTGTGCCGCCAATGCGCGAATCCTGGCTGAGTCGGGCTTCGAGCGCGTGTTCGTCCCGCCTGCCCCTGGCGATGCCGGCTGCGCGCTGGGCTGCGCGCTCTACGCCGACCGTATCCACTTCGGAAATCCACACCGCGACACGCCGGACCATCCGTTTTGGGGTCCCGCGGTGGACGGAGGTGAATTAGCTCGGCTGGCGAGGGAGGATGGCCAATCGGTGAGTGAGTTCGAGGACGGCGATTTGATCGGTCAGATCGCCGACGATTTGGCGGCCAGTCGCGTGGTCGGCTGGATGGACGGCGCGATGGAGTTTGGGCCGCGTGCCTTGGGTCATCGCAGCATCCTGGCCGCGCCGCATTCGGTCGAGATGCGAGACCGCCTGAACCGCGATATCAAACACCGCGAGGAATTCCGCCCATTTGCGCCGGTAGTTCCCCTCGACGCGGCCGGCCGTTACTTCGACCTGCCGCCGGGCGGGGCGCGGCTGGCACGTTTCATGTCGGGCGTCTATCCGGTCCGTCCCGAGTGGCGGTCTCGGCTTGCAGCGATCACACACGTCGACGGCACCGCGCGGCTACAGACTCTAGAGCGTGACACGTCGCCGAGACTGTACGCGCTGCTCGAGGCGTACGGGCAGCGAAGCGGTTTGCCGGTGTTGCTCAATACATCGTTCAACGTGGCTGGAGAACCAATTGTCGGTCGCGCGGTTGAAGGGTATTCGACGTTCCGGCGTTGCGGGATCGACGTCCTAGTGGCTGGGCAGACGCGTGTAACAAAGCGTGCAGCGGTACAAGCGCGGCCGAAGGAGGAAGTCGCATGATAAAGAGGCGCAATAGAATCCAGCGGGGGCTAATCGTACTTGGGAGCGCGGGTGAATCCATTGGGCAATTGGCGCGCGGAATGTGGCAGAGCGGTTCCGGCAAGCGCTGGATGATACCGCTGGCCGTCTTCCTGTGCGTCACGGGTTTAGTCCTGATCGTGGCGGCAAGCGCCGAAGCTTTGGCCCCTTTTATCTATTCGATCTTCTAACCCGTGAATGCCTTCTTGGACCTACTCGCGTGCCCGGCATGCGAGGGCGCGCTCACGGCGGATTGGTCATGCCGCGTCTGCGGAGCGTGCTACGAGGCGCCCGACGGGATCCCCAACCTACGCCTTGATATCGGCGCGGACGCCGATATCTTGCGCCGTTTTTATGAGCGAGCGCCGTTCCCGGGCTATCCACCACACGACACTTTGGCATGGCTGTACGCGCGGGCCGAGCGGACCGAGTTCCCGCGCCTGCTGGATCGGGCAATTCCCGGCGATGCACGCATTCTGGAAATGGGGTGCGGAACCGGACAGATGAGCCTGTATCTGGCCCGTGCGAATCGAATCGTGGTCGCCGCCGATTTGTCGCGGGCTTCGCTGCTGCTCGGCGCGGCGGCGGCGGGCCGCTTCGGACTGCGGATACAATTCGTAGAAACCGACCTCCGGCGCCCAGGTCTGCAAGCGGGCTCTTTCGACGTCGTCTACTCGTCGGGCGTCTTACACCACACGCCGAATCCGTGTGCCTCATTTGCCAGAATCGTCCAACTCGCTCGGCCGGGCGGAATGATTGTAGTCGGGCTCTACAACGCATTCGCCCGTATTCCGCTCCGGCTGCGCCGGCTCATTGCGGGGTTATCAGGGTACCGATGGATTCCCTTCGATCCAGTATTACGCGATCGCGAGAGTGAGCCAGCGCGACGGGAAGCCTGGGTGCGCGACCAATATCAGCATCCCGAGGAGCACCGCCATACGCTCGCCGAGGTGCAGGGCTGGTTTGACGAAAATAAAGTCGAGTATATGCGGACGTACCCAAGCGCGCTGATCGGCGAGGACTCGGAGGACCTCTTCGCACCGGCTCCCGACAAATGGCGGCCGGAGGGGTGGCTGGCACAGATCGGCTGGATCCGCCAGCTCGGAGACGAGGGCGGCTTGTTCATTGCGATCGGGCGGCGCAGTTATTCGTAGCCTGTCATGGAGCCAAAGCGCACGCGGCCGATGCCACGTCATAATGGGGCTGGACTTCGCCGAATCGAGGCGACCTCATCGTCGACAACTACGCCACTCACAAAACGGCACTCATCCGGAAGTGGTTTGCCAAACGCCCCCGTTTCCACGTTCACTTCACGCCCACCTACGGTTCGTGGATCAACCTGGTGGGACGCTGGTTCGCTGAACTCACCAACAAACGGATTCGCCGGGGTGCGTTTCGCAGCGTAAAGGAGTTGGAAACCGCGATCCGCGACTATATCCAGATCCACAACGAAGATCCCACGGCCTTCGTCTGGACCAGAACCGCAGACCAGATCCTGGACAGCATCGCCCGCTACGCACAACGTACCCTCAACGCACACCCTGCTCGACTTATCGCACGAACCACTGGGACAGGAGACTAGACTAGCTGGTTGCAGAAAAAATGTAGATTCCGCGGTGACGCAGTCCAGCCGCGCCTGCCAGCTCCCGATTTTATCCAGCCAGCGCCGCGCCGACGGCCTTACCGATCTCGCTGGTCGTAGCGGTGCCGCCCATGTCCGGCGTGCGCGGGCCGTGCGCGGTTACATGCTCGATAGCTTGGACGATGGCGTCGTGCGCGGCGGGATGGCCCAGATGATCCAGCATCATGGCGCCGCTCCAGATCTGGCCGATGGGATTGGCCAGGCCCTTGCCCGCGATGTCCGGCGCAGAGCCGTGCACGGGCTCGAACAGCGACGGGAATTTGCGTTCGGGGTTGATGTTGCCGGAGGGCGCGATCGCCACCGTCCCCGCGCAGGCCGGGCCAAGATCGGAAAGAATATCGCCGAATAGATTCGACGCAACGACCACGTCGAACCAGTGCGGATTACGCACGAAGTGCGCGGTCAGGATATCGATGTGGAATTTGTCGACCTTCACGCCGGGATAGCCCTTGGCCATTTCGACGACGCGCTCATCCCAGTAAGGCATCGAAATAGAAATGCCGTTGGATTTGGTGGCGGAGGTCACGTGCTTCTTCGGGCGGCGTGCGGCGAGCTCGAAGGCGTACTTCAGCACCCGATCCACGCCGATGCGCGTGAACACGGTCTCCTGGAGCACCACTTCGCGCTCGGTGCCGGCGAACATCCGGCCGCCGACCGACGAATATTCGCCTTCCGTGTTTTCGCGGACCACATAAAAATCGATCTCGCCGGGTTGGCGATGGGCGAGAGGGCTCGGGACGCCGGGCATCAGGCGCACCGGGCGCAGGTTGACGTACTGATCGAACTCGCGGCGGAACAGCAGCAGTGAGCCCCATAAAGACACGTGGTCGGGGACCTTGGCGGGCCATCCGACGGCCCCGAAGAAAATGGCGTCGTGGCCGCCGATGAGCGCCTTCCAATTGTCCGGCATCATTTTGCCGTGCCGCTGATAATAATCGCAGCTCGCGAAATCGAAATGATCGTAAGCGAGGCCGATGCCGAACTTAGCGGCCGCGGCGTCCAGAACGCGCAGCCCTTCGGGAACCACTTCGGTGCCTATGCCGTCCCCTGGAATGACGGCGATGCGGTGCTTTGCCATGTTGTTTAATCCTTGAGGGTAACACCACAAAGAGGCGTTCCGATTGTGCTAAGATCCACAGTTTGCGATTCCGCAAACGGGGAGTTAACGTCCGGTGAAAGTATACGAAACAAATGATATCCGGAATGTTGCCCTGGCCGGGCACGGACATTCCGGCAAGACGTCGCTCGCGGCAGGCCTCCTGTTCACCTCCGGCGCCACGGGACGGCTGACACGGGTGGACGAAGGCAACACGCTCACGGATTTTGACGATGAGGAAGTTCAGCGCAAGATCACGATTTCGACGGGTGTCGCCGCCGCCGAATGGGCCAAGAAGAAGATCAACCTGCTGGATACGCCGGGCTTCAACATTTTCATCAACGACACGAAAGCGTCGATGGTGGCGGCCGACGCGGCTCTGATCGTGGTGGACGGAGTAGCGGGCGTCGAGGTGCAGACCGAAAAGGTGTGGTCCTTCGCCGACGAATTCAAGCTGCCCCGGGCGGTTGTGATCAACAAGCTGGATCGCGAGAATTCGAGTTTCGAGCGCGCGCTGGAGAGCGTCCAATCGTTTTTCGGACGGACGGCGATTCCCATTCACTTGCCGATCGGCGCGGAAAAAGATTTCAAAGGCGTCGTCGATCTGGTGCGCATGAAGGTGTACACGTATACGCTCGGCGGCGACGGCAAGGGCAAAGAGAGCGACATCCCAGACGATCTTGCGGAGAGCGCCAAGGCGGCGCACGACGCGCTGGTCGAAATGGTGGCCGAGGGCAACGACGCGTTCCTGGAAGAATTTTTCGACAAAGGCACGCTACCGCTGGAACACATCCGGGAAGGCTTGAAAGAAGCAGTGCGGCAGATGCGCATCTTTCCGGTGCTGTGCGCGTCGTCGCTGCACAACGTGGCGAGCGACCTGCTGCTGGACTTCGCGACGGAAAATTTCCCCGGCCCCGCCGATCGCGGGCCGTGGACGGGCGTCTTCAACGGCGCCGAAGCCGAGCGCGCGGTGAAAGATTCCGAGCCGGCGTCCGCATTCGTTTTTAAGACCATCGCCGACGCGTTCGCCGGACGCGTGTCCTACTTTAAGGTGATTTCCGGCGTGGTGAAGAACGACGCGAACCTGACGAATGCGCGCAGCGGCACGGCCGAGCGGCTGGCGCATATCGGGACCATCGCGGGAAAGACGCTTCCTGCCGTCACCGAGCTGCACGCAGGCGATATCGGCGGCGTCGCGAAGCTGAAGGACACGCTGACGGGCGATACGCTCGGCGACAAAGGCTCGCCGATCGCCTATCCGGCGGTGAAGCTGCCGGAGCCTTCCATCGCCTTCGCCATCGCGGCCAAGACGCGCAACGACGAAGACCGCATGGGCAACGCGGTGCACAAGATCCTGGAAGAGGATCAATCGTTGCGCTTTTACCGCGATCCCCAGACCAAGGAGTTTCTGCTGGCGGGCAGCGGGCAGCAGCACGTCGAGATCATCGTCAGCCGCCTGAAGAAGCGCTACAACGTGGACGTGGAACTGCACGCGCCCAAGATTCCCTACCGCGAAACTATTCGCGGCAAGGCAGACGTGCAGGGGCGGCACAAGAAGCAAACCGGCGGCCACGGGCAGTTCGGCGATTGCTGGATCCGCATGGAGCCGCTGCCGCGCGGCGCGAAGTTCGAATTCGCCAACGAGATTTTCGGCGGCTCGATCCCCAGGAATTTCATTCCGGCGATCGAAAAGGGCATCGTCGAGACGGCCGAAAAAGGGTACCTCGCGGGATTTCCGGTGGTGGATTTCAAGGTGACGGTGTACGACGGCTCCTATCACGACGTCGATTCGTCGGAAATGTCGTTCAAGCTGGCCGCGCGCAAGGCGTTCAAGGCCGCGATGGAAGCCGCCAAGCCGGCGCTGCTCGAGCCCATCATGAATGTCGAAGTGCAGGCGCCGGTGGAATACGCGGGCGACCTGATGGGCGATATGAACGGGCGCCGCGGCCGCATCTCCGGCATGGACACCAAAGGCGGCACGCAGATCATCCGGGCGCAGGTCCCGATGTCCGAGATGTTGAACTACCAGAACGATCTCATCTCCATGACGCAGGGCCGGGCGTCCTTCACCATGGAATTCGACCACTACGATTTCGTGCCCGCGCTACAGGCCGATAAGATCGTCGCCGCGGCGAAGGCGGCCAAGACCGGCGAAGAGGAAGAAGAGGAATAGCGCTCGAAAGTCCGAGCGAATTCCGGAATTTGTGCGCCCATTCGCGAAAATTGATCTTGCGCGGAGAACCGTGCAACGATTCGGCGGGCGCCGGCATCCTAGGTTCTTTGGTTTCGCGTTTGAACTAATGGTAAGTTAATTACCTGGAGGCAAAATGAAGGCTACTGAGCCGCACCCAGTCTTCTTGGCCGCGATTGTCGCTTTTCAGATGTTCGCCGTCGAGACCTGGGGCCAGCAGCCGCCTGGGCAGGCGCTGCAGATCGTCGTGGTGGAGGGGGAAGGCGCCATCAATAACGTTCGCTCCCGGGTGAACCGCGAGCCGATTGTGCGCGTGGAAGACCAAAATCACAGGCCGGTGGCCGGCGCTGCGGTCATCTTCTTCCTTCCCAATCAGGGACCGGGCGGCACATATCTGAACGGCACCTCGTCGCTGACCACCACCACGGATGCGCGCGGGCGCGCTGTCGGCCGGGGAGCTCAATTTAACCAGCAGGCCGGGCCCATGCAGATTCGCGTGGCGGCCTCCTACGCCGGCCAGACCGCCAGCGCGGTGATCAATCAATCGAATGTGGTCGGTCCGGTAGTGAGCGGCGGCGGAGGAGGCGGCGGAGGAGGAGGGCTCAGCACCACCGCCAAGATTCTGATCCTGGCCGGCATCGCGGCGGCCGGCGCAACGGGTGCAATCGTGGCGACCCGAGGCGGCGGATCTTCGTCCACCAACCCACCTCCCACCGGTCCGACGGCGACCTTTTCGGCCGGGAGCATCACGGTGGGACCACCCCATTAAGCGAGGATGCGGAGATCCATAGCTACGCGGAGATTCATGCAATGACGCGCATTTTTGTCACAATCCTGTTCGCGGGTACGGCCCTGGCGCAGGTGAGCGGGCCGGTGCTGGGATATCTGCCAGTAGGAGGGACCCTCCGAACCATGTACGGCATCCCGGCGTCGGGAGCGATCGGACCCCTGATGAGAGCGGGCCGCGGATTCAGCAAGGCGGTGGCGTCCCCCAGCGGGTCGTTTGCGCTGGCATCGACCGAGAGCGGTGCCGTGGCGGCCCTGTCGCCGGCGGACGGCGAGAGCCTGCGGGCCGCGATTATACCGGACGCAATGGCGGGCGACATCCACTTCAGCCCCAACGGCTCCGCGGCTCTGATTGCAAGCGGCGGCCGGCTGCAAGTGATCGGCGGACTTCCGGCGTTCCCCGCGGTTATCCGCACGCTGGACGTTTCTTTCTTGGGCGGCGCTTCGGCGCTGGCGGCGAGCGACGACGGGCAATGGGTGGCGGGCGTATTCGGCGGGCTGGTGTACGCGTTGGGCTCATCGAGCCAGGTGATCGCGCTTCCGGCGCCCGCGGGCGTTACGGCGCTGACATTTTTCCACGGGACCGGCGACCTGGCCGTTACCACCGCGTCGCAGATCGCTAAGATTTCCGAGCTGGGAGGCTCGCCGGCGGTTTCGACGATATTCGGAAGCTCCAACGGCCCCGCGCCGCCGGAATCGCCCATGGCGCTCGCGCTGACCTCCGATAACGGGCGGATCGTGCTCCTGGAACCGGACGGCGGCATCGGGCAGGTGGATTTGAAGAACGGCGCGATAAGCACGGCCAAGTGCGGGTGCACGCCGCAGGGCTTGTTCGGGCTGGGCGGATCCGTTTTCCGGCTCAGCGGCCTGTCCGGCGGTTCGGTGAAGGTTTACGATGCGGCGTCGGGGAACGTGTGGTTCGTGCCCTTGGCGCTTGCCGGCGCCGAAGGAGGCCGGCGATGACCATCCGCCGCGCTGCCATTCTTGCCGCTTTCGGGGCGCTCGGCGCGTTCGCCGCGAACCCGCCTATCGCACCGACAGTGCTGCCTTCCTCGGCGGGCTGCACGCCGCCGAGCAGCACCGTGGCATGTTCTTCCGTGGGCGCCGCCTACACCACGGGGTTGAAGGTCACGAGTCCTCCCGCCGGAGGTCTGACGGCGGTTTGGAGCTTTGCAGCCGGAACCCAACCTCCCGGGCTTGGCATCAGTTCCACCGGCATGGACACCGGCAACATTTCCGGCGCGCCGACCCAACCGGGTTTTTACACATTTACGGTCGCCGCCACTTATGCGACCGTGCCGAGCACGGTCGTCATGGCGCAGTATTCGATCGCCATCGCGGGGCCGAAACTCACGATTGTGGCGCCGCTGTCGCTGCCCAACGGAACGGCCGGCGTCGTTTTCACTACTACGATTTTCACCGCTTCCGGCGGCGTCCCGTTCATCGATTCCGGAGGAAACGCCTTCTACCACTGGAGCATCGTGCCGGGCCCGGCCTCGCAGGCCGACGGGCTGGTGATAGACCAGAATTCGGGCACACTGTCGGGCACGCCGACCAATGCCGGCATCTTCTCGGTTACGATCGGCGTGGTCGACGCGGTGGGCGCGGCGGCGATCCACATTTACAACCTCAACGTGAGCGGAAGCAACAGCCTTACCATCACGACCACTTCGTTGCCCGGCGGCATCGTCACTGTGGCCTATAGTCAGAAGTTGACGCAAACCGGCGGCCCCGCGCAGGGCGTCACGTGGTCGATTTTCTCGGGTAATCTTCCGACCGGATTGAATATCTCCTCGAACACGGACTCTACCGGCACCATCGCCGGAACGCCGACGGCGGCGGGCGTCTACAACTTCACCGTGCAGGCCAGCTATCAAGTGTCGAACCAGGGGTCGGTGCAAGTGGTGACGGGTACAGCGGCGCTGTCGATTACCATCAGCACGCAGCTCACCATGGCGAATCCAACCGCGGTCTCTGGATTCGTAAACCAGAGTCTGCAGCCGTGGATGCAGTTCACGGCGGCCAATGGCACACCTCCCTACACCTACGCCCTGAAGAGCGGAACCCTGCCGCCTGGAATGGCGGTGAATACACAGACGGGGGCCATCACGGGGCAAGCCACTTCGGCGCAGGGAAGCCCTTTCACGTTTACCATCGAGGTGACCGATGCGGGGAAACAAACGGCCGATGCGCAGAGTACCATCACGATTACTACTCTGACCGTTACGCAGACGATTCAGCCGGCGGGCGCGGTAACCGTGGCTAGCCAACTGGCCGTGACGATGACCGTTGCGCCAGCCCCCGGGGTCGCGATCACGGGGAACCTGGCCCTGACCTTCGCCGACGCGAACACGAACGCCGACAATCCGGAAGTACGTTTCTCGGATGGAACTCGCAAAGTCTCGTTCAGCGTGGCGGCGGATGGCACAGTTACCTTGTCGCCCGCCGGTGTCGCGGTCATCACGGGAACCGTGGCGGGCACCGGAAGCCTGGTGGCTAGCTTTACGGATTCGCTCGGCAATGTGCTCCTGACCAGCCCCCCGAAAAATTTCAACGTCCCGGCTGGGGCGCCGGTGATCACTTCGTTCACGATCGCCTGCAGCGGGACGACATACACGGCGACCTTCGTTGGCTATTCAAGTACGCTGGACATGACCAGCCTAACGTTGAACTTCACGGCGGCAAGCGGCGTCACACTGACTACGCCGAGCCTTACCGTGCAGAACGGTGTGCCGCAGGCGTTCACCAGCTGGTGGAGCAGCACCCAGGCGGCGCAGGCGAAAGCCGGCAGCACGTTCGCGGCGGCGGTTCCGCTCACCTTCACGGTGACCGGCGGCGCCAGCACGAATCCGATCGTGTCGGCGAGCGGGGCGGCGACGAACTCGGCGGGTAATTCGACGACGTCCGCTTCCACGGCGGTGTCGCCGCCATGCCCATAGCCGACAGGTAACGGCGTCAGCGCTCGTAGACGCTCAGGGCGTTATCGCCCTGTTTGACGACGCGCGTGCGGCGCAGGGGGCCGTAGGCCTCCTTTAGAACCAGTCTCGCGGAATGCTGGGCGATCACCAGCGCGGGCGGATTTTCCGCGAGCTTTTCCAGCACCAGCTCGTATTCCGTTTCCCGATCGTAGGGCGGGTCGAGAAAGACGATTCCAGCGCCGGTTTGATCGATCACGCGATCGAGCATCGCGGTGACTCTGCCCGGCCGGATTTCCGCTCGATCGGCCACGCCCAGCGCCCGGACGTTTTCGCGAATCGCTTGCAACGCCGTGCGGCCGCGCTCGACGAAGAGCGCCTTCGACGCTCCCCGGCTCAATGCCTCGATGCCAACGGCGCCGGTTCCGGCGTACAGATCCACGAAGACGGCTCCCGGGATGCGGGGAGCGAGGATGTTGAACAACGATTCGCGCAGGCGATCCGGCGTGGGGCGGGTTTCGAGACCGGGAACGCTGGCGAGGCGGCGGCTGCGGAATTCACCGGCAATCACACGCATAAGTCAACCGACCTGCACCAATCCGTAGCGCCGCTGCCAGTGGTCGCGAATGTAGGCGACTGCGCGGCGCAGCTCTTCTTCGGACGGCGGATGCGCCACGAACGTTTCCGCGTGTCCGCGGGCGATTTCAAGAATGTCGGTGTCCCGCAGGATATTGCCCACACGCAAGGCGGGCACGCCGGATTGACGCGTGCCGAAGAATTCGCCGGGACCGCGCAGCCGCAGGTCCATCTCCGCGATGTGAAAACCGTCGCTCGATTCCACCAGCGTGCGGATCCGCTCGCGGGCCGTATCGTTCAGCCTGCCTGTGACGAGCATGCAGTAACTTTGCCCGGCTCCGCGTCCCACGCGCCCGCGCAACTGATGTAATTGAGCCAGGCCGAAACGCTCGGCCTGCTCCACGACCATGACGGTGGCGTTCGGCACGTCCACGCCGACTTCGATCACCGTGGTCGAAACCAGGATCTGCGTTTCGCCGCGCTGGAATCTTTCCATGGCCGCTTCTTTTTCGGCCGTCGGGAGCTTCCCGTGCAGCAGGCCGACCGCGAGATCCGGAAATACGACGCGCGACAGATGATCGTGCATTTTCTGCGCGGCCTTCATGGCCTGGGTCTCCGATTCTTCGATCACCGGATAGACGACGTAAGCCTGGCGCCCCGCCGCGATCTGTTTCTTCAGGAACGTATAGACCTGCTCGACGCGATCCTCGGTGACGTGTTCGGTGACGATGGGCTTGCGGCCGGGCGGCATTTCGTCGATCACGCTCACGTCGAGATCGCCATAAATAGTCAGCGCCAGCGTGCGCGGAATGGGCGTCGCCGTCATCACCAGGACGTCCGGATGCGTTCCCTTCTGCATCAGCGCCTGCCTCTGCTCCACTCCGAAACGATGCTGCTCGTCGACGATAGCGAGACCGAGCCGGTGAAACTCAACCTCGGCTTCGAGCATGGCGTGCGTGCCCACCACCACGTGCGCGAGTCCCGCGCCCGCGAGCTTCCTCAGTTGCCTTTTTTCGCGCGGGCTCGGCGATCCCGTCATCAGGATCGTCACGTAGCCTAGCTTGTGGAGCAACCGCTTAAAGGAGAAGAAATGCTGCGCCGCCAGGATTTCGGTGGGCGCGAGCACCGCCACCTGGTAGCCGTTTTCGATGGCGATGATGGCGGCTTCCATGGCCACCAGCGTCTTGCCGCTACCGACGTCGCCCTGCAGCAGGCGGTACATGGGGCGCGGCTCCGCCATATCGCGCGCGATCTCCCCCAGTACGCGCTTTTGCGCGCCCGTCGGCCGGAACGGCAGCATTTCCTTGATGCGCTCCCGCACGCGATCGGTCAGCGCGAAGCCGATGCCCGGTTGCCGCCGCGCCTTGGTGCGCTTCAGTTCCAGCCCGCACTCCAGCCAGAAAAATTCCTCGAAAATCAAGCGGAACTGGGCCGGCGTGCGAAAAGCGTTCAGCAGCCGCAGGTCCGTGCCCGGCGCCGGAAAGTGCAGATCGCGGATGGCGGTCCACAGATCCGGCAGTTTCAGCATCGCGCGAATATGCTGGGGCAGCGGATCGCCCGCGATCGCGGGAATCGCGCCGAGGATGCGATGTACCAGCGTGCGCAGCGCGCGCGTGGTCACCTTTCCGGCGGCTTCGTAGATCGGCACGATGCGCCCGGTATGCAGGGAAGAATCGCCGTCGTCGTCGCCCGCCAAAATTTCGTACTCGGGATGCATCATCGCCAGGTGGCCCGTGTAGCTATCGAACTCGACTTTGCCGAACAGAGAAACGCGCTGGCCGGGCGCGAAGATATCGGCGAGATACCCGCCGTGAAACCACTTGCCGGTGAGCAATCCGCCGGTCGAATCGCCGAAGCGAACCTGAAAGATCCCGGCCCTGCGGCGGGGTATCCCCAACATCTTCGCGGAGCGGACCTCGGCCAGAACGGTGGCCATTTCGCCGGGCGCTAGGTCGCGGATAGGCTTCACATTGGTGCGGTCCTCATAGCGGAAAGGAGCGTAGGTGAGCAGGTCCTCCACCACGCGAAGTCCCTTGGCCTCGAGCATCGCGGCCCGCGCCGGGCCGACGCCCTTGACGTACATCAGTGGAGTGGAAAGGTCCAAAGTTCGGAGGCTATTCGTCGCAACGGGGGCGCGACGCTCCTAGTGTACAATGCGGTTTCATGCCTCAATTATTGGAAGGGAAAACGGCTCTGATCCTGGGCGTGGCGAACCGCTGGAGCCTGGCGTACGCCATCGCGCAAGCCTATCAACGGGAAGGCGCGCGCCTGCTGCTGACGTATCAGGGCGAGCGCCTGAAGAAGACGGTGGAGGAGCTCGGCGCATCGCTCGGGTCGTCGATGGGACCGGCGCGCGTCATCGAATGCGACGTCACCCGCGACCAGGATCTTACGCGCCTGACGGAGACCCTGGCTGAGGAGCGGCTGGACGCCGTGGTGCACAGCGTCGCTTTTGCCAATGCCGAAGACCTCAGCCGTCCGTTTCTCGAAACCTCGCGCGACGGCTACCTGCTGGCGCAAAACGTCAGCGCCTATTCCATGATCGCCGTGGCGCGCATCACGGCTCCGCGCATGACTGAAGGTGGCGCGATGGTGACTCTCACCTATCTCGGCGCGACGCGCGTGGTGACCAACTACAACGTGATGGGCGTCGCCAAGGCGGCGCTGGAATCGGTGATGCGGTATCTGGCGAGCGAGCTGGGTCCGCGTAAGATTCGCGTCAACGCGATCTCCGCGGGTCCCGTGAAAACGGCCGCGGCGCGCGGGATCAAGGATTTCTCCAAGGTACTGGAAAACGTCGAAGCGCACGCCCCCATGCGCCGCAACGTCACGCCCGCCGAGGTCGCCGACGTCGCGGTGTTCCTCGCGAGCGATTTAGGACGCGGCGTGACCGGCGACGTCCTGTTCGTCGACGCGGGATTTCACATCATGGGGCTTTAAGGTCTCGTCCGCGGCCGCACAATCGCGTCGATCAGATCCGGCTTATTCGCGATGCGCTCCAGGCGCGGATATTTTTCGCCGCCGTGGTAATCCAAGGTGAAGGTGTGCGTCGCACCCGCGTTCTTGGCAGTAAGCTCGATGGAGTCCTCGACGGCCATGGCGCCCGCCACGGCCTCGCGCAGCGTTTCGATCGAGAACGGGTGGCCGTTGACGGAGGTGATCGTGGCTCCCGGCGCGATGCCCGCCTTTTGAGCCGCTCTGCCGATGACGACGTCCTTCACCAGCCCGTCGTTCTTTACAATTAAACCGATCGAGAAAACGAGATCGGCCGTCTTGCGATCCTCTTCGGAGGCGGCCCAGAACGGAGTGCGGCTATCGGAGAATGTGAGCCTCCAACCTGCGTTGGCGATCCCTTCGAGCGGCGTGCGGGTGCCCACCGAATCCACGCGCTGTGTGAAGAACCCGTCCCAATCGTAGGGCTGGACCGACTGCAGCACAGCCACCAGATTCTCCCGTGTGTAGGGGCTCACGGCGGGATCGCCGGTTTCCTTCCCGGATTCTCTCAAAGGCGCTCCCCCGTAAAAGGCGCGGCAGAAATCGTCGAGCGACCGCGCGCCATGGCTTAGCTGGCGAATGCGCGTGTCGGCCTCGAACCAGAGCAGCGCACCTTCCGAGTAGAACTCGACGCCGCGCCGCAGCGAGGAATAATCGTCGCGGGCCCCGTACAGAATCTGGGCGGAGATCGCCGTATCGGTCAGCGGCCTCCACTTGCGCCCGGGTTCTTGATCGAGCAGCGCGGCGTCCCGCGCCAGCCACTCGCGAAAACGCTCCGGAGTTCCCAGGCCGCTGCGCGTCGCCAGCACCTCCCCCAGATACTCGGTCAATCCTTCGTAGACCCACAGCAGATCGCCCTGCATCGGCTCGTTGTAATTATTCGTGATCAGCCCGGCGGGGCGGCGATACTTGCCGTTCCAGGAATGGACGAATTCGTGCGAGAGCATGTCGGCGTTGTACTGCCGGACGGCCTCGTCTGTGAGGGTGCGCTCCGGCAGGCGATCGTCGCTCGATTCGTGGTGCTCCAGACCGAAGTTGGCGACGTAGTCGCTCAATGTGAGCAGGAAATGATACTCGCGATAGTGCCGCGTGCCGAACAGCGCGCCCGCTTCGGCGATCAGACGTTTTTGGCGCTCGATCCAATCGGGCGTCGTCGCGATCGCGCGGTCGTCGTCGGCGGCGATGTGCAAAAAATGGGGCGCCCCGTCGACAGTTCCCAGGTCGATATTCCGGAAATGCGCGCCGGAGAGAACCGGCGAATCGATCAGCGTCACCAGCGAAACCGGGCGGAAATCGATCTCGGCGTCCTTGGCGCGAGCCACTGGGAGCGCGGTGCCGTATTGCCAGCCCGCGGGCAAGCGCAAGCGCGCCTGATAGCGAATCTGCCCGGCCGGTGTGCCTTGCGGATACAGCACAAACTGGTTCCAGCTCAGCACGGCGAGCTCGGGCGTCATGGAGGAGCCCGAGGAAAATCCGCCGGCGTCCGGGGGCGAGATAAAATCGAAAGCCGCTTCGAGCCACTTCGCACCGGCGGGGACCGTTAGATGAAACGCGAAAAGATTCACCGCGTCACGCTTCCATGGCACGGCCTGGCCGCCCGCGCTGAAGTGGAGATTCACCACGTCCGCGATGGGGCCCGTGGGGCCGTGCTCGCCGGGAATCCACTGCGGATACAGCAGCGTCAGCGGGCCCGGCACGGCGGGCAGCGCGAGGCGAACGTGAATCAGGCGGCGCGGGGCGTCGGTGGCGTCCACCTCCAGATGCGCGGGCTCTTGCGCCGCGGCGGAAACCGCCGCAAACAAGAGAATCAGCGCCGCGCGTCGCATTATACAAATGGTAGCAAGTCGAAGGTGAAACTCGCCCACAACGCGACGGAACGGATCAGCCTTCGGAGCGGTGCGTTTGCAAGCTCTTGTTATACTCGGGAGTGCCGGTCGTTCCCGCGCTGGAGTGGCGGAACTGGCAGACGCACGGGACTCAAAATCCCGCGACCTTCACTGGTCATGAGGGTTCGACCCCCTCCTCCAGCACCATCTACTTGAAAAAGTAGATGTATCTATTTGTCAAGTAGATACAGCTATTTGACAAGTGAAAAAGTGGTACAACATTGGTACAACACTCGGTAACATGGATGTATGCGACAGGAACTACCCATTTACCGACGTTGCGGCAAGACCTGTTCGCAGGGGCGCACCGAACCGCTTTTCGATGGCGTCCACACAAAGAAAGATTGCTTTGTGGGCTATGCGTCGAAATGGACGCCAAGGGCAAGCGACGCCGCATCCGGCATCATTCACTTGAGACGACGGACTGCGGCTTAGCCCGTGAAAAACGAGATCAGTTTTTGGCCCGGGGCCAACTGATCGCCCCTTCGTCTGACCTTTCGGCACTCAACGGGGAGCGGGTCACCATCGAAGATGCGGTCAAATTTTCTTCGAGAGCAACACGACCAAAGAGCGGCAACACGCTGGTCAAATATCAACTGCTGTTGAACCGTCGCTTGCTCCCATGAGGTGGCCCGGAATTCCGTTGAAGGTTAGCGACTCGATTTACCGGGCATCCTCAAAAAAGAGCCGCACGGCTATCACTAAGAGCACGCCTGCGAATACTCTTCGAAGGATAAGCTCTGAAATTCCAGTTGCAAAATGTCCTCCAAACCATCCACCGAGCAGGAATCCGAGACAAATAAGGACGGCGGCGCGTGCGTCGACCCAGTGACGTTGGAAATAAGGAATCACCGCGAGGATTCCTATGGGAGGGATGAGAAGAGCCAGCGTTGTCCCCTCGGCTCGATGTTGGGAGAACCCGAAGAAAAGTACAAGAGCGGGGACGATGAATACGCCGCCTCCCAATCCAATCAGGCCGCTCAGTGCGCCGGCAAGCAGTCCCAGGGCGATAAAAGAGAGCGCGAGAGTCATATTTTCTGCTTCAGCCAGCTGCCTGACGGCGCGGCATCGCGCCGCGAACGAATCCGCTCCGAATCGCTTCAGAAACTCAGGCCGAATTCAATCAGTAGGTTTGTCCAATGGTCTGTTGTTCGTATGGGCGGGATATTGGCGACGGCGGCGCCGTTCGTGGAGGCCGCGATGTACTGCAAAGTGACGCCGACGTGGAAGTTGCGATTACTGTCAAGAAAATAGCTCGCGTTCGCCATTCCGTAGCCACCCCAGCCATCGCGGGAAGTGCACGAATAGCAGTTCGCCGTTATGAAACCGTTGTTGGGGATCGTTTCAGAGTAGTGCAGGTAAGCGGCGCCGAGGCCCGCCGAGACTTCGATCCGCTTGAACGGTTGGGGAATGTAGACGCGACCGCCCAGTGGGATCATGTATTCATGGTCGCCGCCCTGCACCGTGCCGAAATCTGTCACCTCGGGATTCTGGTTGTTGGCCGCTCCAAAGGCCGCCTGAAAGCCCGCATCGGCCTGGAATAATCGACTGAACCGGTAGCCGTAACCGACTGAAACCAAAGGCGCAGTACCCAGAAAGTTCGTTGTGCTCCCGACTGGGATCGCGGGGCCGACACCGACAGCGATGTTATTGCGGTGAAAGTCGTCCTGGGCCCATGCCCACGTGGGGAGGAGTGCGCAACAGATCACAACCAAGACTCTGACGTTCATAACATCATCAGTCTACAGACCCGCTCCGTCAGGCCTCAATACCGAAGAAGTGCCGTTTTGGGGCGGCCAAGTCGGGTACTCGCGGCATCCAATTGAAACTGTATGCCGGATACTGTGAGAGTACCGGGCGCTGTGTCATGGGCCGACGATTGGCATCCGAGATCATTCAGCGGTGTCCGCCCCCGCCTCCGCCGTGGGAGCCACCCCCGCCTCCGCCGTGGGAGCCACCCCCGCCACCTCCATGGAAACCCCCTCCGCTGTGGAAGCCGCCCCCACCACCGCGGAATCCGCCACCACGCATGCCACCGTTTCCGCCACGGAACCCGCCGAAGGTGCGATTTCCGGAGCCCGTGCCACCATAACTATACGCATGTCCCGCATAGGCGTTTCCGCCGAATCCGTAAGCTCCGCCGCCCGGACCGTAGCGCGGACGGTACCCCGGTCCGAAGTGATGGTATCCGCCATAGTAGCCGAGGTAGGGCGCCCCGAACGCATACCACGGCGAATAAAAGCCCCAGCCGAACGGACTGTAGAAGATTCCGTCGCCCGGGATGAACGTGTATGCGTCAAACCAGGGGTCCCAATACCACCCGGTGCCGTACCACAGGTCCGCGGAATATCCGCCGCTACCTGCGTAGCGGCTGGCCGCATCCGCGTTCGCCTCCGTAAGGTAGGACGACCGCAGGCTCGCCCAGCGATAGAAGTCGTCTTCGTACCTGGATTTGTCGAATTTTTGAGCCTTCGGCTTGCCGGCAGCGGTCAGATTGAGCTGGCGGCCGCCCTTCACTTCCACTTGCCGCCCATTGGACTGCGCAAAGGCCTTGCCGTCGTAAACGCGAAGCACGCCGAGATCGGCGTCAAAATCGTACAGACCCGGCTTGAGCAGCCGCGTGCTCGCGCCCTTTTCATTGATTACGACGTTGTTTTCGGGCAGGATGTTGGCAACCTCCACCAGGGCGCGGCCGCGCTGCAGCGTGAGAATGGTGTTCGCCAAGCCGGACGAATTCATCTGCACGGCGCTGTTGTTTCCGATCCTGAAAAAGATACCCGGCGTGAGCAGAATTTCTGCGCGGCCGTCTTGCGTGGTGAGAATCTGGCCCGCCTCGATCGCAGCGGTGCCGGCCGCGCCCTGCGCAAGAGTCTGTTCGCCCAGGGAAGCCTGCCCTTCTACGTAATTGATCGTTCCGGGTTGCGGAGGTGCGGCCCCCCTGGCGGGACCGCAGAACAGGGCAGCCAGGAAGAAGCTTGAAATTGCTTTCAACCTTGCCCGCTTCATAACTTTCAACCTCCACTGTTACGGATGCCGCTGCGCCGGGCGAGGTTGCTCGCAGGATCACGGTAGAAATAAGCGGGGGTCCATGGTATCGATCGCATTAAGCCTGCGCGTTTCCTTATCGATTCGTGCAAGCTTAAGACCCCTTTCCCGGCAATCTCCTATCGGTCGAGCTCAAAAGCGAGATATTGAAAGCGGCCGTCGCGTTCGATCTGAAGCACCACCGGATCGCCGGCGTTCATGCGATCCAGCGCCGACCGCAGCGTCTCGAGGAACGGGACGGGGAAAGTATTCACGGCATCGATGATGTCTCCCGGTTGCAGATCGATGAACTGAGACTGCCCTCCGGCCGATTTGGCGGCGACGATCAGGCCATACTCGCGTCGCAAGCCCGGGATCATCGCGGCAATGTCTTTATCGATCTCGATGCATAGAACCCCTAGACGGGCGATCAGATTCTTTTCGGGATGCGCCAGCCGGGCCAGAATATTCGCCTTATCCGCGCGTTCACGAACGGAAAGGCTAAGATCCAGCTCGCTGTCCGCGCGCAGGATGTGCATAACAATCTTGTCCCCGGCCTGACGGCGGAACATGCGATTTTCGATTTGGCTCGCCGATTGCACGTTTTGGCCGTCCAGGGACAGGATCAAATCGCCTCGCTTAAGTCCGGCTCGATCCGCCGGACTCTCCGGCTCCACGTCGGAGACAATGACGCCATGATCCCGAGCCAGTGATAAGCCCTTGGCCATCACGGGCGTGATGTTCTCGGTAAAGACACCGATATCCCCGCGATGCACATGCCCGTACTTCCTTAATTGCAGGTAGACATCCCGGACCGTATTGGAAGGAATCGCAAAGCCCAGACCCTCGTTTCCGCCGGACTGCGTCAGAATGAAGGTGTTCAGTCCCGCCAACAGGCCGCTTGCGTTTACCAGCGCGCCTCCGCTGTTGCCGGGATTGATCGAGGCATCCGTCTGGACGTAGACCATGGCGCTGTCGTCGCTCAGGGAGCGCGCGGGAGCGCTTACAACGCCCAGCGAAACTGAATTCCGCAGTCCGAGCGGAGCTCCGATGGCGAGCACGAGATCTCCTTGCCGCAAACGGCCTGAGTTCATGAATTTCAAGGCCGGCAAACCGCTTCTTTCGATCTTCAGCAGAGCGAGATCGGACTCCGTGTCCACGCCGACGATGTTCGCATCGAGACCCTCAACGTCGCCGGGATCATCCCCCGTGTTCTTCCCCGCAGCCCCACGGGCCAGGAAGACTCTGGTGCGCACGGCGCCCAATACGACGTGAGAATTGGTCATGATGTAGCCGTTGGGATCGACGATCACACCCGACCCGGTAGATTCCTGCCGGTCCAAGGCGCTCACGTGGTGCCCCGCTCCCTGCTCCAATGAGCCGTAACCGCTGACCAGAATCTGCACGACCGCGGGCGAGATACGCTGCGAAAGCGAGCGAATCTCCTGGCTGATCCCGACCAGCGAAGACTGCTTGGGCGGCGCCGGCGCAAGTTGCGCGAAGAGCGCATTTGTCTGGATCGAGAGCCCCACGATTAAGAACAATAGAACTCTCATCTTTTCCTCTCCTCCCAGCCCTCGGCTTTGCGTACATTTTGCCGTGGGCGCTCGTCAGCGGCCGATCGTGGACTTAGTTTGCAGATCGTCAAAGTCGAGAATCGCCCTCAGCTGCTTCAGATAGCGCTGGCGCCTGATTCGTCGCGTGCAGCCGGCAGCCAGAACCGCAACAGCACAGACCGCGGGTAGCCAAACCACCACTACGGAAATCATACTTCCCCCGCCCTGCGAAAGACGCCTGAATCTGGAAAAGGACTCATCGCAACGCCTGAAACAAGGAGCCTAGCGATTGTCTCACGGCAATATTTCCTGGCCTGTTGAAATTGAGGCCCTCGTGCTTTGTTCGCTCTACACAACTTCACGCTAGGTTACTGCCAGGCGCTTTGGCTATACCGGCACGAAGGTAATTTGAGGTCAGCGAGCCTGGTAGGGGCCAGACGTTTAGTCGGGCCAGGCGCCGTTTTTAGGGTCGATGCGCGGGCCGGGGGTTTTCGGAGCTTGTCCACAGACTGCCGCGAAAGGCATCGTCAAACGAGATCCCGTTCTGCTCCTGCAGCGTTCCGGTTGCCAGTTCGAACGCGATGCGGGATTTGGCGTAATTGACTTGGGCCTGCATCTGCGCCGATTGTGCGGCGACCAGATCGCGCTGGGCTAAAGTCACCCGGTACGCGGTGGAAAGCCCGTTGGCTAAGCGAAGCTGTTCGCCCTTCAGTGCCTGCTCGCTCGTCTCCACCAATCGCTGAGCCGCTTCCACCTGTGCGCTGTACTGAGTCAAGCTCAGGACGGCCGTGCGCACCGCCAGCTCCACTTGGCGCCGCAGTTGTTGGAGCCCCGCCTCGGCTTGTTGCAGCTCCAGGCGGGCTCGTGAGTCGTCTGCCTGCGCCGAGCGATTGCGGATGGGGATATTCAGCGAGAAACCTACTGCGTATTCCGGGTATTGCCATTGCGCCAACTGGCGGAACAGCGCATTCGTGCCGCCGGCCAGCCCGTAGCTGTTGAACTGGGCGAAGACGTTGAAAGTCGGCAGCAGGTTATTGCGCGTGAAGACTTCGGCAATCCGTTGATTTTCGATTCCCAGCTGCGCCTGGCGTATGGAGGCGCGGCCCGTTGTCGCGGTGGCGATGGCCTCGTCCAGCGATGGAATTTGGATTTCGTCGGGTCCCGGCAAGCGGTCCGTCGCTTCAATATGCGCGTCCGCCAGCTCCGGGCTGATGTTCTTGCTGATCACGCTCTTGAGCCTGACTTCCTGCATTTGCAGATTGGTCTGCGCCGTGATCAGGTCGCGGCGGTCGGCGGCCACCTGCGATTCCGCCTGCACCACGTCGAGCCTTGCCAGGATGCCGGCGGTAAACCCCTTCTGATTGACTTCGTAGAGCGCCTGGGAAACAGCCGCCGCCTGCTGGGCGACGCGCACCTGCTCCTGCAGAGCGGCGTAATCCCAGTACAGATTCGCCGCGCTGGCCAAACTGTTATTCAGATTCTGGCTGAAGACCTCGCGGCTGATCTTGCGGTCGTTTTCGGTCACCGTGATGAAACGGCGGTTCAGGGCCACGCCGAAGCCGTTGAGCAGCGGCTGCACGACGGAAACGGAGAAGAAAGACGTAAAAGCCGGGTTGAACAGCAGAAAACGTTGCGTGGTGTTCTGCATCTGCATGTTGAAGCTAACGCTGTAGGTGGTGCCGAAGGGCAGCTCCTGCTGGACGCGCGTTTGGAGATCCGTGGAAGGGATCGTCGCTGTGGGTGTACCGGAGACTCGCTCGGTGTTCAGAGGATTGACCAGGTGATCGTAGCTGACGTTGACCAGGAATACGGGATCGAAATTACCGCGCGGCGCGAGCGTGAGTTGCTTCGCGGCGCCGGAGATCGCGGTGGCGCCGGTACCGCCCGCGGACAGGCCGGCCTGGTTGCCGACACCCGCGCCAATCGCCCCGGCGAACAGCCCCTCGGGAACCGGTGCCTGGGGCAACCCGCGCGCCGCCTGCCCGGACCGCGCGCGCAGAAGATCGTTCTGTGCGATCAGGTAGAGGTAGCGATTCGACTCGAGATCGAGCGCGTTCTCCACGACCAGCCGCAGGAAATCGGACAACGACAATTCAAGCTTCTGATCGCGTATCGCATGCTCCAGCAGGGGTCCGTTTTGCGTATTCAGCGCGGGAAACGGAACGGACTGGTAAGGCTTCCAAACACGGACCAGCGCGGACGGTCCACGGCTAAAGAGATCGGCATCGATCGGCGCGGGCTGCGCAGCCAGCGGCGGACCCGCCAGGAACAGTCCGGCGCACAAGCCTAGAATCGCTTCTCGGAGCTTAGGCCGCGCCATAGTAGCTATTGCCGCGTGGCCGGCAACTCGGCGCCCTGATAACGGGGATACCGGAAGGGTGGTGTCGGCTGGCGAGTTACCGCGCCGCTCAACGCGTCCGAAGTCTCAATTCCGTTCCGCTCGAGCGTCGATCCCGTCGAGCGATCCATCTCCACCAGCGCCCGCGCGTAACCCGTCACGGCCGTGATATCCGCCTGCCGCGCCGCCAGCGAATCGCGCTCCCGCAGAACGACGTTGTAAGTCGTCGAGATTCCAGCTTGCAGTTTCTTCTGCTCCGCTTCCAGCGATTGATCGGCCAGAATTACGGCTTCGTGCGCCGCCTGCACCTGCGCTCTACCCTGGATCAGGCCGATCACGGCTTGCCGGACTTCAAGACTGATCTGTTGGCGCAACTGCTGGGAGCTCACTTCGAACTGGCGTTCCTCGAGACGCGCACGCATGTTGTCCGCCTGAGCCGAACGATTCCGGATGGGCAGAGTTATGCTGAGGCCGCTGGCGTATTCCGGGTAGGAGGCGACCAGATCCTGCTGCAGGGATTGACCGGCGCCGCCCGTCGAAAGCGCGTTGTTTCCCACCAGGCCCGCGCCAGCGTACAGACCGAACGTATTCACGCTCGGCATCAGTCCGTTGCGGGTAAAACGCACCGTGACATTCTCGTTTTGAAGCCCCTGCTCGGTGACGTGGAGATCCGGTCTCGACCGCAACGCCGTATCGAGCGCCGACTGCAAATTTGGCATATCGGCTTCGCTCGGTTCGGGCAATTGATCGGTGGTCTTGACTTCCGCCTGGTCCAGTTCGGGGAACGATCTCTTGCTCAGCATGTTCTTCAATTGAGCTTGCTGGAGCTGAAGGTTGGTTTGGGCGACGATCACGTCGCGCTGGGCGGCGGCCACCGCCGATTGCGCGGAGGTAACGTCGAGCGCCGACACGGTTCCGATGGTCGCCATCTTCTGGGTGTCCGCAAGCAGTGTTTGCGCCGCTTCCAGCGCCCGTTGCGCGGCGATCACGGCCTCCCCGGAGGCGGCCAGGTTCCAGTAGGTGTCCTCCACCTGGACCACCGTCGTGGTCACCTGCAGGCGGAACAATTCGTCGGAAGTCTTCAGGTTATTGCGCGCCACGATCATGAATCGCTGGTTCGGCAGCAGCCCGAAACCGTTCAGCAGCGGCTGGTTGAATCCGACCGCGAACCTGCTGATCACGGCCGGATTATAAAGGAGAAATTGCTGGGTGGACCCTTGGCGGATACCGTTCAAGGAGAGCAGAAAGCTCGTGCCGTCCGCGAGCATCTGCGTATAAGTTCCTGAGAACGCAGTGGATAGAGTCGTGACATGCGGTACGCCGGCGACCTGGACCGTATTGAGGGGCGCCACTGTGCGATCGAAACTGGAGTTGAAACTCACGGACGGATCGAAAGTGCCCGCTTGCGGCACCTGCACCGCCCCGCCGCCGCCGCTGATTCCGCCCGCGCTCCCCACGCCGGTGGCGCCCTGAAACTGATTGACTCCCACTCCCAGCGCCCCTTGGCTGAGCCCGCTCGGCAGGACCGCGCCCGCGATCCCGCGCGCTGCCTGCCCGGAAAGGGTCCGGAGCACGTCCGTTTGGGCTACCGGATGCAGATAACGCTGCACTGCAATGTCCAGATTATTCTCTAACGCCAGCGACAGAGCGTCGGCAAGAGATAACTCCAGCGTTCCGTCGTGGATCAAGTCCCCCAGACGTGGAGAATTTTCCAGCGGAAGCGGAACGATCGGAGTTTCCCGGTACGGTTTGATCACCCCGGGAAACCAGCCGGGACCTCGCGAGTAATCCGGCAGAATCGACTGAGCACCGAGGGCCGTGCTTTGTGCGCGCAGGCCCGAACCCGAAAAAACCAAGGTACCGGCGAGGATGGCGACACTTATCCTCAAGCTCGTCCCACTCGACATGGCGCAAGTATACCATATCAGCGCACAAGGCCGGCTGAATATACCGCCGTGTTGGGAGCTAACGAAGTGCTTTCCCCAAGAAGTCTGGCCAAGGATACCGACCATACCAGTCCTCCGTCTGCTGCGTAAACGTCCTCGAAAATACGCAATGGGCTGTACTGGGGTACGTTTCACTCTTGTTTTTCGAATGTACGTGAAGTCGATGACAGCGGCCGACGCTCGGGCGGCTGCCTCCGACAATCGCCAACGGGCTTTGCGTCTGCGAATTCCGGGACGCACTCGGATGGGCCCCCGATTGGCATGGATTGCGACGTTAAATTACCAGGTTCGCGCTATGTTCGAAGTCTCGGGGAAGGCTTACAGTGGGGACGTCGTCAAATCCGAACGCTTAATTTCGAGTTCCGCGGTGCGTTTTGGGGGGAGAATGATGAATCAACAAGCGCCCTGGGCCATCGTTTTAGCCGGCGGCAACGGAAGCCGGCTGCGCTCGCTGACCGAGCGTCTGTTTGGACACGATCAGCCCAAGCAGTTTTGCGCCTTTTACGGCGATCAGACTCTGTTGAATCACACTCGATCACGAATATCCCGCACGGTTTCGGCGCAGCGGACGATGTTCTCCGTCGTAAGCCAACATGAACGGTTTTACCGGGCTGAACTGGCCGACGTAGCGCCGTCCAGGATTATCGTCCAGCCCGCCAACAAGGGCACTACCGCGGCGATCGCGTACAGCATTGTCCGTAGTCTCTCGCAACTGGCCCATTTCGACGAGGATTCCCTCGTGGCGCTGTTTCCCACCGATCATTATTACGCGGACGAAGAATCCTTTTCGGGCGCGGTGAGAGTGGCGTTCGAAACATGCCGGCGCAATTTCAAACGTCTGATCCTGCTGGGATCGGAGGCAAACTTTCCCGAAGTGGAATACGGCTGGATTGAGCCCGGCGAAGGCTTCCCGGGCTTCTCTGGGGAGCTCCATCGAGTGACCCGCTTCTGGGAGAAGCCGTCGCGGTCGATCGCGCGCTTACTACAAGCGCAGGGGTGCCTGTGGAACACGTTTGTGGTGATTGGCACGGCCAGGACGTTTCTCGACGTGCTTAATTTCGCCGTGCCGGACCTGATTGAAGCGTTTGAGGCGGTCGGGAGGTGTGACGGACTCGATAGGCAGGAGAGAATGCTAAATCGCCTTTACGCGACGCTTCCCGAAAGTGATTTCTCACATCAGGTTCTAAAGGTCTGCACCGAATGGTTGTCGGTGCTCAGGCTGGGCGACGTTGGGTGGAGCGATCTTGGCACCCCGGAACGCGTGGTTGAAGCAATTCGGGTGGGCGGAAGGAGCCGAACTGAGGTGCACGCACGATGAAAGTGTTGCGCCACGGATCGAATGGCAAACCGGGTGGGAAAGAACCGCGACGCGAGGATGCGGAACCCTCGCAACAGCCGGACAATTTTGAAGCTTGGCTGACTACCGTTTACCGGCACGCTAACGTTGCGAATCCGGTTGCCCAGTATTTCCCCTCTCCTCGAACGTGTCGCCGCACGGGTGCGCACGATTCGTCAAGATATCAGACCCTTTCTGACGGCGTAGAGGACCAGCTCCGCGAAATTGTGCAGATTGAGTTTCTCCTGAAGATTCCGGCGGTGTGTCTCGACAGTGTAGGGGCTGATATTGAGTAACGCGGCTACTTCCTTGTTCGCTTTTCCCTCAACGATCAAGTGCAACACCTCTCGCTCGCGGGAAGACAGCGTCTCGTAACTGTCGTTCACTCCCCGCCTGCGAATTTCCCGCACGTAATCTTCCATCAGTATCCGGCTGATCTCGGGACTGAAGAACGTTTTCCCCACGCTCACGGCTCGAATCGCTTCCATGACATCGCTCTCGGCGGAATCCTTCAGCAGGTAACCCTTGGCTCCGGCACGGAGGGCCCGCAAGACGTAGCTCTCATCCGAATGCATGGTGAGCATGATGATTGCGATATTTGGAAGTTCCTCGTTAATGCGTTGCGCAGCTTCCGCCCCATTCAGGATTGGCATGGCGATATCTAAAATGACCACATCTGGCAGCAGCGTCTTTGCCGCCTCTACAGCCTTCCGGCCGTCGGAGGCCTCCCCTATGACAGAGAAGCCGGGCTGGGTTTCGAGCAAGAGCCGCAGCCCCCGGCGCATCACGACATGGTCATCGGCCAATAGAATGCGAATCGGCTTTGCGCTGGCACACGTCTCCATTGGAATCTCGCGCCTCACAATTCTCTTGCGAGCGGAGCGGCAACTCTATCGCCAGAATCGTTCCACTTCCGCGTTCAGAATGAATTTCGAACTTGCCGCCTAGCCGAGCCGCTCGTTCTTGGATTCCGACCAGGCCAAGCCCCTTCGCTTGCTTTGGGTCGAAGCCCTGACCGTCGTCCTGGATCGACAGCAAGAGTCTATCGGTATGCTGTTGAACCCGGATGCGCACCGTCGTCGCCTGCGAGTGACGGGAGCAATTGTGCAGAGCTTCCTGAACCACCCGGTAGACGCACGTCTTGTATTCATCCGGCAGGTCGTCCGAGGTCAACTCGGTTACAACGCTGACATCCATGGAAGTGTGCTTGGACGCTTCCCGGGCTTGCCAGCGCAGCGCCGGGACCAGCCCCAGATCGTCCAGCATCGAGGGCCGCAAAAGAAGCGCCATATTGCGTACGACGCGCACGGTGCCCTCCACCAGTCCCTTGATCACTTCCACGTTTCCGCGCGCCTCGGGAGACCGTTGAACTACGGGCTTCAGCGAAAGATTTCTCAATTCGACGAGCACCGCGGAAAGAGCCTGGCCTACCTCGTCGTGCAACTCCCGCGACAGCGAACGCCGCTCGGTCTCCTGCGCCCGCACCAGCTTTGCCGACAGCTCCGCCAATTGCGTTCGCGCCTCAGCGGTTTCCCGGTAACGAAGTTCGGACTTAGCTTCTAGCTGCAGAATCTTGCGTGCCGCAAAAGCGGCCATCGCGAGTCCCAGCGCCAGCGAGGCCAATAAAGTGACCCCCAAACGGGTCTGGAACTTCACCAACAGGCCCACTACCCGGTCGTTGCCCGCATTGAGTTGCAGTTCGTTGAAATCCGCGATTCGACTGGCGATGTCCAGCATCGCGGCACGCCGTGGAAAAACCTCGTCCCGAAGAAACGCATACCCGCGATCGCGACGTTCAAACGAATCCCAACTGAGGGCCGGCCCTAAGATGTCCCAATAGCGCGATAACTCAGTGGAAAGAGCGGAGTACTGGGTGCGCTCCCTGGGATCCAGTTGTTGCCCGTATTGTTCGAGCGCGGAATCCATCTGTCTGTGCACGTCTTTGAGGTTTGCCCGAAACGTTTCCGCACCTGCCGGCTCCGGCTCCAGCAGGTAATCCCGGACATAAGTTCCCGAAAGGTACAGCTCGGATCGAAGATCGTTGAGCACGTGGTTTCGGAAGAGAAATTGGCGGCGGATCTGGTCGTCTTCGCGGCGCACCTGCCGCAGCACGAGGAACGCGTCACCTCCCGCCAGGGTCATGGTGATCAGAAGGCCGCCGAAGCCGATGACCAAGGCGGCTCGCGTGCTGAGCACCGCGCGGTTGGGTGGCTCTGGACGGCTTTCTTCTGCGCCCTCCAAATGGCGCGGGGCCTGGGAAGAATCGGTTTGCACTTCCATGTCGGCGTGGTTCACTTACAGGCTAACCGAAACAAAGGTCGTTGGCGCCGCTCTACTCAATCTTCGGCCGAAAGATACCAAGTTTCCGGTACTCTGCGCCCCTGCGAAACAGACCGTACCGCTTCCCGGCCCCTCGTTCCGATGTGTTTCCGGCTGACTATTCCTTGGCCAGTTGCTCTTCACCCGGGCAGCTTCCGCGTCACAAGCCGATGGTGATATTCAGGAAACGCGGGGACAGGAAACGTGGGGACGACGGAAACGTGGGAAACGTGGGGGGAAACGTGGTGGGGAAACGTGGGGACAGTCCGCGTGTTTCCTAATTTCGTTTGCGGGAAATCTCTCCCGAGCCGCACTACATCGGCATGCCGAGAATGCCCCGGGCTGTGCTTTCGGGAGTAGCCCATCACCTGACGCAGCGGGGGGTAAACCGGCAGGACGTTTTCTTTACCGATGCGCAACGCGAGACCTACTTGAGCCTGGCTGCGCATGCGGCACGGCAGTTCTGGAAATCCGGTGGAAATCCGGGACAACGACCGCTTACACCGTTCCGCCGAAGTACGCCACTCGGCATGGTTGTGGTAACCATGGAGGAGAATACTTGGAGGAAGTGGTCGCTGTCCCGGATTTCAGTCCCGGATTTCACCGGATTTCACCGGATTTCAACGACAAGGGCGGCACGCACGTGGGCGATCTTTCCTACGCCTACGACAC
>DASYXM010000011.1:0-2012 GCA_035934795.1 Bryobacteraceae bacterium | reverse complement strand
CACCGAAGCGGTAAACTCCGCCCCGCCCCACGGGGGGGGTGGCCGAGCCCCACGTTTTTTCGTTCGCGATACAACCGTGCGACCGGTTGGGTTGACTCGGCCTCCGTGAAATCAAGTCGAAGCAAATTTGTTTCCATATCTAAGCAGCCGGAGCAATATAGGAAGCCGCGGCCGAGTAGAAGAAAAGATCGACTTAGATCGGACCAAAGTTGTCGAGCATTCACAGGACGAGATCAGTGAGGGCTCGACGCCAAGTGGTGGCGCCTAGCAGCGCGTGGTGCAAGTGGCGATTTTCAGCCTGGGGTTGAGAGCAGAAGTCGCAGTGGCTGCGGGCAAGAGTGAGCAGAGAGCACGAGCCCACCGGTGAATTTCAAGACCAGAGAGCGGCGGTAGGAGCCACGACAGCGCAGTTACTGCGAAAAATACGCGGCCGCACTGGTTCCGGAGCGCTTTCGGCGTTCCAGCTCCGAACAGTTTCCGCATGAGCAGCCCGAGATTGGCCGCGCCGGCATGAACCACCAGTCGCTTCAGGATGTTTCTCCGGCCGCGCAGGTGGACCCGTCGCATGCCACCGCGGTCGTATAGGTGTTCATTCCAACGTTCCAGCTTCTCGCCGCGCTGCCGAAGAAGTCGCTTGCCACGCTCGCCGCGAATGCGACGGCGGTTGGCGTACACGGCTTGTTGTTCCCGCTGTTGTTCGGGCCACTTTTGTCGCCCCCGTGCCGGCTCCGAGCAATAAGTACGCACACCGGCATCGGTCAGATCGCTGACCACCTTCCGACTGTGATATCCCTTGTCGGTAACGATTTCGCTCGGGCCTTCCGGGTTCACGCGCTCGCCCACTGCTTCGTTATTGGTTTCGGCCGCGGTTTCCGCAATCCGTTCGCCGGCTTCGGCGACCGTATCCACGATTGTCGTCGTGTCCCCCTCATCGGCCGGCTGGACCGTGACCGCCACGATCGCGCCCGTCTCCATGTCCACAGCATGCTCGGCTTTATGCGCCAGATGTGTGCGCCCATCCTTCATCTTGGTGATACGGGCGTCCGGGTCCTGGGGATGCTGCCAATCATCGTTGGAACCCTTCTTCTTCCGCTTCCTGTCCAGGTGGGCCAGTTGCTCCCGCGTCGGTGTCTCGATGCCGCTTTCCCGTGCCAGGCGTTTCAAAAATTCGTCGTACTGTTCACCA
This sequence comes from Bryobacteraceae bacterium, assembly GCA_035934795.1. Lineage (GTDB taxonomy): Bacteria > Acidobacteriota > Terriglobia > Bryobacterales > Bryobacteraceae > Palsa-187. Next base: position 826 of record DASYXM010000011.1, on the reverse strand, counting down.
GTGTCGCGCCGCACGATCGAGCGCAAGGCGGCGTTGGCCTCCAGCGTCGTCGCGTCCACCCCAATCGTATTGCCTTTCAGCAGATTCTTCTCCGCCAGCACCCGCAACACCCACTGAAACACCGCCTGGTGCGTTTCCACGTCGATCAGACGCCGTGTCCGAGAGATCGTCGAGTGGTCCGGAACAGCTTCATCCAACGCGATGCGCACGAATGACCGAATCGACAAACTGTCGCTCGCCCGCCACGCGATCCCTCGTTCCGCGTCGATTCCTTCGAAGTAGCCGACCATCAGCAACCGGAAATAGATCCCCGGCGCCAGCCCCGGCCGCCCCATCGTTTCGGCATAGAACCGCTCACACAGTGCTTCGACAAACTCGTCGAAGTGCTTTTCGTCCAGAATCTGATTCAGCTTCTGATAAAACGGATGACTTGCCGATACCGGCAACGCTGCGGTCGCGGTCCACAGTTGCTCTTGCCGGATCCGCTTTCTTCTTCGGCCCATCGCCATGTCAATATGACGTCCGAAACATTCCGGAGGTCACATGTTCAGATCCGACTTGCACCACACGCTGCTAGGCCAGCGCCTCGAATACCGGGCCTTCCTGGCAGCCGTTTGGTGGAGAGGCGTGGTGGATCACGGCTCCCAGGCCGGGAAGGTGCATGGTCCGTCAATTTAACGGATCAGCTCCGCCTTTACACGCTGGCCGGAAGCCTGGGTTTCTCTCTATGTTCCTGGTCCCGGAACCCGTGTGTCCATCATTAGTCCAATAAAAACCTAACTCCTAGTGGCAACCGCCCGGCTGGCCCGCCAAGACACCGCCATCG
>DASYXM010000080.1:0-40354 GCA_035934795.1 Bryobacteraceae bacterium | reverse complement strand
GCTCCGGAACTTCACCTTCGGATTGTGCTTGGCCAGCGTCTGCGTGATCGCCGCCGTCAGCGTCGTCTTGCCGTGATCGATGTGCCCGATCGTCCCTACATTGCAGTGCGGCTTGCTGCGATCGAATTTTTCCTTCGCCATATGATTCCTTCCGAGCCGCCATCCCCGCCGCGCTCTTTAAGAACGCTCCCGACGCGTCGCGGAAGGGCGGTCCTGGTATTCCTCCGCCAGCACCAGCGCCCAGGTTTGTAGGCACTGGTCCAACGGCCATTTCTGGTGTTGTGCTCCTGAAGACGTCTCTCGACATCAGCCGCGATTCCGATGTAATGCTTGCCACTCGGAATACTGCGCAGGACGTACAAATACCACTTCAAAACTCTGGAGCCGTTGACCAGGATTGAACTGGTGACCTCGTCCTTACCAAGGACGCGCTCTACCAACTGAGCTACAACGGCAAACTCTTCGCCGCGACTCCGGGAGCCAACCGGTTACCCTCTGTTCCGGATGCTCTACCAACTGAGCTACGTCGGCCTTATCCTTAACCGCGCACAACGCATTCGCTGTGCGCTCAAATCAAAATCTCTGGTGGACAGGGAAGGATTCGAACCTTCGTAACTCGCAAGGAGTGACAGATTTACAGTCTGTTGGCTTTAACCACTCACCCACCTGTCCCAAGCCCTATAAACACACCCATAGTCCACGACTATAGGGAAAATGTCCACGGCCCCACGTCAAAGCCGGGACGCAGGCGTAAGGCTATAGTATAACAGAGGTCCCGGTGGGATCAATCTTCCACGCCACCCGCGCCCGCAGCGCATGGAATGCGCGCAACGCCGTTCCCTTTAAAAGTGGCAACCTGCACGCCATTGCTGGGTAGTCCGTAATCCGTCGGTAAGGATTCATAATCGGTGCGGGAGCCTCACGGGGCTGTCGGAGATCCTGGACGCCGCGTCACCCGTGGGGTGGCCGACGAGGGCGTCGGCCGCGGATCAGGCGATCCGCCCTACCCACGTTTTGTAGGGCGGGCGTCCTCGCCGCGTTCGGCCCCCTGGCCGAACTCTTTCTTAGCGACGGATTACGGGTAGTGTAGTCATGACTACACTACCCCCTCCCGGTGAGTGGGCTAGAATACAATGTGCGGTCTTGTCGAGAAAAACGGCCATCGTCCCTCTGATGTTCCTAAGGACGCACCCGATCGCGTAGAACTTTGTGGTTGTTGGAGGATGACCTTTGAGATTGAAACACTTCGCGCCAATGATTTGCGCTTGCGTTATTGTGCTGGCGCTGGGTGTCCGTGCAGGCGCTCAAGGCCGCGGAGGCCGCGGGCCGGCTGCACCGGCCGGTCCTCCTCCCACGGCCAAGGCGTCCGCGCCCGTGGATTTGACGGGCTACTGGGTTTCGCTCGTCACCGAGGACTGGCGTTATCGAATGACGCTCGCTCCCAAGGGAGATACCGACGGAGTACCGTTGAACGAAGCGGGCAAGGCTTTCGCGGCTGCGTGGGATCCCGCCAAGGACGAGGCCGCCGGGGAGCAGTGCAGAGCTTACGGCGCGGCTGCCATCATGCGCATGCCCGAGCGTCTGCACATCACCTGGCAGGACGACGACACGCTGAAGATGGACATCGACGCGGGCACGCAAACGCGCATCCTGGGATTCAATCCCTCGCAGGCCAAGGGGGGAGACTGGCAGGGCGTTTCGCAAGCGAGTTGGGACCGTCCGAAGAGCCGGATGGCCGTCGGCTTCTTCGCGCCGCAGGGCGATTGGGGTGGAGGACTGAAGGTGGCCACCACCAGGATGAAGCCCGGATATCTGCGCAGGAACGGCGTGCCGTATAGCGCCAACGCGGTTTTGACCGAATATTACGACCGGTTCGATGTTCCCGGCGGCGACATATTAATGGTCGTATCCGCCGAAGTCGACGACCCCATGTACATGATCTCGCCGTTCTGGACGAGCACGCACTACAAAAAGCAAAACGACGCGACCGGTTGGAATCCGACGCCCTGTTCGGCAAGATGACCGGCGAGGTAAGCGAAACATGAGCGAAAAATCGACGCCGTTGAAGAAGGGGACCAAGACCGGCATCCTGATGCTCGCGATCTCGATCGCGGGAGCCCCTCTTTTCGCGCAGTTCGGTCCGCCGCCCCCGCCAAGAGCCAGCGAGAAAGCCGAGCCTTCGCCGGGCGTGGATCTCACTGGGTACTGGACGCCGCCGATGCACGAAGACGCTCTCGAGCGTGGAGGAGGTTCGGAACTCGGCGATTACGCCGGGTTCGCGCTCAGCGAAGCGGGCCGTTTATGGGCGCTCTCCTACGATCCTTCGCGCGTGACGCTGAAGCATCACCAATGCGACGCCTACGTGGCGCCGTATCAGATGCGCGCCATTGGAAATTTCCGGATCTGGGAGGAGCGCGATCCGCATAATCAGACGCTGGTCGCTATTCATATCTGGGGGCAGACGACGGAAGGGCATCGCGTGGTGTGGATGGACGGCCGCCCGCATCCTCCGGCGTGGGCTCCGCACACCTTCCGCGGATTCTCCACCGGAAAGTTCATGGGCAACGCCTTGTATATTGAAACCTCGCATATGAAACAGGGCTGGCTGCGCCGCAACGGTACGCCTCAAAGCGATCAGGCCACGGTGAAGGAGTTCATCGTGCTCCACGGGGACCATCTCACCGACACCACCATCATTACGGACCCGGTTTTTCTGACCGAGCCGGAAGTACGCAGCAACGATTATTTCCGCCAACCCGTCGATCACCATGCGTGGCTGTATGCGTGCGACGACGGCGAACAGATCACCGGCCGCGCGCCCGACAAAGTTCCGCATTACCTGCTCGGCCAGCAGCCCTACGCGAATGAGTACGCACTGCGCTACAAGCTCCCGTTGATCGCCGGACTGGGCGGCGCGGAATCGATGTATCCCGAATTTCTCGCCAAGCTCAAGACCGCGACGGAAGCGGATTTTAAAGCGAAGCTGCAAGCCGATACCACGCGCCCCGCCGCTACCAGCCGGGCCGCCGATCCCGAGCCGCACGACGGCGAGATCCACGTGCTGCCCCTGCGCAACGACGTGTACATGCTAGTGGGCGATGGCGGCAACATCACCGTCCAGGTCGGCGATGAAGGCGCGCTGGTCATCGACACCGGCGAGGGCAAGCTTTCCGATAAAGTCATCGAAACGATCCGCCGGCTGAACCCGCGGCCGATCCAGTTCATCGTCAACACCAGTTTTCGCGCGGAGCATACCGGCGGAAATTTGAAGCTCGGCGCGGCCGGCGCCGACCTGAGCCTGCCGGGTTCGTTCTTCGGCCTGCAATCTCCGGCGGGAGCGACGGGCCAGGAGATCGACCCGGCGCACCACGCCACGCTGATCGCGCATAACAACGTCCAGATCCATATGCAGGAGGCCAAACTGCCTCCCGACGCGATCCCCGCCGACACGTTTCTCGAAGACCGGCGCCGCAAATTCCACAACGGCGACTCGATGGAAATGTTCTGGGAGCCCAACGCCGTCACCGACGGCGACAGCATCGTGCAATTGCGCCGCGCCGACGTGATCGCGACCGGCGACATCTTCACCACCACGCAGTATCCGTTCATCGATCTGAAGAACGGCGGCAGCGTGCAGGGCGAAATCAAGGCGTTGAACGATATCCTGAACCGGACCGTCTACGAGCACGAAGAGGACGGCGGGACGATGATCGTTCCGGGGCACGGTTACCTGTGCAACGAGCACGAGGTTCTGGAATACCGCGACATGATGGTAATCGTCCGCGACCGCGTGCTCGACATGATCAAGAAGGGCGCGACGCTGGCCCAGGTGAAGGCCTTCCGCGTGACGGCCGATTACGATACACGCTACGGCGCCAGTTCCGGACCCTGGACCACCGACATGTTCGTCGAAGCGGTTTACGCCGACTTGAAGAAATCGCAGAAATAGGCCGGAAGTCCGCCGAGGGATAGAACCAACAGTACCCTCGCTGGTACCGCAGTCTCTGTCCCCTTGTCATTCTGTATGGCACACTCTCAGCAATGCCGAAATTGTGCCGGGAATGTCGGACGGCGTGCCCGGACGCGGCGCCCCATTGTGAAGCGTGCGGATGCAAGTTTCTCGCCGGACACCGCCTCAGCCCCCGTATTCGCTTGAGCCGCGTCGTCATGATAGCGGCGGTGGGCCTGCTGGCGGCTTTCCTCAGCGAGCTTTTCCGGCATTTTATCTAAGGGGCCCGGCGCAATCGAGCGGACGATACCGTCTTATCGGGCGACCACCACGACGACCGAACGCGGCCCCACGCGATAGCGATCCTGAGGGATTTCGCCGAGAACGCCGTCGGGCTCCGCGATATCGCCGGGCGCGGGCAGGGAGGTGTCGAGGAAACGCCGCCATTTGCCCCAGCACACCGGCGGTAGCGCGCAATCATGCGCCTCCCAGTGGGCGTTGGCGACCGTGTAAAGCTGCTCTCCGCGGCGCGTTTCGGGAACTTCGAACATGTGCCAGGCGAGCAGCCGCGAGTCGTTCGACCAATCCGGCTGGTGCAGCTCGACGCCGTGCCACACCGTTTTCACCTCGCGCTGCGTATTGGCGCGAACGTAGGAACTGCGGCGCAGGATGGCGTGAGAGCGGCGCAGAGCGATCAGATTCCGGCAGAACCGAACCAAATCGGCGTTGGACTGTTCGAGATCCCACGGCATCCAGCTCAGCTCGTTGTCCTGGCAGTAACAGTTGTTGTTGCCTCTCTGCGAGTGTCCGAGCTCGTCGCCGGCTCGGATCATCGGCGTCCCGTGCGCCAGTAACAGCAAGGCGGCGAGGTTGCGGATCTGGCGTTGACGCAGCGCTTCGATCTCCGGTTCGCTCGTGGGCCCCTCGGCGCCGCAGTTCCAGCTGTAATTGTCATCGGCGCCGTCGTGGTTGCCCTCGCCGTTGCCTTCATTATGCTTCTCGTTATAACGGACCAGATCCGCCAGCGTGAACCCGTCGTGGCAGGTGATGAAATTGATACTGTGATACGGCTCGCGGCCGTCGTCCTGGTACAAATCGGCGCTGCCGGAAACGCGATTGGCGAGCGCCTGCACCATACCGGCGTCGCCCTTTACGAACCGGCGGATGTCGTCGCGAAACCTGCCGTTCCATTCCGCCCAGCGCCCCCACGACGGAAACGAGCCGACCTGATACAGTCCAGCCGCATCCCACGCCTCGGCGATGAGCTTCGCGCCCGCGAGCACCGGGTCGCCCGCGATCTCTTCGAGTAAAGGCGGACTTTTCAAGACCGCTCCATCCTGCCCGCGCCCCAGGATCGACGCCAGGTCAAAGCGGAATCCGTCGACATGCATTTCGGTGAGCCAGTAATGCAGGCAATCGACGATCTGATTCCTGACCACGGGGTGATTGCAATTGAGCGTGTTTCCGCATCCCGAATAATCCAGATATTCGCCGGTCGCGGGATCCTTCATGTAGTAAATTGCGTCGTCGATGCCGCGCCAGGATATGGTCGGGCCTTCCCGCGGCCCTTCGCCCGTATGGTTGAAAACCACGTCCAGGATTACTTCGAGGCCGGCCGCGTGAAAGGTTTGGACCATGGTTTTGAATTCGCTAATGGCGGCGAGCGCGTCGGCCGATTTAGAGTACGAGACCTTCGGGGAAAAGAAGGAAAGCGGGTTATATCCCCAGTAGTCCATGAGTTTCTCGCCGGTCGCGGGGTTGCGGCGGGGATTTTCGCTCTCGTTGAACTCCGTCACCGGGAGCAACTCCACCGCGGTGATCCCGAGGGATTTCAGATACGGTATCTTTTCGCACAAACCCAGGAACGTTCCTGGCGCGACGGTTCCGGAGGAAGGGTGCTTAGTGAATCCGCGCACGTGCAATTCGTAGATGATGGAATCGGCGAGCGGAATGCCGAGCGGCTGGTCGTCCTTCCAGGCAAAGCGATTCTCGACCACTACCGAACGCAACGTCGCTTCGGCATTTTTGCCCCACGCTGGCCGTCCCCACGCCGCTTTCCCATAGGGATCGAGCAGCAGGTTCTGGTCGATGCGGTAGGCGTAGTGGACTCCGGGGTCCACGCCGGCGAGGAAACAATGCCACACGTCCCCGGTCTTGTGAAATCTCGGATCGAGCGGGAATTCGAGCACCGGCTCAGTTTGGCCGGGGGAAAAAATCGCCAGGCTGACCGCTGCTGCGTGCTTGGAAAAGATCGAAAAGTTGACGCCGCCGCGGACCGGGGTCGCCCCCAACGGCAGAGGTGAGCCGCGGACGAACTCAAAATTCTCCCCGATGAGCGAGAGCAGGGGGTCGCGGGCCTCGACTGTTTTTTCGCTCACGATTCGAGTGTAAGCAATCGGCGTCCCCCTGCGCCGACGCTCCCGCACCCCGTGGAACGCATCGTGGCGCAGCGCATGTCTCGCCCTCGGTTGCTAAATGATAACTTGGAAAGCACAGGTAAGGAATCGAGGAGTTTATTTATGAAGACACTCGCTGTGCTGTGTGCGCTCGGCCTGGCCGCCGCCGCGCAGAATCGCGTAGCCGCCGACAAGGAAGCATCGCTCCGGGCCGATATGACCGGCCATATAGACTCCATGAAGAAGCTGGCCCAGGTGATGAACGATAGCGTCTTCAGCTTCGGCGAATTGGGCTTCCAGGAAGTCGAAACTTCTCGCTACCTATCGGGCATCCTGGAAAAAGAGGGCTTCAAGATCGAGCGCGGGGTCGCCGGAATCCCTACTGCGTTCGTCGCGACGTGGGGGCAGGGGAAGCCCGTGATCGCGCTGGGCTCCGACATCGACGATATTCCCCAGGCTTCGCAGAAGCCCGGCGTCGCCTACCACGCGCCGCTGATCGACGGAGCGCCCGGCCACGGAGAGGGTCACAACTCGGGGATGCCGCTCAATATTATCGCGGCCATGGCGGTCAAAAGAGTTATGGAGAGCGAGCATCTGCAAGGCACTTTGAAGCTGTGGCCCGGAGTCGCCGAGGAGCTGTTAGGAACGAAGGCGTTTTACGTGCGCGCGGGTCTCTTCAAGGACGTCGATATCGTGCTGTTCGCTCACGTTTCCGATAATTTCCGCGTCGTCGAGGGTCCCGGCAACCAGACCGGGCTGGTCTCGGTCGAGTACAGCTTCCAGGGAGAAAGCGCGCACGCGGCCGGGGCGCCGTGGCGGGGACGCAGCGCGCTCGACGCCGTGGAGCTCATGGACGTCGGCTGGAACTTCCGCCGTGAACATATCCGCATCGGCAGCCGCGTGCATTACGTCATCACCAATGGCGGCGATCAGCCCAACGTGGTGCCGCCCAACGCCAGCGTCTGGTACTACTATCGCGAAGCCGATTATCCGCACGTGATGGAGCTGCGGCGCATCGGAGACGATATGGCCAAAGCGGCCGCGCTGATGACCGGCACCACAGTTACCTCGCGCTTATTGGGATCGGCCTGGCCGGGCCACTTCAACGTGCCCATCGCGGAGGACATGTACCGGAACATGCTCGCAGTGGGACTGCCTACGTGGTCCGAAGACGACCAGAAACTCGCCCGCGCCTTGCAGCGCGAACTGGGCGTGGCCGACAAGGGCCTGGCCGTCAAGATACCGGAGCAGAAGAAGCCTCAACCGCCCGCGGAGGATGACAACGGCATTGGCCCCACCGGCGGCGGCTCCGACGATATCGGCGATGTCTCCTGGACGGTGCCGACCGTAACGTTGAATTATCCCTCCAATATTCCGGGCGGGCCGGGCCACAATTGGGCGAACGGAATTTCGATGGCCACGCCGATCGCGCATAAAGGCATCGTCGCGGGAGCCAAGGTCCAGGCCATGACCATGCTCGATATTCTGCTGCATCCCGAGCTGGTCGACCGGGCCTGGGACTATTTCCGCAACGTGCAGACCAAGGACGTGAAGTACCAAAGCTTCCTGCGGCCGGAGGATCAACCGGCCATCTGGCTAAACCAGAAGACCATGGAAACGTTCCGGCCCAGAATGAAGGATCTGTACTACGATTCCGCCAAGTACGATACCTATCTGGAACAGTTGGGGATCAAGTACCCGACGACCAGATAAGCGAAAAAGGGGGTAGACTACTCTGTCCCCTTCCGTAAATCTCTGATTTCACGTGCACCCATGCGGTGGACAGAGCGGTCTGTCCCTTTTTTTCGCGCATAAGATTAGGCTTCCTACAGAAACGCGATCGCACGGCCGGCCAGCGCGATCCCCAGCCACGAGATCAGCGACAGCCACGCCGCTGTCTTCGCCAGCGCGGCCCCTTCCCGTCCGCGAGCGATGGCGGTTCTGTGAATCGTCAGATAGATCGTAACCGCCAGCAGCAGAAACAACATCTTGTATGCGAAAGGTCCGCTGGTTCTGAGCCGCAAGGCCTCGGAGATAAACAGGCAAATTCCGGACGCCACCATGGTCGCGAGCGCGCCCCAGAACCACGGGCGGAGCAATCCCGCGAGCTCGATCGTCGACTGGCGCTTCAACCCCAGCCCCATCAGCCGCAGATCGATTACCAGCATCGAGCCCAGCAAGACCGCGAGTGCCATGATGTGCACCGTTTCGATGACCGCGAATCCCCACGTCGTCCCCTTCAGCCAGACTCCCAGTGCCGTGTTCTCGCACCACAGGAAGAAAGCGTACGGGAGAAAAGTCTGCAGCATCTAAAATCCTCTCGCTCTTCGAAAAAGGGGACAGACTGCTCTGTCCACGGTCACTGGCGCACCTGGAACTAATACTATAAGCGGGGACAAAGGAGTCTGTCCCCTTTTTTCGCCCTAAATGTATGCCGTCCACCGCCCCGCGATGATGATGCCGAACCACAGGATCATGGATACCAGGCCGACCATCCTGGCTTGCCACGGCAGAACCGCGGCCTCGTCCCACTGCGCGACGCCGGGATAAACTTTCGCGTGGAAATACCAAACGTTCAAGCCCGTCAGCACCAGCATAATGGCCTTGAGCTGAAACGCCAGCGTGGTGTAGCATTTCATCGGCTCGGATATGAACAGCAGCAGGCCGCTGGTGAACATCACGATGAACCCGGGAATGGCCCACGGTTCCAGTTGCCCGACGATCTCCGAGACGGGATGGCGCTTGGTGACGAATCCCATCAGCCGCAGATCCACCCACAGGATGGTCCCGACCGACATCCCCAGCGCCAGCAAGTGGACCGTTTCGATGATCGGAAACGGCCAATCCTCTTCGCGAAGCCAGGTGCTAAACGCCGAGTCGTTGAGCCATTGGAAGAGGTCGACGAGGTGCACAGTGGTCCTGAGTCCAGAAGTTCGCGCAGTTATATCCGCCCCATCGAACGATTGTCATCCCGAGCGCAGTCGAGGGACCTGCTTGTAAAGCTTTTTGGCAACAGCTTTTTGGCAACACGCGCGCAAAAAGCAGATTCCTCGACTTCGCTCGGAATGACTGACGGGCGGACTTCCATTTTAGCCCAGATTGACTGCACAGCCTGCTCGCCTCAAACCTTCCTGCGGCACAGGCGTCAGTCCGTTGTGCCGCAGGTTTCAAACTTTCCTGCGGCACAGGCGTCAGTCCGTTGTGCCGCAGGTTTCAAACTTAGTTCCGATCGGTATTCACCAGGTGACCGGCGTCGTGCTCCACGCAGGGAGATTCTTCGAGCGCATGACCGCCTTCCAGTCCGTGTATCAAATGACGGCTGTAAACCCACGGCCGCGTGAACATCTTGGGATCCTCGATGCTGAGCTCCCAGTTGATCACGTTGCCCTCGCGGGTCAGCTTTTCGACCACGTGCATCGCATCGCTATGGATGGTGCCGTTCTGGCTCAACCAGGTCTCGTCGACGAAGTTGGTGACGTCGACCACCAGCGTATTCCCTTGCCAATGGCCGATGGAGTCTCCATAAAAAGAGGGATTGAGCGTCACATCGTGCCCCCGGCCGTCGACGGAGATGACGCGGAATGCGTTCTGCTCCGAGGAGTTGACGGTGTCGTAAAGAAAGGCGATTGTCTTCGCGCTTTGCACGATCTCAGTGGGCGGGCCCACGCGCGGGAACCCCTTCGGCGCGCAATAAAACGCCGGATCCATTTTGCTTTGATGCTCTGCCAGATCCTTCACTTTGGCCACGTATTCGGGCTTGTAAGGAGGGAGATTCGCGCCTTCCGTGCGTTTTTTGAGCTCGGCGGCTTTTTCCCGCGTTTGATTGGGCTCCTCCTCCCGGCGCTGCGTGTAGTGAGTCTTCCCGTCCGCGCTCAACGCTCCCTGGGTGACGGCGTAGCCCCAGCCGGCCGGGGCCCAGAACCCGGTGAGGTCCGGATGTCCGTCGGGCATGTGCGGTGTGGGCGCTTGCTTGGCAGCCGCAACGGCCGCCGGCGGCGGTTCTTTGAAAGGCAGTCCCGTGCCGTCCGGATCGGCGCCGGCGAAAGGCTGGTCCTTGTCGGGGCCGTATCCTATTTGCACTTTCTTGTCGTTGATGGCACCCGGCGGGAGTTTGCGAGTTTGCGCGGCGGCTGGGTCGCACAAAAGGATCGCTAATAGACCGGCCGCGACGACGGTGGCGGCGCTATACACGAAGAAAGAACGCTTCATCTCCCACTCTCCTCACTCTGTGAAAAAGGGCCGTCATTCTTTGCCGTTGACTCTCTCAATTTCCTTGGGATCTTTGCCCATCACGATGCTGTGGCCGTCGGCGAATTGAATCGACTTTACCAGCCCGAGATGGCTGCTGCCGTCTTTGGCCGCGTACGCTTCGATGCTCACCGAATCTCCCACCGCGAACATAGTTCTCAGAATGCCCGCCCTGCGCAGATTGCCCGGAGGCCCGGTCTCGAAGGAATAGGCCGTCACCGCGCCTTTTTCGTCCTTCGATTCCATGTACAGATACGCGTGCGGATTCACCCATTCGACCTTCGTAATCGTGCCCTTCGCGGTGAACGATTTCGACGTATCGAACTCGGCCGTGATGGAGTGGTGCGCCCACAGGGGAATCGCCGCCACCAGCACCAGCAGCAGCCCCAAACCGATCTGAACTTTATGTTTCATTGCTATCTCCTGTGTAGAAGTCCCGCGCGGCTATTTCTTCGACGTTTCCTTATCCTTCAAAGCCTTGTATTGGTCGACATCCTGATTGTTCGTGCAGTAATACTCTTGCAGCTTCTCGTGACCGAGGGTCCACACGCGCGGCGCCGACGTCCACGGCTTGGTCAGCACCTTGGGATCTTCGACCGTCACCTGAACGAACAAGTGATTCAAGTCCGGACGCGTAAAACGCTCGATCACGTGCTCCTGGTCGCTATGAAACCAGCCCACGAAATTATTCCACGTCCGCTCGTCGATCGAGATCGTATCGACCACTAGTGTGTCCCCGTCCCAATGCGCCGTTTCGTCGCCGTCGAACGTCGGATCGGGGTCCGGATCGTGCGGACGCCCGTCGGTGGGGATCACGCGAAAGTTGTTGTTCAATTCGGCGAGCTGCACTAGTTGGCCCGGAGTCTGGACCAATTGGAACGGGTACGGATTAATCAGCACCAGGCCCGGAACGCCGCGCGGCATGCAATTCACAGACGCCCGCCCCAACTCAAAATCCGTGGTGGTCATGGCTTTGACCTTGGCCAGGGCCCACGGCTGGAAGGGAGGCGGTTCCTCGGGCGTTACCTTAGGGTCGAACTGGCGTCGCGCGCCGGCGTCGAAAGTTTGCCCTCCCGCCTGGCCCGCGAACCACACGCCAGAGAGGTCGGGATGCCCGTCCGCCGTGCGTGGCGTGGGTCCACCGGGGCCGAGACGAACCGCTTTTTTCGCGTTCGCAGGTGAGGAAGCGTTGCCATCCGGCTTCGCGTTTTGGGCGGCGGCTAAGCTCGCAGTTAGCAACAGCGCCGTTAGCACGACCGCGAACAAGCGATAACCGAAGCCGCTTCTCATCTGTGATTCTCCTTCGTCAAATGCTGGAAAACCCTTCGACCTTCAGTATTCCTGCCGGCCGCCCTTTTCCACTTCCTGCCCGACGATGCGCACCTGGCCGTCGGTCAGCTTGAGCGTCTCGGCGGCCGCCCTGTTCTTGAGGCCATTCTTGGCGAGGCACCCCCTCACGTAAACGCCTTTGCCAATGTTGTCGAGGAAATCCCGCCGTGTGGTTCCGCTTCTCTTCAAACTGATGATCGAGAGGGTCTGGAAGCTCCACGACTCCACGGCCCCGTTCGCGCCCTTGACATCGACGTGAAAATACGCGTGCGGATTCTGCCATTCGATGCCGGTGAGCGTACCCGTGAAGTCTTCGCATTTCGTCGAGTCGAACTCGGCGGCGAAGGAATGATGTGCGTAGGAAGGAATCGCGAGCAGCAGCATGCCCAAGGCAGCCACCGCCGGCGCCGAAAATCTACATTTGGTCATAAAATTCTCCACCCGACTCGCTTGCACGCTCTGCTCAATACGATCGACGATCAAATTTATCGTAGCTCGTTCCCAAGCTGGAAGGTAGAGCCTCCACCTCGAAAGCAGCCTTCCGTCAAGCGTATAGCTCAATCCTGATCATGGCGCAGAGCCCTGCGGGAAGGTTACCAGGCAAGTGCGGCAGGCCCCCGGCCTGCGCCGGAACCCCCGGTCCGGCCTTCCAGAGGGTGGCAGAATCCTAGGCCGGCTGAGAGCCGGCCGTCCGCTACGGATCCCACCCCAATCCAGTGCTAAATATTGACGCGAGGCATCTGCGCGGCTGGATAGCGCGTGCCCGCAACGGTATCGGGTGAAAAAGCCGCACTGAGATCCGCGAGCTCAGTCGGCGTGAGCGCGATGTCCACGGCGGCGGCGTTCTGTTCCAGATACCTGCGGCGCTTGGTGCCGGGAATCGGAACGATGTCCTCGCCCTGCGCCAGCACCCAGGCAAGCGCGAGCTCGGCGGCCGGAACTCCGCGGGCCGCGGCCAAGGTTTCCACTTTGACGACCAGCTCGCGGTTGCGCGCGAAGTTGTCGCCCTGAAAGCGCGGCGAATTCTGACGATAATCGTCGGCGGGGATGTCGGCGAGTTTCGTAAAAGCTCCGGTCAAAAATCCACGCCCCAGCGGGCTGTAGGCGACCAGCGTCACGCCCAGGCGGCGGGCGGCGGCCAGATTGCCATGCTGCTCGATGTCGCGGGTCCACAGCGAATATTCGCTTTGCAGCGCCGCGATGGGATGGACTCTGCACGCGCGCTCCAGAGTCGCGGCGGAGGCTTCGGAGAGGCCCAGGTACCGGACCTTGCCGGCGCGCACCAGCCCGGCCATCGCGGTTACCGTTTCCTCGATCGGCGTATCGGGATCGACGCGGTGCTGGTAGTACAGATCGATCGTCTCGATGCCCAGCCGCTTCAAACTTGCGTCGCAGGACGTGCGGACGTATTCAGGGCGCCCGTTGACGCCGATAATGGGACCGCCTTCCTTGCGCACGTTGCCGAATTTAGTGGCGAGGAAGACCCGGCCACGTTTGTCTCCGCTCAAGCCGCGGAGCCAGCCTCCGATCAATTCCTCATTCTTGTGGGGACCATACACGTCGGCCGTATCGAAAAACGTGATGCCGAGCTCGAGCGCGCGGTCGAGCGTCGCGAGCGATTCCCCGTCGTCACGGCCGGAATAGAACTCGCTCATGCCCATGCAGCCCAAGCCGATCGCGGAGACTTCGGGACCGTTCGTCCCTAAACGACGCTTTTTCATGTCTTCCATTCTAACGGGGGCAAGCGACGACTGTGAGTCGTTCCGGGGAGGGCGCCGGTCCGCCTCACCCGGCGGTATCTTGAAAATTTTTCCGGTCCGGGGCGGCCGACAGTCGGTTAGCATCACCGGTCTGGTTATGCTTCTAGCGGGCAGGACTATAGTACTCGTAATCATCTGGACCCATTACCTATTAGTGTGTTTACGGTATTGAGGCTGTAACGCTGGCGTGCTAGCGTTAGTATTCTGTATGCGTCGCAAAATTTCAGTAACGGTCGTCGGGGCGTCTGGATCTACGAGGGGTACTAAATAGTCCAGGAGTTCTAGTGAACCAGTGCCTGCTGGTGTGGCTTATTTGAACATGACTCGTAGAGGAGCATTCAGTGCAGAATAGACTTTTCTTGATGACCGCGGCCGTTCTCGCGATGGCCGCAACCCCCCTGCTGGCTGGCGGCGGCAACCAAACGCCCACCGGCGACCACTACAACCTGAATATCATCGGCGTCGACCAAGCCAAAAAGCCGCCATTCACCTCGGGGGATCGCCACACGATTTTCATGCCCCTGGTTACAAGCAGTCTGGACGGCCCCGACACGGATACTGTCCCTGCGCATGAAATCTGGTTGTTTCCGACCCCATTGGCGAACCCGACGGACTTCAACGTTTGCGACGGAAACGGCTTTGATGTCGCCCATAACTGCACCACTGGGAGCACGTTCTGCGTCCCGGGCACCGGGACTTACCCTGCTTGCACACTTGCACTGGGTGCTTCGTTCGCGCTTCCCTGTAACACCGGCATCACCGTAGTCGGGACACTTATTCCCTGTGATACTACGACTACGGCTTCCGCGAGCTACTCCGTCTGGGCGCGTGTTGTTGGAACGCCGGGCGGGTCCGCCACCATCACTACTTGCGCATTCGACTCCACAAACACGTTGGTCTGCTCAATCAACGAAAAAGTGCTCGTTCGAGAGAAGCCGAACTGGTTCTCAAACGTCACCGACGTCCTGACGTCCATTGTTTGCTCCGGGGCGTCGTCCTGCGCCGGCCATACGCTGGAGCTTTTCGCGCCCGGGTTCACCGGCTTCTTCTGGGATTACGACAATAGCGGCGATAAGCTCCTCCAGCTTCGCTTCTACGTAAATTAATGGCCAACGCGGCCACGCCACGCACCTGACGGATGATTGCTCCTACGACCAAAGGGCTGACGCTGCTTGCGGCGTCAGTCCTCATGGCTTTTTCTCAATCGCCACAGCCTCCCTCTCCAGCGAACGCACCCAAATCCGAGAGCGTAGCAGTCGGCGCTGCGCCCCCCGCTGGGGCCCCCAAAGCCGTTTTCCCCGATGGACGTTTCGAATTCGGCGAAGTTGTGTCTGGATCGGTGGTGGAACACGACTTCGTCGTCAAAAACCAAGGCGCGGCGCCGCTGCTGATTCAAAAAGTCAGCATGACGCCACCTTTGGTGGTGACACAAATGCCGCAGCAGGTCGTCGCAGGCGCGGAAGGGACGATTCACCTCAAGTTGGACACGGCGAATCGAGCGGGAAAGTTCAGGGGAGCCGTTCTGGTCTTTCTGAATGACCCTGCTTTGCCGCAAGGGATCCTAGCCTTCGAGGGCACGGTTGTTCCCGCGATTGAACTGTCTCCGACGCCGGCTTTTTTTGTTTCCGGACAGCGTGGGCAAGGGGGGACGGGGGCGATCGAAATTATCAACCACGAAGCAGCACCTTTGCGGATCGAGAAAATCGAGCACGCGGGGGATCGGTTCACGACGCAACTTGAGACACTCGCGCCCGGCGAGCGCTACCGTCTGATTCTGAACTTGAGGCCGGACGGGCCCGTCGGGAGAAGCTCCAGCATCATCGTCGTCCGAACCTCCAGCAGGAAGCTGCCGGAGCTCAAACTGGGCGCCAACACGTATCTCTACGAGAGGGTCCGCACTTTCCCCGACGGAGTCGACTTCGGAACAGTCCGCGCTACCGACCCGGCGCCCCAAACGCTGATGATTTATCAGGTGGGCGGCTCGGACTTCCGTGTGAAACTTAGCAGCGACCTTCCGGCTCTGAATCTGAAATACGAACGCGGACCCCAAGGCGATCGTTATCAGGCCACCATTTCTCTGGACCCCAACAAAGTGAAAGCCGGCCCCTTCAATGGCGTATTGACCATCGACACCAACGACGCCGCGTTCCCGAAACTGACCGTGCCGATTGCGGGCCGGGTCTTGACGCAATGAGGACATCGTAACGAACTCGCTGCCGCTAGGGCTTGCCCGGCACATCGGCTTCGACCGACCGCGCATCGAGGGCTGTGTGAAAGTGGACCCCATCGTTTGGACAAAAAATCGGCCGTCCTTAGACGGAGTGGCGGGTTGACCAAGGAGGCGGCATCTCGGAAGACATTACCGGCCCGTAAAGTCCTATGCGTACTGCCCCTATCCATATGACCTCATAGGTACCAAATGGGCACGCGATGTGCCGAAATAAGTATGCATCTGTATTGCGCCTGTAATGCGTCCATGGTAAGATTTTTCTTCTGCGCAAAAAAGACTTCACGCAGAAAAAATGGAAACGTTCGGAGGCGCTTCTGGATCTAGAAACTTTATTCCTTCAAAGAGCAGCTCAAGGGCTTGGACTATTTTTTGACTGGCCTAGTGGTGATCGCCAAGGGTGATCGTGGCGACCGATATTAATCTTTTCGATCAAGGAGGAAGATCTAAGTGAAACATTTCAGTTGGTTTACAGTTGTAGCGCTGTTGTTTGGCACCGGCGCGGCTTACGGAGCGTCGGGGGTTGGTTTCAGCGGCGCATTTTCGAACGGCTACCTGATCCCCACCGTCGCTTGCTCCATCGGCACAGTAACGCTTACTGGCGGTGGTGTTCCGATTTGCCCAGCAGGCGGAGCCACCGGCACCGTTTCCACAGGTGTCAATTACGGTCCCATGCTCTCGGCCGCCATGCAAATGCCGAACGGAGCTTCCGACAAGGCCATATTGATGATGGCTTCGCTAGAAACCGCAATCACAACCGATACCCTCGTCGCGAGCAAGGGCGGGAACAACTCCACTTCGAGCGCTTCCGGCGCCATCGTGGTGACTCCCTCCATCTGCGACGCTTCCGGGGTCAACTGCGGCATTGCAAAAATCTACCCGAGCAGTGTGACGTTCCAATCTCAGGTGCAAACGCTTTCGGCGAGTCTGGCTGGATTGAACTGTACGGCCAACACGACCAGCGGCGTGATTACCTGCACCGACCCGGAAACAATCGAGCTGCTGCTCAGCATCGGCGGAGCCCACTCCTTCAACTTCCTGGTTGATAACAGCTCGCTCGGCGCGGGCACGTATAACCTGCACCTTGGCATTATGGTCACCGCCAGTGCGAGCACGAACACCGTGGGCGCCGGTGCTAAGGTTCTACTAGCTGTTAACGCCGGCTCGCTGGCCAACCTGGTTGTCCAGACACAGACGCCGTTCAATACCATCGGTCTCTGCGGCGCCAACACCGGTTCGTCGCCAGCACCTTGTGGAGGCGGGCCTTTCTAACCGGATTTCTAGCGGATAAGCGGAGCGGGTAGCTTGGGCTGCCCGCTTTTTTTGTTGTGGGGGCCCCGCACCAAGGTATTTTAAAACGTCGTGACTAGCGACCTAGGTTCGGCAAATGCTCCCGGACCTCTTTCAGCCGCAATGCCGCGTCCTGGAACACCGGTTTTTGCTGCAGGGCGGCTTCGTACTGCTGCGCGGCGGCCTGCCAGAAACCTTGCATCTCGTAGATGTTGCCTAGCTTGAAGTGCGCAACGAAGGCGTTGGGGACATTCGGGCTCCGCTTGAGGGCCTCGATAAGCTGAGCCGACGCCTCGTTAAGCTGGCCGGATTGGAATAGATAGGTGGCGAGATTGACGTGGGACTCGATATCTTCCGGGGAAACCTGGATGGCGCGGCGCCACGCCGCCACGGCCTCTTGCGGATGCCCGTCATTGAGCAAGGCTATGCCAAGCTGGTCGAGCAGCATGCTGCTGTCGGGGCCAACGGCTAACCCCCGCCGGCTGGCCTCAGCTGCCTGTTGCCACTGGTGGGTCGCATTATAAACGGCGCCGACGTTGACCCAAAACGCTGGGAAATCCGGCTGAATCTTAACTGCCTGGTCGAAGTACACGAGAGCATCTTTATATAGCCCCTCGTTCATGTAGACCTCGCCCAACTGGTGGTAAAAGTAAGGGTTTGTGGGATCGTCCTGGATTGCCACCCGGCCATACCGGAGCGCGTCGGTAAACCTGCGCTGGTCCTTGTAGAGAGCGCTGAGATAGCCGTTCACCTCCGGCGAATCGGGAGACTGCTGGGCGGTTCTGAGAATGAGCGTAGGTGTGTCCTTCCAATATGGCAGCCGCTGAAATATAAGGCCGCAGTAAAAGGTAAGGACACCAGTCAGGGCGGCGTAGGCTACAACCCTCGTCCGCGGCCTTTCAGCGCGAGAACGGATCCACAGCCAAGCCGAAGCCGCGAAGAGAGAAAAACCGAGGGTGGGAATATAGAGATAGCGGTCGGCGAAAACGTTTTGGCCAACCTTCGGGATATCGAGGACCGGGATAAGTGTGAGCCAAAACCACGCCAGCGCGAAGGAGAGCGGGGGCTGGCGCCGGCGCAACCAGAACATCGCCCAAACCAGAACCAGACAGATCGCGGCAGCGGCCGCGGGTTTCCAGCCCAGCGCTCGAAACGGGTGGTAAACGTGCCAGTAGTTGAGGTTGATCGGAACCAGGCTCGCCCACAAGTAGTTAACGGCAAGCACGGGCACCGAGAAAGCCATATCGGCTGCGGTCATGTGCCAGGGCCTCGTCTGTGGGGCCCAGCCATGCAGGGCATGAATGCGCATCGCGAGGTAAACGCCGACCGCGAGGAGGTAGGCTAGGTAACGGCGCCAGCCACGCGACAACTCCCGCAACGACTCACGCCGAAAGAAAAAGTCGTAAGCTGCCAGAACGGCGGGGAACGTCAGGGCCGTCTCCTTGAAGAACAGGCCGGCGAGAAAGAGCAGCACCGAAGCCGAGTACAGCAAAAGCAGGCGTCGCCAGTTGTTTTCCGCAGGAGGGGCCTCGAGCGCGAGGCGAGCCCGGTGGTAGAGCCAAAGGGAAAGCAGGAGCATCAGACTGCATTGCAGGTCTTGCCCCGCCGCAACCCAGGCCACCGCTTCCGCGTGGATGGCGTGGAATGCAAAGAACAGCGCGGCCCAGAAAGCCAGAGAGCGCGATGCGAGTTCCTTCACCAGGAGGTAGACTACGACGATCACTGCCACGTTCGTCAGTATGTTCGCGAGATGCCAGAAGACGGGCCGGAAGCCAAACAGGTGATACTCCACCGAGTAGGCGAGCAGTTTAAGCGGGCGATAATAGTTGCTCACCTTTATTTGCGCGAAGAACCAGACGTTCTGGTTGAAGATCTGCGGAATCTTGGCGAAGCTGCGAATGTAGGGATCTGTAAGCACCTCCGATTCGTCGTCCGTGACCCATCCATTCCAAAGCGTAGGAGTGTAGAGAGCGATGGCAGCGGCGGAAAGAATCAACAGGTGCAAAAGCGTGGTTCGATTCGGCCGCGTGGCACTCTTCGGCTTCCCGGGTGACGTGGTTCCCCTATTGTTGCGCTCCGACATGCCAAAATTCAACGCTTTTTCGCCTGCTCGGGTACAACTAGCTGCAAGGAGGAAGTGCCGAGTGGCGTCGCGCCAATTGCCGCATTTAACTCAAGAGCTTTCTGCGTCTCCTGGTTCGCGGCCTCCTGCATACCTTTCTGCCGGTATATGCGGCCGAGATAATAGTGGGCCAAGTACGCTTGAGGCGAACCTGGCTCGGCATTGAGCCCCTGGACAATTTGGTCGGCAGCCGTATCGAGTTGCCCCTGCTGCATTAGTGCCTCGCTAAGTCGGATTCGCGCGTCCAGATTGGCCGAATTAACTTTCACCGCATTCTCGAAGGCATCCACCGCAGGTCCTGTCTGGCCTTCCCTCAACAGCGCTGTGCCGTATTGGATGTATAGCGACGTAAGCGTAGACTGGGCGTCGGACGTGAGAATGGGGGGCGCAGAGGCACGAAATCGCTCGACTGCATGTTGGAACGCGGCGACCGCTTCCGGCCACATGTTCTTGTTGGCGTAAGCGACGCCAAGATTGCGCCAGTAGTTTCCCGTGTCCGGGCTGAGCGCCACGGCTTTCTGAAACTCGCGGAGAGCATCGTCGTAGCGATGAAAAACGAAATAGGCGCCGCCAAGGCTGTTGTGTGTATAGCTCTCGCCGGGCGCCAACGCGAGGGCGCGCTGGAACAGCTCGAGCGCCTGCGGGTATCGCCCGGCGCGGTAGAGCGCCGTGCCGGCCGCATTCACTACGACAGGATCGTCGGGGTCCTGCCGTGCCGTCTGTTCCCAGAGTGTCGCGCTGCTGCTCCAAACTGGGAGCCGTCGCACCACGACCAAGGAATAAAAGACGACCAGGCCGGCAACTCCGGCGTAAGCTAAACGCCGTGTCAAGGGCTGGCTCGCGCGCTTCAGCAGCCACAACCATCCCCACGCCGCCAAAACGCAGAAGCCGAAAGTAGGAATGTAGAGATAACGTTCGGTGAACACGTTGTAGCCAAGCTTGGGGATGTCGAGCACCGGCGCCAGGGTGAGCCAGAACCATGCCAGGGCGAGAGAAAGCAACCCTTGGGACCGCCGCAGCCGGAACATCGCCCAAACCAGGAACGCCATCACCGCGGTTGCCGCCGCCGGCCTCCACCCCAGCGACGAGACGGTATGGAACGTGTACCACGCATTCAGGCCGACCGGCGCCAACGTTTTCCACAGGTATTCGGCCGCCAGCACCGGCACCGTGAGCAGAAACTGTAGCTTCGTCAGCCCCAGGGCGGGGTTGTTCGGGGCAAAGCCGCCGATCGCGCGCCAGCGCATCATCAGGTATATGCCGAGAGCCGCGAAATAAGGCGCGTAGCGGCCTCCAGCTCGCACCATTTCACGGAGAGACTCACGGCGGTAAAAAAAATCGTAGCAAAGGAGGACGGCGGGGAAAGTCAACGCTGTCTCCTTGAAGAGCAACCCCGTTAAAAACAGTGCGACAGAGAGTCCGTAGTTCAGCAACCGCGCGCCGCCCCCCGAGCGGGCGCGATGGTAAAGCCACAGCGAAGGCAGCAGCCCTAGGCCGCAGAGCAGGTCGTTGCCACCGGCAATCCAGGCGACCGCTTCGACGTGAATCGGATGAAACGCGAAGAGCAGTGCGGACCAGAACGCAAGTTGGCGGTCCGCTCCTAAACTAGCCGTGCCGGCCAGGTCGCGTACCAGAAAGTAAATGACGAGAACGGCCGCGAGGTTGAAGAGGATGTTGGCCAGATGCCACCACGCAGGGCGGAACTGAAACAGGTGATACTCGACCGAGTACGCCAGCAGCTTGAGCGGGCGGTAGTAGCGGTCGGCCTTTCCGCCCAAAAAGAACCAGACGCTGTGCGTGAACATCTGGGGAATGCCGTGGAAGCTCCGAATGATTGGATTCTGGAGCACCTCGCTTTCGTCGTCGGCGACGAAGCCGTTGCGCAATCCGAGGGCGTAGAGGGCAATCGTGGAAGCCGAGAGAAAGAGCAGATGAAATGCAGCGGTCCGAAAAAAAGGCCGCAGGCCGGCCGCACGGTTCGGACTCGAATGTTCCATCCCCTCAGAGCTGACCGGGGTCACCCCTTCATTCTAGCGTGGGCGGAACCGCCAACCGAAGTTCTGAGTAGGGGTGCCGAGAGTGAGTCACCGCGGAAGCGGGACCTGCACCGTCGGCAGGTTCCCGAGTGCGGGATTGGTTAAGAAGGGCAGCAGAGGCTGAAGCCGCGCCCGCGCGATTTGGAAGTTCGGGTTGAGTTGCAAGACCTGCTGGTACTCCAGGGCGGCGGGACGCCACAGGCTCTGGCTCTCGTAGATCACCCCTAATTCGAGGTGAATCATGTAGAGATCGGGTGAATTCGGGTTGGCATGGAGGGCCTCTTCAAATTCGGCGATGGCGGCATCGAGTTGATGAAGCTGGGCATAGGTATTCCCTAGATTAATGTAAGCGTCCAGCGTTTCGGGGTCGGCCCGAATGGCTTTCTTGTAGGTCGCGATTGCCCCGTTTTGGTCACCGAGGTGCCACTCGGCCAGCCCGAGCAGCGTGAGAAGCGCATGCTCCGCGTTGCTGAGGTCTTGCATGCTCCCGAGGCCGTTTTTTTGTGCCTCGAGCCCTCGCTGACATGTTTCCACGACCTTCGCCCACTGATTCAGGGCACGGTGCACAGTCGCCAGATTCAGCCAGAATGGAGCATAGTCCGGCTGCAACCGAACGCCTTGCTCCGCCTCGCGCAGGGCCTCGCCGACCTGGTTCAAACCCAAGTAAGCGCTGGCAAGATTCGTGTAGAAGTAGCCTTGACTAGGGTCTAGCGCAACCGCTCGCCGCGTGTACCGGAGGGCGCTCTCATAGCGGCCTGACTGGAGGTAAAGGGATCCAACCTCGGCGTTGACCGCGGCCACGTTTGGCGATTGCTCCGCCGTTCTGACCCACAGTCGCAGATCGTCGTGCCAATAGGGGATGCGACGCACCCCGACGTAAGAGTAGAAAGCAATCAGCGCCGCGGCACCTGCATAACCGAGTCCGCGGACCAGCGAACCAGCCAAAGGGCCAGCGGCCATGCACTCGCAAAGCCATGCCCATGCCCAAGCCGCCAGAACGCAAACACTGAAGGAAGAGACATAGAAGTATCGCTCGGTGAACAGAATGCTCACTTTCGTGAGATCCAAGGCAGGGGCGAGAGTAAGGAAGAACCACGCGAAGGCAAGGGCCAGCAACGGCTGCCGATAACGAAGCCAAAACATCGCTGCCACTAGGCAGACGAAGAGGGCCATTGCCGCCAGTGCTCCCCAGTCCAGCGTGCGCGTCAGCGAATAGGTGTACCAATAATTGAGGTCAGTGGGCACAATGGCCTTGCCCAGGTAACGGGCGGTGAGCGCCGGAATCGACAGAAACAGGGTCCAGGGCGTTACCTGGCCGCCCGCCACGTGGGTGTCGAGCGGGGCGAAGCCTCGTAGAGCGTGGATGCGGAGCGCAAGATAAACGCCCAGCGCGGCAAAATAGCCCAAATAGCGTCGCCAGCCGCCCGCCATCTCCTTCGGCATCTCGCGCCGGTAGAAAAAATCGTAGGAGAGGATCACTGCTGGAAAGGTCAGCGCGTTTTCCTTTGCCATCAGGCCGGCCGCGAACAGCACGATGGAAGCACCATATAGCACTACCGGCTGCGAGTGGGACCGCGCGCGGTGATACAGCCAGAGCGAAAGGAGCAGCGCGGCGCCACACTGGAGATCGCTGCCTCCCGAAATCCAGGCCACGGGCTCGACGTGGATGGGGTGGATCCCGAATAGAAGGGCCGATGCAAAAGCAAGCTGAGTCGCCTGGTTACGCTGGCCTGACGCGACGCTGAAGCCGGATGCCAGATCCCGCACGAGGAAGTAAATGGTGACAACCGCCGCGATCTGGAGGGCAATGTTGATCAGGTGCCAGGGGGCCGGATGCAGACCAAAGACTGCATACTCAACCGAATAGGCCGCAAACTTCAATGGGCGGTAGTAGCGATCGATCCTCGCCCCGGCAAAGAACCAGATCCCGTGAGTGAAAAAGGACGGAATGTTGGACAGGTGGCGGATGGCGTGATTCGTGAGCAACTCGGAATTGTCATCGGCGACGAACCCGTTCCAGAGTGTCCGGGCGTAGAAGGCAAAGGTTGCGGCCGCCAGGATGATGAGGTGAAAGAACGTGGCTCGGCGCTGCTGGCGCCCGTTCGCGGGTTGCGATGTGTCCTGCTGGAGCATCGGTGCCAAAGTCAATTATAACCAGCTAGTCCTCGGGCGCGGTCTACCGCTTCAATGTCACCCGGCGCCCCTCAGGCGGTCTATGTGGCGCATTTCAAATTGGGCGATATCTACCAACAGGAAAAGGATTGGCAGGCCGCCGCGGGTGAGTACCAGCAAGTCTTACAAATCAAGCCCGATCTGGCAGCCGCCCGAGAACAACTGGAAGCCGTTCGCACGAGCCTGCCGAGCTCTCGCTAAGATCAGCCGGCGTCTATTCCCTTGACGCCCCTACTTTGACGGAGCAGCGGCAGGCGACGCAGGTTCCATCAGGCGCGGGTCCGTGCGCCACACGATTTCTCCGTTCGCCGCGCGCCACTCGGCTTGCACGCGGAAGCTCACGGTGGGAGGCTCGAACGTGCCGTTGTAATGGCCGGGGGAATCCGGATCTTGAGCAAGAGCGAGAGTTCGGATGGGTTCGCCGGCGGCATTGACCAGCCGGAAGACCGGATCGGCGGTCGATTCTCCGGGCCAGATCGAGAGCGTGTTGCCTTTGCGATCCACCGTGCCGAGCCGCGCGTTCGAATTCGCCTGTACCGCGACCGAATACTGCCCCGTGCCCAGCAGCCGCAACACCCAGGAGCCGGCCTGCGGCATGGGCACGGTCGAAATCCGTCCGGCGCGGAACCAATCGTCCAACATTCCGGGGCTCTTTGCATCGACGCCGGAGCGCTGGGGATCGTACAGGAAGATCGTCTGCATGCACTGGAGCGAGGCCACTACGAAGAGGCTTTCCACGCTCGAATCGACCCAGAACGGAATGTCGACGTAGGAATCGATCTTGCCAGCGGCGCGCACAATCGTGGACTTGTGCCCGCTGTCGCCCGCATAGAGCGTCGACCACACCCGGACTTCAGACCGGTCGAGCAGGACCAGATGGCCGCCGGTCGCCTCGGCGACTTTGGCGTAGGCCGGGTCGAAGGAGCGTTCCCTGCCGGTGCAGGGCCACCCCGGCTGATAGTTAGGCTGCTGTGCCGAAGCCTGTGGAGCGGACGGTCCCTGCGCGAGGACCAGCCCTGAGAGAGACGCCCAAAACGATGCCGCGAAAATTAGCCCGAACGGTCGCATGCCCTATTATCGGTCGGCCAGGCCGAACTCAGAAGGCGCGTGCTCGAAAGGATCGACCACCGTAAGCTGTCCGAATTTCCGTCCGGCCTGGAAATCCTCGCTGAGCAGCCAGCGGCATCCGGCCTGCTCGGCGGACGCTACGATCAGCGCGTCCCAGAAATTGATTTGCGCCGTGTCGTACCAGTGCCAGGCTCGTTCGAGCGCCGGCGGGCCAGGCAGTTCCGGCTCCCACTGGAGAAGGCCGCTTACGGCCGTTCGAGCGATGTCGGGCGCTAGCTTGCTTTTGCGAGTGGCGTTCGCGTAGAACTCGAAAACGACCTGCCAACTTAAACGTCCGGCGCCACCATGCCAGAGCGCGGAAAACCAGTCTCTCGCCCGCTGCTGTTTGTCCGGATTCAGGTCGTCGAATCGATAGAGCAGGACGTTTGTGTCCACGAAAACCGGTGTCTCAGAGGAAACGGGATCGATCATACACCTCCTCGCGGGTCAGACGCTTGGAAGCGTCCAATCCTGGGATGGTGCCGAGTTTCTCCCATTGCTCAAACGCGGCCCAATAGCTGGGACCGCGCCGTGCGCGCTTTTCGGCGACGATCTGGCCAAACCATTTTGCGACGGAGACTCCTTTTTCGGCGGCCTGATGACGCACCCAGCGTAGATCCTCTTCGTCCAGCGTGATCGTGACGTTCTTCAACACGAATCCAGTGTAACACGCACTTCGTGTAAGCGCCATATGCCCCTATTCAGGGAACGGGCGGACTCGAAGGCGTTATGGTTCTGATCTCTTCACGGCGTTCCAGCGCAATCGCGCCGGCGGAGACCAGGCCCGCTAGCAAGAGCGAGATCAAAACCACGGCGACCCATGGCGTTTGAAGCGCGACGATTATCGTGATGGCTAACGCAGCGAAAAGCAGCCCCCAGAAGGGATGACTCGGGCTCGCTCGCCGACGGAGCAGGCCGCGCTCCGCAAGCACGGGCCTTAGGACGGCGTATGTTCCCAGGGCGCCGACGAAAAACGCCACTTCCTTCAAATGAGAATTATGAACGTCCAGCAGGGAGGATAGACCGACGCTTATCAGAATGCCGGTGAAAAGACACACGAACTTTAAGAGCACGCGAACGATCAGATCGCCTAGCTTGCCCAGTCTGAGGGCGGGTGCGCGTCCCTTGTTCGTTATCACTCAAATGACTCGGCGAGCGGCGTGCGACAACAGAGGCCAATGTATCACGACCTAACCAGCAATGCGAACGCAAAAAACGGCGGCCCGAAGGACCGCCGTCTTTCTACATGCAGCGATGGACCGTTACTCGGCTAGCGATTCTTCGCCCGGCAGATCGGTTTCAGAGAGACCGCCCGCGTACAGCGCGCGCGTCTCCTCGTCGTAGCCGGGGATGGCATCGAGGGCGGCGGACTCCTGTTCGGCGACCAGCTCCTCCTCGACGTCCTCGCCCGCGATCTTCACGGTGCGATAGTATTCCATGCCGGTGCCGGCCGGAATCAGGCGGCCCATGATGACGTTTTCCTTCAGGCCGCGCAGGTAATCCACCTTGCCGTTGATGGCGGCTTCGGTGAGCACGCGCGTGGTTTCCTGGAAGCTGGCCGCGGAGATGAAGGAATCCGTGGAAAGCGACGCCTTGGTGATGCCGAGCAGGACCGTCTTGCCGGTAGCCAGCCGCCCGCCGGCTTCGGCGACGCGGGCATTTTCTTCCCGGAACTTGAATTTATCGACGACTTCCTCGGGCAGGAATTCGGTATCGCCGATGTCCTCCACTTTCACCCAGCGCATCATCTGGCGCGCGATGACTTCCAGGTGCTTGTCGTTGATGTTGACGCCCTGCAGGCGGTAGACTTCCTGGATTTCATTGACCAAATATTTCTGCAGTTCTTTTTCCCCCAGCACGGCCATGATGTCGTGCGGATTGCGCGGGCCGTCCATCAGCGGATCGCCGGCGCGGACGCGCTCGCTCTCCTGCACGTTGATGTGCACGCCGCGCGGGATGGCGTATTCGCGCTGTTCGCCGTCGTCGCCGACGATGTACAGCTTGCGGACGCCCTTGCTGATTTCCCCGTACTTGACGGTGCCGTCGATTTCGCTGATGACCGCGGTTTCGCGCGGCTTGCGAGCCTCGAACAGCTCGACGACGCGCGGCAGGCCGCCGGTGATGTCCTTGGTTTTGGTGGTCGCGCGCGGGATCTTGGCCAGCACGTCGCCGGCGTGAACGTCGTCGCCGTCGGCCACCGTCAGGTGCGCGTGCATGGGCATCAGGTAGCGCTTTTCGTCGTGCTTTCCGCCGCTGGTGGGCCGCACCTGGACGGCGGGGACGCGCTTTTCGTCGGGCGAATCCGTCACCACCCACTGCGAGCGGCCGGTGATTTCGTCCACCTGTTCCTGCATCGTAATGCCCTCCTGCAGGTCGCGGAAGTGCACCACGCCGCTCACTTCGGTGAGAATCGAGAAAGTGTAGGGATCCCATTCGAGCAGATCCGCGTTGGCTTTGATCTTGGCGCCGTCCTGGTAATAAATCTTGGCGCCATACACCACCGGGTAACGTTCTTTTTCGCGGCCCTTGTCGTCCAGAATCGCCACGATGCCGTTGCGGTTCATGGCGATCAACTCGCCCTTGGCGTTGCGCACCGTCTGCACGCCGTGGAACTTCACGAAGCCGTCGGATTTCGCGTCCTGCTTGGATTGTTCCGGGGACCCGCTGGCCGTTCCGCCGATGTGGAACGTGCGCATGGTGAGCTGCGTGCCCGGCTCGCCGATAGATTGCGCGGAGATGATGCCGACCGCTTCGCCGCGCTCGACCAGACGCCCGGTGGCGAGGTTGCGCCCGTAGCACAACTGGCACACGCCGCGCTTCGATTCGCACGTGAGCACCGAGCGGATCTTGACGCGCTCGATGCCGGCCGCCTGAATCGCGGCGGCCAGATCCTCGGTGATCTCGTGGTTCACCTTGACGATGGTGTTGCCCTCGTAATCCACCTGATCCTCGAGCGCGACGCGGCCGACGATGCGGTCGCGCAGAGGCTCGATGATCTCGCCCGATTCGATAATCGGCTCGACGTAAATCCCGTCGCTCGTGCCGCAATCGTCCTCGGTCACGATGACGTCCTGGGCCACGTCGCACAAGCGGCGGGTCAAGTAGCCGGAATCGGCGGTCTTCAGCGCCGTATCGGCCAGTCCCTTGCGGGCGCCGTGCGTGGAGATGAAGTACTGCAGCACGTTCAGCCCTTCGCGGAAGTTCGCGGTGATGGGGGTTTCGATGATTTCGCCCGAAGGTTTGGCCATCAGCCCGCGCATGCCGGAAAGCTGGCGGATCTGCTGTTTGGAGCCGCGCGCGCCGGAGTCGGCCATGATGTAAATCGGGTTGAGGTAGCGGCCGGTGCGGTCGTCCTCCTCCATGGTCTTGAACATTTCCTCGGAAACGCGTTCGGTGACTTTGGACCAGATTTCGATGATCTTGTTGTAGCGCTCGCCCTGCGTGATGGCGCCTTCCTGATACTGCGACTGCACCTCGATGACGGCTTTCTCCGCGTTCTTCACCAGGCCGGCTTTCTCGCCGGGCACGATCATGTCGTCGATGCCGATGGAAATGCCGGCGCGCGTGGCGTAGTTGAAGCCCAGCTTCTTCACCTCGTCCAGCATGCCGACCGTGATCGGGCGGCCGTGCTTCAGGTAGCAGTAATGCACCAGTTGCGAGAGGCCCTTTTTCTTCAGAAGTCCGTTGATGTAAGGCATTTCGTCGGGCAGCACGTCGTTGAAGATCACGCGGCCGACGGTGGTTTCCATGTACTGCTTCACGAACTCGATCGGCTCGGTGTGCATCAGGTTCTGATTGTCGAAAGCCTTCACCAGGTCGATCACCTTGCCGGTGTAACGCAGCTTGATGGGCGTCAGCGTCTCGACTTCGCCCATTTCGAGCGCGATCAGAACGTCGTCCATGGACGCGAACGTGCGCCCCTCGCCTTTCGATCCCGGGCGCGACTTGGTCAGGTAGTACAGGCCCAGCACCATGTCCTGTGTGGGTACGGCGATCGGCGCGCCGTGGGCCGGCGACAGAATATTATTCGCCGAGAGCATCAGCGTGGAAGCTTCGATCTGCGCCTCCGGCGACAGCGGAATGTGGACGGCCATCTGATCGCCGTCGAAATCGGCGTTGAACGCCGTGCACGTCAGCGGGTGCAGCTTGATGGCCTTGCCTTCCACCAGCACCGGCTCGAAAGCCTGAATTCCCAGGCGATGCAGCGTGGGCGCGCGGTTCAGCAGAATGGGGTGATCCTTGATAACTTCTTCCAGGATGTCCCACACCACGGGGTCCTGCTGCTCGACGAGTTCCTTCGCCTGTTTAATGGTCGTGCAATGGCCGCGCTGTTCCAGGCGATGATAGATGAACGGCTTGAACAGCTCCAGCGCCATCTTCTTGGGAAGGCCGCAGTGGTGGAGCTTCAATTCCGGCCCGACCACGATCACCGAACGGCCCGAGTAATCCACGCGCTTCCCCAACAGATTCTGGCGGAAGCGTCCCTGTTTGCCTTTGAGCGTATCGGACAACGATTTTAGGGGACGATTATTCGCCCCGCGCAGCACCCGTCCCCGCCGGCCGTTGTCGAACAGCGCGTCGACGGCCTCCTGCAGCATACGCTTCTCGTTGCGCACGATGACGTCGGGGGCGTGCAGGTCGATCAGCTTCTTCAGGCGGTTGTTGCGGTTAATGACGCGGCGGTACAGATCGTTCAAATCGGAAGTCGCAAAACGCCCGCCGTCGAGCGGCACCAGCGGCCTCAGCTCCGGCGGAATCACGGGAATGACGTCCAGGATCATCCATTCCGGCTTGTTGCCGGACTTGCGGAAGCTCTCGGCGACGCGCAGGCGCTTGGCGTATTTCAGCTTCTTCTGCTGCGACACCTCGGTCTTCATCTTTTCGCGGATTTCGAGACTCAGCGCCTCGCAATCCACCTTCTTGAGCAGCTCCTTGATCCCTTCGGCGCCCATCATGGCGACGAACTTGCCGGGAAATTCCTGATCCAGCTGGCGCTTGCGCTCATC
Source organism: Bryobacteraceae bacterium (assembly GCA_035934795.1). GTDB lineage: Bacteria > Acidobacteriota > Terriglobia > Bryobacterales > Bryobacteraceae > Palsa-187. The sequence continues at coordinate 10,712 of DASYXM010000080.1, read as the reverse complement.
GCTGATGACTTCGGCGCGGCGCAGATCGGCGACTTCGCCGGGATCGACGACGACGAACGCCTCGAAATACAGCACCCGCTCCAGCTCCCGCAGCGTGATATCGAGCAGGTAGCCGATGCGGCTCGGCAGGCCCTTGAAGAACCATACGTGGGAGCACGGGCTGGCGAGCTCGATGTGGCCCAGGCGCTCCCGGCGCACGCGCGACAGCGTCACTTCGACGCCGCACTTGTCGCAGATCACGCCGCGGTGCTTCATGCGCTTGTACTTTCCGCACAGGCATTCCCAGTCCGCGATGGGGCCGAAAATGCGCGCGCAGAACAAGCCGTCGCGCTCTGGCTTAAACGTCCGGTAGTTGATGGTCTCGGGCTTGGTTACCTCGCCGAGCGACCAGCTCCGGATCTTTTCCGGAGAAGCGAGCGAAATGCGAATCGAATCGAAATCGGCAATGACGTTGGATCGATCGTAGGGGGAAGACCGGTACATGGTTTAGCTCCTCGTTTCGTTGCTTCGCATTTTCTGGCTAATCCGCAGCCAGCGCGGTATCGGGGATGTCGACATGTTTCTTCATCAGCTCGACGTCGAGACACAAAGATTGCAATTCGCGAATCAGGACGTTGAAGCTCTCCGGCACGCCGGGCTCCGCCGCCGCTTCGCCCTTGACGATGGCCTCGTAAATCTTGGCGCGGCCGTATACGTCGTCGGATTTCGCGGTCAGCAGCTCCTGCAGAACGTACGCCGCGCCGTAGGCTTCGAGCGCCCACACTTCCATTTCGCCGAAGCGCTGGCCGCCAAACTGGGCTTTGCCTCCAAGAGGTTGCTGCGTGATCAGCGAATACGGCCCGATGGACCGGGCGTGGATCTTGTCGTCCACCAGGTGGCTGAGCTTCAACATATAGATGTAGCCGACCGTCACCGGCTGCTCGAACAGCGTGCCGCTGATGCCGTCGAACAAGCGCACCTTGCCGGAGCTCGGTAGCCCGGCGTCGTGCAACTGCGTCTTGATGTCTTTTTCGGTGGCGCCGTCGAACACCGGCGTGGCGAAGCGGACGCCCAGCGCGTGCGCCGCCCAGCCCAGGTGCGTTTCGAGAATCTGCCCGACGTTCATGCGGCTCGGCACCCCCAGCGGGTTGAGCACGATCTCCACCGGAGTTCCGTCCGGCAGATACGGCATGTCCTCTTCGGGAACGATGCGTGCGATCACGCCTTTGTTGCCGTGGCGGCCGGCCATCTTATCGCCCACCGAAAGCTTGCGCTTCATGGCGATGTAACACTTCACCTGTTTGATGACGCCGGGCGGCAGCTCGTCGCCCTTGCGGAGCTTGGCGATCTTTTCATCCGTGATTTTTTCGAGCACCGCGATCTGGCGCGAGGTCATCTCCTCGATTTCGTCGATCTGCTCGTTGACGCGCGGATCCTTATCCTTCAGCCGCAGACGCTTCAGGTCGCGCGCACGGAGCTTCTCGATCATGTCGGTGTTGAGCTCCGTGCCCTTGGCCAATAGCTTTCTATTCGTCTTTTCGTCGTGCAGGTCGGCCAGGATTTCCTTGCCGGCCAGGATCGCCGCCAGGCGCTTGGTGCGCTCGTCGGTCAGAATGCGCTTCTCGTCTTCTAAGTTGCGGCGCAGGCGCTCTTCCGAGCTTTCGAGAATCAGCTTGGAGCGCTCGTCGAGCTCCGCGCCCTTGCGCGAAAATACTTTGCAATCGACAACCGTGCCCTCGATGCCGGGCGGGCAGTATAGCGAGGCGTCCTTCACGTCTCCTGCTTTTTCGCCGAAGATCGCGCGCAGCAGTTTCTCTTCCGGCGTCAGTTGCGTTTCGCCCTTGGGCGTCACCTTGCCCACCAGGATGTCGCCCGGCTTGACTGTCGCGCCGATGCGGATGATGCCGCTCTCGTCCAGGTTGCGCAGGAAACCCTCGGCGATGTTCGGAATATCGCGCGTGATTTCCTCCGGCCCGAGTTTCGTATCGCGGGCGTCCACCTCGAACTCCTCGATGTGGATGGACGTGTAGTAATCGTCCTTGACCAGCTTTTCGCTGACCACGATGGCGTCTTCGAAGTTGTAGCCGCGCCAGGGCATGAAAGCCACCAGCACGTTGCGTCCCAACGCCAGCTCGCCCAGGTCCGTACAGGGCCCGTCGGCGAGCACCGCGCCTTTGCCGACCCTCTCGCCCTGCCGCACGATGGGCTTCTGGTTGATGCAGGTGTTTTGATTGGAGCGCTTGAATTTGGTGAGCGTGTAAATATCGGCGCCCACCTCGCGCGAAAGCTGTCCTTCGTGCACCCCGCCGTCGACGCGCACGATGATGCGTTCGCTATCGACCGAATCCACGATGCCGGCGCGCTTGCAGATCACCACGGCGCCGGAGTCGCGCGCGGTGACGCGCTCCATGCCGGTGCCCACGTAAGGCGAATCGGCGCGCAGCAGCGGAACCGCCTGGCGCTGCATGTTCGAGCCCATCAGCGCGCGGTTGGCGTCGTCGTTTTCGAGGAACGGAATCAGGCTCGCCGCCACCGAGACCAGTTGCTTGGGGCTGACGTCCATGTACTCGATTTCGCCCACGTGTTTCAGCACGAAGTTCCCGGCCTGGCGCGCGTTCACCAGCTCGGCCGTGATGCGGCCCTTCTCGTCCACGCCTACGTTGGCCTGGGCGATGATGTACTTGTCTTCCTCCCACGCCGAGAGGTAATCGCAGTGCGCCTCGTATTCGGCGGGCTGCTTCTTGGCGGCGCGGTTGGCCTTTTCGGCTTCCGGACGCGTCACCACCTGGCCGACCTTGAAGTCGGTATCGCCGGGATTTGTCAGGCGGACTTCGTCCACCAAAACGCCGTCCTTCACGCGGCGGTAGGGACTTTCGATAAAACCGTAATCGTTGATGCGGGCGAAGCAGGAAAGCGAGCTGATCAGGCCGATGTTGGGACCCTCCGGCGTCTCGATCGGGCAGATGCGCCCATAGTGCGTGGGGTGCACGTCGCGGACTTCGAAGCCCGCGCGTTCCCGCGACAGGCCCCCCGGTCCCAGCGCCGACAGGCGCCGCTTGTGCGTGATCTCGCTCAGCGGGTTGGTCTGGTCCATGAACTGCGAAAGCTGCGAGGAGCCGAAGAATTCGCGGATGGCCGCCATCACCGGCTTCGCGTTCACCAGGTCGTGCGGCATGGCCGTGGACATTTCCTGGTACACGCTCATCTTTTCCTTGATGGCGCGCTCCATGCGGACGAGGCCGATGCGGAACTGGTTTTCGAGCAGCTCGCCCACCGCGCGCACACGGCGATTGCCCAGGTGATCGATATCGTCCACCGAGCCGATCCCGCGACGCAGTTTCAGCAGGTACGTGATCGTGTGAATGAAGTCGCTGTGATCCAGAATCTTGCGGTCGAGCGGGCCCTTGTTCTTGTTGGCCGGGTCCTGGAGCCACGCCGGCGGAGCGTAATCCGCGCGGTCGTGGATCTTGATGTTGAACTTCATGCGGCCCACGCGCGAAAAGTCGTATTTGCGCGGGTCGAAGAACATGCCCTGAAACAACTGGGTGGCGGTGTCCACCGTCGGCGGATCGCCGGGGCGCAGCTTGCGGTAGATTTCGAGCAGCGCGTCGTTCTGCTGCTTGACCGGGTCCTTGCGCAGCGTCATCGAGATGACGTTGCCGGCGTCGTCCATCTCTGGGAAGAAGATGTCGAAGGTCTTGATGCCGGCCTCCATCAGCTTGGCGACGATGGCGGGCGTGATCTCGTGGTTGGCCTCGATCAGGACTTCGCCGGTTTCCATGTCGACCACGTCGGCGGCCACGTAGGCGCTTTCCAGGTCGTTGGGGGCGATCTCCACCTGTTCGATCTTGGACTTCAAAATTTCCTTGTAGACGCTGTTGGTGATCTTGCGGCCCTGCGGCACCACCGCGTCGCCGCCTTTCGTCGCGACCGCGTGCGAAAGTTTGTGCCCGATCAGGCCGTCGGTCACCTTCCAGAACAGCTTCTTATCCTTGATCACGATGTCGCTGCACTTGTAGAAAGCGCGCAGGATATCGGCGTCGGTTTTCAGGCCGAGCGCGCGCAGGAACACCGTCCCGTAAAACTTGCGTTTGCGGTCGATGCGCACGTACAGCAGGTTCTTGTTGTCGTACTCGAACTCCACCCAGCTTCCGCGGTAGGGAATGATCTTGCCGAGGAAGTAGCCCTGAGCCTGCTGGCGCTCGAAGAACACGCCCGGCGAGCGGTGCAACTGTGAAACGATGACGCGCTCGGTTCCGTTGATGATGAAAGTGCCGTTCTCGGTCATCAGCGGAATTTCGCCGAAGAAAACTTCCTGCTCCTTGATGTCGCGGACCGTCTTGACGCCGGTTTCCGGGTCCTTGTCGAATACCGTCAGGCGGATAGTCACTTTGAGCGGCGCAGCATAAGTCATGCCGCGTTCCTCGCACTCCGGGACGTCGTACTTTAACTGCAGGCCGACGGGATCGCCGCAGCGGTTGCAGAACGTCACGATGTTCTTGTTAAATGTGCCGCAGCGATGGCACAGCACATCGCCCAAATGGAACGGGTCGGTCTTGATGGTCGCCCCGCACGCGGGATTCCGGCACGTCGAGCGCAGGTGATGCAGACCCTTCAAGTTGCCGCACTTGCATTCCCAGTTGCCGATCGAGTAATCGACGAATTCGAGCTGGCTCAGGCCGCGGAAATCCGAGATCGGAAAGACGCTTTTGAAAACGCTTTCGAGGCCGGTGTCGTCGCGCTCGCTCGGCAGCAGATCCATCTGCAGAAAGCGTTCGTAAGATTTCTTCTGAATCTCAATGAGATTCGGGATCGGGATCGACGTCTTGATCTTGGAGAAATCGACTCGCTCGCGCGTCACGCCATTGGCGGAATTTTCCATTTATCCAATCCTCGATTCATCAAAACGGCGGGCGCGAAAATGGGCGCCGCCGACGACGGAGAAAGCCCGCAGCGAGCCGTGAGGCGATTCCACGGGACACACTCCGGGCGATTGATTTTTTCGCAGGGCAAAGCCTAGCGGTAGTTCTGACGAACTGCCGAGCAGAACGCAGGGCTCCAAATTCACCTTAGCCTGACGGGCTGACTCAAGAGCACAAGCCACGCACAGCCATCCCACTGCGCGCTTGGCCGGTAACTAAATCATAACAAAAGCGGTCTGCATGCGCAAACGGCCTTTCCGGCACGCCGCCCGCCGCCGGAGGAAACCCGTGCCCGTCAGGGCTGATACACATAAGGTTCCCGCCAGCCGCGAACCGGCCGCGTAAAATGGGTTATTTGACTTCGACCGTCGCGCCGGCGTCGGTGAATTTCTTCTTGATCGCCTCGGCTTCTTCCTTGTTGATGCCCTCTTTGACCGTCTTCGGTGCGCCATCCACCAGGTCCTTGGCTTCTTTCAAGCCCAGGCTGGTGACTTCGCGAACCGCCTTGATGACGTTGATCTTGTTGGCGCCCGCCGCCGTCAGCACCACGGCGAACTCGGTCTTTTCTTCCACCGGAGCCGCGGCCGCCGCACCGCCGCCCGCCGGTGCCGCCGCGACAGCCGCCGCCGCCGCCGAAACGCCCAGCTTCTCTTCGAGCAGTTTCACGAGCTGAGACGCCTCCAGCAGCGTCAGCCCTTGTATCTGATCCGCAATCGCATTGATGTCTGCCATGTTCTTTCCTTAACCTCTTCCAGAATTCGTTTGCCCGGTGCCCCGCCGCGGGACCTAACCGCTAAACTTGCCTTCCTTCACGCCCTGGTCCACTACCACCGCGAGGTTGCGTCCCACGCCGTTCACAGCCGTCACCAGCCGCTGGGCCGGCGCATTAATCAGGAACAAAAGCTTCGCGTAAATCTGTTCCTTCGGAGGCATCAGTGCGAGCGCCTGGATGCCGGTGATATCGACGACGCGGCCTTCCACCAAGCCGGCCTTGAAGGTGAACGCCGGATTCGCCTTGGCGTAGGCGGACAGCGCCTTGGCAAGCGCCACCGGATCGCCCGACGTAAAGGCGATCGAGCACATGCCCTTGAGCTCCTTCAGCAGGTTGCCTGCGGTAGAACCCTCGCTGGCCTTCTCGGCAATGCGGTTCTTGATGACCTTGTAACCGCCGCCCGCTTCGCGGACGGTCTTGCGCAGCTCGAAATCCTGCTGCACGGTCAGCTTCTCGTAGCCGGCCAGGAACACGGTGCCGTTGTCCGCGAGCTTCTCGCGCAACTGATCGAGATCCTTTTTCTTTTCCGGTTTCTTCTTCATTTGGAAATCCTTGGAGCGGAAAATAGGGACAGACTCCTTTTTCGCGCCTCCGCGCTGATTCAGAGTCGCACTCTCCCGGCGAGAAAGGCTGTCTGTCCCATTTTTTCCGCGGTCTCCTACGCAGTTTTCAGATTGTACGGCGTCACGTCCAGAGCCACGCCCGGTCCCATCGTCGAACACACCGTCACGCTCCTTACGTACTTGCCCTTGGCGGCCGAAGGTTTCGCGCGCACCACAGCGCCCAATAAAGTCGACGCGTTTTCAACCAGTTTGTTGGCATCGAAGCTGATCTTGCCCACCGGCACGTGGATTACGCCCGTCTTATCCACGCGGAATTCGACCTTGCCGGCCTTCACTTCCTTCACTGCCTGCGCGATGTCGTTGGTGACGGTCCCGGTCTTGGGATTCGGCATCAGGCCGCGAGGGCCCAGAATCTTACCGAGCCGCCCGACTCCGCGCATCATATCGGGCGTCGCGATCACGGCGTCGAAAGCGGTCCAGCTTTCGGCCTGGATCTTCGCGACCATGTCGTCGCCGCCCACGAAATCCGCGCCCGCTTCAGTGGCTTCGCGCTGCTTGTCGCCGGAAGCGATCACCAGCACCGTTTTCGATTTGCCCAGGCCGTTCGGTAGCACAACCGTGCCGCGCACCATCTGATCGGCATGCTTGGGATCGACGCCCAGCCGCATGTGGAGCTCGACCGTCTCGTCGAACTTCGCGAACTTGATTTTCTTGACCAGCGGCACGGCCTCTTCCAGGGCGTACGGCTTGCGCTCCACTTGATTGAACGCGGCGGTGTACTGCTTTCCAGCTTTCTTGCTCATGTTGTGACTGGTCCAAACGGCCAGGCCCGACCACAGCCCAGCCTCCCAAGGGTGACGCGAACTTTCAGGATATCAGGACTTGCCGGATTGCGCAAATGGGGCTCCGGGCGTACTCTCAAAGCAGGCGGCAATTGATGGCGGCGACCACCAGCACTCCTCCCAAAACCGAACCGGCGATGACCTGGGAGGCCTTCGAGCGGCTCCCGGATGGCGACGGGCTGCACCGCGAAATCATCGAAGGAGAGCTCCAAATCTTGCCTCCCGTAAAATCGAAACACAGTAAGATCGCCACAAAATTATTTGAGGTGCTCCTCCCCTTGCAGCAGCGTGGACTGGGAAGCGTCTTTCTAGAGGCGGGTTATAAGCTGTCCGAGAAACCGCCGACCTGGATTCAGCCCGACGCATCCTTTCTGAAGACGGAGCGGGTGCGCGAAACGCCGTCCGACGGATACTTCACGGGCGCTCCGGAACTGGCCGTCGAAATCGTCTCCCCCTCCGAGACCGCGGTGAAACTGCAGCGCAAGGTGGAACTTCTGCTCGGCGGCGGCGCTCTGGCTGTTTGGGTGATCTATCCCGAAACGCAAACCGTGTCAGTGCATCTGCCCGACGGAACGTCCGTCACCCGCCTCGTCGGCGACATGCTGACCGCTCCCTTCTTGCTCAAAGGCTGGGAGCTGCCAGTGGCGACGCTTTTTGAAGGGACGTAATGGAGCGGCAAACTACCCGCGATTCTGATCCGGCTCGCTGTCTCTGCTGCGCTTCTTCCGGTTGCGCTTGCGCGCCAGCGCTTCCTTGACGCGCTTCTTCTGGCCCGGCTTCAGATAGAACGCGTGCCGCTTGATTTCCTTGATGATGTCCTCTTGCAGGACTTTGCGCTTGAAACGTTTGAGAGCGCTCTCCAGGCTTTCGCCATCGTGAACCTGAACTTCAGCCAACGGAACTCACCTCGGTTTTTAGTTGAATCGACATTTCAGGATAACAGCTTTCCGGCCAGGATTTCCGCGCACCGGCGTCTCCAGTGGGATAATATCCATCGACCCCCATGCCTCTTGCCGCGGGAACCCGCCTCGGACCCTACGAGATAATCGCGCCCCTCGGCGCGGGCGGCATGGGAGAGGTTTACCGCGCCAGGGACACCCGCCTGGGCCGCGACGTCGCGGTCAAGGTGCTTCCCGAACATCTGGCCGGGAACCCGGTCTCGCTGGCGCGCTTCGAACGTGAAACCCAGGCGGTGGCGGTGCTGGCTCATCCCAATATTCTGGTGCTCCACGATGTCGGGGAGCAGGACGGAATCCATTATGCGGTCACGGAACTGCTGGAAGGCGGGACGCTGGGTGACCGGCTCCGCCGCGGTCCGCTTCCGTGGCGCAAGGCCGTGGAATGGGGAGCGGCTGTGGCGGAGGGACTGGCGGCGGCCCACTCCAAGACCATCGTGCATCGCGACATCAAGCCCGCCAACATTTTTGTGACCTCGGATGGCCGCGTCAAGATTCTCGACTTCGGCCTCGCGCGGTGGGAACCGAAAATTTCGGAGGGGGACGCGACAGTCACGCTCGCCGCCACCGAAGCCGGCACGGTGATGGGCACGGTCGGCTATATGTCGCCGGAGCAGGTGCGCGGTGAGGAGGCGAACGCCTCGAGCGATGTCTTCTCGCTGGGCGTCGTGCTGTATGAGATGGTCTCCGGCGTGCGACCGTTTTCCGGCAAGTCCGCCCCCGAAACCATGTCCGCGATTCTTAAGGAAGAACCGCCCTCGATCGCCGATTCCGCCAAACAGGCGCCCGCCGATCTAGCCCGCGTGATCGAGCGGTGCCTGGCGAAGAATCCCGCCCAGCGGTTTCATTCCGCGCACGATCTCGCGTTCGCGCTGCGAGGATTGATGAGCGTTACGGACCAACAGCCGGTGGCCGTCCCAACTTCAAAGGCGCGATTGCGCCTGCCCATCGCGACCGCCTCGGCTGTGCTGATTCTGTGCGCCGCCGGATTCTTCTATTGGAGGAGCAGGGCCAGCCCTGCCATCGATTCGCTGGCCGTGCTGCCGTTCGCCAACATGGCTGGCAGCCCGGACGCCGACTACTTGAGCGACGGAATCACCGAGAGCCTGATCGACAGCCTGTCGCAGTTGCCCAACCTGAAGGTGATGTCGCGCAGCGCCGTATTTCGCTACAAAGGCAAGGAGACCGACCCGCGCGCGGTGGGGCGCGAGCTGGGCGTGCGCGCGGTGTTGACCGGCCGGGTCATTGAGCGCGGCGATAATCTGGCCGTGCGGGCCGAACTGGTCAACGTGGCCGACAACAGCGCGCTGTGGGGCGAGCAATACAATCGCAAGGTGATGGACGCGCTGGCGGTGCAGAGCGATATCGCGCATCAGATCGTCGAAAAGTTGAAGCTCCGCCTGAGCAGCCAGCAGATGACCCAGATGGCCAAGCACCAGACCGCGAATCCCGAGGCTTATCAGCTCTATCTAAAAGGACGCTTCTACGCCGCGAAATTCGACGCGCAGAATCTCCACAAAGGGATGGATTATTTGAATCAGGCGATCGCGGTCGATCCCAATTACGCCCTGGCCTACGACGGGCTTTCCTACTACTACGCGTTGGTCACCGACTGGTTCATGCCGTCGACCGAAGCAGGTCCAAAGGCCATCGGAGCGGCGCGCAAGGCCCTGGAGCTTGACGATAGCCTCGCGGAAGCTCACGTCGAATTGGCCCAAGAATACTCCTGGTACGACTACGATTGGCAGAATGCCGAGCGGGAATTCCGGCGCGCCCTCGATCTCAATTCCAGCTTCGCGGACGAATCCCATGGCTGGTACCTGGTTTGGGTGGGGCGCACCGAGGAGGGTCTCGCGGAATTGCGGAACGCCGAAGCACTCGATCCGCTCTCGGCCGAAGTTTGTGATATCACGGGATGGATGCTGTACGCTGCTCGCCGCAACGACGAAGCAGTGATGCAACTCCGCAAATGCCTCGAAATCGATCCCTCCTATTGGCCCCCGTACTACAACATCGCTCAGGTCTACGAGCAGCAGGGGCGCTTTCCCGAGGCCATTGCGGCGGCTCAAAAAGGCGTGGATATCTTGCCTGAGAACCCCTCCGTGCCGCTTGCAGAGCTGGCCCGCGCCTATGCGCTTTCCGGCCGCCGCGCCGATGCGCAAAAGGCACTCGATCAGCTTCTGGCGTTATCCAAGCGCGTCCAGGTCTCCAAGTACGCGCTCGCCACCGTTTATATCGCGCTCGGCGATAAGGACCAAGCCATCGCGCGTCTCGAACAAGCTTACGCCGAACACTCCTTTATGATCGCTGGCACGAAAGTCGATCCCGAGCTCAACCCCCTCCGCTCCGACCCCCGGTTTCAGGCCTTGCTGCGCAAATTGAATTTCCCGCAGTAGCGAGTGGCTTGTCGCGGATTACCGTGCTCTAAGCTCGAACGGCAGGCTGTGGCGCACGCTCTCACAGGCTGCTGAAAAACGCGCGAGGTAAACCGCTCCCTGTGGTCGCGGCAAGACGCTGTAAACACAAAGCGCCCATTGTGAGATGGAATGAGAAAGCCGGCCTCCCGGCGGGATGCGTTAAGCTCCCAATGGAAACGCACTCGAAGTGCAAGAAGGAGACCGGCCATGAAAAAGGATAGCAAGAAGAGAAAACCACAGAGTCCGAGTAGCAGCGGGAAA
>DASYXM010000066.1:0-28020 GCA_035934795.1 Bryobacteraceae bacterium | reverse complement strand
TTTCCCGCTGCTACTCGGACTCTGTGGTTTTCTCTTCTTGCTATCCTTTTTCATGGCCGGTCTCCTTCTTGCACTTCGAGTGCGTTTCCATTGGGAGCTTAACGCATCCCGCCGGGAGGCCGGCTTTCTCATTCCATCTCAGTAGGGGTAGGCTTTACAGAGCCGCAACCACAGGGAGCGGTATTCGTCCTCCCGCCGGAGCCCTCTCATGATTTCCAGAGCACGCGCTCCAGCGCCTCGCAGAAGAAGTATTCGCCCCAGATCACGGATTCGTCGACGCCCAATCCTTCGCGGACGTGGTAGACGCCGCCTTTCAAAACGCCTTCCCACTTGGGATCGGACTTCGCCAGGTGCTTTTCGCACAGCGAGCGCAGGATGCGCACGGCGGCGGACCAGTACAGGTGGCCCTTCATGGAATCCGGCACCATGCGGGACAGGCGCAGGAGCCCCGCCGCGCAGATCGCGGCGGCGGACGTATCGAGCAGCATGCGATTTTCGGCGGGCGCGTTGAAATCCCACGGCGGCACGCCGTCCGACGGCGCGTGGATCAGGTAATAATCCGCGCAGGCCTGCGCGGTTTCGATGAAGTTCGAATCGCGGCTGTACTCATAGCAGGTGGTGAAACCGTACATCGCCCAGGCGAGCCCGCGCGACCAGCACGAATCGCCGCGAAAGCCCTGGTGCGTGGTCTGGCGGAGAAACTCGCCCGTGTCGGTGTCGAACAGGCCTTCGTGCGCGGCGGAACCGTCGCCCCGCACCAGTACGCGCCGGGTGGTCAAGGCGTGCCGCAGGGCAATCTCGCGCAGCTTGCGGTCGCCGCTCTCGCGCGCCGCGTAGAAGATGATGCCGACGTTCATCATGGTGTCGATGAACAGGGAATTTTCGGCGACGAAGGAGCGCAGGTAGCCGCCCTTTTCGCGGAAGCGCGCCGCCAGGGTGCGGCCCGCTTCGATCAGCACCTCCCGCAGAGCCGGCTCGCGGGTCAGTCGGTACCACCGGTGATAGGTGGAAAGAAACAGGAAGCCGAGATCGTGCGAATCCTGATCGCGCTTGCGCGGCTCGATCTCCTTGGAATAACGGACGGCGTGCTCGAGCCAGAATCTCGCGTCGGCCGAATCCGGCGCGGCGTGCTTGTAGAACATCCACATCATGCCGGGCAGGAAGCCGTCGGCCCAATGCGTCCACACCTGGCCCTCGTGCGCCCAGCGCCCGTCCTTGGTATGGAGGGGGAACAGCAGGGGATGCTTTTCGATCAGCCTGCGCACTTGCCTGTGCGAGAACTGGAAAGCCTGTTCGAACAACTCCCCGGTATCGACCGATAGATGAATCACAATTCCCTTAATTATAGAAAGCGGCGCGATGGAAGTTGGATGAACCTCGGGGGCGGGCCGCACCGGCGTTCTGTTACGATCAATATAAATGTCGGCAAAAATCACGGTCAACAACAACGGGTCCCTGCGCGTGGAAGGAGAGTTCACCATCCAAGATGCCCAAGGGAACGTCTTCGGTCTCGGAGGACGGGAGCGCATCGGCTTGTGCCGGTGCGGACATTCCGGGGACAAACCCTTCTGCGACGGCACGCACCGCAAGGTGGGTTTCGAATCGGCGTGCCCGGCGCGGGAACTGCCGCCGCCGGCGCCTAAGTAGAAATGAGAGGGCTGACTCACTGCGACGAGCGCGAGTAGAGGGATCTGCTTTTCAAGTATCAGTAGTATCCCGCTCGGCGGGACGCCCCACGATGATCCCTGTTGACTCCTAGGCCGATAGCCGCGGAGTAGCCCGGATAAAGGACACTCCGACCCGATTGAAATAGAGAAGAACCATTCCGTTCCGGCACCAATGCTTCAAAGCGAGGCATTTGAGTCCGCTCGTGAGACTCGTTTGTGAACTCGCTTCTGAGCGGAGGTTTCGTGCGGACACTACGGTTCATCTCCATTATTTTGGGATTCGCGTTGGCGGCGATTCCAGCTTCGGCAACCATCACCTACACTGCTTGCGATGGCGGCTGTACGGTCAACAGCGGTGGCAGTTACGCGGCCTGGCAGGCAGCGCCGGGAGCCTCGGGCCTGGCCTTTGGCGCTCTCACGACCTTCGTGTCGGGCGGGCTCGCCGGCACCGGAATTTATACCGATAGCACGACGGGAGTTATCTTTACCAACTACTCCAGCGGCGGAAGTGTGGATAATGGCACTCATGTGACGAACGGCGCGTTCGTCCAGGGATTCTCTTCGGGTACGGGAACGGGAATCGAGATCGATCTGCCGGCCAACACGTACGCATTTGCGATGTTCGGCAGCGACTGTAGTTCAGCCGCTTGCACCGGTATCCTCTTCAACGGCGCAACGGTCGGGCTGGGCACCCACTCCTCGTTCGGCACCAATTACGCCCTCACTATTCCGGGAAGCGGACCGGCCCAGTTCTTCGGCATCGTCAGCGACACGCCGATTACGTCCCTGCTTTTTGCGACGGGCGGAGGTGCGAGCGGCTTTCTGAGCATCAACAGCTTCGAGATCGGCGAGGGAGGCACCGCCACGCCGGAGGCCAGGACGGCCTTGATGGTCGGAGGCGGACTGATCGCGTTGTACTTCTGCCGTCGCCGGCGGCCACAGGCGCCCCGTCAGGTGCCATCGCCACACTCAACGATTGCGGCCCTGACACCGGCTCATCGATAATTCAGGCACTCCGCCTCCACGGGAGCCGCGTCCCTGCCGCGCCGCAGTGCGCACGCAAAATTCCACTCGCACGCACCGGTCCGCTAGCCGAGGGTGAAAGCGCGAGACGCTTAAGCCAAGCGCGAAAGCGCGAGACGCTTAAGCCAAGCGCGAAAGCGCGAAACGCGTAAGATAGAACAGATGAAGTTCCATGGGAGACCGGGCCGCCGGTGAAAAAAGAGCAGATCCCCGTGTGGCTCGCGGGGGCCGCGGCGGCGGCGACCGTGGTCTCGATCGCGGCGTTCGAGATCCTGCTCGGGATGGCGCTGGCCGCGACGCTGGTTCAGCAAGGCGTCGGGACGGGCGAGACGAAAATCGAATGGCGCTGGCCTGCCATCACGCTGCCGCTGTGCATCTGGTTCGCGGCGACGATGCTCTCGGCGGCGGCCTCGGGCGACGCGCTCGCGGCCTATCCGCAGTTCAAGAAATTTTACGTCTATCTGATGCTGTTCCTGGTGTACGGCCTGTTCCGGACCATCGCCCAAGTGCGGTGGCTCGCGATCGCCTGGACGCTCGCGGCGTCGCTTTCGGCGCTGTGGAGCTTCGTGCAACTGGCGCGCAAAGTACAAGCCGCGGCGGCGGCGCACCAGAATTTCTACCTGGCGTACATCGACGCGCGGATCACGGGATTCATGGGTCACTGGATGACGTTCAGCGGCCACATGATGATCGCGCTGATGCTGGTGGGGGCGCTGCTATTCTTCTCCCCGGACTTCTCTTCTCGCGGGCGCGGCGCCGCGTGGATGATCCTTGCGGGCCTGTTGATCGCCGCCGCGCTGCTCGCCGCGTTCACGCGCAGCATGTGGCTGGGGGCGCTCGGCGGGGGCGTGTACCTCATCTGGATGTGGCGGCGCTGGATGGTACTGGCGATTCCGGTGGCGATCGGGCTGGTGCTCCTGATCGATCCCTTCGCCGTGCGGGAACGCGCTATCTCCGCGTTTCAGCCGCGCGGCGGGGTGGACTCCAACGAACATCGCGTGGTGACGCGCCTGATCGGCTGGGAGATGATCAAGGCGCATCCGTGGCTGGGCCTGGGACCGGAAGAAGTGGGCAAGCAATATCTGAACTATGTTCCGGCGAGCGTCCAGCGTCCGCTGCCGGAAGGCTACTACGGGCATCTGCACAACATCTATATCCACTACGCAGCCGAGCGCGGCGTGCCCGCGATGCTGGCGCTGATGTGGGCGCTGGGCCAGGCGCTCTTCGATTTCACGCGCGGATTGCGGCGGCTGCCGGGCGGCTGGCGCCGGCGGTCGGATGTAGGCTGGGTGCTGCATGGGGCCATCGCCGCGATGATCGCCGTGCTGCTGAGCGGCTGGTATGAGCTGAATCTCGGCGATAGCGAAGTGCTCGGGATGGTGCTCGCCGTAATCGCCTGCGGATACGTCGCGCTAAACGATTCCTCTCACGTCCGCGCCGCGAGCCGATAAGCGTCCATGTGGAGAAATGCTTCGATGTGGAGAACGGGACCCGTTTCAAGAACTGCTCCGATGTCAATAAAGGCTCCGATGCGAAGGGGTCCAATCTCAAGAACAACTCCAGGCAATATCTGACGTTTCGCGTGGCGAGGATGGACCTGGCGCTGGACGCCGGGCGCGTCCGGGCGATTCTTCCGCTGGCGGACATGGCCCCGATGCGCAGCGGGCGCGCCGGGGTGATTGGAATCGTGAATCTGGCGGGCAGCCCCGTCGTGGTGGTGGATCTCCAGGTGCGGCTCGCTTTATCGATCGCGAGCACGGGCGCAAAACACACCGGCGCGAAACGGCGTATCGTCGTGGTGGCAGCGGCCGGAGGGCACCTGGCGGGATTCTTGGTGGACCGCGTGACCGACGTAGTGCGCTACCGTTCGCGCGATCTGCGCAAGGGCGTACTGCACGGCATCGGGCGCGCGCGGCGCGTGCTCGAAGTGGATGGGGTGGTGGAGGAAGACGACCTGGTGCGGCTGTGGTCGGTCAGTTCTTGAGGCGGCCGGTCACCTTTTGGGCCTCAGCCTTTTAGACCATCGAAAGCCTGTTCGATTTCCTTCTTCGCTTCGGGACCGATGGCCACCAGCGGCAAGCGCGGCGGGCCGCCATAATAGCCGTTGATATCCATGGCGTGCTTCAGCCCGGGGACGCCGTATTTCGTCGTGACCAGTTGCGCGGCGCGCACGATGCGTCTCTGCCAATCCATCGCGGCGTCGAACTCACGCGTGCGATGCGCTTCCCAGATGCTGACGACTGTGTAGGGAACGGCGTTGGCGAACGCCAGCACGCCGCCCGCGCATCCCACCGCGAGCGATGGCGCGAGGATGGGCGCCGATCCGGTGAGCACCTGGAAGCCGGGCTTGACTTCCTTCAGCATCTGGATGCATTTCTCGAGACTCCCCGAGCTTTCCTTAACCGCGAAAATGTTCGGATGGTGCGAAAGCGCGACCACCGCTTCCGCCGCGATATCGACGCCGGTGGCCTGCGGCCAGTTGTAGATCATGATGGGGATCCGGGCTTGATCGGCCACCGCGCGGAAGTACAGCACCTGGGAATCGGAGCGGTTGATCAGATTCCGGTAGTAGAACGGCGTCCGCACCATGGCGGCTTTGTAGCCGCGGTCGGCCGCGAGATTGGTCAGCCCGACGGTCTCGCGAACGCTCTCCATTCCGGTGCCCGCGAGCAGAATCTTATCGGGAGCGGCGTATTCGGCGACCCATTCCCAGAGCAGGAGCTTTTCCTCGGTGGTGAGATAGACGCTCTCACCGGTGGACCCGCACACCACGTAGCCGGTGAGCCCCGTGCGATTCCACTTTTCGACGTTGTGCTGGACCTTGATCTTGTAGAGATCGCCGCGGTGATCGAAAGGCGTGGCGATGGGGGGAAGGATGCCGTGCAGCTTCATGAGACCACTTTCCCTGAAAGCTATAACACAACGCCGGTTGTGTCATCCCGATCCCGCCAAACGGGAGAGGGATCTGCTGTTTATCGCGAGGTAGCAGTCCTAAAAGCAGATCCCTCGACTTCGCTCGGGATGACAAGGCTGTGAACTGCTGATGAGAGTATATTTATCTGGTGAATGCCAGCGCCACCGTATAGATCGCCAGCGACTCGATGAACACCAGGCCGATGATCATCGCGATCTGAATGGGTCCGCGGATTCCGGGGTTGCGGGCCATGCCCTCGAGCGCCCCGGCGACGGCGCGTCCCTGGCCGATTCCGCACAGACCGCAGGCAATCCCTAATCCGACGACTTCGCCCAAGGCTTTGAGCTCACCCGAACTCATTCCCGATCCGCCGGGGGCTTGCGCAAGAACAGGACTCGCGGCCAGCAACAGCACGGCGGCGAGGAAAAACAACATTTTTGTACGCATTTCGCGTTTTCCTTTCGTATGAACTTTCGCCGAGGAGGTGGTTCCCATCCGAGCCCTGGGGGGCCGGCGGCTCACACTCGGCGAACATGAAGCCAGTGAGTCATTTTAATGCGCGTCACCGTGGGTGTTGACCGCGCTGACGTATATAACGGTTAAGAGAGCGAAAACGTAGGCTTGCACCAAGGAAACGAAGACGTGCAAGCCCATGAAAATCACGGGGATTACCAAATAGGTCAAGCTGATAAAGACATTCGTCACCTGTTCGCCGGCGAACATGTTGCCCCACAGACGAATGGTCAGCGAGAGCAGCCGCGCCAGATTGCTGATGATCTCCAGCGGAAACATCAGCAGCATGATGGCAGCCGTCGCGAATACATTGCCGAAACGGACGGGGCCCGCAAAGTGCGCTATGTACTTCAGCACGCCGTTTTCGCGCACTCCCATCAAGTTGTAATAGATAAAGGTGCACACGGCGAGCCCGGCGGGCACGGCCGGTGTCATGGTCGGCGATTCGAACACCGGAATAATGCCGATCAGATTCATGGACAGGACGAAAAGAAAAAGCGTCCCGAAAAAAGGCACGTACTTGGCCCCATCATGAATGCCGAAATCCGCGGTTGTTTTCGTCCAAAACGTGTAGATGATTTCGAAGAAATGCTGGAGCCTGCCCGGATTTTCCACGGAGAGCGCCGGGCGCAAGACGGCGGCCAACAACACGAGAATCGCGACCACCAGCAGCTCCATGACAATCCAGTTTTGCCAGGGTCGCGCGGCGTTCTCGGCCGTCATTCCAACTACGTTCAGAATGGCGGTGGCGAGCCCCGCGAGATGGTCGTTAAACAGGGCTGTGAGCCACAATTCGTGTTCCGGCATAGCTGGTTATGAATGGTTCAGGAAAGCAAGCTCGTAAAGAAAATTCAGCACGACGGCGGCCAGAGAAACCAACAGCCCGACGAACACCGCGCCCAGGGTGATTCCAGTAAGTCTGACTATAGCATAGATGACCGCGCCTGCGAACAAATAACGGGCTCCCAGGACCGCCGCGATCATTCCCATCGACTTAGTCCCGGAGCTGCTCAAACCGCGCGCGAAACGCCACCAAGACTCGAGACTCAAAGCGGAGAGTGCGGATCCCACCAGGAATCCGCCAGCTTCACGCAGTCCGCGAAACAACACCGCCGCCAGCACTCCAGCTATACCCAGCGAGAAGGCGAAGAACATGATGCGGCGCAGCGTCGCCTCGAACTCGTCACTCATTTTGAAGCGTCTTTTCTTGGCCCGTTGTTTTTTAGCAAATCGCGGCTCAGCTCGCGAATCACCTGTACCAGCCCCGACGCCACTCCCAGAAGCAGGAACGTTACTCCCAGAAATCGGGTGGAAAAGAGGTAGTCCAGGCCGTAGCCGATCGCATAGCCGACAAACGCGGAGGCCGGCAGCAGCATGGCTACGCTCGCGTAGCGCGCTACCGCATTCCAAGCGTTGTTCTTGTCTCCGGTCATCGAGCGCCCGTTACCTTGCGGCGCAGTAGCGCCGCCGCTTCGCGCGCCAGCTCGTTGATCAGAAACCCCATCTTGGGATGGGACGGCTCGAAATCGACGGGCAGATTCATTTCACGCAGTGCTTCCGAAGTCGTGGGGCCGATCGACGCCACCACGGCGCGCGCCATTCCCCGCCGCGCGCCATCCGCGATCCCGAGCTCTTCGGCTACGCGAAAAAGGTGCTTTGCCTGAATCGAGGATGTGAACATCACGACGTCGAATTCCGCGCGAGCGAGCTTCCGGGAGGCCTCGCGCAGAGGCTCGGTATCTTGCGGCAGTTCCCATTGATACACGGGGACAGGAGTGACGTCGGCGCCCCGGGCGGCGAGCGCCCTAATCAGGTCATCGCTGGAACGCCCGAATTCCTGCACGGCGATACGCCGTTCAGGGCGGTCAACCGTCGCGGCCAGAACCTCGCGCCATGTATTCGGCTCCGGCACGGCCATCGAGATCGGAACGCCCCACTCGCGCATCACGGCTGCGGGCTTGGGACCGCGCGCGACCACCGTCACCTTCTTGAGAGCATCGGCGAGCGATCCAGGCGGCCAGCGCGTCGCGATCACCTGATCGAGGAGCCGCGCGCCGACGCCGGTGAGCAGGATTACCATGTCGAAATCGCCATGAAAAAGCCGCTCGGCGAAAGCGAGCGCCGCGGTGTTGTGTTCGAGCGGAACTTCCCTCACGGAGGGAGCGACGAAGGGCGCACCGCCTTGATTGCGAATCAGACGCTCGATCTCCACGGCCCTGCGGCTTTCGAGCGAGAGCACACGAAGCCCTTCAAACGGCATCCCTTTTAGATTAACGCCTCGGCTTCAGATTAACGCCGCAGAGCGAACACACCAAGTAACTGGCGAACGGATCCCCCGCGAGGCACGGCTCTCCCTTCGCCACGCGATCTTACATGCCTCGCCCCCGTGTTTACTTCGCGGGCTCGGCCGCGGGCGGAGCGGCGGCCGGCGGCATGATTTCCCCGCGATGGCAGGTGTAGCAGCCCACGTGCCGCTTCCCGTCGGAGGGGAACTTGGCGTTGGCCTCGTCCGACAGGGTGAACATCATCATGGACGCGGCCTTCTTGGGGTTGGCGTCGCTCGCCCAGTCGCCTTGGACGTGGCAGTACGCGCAAGGCTGTCCGAATCCGGTGCGGGCGGCCATCATGGCGGGCTGCACCTGCTCGGGTTTCAGCATCTTGAGATTCTTGTAAGGCCCGGCGAAAGGATTGGGACCCTTTTTACCTTCCTTTTCCTGAGCGGAAATAGCAAGGGTGAGAGTGAGCGCAAGGGACAATGCAACGAGTCGCATGCAGCGATTATAGCGAACCTGCGCCGCGCGTCAATCCCTGAAGCGTTTAATCGCCGCGATTTAGCCCCTGCGGTTCAGTCCTTGCACGACGAGCCGCGCGAGTCCAAGGCCGCCCTGCTTGGCCATCAACTGCGCGAATTGCTGGCCGGCGATGTCGTAGAGCGTGGCGCTTTGCGAGTCTTCATCGTCGTCATTTCCGCCCTCCGGGCCGCCGAGGCTCCCCGGGCTCGCTTCGTGTGCCGAACGCAGCATCTCGGCGATCAGCAGGCTTTCGAATTGGACGGCGGCATCCCGGGCGTTGGCCGGTTTCGGGATCGAGTTTCCCGCGGTGAACTGGGCGAGTCCGGCGAGCGACGACGGCGGAGAGACGGACAGCGGAGTGACGATGGCGTCGCCGGGCATCAGATTCCGTCGATTTCCGCTTCCAGCGCCCCGGCGGCGCGCATGGCCTGGAGAATCGCGATGATATCGCGCGGCGTCGAACCGATCGCCTGGAGCGCGCGCGCCAATTCTTCGACGGTCGCGCCTTTCTGCAAGACAACGTTGCGCGCCTTGGCGTCCTTGGCGTTTACCTCGGTCTCCGGCGTCACCGCGGTCTGGCCCTGCGAAAATGGTCCGGGCTGCGAGACATCCAGAAGCGTGCGGACCTCCACGCTCAGCGCGCCGTGCATGATGGCGACCGGTGTAATCCGCACGTCCTTGCCCATGACGATGGTCCCGGTGCGCTCGTTGATCACGATGCGCTGGCGGCGGTCGGATTCGACGGTGAGATTTTCCATCTCCGCCACGAACTCCACCGGACGGGTGGAGTAACTCGCTGGAATATCGATGGAGACCAGCGCCGCGCTTTCCGCTCTCGCGACCGCCAGTCCGCCCATGGAAAAACGCCGGTTCAGCACCTCGACGATGCGGGCGGCCGTGGTGAAATCGGCTTCGTGCAATTGCAGCTTCAGATGGTTGGTAGGCGCCACCGAGGGCGGCGAGCGTTCGACGATGCCTCCTTCGGGCACGCGTCCCACGGTGGGGTGATTCACGGTCTGCGTGTTGCCCCCGCGCCCGGCGACGAATCCTCCGGTCATGACGGGCCCTTGCGCGAGCGCGTACACCTGTCCATCGGCGGCCTTCATCGGCGTCATCACCAGAAGTCCGCCTTGCAGGTTGCTCGCGTCGCCGATCGCCGCCGCGGTGATGTCGATTCTGGTTCCGGGCTGCGCGAACGGAGGGAGGTTGGCCGTCACCATGACGGCGGCGACATTGCGGACCTGGACCAGCGTGGGGTCCACCGTGACGCCCATGCGCTTCAAGACGTTGCTCAGCGTCTGCAGGGAAAAAACCGTCAGCGGCTTATCGCCCGTGCCGGCCAATCCCACCACCAGACCGTAACCCATGAGCTGGTTGTCGCGGATGCCTTCGAGCGAAGCGACCTCTTTGAGACGCGTCCCGGCCCCCGGAGCCGGTGGCGCAGCGAGACTCGCCAGGAAAACAATCGCGGTGGCGCGTTTGCCCATAGGTCTCTAAAACGGCAGCAATCCCAGCAGGATGCGGTACAGGAAAAACGGCCGCTTGATGGAATCGTTCACTACGCCCTTGCCGCTGACGCGCACTTCCAGATTCGCTACCTGCGTGGAAAGCACGGTATTCGCGGTGGTCAGATCGACCGGGCGGATCAGCCCGCGCACCATCACGCTCTGGCGCTCGGAGTTCACCGCCAGGTCCTTAGTTCCCTCGACCACCAGCGATCCGTTCGCGGTGACGTCGACCACGCGGACCGACATCGTCGTGGTGAGCGTCGAGGTACGCGTCGTTTGTCCGGAGCCCTGCAGCTGCTGCGCGTTGGAGGAGTTCAGCAGGTTCGACAGAGCGCTCACCTTGGCCGGCACGCCGGCGAGGCCGGTGATGGACGCGGCGGCCGTCGATTTCCGCGCCGTGTTCGTAACGCCCGACGTCACCGCGGAGGTATTCTCGTTCACGATGATGGTCACCACGTCGCCGAGCGCGCTGGCCCGGAGGTCGCGGGCCAGGTCCGCCAGACTGCCCGAGGGAACATACAGGGAACCCGGTGAGCCGCCGAATCCTTCGATTTGGGCCCCGCAAGAGGCCGCCGCCGCCGCGACCAGCGCCGCGAGTGCGAGTGTCCTCGCGACGCTGGTCCTAAAGCCGATTGAACCACAGCCGGTTGAACCACAGCCTCTCACCGTTGCACCACAACCTTTCCCTTGCCTTCCACACGAGCCTGAAAGAGCCTGCCGTTTTCGGGATTGCGGATCAGCACGGTGTCTCCGGCGCGTCCCGAGGATTCGGCGTCGGCGTCGAAACGCAAGCGCGCCGCGCCGCTGGTGACCTCCACCGCGACCTTTTGCCCGCGCTGGATATCGAAGCCGGCGGGCGCGGACCTCGGCGGAGAGGCGGACGCCGGGCGTACCACACAAATTCTCTCAAAGCCGCCGCTGGCGGTCACATTGAACCGGCGGGCGATGGCCGCCAAATCGCCCGGCTCGAACACCCTCGTGACGCCGGCCCGGGGCGAGAATCCGATTTCGACGGAAGGATCGAGCGACGCGAAGTCCGCGTTGGCCTCCGCCAGATCCTTGGCGAAGATGCGGTCCGCCTCGACCGGGATGCAGGCCCAGGCGGGCACGGCAGCCAAGAGTGCAAGCGCGTATTTCATTGCGACAGATTGTTCACTTGCTGATACATTTCGTCGGCCGCTTTGACCACCTTGGTGTTGGCCTCGTAGGCGCGCTGGCTGGTAATCATATTGATGAATTCCTCCACCACGCTGACGTTGGAGGATTCCAGATAGCCCTGCTGCAGCGTTCCCATCCCTTGCTGGCCGCCGGGATTGTCGACGGTGGGTTCGCCGCTCGCGTCGGTGGGCAGGAACAACCCGTTGCCGAGGCTGTTCAGCCCGCCGGCATTGGTGAAATTCGCCAGTTGGATTTGGCCCGCCACTTGCGCGGCGGATTGCCCCGGCAAGGTGTAACTGACGGTGCCGTCCTGCGCGATAGTGATGGATTGCGAGGCCGCCGGAACGGTGATCGCCGGCTCCAGGGCATCGCCGTTGGTGGTCACCACGGCGCCCAGGTTGTTGAGCTGGAAATTGCCGTTGCGCGTGTAATTCACGGTCCCGTCCGCGCGGCGGATCTGGAAGAAGCCCCTGCCCTGAATCACCAGGTCCAGCACGCCGTTGGTCAGCTGGAAATTCCCCTGGGAGAGATCCGCCGTATTCGCCGTGGGACGCGTGCCGAGGCCCAACTGTAAACCGCTGGGGACCACGGTCTGGGCTCCCGCCGACGTGCCCGGCTGCAGAAAACTCTGATAGAGGAGGTCGGCGAACTGCGTCCGCCGCGCCTTGAATCCCGTGGTGTTGGCGTTGGCCAGATTGTTGGCGATGTTGTCGATGGCGATCTGCTGGGCGTTCAAGCCGGTGCCCGCGCTGTATAAAGCCCGAATCATAATTCTCCTTTAGCTCGGTTTGGCGACTTCCTGGATCGCCTCGCGGTCCATTTGCGCGCCGATGGTCATGGCCTTCTGTAACATTTCGAACTGGCGCATCACGCTGATCAATCGCACCGCGGCTTCGGCCACCGGAACGTTGGACTCCTCCAGATATCCCTGCTGAACCTCATAACCCTGAACCTCGACCGCTGGCGCGGGCCCCGGTTTCCCTCCTGGATCGATCAAAGCGAAGTAGGTATTGCCGAGCTTCGCAATCGTGTTCGCGGCCGAGGGGATCTGGTCGATCTGGATCTGCCCGAGGGTCTGCCCGCCTTGCGCCACGATGCCGCTCTTTTCGATGTTGATGGGCTGTGTGGGATCGACGACGATGGGGCGCCGCTGCGGGTCCAATACGTCGCGCAGTGGGTACCCGTCCCGCGAAACGAGCTGATTGGTCTTCGAAACTTGAAAATTGCCGTTGCGCGTATAGACCACCCCGGTCGGAGCGGTCAGCGCGAAGAACCCGGCCCCGGCCAGCCCCAGGTTCAGCGGATTTCCCGTGGGCGTCAGAGTGCCTTGGGAAAAATCGGTCCAGTGCGTTTCGATCACCGGCAGTTGCTCGCGATATAGGTTATAGAATTCGCGGTCCGCCTTGAACCCCGAGGTTCCCGTATTGGCGACGTTGTTGGCCAGCATGTCGAGGGAATCCATGCGCGCCTTCATTCCGCTCGCTGCCGAGATCAATAAGGAATCCATGCTGGTGCGCGGCCGTTGGTGCAATTCAGTGTCCGTTTCTCAAATGATTAGCCGCGTTGCCGATACGTAATGACAAGACCCAAATCGGGCACGCGAATCCGTTTCGTTTTGGAGCGCGTCCCGATTTCGCATAGCCGAGCCCTTGGCAAACGCCTGTCCTTGCAATCTTTTGAACTGCGGGGAACTGCGGGCGAACTGTGGGCCGCCGCGTGCATTCTTTCGCGCCGTGAACGTAGCGGCATCGGCAGCGGGCGGTGATATCGGAATGACGGCCTACGCTTCCCCGCCGAATTTCCTCGCGGCACGGAACAAAGCGGTGCCGAGCAGGCTGGCATTGAACCCAACGGCGAACAGGAACGTCCCGCCCGAAACAAAGACAGCGCCGTTCGAATCGTTCATGCATCGCTTGCTGCCGCCGGACAGCCCTGGACGCGGTGGCGAGGATACCGCCGCCGAGCGCCTTACTAATGACGCCCCGGCCGCGCATGGCGCGACGGCAGCGGAGAACGCGGCTGCTCCGAAGAATGGTTCCGCTCCCGGCACGGACGCTTCCGGCGGCCCGTCATCGGCGTTTACCGTGCCAACCGTGTCTCCCGACGCCGTCGCCAATGCCATCATTCGCGCGATGCTCGGCGGCGCGACGTCTCCAATGACGCCGCAAACTGCCAATCCGGCCGTGGCGCCCCGCTCTAACGGCAGGACGAATTCAGGCGCAGTTCTCGCCGAGAACTCCACAGGCGCCGTCCCAGCGGCGACATCGGATACGTTGCTGGCGGATGCCGCGCCGTCGGGCGCCATTGCGAGCGAGACTCTCAATCGGGCGGAGCCGGCAGTGTCGCGAAAGCCCGCTGCCGGCGGCCTGCCGGCCCGCGCGGCCGGTTCCCTTCTCCCCCCGTCGATCCTGGGAGCATCCGCTGTTTCTTCCGGGGCGGCAACGCCGGGCCAGAGTTCCGATGCATTCGTGCCACCCGGCCCCGCAAACGGACCACTGGCCGTAGGCGCACCGACGCATCCCACGGCCGTGCAGGCCCTACCGCCTGGGCCGCTGGCATTTGGAGCGACAATTGCGCCGAAGCCCGGCCCGCCGCCTGCGGTGGGAACCGCTCCCGCAAGTGCAACCGATGCGGGAACCGGCGCCGGTCGGGACGCGCCGCCGCGGCAGAGTTTCCCGGTGCGCCCGGACTCATTCGCGCCCGGCTTGCAAACAGCCCGCACGGCGAAGACCGCGGCGGCCTCCCCACCCGCGCCGGCCGATCCGCTTTCCGGATCGCCGCAGCCGGACGTCGCGCGCGGTTTCACCGCGACCGATATTACACTGCCAGCCCCCGTCAACGGGCCCCCCGCGCTACACGGCGCGGAACCGCCGGGTGCCGTGGAGGAGATCGCCGCGCTCCCGGCCGCTCCCCCCGCCAGCGCGAAACAGGATCTGCTGCTGCGTATCCCGGCTCCCGAGTCCAGCTTCGCGGACGGCGCCAATCCCGGAGCTGCTGTCAATGTCGATATTCGTGTTACGCAGCGGGCCGGAGAAGTGCTCGTGACGGTCCACACGCCGGACGCGGCGCTCCAGGCGTACCTGCGTCAGGATCTGCCGGAACTGGTGAACTCGCTCGACCGCGCGGGCTTCGAAACAGCGACGTTCACGCCGCGCAGTGCGGCGCTCGCCACGGCTGCCGGGGCCGGTCTCGAGAACGGGACGGCGGGGAATCAAGCCCATCCATCGCGCTCCGGCGGCGGGTTCGATTCCAAATCGGGGAACAGTCCCCGGGATTCCGGAGCAGCCGGTCAGTTCTCCGGAGGGCCAGCTCCCCACCCGCAGCAGGCGCGAGACCGGCTGGCGCAACACTGGCTCGACCAAATGGAGAAATAAACATATGTCTGCATCCGCGATCAACCCGCTGGCCGCACCCCCGGCTTCCACCACAGCGGTCCCTACCGCTGCCGCCTCGGCGACGGCGACGAGCTCGCTGACGAACCAGTCTGTGTTTCTGCAACTGCTGATCGCTCAACTGAAAAATCAGGATCCCCAGAATCCGGCCGACGGGACGCAGTTCGTCACGCAGCTCGCGCAGTTCACCAACCTGGAACAACAGACTCAGGCGACCACTGACTTGAACTCGATTCTGGCCCTGCTGCAGCAGGGTGCCGGCGCGTCGCCCGGAGCGGGCGCCCCCCGGCCGGGAACCACGCAGTAGCGGGAGCCACGCGACTCGGGCGCGCCTATCTAGCCCCGGTTTTTCGAACCTCGTTTTTTTGAAAGGAGTTCCGATGCTGACTTCATTTTCCACGGCGCTTTCGGCGCTTTCGGCCGATACCACGGCGATCGACGTGGTCGGCAACAACCTCGCGAACCTCAACACGCCGGGTTTCAAGGCCAGCACCGTTTCGTTTCACGATCTGGTGACCCAGTCGATCGGCGACGGCCTCGGCTCGACACAAGTCGGCTTCGGTGTCGGTGTTCCGGTCACTTTGCGGCAGTTCTCGCAGGGCGCCATCCAGTCCACGGGCAGCCCCCTCGACGCCGCCATCCAGGGCGACGGTTACTTCGTCGTCAAGACGCCCACGGGCGCCGTCGAATACACGCGCAGCGGCAATTTTCAGGTGGACACCAACGGTAACCTGACCACCGCCACGGGAGAACAGGTGCAGGGCTGGACCGCGAGCGCCGGTGCACTCAGTACCAACGCTCCCGTCGGGCCCATCACCGTGCCGGTCGGGTCGCTCGCCGCGCCGGTTGCGACCACCGCGACTTCGGTCGATTTGAATCTGGACGCCTCGGCCCCGGCCGGGGCGACCTTTTCCACCTCGGTTCAAGTTTACGATTCCCTCGGAATATCGCACCTGGTGACGTACACCTTCACCAAGACGGCCACTGTGAATCAATGGACGTTTTCGGCCGGGATTCCTCCCGGCGAAACGACGCCCGCGGGAACGCCGGTGACCGGGACCCTTACCTTCGACGGAAACGGGCAACTCGTCACGCCCGCCTCCACTGCGGCCCAGCCGGTGATCGCTGTCGCCGGCCTCAACAGCGGCGCCGCGAATATGAGCGTCACCTGGAATCTGTACAACGGCGCCGCCCCGCGGATCACGCAGTTCGCGCAAACCTCGGCCACCTCCGCGATCGCGCAGAACGGACTCGCGGCCGCGAGCCTGGTCAACGTCGCGCTCGGCGGCGGCGGCCAGCTGCTCGCCAAGTATTCCAATGGGCAACAGGTGGTGGTCGGCCAGCTCGCCTTGGCGACCATTCGCAACGCCGATTCGTTGCTCGCCGTGGGCAACAGCAACTATCAGACCAGCGCACTGACGGCCTTGCCCTCGGTCGGCCTTCCGGGAACCGGCGGGCGCGGAACGTTGCTGGCCGGTTCGATCGAGGCCTCCAACGTCGACATCGCCAGGGAGTTCACCAACCTGATTGTGTTCCAGCGCGCCTATGAAGCGAACGCGCATGTCATCACCACCTCGGATCAAGTCAGCCAGGCCACCATTGCCCTGAAACAGTAGGCAGACTGGACCGTACGCATGACCGCGCTCGAAGAAATCGCGCATCTCAGCAACGTGCCGCTCGACCTCCAAGTCGAACTGGACCGCCGGACCATGACGGTGCGCGAGATTCTCGCCCTCGAGCGCGGCGCGGTCGTCAAGATGAACCGCTCGGCCGGAGAAAACATCGATGTGGTGATCGGAGGCAAGCGCGTCGGTTCGGGCGAAATCGTAATCATCGAAGAAGCCTTCGGCGTCCGCATTACCGATTTCAACGAGGAGGACTAGCACCGTGGAGTTGTGGCGGGAAGCGGCGGCCCTCGGCGCGGTTTTCGGATTACTGGGCGTGGCCGCGTGGACGCTGCGCGCGCGCACGGGGATGCTCCGGACGCGCCCCGGCAGATCCCTGACCGCGGTGGAACGCATCGTCCTGACGCCGCACCACGCCTTGCACTTGGTTCGCGTGCCCGGGCGCGAGCTGCTGGTCGCCACCCATCCGCAGGGCTGTACCTTACTTATCGAAACGCCGCTTATGCCAGGGGCGCTTTCTCAACCGGCGCGCCAAGTGGAGACCCCATGAAGCGCCTGCCGTTCATGGCCGCGCTGACCGCTCCCCTCGCGTGCGCCGCGCCCGCCGATTCCCTGCTCGGAATTACTTTGGTGCAGAACCAGAACGGCGCGTCGCTGAGCGTGCCGATGCAAATCGTCCTGCTCCTGACGCTGCTGACGCTGCTGCCGGCGATCCTGATGTCGGTGACGCCGTTCTTGCGTCTCACGGTGGTGCTGCATTTCCTGCGGCAGGCGCTCGGAACGCAGACGGCCCCGTCGAATCAGGTATTAGTGGGGCTCGCGCTGTTCCTGACCCTGATCGTGGTGCAGCCGGTGGCCCGCCAGGTGTACGACCAGAGCTGGCAGCCGCTCGAGGACGGTAAGATCACGGCTTCGGAAGCGTGGGAGCGCGCCTCGGTGCCGATCAAAACATTCCTGTTGCGATTCGCCCGCGAAAAGGACCTGCAACTGTTTCTGGAGCTGTCGCATTCCCCGGCGCCCGCCACCTCGAGCGACGTACCGATGAGCGCCGTGGTTCCGGCCTACGTGTTAAGCGAATTGAAAGCCGCGTTTCAGATCGGCGCCGTCCTGTTTCTCCCGTTTCTGATCATCGACCTGGTGGTCGCCTCCGTCACGCTCTCGGTGGGCATGATCCAGTTGCCGCCGGTCATGGTTTCGGCCCCGTTCAAGATCCTGCTGTTCGTCCTGGTGGACGGCTGGAACCTGGTGATCGGCTCCCTGGTGCGGAGTTTCAATTGACGAGGAGTTTCTATTCACATGTCCGTTTCCGCCGTTGTCGGCCTGATGCACGATGCGTTTCTAACCACCTTTTGGCTGAGCCTGCCGGTGCTCGGGATCGCCTTCGTCGTGGGCATCGCAATCAGCCTGGCGCAGATTCTCACCTCGATCCAGGATTCCAGCTTTAGCGCCGTCCCGAGGCTCACGGTTTTTCTCGGCGCCCTCCTCGTCGCGATGCCGTGGATGCTCACCAAGCTGATGGCCTACACGATCTCGCTGTTCGGCAATCTCGGACGTTTCGCTCGCTAAACCAGTTGCGTCGATGACCCTCGGCCTTCCGCTCAGCACGCTGTACGCCTTCCTGCTGGTGCTGGCGCGCGTCGCCGGGCTGATCGCGTTCCTTCCGGTTCCGGGATTTCGCGGCGCGTCGGATGCAGTGCGCGCCGTGCTCGCTCTCGCGGTCACCGTGGCGCTGTTCCCGGTATGGCCGTCGCTGCCGAATGAGCTGGCCGGCCTCGGGCAACTGTGCCTGTGGACCTGTCTCGAAGCCGGGTTTGGACTGGCGGCCGGCTTGGCCGTCGGGTTCCTGACGGAAGCGTTCCAGGTGGCGACGCAGGTTTTCGGGTTGCAGGTGGGTTACGGCTACGCCACCACGATCGATCCCACCAGCCAGGCCGACGCCGGTGTTTTGCAGGTGATCGCGATGCTCGCGACGGCTTTGCTGTTTTTCTCGTTCGGCATCGATCGCGAGATTCTGCGCGTGCTTGCGGCGAGCTTCCAGAAATTCCCCGCCGGATCCTGGGCGCCTACCGCGGCGAGCCTCGACGGAGTGGTGCGCCTGGGATCCGGAATGTTCTCGCTGGGGCTGCGTATGGCCATGCCGGTGATCGGGCTGATGCTGTTGATCGACGTGGCGCTCGCCCTGCTCGGCCGCATGCAGCAGCAACTGCAATTGCTGTCGCTCGCCTTTCCGGTCAAGATGCTGGCGGCGCTCGCGATGCTGACGGTCCTTTCGCCCGTGTTGGCTAGGCTGTTCCAGGGCGGGTCGGCGCAGACCATGAGCGTTCTCTGGAAGAGTCTGGGACGCTGACCGAACGCGAGGCCTCTTCTTGACGGCTGTGCCAGACGTCCCGCGCCCGGAAAATTCAAAGACCGGACCATCGGCCGGACGGAGCCGTCGTGGCTGACCAACGCACTGAAAAACCGACGCAGCGGCGGATCGACCGCGCCCGGCGCGAAGGCAATTTCCCGTCCAGCCGCGAATTTGTCTCGGCGGCGCAATTCCTCGCGTTTGTCGCGCTGGCCACTGGATTCAGCTCGGTGTGGTTCTTTGGACTGGTGCGGCTGACGCGCGGGTTGTTGCGCGAGGCGGTCCACGCAGGAGCTTTCCACGCGGAGGCTATCCACACGGAAGCCTTCGGCGGCGACCTGACCGCCGAGGCTCTGGTCGCATTGGTACACCGCATGGTCTTGCCGGCGCTGGTGCCGCTCATCGCGGGCGGAGCCGCGCTCGCGGCGGCCGCCGTGGGCGTGCAACTGGTGAGCACGCGTTTCGGTTTGGCTCCGGCGAAACTGATCCCGGATGGGAAGCGGCTCTCGGTGATCAACAAGATCAAGAATCTGCCCGCCCAGAATCTTCCCATCTTTTTGCAGGCGCTGGTGCTGCTGCCGGTGGTCGCGCTGGTGGTGTACTACGAGATTTCGGAGAACTTCGGGCGGTTGCTGACGCTGCCGTGGATCACCGCCGCGGGCGGCGTTTCCATGCTCGGAGCAGTGCTGAAAGCCCTGCTGTGGCGCGCCGCCGGCGTATTCCTGCTGGTCGGACTGATCGACCTGTGGTGGCAAAACGCCCGCTACACCCGCCAGTTGCGCATGAGCAAACAGGAAATCCGCGACGACCTAAAGGAGCAGCAGGGCAATCCGCAGATGAAGATGCGCATCCGCCGGATTCAGCGCGACATGGCGCGCCGCCAGATGATGAAGGAAATCCCCACCGCGACCGCCGTGATCGTCAACCCGACGCACTTTGCCGTCGCCATCCGCTACCAGCTCGAAGCGGGCGGCGCTCCGAAAGTGGTCGCCAAAGGCAAAAATTATCTGGCGCAACGTATTCGTCAGCGGGCCATTCTGAGCCAGGTTCCCATCGTGGAAAACGCGCCGCTCGCGCAGGCGCTCTATAAATCCGTCGACGTGGGCCAGGAGATTCCGGCGAATTTGTACCGCGCGGTCGCCGAAATCCTGGCCTATATCTATCGTCTGATGGGCGGACGGTTGCCCGGCTAAGGTAGATGCTTCCCACAGCGTGATTTCGCGCTAGTTCTTGCGCATGAACCGGTAATTGCCCGACACGTGCATCTCATTGAGATGCGTCGGCACGCCGTTGGCGCCCCTGACGAATTCGATGCCCAGCCCGAAAAAGCCCAGAAAGTTGGTGTCCGACTGCGCCGTCAGTCGCGTTTTTCCGCGGCCCTTTAACTCCGCGACCAGTGCATCGCCGGAGACACTGATTTCAATAATTCTGGGGTGGGGCATATTTCCCCAGAAGTCCTTCTCCTCATAAGTACCCGCGTATTTCGCCAGGACCTCGGGCGCCACTTTGACGGCGATCTTCTGATCGTCGGAGGCCTTGCCGACGTAGTGAATGCGGCGGCTGGTGTCCTCGTTGCAGACGTCTTCCAGCAAATCTGTATCGGCGGCCAGCACCGCGCTGAGCCTGGTGGTCACTGGATGGGCGTACACGGCGGGGTCGGTCAGCGTAACCTCGATATCCATGTGGCCGAAGTCGGTGCGGCGGTAGCGTTCGGTCACGCGCAGCGCCTGGGTGTGGGGATGGCCGGCGCGGTCCAGCCACGTGCCGTCGTTGAATCCGAAGCTATCCACCACCAGCGTGTCGCCGTCCCGGCGCCCCACCGAATACCCCTGCCAGCTCGGATTGGGATCTCTTTCCAAGGGGCGGCCGTCCATGAAAATCTGGCGATACGTCAGATCTTCGTCCAGCATCACGATCAGTTTGCCCGTCTGCACGATCTTGGCTTTGCGCCCGCTCACGGCGTCGCCCGGACCCCACGGCAGGCACTGGACGGACATGTGATCCCGGCTCAGATTTTCCGAGCGTTCATCGGCCAGCGCCTGCGCCCACGGCTGGACCTCGCCGGGTTTGAGGTCGGTTGCAATGTCCCGCTCGTACTTCGGCGAAATCCTTTGCCACAGGCCCGTTAGATCCGGCTTGCCGTCGGCGGCGCGTGGCGCAGGCGCGGTGAGATTCGGCCTCCCAGCGGCCGTGCGCGGAATACCCGGGGTCGGATAATCCAGCCACTGGGCCGCGAGCGGTGCGCTCAGCAGGCCCGCGATAGCCGCGGCCGCGACCGGCAAATTAAGCCCGGCAAGCGGGACATTCCACCGAATTCTCATGAACACCTCCAGTTTTTGATTGGACCGCAACCGCCGTTTTTGCGCAACTCCCTCTTTCACAGGGTACGTTTACGAGAACGGTCTCGGGAGCCTCGGCGACGGCGCTTTGACAGTTTGCCGCCAACTCAGCCGCCAAGCGAGTGCGGCCTTCCGGATCGCGCCTTGTTAGTGCGCGGTCCTTTTCCAGGTTATGCGAGCAATCTCGCGGAATCGCCGGTCCTCCCAGACGCTACTTCGCCAACGCGGGCAGCGTGGTAAACGTGAGGGTGACGGGCGCGCGGATGCCGACGACGCCAATCTGCGCTCCTGTTGGCTTATCGAACTCGATGGTGCCGCGAATATTGGCTGTCATGGGGTATTTGTCAAGCGTGAAAGATAGGTGACCGTTGGAGGCCAGGTTCAGTGTATCGGTGGCGATTTGCGCTCCCGTGTCGTCCCGAATAATTACCGGTACCTTCACTGCCTGCGAAGACACGCTATTAATGGCGACGCCGGTGGCGGTACCCGCGGTATTGTCGAAAGCGAGAATGTAAGCGCTTGCGTTACGGTTCTCGAGCGGCACCACAGCCTCCTGCCCGTTGGGATTGTACCGGAAAATGACAAAACCCCTAATGTTGCCATTCGTCTTAAGTTGCGCCGAACCGGTTGTGGGCTTGGGATCGGACAACGGAGCCTCGCTCTCGATTATCCAGGTCGCTCCGGCCGGGAGCGTTTGACTGACGGAGGAAGCCACGGTAGCGGCGCCGCCGCCGGCTTGGGGAAATGAAAGCGGCAGCGCGAGAGGCACGCCCGCGACATCGGAGAAAAAATTCAGATCCGCCTGCGCGACGGTGGTGCCGATGTTGACCAGGAAGAACGTGGTTTGCCAGCCATTGCCGCTGGCGATATGGGCAATGCTCCCGCCGCTGGTTCCGACATTGGCGAGGGGAGGAACCGTCGTCGTCGTGAAAGTGGAACCCAGAGGTGTCGCGCGGATGCCCAACACGGCAATTCGTCCTCCCGGTGGCGTGTCGAACTCGATGGTGCCGCGCTTGTTAGCCGTTACCGGGTACTGCGTGGACAACACGAACGACGTGTGCCCGTCGGCGGACATGGGAATGGAATCTGTCGCCAGTTCGGCGCCGGTGTCGTCCCGGATGACGACGCCAATGTTGGCGGGCTGGAACGGGATATTGTCTAGCGCTACGCCCAGGACCACCCCACCGGTATTATCGAAAGCCAGCAGGTACGAAGGGGCATCGCGAGTTTCCACTGGCACCACGGCTTCTTGCGCCCCTGGGTCCAAGTGAAAAATAGCGAATCCGTCCATCGCCGCGGTGGTTGCGGTCAGGTTTGCGGTTCCGACCAGTACCGGCGGCGTCTGCGGCCCTGCCGTATCGACGATCAGGGAAGCGTTCGCCGCCAGTAACCGGTCGAACGACCCAGCTAGCTCCGGTCCCGCGGTGGGAGGCTGTTGCGGAAAGGTCACCGGCAGGGCTATCGGTCCACCGGGGTCGCCGAAGAACCTCAGGCGCGCCGTCGCTGGAGCCGCGCCTTTGTTCACAACCGTGAATTCCGTTCTCCAGCTCCCTTCCGCTGCGATGTGCGGCATCACGCCGATGAAAGTCAGGCCCGGGAGGGATGCTGTCTGCTCGTCGATCGTGAAAGAGAGATTCGCAATTGTTAAGTTGGCCGACCGGTCGCCGCCCGTATTCGGGAGAACCTGATATTTGACGACTCCACTCTCGCTGCCTACTGCGGAATTGGTGATCACAACCCAGTTCGGGATATCGAAAACCGACCAATCGCAACCCGGGCCAGCGGTGACGCTGACGATTCCCCCGCCCCCGCCCGGGCCAAACGCGCTCCCGCCGGAGTCCAAGGCGTACGTGCAGCCGGGACTGGCGGACGGGATATGAAGTTCAAAAACGAAGCCGCTGAGCGTGACGGAGTCATTGGCCGTGGGGGCCGATCCGGAAAACGTAAGCGTCATTGATAGTGCGCCGAGCGCGGCAAAGCTGATTTGACCGGTTACGGTTGCGGTGGCTCCGGGGGCGGAAAGCTGGGGACAGGCCAGCCCGAAAGGCCCGCTGGGCAAAGAGATCGACAGGCTGTAAGCGCCCGCTCCTGTGACGCCGCAGGTGATCGATACGCTCAAACCTGTGATCGCCGGCTGGCCGCTTACCGTCGTAAAGCTAAATGCTTCGCTCAGGGACGGCACGGCGCCACCGCTGGCTTGCAGAGGAAATGTGGATGTCAAGCCCACACCGGGATTCTGCGGATCTTCGACGAACGAGACGTCGGCGTTTCCAACGCCAGCCCCGAGGCCGTCAAACAGATTGCCTGTCGGCGGGTTGAGCAACAGCAGCGTTCCAGCGATGGGACACGGGTATGTGCCGGTGCCGGTGGCATCGCAGGCAGATGACGGAAAAGTGTAGCCGATCTGCAGGATGCTGCCTCCCGGGATAAACTCTCCGGTCCCGGTCTTCACTCCACCCATGACCGTCGCTATCGATCCGCCGGTCGGAAAGGGGAACGCTGCACTATCCAGAGCGCCGCTAACGCTCGTATATGGGTTGTATTGAAAGTCAAGCAGGAGCGTTCCTTGGTTAGGGTCGTACAAGAAAGGTCTATTGAAAACGATAACCATGTCGAAAGGGCAGACGGAAGGCCCCGCGCAGCCCGGGCTCGTGAAAGAGACTGGCCCTGAGTACACCAGAGTATTGTCCGGTCCAACGTTATTGTCGTAGGTAGTCGAAATCAGAGTCTGGCCGTTATTCGTGTTCGGAAAGAAAGGGCTGGTTGAAAGATACAGGCTCAAAGCGGGACTGGACGCGTTTACCGGACCCGTCCCTGGGTAGGCCCGAAACGCAATCTGATTGATCGCGATCGGACCGGAACCGAACTGGCCCGTTCCGACAATCTCCTGAACACGAAACTCATGATTCGAGCTGGGGGGGTTCGGCAGGGTTACGCCCGGTGAGCCCGTTCGAGCGTTCGGAACGACCAGAAACACGTCACCCCGCACTGCCGAGGACAAGAGGCAAGCACTCAAGATCCACTTCGTCGTATGCATAGGTACTCCGGCTTCGCCGAAGCAAGGTTCTCGGCTACGTAACATTCGTAGCCTGCCACTGTGGAACAGCTTAATCGATTCCAAAGCATAATTGGAACGATTTTCGATATCCACA
Organism: Bryobacteraceae bacterium; assembly: GCA_035934795.1. GTDB lineage: Bacteria > Acidobacteriota > Terriglobia > Bryobacterales > Bryobacteraceae > Palsa-187. Next base: position 3,590 of record DASYXM010000066.1, on the reverse strand, counting down.
AGGCCAACCCCTCGATGCGAGACGGGCGTGATTTGACCGGTTATGGGCCACTTAGAATCTGCTTATCGGTCAGGCCATCCCGGAAACGTTTCTGGGAGATTACTCCCGGCCAGTCGGCTTATCACTGGTGATCGCGCCGCTCGTCAGCCACTACGCCCGATCCGTGGATGTGCCCCGGACGCTATAAGGTCCGGCGGTATAAAGGTTCGGCAGTATAAAAGGTCCGGAAGTCCACTACGCGGAAACCGGCCCGCTACCCCTTGCCGGGATCGGTGCAGTTTGGGGTTACCGAACGGCGGCGCGCCCGGAATTTTCGGCGTGCTTTCGGCAGACATACACGAACGCGGGAGGCAGGTTCGTCCACACGACCCGGGTGCACTCGACCGAAGGGAAGTGCTGGCGGAGCAGGCTCCGAAAGCGGGCGCCGCCGGGGAGGATCAGTCCCTGCACATAGGCGAAGGTGACGAAGACGCCTTCGGGCGCCAGGCACGTCAACACCTGCCGCAGGATGCTCATCTGCACCTCACGCTTCAGGTTGGCCCACGGCAAGCCGCTCACGACGGCGTCGCAGTGCTGGATTCTCCGGTCCTTCAGCGTGGCGCGAAATTCCTCAGCGCCGCGGCGCGTGAAAAAAGACGGCCCCCACCGGCCGGTGAGACCGGCGAAAAAGGTTGGATTGGGTTCGAAAGCGACGAACTTGGTGTGCTCCAGTCTGCGTTCCAGGATATGTTTGGTGAGGCTACCGGTGCCCGCGCCAAATTCGGCGATGGCGCGCGCGCGGGTGAAGTCGATGGGCTCGAGCATAGCCGCGGCCAGGCCCGCGGAGCTTGGCGCGATAGCGCCGACCGTCGCCGGGCTGCGAAAGAATTCGCCGATGAAGCGCTGGCGTTCCACCATCTTGCGTCTCAGCCGCGTGGCCATCATGCGCGGCTGGAGCGCCAGTCCCTCGTCGCCTACCGCTTCCATCTTGAGCAGCATACGTGAACTCATAGCTTACAATAACGGTCCCCCACCGCGAATGCCGCCGCAACCGGATTGACCCCCGCGACTGGGCGGAGACCCGGACCGCGCAGGAATTTCGCGTGCTGCGGCGGCAGAACCCCGAGCGTCAGCGAGGGGAGCGCTCGCTCCTCATCTGCTCCGCCCGCGCGTCACCCCGATCCCGCGGGGCGGGAGAGGGATCTGCTTTTTCCTGCCCTCGGTCTCTTTAGAACAAGGAAAGGGTACGCGTTCACTTTTTACTACGTTCGCCCGTCAGGCACTCCGCGAGAATAAAGGGAAAGGACAGCCTGTCGCCGAATTGGAATTCGAATTGGAATTGACAGGCCAGCGCATCGGCCCATGGCATACTGGGCATGAAGGGCGACGCACACCGGACGCGGGGCCGAGGAGAACACGAGATGACCGACACCCGCCAACATGTCCACGAGCTGAACCGAAGAAGATCGGCGCCGCTTCCGTGAGGGTCAAGCGCGGTTTGCGTAGCGCGGGCAGGGCGTTCCGATGGAAGAAGTCCTCGCCGAGTTCGGTCTGAAGCCGGAAGACTTCCCGCTCCGCAAGTAATGCCGCCCTACGCCAGGTTGGCTATAAGAGCACGAAGTACCTCACTCGCATTACCGTGACCGACACCGTGAAGAACATCGGGAATGGCTTGGGTTCTGATTCTCTGGACAAAGGCTTTTCCTGGTACCAGGGCATCTGAGGCAATTCAGAGGTCACTGGAAAAAATCCGCCCCACTTGGCTGTGTTGCCGCCAAACCGTCGAAGTGATCCGGGGCAGCGTGTCCATCGCACCACTTCTGCGGGTAGCGTTATATGGCAACGAGAAGCCGAACGTCCAATTTCCGGTTGGCCCGTCATCGATCCCGCGAGGCGCGACGCTAGAGCATTTTCGCAGTTATCGTGGTCCGTTGTGGGGCATGGCTTCCGCCTTGCCGCCGGGCTTCTGCCCGGCGATTCGCCAAGAGCAACGGGCAAGCCGCGCAGAAGCGCCGCTGCAGCCCGGAAGGGCTGCCCCACAAGAACGGTCTACGTTATCTATGAAAATGCTCTAGGCGGTTGACTAGACGCTTACCGCACAGCCTCGACAATCGAAAGGATCGACGCCGTCGGGATGACCCGCGTCAGCCTCCACCCCGCCGCCGCCAGCAGCTCACGAAACTGCGGTTCGGTCCGTTCGTGGCCCCCGGGGAAAAGCAGCATCTCAATGTCCATGTATTTGGCGGGGTCCATCTCGTTACCGGGCTTGATCACGGCATCCACTACGAGGAGTTTGCCGCCGGGATTCACTCCGGCGCGGCAGGCTCGCAGGATCTTCAAACAGGCTTCGTCGGGCCAGTCGTGGATGATGTATTTCATCATGTAGGCATCAGCGCCGGCGGGAACCGATACGAACATATCGCCGCTGGCGAGCGTACAGCGATCCATCAACGGCGCCAGCGGACCGGACTTCGCGCCCTCGATTACGTGCGCCTGGTCGTACAACGTGCCCCGCATGCGCGGATTCGCTGCTAGCACCGTCGCCAGCAGCAGGCCGTGGCCGCCGGCGACATCCACGATGGACTGGATTCCCGCGAAATCGTACGCTTCGGCGACTGCCGGGCTTTCGATCGTCGACAGCGCCGTCATCGAGTGGCTGAAGGTTTCCGCCAGTGCCGGATTCGCCTGCAGGTACTCGAAGGTATGTTTGCCGTATATCAACTCCGGCGCCTGGCCGCCTGTTCGTACGCAATGTTCCAGTTGTGACCAGCCCCGCATTTGCCACTCCTCGGTCACGAAAATGGCCCAGTATCGCAAGCTCGGCTTGGCATCGGTTCGCAGGACCGCCGACAACTGCGTCTGCGAAAACTTGCCGTCGGCGCCTTCCGAAAGCACTCCGGCGGCCGCCGTAGCGCGCATCAGCCGGTACAACGGACCCGCTTTCGCCCCGATTACCGCCGCCAATTCCTCAGCGGATTTCGGCCCGGCCTCGACCAGATCGGCAATCCCCATCCGGGCGAGACAGGAGATCGTTTGAGCCACCCACTGTCCGGCCAGGATCTGCAGCATGGCGGCGTGGTAGGGCGGTGGTTCGGTTTGTGGAGTCATGACCCCTTATTCTAGTGGAAATCGGGGAAATCGGTGTCAGACGGGGAAATCGGGGAAATCGGGGGAAATCGGTGTGGAAATCGGGGTGAAATCGGGGTGAAATCGGTGAAATCGGTGCTGAAATCGGTGAAATCGGTGTCAGACGGAGCTTTCCCCGATTTCCTCTTATCCAGTCACGAGCTACTTCCCTATACCACTCAACAACTTACGCCGATTCCCTAGATCCCCTCTGCTATCCTCGAATCGGGAGCCCTTCCGACGGCGCTCGTGGGCGAACTTCGCGGTTCGCTCGCGGGCGCCGTCCCTTTTTGGAAGGAAGGGTGAACGAGTTTCTTCCTGGCCAGGAAGCGTTGCAATTGAGGTGGTACTGAACTCCTGTAGGCCCGTTAAAGGCTCAACGTCGAGCGACTATAAGGACGCCGACGGCGGGAGACCTTTGGAACCGGTTTCAGAAACACGGGCGGGGATCGACGACCCAGTAGGGTCGCCCCGTTCCGCATCAG
>DASYXM010000053.1:0-14121 GCA_035934795.1 Bryobacteraceae bacterium | reverse complement strand
CAGCGGTACTTTCCATTGCGCGATCAGGTTCGCAGCCTGTTCTCGCGCGTTCAAGGGGGGAACGGCCCTGCAGCAAGCGGCTCGATAGAAACGCCGCTTCGGCGCATGCTACCGTCAAAGACACCCGGTTATCGCCGCCGGGAAGCCCCCGGGAGATTAATGATCGCTATGCGCGACGAGCACGGCCAGGCGGCCTCCGGACGCAAACCCAACCGCCTCATCAACGAGCAGAGTCCGTACCTGCGCCAGCACGCGCACAATCCGGTGGATTGGTACGCTTGGGGCGACGAGGCGCTAGGGCGGGCGCGGGCCGAGAATAAGCCGATCCTGCTCTCGATCGGTTACTCGGCCTGCCACTGGTGCCACGTTATGGAGCGCGAGTCGTTCGAAAACGAACAGATCGCGCAGTTGATGAACGAGAATTTTGTTTCGATCAAGGTTGATCGCGAGGAGCGTCCCGACCTCGACCAGATTTACATGGACGTCCCGCGTTCGGCCCCCTGGCCGAATTCTTTCTTAGCGACGGATTACGGCAATGTTCGGGTCGAGTTCGTCAGTCATGCGGAGGCGTCCTCGGTTGCTGCCAGAATACACTTGTGGGAAGAGGAGCGAAGCAGGGCGCCAACCATTGCGCCGCGAAGCACAAGAAGCGGAGAGGTGTTGTTTGACTACTGCTTCTTTTCGGCGGCCCCGGAGCTGTCGCCCGCTCCTGAACCGGGACCGGAGCCGCCCGAGAACAACTCACGGCCGTCCGGGAGCTTTACGGTTTTCCCGTTGGCGACGGCTTCGGCGTCTGTGGCGCGATAACCTGTGATTTCGACTTGCGTGCCGGGCGTTACGGAATCTTTTCGCCAGCCCATCCGCAGCAGGGCGTTGGGAGGGCCCATCTCGAAGCGCCAGGTAGTCACGGAACCATCGGGGTTCTTCACGTCCACATAGATCCAGGTATGGGGGTTGACCCAATCCATCTTACTGATAACTCCGCGGATGGTCACGGGCTGATTCACATCAAACTCCGCCGCGAAGGAATGGTGGGCGGCGGCTGGAATAGCCGCAGCCAGCAGCGCCACCGCCGCTAACAAGTACCGGCTGATCGTCATGGGAGCACGCCGGGAAAGTAACAGGCCGCTTCCGTCAAGTCGTATTTTTCCCGGTTGGCGAAGTTCTCTCTCTTTTTGGTGAGCGCCTCCGGCCGGTATAGGATTTCGCCGCCTTCCACCACGCCCTGCCCCGGGGCTACGGTAGGACTTTAATCGGCTGCAAGCAACCGATGGCCGCTCGCTCGCTGACTGCTGAAGGCCGCTTCATCGAGATTTCGAGTATCCTGTTTATCCCACTGAGGTTTATATCATTGAGGCCGTGAGCGGCGTCCGATGATTCCAGGGCGCGCATTGATGAAAGAGAGGGCTTGTGAGGCGGAAGGCGTGGGCGCTCCGCGGAGCTGGAGCGATCGTGTCGTTAGCGAACCTAGCTCTTTGCTTTCGAAGGTGATACAATCATCGACGTTTTGAAGTGGGCCGCATGACGAGCAGCAACACGTAAATCAGAAGCCGGAAAGTGAGGGTTCAGGCGCATGCGACGATCGGCTTTGGCACATTCGTGGGTGGCAGGGCTGGTGATCACAGTAGGTCTGGAATTGCCGGTTATCGCGGCGAGCCCACAGGGAGGGCAGCCAGAGGGCGCCACGCGCCAAGCGTCCCCGGTCGCGATTCCGGAGAAGGTTTCGAGTTCACGGGCGCTTCTGAATCAGTATTGTGTCACGTGCCACAACGAGCGGCTCAAGACGGCAGGACTCACGCTGGATCGGGCGGATGTTGAGCATGTGGGGCTGAGCGTTGACGTGTGGGAGAAGGTTGCGCACAAGCTCCGCAGCGGCGCGATGCCGCCTCCGGGTCTCCCCAGGCCGGACAAGTCTACCTTGGAGACTTTCGTTACCCATTTAGAAACGGAGTTGGATCGTAACGCTGCGGCCCACCCCGATCCCGGCAGGCCGCCGGAGCATCGGTTGAACCAATTCGAATACAGCAACGCGGTTCGCGATTTGCTGGCGCTCGATATCGATGCCGGCTCGCTGCTACCTGCCGATGAATCGGATCATGGCTTCGACAACATCGCCGCGGTGCTCTCGATTTCCCCGACTCTCTTGGAGCGGTATCTGTCCGCCGCGCAAAAGATCGCGCGCCTGGCGGTCGGCGATCCTGCCACCCGCCCTACGGTCGAGACCTTCAGAGTCTCACGCGGCCTTAGGCAGGACGAACGCATGGGTGAAGAATTTCCGTTCGGCACGCGCGGCGGTATCGTTCTCCATCGGTACTTCCCGCTCGACGGAGAGTACGTCGTGAAGGTCACGCTAGGCAGGAGCTTTACTGCCGCTAGGATTCGGGCCATCAGCACTCACGAACAGATCGATGTGTTTCTCGATGGCGCCCGGGTAACGCGGTTTGACATCGGTGGGGGGTGTCCACCTGCAGCTGAGGGCTCCTACGTGAATCGGGACCCCAAATGCCGGACCTATACGGAGACTGCCGATGAAGCCCTGCATGTGCGCTTCCCCGCGAAAGCGGGCCCGCACGACCTCGGCGTCGCGTTTGTAAAGAAGAGCACGCTGACGGAAGGTGCGGCCCCCACCGTATTGCCGCCGCGCCATACCAGTTCGACGTATGAAGCGCCGCGCATGGACATCGATTCCGTGCGGCTGGAAGGACCCTACAATCCAACCGGGCCGGGCATCACTCCCAGCCGGGCGCAAATCTTTGTGTGCCGCCCGGAGCGGCGTGAGGAAGAAGAACCGTGCGCGAGAAAAATCCTCGCCGCCGCCGCTCGACGGGCATATCGCCGTCCGGTCACCGATGACGATGTTAATGTGTTGATGCGGTTCTATCAGGCTGGCCGCGGCGAAGCGGATTTCGAAGCCGGCATCGCCGAGGCGCTGGCGCGAGTGCTCGTGTCCCCCCAGTTTCTCTTCCGGATCGAGCGCGATCCCGCCAATAGCAAGCCGGGTAGCGTTTACCGGATCGACGATCTCCAGTTAGCCTCTCGCCTTTCCTTCTTCCTGTGGAGCAGCATCCCGGACGATCCGTTGTTGGATGTCGCCGCCCAGGGCAAGCTGAAGGACCCCAAGGTTCTGGAGGAGCAGGTCCGACGGATGCTCGCCGATCCCCGGGCGAAAGCCCTGATCACGAATTTCGGCGGTCAGTGGCTACACCTCCGCAATATGAAGGCGGTGGATCCGGACCCGAGGTTGTTCCCCGACTTTGACGACAATCTGCGCGAGAACTTCCGGCATGAAACCGAGCTGTTCCTGGAAAGCCAGTTGAAAGCCGATCGCCCGCTTGGAGAACTGCTCACCGCCGACTACACTTTTGTCAACGAACGGCTGGCGAAGTTCTACGGAATGCCCAACGTCTACGGGACGCACTTCCGCCGCGTGACCATTACCGATCCGAACCGTGCTGGTTTGCTGGGGCAGGCGAGCATCCTTACGGTCACTTCCTACGCGAATCGAACGTCGCCGGTTCTTCGGGGAAAGTATCTGTTGGACGTCATCTTGGGCGCGCCACCGCCCCCGCCTCCGCCGAATGTGCCGCCGCTCAAGGAAAGCGGCGAAGGCGGCCAGCCCCCGGCGTCGGTGCGCGCGCGGATGGAGGAACACCGCAGCAACGCGGTCTGCGCCGCTTGTCACAAGCAGATGGACCCCCTGGGGTTTGCACTCGAGAACTTCGACGCTATCGGCAGATACCGGACCATGGACGGCGATTCTCCGATCGATTCGTCTGGCGTGCTTGTGGACGGCTCGAAATTCACGAATCCGGCTGAGTTCAGGCAGGCCCTGCTGGCGCATAAGGATGAGTTCGTGCGGAATTTCACCGAAAAGCTCATGACCTATGGACTCGGCCGGGCTGTTGGATACTCTGATATGCCCGCGGTTCGCGCGGTTGTCCGGAACGCCTCGGGCACGGATTATCGCTGGTCGTCGCTCATTCTGGGCGTTGTCACCAGCGAGCCCTTCCTCATGACGCGTTCAGCGGAAGCAGTGACGGCCAGTAAGTGAAAAGAAAAGGAGTCTAGGATGATCATCACCAAAAAGTCTCTTTCACGTCGGACGGTCCTGCGGGGCTTGGGCGTGAGCGTCGCCCTACCGTTGCTCGATAGCATGATCCCGGCGCTCAAGGCGTCGCCTTCACGAGTCAAACGGTTCGGGGCCGTCTACGTGCCCAATGGTATGAGTATGCCTTACTGGCGTCCGCCTACCGCGGGCCCACTCGAACTCTCGCCCATTCTGAAGCCGCTTGAGCCGGTCAAAGATCGCGTGCTGGTTTTGAGCGGAATGGATAATCGCGAGGCCGAACCCCTCTTGAACGAGGGCGACGGGGACCACTCGCGCGCGCAGGCCGCTTTCCTCACTGGCGCGCACGCGATGAAAGCCTCCGGCGTGCGTACGACCCTCGAAGCGGGCGTCTCGATGGACCAAATTGCTGCGCGGCAGTTCGGCCGCGAGACCCAGATCGCTTCACTTGAACTGTCTCTTGAAGCGAACGACTTGGTCGGCCAGTGCGAGGACGGATATGGCTGCGCCTACAGCGCCACTTTGGCATGGAAAGACGCAAACACGCCGCTTCCCATGGAGACCGATCCGCGAGCAGTTTTTGAGCGTCTGTTTGGCGCCACCGGGAGCACTGAACGAGAGGCGCGGCTACGCGGCTTCCGCAGAGACCAGAGCCTGCTCGACTCGGTAAGCGACGAGTTGGCTGCGCTCCGGCGCGTGATCGGCAGCAGCGATCGAAGCAAGCTGAACGGCTACCTGGATTCCGTGCGCGACATCGAGCGGCGAATCCAGATTGCCGAGAGTCAAGGAAATCGTGACCTGCCAGTGGTCGCCGAACCGGCTGGCGTTCCCGTCAGCTTCGAAGAATACGCCACCGTAATGTTCGATCTCATGCTGGTTGCCTATCAGGCCGATCTGACTCGCGTCTGCACGTTCCTGATCGGCCGTGAAAAAAGCGTTCGCCCCTATCCCGAGATCGGCATCCCCGAGGCGCATCACGCGGTGTCTCACCACCAGATGCGGGCCGACCTGCTCGCAAGGCTGGCGAAGATCAACACGCATCACGTGGAGTTGTTCGCCCGCTTCGCGCAGAAGATGCAGTCCACTCCCGACGGCGATGGCACGCTTCTGGACAACTCGATCGTCATTTACGGCGCGGGCATGAGCAATAGCAATGCCCACACGCCCCGGGATCTGCCGATCGTGTTGACAGGCGGCGCTGGAGGACAAATCAAGGGTGGCCGGCATCTCCCGATGCCTGCCGGTCTCCCGCTGGCAAACCTGCATCTGACAGTCCTCGACAAGATGGGTGTTCCGGCGGAACATCTAGGCAACAGCACGGGTGAGCTGAAAATTCTCTCGGAAGTTTAGAAGGGAGGGTCAACCATGCGGAAGAACACGATCTCCCGTTACATTGCGGTTGCCGCTACGGTGGTTGGAGTCGCGATGGCCGGAGCCGGGGCTCTAACCGCCGCTGCCGCTAACGATTTTCGGCTGCTCGACGCCGCCAAAAGTGAAGATGCCCAGGCCATTCGGTCCTTGGTGGATCAAGGCGTCCCCGTGAATGTCAAACGCGCCGACGGGATCACGCCCCTTCACTGGGTGGCGCAATCGAACGATCTCGCGTCGGCTGATCTTCTGATTCACGCCGGGGTGCAGGTGAACGCCGCGGACAACTACGGAGTCACGCCGCTCTCATTGGCCTGTGGCAACGGAAGCAGCCCGCTGGTCATGAAGCTGTTGGAAGCGGGAGCCAACCCCAATTCCACGCAAATGTCCGGCGAAACCGCTCTGATGACCTGCTCTCGCACCAATGCCTTGGAGGCGATCGAAGCCCTTATCGCCCGCGGTGCGGACGTCAACGCGAAAGAAAAGAGTCTCGGCCAAACGGCACTCATGTGGGCCGCTTCCGAAAGCCACGCCGGCATTGTACAGATACTGCTCAAACACGGAGCGGACGTGCATGCGCGGTCGGCGGACGGCTATACGGCTTTTCTCTTGGCGGCTCGTGGCGCCGACATGCCCACCGCACAAGCCCTGCTGGCTAGCGGCGCGGACATCAATGAGAGGGCCAAAGACGGTAATACTGCTTTGGTGGTTGCCATCATCCGAGGCCGCGCGAAATATGCGGAATTCCTGCTCGATAAGGATGCGAATCCGAACCTCGGCCCGGGGTTCACGCCGTTGCATTGGGCGGCCGCCAAGATCGACCATCAGCTTAGCGACATGTCCAACGGAATCTTGTCCGACAATACCGAATGGAGCTCCTTCGGAGGGTTTCGCGACTCCGAACGGCTGGAAGTTGTAAAGGCGCTTGTCGCCCACGGCGCCAATGTCAACGCCCGGATGGAGAAAAGTCTGAGCTTCGGGATCTACGTGAAGTCGTACATGTGCAATTCCGATACTCGTTGTACCTTCGTGGGCGCCACGCCGTTTCTGCTCGCCACCTGGTCGAACGATCTGGACGTGATGCGCGAATTAGTCGCGCACGGGGCGGATCCCTCCCTGACCACAGCGGATGGAACAACACCGCTGATGGTGGCCGCGGGTACGGGACACGATCCTGGAATCACGCGCTCCACCGAGAGCGGGGGGCTGGCCGCCGTCAAGTTATGCTTGGAGCTCGGCGCGAATGTCAACGCAGCTAACAAGTACGGGGACACCGCCCTGCATGGCGCTGCCTGGCGAGAACGCGCGGACTCGATCGTTCAGCTATTAGTCGAGAAGGGCGCCAACATAAATGCGAAGAACAACCGAGGCTGGACGCCGCTCGTGGTCGCCGAAGGCATCCATACTGGCGGAAACTTCATTCACTCCGAGACCACCGCCGGGCTGCTTCGAAGACTGGGAGCCAAGCCCAGCCCGCCCGATATTTCCAGGGAGCCGAACAGTGCATTCGGCAGAGGCGATATTCAGTAGTGCGCTGAAAACGAGTTCCGTTTAAGCCAGCCATCCGCCGCGGTTGCGGCTATCTAACGCTGAGGGCGTTACTGTACCTCGAGCAAATCCCCGTTTGGTAAAAGTATTCATGCGGCGCGCCGGTTGTGGTGTGCAAAAATTCAATCCGTCCTCACGCGGCCTCTTTTTTCAAGCCGTACTCGTGATGCCCCCACCCAGAACGGGCGCCGATTTTGACGCAGTAGCCGCCGGCAAGCTTGTGCCGGTGGACGCTGGCCGAAACCTTGGCTTGGGGCGGGTCCGGAATTCCAGGTCCTAATGACCTGCGCATGGTTGCGAACGAAGGTTGTCCAACGCTGGGCGGAGCTTCCGCGTGGCTGGCCACGCTCCGGATACTTGCCGACGGTTCGCGGCGAGACTCGGATTCCCAACTTCAGCGATAGCTCATTGGCGATCCTTTCCTTAAGCGCGCATGAAACGCGCGCATAGCCTTGAACGGAAACGTCCGCGTCGTAAAGCCGGGTTCCTCGCTCAATCCGGCGAACGTCCGGCACCGGTCGATGGCTTCCTGTGCAACAGTGCACAGAAGAAACCCGGTCTGCTTGGATTCCACCCATGCTATTCGCCGGAAAGTTCCTTCTGAATCCCGAACGTCGCCACAAAAACCGCGCCGGTGAATGCGCCGAGAGCCAGAAAGCTGGATTGAAACGTTCCCGACCAATCCACCATATGACCGATCAGCGGCGGCGCAGTGAGGATCATGACAATGCCGAGCATGTTTACCAAGCCCATCGCGGCTCCCGCACGAGCCGGGAAGAGCGCGGCCGCCCGATTGAAGACGCCCGCATACGGCAGCCCGGCGCCGACGCCGAGCAGAAGTACTCCCGCGGCGGCCCGCACTAGCGAGGCCGCCCCCCAACCAAAACACAAGCAGGCGATTACGTTTAGCGCCAAACCGATTCGCAACGTCCGCCGGGCTCCCCACCGTGGAACTAGAACGCCACCAAGCGGCCGAGTCGCGACGCCCACCACCAAAACCAGCGATCCGATTTCTCCGGCTCGCAGAGCTGTAAGGTGGAAGGACTTGGCCAGGTAGGTCGTGATCCAGACGCCGATCACGACCACGAGGCCGAATGACGCCATCTGAACAAGGCCGAGTAGCCATAGTTGGGGACTGCTCAGCATCCCCATTAACGGAACCGACTTATGCGGACGATCCGGTGCGGCCGGGGTCGTGAATGTCCAGATCACCGCAGCCGCGGCCGCCAACGCCGCAGTGCAGAGAAATGCGCCGCGCCAGCCGAAGGCGCCAGAGAGCAACGGAACCGCATAAATCACGAATCCGGATCCCAGCAGGACCGAACCGCCATAGAGGCCTTGCGCCAGATGAAGCCGCGGACCGGCAAACATATTCGCCACATACCGGGCACCCGCCACAAAACTAACGCCGGTTCCGATCCCGACAACGACCTTCCAAAACAAGAGCTGACTGTAACCGCCCGCGAGAGCCAGCGCAATATTGCCCGCGCAAACGATCGCCAGAGCGAGGGAGACCACGCGTCCCGGTCCGAGCTTGTCCGCGATGTACCCGCCGGGAATCTGAATACCGCCGTGAGTCAGGAAAATACCGGTAGTGAGCAAACCCGCGGCGGCCAGGCTGAATCTGAATTCGGCCACCAGCGCCGGGACCATGGGAGCGTGATTGGTATAGTTGGCGGAAAACGCGAAGCCGACTGCGCAAACCGACGCTAAACCGAGCCGCTCAGCTCGGGTGAGTCTCGTTTCGACCTGCGCTAACTGCATGTATAATCCTAACAAATTCAGAAGGGTCTACTATCCCATATGTGTTAGGAATCCACTCGCCGACGGGAGGTCACGGCGCAGGCGCGCCCGACATGGCTTCCGATATCACGTCTTAACGGGAACCTTTAGCCGCGTGGTGAAGTCTGGGCAGTCGTGACCACGTCTACTGAGAGCCAGCCCCGGACAGAGACGGGGCGCCAACTTCGGGGCAAATGTTGGTACCGGCTAAGTAGAGATGCATTCCGCTAGACTGAAACAGGGGACCGAATTCCGCTTCCCCCGTGATGTGATTCCACAGCGTGTGCGTTTCGACGTCGTACAACGTGAACAGCCCGTCATACAGCCCCGCGTTGGTGAAGTGGTGAAGCTGACCGTCGATGGTGGGAGTTGAGCCATGTTGAGGCGATATAGCTTAGGAGCCATTTTCGCGGCGGCCGCCCTCGCTCAGTCTCCGGTGATGCCCGAGCTCACGAAGGGTCCCGCCAAGCCTGGATTGGGGCGCACGCTCGGCCCGCCGGGAAACCTACTGCAGATGAACGTCAAGCAGGCGCTGGAGCAGGACCCGAAGACGGAAATCGCAATATCCGACCGCGTGTACTTTGCGGGAGGGAAGCAGTTTGGGACTGCAGCGGGTGGACTCGGCCCTGGCCGTGGTAGTGGGCAGGGCGCGGGGGGACCCAACCCGGACTCAGTCATGGCGGACCGCTTTCGAGGAACGCTCGGCAAAGAGGATCAGCGGCGTCCGCGCATGGAGCTTGGCCTCGGAGTGTGGACCGCCACGACCCGCCGCTACTATCCGGTGGCGCGGATTCGGGAACGTGGCGGAGCGTTCCTCGATCGACTGGATGGACGGCCGGTCCTGATCTATATCGATCGAGAGAGCAACACTCCGGCGGCGTTGTTCGTCAAGTCGGCCTCGGCCAAGATGCAAGACAAAGACGTCCTGCTCGACAACGGCTTTATGGTTCGAACCGGCGTGCTGCTGGATAAAGACGGAAAGCGTGTGGAGATGGAACGTCCCCAGCAGATCTTCACGCGGTGGTACGGCTTTGCGTTGACGTTTCCCGGAAGTGAAGTGTTCGGGCAGTGAGCTGGCAAGGGCTTCGGTCGAAGATTTGTAACCTCCGCGCGTCAACGTGGTGCTGAACTGGCGCGCGTTGAGGCCGCGGTCAGCGCGTGCAGGATCCGTCGGCGCAGCCTTTCTGCGCCTTCCGATGAAGTATGGTCGCCACCAGACCGGCCGTCCAACACGTGGGGCATCCTCGGAAGCACACCAGCGCCGCGACCAGCGGCACCAAAGTCCACCAACCCAGCGCGGCTGAGTAAAGCAACCCCACTCCGAGCAATCCAAAACCTACGACTCCCCGGACGATATGTTCGATGATGCTGCCGCTCTTAAACAATGTCCTACCTTCCCTTCCCCGAGCTAATCCGCGATCACCGAGCTACGCTCGCGCTATTGGCGGCTCGCTGGCCCTCGCCGAGCAGACCACGGATTTCCTTTTCGTAAGTGTCCTTACTCACCAATCCCATGTGGACGAAAGCGATTCTGCCGTCGCGATCGATGATGAACGTTGTGGGAAGAGAATCGATCCCCCCGTAGGAACGTGATACTTGGTCGTTGCCCACCATGACCGGATAGTCCATTTTCTTCTCCGTCACATACGGTTTGACGGATTTCCAGCCGTCGTCGTCCAGGGACACGCCGAGCACGGCAAACCCGCGATCCCTGTAACTCTTGTTGAATTCGATGAACCAGGGTATCTCGATTTTGCATGGACCGCACCAGGTCGCCCAGAAGTTGAGCAAGACGACCTTGCCTCTGTAGCCTGCCAGCGCAACCGGAACTCCATTAGCGTCCGGGAGGCTGAAGTTCGCAGCAAGTTTCCGGTCGGAACTCTCCCCTGTTCCCGAGGTCCGTTTCGGCGAAAACGAGCAACTCGCCGCCAGCGCGCTCACGCCCAATAAGCCGATCCACCGAGCATACGAGCTTCGTGAAAACAAGGCACACTCCTCCTGTCGAGTTGATCCAGGGATTCGCTATAGCGAGGATTATTTCTTTCCACCCATGGCGATGTTGGATACGGTGATGCTATCGCCCTTCATGTCACCGGTGAGTTGTACCGTGTGACCCGCATGCACTGTCAGCAGCCCTAAATCCTGGTTAGCGATCTTGTAGACCTTGCCATCGCTCACAAAGACGAATTTCCCTCCGCCCTTGACGCAAGCGAGCGCGCAGTCCCGATCGGTCATCCCGGCGTGCGCCGAGGTCATTTTCGCGTGGCTGGCGCCGCACATGCTGTCGCTGATCTGGCCGGTCCAGGTCTGGTCCGCGGCCGAAGCGAACGAGGCAAGGCCCGCCAACAGACCCAAGCCGCACAAACTTCTCAATACTTGCTTCATGGTAGATCTCCTCTTGGCCTCCGTAGGGAAGCTGATTTGCCTTACGCTAACTACTTCGCTCCCCGAACCTCCTGGGTTACGCGTTGCCTTCCCGTAACTCTGGAGGCACTACCATCGAAGTAGCAAATAGTGGGCTATCCGGTGCGCCTAGTCAGTAACTTAGCAAGCAGTTCCGGGGCGAGCGACGCTGTGCAGAGCGCTCGCCAAGACGAAGACCAGCTCCGCAATCTGATGGTTCGCTACCAACGGGGTGATGCCGTTGCGGTGGAAGCCCTGGTGACGAGCTTATCCCCGGCGTTGCTCCGCTTCTGTTCGGGACCGAGGATGTCGCCGAGCGACGCCGAGGACGTGCTACAGGACTGCTGGCTACGTATCCATCGCGCCCGGCACACCTACCGGCCGTCGGAGCCGCTGCTGCCGTGGATCTTCGCGGTCGCCCGGCATACGCGCCTGGACGCTTATCGCCGCAGACGCAGGCTGGGATCGCGGGAAGTGCTGGTCGCCCGAACTCCCGAGCCTGCTGGGGCGGTTCCGGCAGCGGGCAGCGGTGTTATGGAAATGGTGAATCGGCTGCCGGACGGCCAGCGTGAGGTCGTTGTGATGTTGAAGGTAGTCGGCATGAGCCTGGAGGAGGTTGCGCGAGCTACCTCGTCCACGGTCGGAGCCATCAAACAGAAGGCGCACCGGGCCTATTCAGCACTTCGTACCATGCTGGCGGCCGAGGGTCCCGGTTGAAAGGGAGATTCAATGGCGAAACTACAACCGCCCGATACGAAAATTGACGAGAAGATCGACCGGTTGTTGGAGCTGGCCCCGGCGCCGGAGCTGTCACCCGATCTCCATCGCAGAATCAGCGGCGCTTTGGCGGCTTCACTCCAGCCAGTGAAGCCCATGCCCGCGGCCCGTGTGCTCGCTGGGCAGTTTGCTGCGATTTTCTTGGTGTTTGCGGCGTCCCTGATCGCCATGATGGGGGTGACGGGATTCCGCACTCTGGATGCCCGGCAGGCCCTGGGCATTCTGACAATCCTCGCTGTCGGTGTGGCGCTTCTCCCGCTGGTCCTGGCCTGGCAGGTCATCCCGGGGAGCCAGCAGAAAATTCCCCCAAGGCTGGCGTGGGCATGTTTTGGCGTAGGGTTCCTGACCGGGGCGGCTCTGTTGTTTCCCTGGCGCGGAGTTGAAGCATTCGTTTCACGCGGATGGCCCTGCCTGCTGGCAGGTTCGGCGGTCGCAGTTCCCGGCGGAATTCTGTTCTGGCTGCTCAGCCGGCGCGGCGTTCCTCTCTCCGCCGGCACTTTTGGCGGTACCCTCGGCGCCATCGCCGGACTTCTGGGGCTTACGGTGTTGCAATTCCGCTGCATCTATCAGGATGTAGCCCATCTCCTGGTTTGGCATGGGGGTGTCCTTGTCTTATCCATCACGGCTGGCGTGCTTGTGGCCCTAGCAGCCCGAAGGTGAAAGGGGCTATTCTCACGCGGCGATGGAAGTCATTTGAGCCTCGGCCGGCCGGGCCATCCAGTTGCTGAATTTCCTGGCGAACATCGCCGAGCCAAACCAAAGGTGTCTGGAACCGCGCAGGAGCAAAAACATGGCCCGCACGCGCCCCTGCAAGCCGCGTGGTGTTCCCTTTCCGAACAACTTCCGCATCAACAACCCAAGATTGGCCGCTCCCGAGTGCACCACCAAACGCTTGAGAATGTTTTCCCGTCCTCGCAAGTGAACCCGGCGCATCCCGCCCCGATCATATAAGTGCTGATTCCACCGCTCCAGCTTCTCGCCGCGCTGCCGTAGCAACCGGCGCCCGCGCTCTCCGCGAATGCGGCGGCGATTCGCATACACCGCTTCTTGTTTCGGCCACTGATCCTGCCACCGCTGCCGCCCGCGATTGGGCTCCGATAAGTACGTGCGCACGCCCCACTCAGTCATCTCGCTCACCACCTGACGGCTGTGATAGCCCTTGTCGGTGACCACTTCGCGCGGCCCTTCCGCGCTGACTTGCTTGGCCGTTTCGTCGTTGTCCGTGTCGGCCACCACCGTGGTGATGCGCTCGCCCGCTTCGGCCACCGTCTCCTGAATCGTTTCCGTATCGCCTTCATCCGCCCCGTGCAGAGTGACGGCGACGATCGCTCCGGTCTCCATGTCCACCGCGTGTTCGGCTTTGTGCGCCAGATGCGTGCGCCCGTCCTTCATCTTGGTGATGCGCGCATCAGGATCGTGCGGATGCGTCCAGTCATCATTGGAGCCCTTCTTGGGTCGCTTCCGATCCAGCTTCGCCAACTGCTCTCTGCTCGGCGTCTCGATGCCGCTCTCTTTGGCCAGCCGGGTGAGGAACTCGTCGTACTTCTCGCCCGTATCGCGCCGCACAATCGACCGCAGCGCCGCGTTGGCTTCCAGCGTCGTCGCGTCCACGCCGATCGTCGTCCCCTTCAGCAGCTTGTTCTCGGCCAGTACCGCGAGCACCCACTGAAACACCGCCTGGTGTGTTTCCACATCCATCAACCGCCTGGTTCGCGAGATGGTCGAATGGTCCGGCACGCTTTCATCCAGCGCGATCCGCACAAACGATCGGATCGACAAACTGTCGCTGGCGCGCCAGGCGATCCCGCGTTCCGAGTCGATCCCCTCGAAGTAGCCCACCATCAGCAGCCGGAAATAGAT
Organism: Bryobacteraceae bacterium; assembly: GCA_035934795.1. Taxonomy (GTDB): domain Bacteria; phylum Acidobacteriota; class Terriglobia; order Bryobacterales; family Bryobacteraceae; genus Palsa-187. The sequence continues at coordinate 317 of DASYXM010000053.1, read as the reverse complement.
CCCCGGTGCCAGTCCCGGCCGCCCGACTTCATCGGCGTAGAACCGCTCGCAGATCGCTTCGACGTGCTGGTCGAACTTCTCTCCCGCTGACATCCAGATAATCGACAGACCCGTGAACGTAGAGCGTCACTTTTTGCTCTTGCACTCGGATGAACTCTTGCCCGCTTATACCGAGCTTAGCAGCCCGTGTCAGAACACCCATTTACGACGGCGGTTGAATTTTGAAAAGCGGGAGCGCAGTTTCGCGAGCGGATGAGGTTCGCCTATCGAAACCACACCCGCACGGCTGAGAGTCGGCGCAGAACGCGGCGGAAGAG
>DASYXM010000008.1:0-201138 GCA_035934795.1 Bryobacteraceae bacterium | reverse complement strand
GCGCTGTCCGTCTTAACCCGCAGCGGCTTGGGGCCGGTTAAAGCACCGGCAAACTCTCATCGCACGCAGGCCCTCGCAGTTTATCTAGAAAACCGTTCTTGGCCGGTTCAGCCCTCCGATAAGAGAGCGCATCGAACTCCTCGGCTAAAACATAACAGATGGATTGCGGGAAACCGGGAGACGAAAGCTCGAAGCCATTGAGGCGGCTGAGGATAGAGGCAATGAAAGAGTTGTGACCGCACGCCATCTATCTAGAGGAGTCCGTTTCTTGTTCGCGATTTCTACTACCTAACAAGCAGATCGCTCGACTCGCGCTCGGGATGACGGGCGTCGTGGTAGGCTAACAATGAAACGGGCGAGGAAAACAAAGGAGGTCGTGCCATGAAATACGCTCTATCGGCGGTTAGCGTCTTGGGGCTGGCGATGAGCCAACAACATCCGGCGTTCGCGCAAGCAGGCGGGGATCTGGTCAAACAGGCCGTGGCGGCCGAAGGCGGGGCCGAGCTGCGCGGGCTGAAGAGCCTCGCGATCAAGGCCGACGCCAAAATGTGGGAACCTGGGCAGGCGCTAAAAGCCGGCGGCGAGCCGCGCTTTTTGGGCGATGCGGCGCTCGATATCACCTGGGATCTGGCGGGAAATCGCGCACGCACCGTATGGGATCGCGACCAGAAGTACCCCGATCCGGTGAAGATGAAATACACGGAGACGGTGCTGCCCACGCTCGGCTTCGTCACCGACGAGAAGGGATCGCAGCCGATGTCCGGCATTCGCGTCGCGACCAGCCAGCGCGAGCTGGAGCGTGCGTCGCCGTGGCTGCTGGTGAAGGCGATGGACCAGCCGGCGAACGTACATCCGGCGGCTGCGCAGAAGCTGGGCCAGCAATCGCTGCCGTCGGTCACCTTCACCGACGGTCCCACGACCTTCACCATCCTATTCGATTCGAAGTCGCATCTGCCGGCGGCGATCCGGACGCGCGACGACGACAACATCGGCGGCGATTCCAACTACGATCTGGTGCTCTCGGACTGGAAAACGGTGCGCGGCGCGCAGATCGCCGAGTCGCTGTCCTACCGGGTGAACGATGTCGAAGTCGGAAAGTTCACCTATAAAACCGTCACTGCGAATCCCACGATCGCGGCGGATGTGTTCACCGTTCCCGCCGCGGTCAGGGCGTCGGCCAAGCCGCCGGCGAGCGCGAACATCCCGTATCAGTGGGTGATCCGGCGCCTATTCCTGACGCGGTTCAACGACAGCGACAACGTTATTTTCCCCGACGGCGGCGGCCTCAAACTGGTCCAGCTTGCGCCCAACGTGCAGCATGTCGAGGGCGGCACGGCCAACAACCTGATCGTGGCTTTTAAGGATCATCTGGTCATTGTCGATGCGCCTTACGGCGAGCTGCAATCGCGGTGGGTTATCGACGCGGCGAAGGCGAAGTATCCGGGCAAGCCGATCCGCTATCTGATTCTGACGCATCACCACATGGACCACACGGGGGGCATGCGGACGTTTGTCGCCGAAGGCGCCAAGGTGATCGTGCCAAGTCCCGATAAGGCGTACTTCGACAGGGACGTCAAAATGCCGCACACCATCGTGCCCGACGACCTGCAGAAGAAGCCGCGGGCGGCCGAGATCTCCGAGGTGAAGGATCAGATGACGCTGAAGGACGACACCGCCGAGATTCGCCTGTATAACATCGCGAATCCGCACGCGCAGGGCTTCCTGCTGGTGCACGTGACCAACGGCAACATCCTCTACGTAACCGATCTGATCTCTCCGCGCGGTCCGATCGAGCGTTCTGAACAGACGGCCGCCGTCGGCGCGGCAGTGAGGAAGTACGGCATCACTAACACGACGATCGCGGGCGGCCACGGCACGCTCGCCAAGCAGGCCGATCTGACCGCGCAGCTTGCCGCGAATTAGCAGCTCGCAGCGACACTTAAAAAGCAGATCCCTCGACTGCGCTCGGGATGACACGCGTCGGGTAGAGCGGGAAATATTTCACTCCAGGCCGAAGGCAAGCAGGACGTTCCCAGGAATGATCCCGCCGTGGTGGGAGTAGCCGGAATTCGTGTACAACATGCCGTTCACGATGGTCATGCCGCCATTGCTGATCGAGCCGCCGTTGCCTTTCACGCCATTCGCCGTCTGGTAGTCCTGGACGGTGTTGTATTCCCAAATCACTTTGCCATCCCGCGAAGAATAGGCTCGCAGCTGCCCGTCCATGGTGGCGGAAAACACTACGCCGGGGATCGCCGTGACCGCCGCGGGCTGAGTCGGCTTGCAGGGCTTTCGCTCCCCGCACGGCGGAGGATAAACTTTCCAGACGACGTTTCCGGTCGCGAGATCGAGCGCGGTCAGTCCGCCGCTCAATTCGGGATTCTTCGGGTCCGCGTACGCGCTCGCGGCATAAAGACGATCCGCATCCGTTGCCGATCCCCACAGTATGCCGCCCCCTGTCGAGGCCTTGCCGATCGATCTCTCCCATAGCAGTTTTCCGTTGGCGTCCGGATCGAGCGCAAACACTGTGCCCGCCTTGTTCCCGGCGAGGATAATTTGCTTTCCACTCTTCAGATCGACGAGAGCGGGCGACGAAGAAAAATCGGCGTCCGGAGAATCGGGCTCGCAAACGAGAGGATTGTGCTCACCAGGGAGCACGCAGCTTCCATTCCAGATGTCCTTTTCCAGAACCTGGTGAATCCAGCGAATTTTCCCGGTTTTCATGTCGACAGCGACAACCGAATCCGATGCGTTCGTCGCCGGTCGCGAGTAGTTGTTTCCCGTGCCGAAATACAACACGCCCCGCTTGAGATCGGCGGTGGGCGAATTCCAAACGGGCGACCCGGAGGGACCCCACAATTGCGTGCCGATCTCATTTTTCCCGATTTCATGCGCGGCTTCCGCAATCGTGTACGTCTTCCATAACTGCTCGCCGTTCGCGATGTCGAGGGCGACGACGCTTCCCCGGAACTGGCAGCACGGATATTTCGGATTCCCCACCTGCGATTCTTCGCGGGAGGAGACGGGGACATAGAGACGTCCGGCGTAGAGGGCCGGAGCGCCGGTAATGGCGGCCCGCCAGTTGTCGTCGACCTTGGTCTTCCACAGGGATTTTCCGGTTTCGGCGTCCACGGCGTAAACATTCGCGGATTGGTCGCCGAAATATGCGGCGAGCCTGCCGTCGGCGCGTTTTCCGATATTGATGGCGCTGCGGACGCCGGCCTCCACTTCGATGGTCCAGTACACGCAACCGGTCTCGGCGTCGAGCGAATAGACGTCGCCTTCCGCGGTTGCCGTATAGATGCGACCGCCGACGACGGTGGGCTGAGTGCCGGCCGAGGTCGCGCCGGGATAACCGAAGGCCCACTGCAATTTCAAGCGCGGAACATCCGGCGGAGATAACTTCGCGGCGCTCGCCGGCTGGAAGCGAGTGTTCGTCAACCCGCCGCTCCATCCGTTCCAGGACGGGCCGTCGAGAGCATTGCTAAAACGCGGCGACATACGGCCGCAAAATGCCGCGGCGGGGATGCGCTCGACCGCCGCCGCGCCGAATGCCTTCCCCGAGAGATACTCGGCCAAGACGCGACGCTGTACTCGGCTGCGCTCCGCCGCTTGCGTCTTCATCGCGCCCGTCTCGAGCACTTGCAGGATATGCTCGGGCGTCATCTGCCGCAAAGCGGCGCGCTCCGGTCCCCGCGCTTCTCCGCCAGGCGAAGATTCGTGGCATATCGCGCAGTACGTCTTGAAGAGATATTCGCCGTCCTGGGCCTGCAGAGAGGACACGGTCGAGCCCATCCAAAAGGCGGCGACGGAGTAGAACGCGGCGTGGGTTTTCAGATTTCTCCAGCGGCCGGCAACGTCAGGCTTTTTATCGCTCATACATTTCGTCTTCAACTCAGTTTAATTCGATGCGTCCACTGGCGGGGAAGCCTCGTTTCCGGCCGGCGGAGCGCAACATTGCGCGACCTAGCGATTTTGTGTTAGTTTCCACGATGGAGGCTCACATGAAGCTTGGGTTCGCGGCGTCGTTCGTGTTGGCGATGGCACTTCTGATGGCGAGCGTCCCACTGGCCGCCCACCACGGGAACGTGGCTTACGACACGAGCAAAGCGGTGGTCATAAAGGGCGCGACGGTGACGAAATTCGTGTGGGCGAATCCCCACTGCTTCATCATGTTCGACGCCAAGGATGACAAAGGGAACGTCCTGCACTGGGCCGGGGAGGCGGGCAGCCCATCATCGCTTGGCCCCATTGGCTGGAGCAGCACGAGCCTGCAGCCCGGCGACACGATTACCGTTTACATCTATCAATCCAAAACCGGCAACCCGGTCGGGCGCCTCAACAAGATCGTGCTGGCGGACGGCACGGAGCTGAAGGATAGCGCGCTGGGGTATCGGGAAGAGAAGTAAATGCGAAAGTCGTTGAAGAGGTCGGTCATATCGGCAGTGGCGGCCATGGCTTTTTCGGTCATGGGCATGGCACAAGAAGCGATTCAAGGGTTCTCGGGAGTGCCGCAGCGTCCCACGACGTTATACGACAAGCTGAACGCCGCGGGCGGCACATCGGGCCCCGCTCCCAGCCGCGATTTGAACGGGTCATGGACGGGGCGTCTGGAGCCGAACCTGGGCGAGCCGGCTTCGCTGACGCCGGTGGGAGAGCAGCGCTTCAAGCGCAATATCCCCGATCCCTTCCGCGCGCACTCCAACGATCCGTGGGGAACCTGCGATCCGTTCGGGTTTCCGCGCAGCACGACCAACGAGACCAGAGGCGTCACGTTCGCCACGCTCCCGAACCGCGTGATGATCATGACGCAGTACCAAAGGGTGTGGCGCACGGTGTGGATGGACGGCCGGGAACTGCCTAAGAACGTCGGCGGCAAGGGTGGACCCGAGCCGAAGTGGTACGGATATTCGGTGGGCCACTGGGACGGCGACCACACGCTGGTGGTGAACACCACCGGCGTGAACGACAAGACGTGGGTGGACCGGCGCGGTTACCCGCACACGATCGACATGCGCGCCGAGGAGCGTTACACGCGCGTGGATCACGACACGCTGGAGCTGAGCGTGACGGTGGACGATCCGAAGTACTACACGAAGCCCTTCGTGGCCGTGACGAATCGGTTCAAGTGGATTCCGGATCAGGAAGAAGAAGAGCAGTTCTGCGTTCCCTCGGAGATGATCGACTACATCAAGATCATCGCCCTCCCGGCCGGTGAAGAAACGGTCACGGGCACCAAGAAGTAGGTCCGAGCGACCATCCATGACAGGTGGCTTCCTCTTGCGCGGCTTTCTTCTGCGTGCCTCGGTTGCCGCGCTTACGATCCCAGCCTGCGCGCAGCAGGCGCCCGCCGTTCGCCCCGCGAACCTGGCGTTTCTGGATCACGTCAACAATGCCAGGCTTCTGGCCGCCGACGATCTGGCCGGCAGGAACCTGGCCGATTGCAGCATGCCCCCGCAAAGCGCGGCTCCGACGGGCGAGCCGATGGTGGCTCCGCCGACCAAAGTCTTCGATCAACTTTATTATTTGGGGATGAACAGCGTGGCCTCGTGGGCGCTCGTGACGAGCGACGGCATCATCCAAATCGACAGCCTGGATAATGCCGAGGAAGCGCAGCGCATCATCATTGGCGGCTACAAGAAACTGGGACTCGATCCGGCGAGGATGAAATACCTCGTCTTGACGCACGGGCATGACGATCATTTCGGCGGCGCCAAGTACCTGCAGGACACCTATCACCCGCGCGTCCTGATGAGCGCGGCCGATTGGGACATGGTCGCGAAGACAAAACCGCGGGCGAACTTCGGCTTGCCGCCGGCGCGCGATATGGATATCGCCGACGGCCAAACGCTGACTTTGGGGAACACGTCGCTGACGTTTTATCTCACGCCCGGCCACACGCCCGGGACGATCTCGTTGCTGGTTCCGGTCACGGATCGCGGCCAGCCGCACGTACTTTCCTTTTGGGGCGGAAGCGCGTTGCCGCGCGCGCTGGAGCCGGGCGGGGAAGCGGGACGCGCCGATTCCGGGCTGCTGATTTACAGGCAATCGCTGGAGCGCTTCATCAAGATCGGCGAGGACGCGGGAGCCGACGGATATATCGCCAATCATCCGTACCGCGATCAGACCTTCGTCGACGGCAAGGACGACAAGATCACGAAGAATGCGGCGCGGAAGGCGGGCGATCCGAGTCCCTGGATCGGCCGAAGCGCGTACATACGCTACATGCTCATCAGCCTGGAGTGCACCGAAGCGCTCACCGGATGGGTCCAGGCGGGCAGGCCGCAAGTGAGTCAATCGCAAGTAAGTAAGTAAGGAGTTGTGCTATCTTTTCACGAAGGAGTTTGTCGATGAAACCTTGTTTCTTAATATTATTGGCCTTCTTCATGGTATGCGTCCCGGTGTTCGCGCACCACGGAAATACCGCTTACGACACCAGCAAGGTGGTCGTCCTCAAAGGAGCGACGGTCACAAAATACGTGTGGGCCAATCCGCACGTCATCATCACGTTCGACGTCAAGGATGACAAAGGGAATGTCCAGCATTGGTCCGCCGAAGCGGGCACTCCGCAAACGGTTATCCTCGCCGGCTGGTCCAAGACCTCCGTGGCGCCCGGCGACGTCATTACCGTTTACATTTTTCAAGCAAAGACGGGGAACCCGGTCGGGCGGCTCAATAAGATCGTGCTGGCGGACGGCACCGAGTTAAAGGACAGCGCGTTGGGGTATCGAGAAACCGAGGGAGAAGGCAAGCAGTAGGAAACTCAGATGCCGGCAAACGTGACGCGCATGAATATCGCTCTGACTGCATTGCTGGCCATGGAGCTGGTTGCCAGCGCGCAAGACAAGAAAGCGCCGACGCAGCGGCCCCAGACGCTCTATCAGAAATTGATGGCCGCTCCGAACACGGGTGGACCGGCTCCCCGCCGGGATCTAGCCGGGTCGTGGACGGGGCCGCTCACGCCGATGTACGTCGACAAACCTCCGCTGACGCAGGCCGGGGAAAAGCTTTTCAAGATGAATACTCCCGACCCCTTCAGCCCGAGCTCCAACGATCCATGGGGAGTCTGCGATCCGTTCGGATTTCCACGCAGCGCGACCACCGAAACCAGAGGGATCTCCTTTGCGCAGATGCCGGGCCGCACGGTGATCATGACGCAGTACGGCAGGATCTGGCGCACGGTCTGGATGGACGGACGCGAGCTTCCCAAGAACGTGGGCGCAAAGGGCGGACCCGATACCACGTGGTACGGATACTCGGTGGGCCATTGGGATGGAGACTACACGTTCGTTGTAAACACCACCGGCCTGGACGACAAGACCTGGATCGACCGGCGCGGGTATCCACATAGTACCGATCTGCGTGTGGAGGAGCGTTATACGCGCGTCGACCATGACACTCTGGACCTGACCCTCACGATCGACGATCCGAAAGTTTATTCGAAGCCTTTCGTGCTCGCGAAGAGCAGATTCAAGTGGATTCCGAGTCAGGAAGACGAAGAGCAGATGTGTGTCCCGTCGGAGGCCATCGAGTATCGGAAGTTAATTGTCGTCCCCGCCGATCAGGACCAGGCTAAAGACAAGAAATAGGTTCTATCGGCATGAAACTCGGGTGGAAAGCAATTATCTTCGGCGCGCTGCTGAGCGTGGCGCCGGCCAGCGGCCAGATGGCGGAAGACGTGTTCAAGAACGTCCAGGTCCTCAAGGGGATTTCCGTCAGCGAATTCATGGGGACCATGGGATTCTTTTCCGCTTCCCTCAGCCTGAACTGCACGGATTGCCACATCTCGGAGAGCTCCGGCGACTGGGCCAGGTACGCCGACGACACGCCTCTGAAAAGGACCGCGCGCCGGATGGTGGTGATGGTGAACAACATCAACAAGAACAACTTCGGCGGACGCCGCGCCGTGACCTGCTATTCCTGCCATCGCGGGACGATCTTCCCGAAGGTGATTCCCAATCTCGCCGATCAGTACGGCACCCCGCCTCCCGACGATCCGAATGAAGTTGAAATTGCCGGCCAGGCTCCCGCGACGGTATCGGCCGACCCGATCTTCGACAAATATATCCAAGCGCTCGGCGGAGCGGAGCGGCTCGCGAATCTCACCAGCTTCGCCGCTAAAGGGACCTACCAGGGTTACGACACGGATCTGGAAGCGGTCCCCTTCGATGTTTTTGCGAAGGCGCCAGGCCAGCGCACTGCGACGATCCATCTCCGTATTGGAGACAGCATCACGACCTATGACGGCCGCGCCGGCTGGATCGCGGCACCGGACAAACCGGTTCGCCTGCTCACGCTCGCTGGACAGGATCTGGACGGCGTCAAACTGGAAGCCGCGCTGTCCTTTCCGGCCGGGCTGAAGCAGAGTTTGAGCCAACTGCACGCGGGCTTCCCCAAGGCCTCCATCGGCGACCGCGAGGTCCAGATTGTGCAGGGAGCCGCCGCCGGAGGTTCGCGCGTGAAGTTATTCTTCGATAAGCAGTCCGGTCTGCTGGTAAGGACCGTGCGTTATACCGTTACAGCGGTCGGCATCATTCCCGCACAGAGCGACTACTCCGATTATCGCGATGTCGCGGGAGTTAAGATTCCGTTCCACTGGGTCGCGACCTGGACGGACGGGCAGTCCACGGTCGAACTGAGCGAAGTGCAGCCCAACGTAGCGATGGACGCGTCGAAGTTCGCGAAACCGGCTCCCGCGCCACCGCCGAAATCAGCGCTTAAATAGACTTGCGATTCCTTATCGCGACGCGGAGATCGGTTGTCCCTTGAACACGGCGTCGATGGCCGCCTGGGCGCATTTCTCGCCGTCGGCCCCGGACACGCCCATCGCTCCCAGGAGCTCGCCATTGATAATGATGGGCAGAGCACCCTGTTGGGGGAAATCGCGCATGAAAGTCGGCGCGAGATTCTGGCCGGTGCGGACCATTTTATTCGTTTCCGAGGTCGGACGCCGCCAGCGCAAGGCCGACTTGGCCTTGAGCAACGCCGTGTCAATCGCGTTCATCGCCGCGCCTTCCATGGCGTGAGACTCGACGAGGTTGCCGCCCCAATCCAGAATCGCGATCGCCACCACTTGCTTGTTCTGTTCCGCCCAAGCGCTGCAGGCGTCCGCGAGGGCGCGCGCGCCGGCGCTCGAGATGATCTTCATCTCCCTGGTGGCCTGCTTCATCGGCATTGCGTGGGTGTCCTGAGCGCTCAACGGCACGAGGGGCAGCAGCGCCAGTCCGGTGACGGTTCCCGAAACGATCAAAAATCTCTTCATGTAAATCCTCCCTAAGCCCGTTCCCCATCGTGCAGGTCTTCCGGGTTCGAGCAGTCCCAATGATACCGAATTACGGCGAGCGCGGAGCCGCCGGGCAGCGGACGACGGCAACGGGATTGTTCGTACCGCTCCTTTACAGTCACGGCTCGGGACGTCATCGGAATTGCTGCGATGATGATCATAGGCGACAGCGATGAAGAAGACAGCACTCCCCATTATTTCCTCGGCACTTTTTCTTGTGGCGGCGGCCGGACTGCATTCCATCCTGAAGGCCGCGCCGGCGTCGAAGCAGGTCCGCTTCCTGCACCTCGCCGACATGCACGCACAGCTCGACACCCACTGGGAGTATCTGCCGGAAGATCCTGGACACCTGCATCGTATGGGTGGATTTGCCCGTATCCGCACCGCCCTGGACCAGGAGAGATCCAGCGCGCCCGGCGCGGTGTTCACGCTCGACGGCGGCGATACGTTTCAGGGTTCGGCGATCGCCGCATGGACGCAGGGAGAAGCGGTGGTTGGGCCGCTGAACGCTCTCGGCATCGATGCGGGAACTCCCGGAAACTGGGAAATCGTCTACGGGCCAACCGCCTTTCGGAAGCTGATGAGCGAAGTGAATTACCAGGTAATCTGCTACGACTTCCACGAGAAAGCCACCGGGAAGCGGTTGTTTGCGCCCTCCGCGATTCTCGAAAAGAACGGCGTGAAAGTCGCCTTCGTGGGAGTGACGGATCCCACGACGACGCTGCGTCAATCACCGGCGATGGTAGCCGGCCTCGACTCGACGCAAATGGGCGGACTTCGCGAATTCGTCCAGGATTTGAAGCGCCGGGAAAGGCCAGACCTGACGGTTCTGCTCGATCACACGGGACTCGCGCCGTCTGTCCAATTGGCTCGCGATATCCCGGAGTTCGACATCGTTTTGAGCGGCCACACGCATGAACGGGTCTACCAGCCCATCCTGGTGGGCAAGACCATAGTGGTGGAGCCCGGCTCGATGGGATCTTTCATCGGGCAGCTGGATGTCACGCTCACCAGCGGAAAAATCTCGGACTATCGCTACAAACTGATTGGCGTGGACGCGGCTCAGTTCACCGAAAATCAGAGGGTCAAGGCGTCGATCGATGGGGTCGAGCGGCCGTTTCAAGCCCGGCTCCGCGAAATCGTGGGATCGACGAAGACACCGCTCATGCGATATGACGTGCTGGAAACCACCATGGATAACGTTGTCGATGACGCCGTTCGCGAAGTCACACACACGGATGTTGCTTTCACCAACGGCTTTCGTTTTTCTCCGCCCTTGGCCGCGGGTTCCATCACGCAGGCGGATCTGTGGAACATTCTGCCTCTCGATGCCAAGCTAAAGTCCGGGCGAGTATCCGGGAAACAGATGCGCGCGTACCTCGAAAGGGAGATGGAACTCGTGTATGCGAAAGATCCGCGCCAGCTTTCGGGAGGCTGGGGCATGCGGCCATCGGGGATGACGGTACTCTTCACGGCGGGAGCGCCGGAGGGGAGCCGGATCCGGGATGTGAAGATCGGCGGGAAGGAGCTGCAGGCGGACGCTTCCTACACGATCGGCGGGTGCGAGCAGGAAGGCGAAGCCCTGGACAGAATTTGCAGGCTTTCAGGTGTGAACGACCCACGCTACGTTCCCGGCACCGTGCACAGCGCGCTGCTGGCCTATCTGAAGGCTCACTCTCCCATAGCGCCGACGCGGGAAGGGCGGGTCCGCGCCACGGATCTTCCAGCCACGGTGTGGTCTCAATACGGAGTGCTGCAAACGCTGTGGCACCTTCCGGGCGACGCCGCCGGTGTGGCGATCCCGGCGAATTGAAATGAAATCCCGCGATGCCTTTTTAGGACAAGCCCAACGATCAAAATGCATCTCCCTTGTGGGGACAAAAGCCGGTGATCTTTAGCTCGCCCCTCGCGCTTGCGCTGGCGGTCCTGATTGGCGTCACCCTGGGCGTTCTGGGCAGCGGAGGGTCCATCGTCACGCTGCCGGTGCTGGTCTACATCGCGCACGTGCCGCCGAAGGAAGCCGTCGGGATGTCGATGGCGATTGTGGGGGCCACCAGTCTGTTTGGCGCCGTGATCCACTGGCGGCGGGGAAACGTGTCTCCGAAAGTAGCGCTGATCTTTTCCGCGGTGGGCATGGCCGGTTCATTCCTGGGATCGACCGGCACTCATCTGCTCTCGAAGAGAGCGTTGTTGCTTTTGTTCGCCGGGGTCATGCTGATCGTGGGCTCACGCATGTTGCGCGGCGGCCCCAGTCTCGATGGCGGGAAAACCGGACAGGTTCCGCGCTGCCTGTTGGTTGGCTTCGTCGTCGGGCTCTTGACCGGCTTTCTCGGCGTCGGCGGCGGATTTCTGATCGTTCCCGCGCTGGTGCTCACGGCCGGCCTCAATACGCGCATGGCGGGAGGGACGTCGCTCGCCGTCATCGCCATGAATTCCGCGACCGGCCTGCTCGGACAACTGCGCTACGTGAGTGTCGATTGGAGCGTGCTCGCGGGCTTTCTGCTGTTCGCGTTCGCCGGCATGCTGGCCGGGATCGCGTTTGCGAGGCGGCTCCATGAAAAGCTCCTGCGCCGGCTGTTTGCCATCGCGCTGATCGTTCTTGGATGTGTCATCGCATCGTTGAATTTCTAGGCGTCCACTTGCGCGGGCTATAATCGTTCAGCGGCGGTTCTTCCATCCGATGGCGGCTGCCCGCGTGACGGCGTTGGACGCGACTCATGATTCCTGAAGCTCTAACTCACACCTGGCCGTGGTACGTGGCGGGCCCCATCATCGGGCTATTCGTGCCGATTCTGATCGTTGCCGGCGATAAACGCCTCGGGATATCCGGCAATCTGCGGCATCTCTGTTCGGCTCTGTTGCCGGCGCGCATCGACTACCTCCGGTACGATTGGCGGAGCACGGGCGGGTGGAGTCTGATCTTCGCGATCGGCATCGCACTGGGCGGCTGGATCGGCGTGAATCTTTTAGGAACCCATGAGATCGCCATCTCCGCCGCTACCCGGTCGGCTCTCGCGGCGCTCGGACTGCATGACTTTTCCGGCCTGGTCCCGCGGGAGCTGATCGGTTGGCGCGCGCTGCTCACCGTCAGAGGATTCGTATCGGTGGTGGTCGGCGGTTTTTTGGTGGGATTTGGAACGGCGTACGCCGGAGGGTGCACGTCCGGCCACGCCATTTCGGGACTGTCAAATTTCCAGCGCAACTCTCTCTTTGCGGTCATCGGGTTTTTCGCGGGCGGCCTGATCGCCACGTATTTTATTCTTCCGTACCTCATTGGCTGAAACGAATATGAGTGCGCCAACTCTCACGCATTCTGAAACCGGACAGGGCCGCCGGAGGCCGCCGCTATTGCCGCTGGCGTACCTGCTCCTCGGAACCCTGTTCGGCGTTACGCTGACGAAATCCGAGGTCATTTCCTGGTTCCGGATCCAGGAGATGTTCCGGTTCCAGTCCTTCCACATGTACGGCATCATCGGCTCGGCGATTGCGGTCGCGGCCGTCTCGCGTCTTATCTTGAAGCGGCCCCAGAAAGAAACTCTGTGCGGCGAGCCTGCCGCAAGCGACGACGACGAGGTGACCGGCCGTGGCTATCGCTTTTGGATCGGCGGGACGATCTTTGGCCTCGGTTGGGCTTTGACGGGCGCCTGCCCTGGACCCCTGTTCGCTCTGATTGGCGGCGGCGTAACCGTGATGCTCATCGCGGTAGCCAGCGCGCTGGCCGGAACCTGGATGTACGGTTATCTTCGGTCCAGGCTGCCACATTAAATTGCCGCGTTCGGCTTGGCTGGCACTCTAAAGCATCAGAACTTTCCATAGCAGCACCGCTGCGCTCAACAGGAATCCGGCGAGCGCCCGATACTCTTCATTGCGGCGATAAACGCTCCAGCGGAAGGGAGTCGCGCCAGGCTTGCGCGGCGGACGCGGCACCAGTTTCGGGACGCGGCCCTTGTATGAGGCGAAGGCCGGGAATAAATTTGCGAGGTGCTGCTCTTCGAGCTCCACCACCGGAAGATAAACCAGCGCGAACACGGCCGCGAACAGCAGCGCAAGCTCCCACCTTCGCGACGCGACGACGAATCCCGCGGCGATCGTAAGCGTCCCCAGGTACAAAGGATTGCGAACCCACGCATACGGGCCGCTTTCGGCGAGCGCCATGTCTTTTTCGAGATGCCCGGCGGCCCACGCGCGAATCGCGAGTCCCACAATCGAGAGCGGCAATCCCCACGCGAGCGACGCCGCCGTCGGTGCGGCCAGCCATACGAACGCCGCGAGCAGCAGGAATCCGCTGGGCACGCGGAATCTGGCGACCAGATCGGCGTAAACCTTCGGGAAACTCACCCGCGATGATCCTCCCGCGCGGCCTTCTCGAGCACCTCCGTCAGCGCTTGCGCGGCGATCTCCGGGGTGAGGGCGCGCATGCTGGGGTCGGGCTCTTCGCGCCGGTGATAATCCGTGACCGCGCCCTCCGCGCGCAGCACGCGAATCGAGCCTCCGTACGGTCCGTTGCGCGCCGGATCGGTGGGTCCATAGAGGGCGATGCCGGGTTTTCCAAGCGCGGCGGCCACATGCAGCGGGCCGCTATCCACTCCGATCACGGCTGTGGCCTTGCGCGTGGCGTCGATCAGGCCCGGAATTCCGGAGGCGTGCAGGAAAACGCCGGCAATTTCCGATAGCTCGCGCGCGGCCGACAGCGGGCCGTTCAGAACGATCGGCAGATCCACACGGGCCGCCAATTCGCTCCAGAATTCCAACGGCCATTGCTTGGATCGCCAGCCCGCGAAGGGGCTCGCGAGAACGAATTCGCGCCCCGGCAGGGAGCCTTCCGGATGGCCCTGCGGCAAGGGGAAGTCACGAACCGCTTGCGATGCTCCCACCGCGGCGGCCAGCTCCAGATTCCGATCCACCACGTGGGCAGCGTTGGGCTCAACCGTCGCCGAATAGAAAAACGCCGCCGGTTTTTCGCGAACCGCGCCGGTCCCGAATCCGACCAGTTTCCGCGCGCCGGCCGCCGCCGCGATCACCGCCGACTGGATGAGGCCCTGAAAATCCACGGCGAGATCGAAGCGCGCGCGCCGCAAGAGGGGGATCGAGTGCAGCGCCGCACCGAGCGAGCGATCGAGCGGAATCACTTCGTCGACAAACGGGTTGCCTTCGAGCAGCGGCGCCCAGCGCGGGCGGATCAGCCAGCTCAGGCGGCAGCCCGGAAAGCTTTGCTTGAGAGTCGCGGCGGCCGGCAGCGCGTGGATCACGTCGCCCATCGAGCTGAGGCGCACCACCAGAATGCGGAGCGTGCTCATGAGATTCGCGCCGCGCTCATCGATCGCCGGCCACACGCCCGGACGCTTTCTGGCGCGCGTGCACGCGCGCGATCAGCTCCTTCAGGCGCCGTTCGTGCTCCTCTTCGAGGCGGCAATGGGGCTCCACGTCACATTCGGCGTCGCACACGTAATCGACCACGGTGAGAGCGGCCACCAGTTCCGCCCGCGCCCGCGCAGAGAGAATCGCGTTCTCCGTGGATCGGATCAGAACCAATAACGGCGAGCTCGCCTGTTTCAGATCCTCGAGCTCGTCGGCGTGGGCCGCAATCAGCGGGTCGAAATAACCGCTGACTACCGTCGCGCCGGACCGCGCCAGCTCTGCCGCCCGATCGGCGCTTACAATTTTCGCGCGGGTGTCCAAGGTACGTATCCGAAGATCCTATTTCACCAGAAGCTGCGTTTGAGCGAGCAGCTCCAGGGCGGCGCGCGCAACCCTATCCGCGCTCAAGCGGGTCATGCAGCGATGATCGATGGGGCACTCGCGTTTCAGGCAGGGAGAACATTCCACGCGCTCGCGCACCACACGCGACAGGGGGCCGGTGGGACCTGTGGCCGCTTCGTCGGTCGAACCGAACACCGCGACGGTCGGGACGCCCAGCGCCGAGGCGATATGCATGCCGCCGGAATCGTTGGTCAGAAAAACGCGGCAAGCGGCCGCCAGGTCGATGAATTCGGCGAGCGTCGTTTCGCCGGCGAAATTGCGGACCGGAACGTGCAGCGCGTGGGTAGCGTGGATTGTTTCAGCTATCGCCGCACATAGGCCACGTTCTTCCTTCGATCCCAACAGTGCGACCGCTCCGTCGAATGACCGCGCCAGACTCGCGGCCGCTTCCGCGAAGCGCTCCGGCAGCCAGCGTTTGGCGGAACCATAAGCCGCACCGGGGCTGACGCCCACGACCGCGCCTCCCAGGCCGAGCTCGCGGAATCGCGCGCGTCCACTCTCGCGAGCCCCGTCTGCGCCTTCGAGGCGGATGTGGTCGCACGCGGGCAGGGCCTCCACAATGCCGGCGCGGCACAGCAGTTCGAGATAGTAAAAACGTTCGTGCGCAGGGATCTCTCCGGCGCGGGGAACCGGGACGGCCCGGGTCAGTAGAAATCCGCGGCCGTCGCGCGCGTAACCGATCCGTTCGGGAATGCGGGCGGCGAAGGCGATTGCGGCGGCCTCAAACGCGTTTTGCAGCAGGATCGCGCAATCGAAGCCTTCGCGCCGGAGCGCTTTAGCGGCATTCCATTTTTCTGAAATTGTTCGCGGCGAGTACGGGATCACACGATGGCAGAAGGATTCGCGTCGGTACAGGTCGGCCACCCAGGGTTTGGCTAGGATCGAGACCTCAGCGCGCGGGTAGCGATCGTGCAAGACGCGCAGCGCGGGCACGGACATCACCGCGTCGCCCACCCAGTTGGTCGCGCGTACGAGGATCCTGCTATAGGACACTATCTATTAGATTAGATGAACTGGTCCGTTATTTTCACCGGCGCGTTCATCGCCGTGGGCTGGAGTGGAGTGCTGCTGGAGTTCGTGCGCCCCGGATGGGTGCTGCCGGGCGCGGCGGGCGGCGTGCTGCTGGTGTATGGATTGACGCGCTCCCTGCCCCAGCGCCCGGACGTCGCGGTCCTGTCGAGCGCTCCGTTTTTGATCGTCGCCGTGTGGATGCTGGGGATCGCGCGGAGGGCGCGGCGAAATAAACGGGCGCTCTGAGCACCGAACGCGGCCTAACGGGCGCCGTGGGTCGAGTAGGAACTCAGGCGCGCTTCGCTTCCCGGCAGAGCCCCTCCGCGATCCACATCCGGAGCTGCGTCTGGTAGCCGACCGATTTCGCCGCCGCAATCTGCTTCGCCGCGGCGACTTGTTCGGGAGCCAGGCGCAGCGAGATCGGAGACTTCGCCCGCGCGTGGCGCTCGCGACGTTTCTTCGCCAGCGTCCTCGACGGTTTGGCCGGAGCGGTCTCGGGCAATCGATCCCATACGCTTGCCACGGAGTGGCGCTCGAAATATTCCGACGCCTCTTGCTGCGACTTCATCTTCGGCAGTGGCGACCTTGCCGGAGCAAGTTTTTTCTTCATACTCAAGATGTTGTCATCATCCCACGCGGTGGTGTGGCGCACGCACTCGTGCGTGCTGTGTCGAGACTCTTCTCGACACCTCGGCGCCCATTCCGTTAAGAGCCGGGCATCGACAATAGTGTCGATGCGGCACGCACGAGTGCGTGCGCCACAATGCGCCCTGCGTTGACTTCGCCCGTCATTCCCAATAAACTTCCCCATAGACTTCCAGAAGCGAGGTTCTTATTGTGTCCAAATCAAAACGTCCCGACCGCCGTGGATTTCTGAAGGGCGCCGTGGCCGGAGCCGCCGCGCTCGCCGCGCAAGCGCCCAATGTAACAGGGCAACAGGTTCGTGCCGAAGCCACCGCCGCACCCGCCGCGGGCGAGGTTCGCGTCGTCGATAAGCCCGGCTCGGATTTCATGGTGGACGTGATCAAGTCGCTCGGCATCGAGTACGTCTTCGCTATGCCGGGATCGAGCTTCGCGGGCTTCCACGAATCCATCCTGAATTACGCCGGCAACAAGAATCCCGAATACATCACCTGCATGCACGAGGAATCCTCGGTGGCGATGGCCAACGGCTACGCCAAGGTGGAGGGCAAGCCGGTGGCGATCTGCGTCCACGGAACCGTCGGATTGCAGCACGCGGCCATGGCCGTCTACGACGCCTTCGCCGATCGCACGCCGGTCTACATGATCCTCGGCAACACGCAGGACGCCACGCGCCGTCCCAGCGAGGTCATCTGGGTGCACAGCGCGCAGGATCCGGCCGCGATGGTGCGGGATTACACCAAGTGGGACGACCAACCGGTGTCGCTGCCGCACTTCGCCGAATCGGCCGTGCGCGCCTACAAGATTATGATGACGCCCCCGATGGGCCCGGTGGCGATCACCATCGACACCGAACTGCAGGACGACCAGATTCCAGCGGGTACCAACCTGCGCATCCCGAAAATGTCTCCCTCCACGCCTCCCGCCGGCGACGGGGCCGCGGTTGCAGAGGCCGCGAAGATGCTGGTGGCGGCCGAGAATCCGGTGTTGATCGCCGGACGCATGGCGCGTACGCCGGAGGGCATGCGTCTACTGGTGGAACTGGCAGAGCTGTTGCAGTGCGCCGTGATCGACCAGCATCGCCGCTTGAACTTTCCGAGCCGGCATCCGCTGAACCAGAGCAATCGCGCCGCCCCGGGCGGAAAGCCGCTGATGGTGCCGGCGGCCCTGGCGCCCGACCTTGCGGTAGGTCTCGAGAGCGGCGATTTTTATAGTTCTCTGCGCCTGATCCGCCAGCGCAACCCCCAGCTCAAGGTGATCAACATCAGCTCGGGCGATCTGTTCCAGAAGAGCAATTACCAGAACTTCCAGCGCTACACGGAGGCCGACCTGTCGATCGCCGCCGACGCCGAAGCAACGCTGCCCTATCTGATCGAAGCCTGCCAGAAGCTGATCACTGCCGATCGCAAGGCTGGGTTCCAGGCGCGCGGCGCAAAGCTTGCCGAGGCCAGCAAGCAGGCACTGGAGAAAGCGCGGCTGGATGCGTCCTACGGCTGGGACGCCAGTCCGATTTCGACCGCGCGACTCTCGGCGGAGTTGTGGGCGCAGATTAAGAATGAGGACTGGGCGCTGGTGACCGACACCTCGCCGTGGATCCACGATTGGCCGCTGCAGTTGTGGGACTTCAACAAACACTACCAATACATCGGCGGCGCTGGAGCCGAAGGAGTGGGTTACGCTGCTCCCGCGGCCGTGGGTGCGGCTTTCGCGCACAAGCGGCACGGCCGTCTGCCCATCGCCATTCAGCCCGACGGCGACCTGATGTGCGCCAACGGCGTGCTGTGGACCGCCGCGCATCACAAGATTCCGCTGCTGACGCTGATGCACAACAACCGCGCCTATCATCAGGAGGTGATGGGCTTGCAAGGACTGGCGAACCGGCGCCAGCGCGGCATCGATCACATCCAGATCGGCACCAAGATTTACGATCCATTCGTCGACTACGCGAAGCTCGCCTCGTCGATGGGCGTCCGTTCGGAGGGACCGATCACGGATCCCAAGGATCTCAGCGCGGCGATCCAGCGCGGCATCCAGGTGGTGAAGGGCGGGGAACCGTATCTCGTGGACGTCGTAACGCAGCCTCGTTAACTAACTGTTGTTTCAATAGTGTATGAGTTAAATATGAAGAAATGGTTGACAGCGATGCTCCTGGTCTTGGCGATCGTCCTTATGGCGCAAGCTCCGGCGGGCAATCCCACCCGGGGCAAGGAGCTGTTCCTCAAGAACGGCTGCTACGAATGTCATGGAACCGTCGGCCAGGGAGGGACCGGGCCGCGCCTTGCGCCGCGCACGGCCTCGCTCGCCTACGTTCGAAAACCGGCAGGCCAGATGCCTCCCTACACACCCAAAGTCATGCCGGACGCAGACCTCGCCGACGTGCTCGCGTACCTGATGTCGATTCCGGCGCCGCCTCCGGCTAAAGGTATCGCTCTACTGAATCAGTAAGGTGAATCGGTACGACTCTCGCGCCGTGCCGTCTTGGGGAAGAACTACTCGCCGACCATCTGCACCAGTTGGCGTGTTACGGCGTCCATGGCCTCCGATTGCGCCGTCATGGTGGAGCTCGCCGAGGCGCTCTGCTGCGCACCGGCGGCGGCCTGTTGGGTGATCCGCTCGATTTCAGCCAAAGCCCTGGCGATGTGGTCGATGCCGCGGGCCTGCTCTCCGCTCGAGACGCTGACCTCGTCGACCAGCCGCTTTACTTCCACCGTGCTCGCGGTGATGCCGCTCATGGCGTGCGCCATGCGGTCCAGCTTGGTCTTGCCTTCGCGGGTGGTGTCGATGGACTCGGCGATCAGGGCGCTGGTGTCTTTGGCGGCCTGGGCGCAACGCCCGGCCAGATTGCGGACCTCGTCGGCGACCACCGCGAAGCCCATGCCCGCTTCGCCGGCGCGCGCAGCTTCTACCGCCGCGTTCAGCGCTAGGATATTGGTCTGAAAGGCGATTTCGTCGATGATCTTGATGATCTTGGCGATCTTGTCGCTGGCGGCCCCGATGGCGGCCATGCTGCTCACCATTTCCTCGAGCGTGTGGTTGGCCTCGGTCACTTGCGTGTCGGTCTTCGCCATGAGCTTGGTGGCCTCCTGCGAATTGTTCGCGTTGCTTTGCGTGGTGGCGCTCAGCTCCTGGCTCGAGGCGGAGGTTTCCTCGAGCGAGCTCGCCTGCCGCGTTGCTCCGTCGGCGAGCGACTGGCTGGCCGACGAGATTTGTAACGAAGCGTCGGACACTCCGCGCGAGCAGCCGGACAGTTCCTGGGTCAGCGAACGCAAGCGGGCGGTGATGCCGCGCACGATGAACATCAGCGCAACGCTAACGCAGGCCGTGATCGAAAGCAGGAGCATCGTGATCCACCGGCTGCTGGCCTGGGAGCCGGCCGCACCGTTCGCCGTTTCTGCCAACTGCTGGGCTTCCTGCTCCACCAGGCCCTGCGCCAGCCCGCTCATTTTGGCGAGCCGCGGCAGCAGCGCCGCGTCGAAGTGCTTCAAGGCCGCGTCCATTTGCTGGCGCGCCAGCGCTTGGACAAACTCGTCGTGGGCCCTCCGCAGGTCTTTATACTCCAGATCGAGGGAGGCAAGCTGCCGGCGAGTCTGCTCGGAATTGTCGAAGGCGGAGAATTGATTGAGGTACTCGCGCACCTGGTTGGCGGCCTCCGAATACTGCCCCTCCAGCTCCTTCACCTTGTCACTCTGCTGGAGCAACGTGCTTGAAGCCACGCCGCGTTCGAGCGCCGACATTTGCGCCGCGGACGCCAGAATCTGCCCCGCGAGCATCTGCTTTTTAGCGGTGACGGTCACCGCTTTGGTGAGCTCCGCGCCCAGGCTCGAGGTGAGTTTCAACGAAGACGCGCCCAATATTAGAACCAGGGCCAGCATGCTTCCGTACGCTGCGGCGAGCTTCGCGCCAATGGTGAATCGCTGGAACACGGGAGGGTCCGTCCTGCGCGCTATATCTTAAAGTCGAATCCCAACGCGGCCACCGCCTTGGTAGGCTCGCCGTTGGCGGTAAAAGGGGTGAACTTCCACTTCTTGACGGCTTCTACCACAGCGGGCGTCAACAGGGAGTTGCCGGTGACCACCTTGACGTCGGCGACGGTGCCGTCGGCGGCAATGATCACTTCGACCTCCACCCTGCCCGCGACGTGCATCTGGCGGGCGATGGGCGGATATATGGGCTGTGTTTTCTGAACGGCGGCCTTCATGGCGTCGTCGGAACCGACGCGCATGTCGGCGCCCATGACGCTTGCGGCAAACAGGCCGGCGATCAAGGGCAGGCAATAGGACAATCGGAACGTCATCGATGGCCACTCCTTACGTTAACGGCGCGCGTCTTGCGCGCTAGAGAACTTATCGGAGTGCCCCGCGCCGGCTTGAAGGGAATTTTTGGGCATGTCTTGCACAATGCCGGAACCTCCCCGCTTGATCGGGAGCGCCTACAATTGGACATCGGATGTATGCTGCAGGCTTTTATAAGGATGGCGGTGGTAGCCGCTACTGCTTTGGCGCAGAATGCGGCCGGGCCCTCGCTGGACGAACAGCTAGGGAATGTGAATCAACTGCTGGAACGCGGCCGGAGCGGCGACGCCGAGCGCCTGCTTCGCCAATTGATTCCGAAGCCGGAGGACGAGCCGGTTGAGCAGAGCGGGATCTTCAGCTCCAGCGGTTTTCACGACATCATGTGGGCGCTGGTCGGTGCTTCGTATCTGTGGGCGAACGACTACGCCGGCGCGGAGCGTGTGACCGGAGAGAGATTGCGCGCCGCGGACGCGAAAGGCCCGCCGGGCGCGGGACATGTGCCAATTTTTCTGGCGCTCCTGGCGGAAATTTACAGGCTACAGGGTAAACACGCCGCCGCGTATCCGCTTTATGCGCGCCTGAATCAGATGTGGCTCGCTAACCAGCTTCCTGCCGACTTCCAGAACCGCACCGAATTTGGCTTTGTAGAGTGCTTGATCGTCCGTGGCCAAGCCGCCATCGCGGAAGCGGCGTCGGTGCCTCCCGTCGATCCCGATGGCTCCTACGTGGGCCCCTCTTTTCATGAGGGCATTTTTAACGTCCATGCGGTCGCCATGGAAGAGGCCGGGCACAGGACCGAGGCCGCCCGGTTCGCGGCGAATATTGACGCCGAGAGCCGCCGCCCTCCCGCTGCCAACCAGCAGGATCGCGACCTGCTGCGCGCGCGCTTGATGAGCGCCCGAAAACAGGACGCTGCAGCGGAAGCGATCTATCGGAAATGGACCACGTATTGGAAGAGCCCCGACCTGCCCGGCATCCCCGATCCCAAGGAATCCCTGCAGATTCGCGCGACCCCGCTGATCGCCTACGGCCATTTCCTGAGCGTCCATGGACGGGCTCGCGAAGCGCAGGCGATTCAGATGCAAGTGATCGCGCTGGGGTGCCGGTTCGGGTCGTGCGAGTAAGCCGTGCCGATTGCCCGCCGACTATCGCCAATCCTGCGCACCATGATGAATGTGCAGAATGTCGACGGCTTCGTTTTTCACCGCGTAGACTACGACGTAAGGAAGCGGCGTCAGCGGAAGTTCTCTTGTGCCGCTCCGGTGACCGGGTCTGCCGAGTCTGGGCGAGGCTTTTAAGGAGCGGATCCGTTGGTAGATTGTGCGGACGGTCGGTTCGGCAAAGTGCGGGTAATGCTGTTGAAGGTAACTTTTGATGTTCCCTAAGTCGTCCGCGGCGGGGATCGTCCAGCGGATGCGCATCAGACCTTGAACATGGCTTCAAGGCGGGCGTCCATTTCTTCTTCTTCGAGAAACTCGCCGCGCTCGGCTGCCGCGATTCCTTTTTCCACGGCCGCAAGAAACCGAGATTCTTCGTCGAGATAACGGGCGACAACATTGGTCACCAATCGCTCGGGAACCGTTCCGGCTTGCGTGGCGATTTTCGCCAGCCGCGCTTGCTGTTCGGGCGTGAAGTGAACTTCCATTTGCTTTAAGGCTACGGGAAATAATTGCCTGAGGCAAGCCGCGGGCGCGTTACGCCAGCCGCCGCTTGAGCTCGGCGTCGATCTCGTCCATGAAGGCTTCCGTCGTAAGGTACGGGTGATCGGCGCCGATCAAAATCGCGAGATCCTTGGTCATCTTGCCGGTTTCTACCACGTCGACGCAGACTTTTTCCAGAGCCTCGGCGAAGCGGACAACTTCTGGAGTACCGTCCATGGTTCCGCGATAGTACAGGCCGCGCGTCCACGCGTAGATCGACGCGATGGGGTTAGTGGAGGTCGGCTTGCCCTGCTGGTGCAGGCGAAAGTGGCGCGTGACGGTGCCGTGCGCGGCCTCGGCTTCGACGGTCTTGCCGTCGGGGGACATCAGCACGGAGGTCATCAGGCCCAGCGACCCATAGCCCTGGGCGACCGTGTCGGATTGCACGTCGCCGTCGTAGTTCTTGCAGGCCCACAAATATCCGCCGTTCCATTTGAGGTTGGAGGCGACCATGTCGTCGATCAGGCGATGCTCGTAGGTCAGCCCCGCGGCTTCGAATCGGGACTTGAATTCAGCGTCGAAAATCTCTTGGAAAAGATTCTTGAAGCGGCCGTCATAGGCCTTGAGAATGGTGTTCTTGGTGGAAAGATAGACCGGATAGTGGCGGCCCAGCGCGTAGTTGAAGCACGCGCGCGCGAAGCCCGAAATGGAGCTGTCCAGGTTGAACATGCCGAGCACGACGCCGGGCCCCTCGGCCTTGATGATTTCACGCTCGATCGCTTGCTGAGACGCGCCGTCGCCATCGGCCGGGGTCCAGGAGAGCTTCAGGGTGCCGGCGGCGGGGAAAGTGAAATCGGTGGCGCGGTACTGATCCCCGAAGCCGTGGCGGGCCACCACTACCGGCTTGTTCCAGTGCGGCACGATGCGGGGAACGTTTGAACACACGATGGGCTCGCGGAAAATGGTGCCGTCCAGGATGTTGCGGATGGTGCCGTTCGGGCTTCTCCACATTTGCTTCAGGCCGAATTCGTTGACGCGCGCCTCGTCGGGAGTGATGGTGGCGCACTTGACGGCGACGCCGTACTGGCGGGCGGCGTTGGCCGAATCGATGGTGATCCGATCGTTAGTCTCGTCGCGTTTTTGGACCGAAAGATCGTAATACTTCAGATCGATGTCCAGGTAGGGGAGGATGAGACGCTCGCGGATCCATTGCCAGATGATGCGCGTCATCTCATCGCCATCCATCTCCACAACCGGGTTGAGTACCTTGATCTTTGCCATGGTGTGCGGCGCTCCTGTATGAATGCGGAGAATCGGGGAGGGCTGCGAGATCGGGCCTGGAGGCTTAAATTGCAGACGGCCGCCGGCTACTCTGTTCCGAGTAAGACTAATTCCCGGCCAGCCGGCCAGGAACAAAGCGGGCAGTTCCCAATGTTTCCGTGCGAAAGAAATATTATCGCCGATCGCGGTACGAAGGCGCTACTTTCGGAAGGGGTCAAGGGTCAGGGGCCAGGGACCAGCGCCATTGGAAGGATAAATCAGTAATGCCCAATTACAAGTGCCTCGTCATCCCGAGCGCAGTCGCGAGGGATCTGCTTCTAAGGCATTGGTAGCACGCGTGCAAAAGCAGCTTCCTCGACTGCGCCCGGAATGACGGGCGGACGGAATGCCATTTTTTAGTTCCGACTGAGTGCGGCGTTTCCCCGACTCACTACACCTATCGTACCGGTTCATACCCGCCGGTAACTCCAGCCGGCGAGAAAACGAACTGATAGAGCTGGACATCGCGAGCGCGAAACGTCCCGGCGCAGGATAAAAGGTAATACCGGAACATACGATAAATCCGCTCGCCGTATTTGTCCTGGAGTCGCGGCCAGGCTGCCTGAAGGTTCTCCCACCACGCGATCAGCGTCGGACTGTAGTAGTGACCGAAATTTTGCAAATCCTCGAGCACGAATAGGCCTTCGGTCGCCCGTGTGATCTGGGCGGCCGACGGCGCCACGGAATTCGGAAAAATATAGCGCGCGAACCAGGGATCGTTCGTCGTCGTGGATGTGCTCTGCCCGATGCTGTGCAGGAGAATCAAGCCGGACCGCCTCAAGACACCGCGGGCGGCGGCTAGAAGCGTGCGGTAGTTCTTGTGGCCCACGTGCTCGATCATGCCGCAGATCAGGATCTTGTCATATTGGCCTTGGAGATCGCGGTAATCCCGGTGCTGGATCTCGACCGGCAGGCCGGCCGTGAATTCGCGCGCGTAGGCGATCTGTTCCTTCGAAATGCTGACGCCCGTAACGTGGCAGCCGTGTCGTTCGGCGGCCCACTTGGCGAATCCGCCCCAGCCACAGCCGATATCCAGAACGCGGTCGCCCGGCTGGAGCTGCAATTTGCGGCAGATCAGATCCAATTTCTTTTCCTGGGCCACGTTGAGGTCGGTGGTGTCCTTGAAGTAACCGCACGTGTATTGATTGTAAGGATCGAGGAACGCGAGGTACAGATCGTTGCCGAGGTCGTAGTGGCGGCGGGCGACCTGCTGGGAGCGGGAGCGGCTCTGGGCGTTGACCAGTCTGGTCCGCACGGCCGCCAACATGGAGTCGAAGGATCTCTGGATGCGCGCGGCGGCGCCGGTGGCAAGCAGTCGGGCGAAGGTCTCGTCCAGCCGCTCGGCGTCCCACCAGCCGTCCATGTAAGCTTCCCCGGCGCCCAGGTTTCCATGCGCCACGACGCGGCTGAAAAAGCGTTCGTCGTGCACCCGGATATCCCACGGGCGATCACCGTTCAGCTGAATGCCGGCCATGTCGAAAATCCGAAGAATCAGGTCCTTGGCGTCCATAGGAACCTCACTCCGGTGGCATAACGCCTGGAGGAATGGATTTGGCTTTAGAACTTTATATCACAGGATCGTAACATTCGGACGGTTTATTTTAGGCGCCGATAGCGAGAGATGCCGCTCGGAACCGCGCGCGTCAGCAAGCGGAGCGCGGGTTCATGGCCGCTGAAACACGCTTCTTCCCTCCCTGGCGGTCGGGGTTCCCTACGTGGCCGTTGGCGCCCCGTTCCAAGTACCTCCGAAGTGCAGTCACCGCCCATTCGCGAGAAATATTTCGTTTTGTTTGTGCAGATTGACGAATCGAAACGGGAGGATCTCCGGGAACCTGATGCTACGCTTCTGACGCGAGGGGATGCCGTGAGTGGGAACAACGAAGACAGTCAAAAACAAGATGACACAGAAGAAAAAAAGACTGAGGCAGTGACGGAGGTTCAGACGGCGGCGAGCGGGGACGAGGCGGGCGAAAGCGGCCCGGACGCAAGCAAGGCGCTCGAGAGCGAGCCCAAGCCGGCGGTAGCCAAGCGGGCGGTAGCGAAGCGGGCGGTTGCCACGCGGACGGTTGCCCGAAGAAAGGCCGCCGCAAAGAAGACCACGCCGGCAGCGAAAACAGGGACGGCGGAAGGAGCGGCGTCGCGGGACGCGGACGCGAAAGCGCAAATTACGGTGGTCCGGAAGCTGCTGAAGACGGTGGAACAGAAGCTGAGCGGCAAGGACGCGAAGGCATCGCTGGGAGATTACATCCGGCTGGTGCAACTGGAAAAGGAATTGGATGACGAAGCGCCGAGGGAGATCAAAGTGACATGGGTGGAAACGGGAACGCCAACGACGGAACCGAAGCCGGAAACGGCCCAGGTCGAGACGACCAACATAGATACAACGAAGCTCGATACAGCGAAGCTCGATTCGACGACACCGGATACGAAGTCCGGGAGCGGAGGATAGAGTACCGGCCGCTGCCGTCGCAGAAGAAATTCCACCGGTCCACGGCGCGTTTCAAGGGATTTTCGGGGCCCATCGGTTCGGGCAAAAGCCAGGCGCTGTGCCAGGAGGCGCTGAAGCTCGCGTACCTGAATCCGGGTCGCACGGGACTGATCGGCGCGCCGACGTTTCCGATGTTGCGGGACGCGACGCAGGCGGCACTGCTCGAAGTGCTCGAGAAGAACGCGATTCCCTACGAGTGGAATCGCGCGGAGAATTACCTGGTTTTGCGCGAGACGAGATCGAGAATCCTGTTTCGCGCCGTGGAAGAGTTCGAGCGGCTGCGCGGGAGCAATCTGGCTTGGTTCGGACTGGACGAGCTGACGTACACGTCGGAGGAGGCGTGGCTGCGGCTGGAAGGGCGCTTGCGCGATCCGAAAGCGGCGCGCCTGTGCGGGTTCGCGGTGTGGACTCCCAAGGGCTACGACTGGGTGCACCGGCGGTTCCTGGCGGCGCGGGTGGAAGGCTACGAAACCATCGTCGCGCAGCCGTTCGAAAACCGGTTTCTGCTG
The DNA here is from genome assembly GCA_035934795.1 of Bryobacteraceae bacterium. Taxonomy (GTDB): domain Bacteria; phylum Acidobacteriota; class Terriglobia; order Bryobacterales; family Bryobacteraceae; genus Palsa-187. Next base: position 174,193 of record DASYXM010000008.1, on the reverse strand, counting down.
GACAAGACGCCGGATTATTACGAGCGGCTGCGGAAGAGTTACGACGAGCGGTTTTTCCAGCAGGAAGTGCTGGGGCAGTACGTGGACCTGCACGCGGGCCGCGTGTATTTCGGCTTCGACCGGGCGAGGAACCTGGCGCAAGCGGAAATCGATCCCGCGAGGCCGCTGCTGTGGGCGCTGGATTTCAACGTGGATCCGATGTCCTCGGTGATCGCGCAGGTGACGGAGGGGCGCGTTACGGCGCTCGACGAGATCGTGCTGCACCGGGCCAGCACGTATCAGGCGTGCGAGGAGTTCGAGGCGCGCATTCCGGCGCACCAACGGGGCGTGCTGGTGTACGCGGATGCGAGCGGAGGGCGGATGCAGACGAGCGGGACGAGCGACCTCTTAATCCTGAAGGAATTTTTCCACGGGGACCGCTACGGCATGGTGCAGTTCAGAGTTCCACCGACGAATCCGGCCATTCGGGAGAGGGTCATGCTGATGAACGTCAAGCTGGCCGGCGCGGGCGGGGAAGCGCCGCTGCGCGTGGACCCGCGGTGCAAGGAACTGGTGAAGGATTTCGAGCAGGTGATTTACAAGGAGAACAGCCAGGTGATCGACAAGGAGCGCGATTCGCAAAGGACGCACTTATCCGACGCGCTGGGATACCTGGTGTGGCAGGAATGCCGCGGCGGAATGCAGGCGGGCGAGAGGGGGCAACGAATTGTTTAGCGACGTTTTAGGTTGCTCCAAACCACTTGGAATAGGTTCGACGGATCGGCGAGAGGGGGCAATGAATTGCTTAGCGATGTATTAACGAGTCAAATCTCCGCGGATCTGGGCGAACCGGCGCGCGCGGGCAAAGCCGGGTTCGATATCGACCGGGAGCATCCGCACTACACCGCGCGGAAGCACATCTGGAAGCACTACCGGGACCTGTATGCGGGCGGCGAGCAGTTCAAGAACAACGCGACGCGCTACCTGATCCGCCGCCAGAGGGAGCCGGGCGACGTCTACACCGAGCGGCTGGTGCGGGTGTTCTACGAAAACTACGTCGGATCGATCGTGGACTGGTACGCGGCGACAGTGTTCCGCCGGGAGCCGGTGCTGACGTTCGGCGGCGCGAGCGAGGCGTCCAAGCAATTCTTCGGCGCCTTCGTCGAGGACACCGACCGCAAGGGAACCGCGCTCGCGGACTTCTTCCGCAGGCAGTACGTCGACGCGCTGATCACGGGCGCGAGTTACGCGCTGGTGGATTTCCCGCGGCTCGACCGCAAGCCGGAGAATCGCGCCCAAGAAGAAGAGTGCGGGGCGTCGCGCGCGTACCTGGTGGAGTACAGCGCCGAGGATCTGATCAACTGGAGCCGCGACGATCTCGGCAACTACGAGTGGGTGGTGCTGCGGACGTCGGCGGTGAAGAAGGATCGCATCGAGGACGCCGAATGGCGCGCGGAGCGGCGCTGGGCGTACTACGACAAACAGTCGTACCGGATCTATGTACAAGAAAGTGCCGGCAACGAAGCGGGCCCGGTGAAGCTGATCGCCCAGGGGACGCACGGGCTGGCCAAGCACAATCAGGTGCCGCTGTTCGGGCTGCGGATCCCGGAAGGCTTGTGGATGCTGAACCGGGCGGGGTCGCTGCAACTCGAGCATTTCAACAAATCGAACGCTCTCTCCTGGGCGCTGACCATGGGCCTCTTCGCGATGCCGGTGATTTACTCCGAGCGCGAATGGAGCCAGATGGTGGGCGAAAGCTACTACATCCAGCTGGGTCCCGAGGACAAGTTCGGATGGACGGAGCCGGAGGGCAAAGTCTATCAGATCGCCGCTGACAACCTGACCCGCCTGCAGGAAGAGATCTATCGCGTATGTTACCTGGCGCAGGCCGGCGGGTCCGCCGACCGCGGAGGGAAGCAATCGGGGTTGAGCAAGCAGCGGGACTTCGCCATCACGCAGGAGGTTCTGCGAGCGTACGGCGACGCGGTAAAGGACCAGGTGCGGAGAGTGTTGAAGGCGATCGACGCGGCGCGCGAGGACGGCCTCGAGATCGGCGTGACGGGCATGGACGAATTCGATATCGCGGATTTCACGGGCGAACTGGCCGACGCCAAGGATCTGCTGGGACTGGGGATCGCGTCGCCGACGATGCGCAAGGAAGTGTCTAAGAAGCTCGCGCTGAAATATCTGGCCGATGCGCCGCAGGGCGTGAAGGACCAGATCGCGGCGGAAATAGAGAGCGATGCAGGCGAAGGGACGAGTGGCAATGGCTGAGGAAAGCGGGGACATCCGCGCGATCGTGCAGGCGGTGGTGCAGGAATTCCTGCCGCAGCGGGCGGAGTTGGACGAAGCTCACAAGCACAGAGAGACGCTGGAGCAGCGCGTCAAGGAACTGATCGACGAAAACACGAAGTCGCGAGCGGAAAATCAAAGGGCGCTGGCGCGCGCCGACGAAGCCGAGCGCAGCGCGATGGTGCGCGCGGAGCTGCAAAGGCAGGGCGTGGCAAAGCTCGACCTGGCGTACCGGGCGATACGGGACGAGGTCTCGCGGAGCGAAGACGGGCGGCTGGTGGCGCGGGACGGCGCGGATCTCCGCGAATACGTGACCCAGTTCGTCGCCGACAATCCGGAGCTGCTGCCGGCCAGAGTGAGCGGCGGATCGGGCGCGGTGGCGGGGCAAAAAGGCGGCCCGCTGGAAAGCGGCGTGGATTTAGACAGAATTCGTCCGGGCATGAGCGCGGAGGAAATGGAGCGGGTGCGGCAGGAGATCGCGAGGGTCGCGTCGCAGACGCTACGGGGACTATGACCGAAATCAAGGAGAGAGAATGCCAACAATTACTTCAGCTAATGTAGCGACCGCGATTGTGAAGCTGGTGGCCGCAGACGCCCTACCGGCCTTGGTGGGGAACCTGGTACTGGGGAACCTGGTCAATCGCGACTACGAGCAAACGCTGGCGCGCGCGGGGGACACGGTGAACGTGCCGATTCCGCCGACGCTGGTAGCGAATAACATCGCCGAGGGCGGCACGGTGCAGACGCAGAATCCGAACCTCGGAAATGCGCAGATCGTCCTGAGCACGCACGCCGAAGCGACGTTCCAGGTACCGGACGTCACCAAGGTTCTGGCGGTGCCGGATCTTTTGAAGCTGTACATGCAGCCGGCGGTGGTGGCGATTGCCGAACGGATCGAGAGCGATCTGCTGCAGCTGTATCCCCAGTTCACGGCCAACACGGCGGTGGGCACGGGCGGCACGGCGCTGACCGAGGCGACGGTGGACGCGGCCGAGACGGCGCTGTTCAACGCGAAGATACCGGCCAGCCGGCCCAAGTACCTGATCGTCGATCCGGCGGCGTATTCCACGCTGCGCCAGATTCCGCGCTTCAGCGAATTCAACACGGTAGGCGAGGCGGGGCTGCGCGCCATGATCGACGGCGCGGTCGGCAAGATGAAAGACTTCTACATCTTCCGGTCGCAGTTCGTGGCCCACACGGGCAGCGCCCCGGTGACCACCCACAACCTGGCGTTCGCCCGCGACGCGATCGGCCTGGTGATCCGCCGGCTGCCGCAGCCGCTTCCGGGAACGGGAGCTATCGCCGAGTACGCCGAGCTGGGCAATTTCGGCATGCGCGTCACGATGAGCTACCAGCCGAATACGCTCGCCCAGCAGTTCACCGTGGACGTGCTGTACGGCACGGGCGTATTGCGAAACAGCTTTGCGGTGCAGGTGAACAGTTAAAACGAGGCGGGGCGGCGCGCAGCCGCCCTTTCTTTTTGACGGCGAAAGCGACAGACATCGAGAAAAGAGAAACATGGCCTTGCTGACGGACGGAAATCCCAACAACGAAGACTCCCTGCGCGTGTACGAAAGCTCGATCCTGAGCGTGGCGAACGTGGACTTCATCAACCTGGACTCGAAGCTCGGCCTGGCGACCGAAGAGATCTCGCAGGACCTCGTGGACGTGCTGATCGAGCACTCGCGGATGTTCGACGATTTAACGAACGTGCGGCGGCAGAAGGGAGTGTCCGACGTTGTGGTGACGCCGCAACTGAGGCGCTGGCATGCGCTGCACACGCTGGAAACGGTGTATCGCGACGCCTACAACAATCAGCTCAACGACCGCTACCGCCTGAAGTGGGAGGAGTATCAGAAGCTGGCGCGCGACGCGCGCGAATCGACGCTGCGATACGGGATCGGGCTGGTTTTGAATCCGCTGCCGGTTCCGGCCACACCGCTGTTCGGCGTGGCAGCGGGATTGATCGTCGCGACGACCTATTACGTGCAGGCGACGTGGGTTTCCGCGCAAGGCCAGGAAAGCAGTCCGAGCGCGACGACCACGTTCGCGACGCCCGACGGGAGTTTGCTCACGGTGCAACTCGCGAATCCGCCGGCGGCGGCGGCGGGGTGGAACGTATACGTGGGGCTGACGGATGCGCCGACGGCTCCTCCGGTCGATATTCCTCCGGCGCCGCCGAATAACGCGCCCATCGCGCTGCAGGATAGCGCGCCCTTGGCGCTGGGAAGCATGTTTACGCTCGCGGCGTCGGGCGTTGCGGCGGGTCGCGCGCCCGGCGATGGACAAACACCCGACATCTATATCACCGGCGGACGCATGCTGAGGCGAGGTTAACGATATGGCGCAAGCGGCGAGCATCGTGGCACAGCACGTGGTGGATGTGTTAACGGCGCCGGACACGGGACTATCGCCGGTCATCGGCCAGATCGCGGCGGATACGGGCATTGCGCTCGCGCCGATCCCGCCGGCGACCGTGGTGTTTCAGAACACGCCGGCGGCGCTGGCCGAAAAGCACCTGGTGGCGAAGTACCCGGCGGTACACGTGTATGTCGACCGCGTACAGAATTTGCTGTTCGAGAAATTCCGGACGTTTTCCGGAAAAGTGCGGACAGTTGCGGAGGTCCGGACGTCGCAGGATCGCGTCGAGGGGTTGGAAGAGCAGCTGCGCCTGTACGTGGACGCCGTCACGCAACTGCTGGACGCGAATCGCGGGAGCTGGGGGCAAGGAATGTTCTACACCGGCCTCTATGAAGTCCGCTTCGATCCGGTGCAGCAGGGCGGCCGCAATTTCCTGCAAACGGCCAAGGTGATTTTCGAAGTGGATCTTTCCAGTTGAGGCCTACCGGGCCAGGCAAGAGCAACCAATTATGTCGTGTAACATATCGTCGAACAACAATCGCTTTTACGTCGCGCTCGAATCCACGTATGGAATCGTGCCTCCAATCACCGCTCAGAACCGGATTCCCGCGGTGAAACTGGCGGCGCGCCAGGTGTTGGAGCAATCGTCGCGCCGCGACAAAACCGGAAGCCGGACGTTTCCCGGTCTTCCCAACTCGATTCGCAAGCGGACCGCGTATCAACTGAACACGTTTCTGACCGAGTGGACCAACCAGAGTGCGCCGCCGAGTTACGGGCCATTGTTCCAGGCGGGGATGGGCGGGAGCCCGCTGCTGTTTGCCGGGGGAACGGTGGCGTCGACCAATGGATCGACCGGAGTGACGTTCGCGGCTCCCCACGGGCTCAGCGTCGGGCAAGCGGTGACAAGCGGTGGAGAGATCCGGTTCGTTGCCGGCATTCAAAACACGACGACGGTGTTCGTGAACGCTCCGTTCACAGCCGGACTTACGGCAGGCTCTGGCATAGGTCCGACGATCGGCTATCCGCTCGCCACCGACCTGGGAAGCGTCAGCCTGTTCGACTACTGGGATCCCAGCGGGGCGGTGCAAAGGCTGCTGGACGGCGCGGCGGTGGATCATCTGCGCGTAAAGGTGAACGGCGACTTCCAGGAATTCGCGTTCGCCGGTCCGGCGCGAGATCTGATCGATAGCGCGAGCTTCATGAGCGGGCAGGGCGGGCTGACGCAGTATCCGGCGGAGCCGACGATCGCGAACTTCGACTACACGATCGTGCCGGGGCATCTCGGCGAAGTGTGGATGGGCGTGACGCCAGCCCAGTTTCAGACGGTGACGCAAGCGGAGCTGGCGCTCGACAATCACGTGGAGCTGCGGGTGCGGGAATTCGGCAGCGATTTCGCGAAATGCATCGCGGCGGGAACGAGATCCGTGCGGCTGGATTTCAGCCTGTTCGAGACGGTGGATCAGCAGACGGCGGCGCTGTACCAGGCGGCGCGGCAGAGGTCGCCGATCGGCGTGATGCTGCAACTGGGCGAGCAAAGCGGGCAATTATTCGGCGCGTACATGCCGGCGATGGTGCCGGAGGTGCCGGAGTTCGACGATCGCGAAACCAGGCTGCAGTGGCGGTTTCGGAACAGCCGCGCGCAGGGGACATCCAATGACGAACTGTATATCGCCTTCGGGTAGAAGCGATCACCACTACGAAAGCGTCGCGTGGTTCGACGCGCAAGCCGTCGAAGGCGTGCGCTATGCCGTCGCTCGAATTTCACTGGGTCGCAGAATCGAGTTGGCGAGAAAGATGCGCGAGATCGGCCGCAAGGTGGAGTATTTGTCGGCGGGCGACGACGCGCGAGAAAAGCTGGAGGCCGCCGTGGTGAGCGCGGAAATCGACCGAGCTTATCTCGAATGGGGTCTGGCGGAGGTCGCGGGACTATCCATCGACGGCGAGACGGCGACGCCGGCGTCGGCGATCGAGAAGGGGCCGTTGAAGCTCGCGGCGGAGATCCTGGCGCGCGTCAAGGCTGAGTGGTCGCTGAGCGGGGACGAAAGAAAAAACTGACGGTCGCATTCCATTTTCTGCGCGGAGGCCAGGCCGGGTGGACATGCGAGCAGTGCAGACGGCAGTCGCTGGAAGCTTCGCGGCGGTGCGGGTGGATCGCGGAAGCGGCGCGGGGAGCGAAGCGGGTCGTATGGGCGCGCGGGCGCGCGTGGTCGGAGGAATGTCCGAAGTCGCTGGTGACGCCACGCAGCGAGGAATTGGTGGAACGGTTCGTGTTGTGGAAGCTGGCCGGCAGCGGCGATTTGCTCGAGCGCGAGGCGAAAGAAGCGGACGCGTTTCTGGCGTTGGAGAAAGAATGGCGGGAAATGGCAAATGGCGAATCCTTTTGATGCGGTGACAAGTTCGCTGAAATTGACGAGCGCTTCGGAGCAGCTGCAATCGCTACGGGCGATCAACGACACGCTGATGGCGGAGTCGCTCAACGCGATGCAAAGCGTCGGCCAGCTCGACAACGGCCGCGGTACCGGCGGAAACATTTTGGACGCCGTCGGCGGGGCGCTGGCGGGCGGTTTGGGTTTGAGCTCGCTGATTTCGGGCGTCGCGGACCTGTTCGGTGGCGGCGGGTCACCGGTTCCGGCGCCGCCGGTGCCTTACCTTCAGCCGTTGCCGATTCATCTCGACGCGGCATTCAGCGCCAGCGACGGCGGGGCGGCGTTCGGAACGGATGTCGCGGAGGGCGGCGCGCCGCGCGCGATGACCAGCGCCGGGACCGCCTCTGGATCGTCGGCCTCCGGGTCTCCGGCGCAAATCACGGTGCAAGTGCAAGCGCTCGATAGCCAGTCGTTTCTGGACCGCAGCCAGGACATCGCGATGGCGGTGCGGCAGGCGATGCTCGAATCGACCGTGTTGAACGACGTGATCCGGGAGGTGTGACGTGGCGAACTTTCCGGCATTGAAAACGGGCGCGATCGCGCAGTATCCGGCGGATCGAGCGCGCCTGTTCTCGACCGGCTCGCACCGGTTCCTCGACGGCGCCGAGCAAAGATTTCCGCGCTATGGCGCACCGCTGCGGCGATGGACCATCCGGCTCGATCTGCTGGACGAAGCCGAGCTCGCCGTACTAGAGCAGTTCTTCGTGAGTCAAGGAGGACGCGCGGGGACGTTTGCATTTACCGATCCGTGGGACGGCACGGTGTGCCCCAGTTGCAGCTTCGATTCCGACGCGGGGTTGTTCGAGTACCGCGAGACCGGGCGGGCGGCCGCCATCGTGACGATTCGGGAGAACCGCAACTGATGCTCGTATTTCCACAATTGGTCACCGGCGCTTCGGCGCTGTATCCGGTCCTCAAGCGGCGCGTGAAGAGAACCGCGGTCAACGTTTTGGGCGACGGATCGAAGGACGTTTTCTCCGATACCGATGCCGCGCTGATCGCGTGGGAGATGCGCGCGACGGGCTTGACCGCAGCGGAGTGGAGAGCGATCGAGAGCCTGTTCCTGCAAACGTCGGGAATGTGGCAGACCTTCACGTTCCTCGACCCCACGGGGAATCTGCTGGCGAACAGTGAGCAATTATCGGCTTCGCCGTGGACGCACGGCGCGCTGGTGCAGCTGACCGCGGGCGTCGCCGATCCTCTGGGAACGTTGCGCGCGACGACGATCGTGAACGCAGGCCAAACGACGGACGGCGTGAGCCAGACGCTCGCGGTGCCGGGGAACTTCCAATATTGCGTCAGTGCGTGGGTTCGAAGCTCGGCGGGATCGAGCGTGACTCTGGTTGTGGGAGCAGGCTCGCAAGCCTTCCCGGCGTCAGCGGTATGGAAGCGAGTATCGTTCACCGCGAATGCGGCGTCGTCGGCGTCCACGGTGACGTTCGCGCTCCACTTGGCCGCGGGTGCGGCGGCCGACATTTTCGGTTTGCAAGTGGAAGCGCAACCGGGGCCGTCGGATTACCAGACGACAGGGGCCGGTGGCGGCGTCTACTCGAACGCGCGATTCGCGTCGGACCGGCTGACGGTGAGGGCGCAGGGAACCGACGTTTACGACGCCGTGATCCGGATCGTGAGCCGGGAGAACTAAACACATGCCGACGATCGATCAACTGAAAGAACAGGAAGCCCCGCCGACGCCGCTGTTCCTGTTCGATTGCGTTCTGCCATCCGGCGCGACGGAACGCCGGAGCACGCACGCGGTCAGCGTGGGCGGCAACGCTTATTTGGCAAGGCTCCTGCAACACAATCTGTTCGCGTTGCAATCGACCGCGGACAACGGGCTGGATGGCGCGCAGAAGATTTCGGTCACGCTGGCAAACGCCGATTCGCATTATTCGCAACTGGAGCGTGAGACCGGATTCAAGGGTTCGCTGGTCACGATTCAAGTTCTGTTCTACGATCTGGTCGCGAATGCCGCAGCGTCGGAAACGCGCGTGATCTTCCGCGGGCTTGCGAATCCGCCCGACGAGATCACACAAGCGGCGTTCCGGATGACTATCGGGAGCCGCCTGAATTTGCAAAGAGTTGTACTCCCGGACATCCAGATCGAACGGCGGTGTCCGTGGATGTTTCCTTCAAATGCACCGCAGCGGCAGGAGGCGCTGACGGGCGGCGTGAAGGGCCAATACTCGCCGCTCTACAAATGCGGTTATTCGCCGGACCAAACCGGCGGCGTGGGAACGCTCAATGGATCGGTTCCTTTTACGAATTGCGATTTCATGCGGGCTTCGTGCGTGGCGCGCGGGATGTTCTCGATCGATTCCGCCAATCGCGCGACGCGGCGTTTCGGCGGCATCGAGTTTGTGCCCGCGCAAATCCAGGTCCGCAGCTTCGGGGAAAGCAGTACGCATCTTTCGCCGCTAATCGACAACCAGGCCCGGTACAACGACTATGTTCCTCTGGTTTATGGAACGGCGTGGTACGCGCCGCCGATCGTGTTCGCGCGCAACGACGGAAACCTGACGCGCATGGAAGTGCTGCTGGGCGCGGGCCAGATGTCGGCGGTGCTGAAGGTGATCGTCAACGGCATCGAGATTCCCGAAGGGCAAGCCGGCGTGAACATGACCGCGACCGGCTGGTACAGCGTCGTCGGCTACGGCGCCCGCACCGGCGCTTTCAACCTGGATTTCGCCGATGCAACCGGCGCGCCGCTGGGCGATCCCTACGGCAGCATGGCGTACGCGAGCGTGGTGGTACCGAACCAGATTAGCAACGGGCTGACGCTGCCCACGATCAAGGTTCTGGCGCAAGGGCTCGAAATCGAGCAGTTCGATACCAACGGCGCCTCGCTGGGGGCGTCCTTCACGAACAATCCGGCATGGGTGCTGCTGGACGTCCTGCGCCGCAGCGGGTGGCCGACCGGCGAGATGGATCTGACGAACTTCGCAACAGCCGCACAGTTTTGTGGGGCCGCGATTACCTCGACAGATCTCTACGGAAATTCAGTGGCCATCCCGCGCTTTCAATGCAATGCCGTGATTCAAAGCCGCAAAAGTGCCGCCGAGGTGATCAAGGGAATTCGAAATGGTTCGGCGCTCCTGCTGGGCAACGGAAGCACGGGTCTGCTGACGCTGCAGGCGGAAAGTTCACTCGCTGTCCAGCAGGCGTCTAAGCCGGCCGACAGCAACAGCACGGCGGCGCTCAACGGAGGATGGCCGGCCTATGAGTTCAGCGACGGCTCGGGAACGTTTTCGGGAATTCTGCGCAAGGGGAATGGCGAGCCGGCGATCCGGTTGTGGTCGCGGATCGCGGCGGATACGCCGAATCGTTTGACGGTCGAATTTCAAGACGAATTCAACGGATACCAGCAGGATAGTCTCGCGCTGGTGGATTCCGACGACGCGCTGCTGACCTCGCGTGAGGTCACAGCCGCATATCCGGCCGTAGGCCTGCCGAACTTCGATCAGGCGACGCGCATGCTGACGCTGCAATTGAACAAAACGATTCAAGGCTACACCTACGTGGAACTGGAGACGACGATCCGAGGCGTCGGACTGAAGCCCGGCGACATTATCACGGTGACCTACGAGAAGGAAGGCCTCCAGCGGCAACCGTTCCGCGTGGTTAAGCTGGCGCCCGGCCGCAACTACGAGACGGTGGCGGTGACCGCGCAATGGCACGACGACGCCTGGTACGCGAGCGGAAGTGCGGGCGCGGCCGGTGGAAGCGGCGTGCCGGGCGCCCAGGTTGGATTGCCGAGGCCGCTGATCGGAAGCGTGATCGACGGGAACGGCATCGATCAGTTCGGCATCGTCGAAGCGCCTATCCAGACGGCCGACGGTAGCGCGTTCGTCGATCTCGCGGTTTCCTTCACGGCTCCCGCGATTCCGCTGCCGACGGGTGCGGCGATTCCATTAGTGAGTCTCACGCCGACGATCGCGACATCCGGAGGGACGCTCGCCGGAGGGCAGGGGTTTTACTACGCGATCACGGCGTCCGATTCGAACGGGCGCGAAAGCGGACTATCGTTCGTCGTGAAGGCGAAAACGCCAGCCGGCGGAAATACGAACCAGGTGCAAATCACCGGGTTGAGCTTCTCCCCGGGGACGGCGGGATTCAATGTCTATCGCGGTCCGAATCCGAGCGAGCTGCTGTTGATTGCAATGAACGTCGCGCTGGCGGCGACGTTTACGGATACGGGCTTGCCCGCGCAGTTGCACGGACCTCCCGATCCGAACTTCGATCACGCGAATTTCTACTGGCGCTGGGAGCTGCAACCGGAGAGCGCCACGACCTCGGCTTCGGCGACGACCATCGCCAACAGCGCACTCGCCATGCTCGCCAACAATTTCCGGAACGCGCTGGTCCGCATCACGCGAGGATCGGGCGCCGCACAAGAGCGCGCGATCACGGCGAACGACGCGACCACGCTGACGGTGACGCCCGCGTGGACGGTGACGCCGGACAGCACCAGCTTCTTCACGATCGCCGAAGCGACGTGGACGTTCGGCGCGGTTGGCGCAGTGAGTCCGGTGCACTTGCAGGTTCCCAATCGCGGAGGGTCGCCGGTAGAGATATCGGGGAGATCGGCGAACGCGCTGGATCAGGAGAGCGCATACGAATTGAATCCATTAACAAGCTGGCAAATCGGCGGAGCGGGATCGGACAGTGGGATCCCGCCGCAACCAGTGTTCGCGCTGGATCCGGGCGGGCAGGGAACCGTGGAGCTTTCGGGCGCGTCATTCACGACTTTGGTCAATACCCATACGATTACGGCCGGGTCGCTGACGATGTTCTATTGGAACGAATTGAACTCGCCAGCGACGGTGACGCTCGCGAGCGCTGTGACTGCGATCGTCACGACGCTCACGCTCAGTGCCGCGTCGACGGCCCAGGTGAACGACCTGGTGCAGATCGAAAGCGAAATCGTCGCGGTGACTGCGATTCAGAATGGCGGCCTGACGCTCGTCGTTCAGCGAGGGGTCCACGGGAGCACGGCGGCGTCACATGCGGCGGGAGTGGCGGTGTATGCGCTGGAACGCACGTCGGCGGTGGTCGCGTTTGTGAAAGGATTCTTCGGGTCGCCGGCGAGCGGCAGCTTCACCTATTCGATGTTCCTGCCGGACGTGCGGATTGCGGCCGCGGAGTTTTTCGTCACGAATGCGATCGGCAACAGCCCGGTGAATCTGGTGTCCTACGCGTCGCTCGCGGACGGCGGCATTCGCACGCTGGCCGGCGGGCAAATCACGATCCAAGTGGAGGGATACCTGGGCGTGCAGACGGATGCTGCGCCGCCCTACGTGATGGAGAACGCGTACGCGGTGCGGGATCTGTTCGCGGTGCTGCGCGTGGCTCCCGCCGGCGGCCCGGTTACCTTGCAGGTCCGCGTGGGCAGCGCGACGTACGCAACTCTGACGATTCCAACAGGCCAGGTATTCTCGAATACCATTGACGGATTCGGCCTCGCGCCGCTTGCTGCGGGCGCTCAACTTCACCTCGACGTGACGTCGGTTCCGGGCGGCGCGAACACGCTGCCAGGGCAAGATCTGACGGTCACGATCCGCCTGTAAACGCATATGCCGGAAACCCTCGAGAAACTTCGTCCCGAACGGGACCTGCAGTGCTACTTCTTTCAGCCGTCGGCCGTGGCGGCGCTGAGTGGAACGTCGCCGGGCGGCTTCACGGTGTCGGGAAGCTGGCGGCAGCAGTTCGATTGGGCCGTGGTCGAGTGGAACCGGGACAACGTTTACGAGCATCCGATGTTCCGCAATCTTCCGGATGGCGATCTAAGCGGCCTCACGCTGACCTACGACGAGACGCGCACGAACGCGATCCCACTCGATTCGGATTTGTTCGCGACCGTGGATTGGCCCAGCCTCCGCATCTGGGCGACGCCCACCGGTGGCAGCGAAACCATCTACTACGTTCCGCTGAAATCACACGCGCAAGCGATCGCGGGGTCCTATCAATGCGCCTTCGCGGATTTTACGCTCGCGGGCACGGCCGTCGGCGGAGACTTTATCGGACTCGCGTTCCTGCAGGAAGCATACACCTATCAGTTGTTCGGTTCCGATACGTTGCAGAGCGCCGTGCAGGCCGTCGCCAACAGCATCAACGCATTTTCTACGCTGCTCAAAGCAACGGCGACCGGCGCCACAATTCGCGTCTACTATACGGCCGGGACGTCCATCGCGGCGAGCACGGCCGGCGCGAACGGCAATCGCTTTGGCGTGTACAGCTATTCGACGGGCTCATCCAATTGGGACGCGGCGGCCAAGACGCTCGCCAGCGGAACGTCGCCCACGGCGTGGCGTCTCACGCTGAACTTCGCGTCACTGCAAGGAACGCTGACGCCGGACTTGAGCGGTACTCTGGTGAGCGTTCCAACGCAGGGCCTCCGAAAAATGCGATGGACGTACGCCGCCGATCTGCAAGCGGCGAGATTCGTACGGAGCGAATTTCAGGTCGCGGTCTCGAACTGGACGGTGACCGGAACGAACCGTCCGTATTCGGTCGCGGGGCCCGGAAGCTGGCGAGCCGAAGACCATGACATCGTCGCGTATCGCGGGACGTGGACGGAAGCGCGGGGAAATTACTCTGGTGGGACGATCCACTCGACCGTCACGCAAGGCGATTCGCTCACCTATAGTTACGTCGCGGAGGGATCGCACAATTTGTACGCCGGGCTGCGTTATCTTGCGGGCGGCGCATCCGCTTCGATCAGCGTGGATAGCGGGACTCCGGTCGTCGTAAATTGCAACCTGGCGGGAGAAGACGTGCTGGTTCGGTTTCCGCTCGGCGCCCTGGCGGCGGGCGGGCACACTGTTACGCTGACGCACGCGGGTCCCAGCGGGTCCGTTTTGTATTTCGATTTCTTTGAAGGCGCGTATCCCGTCTCCGATCTACCGGTGCTCGGAACGAATTCGCAACTGACGCTGGCGACGGATTGGGACACGCTGCATTCGATCTCCATCGCGCCGGAGCGAACCGCGTGGATGCTCGAATCGCTTGGATTCAAGGGGCGCGCGAATCACTATGCCGGGGCGTTGTGGTTTTATGAGCTAGTGCGTCCGGGACAGCAATACGCCTCGGGCGCGATCACGTTAGCGGGTACGCCGCAGCCGAATTTCTTCGTGACGCTGACGCTGGGGACGGCCGGGCAGCCGCCTTCGAGCGATACCGTCTTGCAGAAGCTAATCCATGTCGGCGACACGGCCACGACGATCGCGACCGCGTTTGCGCTTGAATTGAATCGCGGATACACCGCGGTGTGGGCGAGCGCCGCGGGCAGCGTGCTGACGATCGTTTCGCGTTCGATGGGCGCGGCCGGCAACAATATCACGATGGCGGTTTCGACCACCAGCTCCGGCTTCACGGCAACCGCGTCGGGGACGGCGCTCGCGGGCGGCGTGGATGGCAACTGGCGAACCGACCTAACGGCGGCGCCCCGGATCAACCGAGCCGCGCGCGATTGGTCGGCGAGTTATTTCACGGCGCTGAAGAGTTACGGGATCGACGCGGCGGCCTCGTTCAGCATGGAGCTGGGGAACGGGGATCCGTCGGCGGCGGCGGGGATCGCACAGGTGGGTCCGGCGGGAGATCCGATTCTGCTGCCGACGCCGTCGTTGCAGACGAATTTCTCTCCCACGAGTCTTGCGTTCTGGCAGGAGGCGTACGCGGAGATCGCGGCGATTCAGGCCGCGGCGGGGCTGACGCCGTTCCTGCAGTTCGGCGAAGTGCAGTGGTGGTATTTTCCGAACGATGGAGCAGGCACGAACTTTTCGGGAATGCCCTTCTACGACGCATGGAACCTGGCGCAGTTCCAGGCGCAGTTCGGGCACGCGATGGCGACCATCACGGCAAACACCGTCGATCCGGCGAGCTTCCCTGACGAAGTCGCGTACCTGCCGGTGGTGATCGGGAATTTCACGAGCGCCATCATGAGCTTTGTTCGCGCGTCGCAGGCGAGCTGCCGCTTCGAAGTGCTGTATCCCACCGATGTCAATCAGACGGCGTTCAACCGCGCGATTAACTATCCAGCGTCGTGGACGCCCGCCGCGCTGACCGTGCTCAAGACGGAATCGTTCGGTTTCACCTTCGCGCGAGACCTTAACCAAAGCGTGCAGACCCTCGATTTCGGGATTTCGCTCGGATTCACGCCATCGCAAAGGAGTCACCTGGTGGGCATCGGCGACGCGACGACGCCGTGGATGAAGGAAGTTCAGATGGCTGCAGGGATGCGGTTTGAAAGCGTGGTTCTGTTCGCGCTGGATCAATTCTGCCTGATCGGTTATCCCGCACCGCTTCCCGAAAGCCTGCGGCGAAGCACTCGCGTCGGCGGGTAAGACACTCCGTATCGTTCGCGCCGGGCGGCGGATTCGCAGTAAAATTCATTCGTGCTCACTCACAGGCAAATCGCATGAAGCTGGAAGAAATCCAGGAAGCGCTGCGGGAGCAACAACTCGACGGATGGCTGTTCTTCGACCATCACCGGCGCGATCCGCTAGCGTACCGCGCCCTGAACTTCGAGCCGCAGTCGCCGGTAACGCGGCGATGGTTTTACTTCATCCCGGCAACCGGCGAACCGCGCGGACTGGTGCACAAGATCGAAGCGGAGACGCTCCAGGCGCTTCCCGGAAAGCATGCCCTTTACGCAAGCTGGCAGGAGCTGGCCGAGGGCCTGAGCGCGATTTTAGGGCGCGCCCGCAGCGTCGCGATGCAGTATTCGCCGGAGTGCGCGATTCCGTATGTGTCCATGGTCGACGGAGGAACGCTGGAAATGGTCCGCGACCTGGGCGTGAGGGTCTCGAGCTCCGCGAACCTGATCCAGTACTTCGAAGCGCGCTGGAGCGCCGAACAATTGGAGATGCATCTGGAAGCCGGCCGGAAAGTGGATCGCATTCGGGGCGAGGCCTTCCAACACGTCGGAGAAGTATTGCGCGCGGATGAACGCATCACCGAATGGGACGTGCAGCAATTCATCCTCAAACGGTTCGGTGAAGAAGGACTGGTAACGGATCACGGACCGGATGTGGCGGTCAACGGCAACGCGTCGAATCCGCATTACGAGCCGAAGCGCGAGATGTGTTCTGAGATCCGCAGGGGCGACGTCCTGTTGATGGACATGTGGGCGAAGCTGGGCCGGCCGGTGAGCGTCTATTACGACATCACGTGGGTGGGATATTGCGGGCCGCAGGCGCCGTCCAAGGTCGAAAATGTTTTTGGCGTGGTGCGCGAAGCGCGGGACCGGGCGGTGCGTTTTGTCAAGGAAGGCATCCGGGCGGGGAAGAAACTGCACGGGTTCGAGGTGGACGACGCGGCGCGAGCGTTCGTCCGGGAGAAGGGCTTCGACGAATATTTCTTTCATCGCACCGGGCATTCCATCGGCAGCGACGTGCACGGAACGGGCGCGAATATGGACAATCTGGAAACGCATGACACGCGCGAAATCGTCCCGCGGACGTGCTTCTCGGTGGAGCCCGGGATTTATCTTCCCGAGTTCGGCATCCGCCTGGAGCTGAACGTTTACGTGGGCGAAGCGGAGGCGCGCGTCACCGGAGAGGTGCAGGATAAAATCATTCTGTTATGATGTTGGGGAATTCGCTATGAAAACACTGCTCATCTCTTTCTTGGCTTGCGGAATCGCGCTGGCTCAGACAAAGTCCGATACTAAGGCTCCGGCCGCGCCGGCCGCTCCGAATTTGCTGAATCCCGGTTCGATGAGGGCGAAGGCGCCCGAGACGTTCAAGGTGAAGATGACCACCACCAAGGGCGACGTGATCATCCAGGTGAATCGCGCCTGGGCGCCGCTGGGTGCGGATCGCTTTTTCAACCTGATTCGCGGGGGCTTTTATAAGGACGCCGCGTTTTTCCGCGTGATTCCCGGCTTTGTCGCGCAGTTCGGGATTCCGGCCCGTCCCGACGTCGGGAAGGTGTGGGAGGAAGCGCGCATCACCGACGACCGCGTCACCCAATCCAACAAGCGCGGCACGCTGACTTTCGCGACGGCGGGGCCGAACACGCGCACCACGCAGATCTTCATCAACTATCGCGACAATGCGCCGCTCGATACCCAGGGTTTCGCGCCGTTCGGAACGGTCGTCGAAGGCATGGAACTGGTCGACAAGTTTTTCTCGGGCTATGGAGAAGCTCCCAACCAGGGGCTGATCACCGCCCAGGGGAAGGCGTATCTGGATAAGAGCTTCCCGAACCTCGACCGCATTGTCAGCACGACGATCATGACGGAATAGCAGCCGCAGAGAAGACGTAAACTCAATATTCGCGGCATCTCTACCTTTTTCCTCTCCTGGATTCCCGGGCCTGTGGAGAAAGTGTGAAAATCTTCGATTTGCTCCTGCGGGGTAGGTGCGCCTAAGATTTGTTATCGTCGCCGAGGTGTTTCATGGCTGCCATCGATCTTGCGCTTGAGAAGGGTCTTCCCGCCAATGCCGACGCCGAGCGTTTCGTGCTCGCGTCCATTCTGCTGAATCACGACGCGTATTTTCAGGTCGCGGGCGCGATCGAGCCGGAGGACTTCAGCCTCGAAAAGCACCGCCGCATTTTTGCGCGCATGAAGGACCTGTACGAGCGCGGCGAAAAGATCGACCGGCTCACCGTCACCAACGAGCTGATGAAGCAGGGCCAGCTGGAATCGATAGACGGCATGGCCTACCTGGTTTCGCTCGACGAAGGCATGCCGGAGCTGGCGAATCTGGACAGCTACATCCGGATCGTGAAGGATAAATCCGCGCTGCGCCGGATGATCTTCACGGCGCAGAAAGTGATCGACCGGTGCCTGATCGCCGAGGAGGAAGCCGACGAGATTCTGGCGAGCGCCGAAGAATCGCTGCTGAAGCTGGGCGAATCCCGCAGCGGAGATCAGCTCCAATCGCCGGCGGCGATCATCGAGCGGTTCCCGGGCGGCGTCAACGCGTTTCTCGATCCCAGCCGCAGGGTCAGCGGACTGAGCACGGGTTTCACGAAATTCGATGAAATGACAAGCGGGATGCACGGCGGAGAGCTGATCATCATCGCGGCGCGTCCCTCGATGGGCAAGACCGCGCTCGCTTTGAACATCGCGCAACACGTGGCGACGCATCCGAAGATTCGCAAGCCGGTGGCCGTGTTTTCGCTCGAAATGTCCGCCGCCAGCCTGCTCACACGCCTGCTGTGCGCCGGCGCACGCGTGGATCAGCACAAGTTCCGGGTCGGGCATCTCAACGCGGAAGCCCGACGCAGGCTGCAGGTAGCGCTGGCGGAGCTGACGGAAGCCCCGCTGTTCATCGACGACACCGCGGGCGTCCACCTGATGGACATTCACGCGAAGCTGCGCCGGGTGAAGGCGCAGCACGGCCTTTCGCTGGTGGTGATCGATTACCTGCAGTTGATGAGCGGCCGCGGGCGCGCGGAGAATCGCAATCAGGAAGTGAGCGCGATCTCTCGAGGGTTGAAACAGATGGCGAAGGAGCTGGACGTGCCGTTCGTGGTGCTCTCGCAATTGAGCCGTGCGTCGGAAACGCGGCAGGGAGATCACAAGCCGCAGTTGAGCGACCTGCGCGATTCGGGATCGATCGAACAGGACGCCGATCTGGTCGCGTTCATTTTCCGCGAAGAGCTGTATAAACGGGACGACGAGCGCCTGAAGGGTCTGGCGGATTTAATCGTTGCGAAGCAGCGCAATGGCCCCATCGGGAATGTGCCGCTGACGTTTCTGGGCCAATTCACGCGCTTCGAAAATCGCGCGGAAGACCTGCCGGAAGAACCTCCCGAATAGCTGAACAAATCTTCATCAAAGTGTTGAAGGCATGGAATGTAACTGAATGAAGCTTCATGAACCTTCGTGGATGGTCGTGCGTCCATAAAAGTGGAGGCCAGGATATGCCTCCAAGGAGAAACACCATGAAAAAGCTTATGACTGTCCTGATGATTTCGGGAGTCGCCCTGATGGCCCAGACCGGCAGCGCTCCGGCGAGTTCGAGCCATGCGAATGGCTCGACGAGTCCTGCGCCGACCACTAAGGTTCGGAAGCACAAGAAGGCGAAGAACGCGACTCCGGCCGGCAGCACCGGCACCAACGCGACGACTAACAGCAAGCCGGCCTCGAAGTAAGGCTCTTTGAGAGAGGGGACAGACCGCTCTGTCCACTCCCGCGCTCGTACCCGACGTCGGATATTTACCGGAGGGGACAGAGAAGTCTGTCCCCTCTTTCGCGGACGGAGACGGCTTGCGCGAACCGTCACACCGCTTTCGCGGCGTCCTCGACCTGCACGGGCGGGTTGTAGAACAGGAAACGTCCGCAGCTTTCGCAGGTCATCAACTGATCGCCCCTGCGGAGCTGCTGGAAATATTGCGGCCGGAGCACGATCTGGCACGCGGAACAGCGTCCGCCCTCTACTTCGGCAATCGCCACGCCGCTCCATTTTTTTCTGATCCGTTCGTACTCCGCGAGCGTCGCCTTGGGGAGCGCCGTGGCGGCGATGGTGCGCTCGGCGCGTAGCACGTCCCACTGCGCCCGGTCGACGGCGGTGCGCTCGCGGGCACCTTTCTGCTCCTGCTCCACGACTTTCTTTTCTTCCTTGAGCGAGGCTTCCGCCCGCTTGACGTTCGCGTCGAGCGTTTCGGATTCGGACATCAGATCGAGAATGCGATCCTCGGCCTTGCGGATTTCCTTCTCGATAAACTCGATTTCGTGCTGAAACGCGCGGTATTGCTCGTTGGTCTTCGCTTCGAGCGTCTGATCGCGAAGCTTCGAAATCTTCTGATTGTGCACCTGGACATCGCCGTCCAGCTTTTTACGGTCGCGGAGATTCGCGGCGAGCGCGGCGCGGTCCGCCTCCAGGCGCCGGACGTGAGAATCCAGTGTTTTCTCGATCGCGGCGATGTGTTTGGGGAGCGCGGCGACCTCTTTTTCCAAGGCCGCCATTCTTTGATCCAGGGAC
Source organism: Bryobacteraceae bacterium (assembly GCA_035934795.1). Classification (GTDB taxonomy): domain Bacteria; phylum Acidobacteriota; class Terriglobia; order Bryobacterales; family Bryobacteraceae; genus Palsa-187. Next base: position 154,200 of record DASYXM010000008.1, on the reverse strand, counting down.
TGGAGCTGGCTCACCAGATCGGCATCTGGGTGCATCGATCCTTGATTTTAGCACGCCGGACGCGCGATTCTGAAAGGCGATGCATCACTTCGACGACTTTCCACCCGTCCCCTTGACGATCGAGGGCGCGGCGCTCCTCCATCAGATGTTGAAGATCCGGTGGCGCGAGTGGCGCGCGGTACCCGCAGCGCGGCGATGCGAAATCGTTTCGGATGCGTCGGCGGCGCTCGGGGCGATGGAGGGGCGGGGAACCGCGGCGTTCTCTCTGCTGGGTCACAAGGGCGACCTGATGCTGGTTCATTTCCGGCCCAGCTTCGACGCCCTTGCAGATGCGCAGCGCGCGCTTCCGAAGCTGGCGCTGTGGGATTACCTGGAAAGCGCCACTTCGTATCTTTCGGTGGTCGAGCTGGGGCTGTACGAATCCACGATGAAGCTATATTCCACGCTCGCCGAAAAGAACGTCGCCGCGCACAGTCCCGAGTGGAATCAAGCGATCGATGAGACGCTCAGCCGGCAGCGCCAGGCTATGCAACCGCGGCTGTATCCGGAAATTCCTCCGGCGAAGTACGTTTGCTTTTATCCGATGGACCGGCGGCGCGGCGAACAGAAGAATTGGTATCAGCTGCCCTTCGCGGAACGGCAGCGCCAGATGGCCGAGCACGGGGAAGTGGGGCGGCGCTACGCGGGGACGGTGAAGCAGATTATTTCGGGATCGATCGGGTTCGACGATTGGGAGTGGGGCGTGGATCTGTTCGCGGAGGATCCGCTCGTGTTCAAGCGCCTGATCTACGAAATGCGCTTCGACGAGGTCAGCGCCGTGTACGCGCTGTTCGGGTCGTTCTACATCGGGCTGCGGACGCCGGCGGCGGACATCGGAAAGCTGCTGGAAGTTTAGACCTGGAAGCGACGACGCCGGGCAGGCGTCCTGTAAGCGACGCCTCATCGTCCGCGAAGGATCGGGATCAACTCGATCGCCAGGATGACGATGACGAGCAGTTCAAGCGCGAAGCCGCGCGCTTCCCGAAACTCGTTGACCATGAATTCGTACAACTCGCCGGCGGCGTGCAATTTCTGGTCGACGAGGCTGCGGTAATCGTGAGCCCCCACCTTAGCGGCCGCCAGGCGATACGCCCGCGCGTAAAACATATCGCTCAAAAACTTGATGGCGTTGTCGGTGCGCTCGGTCAGCTCCATGGTTTCCAGGCGCAGACGATTAAGCTGCTCGGCATCGCGAGCCAGCTTCCAGCGCGCGAAGAAGCCGCCCCGGCGCTCCAAGGCGACGCGGGCGTCCTTTAACAAATTCGTCAGGATCTCATCGTAGCGGCGATATTCAAGAAGCTGCAGATTGGCGTACTCCAGCAGATCGATAAGCGGCGCGGCTCCTTGGGGCGTGTCGTAGACGACGGCCGCAAGCCACCCCACGACCATCAGGTCGGTCGGATAGTAGGACATGCTCGAAGAGAGAACCTCGCGCTCCTCGCCTTCCGAAAGAGGAAGGACTTCGCCGCGGATCACCTGGCTGATTTCGCGGCCGTGCTGGGCGATCAATTGCGGCCCGGTCAGCATATCGCCGGTGGAGCCTCGCACCTCGCGCAAGTCGACGACGTAATAAGCTTCGTCGAGCCATTCGGAATACGGCTTGCGCAGCGCCGATTGCACTTTGGCGACGTGCTCCCGCACGGTCTTCAGGGCCCGCTGTTCCACCTCCCCGGCGTCGATCCAGCGATTCGAGAGTGCGATGACGTCGGGCCAATCGCTCTGAAAGTGAATCTCGATTTCGAGGCTCACCACGCCGTAGTCGAAATATTTGAGGCGGGCGTCGGCGCGTTCGCCGGTCGCCAGCGGAATCGGCTCGCAAGGGGCCATGATCGGCGGGTATTCGAAACGCACGTAGCCGGGAGCCGGCAGTTTGAAACCCGGCGATCTTGCGGGAGGCTCGGCGGCGAGCAGTCCCCTCAACGCGACCAGATCGATCTCTTCGGCGATGTCGTAGAGCAGCAACGCGCGGAAAGAACCCGTGCAGGCGGCCATTGGTCAGGAGCCCTCGCGTTTCATTCGCCGCGTGATCGGAGCGGAGAAAGCTCGGATGGCCACTGCCAGTTCCGCGACGCCGAGCGTTCGGCATATTCCGTAGAAAACGGCTAAGCCGAAGGGGATCGAAATAAACAGATCGGCGAGCCGGGCAAACTGGGAGGTTCCGAGCCACGCCTCCATTTCGCGGCTGGAAAACCACGTCGCGATCGCCATCGCGAAAGACGCGGCCGCTACTTTCGTTCCGCTCGCGGCGAGCTCGCGCCCGTGCACTCCGCCCACGCGGCGGCGCAGAATCTCGAACAACGCGACGAACGCAAATAGCGCGACCACCGAGGTCGACAGCGCCAGTCCCGCGTGACCGAAGTGCAGGACGCGGATCATCAGCTCGGCGGCGGCGAAGTTTACCGCCACCGACGCGACACTCACCAGCATCGGAGTGCGGGCGTCGCCCAGCGCGTAATACGCCGGCGCGATCACCTTCACCGCGGCGTATCCTGCGAGGCCGATCGCGTAGCAGGACAGCGCAACGGCGGTCTGCTGCGTGTCGTAAAGCTGAAAACGCCCGCCTTGATAAATCGCACCGATGATCGACTTGCCGAGCACCGCGAGCCCCACCGACGAAGGCACCGTCAGAAGAAAGACCATTGCCAGCGATTTCGAGAGCGTCCGTCGAAAATCGTCCATGTTGCCGGCTGCGGCGTGGCGGGAGATCGAAGGGAGCGTCGCGGAGCCGAGCGCGACGCCGAAAAGTCCGATCGGCAACTGCATAAACCGGAACGCATAGCTGAGCCAGCTCACGGGGCCGTCGAATCCGCGCACGGGATCGTGTACCGACGACGCGAAATTCGTGTTGATCATCACGTTGATTTGCACGGCGGCGCTGCCCAGGATCGCTGGAACCATCAGGTGCAAAATTCGGCGCAAGCCCGGATGGTCCCAATCGAGGGCGAACCGAAAATGATATCCCAGCCCGCGCAGGCTCGGAAGCTGCCAGGCCAACTGCAGCACACCGCCCAGGACAACGCCGACCGCCATCCCCTCGATACGGGTTAAATGCAACGCGGGACCCAGCCAAATGCCCAGCGCGATGCCGAAAATCACCGAGCCGATGTTGAAGAACGTGGAAGCCATCGCCGGCACGCCGAAGCGGTTGGAGGCGTTCAGAACGCCCATGGCCTGCGCCGCCAGCGCGACCACCAGCAGGAACGGGAACATGATGCGCGTCATCAAGACGGCCAGCTCGAATTTTCCCGGGACGGCCGCGAAACCGGGCGCGAGCAGCCGTACCAGCCCGGGCGCCGCGAACACTCCGACGGCGCACACGCAGCCGACCACGATGACGATCGCCGTCGCCACCAGGTTCGCGAGGCGCGCGGCTTCTTCCTTGCTGCGATGGTTCAAGTATTCGGTGAAGACCGGAACGAAGGCGCTGGATAGAGCCCCTTCCGCGAACAGGTCCCTCGTCAGGTTGGGAATGCGGAAACCCAGCATGAAGGCGTCGTAGATAAGTCCGGCGCCGAACAGCCGCGCCATCACGCTTTCCCGCAGCAGGCCGGTGACGCGGCTCATCAGCACCGCGACGGACACGACGCCGGCCGAGCGCATCACGCTCTCCGACGCCGCGCGGCTCTCCTTTATGGCGCCAGCCGCCGGGGCGGGGGATTCGTCACTGCCCGTATTGTTCAAAGAAATGGGCAATCGTCTTGATCCCCGCGTAGTAATTCGCGAGTTTATATTTTTCGTTGGGCGAATGCAGACCGTCGTCCGGCAGCCCGAATCCCATCAGGATGCTGGGAATGCCCAGCTGCGTGGCGAAGTCGCCCACGATCGGAATGGAGCCGCCGCTGCGGATAAACACCGTCTCTTTCCCCAGCACTTCGGCGAAGGCGCGTGCGGCCACGTGGATCGCCGGGTGATCGGGATTCACGGAAATCGCGGGTCCCGCGCTCAGGACGCGCACCTCCGTCTGGATGCCCGCCGGTGTGTGGTCCGCCACGAACTTGCGGAAAGCGGCCAGAACTTTCTCGGGATTCTGCTTAGGCACCAGCCGGATACTCACCTTCGCGGTGGCGCGCGCCGGGATCACCGTCTTCGCTCCCGCCGCCGTGAATCCACCCGCGATGCCGTGCACTTCGAGCGTGGGCCGCGCCCACACGCGCTCCAGCACCGAATAGTTCGGCTCGCCCGTCAGCTGCGACGCGCCCACTTCGTTCTTCAAGAATTCCGCCTCGCTGAAAGGTAGCGCGTGCCAGCTGCGCATCTCCGCGGGCGCGGGAGGCTCCACATCGTCGTAGATCCCGGGAATCTGAATCGCCCCGTTCGCGTCCTTCATCTTCGAAAGCAGTTCGATCAATCCGAAGACCGCATTGGGCGCCGCTCCCCCGTACATGCCGGAGTGCAGATCCTTGGCCGCGCCGCGCGCCTCGATTTCGGTGTAGACCAGCCCGCGCAGTCCGACGCACAGCGTCGGCAGGCCCTCGGCGAACAGCTCCGTATCGCACACCAGCGCGACATCGGCGCGGAGCTTGGCGGCGTTAAGAGGCACGTATTTCGCGACGGATTCGCCGCCCACTTCCTCTTCGCCCTCGATCAGAAACTTGACGTTCACCGGAAGCTTCGCATGCACGGCGCGCAGCGACTCCACCGCTTTAATCTGCGAATACATCTGCCCCTTATCGTCGGCCGAGCCGCGGGCGTACAAGTTCCCGTCGCGGATGGTCGGCTCGAAAGGAGGCGAGATCCATTCGTCCAAGGGATCCGGCGGCTGCACATCGTAGTGCCCGTAGCACAGCACGGTAGGCTTGCCGGGGGCGTGCAGCCAGTCCGCATACACCAGCGGATGCCCGGCGGTTTCGATCACCTCGACGTTTTCCATTCCCGCCGAGCGCAGGGCATCGGCCACGAAAGCAGCCGCGCGACGTACGTCGGCGCCATGCTCTGGCAGGGTGCTGACGCTCGGTATGCGAAGAAGAGTTTTCAGTTCGTCGAGGAATCGCCCCTGATTTTTCTCGACGAAGACATCAATGGCTTGAGACACTCACCATTATAGTTCCGGGACGCTGCCGGATCGCCCAACGAAGCTATAGGTCGTGTCCTGCGGAAACGACCTCGTTAAGGACTGGTGGAACCCTTTTTACCGGCCAACGCGATGGCAGCGCCCGCACCGCCGCCGATGACGGCTACCGCGATGCCGATCTTCGCACCTTTGGATATTCCTCCGCCGCCGCCCGCGCTGGGGGCTGGTCCAGACGGCGGGGTGGGAGCGCCGCCCACGCCCGCGGGAGCTGCGGCCGGTCCGCCTAGACCAACTTCCGTGCTTGCGTTCAACGCCGCCGCGACACCGAGACAGCCGCCGCGCTGATCCACGGCGACCGCCGAAGCGGCCATTACGCTGGTCGCTGGCGCAACCGAGGCACGCGCATCGCTCGCCGTGCCCGTAGCGGTGATACGATTGCCAACCGCGGGGTTGAGCAGGTTCACCGCGCCGGTCACCTCCACCACTTCATCGGTGTCCTGGTCCTGCAACTCGTAATGGCCTTCCTTCATCACCAGACAGCCTTTATGAACCACAGCCCGGCCCGCGGCGTTCTGAAGCGCGAAGCTTCTCCTTTGGCCCGCGGCGACCGACGCCAGCAGCGCACCGCCCGAAAGCGTAACCCGCGCTTCGCCCCGGAGCGCAGTGACCTCGACTGTTCCGCTGGGCGCGTACGCCACGCTCATCCGAACGTCGGTTCCAGCCGGTTTGATTCTAAAACTACCGGCGTCCACTTCGTAGGGCGTGGCTGTCGAAACCTGGCCTGCGCCTTTCCACAAAATCATGCGGCGCTCCGAGATGCTCGCGCCGGAGGAGCCGCCCAGTTGCACGCGCACGCCGCTGCGCAGCGCGACATCCGAGGACGCATTCGAGGTTTCGATCCTGCCGCCATCGAAAAGCGTCGCGTTCCCCCAGACTTCCGAGCGGTCCACGGTAAAATGACCACTTGCCGTAACGATCCCGATGGCGGGCGGAGCGGCCATCGCGCTCACGGCGCCGGCCAAGACGATGAAGAAAGATTTCACTCGCACTGTGTCAATTATAAAGTCGACTTTACGATCGATCAAGAAAAATTAGTGTATTCCCGTTGTATTACGTGAACAGATGTATTACATGAATCGCGGTCGCATGAATGGCGTAGTCGCGGGGATCGCGATCGTCGGGCTCGTCATCGCCGCCGCGTTTTCCATCCGCCTCGCGTGGGCGGATTTCGAGTTTCGCCGGGGGACGGAAGAATCCGTGGCGAGAGCGTTGCGCATTCTCCCGAACAACGTTCAATATCTTCTCTTTCGGGCGTTGCAACTGGATTACGCCGGCCTCGATTCCACCGCGGAGCTGCAGCGCGCCGCCGCGCTGAGTCCTCTATCCTCGGCTCCGCGATTGAGGCTGGGCCTCGCTGGTGAAGCTCGGGGCGATATCACGACGGCGGAAAAATGGCTGCTGGAGGCCGCGCGCGTGGACCGTCAATACGAGCCGCGCTGGACGCTCGCGAATTTCTACTTCCGTCAGAATCGCCGCGACGATTTCTGGACCTGGATGCGATCCGCGCTGGAAGTCTCCTACGGCGACCGCCGCCCTGCGTTCGACCTATGCTGGCGCGTCGGGAAAGATGTTGACGAAATCTTGACGCGCGGCGCGCCTCCGCAAAGAGAAGTGCTTGCGGCGATGCTGGCCTACGCGCTCGATCTGCATCGTGGCGATGCCGGCGTTATCGCGTTGCAGTTGGCCACATTTCATGACGCGAGCGACGTTCCCCTGCTCGATGCCGCGTGCGGCGTGTTAATCGATTCGGGCCTGACGGAATCAAACGACGCCGAGCGGGCCGCCCGGCTCGATCGAGCAGCCAAGTTATGGATCGCCTCCGGACATTCTCCTGCGGGCGGCGTGTGGAATGGGAGCTTCGCCAGCACTCCTTTAGAAGGCGGTTTCGACTGGCGGCTCGGCCAGGGTCCGGGGATCGCGCACGTCCATATGGGCGGGCAAGGACATCGCATCGAACTTTCAGGCGCACAACCGCAAACGTTCCGGCTGCTCGGCCAGTTCGTGCTGCTCGATCCCGGACGCAGCTACCGGCTGGAATGGTCCGCGAGGACCAATGAATTACCCGAAACCACCGGCCTGGTGTGGCTCATCGGTAGTCAGCGATTTCCAGTCGCTGCGTCCGCCGGCTGGAAAAAAGCCGAAGCTGTGCTGGGCGCTCAAAAGCGTCTTTCATCGCTCGAGCTGTGGTACCAGCGGCCCAGTGGGCAGGTTCGCGCCGAAGGTTGGATTGAGCTCCGCGAGGTGTCCCTGGTTCCGCTGCAATAATCGCGTCCCGCACGGCAGGTTCCGCGCAGGAAGAACCGCTCCTTTGCGGTCGCGGCTTTGCCAGCCGCTCTAAACAGTGAGCGCGCCCATTCTCAGCCGTGACCATAGGGAGCGGTTGTAAGGAGTTTTTGAGCAACCTCTTCAGGGCCCATGAGGCTGAAGCCATCAGCTAAAACGAAAATCGCAAAGCGAACTGCAGCTGGCGGGAATCCTGCGCGCTCGAAATCGTCCCGAAATTCGGCGTGAACGCCATGCGGTTGGGGACATTGAAATTCGGACGATTGAGCAGATTGTAAGCCTCCGCCCGGAACTCCAGCCGCCGCATCTCGCCCAGGGGAAATTCCTTCATCAGCGAGATATCGAATTCCTGCGCGCCCGGCCCGATCACGGCGTTGCGCGGTGCGTTGCCGAAGCTGTAGAGGGCGGGCAGCGAAAACACCGAGGTGTTGAACCATTCGTTCGGCGTCTTGGGACCGCTGTTAGGATCGCCCGTCGCGTTGGGACGCTGGGCGGGTCCCGCGCCGATGTTCGCTTGATCGCTCGCGATGTTCACCGTGAACGGCGCGCCGGATTGCGCCGTAAACGAGCCTCCCATCCGCCATCGCGCGAAGGCGGCCCCCTGCCACCCGCGGCTCCTCATCGCCAGCGGCAGTTCATATAAGAAGCTCGCGACCACCCTCTGCCGGTGATCGAAGCTTGAGCTGGCGCGCTCGCTCGAAGTGTCGTAGACGTTCTGCGGAAGATTGTTTTCGTTAAGCGTAGTGCCGGGGTCGGACGCATCGTCGATGGAATGCGACCACGTCCAGTTGACGTCGTAGCTCAATCCGCGCGCAAATCGCCGCGTGACGTTCGCGGTCAGGGCGTCGTACTTGGCCCAGCCGTTCCAGCGAATGGTGTTGAACTGGCTCATCTGCGGAATGGGCCGGCGTGCGGCAATCGCTCCAGGACCTGGCAGGGGGACGTTGAGAACCGTCGAGCTGTCCGCATGCACGGTTCGCGACCCCACATAGGTCAGCGAAAAGATCGTCATGGGCGCAATCTCGCGCTCCACGCTCGCGTTCCAGACTTCGTTGTATTCCACCAGAAAATCGTGATTCACGTCGCTGCCGCCGACGGTCCCGAGCGCAGTTCCCGCAAGCGCTGTTTCGGTTGTAAACGCCGGGAGCGGCGCGACGGGCGCGCTCGCCGTCTTGGTGACGAAGAACGGCATGTTCTGCGCCAGGTTCGTGATCACACTATAAGCGGCCTGGTTGGGATAGATTCCGAAGCTCGCGCGCAGCACCGTCTTGGGGCTGTGCGGCGGGTTCCACGCGATCCCCGCGCGCGGCGCCAGCCGCGGCCCCGTGCTCCGCAGAAGGCTGTTGCTCCAGCCCGCCGCGGCGGACGTCACCCAGGGAATCGGCAGCAATGGCAACAGCGCCGAGGCCGAAGGCGACAGGTTCCCGGCGCCGTCGCTTGCGATCACGAATCTTCCGCCCGGGACATTCGGATCGATCGCGGCGACCTGGTTGCCCGAATCCGTCATGTTCTGGTTGTACTCGTAGCGCAGTCCGGCGTCCACCTTCAAGCCGGGACGCAACTGCCAGTTGTCCTGGACATAGAAATGCCCCCAATTCGTGCGCGCATCCATCGCCGCCCGGCCCAGCCCGGCTTGCGCCGTTGTGGGGTAACCCAGCAGGAAATCCGCGAACGCGTTGCCATTGGCCAACCCCGGCGCCGATGAGGTCCACCGTGGCGTGTAAGAGTAAATTCCGCGCGCGCCATTGGGATTCACGGGCTGGAAATCGAAGTGCATGAAGTAGGCGCCCCAGCGCAACGTGTGAGTGCCGCGATGCCACACCACGTTGTCGTAGATTTCGATGTCGCGATCCCGGCGCGACGTGAACAACGCCGGATCGCCCATGGTGCTGAACTGGCCGCCAAAGGAAAACTGGGGGTAACCGATATCCGCGGGGTTCGTAGTGACGCCTTGCAATCCATTCGCCGCCGCAAACGGAGCGCCCGCGTTCGGACTGCTCTGGCCGCCGCCGACGGCGAGCGCGCCGAAGCGAAATTCGTTCAGGACTTGTGCGTTGAATGCGTGCGTCCAGCCCGCGGCCGCGTTGATCGAGTGCGTGCTCAGATCGCGGCCGAAACCCGGCAGCAGGCTTTCCTGCAGCACGTCCGATCCGAAGGGGTCGAGCTCCCGCGCATCGAAATAGGACGCGCGGAAATACAGGTTATCGGCTGGCGTGATTTGGTCGTCCACGCGTGCGCTCGCGGCGTTGCTGTGCGACCTCTGCTGTTCCACGGAGAGCAGGTTCTGCCCGATCCCCGGCAAATTCGGCTCTGGAATCAGTGCGAGCAAGGCCAGCGCCGCCGGGTCCAGACGATTCATGGGGATTTGGTTGTTGCCGAAGGCAACCCGTCCCGCCGCACCGCCACTCAGCGGATCGTACACCGGCGGCAATCCCGCAAAATTGCCGTGCCGCATCGCATCCGTCGGAACGGAAAAGGTTTTCGTCAGGGCCTTGCTGATCTGCTGGCCCTCGTAGCTCAAAAAGAAAAACAGTTTGTTCTTGACGATGGGGCCGCCCACCGTCGCGCCGAACTGATTCTGGCGAAACGGCGGGATGGGGGCGCTCGCCGAGTCGAAATAATTCTTAGCGTCGAAGGCGCTGTTGCGGACAAACTCGAACAGGCTGCCGGAGTACCGGTTCGTGCCGGCGCGCGTGATCACGTTGATGACCGCTCCGGATTTTCCGCCGAACTCCGGCGAATACGACGTTTTCAACAGCTGGAACTCCTGCATCGCGTCGATCGACGGAGAGATCACCATGTTGTTGAAGTACTCGTCGGTCACCGTCACTCCGTCCACCAGGTACAGGTTGTGCCCGCTGCGCTGACCGAGCACGTTCACCAGCGTTCCCGCCTGCTGCAGCGCCTCGCCGCGCGTGCCGCCCGGAGGACGCACCACCCCCTGGCTTAGCGTCGCGAGATCCAGAAACTGGCGGCCGCGTAGCGGCAGGTTGACGATCGCCTGGCGCTGAATCACGTCCTTGATCTCGGCCGAATCCAGTTGCACGCCCGTATCGCCTTCGACGATCACCACTTCGCTCGCATCGCCGACCTGCAGCGCGAAGTCCTGTCGCAATTGCTGCCCGACGTGCACTTCAACCGTCGCAATTTCGGCTACCTTGAAGTTCTCCGCGCTCGCGCGCAGCGAGTATTGCCCCACCGGCAACTGCGGCAGGATGTATTCACCGGAAGTATTGGACGCCCCCGTGTAACGCTTGCCCGTGGCAAGATCCTGCGCGACGATAGCCGCGCCCGGGATGCGCCCGCCGAGAGGGTCCGATACGCTGCCGCCGATCTCGCCGCCGTTCATCTGCGCCGCGGCGTGCGGTGCGATTGCCAGTACGGCCATCGCGCCGACCCAACGCACGGCGGGCTTCCACTTCGATGCCAACAAGATTTCGCCTCACCTCACGAATGACGAGACGCCTTCGCCTATCCTAACGTAACCTACGCACTGCTCTTTCCCGCACCGTCAAGGGACCAGCTGCCCGCCCTCCCGCCGTCCGTCACGCCAACTGGAACGAATCGCCGCGCGGCGGCTGTACGGTCTCGATCCCATATTCCCTGCGGATCGCTTCCGCCAGCGCGGCGCCCGGTTGCGGATCGCCATGCACCAGGAAAACTTTCTTCAGTCCCTTGGCGAAGGGGCGCATCCACTCGATCAATTCCTTCTGATCGGCGTGTCCGCTGAGCTCGTCGAGCGAACACACCTCCGCCCGTAGCCGCATCGGCTCGCCGAAAATCGGGACCTCGGGACGCTTTTCGAGGATTTTTCGTCCCAGTGTGTTTTCGCCCTGATAGCCCGTAATCAGCACCGTGGTGCGCGGATCTTCGATGTTGTTCCGCAAATGATGCAGGATGCGGCCTCCCTCGCACATTCCCGAGGCGGCTACAATCAGGCACGGACCGTGCAGATCGTTCAGCGCCTTGGATTCGTTCACGTCGCGGACGTATTTCAAACGGCTGAATCCGAACGGATCGTGGCCATCGCTCAGGTAGCTGCGGGCTTCCTCGTCCCAGCACTCCGGGTGCTTGCGGAAAATCTCGGTAGCATTCACCGCGAGCGGGCTATCGACGAACATAGGAATCGACGGCACGCGCTTCGCGTCCATCAGTTGGTGCAGCAGCAGAACCAGTTGCTGGGTGCGGCCCACCGCGAACGCCGGCACGATGATCTTCCCGCCGCGGCCCGCCGTGCGATTTACCACATCGGCTAATGTATCCGCGACGTGACCGAGGGGCTTGTGCAGGCGATCCCCGTACGTGCTTTCCATGATCAGGTAATCGGCCTGGGCCAGCGGCTGCGGATCGCGGATGATCGGCAGCCCCGGACGCCCAACGTCTCCGGAGAACGCCAGGCGGACCCCGTCGGCTTCCAAGATCATCGCGGTAGATCCCAGCATGTGCCCCGCGTCGTACGTCCGATACGTGAATCCCTCGGCGACTTTTTGCACGGAACCGAGCGGCACGGCGTCGAACAAGGAATAAGTTCGTTCGGCGTCTGCGATCTCATACAGGGGCGCGACTTCGCGATCGTCCTTGCCCAGCGCCTTGCGATGCGTGCGGCGCTGGTTGACGAACTCCGCGTCTTTCTGCTGCAGAAACGCCGAATCGGCCAGCATCGCCAGGCACAGATCCACCGTCGCGGGTGTCGTATGAATCGGCCCCGAGAATCCGTTCTTCACCAGCGTCGGAAGATTGCCGCTATGATCGATGTGCGCGTGCGACAGGATCACCGCGGCGATGTCTTGCGCGGGGAAAGGGAAGTGACTGTTGCGGTCGAACGCTTCCTGCCTGCGCCCCTGATACAGCCCGCAATCCAGAAGATACCGTCGCCCGCCCGTCTCGACATGATGCATCGAACCAGTTACAGTTTTGGCAGCACCCCAAAAAGTGACCTTCATGTTTGAATACAATCCAACTATACCCTTGGCGGCGGCTTTCGTCGCCGAAATGTAGAAGGCGTGAAGGGTAAAGGCGTAAAGAATGACGCGTAGGTTTCTGCTCTTCGTCGCGCTTGTCTTGGTCGTGCCTTTTAAGCTGAGCAATGTCCAGGCGCTCCTGGGCCAGCAGACTGCGCGCAAGCCCGTCACTCTGGACGCGTACGAGCAATGGCGATCGCGTCCCGCGGCTTTTCCGAGCGAGCCCGTCTGGTCGCCCGCCGGGATTTCTTTCGCCTATCGCGAAAACGGACAGCTCCACATTTACGACCTCGCCGAGCATCGCCCACGCGCGCTCGTGCGCCTCGACGAAATGAGTCAAGTGGCCCAGGCTCCGCCCGCCTCCGACGGCGATCCGTGGGAGAATCGCCGCGTCTTGTCACAACCGATTTCGTGGAGCCCGCGCGGCACTGAAATCCTCTACGCTACGGTCGGCGATCTGTTCTTGGTCGATGCCAAATCCGGGAAATGGCGCCAGCTTACGAAGACGCCGGCCGCGGAGGCCGATCCGAAGTTCTCGCCCGATGGCAGCCGCATCGCCTTTCGCCGAGCCTGGGATCTCTATGCGCTCGATCTCTCTTCCGGCAAGGAAACGCGTCTCACCTCGAACGGCTCGGACACCTTGCGCAACGGCGGCGTCGACTGGGTCTATCCGGAGGAGCTGGATCTCGGAACCGCCTACTGGTGGTCGCCCGATTCGCGATCGATCTTATATCTTCAGTTCAACACCGGCGTCGAGCCTCAATATCCGCACGCCTCGCTCCTCGATGGGAAGCCGGCCTACCAGCCCCAGCGCTATCCGCAGGCCGGCGACAGCAATGCCTTGATCCGCCCCGGCGTGGTCTCAGCGACGGGAGGCCCGACGAAATGGCTTGACGCCGGCGACACTGTCAAGACCTATTTGATCGCGCGCGCCGGATGGACCCCCGATTCCCGCCACGTCTGGATCGCCCGCACGAACCGCGTCCAGAACCGGCTTGAAATGCTTCTCTTCGACGCCGCGAACGGAACATCGAAGACCGTGTACCGCGAGTCGGATCCCGCCTGGATCAATATCGAGGGCGAGCCGGTGTTTCTCAAGGACTCCAGCGGCTTTCTGTGGACCAGCGAGCGCGATGGATTCCGGCACCTGTATCGGTTCCCGCTCGATGGCGGTAAACCGAAGCAGTTGACGCAGGGTCCCTGGGAGGTCACCTCGATTTCATGCTGGGATCTCGCGGGCGGTCAGGCGTATTACGTCTCGACGGAAGCGGGTTTCCTGGAGCGCCAGCTTTATCGCATCGCGCTCGATGGCTCCGGCAAACGCCGCGTGACGGAAGCTCCCGGAAGTCACCGAATATCCATGGCCCCGGGCTGCCGGAATTTTCTCGACACTCATTCCAGCCTGCAGACGCCTCCTGAAACCGCGCTGCGATCGTCCGACGATGCGCTCCAATCTGTAATTCGGCCCGCCAATCGCGCCGCCCTCGAAGAGTTCGACCTGCAGATTCCCGAGATCGTCTCCTTTGAAGGCCCCGGCAAAACGCAGTTGTACGGACGCCTCATTAAGCCGCCTGGATTCGATCCGTCGAAAAAATATCCGTTGATGGTCGATGTCTACGGCGGCCCGCACGAGCAGAGCGCCCGCGACGCCTGGGCCGGAGTGACGCTCGATCAGGTGTTCGCGCAGCGAGGCTACCTCGTTTGGCAAATGGACAATCGCGGAACCTCCGGCCGCGGGCACGCTTTCGAGCGCGCGATCTATCGCGATCTCGGCAAGGTCGAGCGCGAAGACCAGCGCGCCGGCGTCGAATACTTGATCTCGCTCGGCTTCGTGGATCCCGCCCGCATCGGCGTCCAGGGCTGGAGCTACGGCGGATTCATGACCCTGAATCTGTTGCTCAATGCGCCGGATCTTTTCCGCGCGGGATTCGCCGGTGCGCCCGTGACCAACTGGCGCAACTATGACACCATCTACACCGAACGCTATATGGGATTGCCCGGCGAGAATGAAGATGGTTACCGCGAGAGCGCGCTTACCTTGCGCGCCTCGCACCTCTCTGGCCGCCTGATGATCGCCCACAACATGGAAGACGATAACGTTCTTTTCCAGAACACGCTTCAATTCGCGACCGCCCTGCAGGCCGCCGGCAGGCAGTTCGAGATGCAGATCTATGGGGGTCGCAGCCATGCCGTGACGGGGCCGAACTCCCGCCAGATGGATGCCGCCATGGTCGATTTCTTCGACCGGAGCCTCGCGGTCGCGAACCCGCGTTAAAATAGAGTTCCCTGCAATGACGAATCGAGCGCCCGCCGGCCCGCTGGAGGTGTGCGGGCACCCTCAGCACGACCTGGCGCACCGCCCGCGCAATCCGTTTCGCGGGTTGTCCGTCGGGTTGTCCGTTGCGTCGTCCGTAGCGCCATCTGTAGCGATAGTCCTGTGCGGTTTCGCGATCCTGGCCGCGTGCAATCGCGCCGCGCCCGCCAACGTCGCCGCCTCCGTCAACAATCGCCCCATCACTTACGCCGAGCTGGACAAACAATATCAATCGCAGTTCGGTCCGGCCAACCAGGCCAACGGCGACCAGATCATGATCCAGAAGCTCGAGGTGCTGCGGACCCTGATCGACAACGAAATCATGCTGCAGCGCGCCGAGAAGCTCGGCCTGATGGCGGTCGACGCCGACGTCGAGGGCAAGTTCAGCGAGCTCAAGGCGCCCTACACCCAGGAGGAATTCAAATCCCAGCTCGATCAGCGCAAGATGTCGGTCGACGATCTCAAGGCGCAGCTCCGGCGCGATCTCAGCGTCCAAAAGCTGTTCAACAAAGAGATCACCTCCATGATCAGCGTCAGCGACAAGGACATCGCGGATTTTTACGCCTCCAACAAATCCAGTTTCAATCTCGCCGAGCCGCAAATCCACATGGCGCAAATCCTGGTGACGCCCACCCCCGACCCCAACGTCCGCAATCTCAAGAACGATAAAGCTCGGGACGAGGAACAGGCCCGCCGCAAAGCTGCCAGCCTCAGCCAGCGCCTGCGCCAGGGCGAAGATTTCGGCATGCTCGCCCAGAATTATTCCGAGGATCCCAATTCGGCGCAGAACGGCGGCGACTTGGGCTTCATCCCTGAATCCGCGCTCGATAAAGCCAACGTGGATCTGCGCAAGGCGATCACCGCGCTGCGGCCCGGCGAGGTGACGCCGGTAATGCGCACGCCCGAAGGCTATCGCATCCTGAAGCTCATCACGCGGGAGCCGGCCGGCCAGCGCGATCTTTCCGATCCCAAGGTCCAGCAGACCATCCGCGAGACGCTCATCAACCGCAAGGATCAGTTGCTGAAGGCCGCCTATTACGAGATGGCCCGCAACGACGCGAAGGTGGTGAATTATTTCGTCAACGGCGTGATCGTCGCCCGCGAGAAAAAATAAGGCTCACCAATGTGGGGCGGCCCTTCTGGGCTGCAGCCGCGCTTCTGCGCGGCTTGGCCCTAGCAAAAAACAGCGACAGACACCTTTCTTCGGAACGCGAGTCGTCGGTTCGTTGCAAGTCCGCAGCCCGAAAAAGGGCTGACTGTCCTCATTTTTCGCTGCGCCGGTCTCAATGGTACGGCCGGTACCGTTTCCGGCCCACGTGCCGCTAAGACCTGGTAGCAACTGAGGCGATCAATGATATCCTTAGATGGTATCCTCGCCGCCCGAAAATGGCCCGGCCGAGGATTCCAAGATAAAAATCCGTAGTCGATTGTCAATTGAGGAGGAGGAGTTCATGAAGGTTCGCGCGCGATCTTTTTCAAGTCTGATGTCTGCGTTGTTTCTCACGGTCGTTCTGATCGGCGCGGTTACGGCCCAGGGCACGTCCCCGAACGGCTCTTTCGGCTTCCTGCTTAATGTGTCGTATAACGATCCATCCAACCAAGGCGGAGTGGCGATCCTGGGCGCGATGAACTTCGATGGGGCAGGGAATGTGAGCGGGCCCTATACCCTCGAATTAGGCTCCGGCGGCGCAGTGCCGGTAACTACGATAACCGGGAACTTCACCGGGACATATTCCGGTAATCCCGACGGTACCGGGAACATAACAGTCGCCCTTGATATAGGGGTCAATCTTACGTTTGCCATGGTGATCGACGATGGCGGTCGTGGCCTTCAATTGGTTGTGACGAGCTGCTCAGGAGGTTGCAACCTCTCGGGAGTTGTGATCAGCGGAGTTGGTAGAGCCAAGCGTCCTAAGATCAAATCTGTCGGGGTCCTGCAAGGCTCTTACGGAGTCCAGTTCACCAAGTCGCCGCTTCCGGCTACAGGCCTCGATGTGGCGACGTTCGACGGGGCGGGGAATGTGACGGTGTCGACTACATTTGTCGGTACCGGTGGACAGGTGTCTAACGGAGTTTTTATCGGGACCTATTCCGTCAATCCCGATGGGACCGGCAACATCACTCTCGCACCGCAGCCCGGTCAAGGCGCCCAGACCTTTGTGATCGTGATCACAGACGGCAGCTCGGGACTTCTATTGCTGCAAACGAATCGCCTCGGAAATGGCGTACTCTACGGAACCGGCCGGCTTCAGTAGGGGACATAAGCACTGAGGTTGGCATGGGTGCCGCTCAACCGTAAAAAAGGCGACGAAAAACGGGGCGGACACGGGAACGCCATTTGTCGTTTTTATGAAGGTCCGCTACCAGAAAAGAGGTTGCCTGTCTTCGTGTTTCGCAGGGCGTTCTGCCGCTACTCCGGCGTCTTCTCCAACTGCTGCTTGGCCCACACCCGAGCGGGATCGAGATCCACGGCTTTTTTAAATTCCTTGCGGGCCTCGGCGTTGCGATTCTGCTTGCGCAGCGCGACTCCCAGCCACAAGTGCGGGTCCGCGAACTTGCGGTCCATTTCCGCGGCCTTCTCGAAATCCTTGATCGCCAGATCGACTCCGCCGCCCAGCGCCGGGGGCAGATAGTAGTTCCCGATGCCCCGGCTCAAGTAGTTGATGGCCGCTTTGGAATCCAGTTGTAACGCTTTGTTGACCTCGTCGAGCGCGCAGCGTCCATACTTCAGCGCTCCCAGGCCTCCGGTGGCGGCAGCGGCTTGACCGCACAGCGTCCCGTAGATCCGATGGTATTCCGCGCTCTCCGCCTTGAGCGACACCGCACGCTCCGCTGTCTTCAGACCGGCCTCGGCGGCCGTGCGCGAGAGATTTTTATCCCGGACTTCCATGGCGACCTCGGAAAGCGTGGACTCTGCCAGCGCCGCCTGGTACTGCGCCGCCGCGTCGCCCGATTCTTTCTCCGCCCGCGCCGCAGCCTGTGACGCGATCCGCTCCAGCGCCGGCTGATCCTGCGCGTCGCGAGCCTTCATCAAATCCGAATCGCCAAAGGCCCACGCGGAAACGCCCAGCCAACAGAAAACGTAAATGCCCTTCATGCTGAATTCCGATTCTCCCGCCGTTCAGCCGCTTCACGCCGCCCGGTAACTGCCCAGCACGCGCACGAAGTCGGCGACTTCGCCCAGGTGCGCCAGCGCGTTTTGTACGTTCTTTTCATCCCGATGTCCCAGCAGATCCAGATAGAACAGATATTCCCACGGCTTTCCTCGTAACGGCCGCGATTCGATTTTCACCAGGTTCAGATCCCGCAGCGCCAGCGCGCTCAGCGCGCGGAACAGGGCTCCCGGCACATTGCGTGTGGAAAAGACCACAGACGTTTTCCACGGGCGTCCAGTTGCATCTGATGTGGCCGCACCCGCTTTCGTCGCGCCTGATTTCGCCGTGCCCGCAATTTTCCGCGGCCCGGCGCCTTTGTGCTCCAGCAGGAAGAATCGCGTGAAATTCTGGCGATCGTCCTCGATGCCTCTCTTGAGTATGCGTCCTTTATAGATCTGGGCCGCCAGTTTCGAGGCGATCGCCGCCGATTCGGTGGGCCGCTCCGCCATCACCATCTTGACGCTGCCGGCCGTGTCGTAAAAAGGCACCCGCTCGATGTGCGGATTCCTGGCAAAGAAATCCAGGCACTGATTCAGCGCCACCGGATGCGAATACACGCGCCGGATGTCCTGGAACCGCGTACCGGGGGGCGCGATCAGGTTGTGGATCACGCGCACGTTCGTCTCGGCCGTGATCTCAAACGGAAATTTCATCAGCAGGTCGTAGTTTTCGTGGACCGAGCCGGCCAGCGTGTTCTCGATCGGCAGCGCCGCCGCATCCACGTCGCCCTTCTTCAGCGCCGCGAAAACGTCGTCGAACCGCGGGCGCGGAACCGGCTCGGCGCGTGCTCCGAAGAACTGCTGGATCGCCTGCTGGCTGAAAGCTCCCAGCTCACCTTGAAAGGCAACCCGGAAACCAGTCCGCCTGCGGCCTCCCTTGCCGGCGGTCATCGAATCCGCTCCGCCCGGCGGGAGGGGATCGTGTGACGAACGGCTCCCTCCCCCATGCATCCGCGATTTGCACCCATCATTTTCAAGTTTTCCTTCATGTTGCTGTTCAGTTTCTCACGGTAGTCGGAATCGCTGCCGCGCCCCTGCTTCACGGCAAAAGAGCCCAGCGATCGCGGAAAAACATCGGTTGTCACTGAAAAACCCTACCCGCCGGACTTCTTGTTCTGATTTCAGAACAAGATTGGGGCAAAGAGCCTTGCTTACCCCCGTATGGGGCCGGTATACTGAAGCGCGGCCTGCTATTTGCAGGACAGGACGTATGGGATTTGGCCCCCAGCGGCAGACCGATTCTACACCTCCGGCCTCCAGCACGGAGGATCCCGGACAGAGACTCAAGCACATCCGCGAACGACTGAGTCTTCGCTTTCGCGACGTTGAGGAAGCGAGCGTTCGGATTGCCTCGCGGAATGGGAACGACGAGTTTATCATCGCCCTCAGCCGCCTGGCGGATATTGAAAATAAAGGAACTATACCTTCCATCTACCGGCTGTACTCCCTGTGCGCTGTCTACCGGCTGGAGCTTTCCGACGTACTTTCATGGTACGGCATTTCCCTCCCGTCACTTCCCCGCGACGCGATGCTGATCCAACATGAGCGCACCCACTTGGTCGGCTTCCGGCCGGAGGACGGCGAAATTCAAGTTCCGCTGGCCTTGGACCCCGGTCTGGATCTCAGCCGGACTGTTTTCCTCAGCCGCATGATTCAGCGGTGGGGCGCGCTTCCCTTGATGCTGTTGAATAATCTGGATTTAAGGACATATCGATACGGGCTGATCGGAACCGAAGACTGGTTTATGTCCCCCCTGATCCCCCCCGGATCGCTGGTCGTCGTCGACGATTCCAAGCGCCGCATCGCGATGAGCGGCTGGACCAGCGAATTGGACCGTCCCATTTATTTTCTGGAACATCGCGACGGCTACCTGTGCGGCTGGTGCTCCATCAGGGAGAGTCGCATCACTGTCCAGCCCCACCCCGCATCGCGTTGCGATCCCGAGGTTTACTCCTATCCGGAGGAAATTGAGGTAGTTGGACAAGTTACCCGCGTCGCGATGACACTCGACCGCTCGAACGTTCGCCGGAACCGCGCCTAAGCAACTCCACCGCCATATCGAAATCTCTGTGAAATAGCTTCCGTTCCATTGGCCGGGCGTCGTCGGGCAGCTGAGCTTCACTGGTCGCCGTGCTCGCCAGGTGCCGCAGAACAGCCTCCGGCGGATCTTCCAGTTTGTCCGCGTATTCACGCAGGTCCGCCGTCTTTGCTTCAAGATCCAGGTTCAACCATTCCGCGAAGGCCTCCTCGTGACTTTCCCGCATGGCGCGGGCGCTCTCCTCCCGGCCGTAAACCGTACTGAGGCCGTGATGCCGGTATATGCCCGAGTTCGGATCCCGGAGCGATGCCAGGTACGTCAGGCGCCCGTATGCCGTCGGGATACTCGACAAAGTCTGCTTCCACAAATCGACCGCAGCCGAATGTTCCAGAGCTCCCTTTAACTTAAACCGAGGCACTTGTCCATTGTAAGCTGGCCGGCCAAATTTGGCGAGAAAGAGGGATAGCCCCAGAAAATTCGGGGGATACGGCCCAATCTGTTCTG
Organism: Bryobacteraceae bacterium; assembly: GCA_035934795.1. Taxonomy (GTDB): domain Bacteria; phylum Acidobacteriota; class Terriglobia; order Bryobacterales; family Bryobacteraceae; genus Palsa-187. Next base: position 133,836 of record DASYXM010000008.1, on the reverse strand, counting down.
AATCCCGAAAACATCAGCTTAGCGCGAGGAGTACTCCGGCATAGCACATATGCTTATGCCCTAAGAGTTTTTTAACTCTGGAGGACTCTCAAAATGTTGAAGAAAATCGTGCTGCTGGCTGTGCTTGCACTATCGGTCGTTTCCACCGTCGGGGCGGCCTCCTATCCCCAATACCCACCTCCTCCGTGCAATCCGTGCGGCGGCGGTGGGAATTAGATGGCCCACAAATCGCACCCGAACCGGCAATCGCCATCCTGCTGGCTGCGGCCGGCCATGTTGTAGCGACTGCGAGAAGCTCGGGAAAATAAATCGGGAACTCACGCGGACAGTGCGCGCAGAAGGCCACTGGCACCGCGTGAGCTTCGCCGTTCCCTTCGGCACCGTCTGGCTCTTCGAAAATCCTGCGAGTCAATGCTAAACTGCCCGTATGCTCCCCCTTGGCCAATGGCTGTGGTATGCCAACCTGGCGGCTTTGGCGGGTCTGTTGGTGCGGATTCATGTCACCGGGCTGCGCCGGATTTGCCCTTTCTTATTCACGTACTTTCTGATGGACGCCGTAGCCAGCCTGATCCTGATTCGGATTCCCCTCTATTCGGTTGCGTATGCGCACGCCTATATGGTTGTACAAGCGGTCATGCATGTTCTGGCGATCCTAGCGGTGCTGGAACTGTATCGTGTTGCTTTGGCGAAACATCCGGGTCTCGCGCGTTTCGGCCGCGCAAGCGTCCTGGCGGTCACCGCTTTCGCGATCGTCGTCGCGGCGGCCGGAACCTTTCTCGACCAGGAGGTTTTGGCGGGGCAATCGGCCATCAACCATCGGTTCTTCAGTCTGGAGCGCACGATAGAACTGGTGATTCTCATTTTCCTGTTGCTTATTGCGGCCTTTATTACCTGGTTTCCGGTCGGTGTTTCCAGAAACATATCCCTGTCGATCGCTGGTTTTTCCGTGTTTTATTTCACGCATGCGGCGGGCCTATTGGCATTGAACCTGCTGGTCCAAGCCTACTATCCCGCCGTCAGCTCCTCGCTCCTGGGCATCTCGCTACTATGCTTCACGGTGTGGGCGTTAGTCCTTCGCCCTGAAGCGAATGCATCGGATTACGAGGCCGGACACGCCGGCGACCCGGCGGTACTGGCCCGGCTCACCCACCAGCTGGATTCGATCAACGCGGCGCTGGTCCGCCTGGGCCGCCGTTGAAATGGAGCGTTAATGTACACGATTAACTTTGCATTATTTTGAAAACTGTACTATCCTGGCTGGTGTTCGGCGGAGTCATGGAATGAATCCCTGGATCCTTTTGGCATGGGTCGTTACGGCCGGCGCGCTCGCCGGTTTGGCGGCCACGCTCGGGTGGGCGTGGTTCAGCTCTCGAAAGACCAGCTCTCGAAGAGCATCGGAAAACGATCGAGGAGAGGCCCGTCGCGGCTTCTCCCTGGCACGGTATCAGGTCATGAACCGTTTGCTTTCCGCCCGTGATGTCCAGTTTCTGGCCGTGCAACCCGGCTTCACCGCGAGCCGGCGGACTCGCTGGAAGCGCGACAGCCTGCGCATTTTCCGCCGCTATGTGAGCGAGCTGACGCGGGACTTTCAGGCGCTGCATGCCGAGGCCCGCCGCATGGTGGCCGAGTCGCGCTCCGGGTCGCCGGAATTGGCGTCGACTCTCATCCGCCAGCAAGCGGTTTTTTGGCGGACCCGGACTATTTTGGAAGCGCGCTTGCTGATGTTTAGGCTGGGGGTCGGAACGGTGGATGTGGAGCCTCTACTGCACATGATCGACGCCATGCGGATGGACCTCCGCCGCCTGGTTCCCCAACCAGCCGCAGGCGTTTAGATTCGGGAGCGACCGTCTGGCGCGGTGCCTTACCGGGGGGGTGCGTCTAGGACGCTGCTGAGAAACGCGCGAGGTAAACCGCTCCCTGTGGTCGCGGCTCGGCAAGACGCTGTAAACACAAAGCGCCCACTGTGAGCCGCGACCACAGGGAGCGGTTATCAAGGGTTTTTCAACATCCTCCTAGCGGACTCGCCGGCGCTCCGGGAAAATCTCGGGGAACTACAGCCCGGTCCCGATGTATACTCGCACCTTCGCTTCCCCGGTCACAAGCCACTTCGCTATACCACTCAACAAGTTACGCCGATTCTCTCGGCCCCCTCTGCTATCCTCGAATCGGGAGCCCTTCCGGCGGCGCTCGTGGGCGAACTTCGCGGTTCGCTCGCGGGCGCCCTCCCTTTTTGGAAGGAAGGGTGAACGAGTTTCTTCCTGGCCAGGAAGCGTCGCAGTTGAGATGGTACTGAACTCCTGTAGGCCCGTTAACGGCTCAACGTCGAGCGACTATGCCGCGGTGCCGTTCGCCGCTTGGAAACAGGTAAATCTGCGGCTTCTTCCAACGCCAATACTCGCGCAGTGTTTCCAGGAGGGCCGGGCTAAGGGCAAATCCCGGTCGTGGCCGCCCTTGCCGCGCTCGACTCGAATCATCATGCGACAACTGTCGATATCACTGATCTTCAGTAGAGAAACTTCTCTCCGCCGCATTCCGGTGCCGTACAGGATCATCAGCAGAGCTCGCTGCGCGAGATTGCCTGCCTCGACACTCAACACATTCGGGAAGCGGCGCTGCTTCTTGGGATACGGCAGGTCCTGTCTGAACTCATGCCGCTTCAGGGCTCGGACGAAGCAGAATCTCAGCGCCGCCACGCGAGCGATCACCGTTCCGACGGTCAGTTTGCGTTCTTGGAGTAGATACGCCTGATAGCTGCGCAGATCATCTGGCCCCAACTTGTCCGGGGATTTTCCGAAATGTCTGGCGAACTCCGCCCACGGTCCGCAGATAGCCGCGGATGGTACTTTCCGAATAGTGACGACGCTGGAGTTCCTACCAGCATCTTCTTGCGTAAACCGGTCACAAGGACATCGGACCCACGCTATTCCGCTGAGAGAAGCGTCGCTGCTACACCCCACGCGTAGGGTCCGCCGCGTGGGCGGCTTCGTTCTTGTCGGCAAACCGTCGAAGTGGACCGCCACCAACGGCCCGTTGTTTGCCATCAACGAAAGTCATGGCGGCCCGCGACGACTCCTCAAACGTCCGTGTGTGGGGACTTCCGAGTGCAAATCACTGGTTGCGATGTAGGCACTTCAAAAAACTGTCCCCTGACTCGTTTGCAACAGTTCCGACCGGCGGACTGTCACGAGCCCTTTGTCGCAACCGCATGACTCTCCGGGAAAAAATGCAGCCACCAACAATAAAACCTTAATCCAACGGTCATGCTCCCTTAACGCGTCGTGCTTATTCTTAGGGCCTGATTCTGAGGAGGAATCGAGAGTATGACCCTCAAAGCGAACTCAGTCGCAAAAATCTTGCGCACGACACGGGTAACCTTAGCGTTACTCGCCATGACCCAGTATCTTTTCGGACCTCTGCCGCAAGCTGTCAAGGCGTACGACGATGGCGCGCCTCCCACCAGCTCTCCCATCAAGCATGTAATCGTCATTGTCGGGGAGAACCGGACGTTCGATCATCTCTTTGCGACCTACCTTCCAAAGCCAGGCGAGACCGTGAACAATCTGCTCTCAGAGGGGATCGTCAATTGGGACGGATCGCCTGGGCCGAACTTCGCCAAGGCGCATCAGTATTCCGCCGACATCACGGGCAGCGCGACTTTCCAGCTTAGCCCGACAACTGCAAAAACTCTTTACGCCGCCCTCCCCGCGCCGCTGAACGGCGGACCGACAAACGTTTGTGCGAACAATGGAATTTGCACTCATCACGATGCGACGAGTTCTGAGAATGGGCTATCGTCCTCGCCGATCGACTACTATCAGCTCCTGTTGACCGGCGGAACCAACCTCGCGGGTCGCGTCCCGGACAGCCGCATCACCGGCGTAAGCAGCTCGGCGCCCTACTCCACGCTGCTGCCTGGCCCATTTCAGTTCACTAATACCACGCTGTTTCCCTACGATTCGTATGCCAACAGCCCGGTACACCGGTTCTACCAGATGTGGCAGCAAATGGACTGCGACGTGGCCCACGCGACGGTGCCGAATCCCAGCGGCTGCCTGGCGGATTTCTTCCCGTGGACCGAGGTGACCGTCGGTTCGAACGTGAACGGCGCCGCGCAACCGGCCAACTTCAGCACGGATTACGCACCCGGTAAGGTCACGACCCATGAAGGCGCAACTTCCATGGGCTTTTACAATATGCTGTTCGGCGACGCGCCTTACACCAAATATCTGGCCGACAACTACGCGATCAGCGACAACTATCATCAGCCGGTCATGGGCGGCACGGGCGCGAACAGTATCATGCTCGGCTTTGGAGACGCGATCTGGTTCAGCGATGAGAACGGGAACGCCCTCCCGCCCCCCAACAACCAGATGACGTTCGCCGGAGGTCCGGTGAACGAGATCGAAAATCCCAACCCGGTTGCCGGAACGAACAATTGGTGGACGCAGGACGGGTACGGTGGATTCGGCAGCAACGGCGCTTCGGTGGGCGTGTACGGCGGCGGAAGCTACAGCAACTGCTCGGATCCCTCACAACCGGGTGTTGGACCGATCGTGGCGTACCTGGGCTCGTTGAGCCCCGCGATTAAGCCGAACTGCGAAGCGGGCCACTATTACCTGCTGAACAATTACAACCCCGGTTACTTCGGCGACGGCACCGATGCGTACACCGACACCAACGCGAACAACACCCCGTTCACAATTCCGGGGACAACCCAGCGAAGCATCGCCGACGTATTGCTTGAGAACAACATCTCCTGGAAGAGTTACAACGATCAGTGGAACGCGTATTTGGGCGACAAGTACCAGCTTAACTACGGAACAGTGGGCCAGAAAAGCGATCAATACTGCAATATCTGCAATCCGTTCCACTATCAAAAGCAGATTATGACGAATAAAGCCGTGCGCACAGCGCACATCACCGATACCGAGGACCTGTACAAGGACATCGACAACGGCAGCCTGCCCTCGGTCTCGTTTGTGAAGCCCAGCGGGTGGGTGGACGGCCACCCGGCCTCCTCCAAATGGGATCTCTTCGGAGGATTCGTGACAAAAATTGTGGACGACGTGAAAGCGAATCCGGATTTGTGGGCTACTACGGCGATCTTCGTTACGACCGACGAAGGCGGCGGCTACTACGACTCCGGTTACGTGCAACCGCTGGATTTCTTCGGCGACGGCACACGCATCCCCTTACTGGTGATTTCGCCGCACACGAAGCCCGGCCACATCTCCCACGCGTATGCCGATCACGTTTCGGTCCTCAAGTTCATCGAACGGAACTGGCATCTCAACACGATCACCGGCCGCAGCCGGGATAATCTCGCCAACCCGACCTCGACCGCGGCCAACCCGTACGTCCCGACGAACAGTCCCGCCATCAGCGACCTGTTCGATTTGTTCGATTTCTGATCGTAGAGCGAAGGGCGCACAACCCTCCGCCACGCATACTTACACTCGCGCCGGCGGGCCCGGGAGCTTGGATTTCGGGGCTCCCGTGGCCATCGCCGGTAAAGCGCCGCGCCCACGTGTAACGCGCTACCCGCAGAAGTGACGGCCGCCGATCTTGCAGCAGTCCGCTTGTGGCAAGTGAAACCGGCGCCGGTTGAAAAGCCCCGTTAACTACCATTATCGGAATGTAGGGTACGCCGGGGTTGCGCTCCCTTGCGCTCCCTAACGCCCTCCGGTGGAATCAGGATCGATTTGGCGGGAGACGTGGGCCTTCCGGCGGTCCATTCAAACAGCACTGGTAACAAGAACAGAGTGAGCAGTGTGGAACTAATCAGCCCGCCGATCACAACGCTTGCGAGCGGGCGCTGGACCTCCGCACCGGTTGATGTCGCAACAGCCATCGGAATGAAACCGAAGCTTGCAACGAAAGCGGTCATCAGTACCGGTCTCAACCTGCGTCGAGCGCCCCGAAGCACAGCTTCGCGCGAGGCGGCCCCGCCGCTCCGCATTTGATTAATGGAACTGACCAGGACCACTCCGTTCAGCATCGCTACCCCAAAAAGAGCGATAAAGCCGATCGAAGCGGAGAGGTTGAGATTCATTCCGCGAACCCAAAGTGCGGCTATGCCGCCCACCAACGCGAACGGTACGTTGCCGACCACGAGCAGAGCTTGTTTGACGGAGGCAAATGTCAGATATAGCAGAACGAAGATCAGCGTGATCGCGACGGGTACAATTAACATCAGCCGACGAGTTGCGCGCTCCTGGTTTTCAAATTGTCCGCCGTATTCGACGAAGTAGCCGGTCGGAAGGGCGATGTCGCGGTCGATTTTGGAGCGAACTTCAGCGACAAAACTGCCCAAATCGCGGCCTCGCACGTTTGACATCACGACGATACGGCGCTGGCCCTGCTCCCGATTGACGAGCTCGGGACCGCGTCTGACCTCTACCCGGGCGACCTGCTCCAGGGCGACCTGCTCACCCGCTGGCGCGCGCAGCTGGATCTTACGCATCGCATCGGGGTCGGTGCGGTAGCGCTCGGGGAGTCGCACGGCCACGGTGTAGCGTTTTGGGCCGTCGATCACTTCGGAAATCAAGTCCCCGGAACCGCCGCTTGCCACAGCTTCCTCAACATCCGTTACATTCAGACTGTATCGAGCGAGCGCGGCCCGATCCACGCGAACCGACAACTCCGCAACACCCGAAGTAATTTCCATTTGGGCATCGGCAGCTCCACGAACCGTCGATACCGCTCGTAGAACCTGCTCGCCTATGGTGTCGAGCGTACGAAAATCATCGCCGAACACCTTTATCGCCAGGTCGGACTTAACCCCTGAGATTGTTTCGTCAATGCGCATCGCCATCGGCTGGGTGAAGCTGTAGGCAACGCCCGGAATTGTGTCGAGTTCCTTGGCAAGGGAGGCGATCAGTGCTTCCTTGGTGTGGAACCGTGTCCACGTCTCGATCGGACGCAACAAAAGGTAGGTATCACCCTCGTTGATTCCCATAGCTTCGGTCGCAAAATCCGGTCGGCCAATCTTAATGACCACGTCGGCAATTTCCGGGACTTTTCGCAGGCGCTGCTCGATGATTTTGCTGATCGCCACAGACTCGGTCAAGGAGACTCCGGGCAACTTGCGCGTTTCTACGAGAATCGAACCTTCATCCAGGCGCGGCATGAATTCGGTGCCGATGAAATAGAGCGATCCAAGCGCGACGCCCAGCACCAGCAGCGCCGCGGCCACCGTCAGGATGCGATAGCGGATGGCCCAGGCCAGCACGCGCTCGTAGCCATTGCCAAGCATTGTCATCCATCGTTGTTCCGCCAGCACGGGCTCCGAGTTGCCCCCGCGCGGACACCGAATTCCTTTCGAGAAGCTATATGACGCCAGCATCGGCACCATCGTCAGAGCGAGCAGCAGAGAGCCGGCTAACGCGGCACATACGGTGATGGCCATGGGGCGGAACATACGCCCCTCCATCCCCTGCAGAAACAGGATCGGCAAATACACCGCGATGATGATGATTACCGCAAACGTCATCGGCCGCGCTACTTCATGAGCCGCGTGCCGCACGGATTCCAGGGGCGCTTCCTGGCTCTGATCTTCCCTAAGGCGGTGAACCGAATTTTCCATCATTACGACCGCCCCGTCCACGATCATTCCGAAATCGATTGCGCCCAGACTCATCAGATTCGCGCTTATGCCAAACAACCGCATTCCGAGGAAGCTGATGAGCATGGAAAAAGGAATGATCGCCGCCGTGATCAGGGCGGCCCGCAGGTTGCCGAGAAACAGCAGCAGAACGATTGTGACCAGGACGAAACCTTCCAGGAGGTTTTTCTCAACCGTATGGATGGTGCCGTCAATGACAAACGACTGATCGTAAAAGGGAGTGATTTTCACACCGGGTGGCAGCCGCAGACTGGCGATTCTTTCCTTCACGCGCTCAATCAATTGCTTGCCGTTTTCCCCCTTGAGCATGATGACCATGCCCGAAACCGTTTCGCCCTGCCGCAACGTGGCGCCTTCCGGCGGCGCGGGGCCGATCCGCACGTTTGCGACGTCGCGCAAGAGCACCGGCGTACCGCCTTTTGCGGCGAGAACGATATTCCCGAGATCTTCGGTCGTCACTGCGCGCCCTATGCCGAGAAGCGTGTACTGTTCGGCGGCGTGTTCGATATAGCCGCCACCAAAGTTGCTGTTGTTATCCTCGACTCGCTTGGCGACGTCGTGAAGCGTCAGCCCATACTGATCCAGCAACGCGGGGTCCACGACGATCTGGTACTGCTTGGTCTGGCCTCCCCACGCGTTGATTTCACTCACTCCCGGCAGCGTTCGCAACTGCGGCTTGATCACCCACTCGTGGAGGTCCTTGAGTTCCATAGCACTCAAGGGTCCGGAGAGCGTGTACTGGTACAACTCGCCAAATGCCGTGGCCGGCAACCCTAGAGTCGGTTGAATGCCACGCGGGAGAGCCACGGAGATCTGCTGTAGCCGCTCGGCGACGAGTTGCCTTGCAAAATACATGGCGACGGAATCGTCGAATACGACGGTAACCATCGACAGCCCCAGTTTGGATAGCGACCGGACCTCTTGTTTGTTCGGCAAGCCGAGCATCGCGCGTTCAATGGGATACGTGACGAGCTGCTCGACTTCGGTCGGCGGGAACGAAGGGGCGTCCGTCACGACCACAACCTGGTTGTTCGTGAGGTCCGGAAAAGCCTCGACCGGAATTGTGTACAGCGCATAGCCACCCGCTCCGAGCAAGACCACAATGCCGATGAGCACCAACCAGCGATATGCGAGCGTGAGATCGATGATTCGGTTGAGCATGTGCGCGGCTACTCGCTTTCCAACGTGGATTTCAACAGTTGCGATTTGAGAATGAAACTGCCGTGGACGACGACTGGATCGCCTGCCTTGAGACCTTCGAGAATCGGCGTCCTACCGTCCGCCGTTTCGCCGACGCGAACCGGACGCACAATGAACCGATCCGGCGCTGTCTGCACGAATACCACATCCTGTCCGTTCATCTGTTGGACGGCATCCGAGAGCACGATAAGCACGGGTTTGCGGTTACCCACGGGAATTTCTGCATTCGCGAGCATTTCCGGATGAAGCCGGGCGTTCACGTTCGCGATCTCGATCCGAACCTGCATGACGCGTGTGCTGGGGTCGAACTCCTGTCCAAGATTGGTGACCCTGCCGGGGAACCGAAGGCCGTCCTGATCGGGCAACACTACCAGAGCAGACTGCCCGGCGCGAAGCTTCCCGAGATCTTCCTGACGGACGGAGGCGAGCATCCACAACTTCGAAAGATCGCCGATCACAAAGGTCACCCCAGAAAGTTCGACCGTTTTGCCAGGCGTGATGTTTTTCTCGATGATGTAGCCATCTCCGGGAGCGATAATGGGCACTTCATCCTCGGTTTCATCTGGTCTGCTAGCCGGTGGATCGGCGGGAACTTTGAGATCATCCTCAAGTAGGTCGCGGCCCCGATCCACTTCGATTTGCACCCTTCGGATCGCTGCCTGAGCGCTCATCAAGTCCTGTTCCGCGAGTTCAACTTGCTGGACAGAGCCGGCCTTCAGCTCCAGAAGACGTTGCGCGCGATCCCGATTGCGCCGTGCCTGCGCCGCGACGGCTTTCGTGCGATCCAATTCCGAGAGTGCCGCCCGATACTGCGCGCGGGAATCGCGAACTTCGTCGGCGTGATAACGCGCCAACACTTGTCCTTGGTGGACATAATCGCCAAGACCGGCGTAGACGGCGACGACCGAGCCCACCGTGCGGACGCCAACCCGCCAGGTATGATCGTCGGCGAGCGCGATCCGGCCTTTGACTCGCAGCAGTTCGGGATCTTGGGAAATGACGGCGGTCCGCGTCTCGATCATCGCCGCCGCCTGTTGATCCAGCGAAAGCACGACTTCGTTCTTGTTCGTCTTGGTCTCTTTCCCGGCGGCGTTCTCGGTATCCGCTTTTGGCTTGTTGCATGCCGTCAGGAGGACACATGCAAGGAGCAGGTGTGAAAAACAAATAGATGTCTTCATTGGATGAGTCCCTCCGCAGCTTCCAGTCGGGTGATGCTCTGCCTGTAGTCCACCATCCCTCGCGCCCAAGCCAGTTCAGCATCGAGGCGGGCCCGTTCCGCATCCAGCAGGCGCAGCAGGTCCGTACCGCCCTCGGCATAGGCCGCCGCCGCGATCTCGGAAATGGTGGTCGCATGCTCACGAAGCGGTTGCAATGCGTTGAAGAATTCAGCACGCCGCAATTCGTATTCCTGCAACGCGCTGTAATAATCCGCACGAACGTCCGCTTCCGACGCAGCTAGCATTTGCTGCAGCCTCCTCACTTCGGCTTGGGCGGCGATGCGATTTCCCTGATTCTTGTCGGTAGTAGGCAGCGTGACGCGCAAAGACACGATCGCTGTATTGACGCCGGTCAATGCGTCCGGCAACTGCGTCCTCTTATATCCGTAGGTAACACTTAAATCCGGGCGAGCTGATAAGTCCTGAAGTTTCGCATTCGCCTGGGCCTGCTCGATCGCCGCGCGCGCTACTTTGACTTCGACCCTTTGGGCGAGCGTTTGCTCGACTCCGAGGGGCGTGACTTGAGATTCCAAAGCCAGCGGCTCGGTAAGGATGACCGCTGCGAAATCGGCCTGGCCCATCTCCTTGAGAAGCTGCACTTGCGCACGGCTGGCTTCTATGAACGCCAAATCGGCGGAGATCTTGAGGCGTTCTCCTTCCAACCGGACCCGTAAGAGATCCTGTTCCGCGATCGCTCCGGCGCTGAGTTGGGCGGCGTGGTAGTCGACGATTTTTTGAAAGTTATCCACCGTAGTTTTCAGAACGTCGTGAATCTCCTGAGCGCCGCGCGCGGCCCAATATGCGAGCTTCACTCGTTGTGCTACCTGCCAGCGAGCCAGGTCGTATTCGGCTTGAGTTCGGATGACGCCCCCACCGGCCAGTGCTATTCGCTGCTTCCGCTTTCCGAGTATGTCGAGCGGCTGATTTATCAACGCCAGCGTATCCACGTCCCGCGTATAAGTTTGGCCGGGGCGGAGGTTTTCGTTCTGAAACTGAAACTCCGGGTTGGCGACCAGGCCAGCTTGTTTCCGCAACCCCTCGGCGGCGGACACGCGCTCCGCTTCGGCTTTCAACGATGCACGCGACTGAAGTGCCTTATCGATCGCCTCCCGAAGGCTGAGTCTCGACTGCGCCCAGCATGCACCTGCATTCAAGAAAATAAGACCAATCGGCACCCAAAAAATAAACTTTCTCTTCACGGAACTCCTTCCCACATATGCGCGAAATGACAGAGGGAGGCACAATAGTGCGCCAGTCTGGGCACACTTCTACTAGGGGTTGGGGAAGGTTAAGAAGGAGGGGCTCTGGGAATGGACCGGTCAACGGGGGGTGGGCCGTGCCCGCGCTCTTCGACCAGCGCAACCGGCTGAAAAGTTTCTGAGGGAACGAAATCGAGAGTGGGCCCCTGCGGCAGAACGAATGGCGAAAGGCCAGCCGTCAGAACCAGCGTAAAGGTATCGAGCGACCAAACCGCCGCATGATCATCGTCTGTGTCATCAATTTCCTGGCCATGACGATCGGCGCGCGATGCCGGGACACTCTCGAAGTGCGTATAAAAATGCGCGTGGATGAGCCCAGCATGATCGTAATCCGGTCGAGATCCATGCCCTCTGTGAACGTGCTGGAACGGCGCCAGTAGAAACGCCAGCAACAGCGCGAGACACGTCTGCACGGCGGCGAAGCAACGCATTCAAATGTAAGTTTACACAAAGTTAGCGATCGCTGCCCAGCACTCCAGAATCGGGCCGTCGGTGCGGTGGTCCTGGTCGGTTGGGCAAAAAAACGGTAGTCGTTACATAGAGCGGCGGGCTGCCGACCGATGAGGCCAGCTCTTTTTTTGAGAAAGTCCGACTCCACTTTCGGCTGGCCGATCTGCTTGTAGAGCTCGTCCTTCTCGGCGTCGGCCTGCTGGCATGCTATACACCCTTTTCGTAATCGGCGAGGAGACGCCTTCAATTTCTCCCATCCGGCAATTCTCTGAACCGCAATCAAATCCGTCATTTTAGGGTCCTGTTGTTGGGCATTATCGGTAGCTAACGTCATGAGAACATTACCTCTGGACGGCGGGAACATCAAGCGAAGGGAAGCTTGCGACCGTCTCAGTAGTGGGTGGGGCTTGGTCCTGGCCACCGAATCCCCGGGAATGGGCTAGGCAACTTGCGCTGTGGCTATTTTGTTGACGTAAGAGCGCATGGAACAGTAGAATTCCCCTGACATGGCAGCATCACAAGTTTCGTTCGCCGGCGCTTTCTTTGCCGTGGCGCTTGCGGCGACGGCGATCCACGCACAACAGAAGAACCAATCGGCGGACGCCAAGCGTCCGGCCCCCGGCGATTGGCCGGGCTTCAATCGCGATCTCGCCTCAACTCGCTTCTCGCCGCTCACGCAGATCAACACAAGAAACGTCGCGCGGCTCAAACCCGTGTGGTCTTACAAGACCGGTAAGCTTCGCAACGCGGGCAGCATCACGGGAGGCTCGGAGGTCACGCCCGTCGTGGTCGGCGGTGTGATGTATCTGACGACCAGCGAGAGAATCGTCGCGCTGGAAGCTGACACCGGTAAAGAAGTGTGGACCTGTCAGCCGAAGGGCGCTCCATCGCGACGGGCGGTGGCCTATTGGCCGGGCGACGGCGCCAATCCACCCCGCGTTGTCTACACCTACGGACGCAGGATGGCGGCGCTGAATGCCGCGACCGGCAAGGTCGATCCGGGCTTCGGCGACGAGGGCGAGATCGACATGGGCGTGGCGTACGATTCCGCGCCAGTGGTCTACAGGAACCTGCTGCTGGTGGGCGCGAACACAGGCGAGGCTCCCGCGACCGGCGACCCCGGCGACACGCGCGCGTTCGACGCCCGCACAGGCGCTAAAGTGTGGAGCTTTCATTCCGTGCCGCCGCCGGGCGAGCCGGGCCACGAAACGTGGGAAGGCGATTCTTGGAAGAACCGCTCGGGGGTCAACAACTGGGGATTTTCTATGACCGTCGATGCAGAGCGGGGCATCGTCTATACGACTTTCGGCGGCCCCAACACAAATTACTGGGGCGGCGACCGACACGGCGATAACCTCTACGGAAATTCCGTGGTGGCGATCGACGCCGAGACGGGCAAGCTGAAGTGGCACTTCCAAGCCGTGCATCACGACATCTTCGATTACGATTTGCCGCCCGCACCCGCGTTGTTGAACGTCACGATTGGCGGCAAGCGTGTGCCAGTGCTGGTGCAGACGGCCAAGACCGGCTGGATGTACATTCTCGATCGCGTCACCGGGGGGCCGGTATTCGGCATCGAGGAGAAACCCGTGCCGCGGAGCGGCGTGCCGGGCGAGCAGAGTTCGCCGACGCAGCCGATTCCGCGGAAACCGCCCGCGCTTGCGCGCACGAGCTACAATCCCGAGGACATCGTTACGGCGGCCGATACCAATGAGGAGCACGCGAAATTCTGCCGCGATCTGATCGAGCGGTCGGGCGGCCTGACGAACGAAGGGCCGTTCACTCCCTATGTCTACCGAGCGGCGGGCGCCCCACCGCATTCGACCGTGCTGTTTCCGGGATCGATCGGCGGCGTGAACTGGGGCGGCGTTGCGGTTGATCCCACGCTCAGCTACGTGTTCGTGAATTCGATGGATGAAGCGAGCATCGGCTGGATCGAAAAGAAAGCCGACGGCGCCGCAGTGCCTTACGACCGCAACAGCATCTTCGGGCCGACATCGCGCTTTCAGTGGTTTGAGGGAAATCCCCGATTCGGCAACATTCAGGGCGCGGGCGAGCATGCCTGGCCGTGCCAGAAACCGCCGTGGGGACGCCTGATCGCGGTGAACGCGAAGACCGGCGATTTCGCATGGTCGGTGACGCTGGGCGTGACCGACGATCTTCCGGAAGGGAAGCGAAACACCGGGCGGCTCAGCATGGGCGGCCCCATGGCGACCGCGGGCGGGTTGGTTTTTATCGGCGCCACCAACGATCATCGTTTTCGCGCGTTCGATTCACGCACGGGGAAGGAACTGTGGCAGACGCGCCTGGAGATGAACGCCCATGCGATTCCGGTGACTTACTTGGGAAAGAACGGGAAACAATACGTGGCGATCGTTGCGGGCGGCGCGAGCGCGCTGGACGATCCTGCACCGGACGGATCGGAAGCGCTGGTGGTGTACACGTTACCCTAGTGATTGAACTTTGACCCCTTTCAGTAGTGCGCGTTAACGGATCGCCTCTCATCAATGGATGTTGTGCAACATTATCGGAAGCATTTTGGACATCACCTCTGGGGGTGGGGAATCGGAAGACGGTAGCGCGATTCTTTTCGGCGACACTGGGAGTATGACTGAGCGCGATCGCTGTGGCCTGAGGGGACCGGTACGTGCGTGTCGCCTTCAACGCACCTGGTATTCACGCCGTTGTGGCGCGAACGCGTGCGAGACCGAGGAGCGGAGCGACGCCGGTACTCTGGAGTTCCGCATGGACGGGTCTCTCGCCCGGCACTCGCACGACAATGCGGATGGCTCAAAGTGGACGGCAACCCACGAGTACAACGATATGGGGCGACTAACGACCGTGCGCACCGACAACGGTGCAGGTTTTGTCGATCTTCAATTCTACGACTACGATGCTGCGGGGAGGCTCGTAAGCATAATTGTGCGGTCTAAGGGCGGCGGCGACCGCGTTGCTGAAAGCTACGAATACGATGTTGCCGGGCGCAAGAAGAAGACACTCCACGTTGACGTGGATGCTCAACGCCCGAATACTCACTATGCCTGGGGAGTTGAAGGGACCGACAGCGGTTACTCAGCGCCGGGCGCCGCGACGCTCACAACACACTATAACGAGCGCGAGCAGCCCACCGATCTGCACTTTTACGACCGGGCGGGCGCCCTACTAAGCCGCGTTGAGTTCCGCTACGACGAGGACGGAAACCTGGTCGAAGAGGCGCAAACGACCGCGCGGAGACGCTACCGCAAGAAATACTCAAATCGCTGAACGAAGCGCAATTAAAAACGGTGCGTACGTTGCTTGGGACGGCTGGAGAACCCATTCGCCGGGTGCATCGGTATAACGAACGAGGTCGCAGGGTCGAGACTGGCTCGCGAATGGGTCCGTTCGGTGGGATCGGCAGCAAGATAGTGGCTTACAACGACTATGGAGATCCGATCGAAGAAATTTTCGAGCACGTGCCACGGAGCGTTAGCATCGACGACGAAGGGCGGCTCTCAGATGCCCCGCCCGGGGAGAGCGTCAGCCGTTCGCAAGGTCGCTTCCGCTACGACTATGACGCACACGGCAACTGGGTGATGAAGACCGTCGAAAGCCGCGCAGGGCCGGACAAAGACTTCAGCTTGTCCAGTGTCGAGAAGCGCACGATCGCCTATTTCTCCGCAGTGTAGAGTTAACCCCCCAAAGCCACCCTTCTGGCAGACACTCAACGACTGCACGCAGTCAATTGACTGCCTCCGGTCCCGATACAATCAACGGTGACCGACGATTTTCACTGATCAGGCGACCTTGTTAACTCCGGTTTCACGATGATCGCCGGAGCTGAACGCCCCGGCTGGGCGGGGAGCATTCTATGGAACTCGGCGAACTCCGAGCCACCGATTGAATAGCCGTCCACGGGCTCGGCCTCCGCTTCCAATGCGACTCGCAGGTTCAGTAGATCCTCGGTGACAATCGCCTTCGACCAAGGCGGATGCCCATAAGAGACCTTGGAAAGCAAATCCAGCAGCGCGGACGGATCGTAGCCGGACGCTTTCATATAATCAAGCGCCCGATACGTTTCGCGGCAATCTTTCCGCGCTTGATGCAAGGACAGGCGACGTGGTACGGCAAACCTATACCGTACCCGAACCCAAGCCTCGCGGCACGAGTTCCACGGGCGTGACGCGATACGGGCCGGCCGGAGCGGGAATCTGGTCGTCGCCGGTCATTGACACAAAGCGCGGTGTCGCGTATGCGGCCACCGCCAATACGTATGCCGACCCGCAACTGCCGACGAGCGACGCGGTCATTGCGTTCGACCTGGCTACCGGGAAAATCAAATGGACGCGGCAGGTCACGCCAAAGGATGTCTGGATCGCAACGTGCGTAACCGGATCGACGAATCCAAATTGCCCCGAAGAGTCCGGAGGAGATTTCGATTTCGGCAACGCGCCGATTCTAACGACACTGCGAAATCGCAGGGATGTGATCGTCATCGGCCAAAAATCCGGAGTAGGCTACGCCCTTGACCCCACCGCGGAGGGCGAAATTCTGTGGCAGTACCGGGCCGGCGTGGGCAGTACGTTGGGCGGCATGGAGTGGGGCTCTGCCGTGGATGGCGAAAACGTCTATTTACCTGTGTCCGATATGAACACGCCGGCGCCAGGCGGTTTGCATGCCGTAGATCTCATGACGGGGCGGCGAAAACGGATGGCTCCGCCCGTAACGCCCAAATGCGCAAGTGAACCCGGCTGTAGCGCTGCTCAATCAGCCGCCATCACGGTCATCCCTGGCCTGGTGTTTTCCGGAGCCAATGACGGCGTGCTGCGGGCTTACTCGACCAAAGACGGGTCAGTCGTCTGGCAGTTCGATACCAACGGCGAGTTCCACACGGTCAACGGAGTACCGGCCAAAGGCGCATCAATGATTGGGCCGGGACCAGTTATTGTGGGAGGAATGCTGTTCGTGAACTCGGGTTATGCAGGGTTCGGCGGGCGCCAGGGAAACGCGCTGCTCGCGCTGGGCCTCGAATAACATTGGCTGAAATGCAGCCGGAGAAGCGGGATGATTAACGGAGTCTTGATGAATAGGCAAGCTCTCGGATGAACTTCTGACCTATTTCTCATATACTCAGTACCGAGGGTAGGCATGAGAATTCCGCTCCGAGTCAACGGACGCGCAGCGACGGTCGACGTGGATCCCGCTACGCCCCTGCTCTACGTTCTGCGCAACGACCTCCGACTGGATGGACCGAAGTTCGGCTGCGGGCTCGCGCAGTGTGGGGCGTGTACGGTCCTCGTGGACGGTAAACCCATCCGCTCGTGTGTTACTTCCGTGTCGGCGGCCAAGACCAAGGAGATTCTCACGCTGGAGGGGCTCGGGTCCCTCCAGCGTCTTCACCCGATTCAGCAGGCTTTCATCGACGAGCAGGCAGCGCAATGCGGGTACTGCATCAATGGCGTGATCTTGACCGCGAAGGCTCTACTGGACAAGAACCCGAATCCGACTGAGGAGCAGATTCGGCAGGCGCTCGCAAGCGTCCTGTGCCGATGTGGGACTCATTTAGAAATCATTCGGGCCGTTAAGCGAGCGGCCCAGAATCGAGCCAGGGTATGAAGCCGAGCCGCAGGCAGTTCGTGCACACAGGGCGCGATGCGCTGGTGGTTGGTTTCAGCCTTTGCCGCGGAATCCCTTCGGTAATCGCGTGGGGCCAGACGGCAGCGCCTACAACCTCATCCGCAAAACCGGTGCTGCCTGAGGAACTCGATTCGTGGCTCTCGATCGGCGGTGATGGCAAGGTGACTGTATACACGGGCCGGATCGATATGGGCACGGGAGCGGAAACCGCATTCGGCCAACTGGTCGCCGACGAATTGGACGTGCGTTTCGAGAGCGTGAAGATCGTCATGGGTGACACTGAGCTCACTCCGGATCAGGGGAAATCGACGGCCAGCAGCAACGCCTCCGTGGGAGCTCGGCCTTTGCGAGTCGCCGCGGCAGAAGCTCGGCGGACTCTGTTGAAAATGGCTGCGGATCGATTCGCTGTTTCCGCCGACGAACTCGACGTGGAAGAGGGTATCGTCCGACTCCGCAATGATTCCTCGAAGCGGATCTCGTATGCGGAATTGATTAGCGGAGGGCGCTTCAGGACCCGGCTCGACCAAAAGATCCAGAGCGGCGAAGAAGCCGAACGCGCCGGAACCGTCGGGATGCTTCAGCCCGTTTCTTCGAGCGGGCTACACCTGAAGGCACCCGGCGAGTTGCGTCTGGTTGGCAAGTCCGTCCCGCGCGTAGACGTACCCGCAAAAGTCACGGCTTCATTCCCGTACGTCCATAACGTCCGGGTTCCTTCGATGCTTCACGGACGGGTCATCCGGCCGCCGAAGATTGAAAGCCGCTTGGTCAGCGTGGATGAGAGTTCCGTGCGCGGTGCGGCTGGATTGGTGAAAGTCGTCCGAAAAGGCAATTTCTTGGGCGTCGTCGCCGAACGCGAGGAACAGGCAATGGAAGCCGCCCGACTGCTGAAGGTTGAGTGGACGGGCGGTCGAACGCTGCCGGATTATCAGGATCTCTACAAGTCTGTGCGCGCCGCGAAGCCGGTCCAGACCGATGTCCCCACGAACAGCGGCAATGTGGACGCCGCGCTCGCGAGCGCGGCCAAGGTTCTCGAGGCCACCTATACATATCCTGTTCAGCTTCACGGGATGCTCGGCCCCTCATGCGCGGTGGCCGATGTGCGCGAAGGACGCGCCACGATCTGGTCGGGCTCACAGTGGATTCAGGGTGATCGCCGCAATCTGGCCAAGATGCTGGGCATTCCGCTTGAAAACGTCCACTCGATTTGGGTCGAAGCGTCGGGATCTTACGGAAGGTTGGGCTGTGACGATGCCGCTGCTGATGCGGCCTTGCTGTCGCAAGCGGCCGGAAGACCGGTGCGTGTGCAATGGATGCGGCACGACGAGCACGGCTGGGAACCAATGAGTCCCGCTATGGCGATGGATCTTCGAGCTGGCCTGGATGCGCAAGGTCACATCGTAGCGTTCGACTTCCAACAATGGTCGCAGAGCCATTCGCGAGGTGAGTCCGGCAACTCCGTCGCCTGGCGTCTCGCCGGGGGGAACCCGGATTGGAACCGGCTGTCGGGAGGTCCCTATCCGTGTTCCTATGAATTCCCGAGCAAGCGGATGTCGGGTCATTACGTCGACGAGTTGTTCCGCTCGATCTATCTTCGGGCGCCCGGACGCATCCAGGGCAACTTCGCGATCGAATCCTTCGTAGACGAAATCGCGGCCAGCCAGCAGGTGGATCCGGTCGAATTCCGTCGCGAGTACCTCAAAGATGCGATGGCTTTGCAGGTCTTCGACGCTGCGGTACAAGCAGCAGGCTGGCAGCCTCGCCCGCGGCCCCGTCCGAAGGTTCGCCAGTCCGTCATAAGCGGCCGCGGAATTTCCTTCGGCGAGCACGGGCCGGAGAAACGCGCAACGATCGTGGCCGATGTGCAGGTCGACCGGACGAGCGGGCGCGTGCGCGTTTCTAAGGTTGTTATTGCGGTTGCCTGCGGCCGAATCATTAACCCACAGGGGCTGCGCCACCAAGTTCAGGGAGCAGTGCTGCAAGGGATCAGTCGTACTCTCTTCGAGGCGGTGAAATTCGACCGGTCTCACGTCACGAGCCTAGATTGGCTTTCTTATCCAGTGCTGAGGTTTCCGGATGTTCCCGACATCGAGACCGTGCTGATCGATCAACGCGAAGTCGAGCCGTCTGGGGCAGGGGAGCTGGCTACAGTTCCCGTCGCAGCTGCTTTGTGCAACGCCGTCTTCGACGCCACCGGGGTGCGACTACGCCAGGTGCCTCTCACGCCCGAGCGCATCAAGAGCGCGCTCGGTTAGCCAAAGTCGCCTCCACATCTCAGAGAAATTGAGCGATGACAACGTGGCGGCTGCGAACTTCCCAAAGCACGTTATGTATCATTATCGGCTTCCGCTTCGTTCCCACGTCGGCACCTCTACGAGTAGCACGTTACCCGTCAGTGGGCCGGTTGGCACTGCAGAACGCTCCTCGCGCAGTGAACCCAAGCAAGCTGAACACGATATCATCATGACCGGGCGCCGAGGCGCAACCTCAGGTTTCAGGGAGGTCCGCTATGCGATACGACTTTCTGGTCGAAACTTATGAGACGGAGCGCACCAAAGTGATCAGTACCTGGAGCATGTTCAGGGACAAGGATCTCCCGGTGCGTCCCCACAGGACCGACACCCGCGGCCGCAGTTTCCACGAGCATATGGTGCATCAGTGTGTCAGCGAGGACATCTGGTTTCGAACTATGCTCGATATAGACGTCGGAGCGCCGCCGTTGCCGAAAGAAGAAGTCCGTCTGGAATTCATGCGGCGGTACGAGGAAGACAGCGGAAAGCGCCTCGTCGTGCTGGGGAACGAGGATGAGGCGTGGTGGGAAGGCGAGACGACGTTTTTCGATGTGCGGCGGTCGCGAGCCTGGGTGATAACCCGCCGGATGACCCATACCGCCCATCATCGTGGCCAGCAGCTTGCGTTGCTGCGGATGCTCGGCCGGGAGGCGTACAGTAACTATGGCCCGACTGCCGATACGGGCGGTCTGATGCAAAGTCACGCCCCGACCATTTACGCATATCCGAACCTCCAGGCTCTTTTAGAAGGAGAAGCCGCTGGAGGCCGGAAGACTAAGTTGCCTGGTCCTGGTACCAAGCCGGTTACGGAGCGGCCGGATGAACAAGGTAGCGTGACCTGGCCGTCGTGAGACTCGCTAAACGGCTTGCGCCCCAGGAATCCTAGAGCGTCGAAGTGCACAGCCTGCGGGCTTGGCAGTTCCTTCCCGGCGAGGCGCCGCTCACGGGATTAGGTACCCGGGCGGCCGCGGCGTCTGGTTTCGGGCTATTTGGATGCCGACAACTGCTCGGGCGTCAGGGCGTTCGGCGGAAGCGTCTTCGACATTCCTTTGAACACAAACTTCTGCGCACGGTTACCGCCTAGCACTTCCGCCGTGTACAGATTGCCCTTCGAATCCACCGAAATCAAATGGGGCGCATGGAACTCGCCGGGCTTCTTACCCTCGGGTCCGAACTCATACAGCAGTTGCAGCGTCTTGCGGTTCAGCACGGCCACGTGTGAATTCCCGAGATCGGAGACATACATAAACTGCTGCTGCGGATCCGGCGAAAAGGCGATGCCCGCCGCCGTGCCCTGCGAAGGGATATCGCGGTTGATGAAGACCTGCGTCAGGTATTTTCCGTCGATGGAGAATATTTGAATGCGCCGGTTCGAGCGGTCCGCGACGTACACTAGATCGTCGTTAGAGATCTTAACGACGTGAACAGGATTGCCGAAATGCGAAGGGCCGGGGCCCTCGGTATCGACCACCGCCTCTTCTTTCCCCTTTCCCTTTCCCTTCTGGCTGGCACCTGCCCCTCCGCCACCGCCGAATCCGCCCGCGGGAGGATCGTTATCCGGAGGGTTGCCGAAGGCTCCCCACATGCGCTTAAACGCCCCGGTGTTGGCGTCCAGCACAATGACGCGGCGGTTGCCGTAGCCATCGGACACGAACACTTCATTGGTCTTGTGGTAAATGGTCGCGTCGGACGGCCTATTCAGGGCCATCGTGTCCGCATTTCCTTTGCTGATGCCCTTTGCAAAAAACTCCTTCAGAAATTTCCCCTGTAGCGTGAACTTCAGCAAAAAGTCGTCCGTAACCCCACTGCCGCCAATCCAGACGACGTCATTATCAATCGTAATTCCATGCGGGGTGACAGGCCAGTCGTATCCCTGGCCCTCTCCGCCCCAGGAGTTCAGGAACCTGCCGTTGTTATCGAACTCCATCACCGGCGGAGCCGCCCGACTCTTGAGTTCGTCGGGCAAGGTGCCAGGACGTTGCAGAATCCAAACATGGTCGCGTTTATCGACGGTCACCGCAGATGTCCAGCCAAAGACCCTGTTGTTTGGAATTTTTGGCCAGGAGGGATCGACCTCGAAAACGGGCATGACTTGGTTCGAGCTCTGCGCAAAACCTGCGACTTGGCTCCCGGCAACGGCGGCGACCAACATCAGGCCGGCTCCTGCGAAACGCACGATTCTCTTTTGCATAGGCATCTCCAATTCCAAGCGATTCCCTAGCGACGTGCTGGACGCCCCAGGCGCGGTATTCTTCGAATTTCTGCAGGACATCATGAATACGCTCATCCGGCGAACTGACTTCGACCACCAGGATAGGCGGAGCGATCGGGAGCTTCGGAGGCGGTTCTGGCCCGGTCCACATCGAAATATCGGGCACGCGAAAAACATCCGGGGCGATTTGAACGCAGACTTCGACGCCAGTGAACACGGTGTATGACGGCTGCAGGGCCCGCAGGCGTGAGCCCAACTGCAACTGAAGATTGCCGTGGGGAAATGTTGGCAAAGGCCGCTCCACAAGTTCGCCGTGAACCAGCTCGGGTTCGCGCTCGAAGTGCATGGAAAGATATTGCTCGGGCGTAATGAGGGCTTTGGTCGCCATCCCTTTTTAAACAAGCTCCCTGGGGGAAGAATAGCACGGGGGTTCCTGGCGGTTGCGGAAAAATGGGACAGACCCGGAACGGGCAGGCAGCCTTTTTCGTGCGCGGCGGGAATCTGCGCCCCGACACCTCGATCCGCGAAAAAGGTGTCTGTCCCTATTTTCCGCGTCTTCCGCCACGAGGAGCTTCGTTGCATCCCGGCTTGAGGCAAACTGGTATTAAGGAATCTAGAGACAATGACTCGTAAGTATTCGCTCGTCATCGAAGGCGATGCCCCTGGCTACAGCGCTTACGTACCGGAACTCCCGACGATCCTTGTGACTGGGCGATCCGTGGAAGAGCTTACCGGTAGCGCCGCCGAGGCGATTCGCGTGTATTGGGAAAGCACGCACGCCGACCGGTCGCCGACGTCGACACTTCGCGAGATCGAAGTCGAACTGCCCGTTTGAGAAAGCGCGGTCAGGGCTGTTCGTCGAGTTCCCTTAGGGATTTCCCGTCCTTACTTTTCCATGCCATAAGTCCGTTTGCGCTTCCGCCATGAATAACAGCCGCTGCGGCCGACGGGCTGGAGAATTCGGCATCCTTAGCGAAGGTCCAAAAACCATCTTTTTCGACGAGCGTCCCGTCAGCAATGAGTTGGTTGCGTTCGGCCACGACGTAAGGGTAGGTTTCGGCAGAAGGGCGCTGTTCCAGTACCGCCGTCGAACCAGAAAATACGACGAAGCCACTCGCAGTGCGCTGGCCTCTCGCCTCGGCTCCCTTGATTCTGCAGAACAGCACGCCGCCAGGCTGAGCCTTTTCCGAAGGTTGAGTGATCGGCGCAAGAATGTCTGAACCGAGAACGGGAAGGAGTTGGCGAACACGGTTTAGAAACACTTCCATGTCCTCGCGATCCGATTCGGGAAGCCGCGAACCTCCGGCTTGATTCTGTTCGAGTTTGAACCTGTTAACCCGTGTGGCCTCGTCGATGAGTCGGCTCTCTAGGAATCTCACATGGGCCTTGGTCAAGTTCTCGTCTTTGCTGACGAAGACTATGGCCGAGACCCAAAACTCCTTCGTCTTGTGTTGCTTCAATCGGTCGCGAATGATCTCCGCCTCGCCGATGTAAGCGAGTGGCGTCCCGGTCAGAGGGTTGCTTCCGATGAGGATATAAACTCCAGCCTTCTCTAGTTCCTCGCGGGCTAGCAACTCGTCCAATTCGGTCCGCGGGGCGGCTACAGCCTTGCCGGTCCAGTTTGAGATTTCGGCGGTGCGAAGGCTTTTCGCGTCTCCGCGTGGGAGGAAGAGCTTGATGGTTGCAGATGCCATGGTTACGTGGGCTCAAACGTTTCAGATCGGCCGCATGTCGCCTATTCTACAAGACGCGTGCGGTCCGACCTGCCCCTCCAACCCCCTCTGCTATCCTCGACAAAGGAATGCCGCAAATCCTCTACGGGGCGCCGGTTCAGGCACGCATCCTTGACAATCTCAAACCCCGGATTCAGAGGCTCTCTCGCCCGCCGGGACTTGCCGTCGTGCTGGTGGGCCAGGATCCGGCTTCCCAGATTTACGTGCGCGGCAAGATCAAAGCCTCCCGCGAGCTGGGTATTCACGACGAAGCCCATGAATTGCCCGCCACCGTCACCACCGAGGAATTGCTGACGCTGATCAACGCGCTGAACGAGTGCCCCACGATCGACGGCATCCTGGTCCAGAAGCCGCTTCCGAAGCACATCGATTCCCACGGCGTCCTGGAGGCGGTGGCCCCCGATAAGGACGCCGACGGCTTTCATCCGACCAACGTCGGTTATCTCGTCGCGGGCCGTCCCGCACCGCGCGCGTGCACGCCGGCCGGGATCATCGAGCTTCTGAAGTTCTACGGCATCCGCATCGCTGGACGTAATGCCGTGGTGCTGGGGCGCAGCGATATCGTCGGCAAGCCCATGGCGTTAATGCTGCTGCACGAAGACGCTACCGTGACCATCTGCCATTCGAAGACGGAAAATCTTCTGGAAGTGTGCCGGCGGGCCGACTTGTTGATCGCCGCGATGGGGCGCGCCGCCTTCGTCACGGCCGATTTCATTTCACCCGGCGCGACGGTGATCGACGTGGGGATCAACCGCATCGCGGATGCCGCCGAAGCCGCGCGGCTGGGACGCGGGGAGGA
The DNA here is from genome assembly GCA_035934795.1 of Bryobacteraceae bacterium. GTDB lineage: Bacteria > Acidobacteriota > Terriglobia > Bryobacterales > Bryobacteraceae > Palsa-187. The sequence continues at coordinate 109,438 of DASYXM010000008.1, read as the reverse complement.
GTTCGCCGCCAAGGGAAAGGCTATCGTTGGCGACGTTCATCCTTTGGATGTGGAGAGAACCGCGGGCGCTTATACGCCGGTGCCCGGCGGCGTTGGCCCGCTGACCATCGCGATGCTGATGTCGAATACCGTCGAACTCGCCGAGCGGCACCTTCAATTCACGTCACACCTGCAACCCGCGTCACATTTGCAACCTGCTTCCGGGGGTGCGCGCCAGTTGCGTCCAAAATAAAAGGGAGTGCGCTAAGCGCACGATTCAACATGTTGCGCGTCGGACTTACGGGCGGGTTGGCCACAGGCAAGAGCTTCGTGGGGCGCACGCTCGCCGGGTTCGGCTGCCATCTGATCCGCAACGACGATCTCGGCCATGCCGTCATGCAGCCGGGCGGAGAAGCCTATGACGGGATCGTCCGCGAATTCGGCCCGGCGATTCTGAATCCGGACGGGACGGTCGACCGCCGCAAACTGGCGGCCCAGGTGTTCGACAATCCGGATCGCCTGGCGGCGCTCAACGCGCTGGTGCATCCTCCGGTGCGGGCCCGCACGCACCAAGAGCTCGACGCGTTCGAAAGGTCGCATCCCGATGGCATCGCGGTGGTGGAAGCTGCAATACTGGTAGAGACGGGGAGTTTTCGCGAATACGAGAAACTCATCGTGGCGGTCTGCGGCGAAGAGCAGCAGATTGAGCGCGCCATGTCCCGCGACGGGCTGACGCGCGAAGAAGTGGTGAACCGGCTGAGCCGGCAGATGCCGCTCGCCGAAAAAATCCGGTATGCCGATTATGTTATCGATACTTCCGGAACCAAAGAGAATACCATTGCTCAAACCAAAGCTGTGTACGAGTCCCTTGTTGGCTCCAAGAGCGGTTTGCATAAGAAAAGCTAGCTTCGAGAAACGGAGCCGGACATCATGAAACTGAGAACGTTGCTGATCACCCTGCTGCTGGTGGCGGGATTCGTGTATGTGACCACCGCCCCCAATTCTCCCTTGCGGCGACCTTCCGGACCCCTGTGGAGCGGTCCTTCGGTGGCGCACTCGGCCGGATTAGGCTCCGACGAGACGAACAACATCGATATTTATAAGACCGCCAAGGACAGCGTCGCTTATATCACCAGCACTGTACTGCAGCGGACGTTTTTCTTCGAAGTGGTCCCGACGCACGCGCTCGGCTCCGGGTTCGTGATCAACCCGGACGGGCAGATCCTGACCAATATGCACGTCATCAGCGGCAGCTCCAAGGTGGAAGTCACGCTGCCGGATCAAAGCCGCTACATCGCCAGGGTGCTGGTCCGCGACCGCGCCGACGATCTCGCGCTGATTCAAATCGAGCCCAAGAAGAAGCTGACGTACCTGAAGCTGGGAGATTCGGATTCGCTCCAAGTGGGGCAAAAGGTTCTCGCGATCGGCAATCCATTCGGTTTTGCCGGCACGCTGACGACGGGGGTCGTCAGCTCGCTGGGACGCGATATCCAGAGCGAGAACAATAAGCTCGAAGGCATGATTCAGACCGACGCAGCGATCAACGAAGGCAATAGCGGCGGGCCGCTGCTCGATTCGCAGGGCAACGTGATTGGCATCAACACGGCGATTTACGGGCCCAACGGCGGCAACGTCGGCATCGGGTTCGCCATGCCCATCAATCGCGCCAAGTCCATGCTCGAAGGCTTCCGCAGCGGCAAGAACTTCGGACGCCCGCGGTTGGGGATTTCGACCGTTTACATCGCCGGGGATTTGGCCGAGGAACTGAAACTTCCCGCGAGCGGCGGCCTGCTGGTTCAGGAGGTCGGCAACGGCTCCGCTGCGGATTCCGCGGGATTGCGCGGCTACCGGGACGTGGTGGTGATCGGCAACCAGCGGCTGGGAGTCGGAGGCGACCTGATCACCGCGATCGACGGCAAGGCCGTGACCGAGCCGGACGCCGTGACGCGCACCATCGCACGCAAGCATCCAGGCGACGTGATCGCCCTCAAGATCTTCCGCGGCGGGCGCACTCTGGACGTGCGAGTCAAGCTCGGCGAAGCGCCGGAGGAGACGTTCTAGGCGAGCGCGCCGCGACGATCCGTACGGTGGCGGACACATTACAAAGCGCTGGGGCACAGGACGCCGAGATACAAGGCGAGGCGGCGGCCGGATATACTTCCGGCGATCCGGGGTCGCTGGCTTCTCCGGGCGCCCGCAAAGCGCTCGCGGGTTTCTTCGTTTCCGGAATACTACTGGCGTTTCTGGGCGCTATTCTGCCTTCGTGGGGGCACCATCTGGTCTCGGACTACTGGAGGGTGGGCCTCTATTTCGTCGCGCTGATCGTCGGCCTCGGGGCTGCGGTGCGCATCGCGACGCCGCTGCTCGGCCGCTGGGGAATCGGCGGAACGCTGGCTATCTCCTGTGCGGCGGCGTCTCTATCTTTGCTGATCCTCGCCTTTTTCTCTCCACCCTTTGACGCCTGGTGGCGCCTGCCCGGTATCGTTCTTCTGGGATGCGCGGCCGGAGTCTTGCACACCGCGATTTTTCAAGCCATCTCGCCAGTGTATCGCCACGATCCCGCCGCGACCGTGAACCTCGGCGGCGCCTTGTTCGGGCTGGGTTGTTTTTCGGTGGCGCTGCTGATCTCGCGGATGTTCTACACCTATACCGCAGCGGCGATTCAGATCTGGCTAGCGCTGATCCCCGGATTCTTCGGGATCGGCTACGCGCGGGCCCGTTTCGCGCCGTGCACCTTAGCTCTGATCCAGCCCGCGCACGAGTTGTGGGCCGAACTGCGCAGCCCCGGCGCGGTGCTGTTCAGCCTGGTGCTGTTCTTCCAGTTCGGCAATGAGTGGGCCATTGCAGGATGGCTGCCGCTATTCCTTAGCCAACGCCTCGGCCTGAGCCCTTCGACGTCCATTCTGATCCTGGCGATGTACTGGCTGGCGCTGGTGGTGGGCCGCATCGCGGCGCAATGGATTCTTCCCCGCATACGCCACACGCGCCTGCTGGCCGCGAGCCTGCTGACCGCTGTTTTCGCCTGCGTGATCCTGATTTCGACCGATAACCAGTTCGGCGCCGTTACGGGCGTGCTGCTGCTGGGCGCGGCGTTTGCGCCGATCTACCCCCTGGTGGTGGAAAGGATCGGCCACCGCTTTCCGGATTACCATCCCGGCGTCTACAACGGAATCTTTTCGTTCGCGATCGCCGGCGGATTGCTGGCCCCTTGCATACTGGGCTACTTCGCGTGGTTGTTCGGGCTGCGCGCCGTGATGGGATTGCCGCTGGCGGGCTCGCTGATCGTCTTCGTCCTGCTGGTGCTCGCATGGCTGGAAGCGCGGCTGCATGCTTCGTCGCACGCGCACTAATCGCTCTTCGCGTATTCGATTGTGAGATCCTCGGAGTATGCGCCGGATGCTTCTGCGCTGGATGTTTGTGCATGGGCCGCTCGCGATTTTGGCGCTCCATTTTTGTGCCGGGTCCTGCCTGGCGGCGGACCTCGAACGCCGCATCGCCGCCGTGCTCGAAAACAAGCCGGCCGGTATTGGGACTGCCGGTATTTCGGTCGCCGACGCGGCCACCGGCGCGACACTTTATGCGCTCAACGAGGACCGCCTGTTTCTCCCGGCTTCGAATTTGAAGCTGTTCACCGCCGCTCTTGCGCTCGACCGGCTCGGTCCGGATTACCGTTTTCGGACGCGCGTTCTGCTGGAACCCTCGGGCGACCTGGTCCTGGTTGGAAGCGGCGATCCGTCTCTTTCCGGCCGTCTCTATCCTTACCGGAAGGACACGCCTCCCGGCCCGCCGCTCGACCCGATTGAGGATCTGGCCGCGCAGATCGTGGCACGCGGCGTCCGCCGCATCGAAGGCGACATCCTCGGCGACGACCGCCTGTTCCCCTGGATACCCTATCCGCCGAGCTGGTCCGCCGACGACACCGAACGCGAATACGGCGCTCCCGTCAGCGCGCTGAGCCTGGACGACAACACCGTCGCGATCACCATCCAGCCCGGCGAGCGGCCCGGCGATCACGCGAGCATGTCGATGTCTCCCGCCGTGGAGTTCCTGACCGTCGACCATCGGGTCGTCACGGGGCCCCGCGCTCCGTCTTCTTCGTCATCTTCTTCCCCAATCCAGCCGGCGATTCATCTGCGGCAGGTTCCCGGCTCGCGCCAGTGGATCGTGACGGGCAGTATTCCGGCCGGCCACGCTCCGGTAACCGAATTCATTCCGGTGAACGATCCGGCGGCTTTCGCGGCGCGATCGCTGTATGACGCTTTGACTCGCCGCGGGGTTGCGATTCGGGGGCGCCCGGTGGCTCGCCATCGCGCTCCTGGAATGGAATACGTAAAGCCCACCGGTGAGGAAGTCGCGTTTCGGGTGGCTCCGCCGCTGGTGGAACTGTTGCGCGTCGTCGAAAAAGTCAGCCAGAATCTGCACGCCGAGTTGATCCTGAGGGAAGTCGGCCGCGTGGTGCGCGAGGACGGAACACATGACGGGACGCGTGAGGGTACGACGGAATCCGGTCTTGCGGAAATGGCCGTCTTTTTGAAATCGATCGAGTCACTGCCGGCGCCGGGTCGGGTTCCGGAAGCTCGCATCGACGACGGCTCCGGGTTGGGCCGCAATACGCTGGTCACGCCGCGCCTGATCACGCGGCTGCTGTCGCGGGAGTATGCTTCGAAGGACCGCGATCTGTGGATCTCGCTGTTGCCGGCCGGCGGCGAAGATGGGACCCTGGAGCATCGCCTTTGCTGCGTCAACGATAGCCGCGGAATTCGGGCCAAGACCGGCACGCTGAGCCGCGCCATTGCTCTTTCCGGCTACGCTTTCGGCTCGCCGCCAGATCCCAAGAAGAACGCCGGCCCGCTCGCGTTTTCGATCCTGGTCAACGATTTTTCGGCCCCCCCTTCCGAAGTGCGCGCCTGGGTTGATAAAATAGCGCTAGCCCTGCTGGAGTAAGCCATGCCCATTTACGAATATATGTGCGACGATTGCGGGACGCAGTTCGAGAAGCTGCTGCGGAGTTCCCAGACCGCGGCTGATATCGCCTGCCCTTCGTGCGGCGAGCCTCACGTCACCCAGCGGCTTTCCACGTTCGCGGCTCATTCGGGCGCATCGAAGGACGAGATGCCTTCCTGCCCCTCCGGAATGTGCGCGACGCCCGGCCTGTGCGGACGCAACTAGCCCGCGTTCGCGATCTTGCCTGAGCGGTTTCGCATTCCGCGATTTTTCGGCAAACTTTTAAGCGTGCGGGAGAGAGCCGACAATGAGGGCTGCGATGTTCCAAACCACAACCGCCGCAAACATGATATTGATGCGTCCCAGCAGCTTCTGTCTGCCGAAACGCCAGCAATAAACGCCCAGGGCGACGGCTACCAGCTTCACGATGAAAAGCCCGGTGAGCGGCGTGGGGCCGAACTGAAGAGCGAGCCGTACCAGAGGATTTCCTTCCTGGACGCCGTTGACCAGGAACGCGATCGTGGTCATGAAATCCAGCACTTGCAAGTACGAATACTGCAGAAGCAGTTGAGTCATGGGCTCGGGTCTCGATTGATTGCCTGACTTAGTCTAGACGAAACGCCTTAGGCGGTAAATAGTACTTTTGGACCAGTTTGGGCCCTTAGCACACCTTCGATCTAACGTAATCATAGCTTTCCGACGATAGTACCCTGGTGCTGGACTCATATCTAAAAGTGCGTCTGGATGGTCTTCGGAGAGCTCAGAATGCAGACGGGGGCTGGGGATATTTTTCGGGCAAGGAGTCGTGGCTGGAACCGACCGCTTACGCAGCGATGGCGCTAGCGGGCGAACCCGCCTCGGATCGGGCCTGGAAGCTGCTCTCGTCCTGGCAGTTGCCGGATGGGAGCTGGAAGCCCTGTGAAAATGTCGCGATCTCCAGCTGGGGCGCATCGTTGTGCGTCACCATCGCCATGGCCCGCAACGAATGGGGCGCTCCGATGCGCAAGGGCGTCAACTGGTTGCTGGGATCCTGGGGCGTGGAATCCCGCTGGGTGAATCGCATGGCGGCCAAAATCGGTCTCCTCAACGCCGAGCGCGACCTCAGCCTGAAAGCGTGGCCCTGGAAGCCGGGTACCTCCGGATGGGTGGAGCCGACCGCGCACGCGCTGGTCGCGTTGAAGGGCGTTTCCGTGAAGTGGCCCAGTTCGGAGCTGACCGAACGCGTCCGCCTGGGTGAAGCGCAGCTCATGAACGTACGTTCGCGCGATGGCGGTTGGAACTATGGGAGCCCGGCGGCGCTAGGGGTCGATTTGCCGGCATATCCGGAAACCACGGCGCTCGCGCTGGTGGGGTTGCAGGAAAAGAAGGGTCTCGAAGGGGCGTTCGATCTCGCCTGGCGCATGATGCACGATACTCCTTCGCCGCTGGCGCGCGCGTGGCTGGTGTTGGCGATGCGACTGCACGGGACGCCGCCGCCGGATCTGGCGGGCGACCCCTCGGGCGACATCATGATCACCGCGGTGGAGGCGCTTTCGGCCGCCGAAGGCAATTGGAAATTCATGCGCACCGGAGGGAACGGATGAGTGCGGATCGGGTGAGCCCCAATCGCCGGGAATTTATTTCGATCTCAGCCGCGGCGTCCATCGCCGGATTTGCGGGCTTTAAAGGCGGCTCCGAGAACCGCGTCAACCCCGCCCCGCTTCTTCCTTACGTAGGACGCAAGTCCGCGCCGGTCGTGGTGGTTAAGGCGGAATCCTATTCGGACGATCTCGAAGGCCGGATGCGCGAAGGCATTCAGGAATGCGGCTTGGATGTGCGCGGCAAAGCGGTGCTGCTGAAGCCGAACTTCGTCGAGTTCGATCCCAACACGTGCATCAATACGGATGTCGCCGTGGTGGCGGCCGCGCTGGAAGCATTTCGATCCCTGGGCGCGTCGAACGTGACGATCGGCGAAGGTCCCGGGCACCGGCGTGACACGTACGCCATGGCGGAGCTAACGCGCTATCGTTCCGAGATTCCCAAGTTCGATTCCGTGTTCGTCGACCTGAATCGCGATAACGTGGGAGCTCTTCAAAACTTCGCGGATCGTCCCGAGTTCTACTTTCCGAATCACGTCCTCGGCGCGGACCTGATTGTTTCCCTCGCGAAGATGAAAACGCATCACTGGGCGGGCGCGACGCTATCGATGAAAAATTACTTCGGGCTGGTGCCGGGCTCCATCTATGGGTGGCCGAAGAACGAGCTGCATCACATCGGCATTCCGAAGTCGATCGTCGAGCTGACACGCTTGTTCGGTTCGAAGAGCTTCGCCATCGTCGATGGGATCGTCGGAATGGAAGGCAACGGGCCGATCCAGGGTACGCCCAAGAAAGTTGGCGTCATGGTGTTGGGCGCGGACCTGCCGGCTGTCGATGCCACCTGCTGCCGGATCATGGGCATCGATCCCTCGAAGGTGGAATACCTCCAGATGGCCGCTGACAAATACGGCGTGATCGAGGATTCGCGGATCGATCATCGCGGCGAAAATATCCGCCCGCTGCGTACCGATTTCAACCTGATCAAGGAATACGCCGGCATCCGTCTGGCGTAATCCGCGCTTTCAGGAACGATCCCGGCATTTGAGTGTTCGGAGCGGGTTGCTATCCTGAAGGCGATGCGCAAACCGGTGCTGGCGGGCAACTGGAAGATGTACAAGACGGCCGCACAGACCGCGGACTTTTTTGCTAAATTCTCTCCTTCGGTTGCTTCCGCGACGCATGCTGAGATCGTCATCTGCGCGCCGTTCGTGAATCTGCCCGCGGCCGTGGAGGCGGCGCGATCAACATCCATCGGCATCGGAGCGCAGGACGTTTTCTGGTTGAAAGAAGGCGCTTACACCGGCGAAGTATCCGCGCCCATGCTCGCCGCAATCGGCGTCCAGTGGGTGATTGTCGGCCATAGCGAGCGCCGCCAGTACTTCGGCGAGACGGATGAAACTGTGTTGAAGAAAACAGTCGCCGCTCTCGACGCCGGATTGACGCCGATCGTGTGCATGGGCGAGCGTCTGGAAGAACGCGAAACGGGCGCCACGGAATCGGTTCTAGCGAGGCAATTCCAAGCGGGAATTGAGGGACTCGACGCCCATCAGTTCGCCCGCATCGTAATCGCCTACGAGCCTGTTTGGGCGATCGGTACCGGGAAGACGGCGACTCCGGAGATCGCCGAGGCGGCGCACGTGTTCCTACGGTCGAGAATCGAAGCGCATTTCGGAAGCGGCGCCGCGGCCGCATGCCGGATTCTGTACGGCGGCAGCGTCAAGCCCGATAACATTCGCGGATTAATGTCGCAGCCCGATATCGACGGCGCTTTGGTGGGCGGCGCGAGCCTTGACCCGGCGTCGTTCACCGCGATTGTGAATTACCGCTAAACGCGGTCTATTGTTTTTCGATGGGCACTTCGAAATAGAAATAATCCTGGCCGCTGGCGGCGTCCTTCACGCCGGTGAGGTACAGGTGCGAGCCGGGCTCGGGAGCCGTCTGGAAATAGAAAAAGCCCGAAACCGATTCTCCCGGAGGAATCAATTTCGCGTTGAAGGCCCGCCCGGGGATCTCCCACACGTTCAGCGGACCCTTCTTGTCGTGCTTGGGGAACGCAACCGCCACCGGATTCGGATGATAGAGCTTGGGCGGCTTGCGAACGCCGTCGATGTAAATGACGTCCTCGGGAGGCGTCGCTTCCAAATGCTGCTTGTCGGCGGTCACGAACTCAGCCTTCAGTTCGAGACGCAACGCCTTCCCCGTGCCATTGTCCATCACGACCAGCACGGGCAGCACACCGTACTTGTTGGGATTCACCTTGTCGAAGGCGAGGTGGGCCTGGTCTTCGGTCGCGAAAGGAACAGCCGCGATCGTGATCTTATCCAGGGTTTGATTGCCGGCGTAGGACGACGCACGGCCCGGAGCGTAGCGGGCTTTGTCCTTGTCGGCCGCCGCCGCCGCGGCTATACTCAGAAGAATTAACGCTACGCGCCTCATCTACTTCCTCTACCAGCTCCTTGAAATCGCTTTCTCGCCGCTGGTGGTCCTCTACCTACTCTATAGGGGAATTCGCGACAACAGGTACTTCACCGGCTGCCCGGAACGGCTCGGCTTTCTTCCGGCCTCTTTTGACTCGACGCCGGGCGGGTCCATCTGGTTACACGCTGTGTCGGTCGGTGAGATTACGTCGTCGCTGGAGCTTGTCCGGCGCCTGAAAAATGAGCATCCCTCGATCCCGCTTTTCGTTTCGACCACGACGCTCGCGGGGCGCGAGACGGCCGACCGGATGCTCGGGGGGGTCGTGGACGGCGTCTTTTTCGCTCCCATCGATTATCGTTCCGTGATTCGCCGGATCTTAAGGACGCTGCGTCCGGCGCTGGTGGTGGTGATCGAGACCGAGATCTGGCCCAATCTTTATCGCGAGTCCAAGCGAGCGGGAGCCGCGCTGCTGGTGGCCAATGGAAGAATGTCGGATCGGGCCTGGCCGCGGTACCGCAAATGGCGCGGCTTCTTTCGTCACGTGCTGCGTTGGCCGGATGCAATCCTCGCACAATCGGAGGAGGACGCACGCCGTTATGTTCTGGCAGGAGCTCCGGCCGATCACGTGCGCGCCATGGGAAATCTGAAGTACGATTTCGTGCCGCCCGCCGCCGGAATGGCCCACGAAATCGCGGCATTTCTGGACGTCCTAAAGCCTGAGAAGGTGTGGATCGCGGCCAGCACGATGGCTCCGGCCGTGGCCGGCGACATCGACGAGGACGACGCTGTTATTGGGGCGTTCCAACAGATCGCAAGGCCCGGCCTGCTCCTGATTCTGGTTCCCCGCAAGCCGGAGCGCTTCGACGTCGTCGCGGCCAAGCTCACGCAAGCCGGCGTATCTTTCGTGCGGCGCACGGCGCTCAAGCCCCTGGCGCTGCCGGGCGTATTGCTGCTCGATTCGATCGGCGAGCTAGCGGCGCTCTACGCGATCGCCGACGTGGTCTTCATGGGAGGGACGTTAGCAGCACGCGGGGGGCACAACAGTCTGGAGCCCGCCTACTTCGGAAAGCCGGTGATCGCCGGCCCGCACATGGAAAACTTCGCGGAGATTGCCCGGGAGTTCGAAAAGGCCGGCGCAATCTGGCGCATTCCGCATGCCGGAGAACTCTGTGCGGCCGTTGCGGCCTTGCTGGACGACCGCGCGGCGGCGGATAGTATGGGTGCAAAAGGAAGGGAATTGGTCCAGGCAAAACGCGGCATCACGGAGCGGAACGTGCGCGAGATCTGGAACGCGTATGCACATGGCGTTGTCGATCCTCCGCATCGTTTGGTTGAACTGGTTTTCTTCGGTCCTCTGACGCTGCTGTGGCGAGCGGGACGCGCCGCCGGCGTCACCAAGTCCCGCGCTCTGCGACGCGAGTTGAGGACCCCTGTCGTCAGCGTCGGCGGATTGACGATGGGCGGCGTCGGAAAGTCGCCGATGGTGGCGCACCTCGCCTCGCGGCTTCGCGCCGCCGGACGTAATCCCGCGATTCTCACGCGAGGGTATCGCCGCAGATCGGCTGAGCCCGTGGTCATCGTGGAACGCGGACACCAGGCGGCCGCGGCCCTCACCGGCGATGAGGCGCAGATCTTTCTTCGACGCGGCGACGCGCATGTCGGCATCGGGAAGGACCGCTTCGCCGTGGGAACCAGCCTGGAACGCCAGCTTCAGCCGGACATCCTGCTCCTCGACGATGGATTCCAGCACGGAAGGCTTGCTCGCAAACACGACATCGTATTGATCGACGCCCTGGATCCCTTCGGCGGGGGCATGTTTCCCTTGGGACGATCCCGCGAACCCGTGGACGCCTTGCGCAGGGCGACCGTTCTGTTGGTGACGCGCTCGGAGCCGGGCGTTCCGATTGCCGGCCTTGAAATGCTGCTGCGTCCATATAATACGGAAGCCCCGATTTTTCGGTCCTGGGTCAAGCCCCTGGAGTGGATCGAGATCTCGACCGGCGAAAGGAGGCCCGCGCACGAACTCGGCGTGAAGCGGGTCGGTGCGTTTTGCGGCCTCGGCAATCCGCGGTCATTCTGGAAGACACTGGAAGGATCTGGTTTGGATGTCGCGTTTCGCTGGGCGTTCGAGGACCATCACTCCTACCTGCCCGACGAATTGCGGCGGCTGACGCAGCAAGGCGCCGCAGTGGGCGCGGAAGCCCTGGTGACGACGGAGAAGGACTCTCTCAACCTGTTCGAAGGAGCCGCTGCGCTCATCGCGCCTCTGAAACTGTACTGGCTGAAAATTGGGATCGAGATCGAAAACGAGGAAGAGTTACTGCGGCTGCTTGCATGAAAACGGCTATTTTCGGGGGAACGTTCAATCCGATTCATTCGGCGCACCTGGCCATGGCGCGGCTGGCGGCCGATCGCCTGTCGCTCGATCGAGTGCTGTTTATCCCCGCCGGGAATCCGCCGCACAAGGTAACCGAGACCCCTTACCAGGATCGTTACCGTATGGTGGAGCTCGCGTGCGCCGCCGATCCCCGCTTTGTGGCCTCGCGCCTGGAAGAGGGCAACGAGAAAAGCTATTCCATTCGCACCATTGAACGCGTGAAGGCGATGGACGCGGGGCCGCTCTATTTCATCATCGGTTCCGACGCATTCGCCGAAATCGCGTCGTGGTATCGCTGGCACGACGTGATCCGCGAGGTCGAATTTATCGTTGTGGCGCGACCCGGACACGCCATCGAGGCGCCGCCGGGAACGACGGTGCATCGCCTGGACGACGTCGAGTTGCCGGTGTCTTCGTCCGAAATCCGGCGGGCGTTGTCACGGGGAGAAACGCCGCCAGAGCTCCCGGCGGCCGTAGCCGAGTATATTCATGCCCGCCGCTTGTACCGCGCCTGAAGCGCGCTTAGTGGTCGCGCGCGGTAACCAGTTCGGTGACCGCCATTAAACCCCTCTTATACGGCGACTCGGGGAACTCCGTCATGATGGCTCGCGCCTTCTCGGTGAAGGACTGCGCCAGTTCCTGGGCGCGCTCAATTCCCTTGTGCCGGGTCAGAATCTGCAGGATCTTGCCGAAAGGCACCTGATCGTAGTTGCCGTCGGCGAGAACCGTTTCCACCAGCTTGCGTTCCGGAGGGTCGGAAGATTGCAGCGCGTAAATCAGCGGCAGAGTGACTTTCCCTTCACGTAGATCATTGCCAACGGGCTTGCCGAGAATTTTCTCGCGGGAGGTGAAATCCAGGATGTCGTCGACCAGCTGGAATGCAATGCCGAGATTCCAGGCGTACTCGCCGAGGCGCGTTTCAACGGATTCGTCCGTGCCAACGCTAATGGCTCCCAGCCGCGCGCACGCGGAGAAAAGGCTGGCGGTCTTGCGGTCGATCAGCTCCATGTACTCGTCCTCGCCGACGACCTTGCCGATCGATTCGAGCTGCATCAGCTCGCCTTCCACCATCATCTGCGTCAGGTTGATCAGCACGTCCAGGATGGGGAACTGGCGCTCCCGCAGAGCGACCTGGAACGCTTGCATGTATAACCAATCGCCGGCCAGCACCGACGTGTGATTGCCCCACACCACGTTGATCGTCGGCCGCCCGCGGCGCGTCTTGGCGAGATCGATCACGTCGTCGTGGACCAGCGTGGCCGTGTGGATCATTTCAACCACCGCCGCCATGCGGATCAACGTTTCATTCACCTCGCCCAGCAGCCGCCCGGAGAGCAGAACCAGAATCGGCCGCAGCCGTTTGCCACCGCCCGATTGCAGGTATTGATTGATGTAGTTGACGGCTTCGACGGCGGAAATCGATTCCAGACCGATTTCGCGTTCGACCTTGGCGAGGTCGGCGCGCACCAGATCGAAAATTTCGACCGCCGACAGCGTCTGGCCGATGTTGCCGAAAGCCATGTGGACTTATCAGTCTATCGTAAGCGGCACATTATCGTGGCGTTTCTAGGCACCCAGAAACAGCCGCTCGAAGTTCGCGACCGTAATGGAGGCAATCTGCTCCGGCGTCACCCCGCGTAATTCGGCGATTTTGCGAGCCGTCTGCACGACGAACGCCGGTTCATTGCGTTTACCCCGCATGGGGACCGGAGCGAGATAGGGAGCGTCCGTCTCCACAAGCAGACGGTGGGCGGGAACCATTCGCGCGGCTTCCTGAATGCCCGTTGCCTTCGGAAACGTCACGATGCCGGCGAAGCTGACGTGAAAACCCAGATCCAGCGCCTCGCGCGCCTCCTCGGGCCCCTCGGTGAAGCAGTGAATGATTCCGCCATACGCCGGATTCCAATGCTCGCGAATCAAGGCGGCCGTATCGGACCAAGCTTCGCGCGTGTGAATGACGATCGGCTTGCGCGCGTCGCTCGCGATGCGCATCTGCTCCGCGAATACGTCGCGTTGAACTTCCCGCGGCGAATGATCGTAGTGATAATCCAGGCCGATTTCGCCGATGGCGACCACCTTCGGATGCGCGGCGAGTTCGGCGAGTCTCTTATACGTCTGTGCGGTCGCCTTCGCGGCATCGTGCGGATGTACTCCGATCGTTGCATACAGCATTAGATAGCGGTCCGCGAGACGCAACGCCGCCTCGACGTCCGGCGGGCCGTCGCCGGAGCCGATTGTGAGCATTCGTTCAACGCCGGCCGCGACGGCCCGTTCGATGACCGCCTCGCGATCGCCGTCAAATTGTTCGCTGTCCAGGTGACAGTGCGAATCGACCAGTTTCACGATCTATTTCAGCCGGGCCCCGACCGGAACGTCTTCGAGGAAACTCGCCAGCACCGGAATATCGCCCTCGCGCGACGCCGCGACGATCATGCCCTGCGATTCCAGACCCCGCAGCTTGCGAGCGGCGAGGTTCGCCACGATCACCACCTTGCGGCCCACCAGTTCTTCGGGCTTGTAAGCGAGCGCAATGCCCGCGACGATGCTGCGCGGCTCCGGCTCGCCGATATCCACGTGCAGGTGCAGCAGCTTGTCCGCTCCCTTCACCGGATTCGCGTCCTTCACGACGCCGACGCGCAGGTCCACTCTCACGAAATCGTCGATGGTGATCTGTCCCGGCGTGGACGGCTTCGCGGCGGCAGCCTCCGCCGGCGGCTCCGGTTTCTTGCCGAGAATTTCCAACTGCCGCGCGAGTTCTTCCACCTCCAATTCCTGCATTTTGGGGATGGCGAGCTTGGCATCCGCACGCGGGAAGATCGCGCCCGCGGCTCCCAAATGCTGGCCGCTCCGAAGATTTCCCCACGGCAGCTCCGCAACTCTAAGATGGTCCAGCGATTTCTCGCAGCCGAGTTGCGCCCAAATCTTCGCCGTGGATTCCGGCAGCACCGGTGAGAGCAAGGCCGTCACGATCCGCAACGCTTCCGCCGCCGTGTACAAAGTTTCATCCAAACGGTCTTTCGCCGCCGGGTCCTTCGCGAGCTTCCACGGCGCCTGTTCGACGATAAACTTGTCCACTGCGGCGATCAGGAGCCAGATGCTCTCGAGTGCTTTTGAAAATTCGAACCTCTCGTAGGCTTCCAGCGCAGCCTCCGTAGTCACCGTGGCGATCTGCGCGACCCGTTGGTTGCTGGCGCCTTCGGGGACGATCCCGTCGCGATACTGGGCGATCATCGCAAGCGTGCGGCTGGCCAGGTTGCCGAGCCCGTTCGCGAGATCCGAATTGTAACGGCCCACCAGCGCGTCGTAGCTGAAGCTTCCATCCTGCCCGAACACTACCTCGCGCAGCAGGAAGTAGCGCAGCGCGTCGACGCCCAGCACCTTCTGAATCGGCGTGGGCCGCACGATGTTTCCGCGCGACTTGCTCATCTTGTCGTTCTCGAACATCAGCCAGCCGTGCGCGAAAATGCGCTTCGGCAAAGGCAGACCCGCGGCCATCAGAAACGCCGGCCAATAGATAGCGTGGAAGCGCACGATTTCTTTTCCGACCAAGTGCAAATCCGCCGGCCACAGCGCCTCGCCGTGTATTTTTTCGTCGTGCACGGCGCTCATATAGGTGGTCAGCGCGTCGAACCAAACGTAGAAGACATGCTTCTCTTCGTGAGGGACGGGGATGCCCCACTTGATGGTGGTCCGGCTGATGGAAAGATCCTGCAGGCCCTGTTTCACGAACGCCAGCACTTCGTTGCGCCGCGTTTCGGGAAGGATGAAGTCCGGTTGGCGATCGTAAAGCTCGAGCAGCTTCTCCTGGAACGCCGACAAGCGGAAATAGTAATTCTCCTCGGTAACCGTTTCGGTCGGACGCCCGCAGTCGGGACAGGGATCGCCCGGTTTGGCGTCGGTAACGTACAGTTCGTCGAACACGCAATACTGGCCCGAGTACGTTCCCTTATAGACGTATCCGTTTGCCAGGCACCGCCGGAACAGATCCTGCACCACGGCCGCGTGCGTCTTGCTGGTCGTGCGTTGAAAGCGGTCGACGTGCAGGCCGAGTTCCGGCCATAGCCGCTGGAATTCTCCGGAGATCACGTCGGTGAACGCTCTCGGCGATTTGCCCGCCGCCGCCGCCGCCCGCTCGATCTTCTGCCCGTGTTCGTCGGTGCCGGTGGCGAGCACGGCGTCGTAGCCTTGCATCCGTTTCAAGCGCCGAATGGTATCGGCGGCTATGGTCGTATAGGCATGGCCGATGTGCGGCGCGGCGTTCACGTAATAGATGGGTGTCGTTAAGTAGTATTTCATCGTCTCGCTTTCGGTTCGTCCTTAACTGCGCGTCCGGGCATAAGCCTCGGCCGCGGCGGCCAGAATTTCGCGCAGTGGCGCACCCGTGCTGGTCGCGATCGCCTTGCAATCGTCGTATTCCGGCGCGAAGCTTCCATGACCCGATACCTTCCCGCGTACCTTGCCAAAGGAAGTGTCGACCTCCACCACGCGCCGCTCCTGC
The DNA here is from genome assembly GCA_035934795.1 of Bryobacteraceae bacterium. Classification (GTDB taxonomy): domain Bacteria; phylum Acidobacteriota; class Terriglobia; order Bryobacterales; family Bryobacteraceae; genus Palsa-187. Next base: position 93,645 of record DASYXM010000008.1, on the reverse strand, counting down.
ACGCGCCGCTCCGCCGCGTATATCCGCAATCCCAACGTCGACGTCTCGGCGAAAACGATTTGAGAAAGCGTCTCCTGATCCTCCGGCCGGGCGATCACGCGCAGCAACGCGCCGGGCCGGTTCTTCTTCATCTGCAGGGGCGAGATCGAAGCGTCCAGAGCGCCCGCTTCTAATAGACGCTCCATAGCGTATCCGAGCACTTGCGGGCTGGAGTCGTCGATATTCGCTTCGAGCACGCTCACCAGCGTCGCTTCGACGGCTCCTGCCTTCTCGCCGATCAGAACCCGCAGAACGTTGGGCTGCTCCTTGAAATCGTGATCGCCCGCGCCGTAGCCGATACGGCCGATATTCATCGCCGGAACCGGTCCAAAGCCGGCCGATAGTGTCGCCGCCAGAGCCGCGCCCGTGGGTGTCGTAAGTTCGACCGCCGGTCCGCGAGCGTAGATCGGCTTGCCCGCCAGCAGTTCGGCCGTGGCGGGCGCCGGCACCGGGAGCACGCCGTGCTCGGTCTTCACGGTTCCGCTGCCGACGTTGATCGCGGAAGTGCGGATTTCTTGAATGCCCAGAAGATCGAATGCCACGCAAGCGCCCACGATATCGGCGATGGAATCCGCCGCGCCCACTTCGTGGAAGTGGACTTGCTCCACCGGCACCCCGTGCACGTGCGCCTCGGCGTCACCCAGCCGCTCAAATACCCGCGAGGCGTCCGCCTTGGCGCGATCCGAAATCGGAGCCTTCTCGATCATCCCCAGGATACTTTTCAGATGGCGATGCGAATGGCCGTGCGCGCCGGCCGGATGTACGGGCGATATCACGCGGAATTTCGAGGCCACCATACCGCCGCGGTGGGTCTTTTCAACCTCGTACCGCGCGCCGGTGTCCAGACTTCGCAGTGCCTCTATAAGATCGTCGGACGGAGCTCCGGCGTCCAGCAAAGCACCGACAGTCATATCGCCGCTGATTCCCGAAAACGCGTCGATGTAGCAGACCTTCATAAAATAATGCCGTGCGCGCCCGCCTGATTTTTCACAGTAATGCCGGCAGCGCCTCGGCCGCGGATGTTCGCCAGCGAATATCGACCGCCGAGGAAACCGGTGTATCGTCGATATTGATTTCGACGACCTTCGCGCCCGAGGACTTCGCCAAATATACCAGCCCGGCCACCGGATGAACCACCGCCGACGTGCCGATCACCAGGAACAAATCGGCTTCGCGCGTCGAACGGACGGCTTCCTCCCAGATGGCGTCGGGAAGCCCTTCGCCGAACCACACCACGCCGGGCCGCTGCATCCCGCCGCACGAACAATGCGGAGGGACCTGCTCCAGGCGCGGACGCAGATCGCGGCGCTCGCGTTCGCAGGAGGTGCAGCGAAGCGTCCAGATATCCCCGTGAACCTTCAGAACGCTGACGCCGCCGGCTCGATCGTGCAGGCCGTCGACGTTTTGGGTGATCAGGGTGAAGCGCGGCACGCGCCGCTCGATCTCGACCAGCGCCCGATGGCCCGCGTTCGGCTGGGCCGTGGCGATCACGCTGCGGCGCCAGTCATACCATTCCCACACTAATTTCGGATCGCGCGCGAAACCCTCGGGAGTCGCCAGGTCTTCGGCGCGGTAGGTTTTCCAGACGCCTCCGGGGCCGCGAAACGTGGGGATGCCGCTTTCGGCGGAAATTCCCGCGCCGGTCAGCGCCGCGACCGACACCGACGAGCGCAGCCAGTCCTTCACGACGCCGGCAACGGCCCTCGCTTCGCTCGTTTGCAACTGATCCATTCCTCATTATAGTGCGCGGGTTTCGATGGACACTCCGACGGCACGTGTTCGGCGCGTCTGTCCGCGTTCCGGCGCTGATCACAGTGTTTCGTTGAGGATTTTCTCGGTCTGTTCGGCGCGAAAGGCTTCGAGTTTCTCGCGCAGATCCGCGCGCTGTAGGGCCAGAATCGCGACGGCCAGCAGCGCGGCGTTGATCGCGCCGGGCTTGCCGATCGCGAGCGTGCCGACGGGTATGCCGCCCGGCATCTGCACCGTCGATAGCAACGAATCCATCCCCTTGAGCGACTGACTTTCGATCGGCACGCCCAGGACTGGCAACAAGGTGTGGGCGGCCATCACGCCGGCCAGATGGGCCGCTCCTCCCGCTGCGGCGATCACTAACTGCAGACCTCGCCGCGCGGCGCCCGATGCATACTCAGTGGCGGCGTGCGGAGTCCGATGTGCGGAAAGCACCTTGCTTTCGTGCGCCACTCCGAATTTCGCCAGCGTTTCGCTGGCATGGCGCATGGTTTCCCAATCGGATTTGCTGCCCATGATGATGCCGACCAGCGGCGTGGAAGTTGTGCTCATAAGAAAGTTCTATTGTCGGGGGTCGCAGGGGCGCGGCGCAAACTGGATTCGACGAGCGCCGGTAGCACATATATGTTATGCTGTTTATGTGAAACGGACCACAGTTTTTTTACCCGAAGACATCCACGAGCGGCTTCGCCGGGACGCATTTCGCGCGCGCATCAGTATGGCGGAGCTCATCCGGATGCGCCTGCGGCCGCCGGTCGAGGGCGCCTCCAGGTCGCGAAGGGCTTCCGACCCGCTGCTGAAGGTTGCCGGCATCTGCCGGGGCGATCTCCTCTCGGGGGATATCGACTCGGAACTGTATGGCTGATTCCGGACGATGGTTCATCGATACCTGGGCTTGGCTGGTGCTCGCCAACGACCGGGATCCGTCGTTCGCGGCGGTTCATCGGTTGCGGACCGGCGCGATGCGAAGGCCAGGCGCCTGGGTGACCACCGATTACATTTTGGATGAAACGTTGACGCGCCTGTTTGCACGGGCTCCGTATTCACGGGCCCGCCGATTTTCCGAGGCCGTCTTCGACTCGTCGCGGCTCGGTCTGGTGGATATCGAATCCGTAACGCCGGAGCGGTTTCGATCTGCCTGGCGGCTGCGGTTGAGATTTCGCGACAAGCCCGACATTTCGTTTACAGATATGACCAGCTTTGCCGTCATGGCCGAATTGGGAATCTCTCAAGCGATCACCGGTGACGCTCACTTTGAACAAGTCGGACTGGGGTTTCGAAAGCTGCCCTAATGGCCCAGGATCGCGGCTGTTCCTAAGCGTGCCGTTACGACCCGCATTGCTACACTAAGAGTTTAAGCCTCTGATGATCAAGTCTTTGTTCGGTTCCACTCCCCCGGAAGCGCCCGCTCAGGCCGGTCTCAGCCTGCTCGACCGCCTGAAAGCAGGTATCCAGAAAACCCGTTCCGGGCTGATGGAAAGGCTTGACGAAGCACTCGTCGGGCGCAAGGAAATCGACGCGGATGTTCTGGAAGAACTCGAATACGCGCTGATCACCGCCGATATTGGCTCGCGCACTACGTCTGAAATTCTGGAAATCATCCGCCAGCGCGTCGAGCGGCGCCAGTTGGGCGACGCCGCGGAATTGAAGGCCGTCATCAAGGAGCATCTCCTCGAAATCCTCGAAGCCGCCGAGCGGCCCGTGCCCATCGTCACCGAGCCTCCCGCCGTGATTCTGGTGGTCGGCGTGAACGGGGCGGGCAAGACCACTTCGATCGGCAAGCTGACTCGTCGCCTGCAGTCCGAAGGCAAGAGCGTTTTACTGTGTGCCGCCGATACCTTTCGCGCCGCAGCGATCGAGCAATTGGAGGTGTGGGCGCAGCGCACGGGCGCCGAGCTAATCAAGCAACAAGCCGGCGCCGATCCCAGCGCCGTCGCCTTCGACGCCGTGCAGGCCGCCAAGGCTCGCAAGATGGATACCGTCATCGTCGACACCGCCGGACGCCTGCACACCAAGACCAACCTGATGGCCGAGCTCGAAAAGATGCGCCGCACGGTGGCGCGCGTCATCCCTGCGGCTCCTCACGAAGTCCTGCTGGTGATCGAGGCGACCACCGGTCAGAACGGCCTGGAACAGGCCCGCAAATTCACCGAGACCAGCGCGGTCACCGGCATGATTCTCACCAAGCTCGACGGCACGGCGAAAGGCGGCGTGGTGGTCGCCATTTCGCGCGAGCTCAATCTGCCCATCCGCTACGTGGGCGTCGGCGAACAGATCGACGATCTGCTCCCGTTCAACCCGGCCGCCTTCGTTGGGTCGCTTTTCGATTGAATGAATCCGCACCTCGATGCAGCGCTGGAGCTGGCCGCGCGCGGCGCCGGGCGAGTGAGTCCGAACCCCGCCGTAGGAGCCGTGCTCGTCAAGGATGGCATCGTGGTTGGTCGCGGATTTCACACCTGGTTGGGCGTCAGGCACGCCGAGATTCTCGCGCTTGAGGAAGCCGGCGAGCGGGCGCGAGGCGCGACGCTTTACTTGACTCTCGAACCCTGTTCGCACCAGGGACGCACGCCTCCCTGCGCGGATGCGATCGTCGCCGCCGGAATTCGCAAGGTGGTCGCCGCCATGCAGGACCCTAATCCGCAGGTCGCCGGGCGCGGTTTCGCGAGACTGGCGGCCGCCGGAATCGAAGTGGAAATCGACGCCGAATACAACGCGCGGGCCGAAGCATTGAACGACGCCTTCGTGCATTTCATGAAAACCGGACGGCCATTGGTGACCCTCAAGGCGGCCGTCACGCTCGACGGAAAAATAGCCGCGCCCGATGACGGCACCCCCGGCTTCACGCCCGGCTGGATCACCAGCGAAGAAGCCCGCGCCCACGTGCAAACCATGCGGCATCATTCCGACGCGATCCTTACCGGCATCGGTACGGTACTGGCCGACGATTGCCTGCTGACGGATCGCACCGGCCAGGAGCGCAGCCGCCCGCTGCTGCGCATTGTGCTCGATTCGCAGCTTCGCCTGCCCGCCGATTCACGGATGGCCGCGACGTGCCGGGAGGATGTCCTGGTGATCACGACTTCGGCGGGCTCGCCCGAGCGCCGCAAGCGTCTGGAAGCTAGGGGCATCCGCGTGGAAGTGCTCGAAGGCGCCGACGGCCGCGTCGATTTACGGGCCGTCGCGGAGTTGCTGGCGCGCGAAAAATATCTTTCGCTGATGATCGAAGCCGGAAGCCGCGTGAACTGGACCGCGCTGGAATCGGGTGTCGCCGACAAGATCTATTTCTACTACGCGCCCAAGATTTTGGGCGGGACGCATTCGCTCCCGGTTGCCGGTGGCGCGGGCCGCCGGCGCCGCGCTGACGCGATCCTGTTCCAGCGCGTGCAGCTCCATCGAATCACCTCCAGCGAGTTCGCCGTCGAAGCGTGGCTGGAAAAGAATGAAGCCTGGCCGGAGAACAATGTTCACGGGAATCATTGAGGAACTCGGCATGGTCGCGGCGATGGAGCCTCGAGCGGCGGGCGCTCGTCTTGTCGTGAAGTGCTGCAACGTGCTCGAAGACGCACACGAAGGATCGAGCATCGCAGTCAACGGCGTTTGCCTCACCGCACTCGATCTCACCGCCGGCTCTTTCTCCGCCGATCTTGCGCCTGAAACGCTCGCGCGCACCAATCTTAGCGGTCTTCGCTCCGGATCGCGCCTGAACTTGGAGCGTCCCGTTACGCCCGCAACCCGCCTTTCCGGTCATATTGTGCAAGGCCACGTGGATGCCGTCGGCGACGTGGTGTCGATGGACCCTCTGGGTGACGGCAACTGGTGGCTAAAGGTGCGTGTTCCTCCCGATCTTGATCGCTACCTGGTACACAAGGGTTCGATCGCCATCGACGGCATCAGCCTGACCATAGCGGAACTCGACGCTGGCCCCATCGTGGGCATGACGATTATTCCGCACACATATGCGAACACGACGCTCGGTTTCGCCAAGCCTGGCTCGCGACTAAACATTGAGGCCGATATTCTGGCGAAACACCTGGAAAAGTTGCAGGCCGCAAAGTAGAGTATTTTCGCAGTCATCGTGGTCCGTTGTGGGGCATGGCTTCCGCCTTGCCGCCGGGCTTCTGCCCGGCGATTCGCCAAGAGCAACCGGCAAGCCGCGCAGAAGCGCGGCTGCAGCCCGGAAGGGCTGCCCCACAAGAGCGGTCTCCGCTATCTATGAAAATGCTCTAGAAGCGATCGCTCACGGGAACTGCGGCGCGACGAGCATCCCGTCTTTCAGCGGCTTCTCGGACGGCAGCGCGACCGCGTCGCCCTCGTTCAATCCGTCCACCTGCGTGCGCGTGGTATTCGCGACCCCCAGCCCGATCTTCTTCCAGGCGACCGCCGATCCGTTCAGCGCGAACACGCCGGTTTGGCCGCCCTGGCGCTGGATAGCTTCCTTGGGAAGGGTCAGCGCGTCGGCGACCACCTGCGAGCGGATTTCCACGTTGACGTTGGTTCCCGGCAGCAACTCGCCCTCGCGGTTGTCGATAATGCACATCACTTCGCCGACCTGCCGGGTGCCGAGCGCGACGATCTGCGTCGGCGTCCGGTCGACGGAGCCTTTCCATTGCCGCCCCGGCATGGCATCCCAGGTGATCGCGACGGGCATGCCTCTCGAAACGCGTCCCAGATCCGGCTCGTCGACGAACACTTTCACGCGCACGCGCGCCAGTTCCCCTAACGCCGCGACCAGATCACCGGCATTGAGATACGCTCCCGGCTTCACGTCGAATTGATAGATGGTCCCGGAAATCGGCGCGCGGACGGCGCTTTTCAGTATCCGCTCCTGCGCCAGCGCAACCGCGGCCTCCGCGTCGTGCAGCCTCGCTTCCGCCGAGGTTCGATCGGGCGGCGCCACCAGAGCTGCGCGGCGCTGCTCGAGCGCCCTAATCTGCGCCTGCGCGCGATCCACGCGATCCTTCGCCTGGGCGACTTCGAAACCGGTGGCCGCCTGTTTCGATTGCAAACGCAACAGGGAATCGTAATCCTTTTGCGCGGAAGCGAGCTCCAGCTTGACGCGATCTATTTCGCCCGCGATCACGGTGAGGTCGGCGGCGCGTCCGCCGCGGTCGAGGACCTCGAGTTCGGCATGCGCCTGAGTGACGCGCGACTGCGCGGAGGCCAGATCCGCCTTGGCTTCGCTGGAATCGAGATCCACCAGCTCGGCTCCCTTCTCAACCCGCTGCCCGCGCTGCACCAGGATCGCCTCCACGGGCCCTCCGCGTTCCGCGCGCGCTTCGGCCCATTCGATCGGCTCCACTTTGCCGTTGGTGGGAACCGCGTCGGCGATGGTTTCCCGCAGTACCTTCACGAACGCCACCGCCGGGGGCTGGTTGCGCGCCGAAATCAGAAGCCACGCGCCCGCGCCGATCGCGGCCAGGAACAGAATGGCGAGCGTGACGCCGGTTTTCATCGAGGCTTCGCGCAGTGGTCGAACAGCAGCTGCCACTCGGCCCGCTGGATCTGCATCGCGGCCTTCTGTTGAACTGTGCCCGGCTGCAGGCGCGCCCGCTCGCAGTAGGCGATGAAGGCGAAGGGATCCCACTTACCCACGCGAAATTCGGCGCGCGGAAGGCTCGCAAGAATGGCGCGAGCTTCCTCCGCCAGTGCATGAAAAATCGGATGCCTGCCGAGGTGGCGGAACCAGTACGCCGCGTTGCCGTCATCCGGCTCCTGGCGATGCAGAATCGCGTGCCAATACACGCCATCCGGCGTACGCGGGTCGTCGATCAAGCGATGTGCCTCCTCGAAACAGGAAAAATACAGCCACAATCCCGCCATCGGCGCCCCAGGTTCCTTATGTTTCGGAAACAGCGCCGCGGGTTTGGCGCGCGACAGCTCGCGGCGCGCTTCCTCGCTCGCGCAGGGACCACACACCAGCGGCGCCAAACGCCGCCCATTCTCGCCGAATACCAGAATCCGCGCCACCTCAGCGCCGTAGACGGAGGGATCGAAAATCATCGAACCTAATTCTCTATTGTAAAGCCCACTCTCGCCAAGCCCTCTCTTCCGAGGCTCTCTATTCCGAAGCCCTCTATTCTAGAGAATGACATGTTTGGACGATCCTGTTTCGCCCTTGAAAAAGGGGACAGACTACTCTGTCCCTCTGGTAGGCTCCTGGCTTCACGTGCGAGCCGCGGGGTGGACAGAGCGGTCTGTCCCCTTTTTCACCAAGCTTTCACGAAGGCGCGTTGAGACCCATGGCGAAAAAGGCGCTCGTCCTATCCGGCGGCGGCATGTTCGGAGCCTGGCAGGCCGGCGCGTGGAGCGTCTTCGCGAAAACTTTCCAGCCGGATTTGGTCGTGGGCGCCTCCGTCGGGTCGCTCAACGGCTATGCCATCGCCTCGGGATGTTCACCACAGGAACTGTGCGCGCTGTGGACCCGCCCCGGCGTCGCCGGCTTCGACCGGTTGAACGACACCATCGCCAGCCTGATGCGCCGCCCGCTACAGATTGAATTCGCCGCTGTGCTGACCGACGTCCTGCGCATGAAGCCGGTTGCCTTTACCGGGGCGGAAATTACCGCCGCCCACCTCAGGGCCTCCTGCGCGATCCCCCCAGTGCGGCTGCCGGTGAGGATCGGCGGGCGCTGGTATTGCGACGGAGGTTTGCTGAACCCGTTGCCGGTGTTCGCCGCCGCCGGCCTCGGAGCCACCGAAATCCTGGCGCTGCACGCGCTACTGCCCGGCGTGGTGTTGCCGCTGCTCGTCAAGCCCTTTCTGGCGGTGTTCGGCTACCGGCCGCCGCTTCCCGAAAACGTCCGCTTGATCACCGTGATGCCGCCTGCCCGTCTCGGCACGTTGCGGGAGGCGATCCGCTGGGACCAGAACAACTCCCGGCGCTGGATAGACGAAGGCGCGGAAGCCGCCAAAAAAACATTTCCGCTTTGAATTGTCTTGCGGGATAATTGTGAGGAACTGCCATGCCCAGCTATCGAATTCACCGGCTCAAGGACCATTTGCGCCATCCCTTCCGGATTGCGCCCCATGTTGGCGGGACCGCCAGCGTCAAGCCGCGCGATTACGAGCCCGGCGATACAGTGGACGCGTCAGGCCCCTACGCCGCGTACTTCGCATTGAAAGAGAGCGCCGCGCCGCTCCAGGTCGGCGATGTTCTGGAATCCGAAGACGGCTCCCTGAAAATCTGCAAATATGTGGGATTCGAGGAGGCCCGCTGGGTGGTCCCGGAGGCCAAGCTCGAATCGGATTCCGACTCGACGCCCCCGCCAGCGGGCATCGGCGTCCCCGTCCCATGACCACCTGATTTTGTGTGTTTCAGGCGCCCGAACCTCTTCAGGCAGGCAGGTACTAGGAGCTGAAAAAGGGGACGGCCACTCTGTCCACAGCCACGGCGCAACCAATGCTCTACAAGCGGGGACACAGCCGTCTGTCCCCTCTTCCAAACGTGAGCTGGCGATTTTTGATGTTCCGATTTCCGTTTGTAGGGGCCTAGCGGGCCCGTAGACGCATCTTCGCCGGACCCCTACCCAGAGGTCCTCCGAACCCTAAAGTGGGGCTTAGAACGCGCTACAGCGCGATTTTTTGATGCGTTTTTTCGCCCAACTTCATGTGGCTGATTTCCGAAGGCTTGCGCGAAAGTCCGCGCTCCCTTCCGCACACCCCGATTGTGCGGTTTTCGATAGTACCGGAACGATCTTCGGCTCATGTTAATCCAGACAACGGGCTAGCGTCCGCGCGAGTTCCCGATCCTCGATGTAGCGACTTGGCGCGGTAGAATGGGACTGGATGAGTGGAAGCGACGTCGGCGAAGTAAAAATTAATTCCTTCGCCGTGGTTTCATATTTTACCGGGCCGCTTGCCGAATACCTGACCCGCCTGCGCCGCGAGTTGGTTGCCGACTGCGAAGCCCGGGCGCACCTGACCGTGCTGCCGCCCCGCCCGATGGAAGGATCGGTAGAAGACGCAACCCGCGGCCTGTTCCACGGCGTGCAGGATTTCCAGCCGATTCTCGTGGAACTGGGCGGGGTCGAATTGTTTCCGGAATCCCGCGTGATCTATGTCTCCGTGAAGACCGGCCAGGCCGAGCTCGAGCGCATGCACGACGCGCTGAACACCGGCGGCATGGCTTTCGAAGAACCGTTTCCTTACCATCCGCACATCACGCTGGCGCAGGATCTCCCGCCCGAATCGATCGCCGCTGTGCTCGACCGCGCGCGCAGCCATTGGAACAACTGGCCCCATCCCCGCAGCTTCGTCGTCGAGAAATTGACGCTGGTGCAGAATAGCCTCGGAAACCGGTGGTTCGACTTGGAAGACGTGAACCTGGTGAGCCGCGTCGCTTCTTAGGAGTCTTTTTTGGTGTACCCGTACCATGGGTCCGGTTGAAAAGGGCCTAAAAAGTCACCCCGATCTTCGCCACCACTGACCTGGGCGTCAGGAAGTGCGTCCCACTAAACGTCGACAGGAAGTTGTACAGCGCTTCCACGTTCGTCAGATTCGCGATCTCGATCGATGCGGTATACCGTAGCGGGCCCTCCCTATGCAGCAGATTGTCCGTGCCGATTCCCAGGTTGAATACATTGCGTGGTTTCACGCGGTCGGGATTGTGATCGTCATTTTCTGCGCTGGGGAATGGACCATATCCGCCCTGCGGAAGCGTAATCAGTTTCGACGTGACCAAGCCTGGTTGGCCGCCGGGGCCGATGCAATTGGCGATCGGGTTCGCGGCGGTTGCGAATACTCCGTTACAGGCCAGGCCGATCGTGACCTGCTGATTCGGCGTCATCGCCAGGGCCGCGCCCGCATCGGGTACGCCGCTCACTGCCAGGCCGCTGTCGTAGCGGTAAGTCAACGCGATCCACTCCGCGTTCTTGCGCCTTTGATACCGCAGATTCACGGTCGACTGGAACGCCTGATCGTGGTCGATGCGGAACACGCCACCGGCGAGCGGAGTTCCCTGCGGGATCAGACCTCCGTTCTCCGGCGGGAAGTAGCGCGCGCGTGTATGACCAAACGTCCAATAAGCCTGGAAGCCCTTGAGGCTGGTGGTGCTCACGCGCCCCGTGACTCCGTCCAACTTCGAGTTATGCCAGGCGATCGGAAACGTGATGGTGGTATTTAACAGCGTGCTGAAGTCGTAAGAGTTATGGGTGTACTTCCAGAAGTAATCGGCGTCGATGAGCAGGTACTTCCCAACCGCCTGTTGAAAGCCTCCATTGAACTGGTTCCGGAAGCCCGGCTCAATGGGCACTCCGGTCGAGCCGAATACGTTGTGGGCCAGACCGCCGATCCCCGTCGCGCTCGACAGCAGCAGATTCTCGTTGAACGGCGTTTCGAACGTGCGCGCATAGGCCAACCGTATAACCGTTCCCGTCTTTTTGACGTTGTAGGCGACGCCCGCGCGCGGCTGCGGTCCCGTTGTCGATGCCAGGCCATCGTACACGTCAAAACGAAAACCCAAGTTGAACAGGAAATTGCCCGCCGTGATCGCATCCTGGGCGTACATCGCATACTGATTGATATTGGCGGTGGCGTGATAGTTGAACAGCTGCCCGCCGCGGCTCAGGTCGAAAGGAAGCAAAGCTGCTGAGAACGGCGCGCCGGTTACCTCCGGATTGGTTGCCACATTAGGTTCGAACCCCGCGGCCGCGCACTGCGCGGCACTCGTCAAGGCAGCATCGCCGGCCGCGCTGCCGTCGCTGCTGATGCACGGGCTGTTGAAGGTGGGGTCCGTGATTCCGAATCCGAAATTCTCCAGCAGCCGGGTCTGCTTCAGATCCACGCCAAATTTCAAGTTATGGCGGCCCCTCGTAGTCGAAACATCCGCTCGGGCGCCCCAGTTTAAAAGTTGCCGGTTCTGGCTCTGCGTCGCCGGCGTGTCCGCGAAAGGATCTCTGCTGGCGTAATAGTTGAATTGATCTTTCCGGATGTACGGATTGACCGTAATGAGCGTGTGGGAATTCACTGTGTACTGATATCCGGGGGCAATGCTCCAGGTCAGCACGCGCTGCCGCTGATCTTGCGTCAATTGATCGTAGGAGTTGGGGTCTTGAATCCAGTTCCGGGCCGCGAACAGGTTGAGATGGAAAGCGTCCTTGCCGTTCGGTTGATAGTCTATGCGATCGAAAATCGTCTGGTTGTTGCCAATGTCGTGGATCGGAGTGTACTCGGGGGAATCCAGGAAGCGCCCGCTCCGAACCCCGTCCGCCGCGATAAAATTTCCGAACTTCGCGCTGCCGAAGCCCAGACCGATGCTGCCTCCGGTGGTGCCGAAGGACCCGTAGTTCGCCTCGATGTTGCCGAATACTTTCCCCGCGCCCAGGCCCGAACGCGTGGTGATTTGCGCCACCAGGCTGCTCTTGTCGCCGAACTCGGCGTCGGGAGTTCCCGTGGTCACCTCCATGCTCTGAATCGCGCTGGTGGGAAGCTGCGTCGAGAACACCTTGCTTTGCTGATCGCTGATGGGCTGCCCATCCACGACGAAGCTGGCTTGCGCGTGGTCGCCCAGCGGGTGGAATAGTCCGTTGCCATCCGCCACCACTCCGCCAGTGCTGTAGGTGATGGCCTGGCTCAATCCGCCGCCAGGATCGCCCCCGGGGAGCTTCAGGATCAAACTTCTGTCCACATCGATGTGCGCGGAAGGATTGTTTTCCAAAATATCGGCTCCGGCCGCTTCCACCGTGACACTGGTCAGGCCTCCGGCAACCACCAGCTTCGCCTTGACCTCAACCGGGATGGCGTTCCGCACCGTAATGTCTTGCTCGGAGGCGTCAAAACCCGCGGCGGTCACCTCCATGTGGTAAGGATTGGGCGGGATGTTGGTCAACCGGAAGGAGCCATCCACGGCGGTAGTCGCCGATTGGCTGTATCCGGAGACTCCATTTTTGATGGTCACCTTCGCATCCGGCAGCGACGCGCCGGTCGGATCGGTGACACTTCCCTCGATGGTTCCGGCATTACCGAGGGATTGCGCAAGCGTTGCGCGTGCTCCGAAAATCGTCAAACTCAACGCGACCAACAATGGTGACCACAAATGTTTGAATACCATTACCTTGTTCTCCTGTATGAAGGCCCCTCGAAAAATAAATGCACGCCGTCCGGACGGCACACGCCCCGTCAGCTACAAAAAACGCAAGCAGTGGAGGATTGAGGTTAAGCGGGCGGGGCTCGGGAAGAATTGAAGGTGCGACCGTCGTCGGAGGTGTGCAGCGCCAACTCGATCGGGGCGTGCCATGCGATTACCGAAAGCGCCGCGAGCTGGACCGTGCTTATGGTGTGCAGCGCCGGAAAATGCCCGGCGTGGCCTCCCGCGCAGCAGCGGTCGTCCGGGCCGCCATGGTGATCCGGGTGGATTTCCATGGCGCTCGCCGATTGAACGGCGGCGAAGCTCACCAGGACCAGCAGAACCAGCAGGACCCGACGTACGGTAACCCAGCGTGTTTCTTGCGCAGGTAGACGGGGCACACCCATACCTTAGACCTCGGTTAGACGGTCAGTCGGCGCTCTGGGTTTCAGAAAGTTTAGGCCGGGAAAGATACGCGTCGGCTGTAGAAGTGAGCCAGGAGTCGGGTTCCGGAGAACTGGCGTACTACGCTGCTTACCGAACACTTGGGCGAAAAGTCGCTAGCGTACAAGGGATCGTCTGCACCGACAGACTCACCTGCGCCCGCCTCCCCGTTATCTCTCGGACCTCCGGCTCGTGGTATGTTGAAACGCCAATGGGCACCTACGCCACCAGCGCTGGGGCGGCCGCCGTCGCGGGCCGAGGGCAGCCTTACGCTTGTCAGCCGAATCTGGCTTTAAGAAGATCGAGGAGCTCGAGTGCAAAGGAGCAGAATGAAGTCGCCCCGAACGCGAGGTAAGAGCAGCTGGCTCAACAGCAAACTGGGGATCGGAACTTCTAAAATACACGGGAACGGCGTCTTTGCCGGGGCAAGGTTAGCAATGGGTGAGAGAGTTGCGATTTTCGGCGGAGACGTTATGGCCATCGACGAAATCAACGAGCTCCCCGACCGGCTCCAGGAGTATCCTATGCAGATTGAGGAGAGATTTGTGCTCGGCAGGAGGGCTTCTGCAGAACCTGAACCCGCCGACTTCTTTAATCACAGTTGCGAGCCCAACTGTGGTTTCAAAGGCCAAATCTTTCTGGTAGCGATGCGATCCGTCAGGAGGGGAGAGGAGATAACTTTCGACTACGGCATGGTGGTTTCGGAGTCGGTTGACAGCGATATCGTTTTCGAGATGCCCTGCCATTGTCGGACAAAGAGCTGCCGACAGGTCATTACCGAAAGTGACTGGAAGCTCAAGGCGCTGCAGCGGAAGTACAGGGGTTTTTTTTCTCAATACCTTCAGGAGAGAATCGACGCCTTGCGGAGGGGCGGACGCTGATGGCGGCATGGTGGCTTCAACCGATTTCTTTCGCAATGGAGGGGCGGGTCCATGAGGAAGATTGTGATTTCGAATCATGCTGAGTGTCATGCCGCAGTGTTCCACTTCGTCGAAACGGCCAACGCCGTTCAAAAGGAGTTGGTCTTCAGTCGCCGGCTTCTCGCAGATGAGCAGCAGCGGCGGTTTTCGGCGAAGCTTATGCACGCCGCCGAAATTTACAAGGAGGCATGTCGACTCAAAGAAGAATTCAAGCTTGGGCGTGAAGACCTGTTCATCCTGGTCGTCGACGGGAACATCTGTGATGACGAGGATGACGAGTATTTCTCCGTCTCGGGGACCGAATACGCACCGGCAGACGAAAAGCCGTCCCAAGTTGCAATCATTTCTCTGTTCTTTCTGAATTCACACTCGACCTTCATGAAAGATGGCGGAGGGTGGTGGGCTTCATTAAACAAGGCTGAACAGGCGAGGAAGAAGTCAGAATGCGTTCTGCTCTTGATCCTGTGTGCAGTGACGAGTGAGATTACCGATCTCGCTGAGCACCCTGAAACGAGGGGCTGCATTATGGATTACTGCCAGAGTCCGACGGAGATTATCGAAGCCGCGACCGGGAGGTTCCAGTTCTGTGTTCAGGAGTGCTGGCCGACCTTGTCGCTTTTATCAGAGGGGCAAGCTCTGGCGGCTATCGCTCGGAGTCTCAGCGAAGCCCCGCTACCGATTCACACTCTTGAACCGGCTCCTTCAGCACCAGTTCCGAGGGCTGGCACGGTGGTGATGTCAATTCATGGCATTCGCACTCGCGGAGCCTGGCAGAAGATGCTCACCTCAGAATTGAACGAGGCCGGTTTCAAGCACGAGCCATTAGACTACGGCTTCTTCCGTGCAGTCCAGCTTTTGATCCCCCGGGTCCGAGCGGCACAGGTGAGGTGGTTTCTTGAAGAATACACGCGTATCCGGCAGCCTCCCGAAAGAGCGGTTAGTGTGATCGCTCATAGTTTCGGGACATACATCATCGCGGGGGCTCTCGAGAAGTACTCCGAGATGAAGCTAGACTCCATCATATTATGCGGTTCCATCGTGCGGAGGGACTACCCATGGTCTCGACTGGTTGTGGATCAGGTCAGGTGCGTACTGAATGACTACGGAAGGCTTGACGTCGTGTGTAAGGTCGCCGAATGGTTCATCGCGGACGCGGGTCCTTCCGGAGCGAAGCCGTTCACCGATGATGCCGGCGGACGAGTGCAACAGCGGTTCCGCCCTAGATTCAGGCACTCGGACTATTTCTACAGACTAAACTATCAGCAGACGTGGATTCCATTCCTCCAAGGCCAAGCGCTGACGCAGGGGAGTGGGGGCGAAAAGGGCTTCCGGAACTGGCGGTTCTTGGTAACCAAAATCGCTGCTGCCCTGGCCCTGTTAGGTTTCGGCTTGATCCTCTGGCGCCTTACGCGATAGGTCCTCCGCAACCCAATTCGTTCTCTCGGACCTCCGGCTCGTGGTATGTTGAAACGCCAATGGGCACCTACGCCACCAGCGCTGGGGCCGGCGCGATTGCCGCGCGGCTCGACCGCCTCCCCGCCACGCGCGCCGTGTGGACGCGCGTAATCCTGCTTTCCCTCGGCGGATTCTTCGAATTCTACGACATGTTTTTCACCGGCTACATCGGGCCGGGCCTGGTCCGCAGCCACATCCTGACGCCCACCACCAGCGGCCTGTTCGGAGCCACCGGACTCGCGAGCTTCGTCGCCGCCATGTTCTCCGGCCTGTTTCTGGGCACCATGGCGTTCAGCTTCCTGGCCGATCGCCTCGGCCGCCGCGCCATCTTCACCTATTCGCTGCTGTGGTATTCGGCCGCGACCGTGATCATGGCGTTCCAAAACGACGCCTTCGGGTTGAACCTGTGGCGCTTCATCGTCGGCATCGGCGTGGGCGTAGAGCTGGTTACCATCGACGCCTACCTTTCCGAAATGGTTCCCGCCGCTCTGCGCGGGCGCGCGTTTGCGTGCAACAACGTGATCCAGTTTTCGTCGGTGACGGTGGTCGCGTTTCTATCCTGGCTGTTGGTGCCCCGGGCGCCCTTCGGTCTGGACGGCTGGCGCTGGGTGATGCTGGTGGCGGCGATCGGCGCGATTTGCGTGTGGTGGATCCGCCGCCGCGTCCCGGAAAGCCCGCGCTGGCTCGCGCGCCATGGACGCATTCTTGAAGCCGAGAGGATCATGGATCGCATGGAAGCCGAGGCCATCGCCGACGGCGGCGTGCTGCCGCCGATGCCGGATCTTCCCGAGCAGGAGAGCACGCGCGGGAACTTCTTGGAAATCTGGAAAGGCCCGTATCTGCGCCGGACCGTCATGCTGACGATCTTCAACCTGTTTCAGACCGTCGGCTATTACGGTTTCAACAACTGGGTCCCGACACTGCTGATCAAGCAGGGCATCACGCTGACCAACAGCCTGATGTACACGTTCCTGATCGCGATCGCCGCGCCGTTCGGGCCGCTGGTCGCCTTGATTTTCGCCGATAAGGTCGAACGCAAGTGGCAGATCGTCGCCGCCGCGGCCGGCGTCGCAATCGCCGGAACGCTGTTCGGGCAGACCACCTTTGCGCCCCTGCTCATTTTCTTAGGGATCCTGCTGACGCTCTCGAACAACGCGATGTCGTTCGCGTTCCACACCTATCAGGCCGAGTTGTACCCGACCCGGGTGCGCGCGCTCGCCATCGGATTCGTCTACTCGTGGAGCCGCCTGTCGGTGGTTTTCAGCGCGTTCGTGATCGCCTTCGTCCTGGAACGCTTCGGCGTCGCGGGCGTGTTCGCCTTCATCTCCGGCGCCATGGCGATCGTGATGATCGCGATCGGGGCGATGGGCCCCAAGACCCGGGGACTCGCCCTCGAATTAATATCCGGATAGACCCTCGAAACCCACTAATGAAGTATTCCGAGCGCGCTTGTCGCAAACAAGCAACAGCAGATCCCTCTGCTCTTGCAGCGGTGAAACACCGTCCCGCAAGCAGGAGAGACGGCTCCGGTGCTTGCGGAGACGGCGCCCGTGAATTACTTCCCGGCGTTGCCGGAGGCCGCCGGAAGTTTGGGCTTCTCGGCTGCGAACACCGGGTCGACCTGAATGCCCTCGCGGGCCAGCTCTCCCGGATTGGCGATGATCATATCGCCTTCCTGAAGGCCGCTGAGGATCTCCAGCCGGTCGCCGAAATCCCGGCCCACGGTAATCTTCTGCAGATGGACGGTGTGGTCCTGCGCGCGGACCAGGGCCACTTGCGTGCCCTCGGCGCGCGCGACCAGCGCGTCCCCGGGAACCAGCAGCGGCGCGTTGGGGCGAGGATTGCTGAGGTCCACCTGCGCGTACATGCCCGGCAGCAGCGCGCCATCTGAATTCGGCACCTGGACTTCCACCAGCAGCGTGCGGCTGTTGGGATCGAGCGAGTCCGAGGAACGCGCGACCGTGCCCACGAAAAACCGCCCCGGCAGATTCGTGACGGTCAGACGCGCCGTCTGTCCCGGGCGGATGAAACTGGCGTTGGCCTGGGGAACGTTGACGTAGGCGCGCAGCGTCGCCGTCTGCGCGATCCGGAACAGCAGCGTGCTGCCGGTGCTCACCAGGGCGCCGACATCCACATTGCGAAGCGTGACCACGCCGTCGAAGGGCGCTTTCACCACGCGGTAGCCCTGCATGTCGTCGAGACGCGCCAGATTGGCTTCCGCTGCGGCGATCGCGCTGCGCTGGGCGGCGATGGCCTTTTCGAGCGCCTCCACGTTGGCCGTCTGCGCCTGATACTGGGCCTGGTATTGGTCGTTGTCCTGCCTGGAAACGATGCCCTGCGCGGCCAGGCTGCTCCAGCGCTCGGCAGTGACGCGAGCGAGCTCCAGATTGGCCTTGCCCTGGTCGTAATTTGCCTGGGATTGGGCGAGGGCCGCTTGCGCCTGCTGCAAAGTGGCGCGGGCCTGCAGAACCTGCTGGTCGAGCTCCGGCGCCTCGATTTCGGCGACCGGCTGGCCGGCGCGGACATGGTCTCCAATATCCACCATGCGGCGCTTTATATAGCCGTCGGCGCGCGCGAGGATCGGCGCTTCCGTAAAGGCTTGGATGTTGCCGGGAAGGTCCAACTCGCTCTTCGACGCCGAGCGCGACACCTGGATCACCTCGGCGCGCGGCAGGCTCTGCTCGGCTTCCTTGGCTTCCCCCGCGAGCAGCGCCGTGCGTTTTTGCAGCGGAATATAGCCGGCGAAAAACGCGATGGCGACCAGCACCGCGACGCCCAGGAAAATCGCCCAGATGGTCAGGCCGGAAGGATTCCAGGGGTTTCCGGACGGCCCTCCATGGCCCCCGCCGTCTTGCTGCCGCAGCCGACGCCGGAGTTCTTGCACCTCCCGGCGCAGCTTCTCTTCGGTCGTTTCCGTCACGTCTATCTCATGGGACGGCATGTTTTCCGGTTCGCTACGTCGCATCGGATTTCTTTACGTATGAGAGACGCTTCATAATGTGGCGGCGGTTACTCCTCTACAGATGCTCCACGTCTACAAACGCTCCAGGCCGCTCCACCCGGACCCGGCGGCGCCTTCGATTTCTTCCTCGGCCAACCGGCGCTCGTGATCCACGGGAGGGGCGGTCCGTAGGTAAGTATAAATAATCGGGACGACGAACAGCGTCGTTACGGTCGCGAACAGCAGGCCGCCGATCACGGCTCGCCCCAGCGGAGCGTTCTGTTCGCCGCCCTCGCCCAGACCCAGCGCCATGGGGAGCATGCCGAGAATCATGGCCGTCGCGGTCATCAGCACCGGCCGGATTCTGGCGTAGCCGGCCGAGAGCATCGCCTCGCGGGCGGAAGGCACCAGGCTGCGCTCGTCGTTGGCGAAGGTGACCATCAGAATGCTGTTGGCCGTCGCCACGCCGACGCACATGATGGCGCCCATCAGCGACGGAACATTGAGCGTGGTACCGGTGACGAACAGCATCCACAGGACCCCCGCCATCGCGCCCGGCAGAGTCGTCAGGATGATGAATGGATCGAGCCACGACTGGAAGTTCACCGTCATCAGGAGATACACCAGCACCACCGCGAAGGCCATGCCCAAGCCCAGGCGGAAGAAGGAGGTTTGCATGGTCTCGATCTGCCCGCGCAGCGTGAGCGTGGTGCCGCGCGGCAGATGGTTTTGCTGGTCGCGCAAAATCTTCTGCACGTCGGCGCCGACGCCGCCCAAATCCCGGCGGTCCACGTTGGCGTACACGTCGAAGACCGGCTGGACGTTGTAGTGATTTACGATCACCGGCGCGGCGCCCCGTTGCACGGTCACCAGATTCGAAAGTAACTGTGCGCTTCCCGCCATCGCTCCGGGATTTCCATAGGCCTGCGAGGAACCGCTCGGCGCGGCGCCCACCGAATTGTTCCGCGTCCCGGAAGTGCCTGCTTGCGAATCCGCCGTGGTGCTGTTGACCACGCCGGTCGCCGCCGTCAGCGGCGTGCGCAGCAAAGCATCCAGGGAATCCATCTTGTACTGAGGCGTCTGCACGCCCACGCTGTACTGAACGCCGTTGTTCCAGTTCATCCAATAGTTGGGCGCCACCTGGCTGTTGCTGCTGAGCGAGATCAGCATGCTACTGGTCACGTCGCGTTGTGTCAAGCCCAATTCCATCGCCTTGGTCCGATCCACGTTCAGGCGGATTTCGGGCTGATCGATCACCTGGTGCACGTGCACGTCGGCGGCTCCCGGAATATGCGAAATTCGCTCAGCGAGCTGCTCGGCGATCCGATAATTGGCGTTCAAGTCCCGTCCGACCACCTGCACATCGATGGGCGCCGGGAGCCCGAAATTCAAAATCTGGGTGGTGATGTTGGCGGGATTGAAGAAGAAGGTGGTATCCGGAAAACGCTCGCGCAGGCGCTTGCGCAGCAGCACTTCGTAATCGCGGGCGGAGGCGTGCTTTTCCTTGTTGAGCGAAATCAGAATCTCGCCGTCGGCGCTGGAAATGGTCGGGATTTCTCCCTGGGCGAGACACGCCCAGCAGTTCACGATCCCGATGTTGTCGATCAGCGTGTCCATCTCGCCGGCCGGGATGACGTTCCGAATCTCGCGCTCCATCGCGGCGAAGCGGACCTCGGTCTGTTCCAGGCGCGTGCCGGCCGGAGCGCGCGCCTCCAGCCGCATCTGGCCGGAATCCACGTTCGGGAAGAAATCCTCGCCGATCAGCCATACCAGGCCGAACGATGCCAGAGAGAGCCCCATGAAGGCCGTCAGCACCCGCGCCCGATGCCGCAGCGACCAGTCCAGCAGGCCCAGGTAGCGGAAACGCAGGGCCTCGAAGCCGGCGTCGAACCAGTAATGCAGGCGCCAGAACACACCCTTGCCGCGAGCCGCCTCACCTTCGACGCCCTGCTGGTAGAGCGCCACTTCGGGACGCAGAAGGAAGTGCGCCATGGTGGGGACCAGCGTGCGGGACAGAATGTAGGAAGCCAGCATGGCGAAAACCACGGCCATCGCCAGCGGCGTAAACAGAAACCTCGCGGTTCCGGTAAGCAGCAGTACCGGGACGAACACGATGCAGATGGCGAGTGTCGATACGAAGGTCGGAATCGCGATTTGCGCCGCGCCATCGATCACTGCGCGGACCAGGGGCTTGCGCAGAGCGATGTTGCGGTGGGTATTCTCGACCGCTACGGTGGCGTCGTCCACCAGGATTCCGACCGCCAGCGCGAGCCCTCCCAGCGTCATCACGTTGATGGTCTGCCCCAGCAGGCTCAGGACGCTGAGCGAGGCGAGAATCGACAGCGGAATCGAGATGCACACGATCAGCGTGCTGCGCCAGCTCCCGAGGAACAACAGGATCATCAGGGCAGTGAGACCCGCGGCAATCAACGCTTCCCGCTCCACGCCGTCTATGGAGGCGCGGACGAAGATGGACTGATCTCCCAAAATGTTGATCTTCAGTTCCGGCGGCACCGTCGCCAGAATCCTGGGGATGGCGGCTTTGACGTTATTGACGACGGCCAGCGTGGAGGCCTTCCCGGTCCGGGTCACGCTCAACATCACGCCGCGGTTTCCGTCCGTGCGAACTATATTGGTCTGGACGGAGAACCCGTCCCGAACCTGCGCCACGTCTTTCATGTAGACCGTCGCGCCGTTCACCGTTTTGATGGGCAGGTTGTTCAATTCGTCCAGAACGACCGGGCTGCTGTTGACCCTGATCTGATACTCGATATCCGCGAGCTTGGCGGTACCCGCGGGCAGGATCAAATTCTGCAGGTTCAAGGCGTTGGAAACGTCGATGGGCGAAAGCTGTTTAGCATACAGCTCATCCAAGTTCAAATCCACCATGACGGCCCGGTTCTTTCCTCCAAACGGGTAGGAAACAGCCGCGCCCTGCACGGTGGCCAGCGGGATGCGGATGAAGTTTTGCGCCAGATCGAAAATTTCCTGCTCGCGCAAGGTCGTGCTGGCCAGGCCTAGGCGCAGGATGGGAACGCTCCCGGCATCGTACTTCAGAACGTTGGCCGGAAACATCCCGGGCGGCATGCCGCGCAGAGCGCTCTGCATTTGCGCGGTCACCTGGGCCACGGCCATATCGATCTGAACGTTGGGATGGAAATACACCCGGACCACCGCGATGTCCTTGTAGGACTGCGACTCCATGTGCTCGATGTCGTTGACGCCCGCAGCGAGATTCCGCTCAAAGTTGGTGACGACGCGCTTTTCCATCTCCTCCGGCGACAGGCCGTAATATGGCCACACGACGCTCACGATGGGGATATCGATGTAAGGGAAAATGTCGACGGGCATGGTCACGATGGCCGTCCCGCCGAGGATGGCGATGAGAACCGCCATCACCACGAAGGTGTAGGGACGGCGCAGCGCAAGCCGGACGATCCACATAGATCCTCCCTTTTATCCGAATCTGAGACTGGCAGCCGGGAAGCCCGACCGCTGAGGACGCTCGTACTTCAACCTGCCAGCATATTCACTATACAACAGTGAATCGTCGACGGAGCGCCGTCAAGGGTGTTTAGACGAAGGTTTTCAGTGAGTTACAAATTTGCGGGCGGTGTGACTACTCAATCGCCTTGTCGAGCAGCTCATCAAGCAACGCCGCGAACTCGCGGCTTTTGCGATCAAGGCCTTATTTCAATGATCGACCCGTTCTCTTAAAGCGATGAGTTCATTCTCTAGGCCGCGCAGCCGAGCACGGGCGGGGCTGAAAAAATAGGGATGGCGTCTACTTGAGGCGCCGGAATTCCTCAGCGGAAATCCCCAACTCCTCCAGTATCCGATGAAACAAGGGCGGCCCGATTTCACGGCCGCCGTGGATTGGGATCGTAACCGCGCGCCCGTCAGCGTGACTCCAACGCTCGTGGCTGCCGGTTTGACGAAGCCGCGTAAAACCGAGCCGCGCGGCGGCGCGCCGGAACTCGTCGGCGCGGGCGCTAGGCATGCACGATTGCGGTAGTGTCCTCTGGCAGGGGCAAGCCCTTCTGGCGATATTCAATCGCGATCAGCTCAAAGACGTAGGCAAGCTCGTTCAGAGCCGCTTCCCGCGTATCCATCAGAGCGTAGCAGCCGTGGATCGCAGGAACTTCCGCAACCCAGCCGTCCGGCTGATTGCGATAGAGGACGACTTTGTAATTGTCCAAGGTCATGCCTGACTTCATTGTACGCCGAATCGCGAGGGGAGCCGGCCGAGCCCGCCTATTCGATCGCCTTGTCGAGCAGCAGAGCGAACTCGCGGCTTTTGCGATCGACGCTTTCTTTTAAAGCGATGAGCTCGTTCTCCAGGCCGCGCAGTCGGCCAGATGGAAGGCAGTCGGTGTTAACGTGTTGGGTGGGGCGATTCATGATTATCGGATCGCGGCGACGTCTCCTACTTGGAACATTCTGCCGGTCGTTGTGGCGAGCTGCGTCGGCAGCCGTGCCGACGAATGGCGTTTATTTTCACCCGATGGAGACCGAGAAATCCGGGGGAGAAGTCGGAGACAAGCGATCATAGTCCCTGATTTCATTTGCAGGGAGCGCAGGATGAAGGGAGCGGAAACACGCGGGCTGTCCCCAGGTTTCTCCCAGGTTTCTCCAGGTTTCTGTCCCCAGGTTTCTCCAGGTTTCTCCCAGGTTTCTATGGAGGAGAATACCTGGAGGAAGTGGTCGCTGTCCCGGATTTCCGATAGAGGAGAATACCTGGAGGAAGTGGTCGCTGTCCCGGATTTCCGCCGCAGGCCACGGGCCTGCCCCACAACGGCCCGGAGGAAAAAGGGGGCGCTGTAAGGGCTGAGCGCGCCGCAATCCAAGCGCGATCCGCTTTTTTATCGGCTAAACTGAACTGAAACCTTCTTATGCCTCTTGCTGCGGGGACTCGATTAGGCCCTTACGAGATCCTCGCGCCCATCGGCAAAGGCGGGATGGGCGAGGTGTATCGCGCGCGCGATCCGCGTCTGAATCGCGACGTCGCGATCAAGGTCTCCAGCGACGAGTTTTCCGAGCGCTTCGCTCGCGAAGCGCGGTCTATTGCGGCCCTGAATCATCCGAATATCTGCCAGATTTACGACGTTGGCCCGAATTACCTCGTGATGGAGCTGGTCGAAGGACCGACGCTTGCCGAGCGAATCAGGCAGGGCGCGATCCCGCTCGAGGAAGCGCTGGCGATCGCGCGCCAGATCGGCGACGCTCTGGAAGCCGCGCACGAACAGGGCATCACGCATCGTGACCTCAAGCCCGCCAACATCAAGATCAAGCCCGACGGCTCGTCGTCGAATCCATCATCAAGCACGGTCAAGGTGCTGGATTTCGGGTTGGCCAAAATGGGCGGAACGACCGCCGCGAGGGGCGAAGATTCGCCCACCATCTCGATGGCGGCCACGCAGGCGGGAGTGATCCTCGGCACGGCAGCGTATATGAGCCCGGAGCAAGCTCGCGGCAAACAAGTGGACAAGCGCGCCGACATCTGGGCCTTCGGCGTGGTGCTGTACGAGATGTTGACCGGCCGCTCTCCGTTCAAGGGCGAGGACATCACCGACACGCTTGCTTCGGTAGTAAAGGAGCAGCCCACGTTCGAGGATGTGCCGCCGCGCGTCCGCGGGCTGGTGAAGGCGTGCCTGCAAAAGGATCCGAAGAACCGCCTGCGCGACATCGCCGACGCGAAACTGCTGCTGGAAGGTGGGGCAGGCTCCCAGCCTGCGGCGGTCTCTCAGACCGCCAGCCGGAAGCCCGTCGTTTGGATTGCCGCCGCTGGTGTGCTTACTCTGGCCGCGCTCGCTTTGGGTTTCCTCGCTTACCGTTACGTCACCGAGGAACCGCCGCGCGTTCTCAAGATGTCGGTGTTGCCTCCCGAGAAAGCGGCGTTCAAGAGCAATAGCCTTCCCGCCGTTTCACCGGATGGACGCCGGCTCGCCTTCGTCGCTACGTTAGACGGCAAGGACGAGTTGTGGGTGCGCGACCTGGACTCCCTGGCCGCCCGGGCGCTCACCGGAACCGACGGCGCGGACGAGCCATTTTGGTCGCCTGACAGCCGCTCCATCGCATTCTTCGCGGGTGGAAAACTGAAAAAGATCGACGTAGCCGGCGGTCCGGCCCTCACTCTCTGTGATGCCACCGGCGGACGAGGAGGAACCTGGAACAAAGATGGCGTGATCGTTTTTGGAGTCTTCAACGGCGCGATCTTCCGTGTCCCGGCCGCGGGCGGCGGTGCGACTGCGTTGACTGCACTCGAGACGGCATCGGGAGAAGTGGACCACCGCTTCCCCTGGTTCCTGCCCGACGGCCGTCATTTCCTCTATACAGCGACCAATGACGCTCACGTTCAGGCAGAGGAGAAGGGCGCGATCTATGCGAGCGACGTCAATTCCAAGAACCGTAAGCTGGTCCTCGCAGCCGACTCCAACGCCGTGTACAGCCCGCCCGGATATCTGCTGTTCGTGCGGGAGCGGACGCTGATGGCTCAGCCCTTCGACGCAGGCAAGCTTCAGACTACCGGCGATGCAATTCCGATTGCCGAACAAATCGATTCCGTCGGCGGCAGAGCCGCTCAGAACCAGTTTTCGATTTCGCAGAATGGCGTGCTGGCCTATACTTCAGGCCGTGGCGGAGGCCTCGAACTGACCTGGTTCGACCGGTCCGGCAAGGCGACCGGCGTTCTCGGCACGCCGAACGTCGTGAGTTGGGGCGCCATTTCTCCGGACGGCAAGACCGTGGCCGTGGAGCGCGTGGACCAGGGCGTCGCCGATATCTGGCTGCACGACCTGACTCGCGGCGCCGCCTCCCGGTTCACCTTCGGTCCGAGGGCCAACGAATTTCCGGTGTGGTCTCCGGATGGCAGCCATATTGCGTTTTACTCCGCGCGTGATCCCGATCGCGTCGGCCATCCTTTTCAGAAAGCTACGAGCGGAACCGGCCAGGACGAAACCCTGAGCAAGCCTTTGGGCGAGCCGCCCACCGACTCGCGGGTGGACGATTGGTCCCGCGACGGCCGTTATCTTATCCTGGAAACGGCCAATGCGAAAACGAAGAACGACGTTTGGGTGCTGCCGACATTTGGCGACCGCAAGCCGTTTCCTTATCTGCAAACCGAGTTCACCGAAAGGTACGGGAGGCTATCCCCCGACGGGCGTTGGCTGGCGTACACTTCGGATGAATCCAAGCGCGATGAGATTTACGTGCAGTCGTTTCCCACGCCGGGCGGCAAATGGCAAGTTTCGACCAACGGCGGCGAGCGCTCGGTCTGGAGCCGGGATGGGAAAGAACTCTACTTCGTCAGCCTGGACGGAAAAATGATGGCGGCGGAGGTCCCGAGCGGCTCGAAATTCGAGGCCCGATTTGAAGCGGGTGTCCCCAAGCCTCTTTTCGACGCGCGCCTTCCCGGCGGCAACAATCGCTGGTTCGACGTCAGCAAGGATGGCCGCTTCCTGATCCCCATTCCGGCGGAGCAAACCGCGAACGCGCCGATGACCGTGGTCATCAATTGGCAGGCGGGGTTGAAGAAATAGCGTCCGCTGCAACGTGGCGCACGCACTTCCCGTCTACTCAATCGCTTTATCGAGCAACAGGGCGAACTCGCGGCTTTTGTGATCGACCCGTTCTTTTAAAGCGATGAGTTCATCCTCCAAACCGCGCAGCCGGTCGGCCAGGTGCAGGGCCGTCAGCACCGCAACGCGCGCGGGATCGGAGACACCGGATCGCTGGGCGATATTGTGCATCAGATCGTCCACCGAACGCGCCAGGGATTCCACTTCGTCCATCCCCTGAGCGGCCGTGCCGGCGGCCGCCAGCGTATAGGTCTGGTTGAAGAGGGTGACGCGCACTGTCTTGCGATCCGCCGCTGGGTCCATGCCGACCTCCCCGAGAAAAGGTTTCGCGCTTCCGCTACCATCCGGCCACCCGTCCAAGGACAGGCTTCCAGCAGACTACCGAAAAAGGGGACAGACCGCTCTGTCCACTCCCGGACTCGCACGTGAAGCCAGCAATTTGCGGGAGGGACAGAGTAGTCTGTCCCCTTTTTCAACTCTAATAGGAGCCGCTCAGCAGGTCCATCTGGCCGAGCAGTTTTTCGATCCTGACGCGGACCTGTTTGCGCTCGCCCCGCAGGCGTTCCATTTCCTCGTGCAGTTTCTTGATTTCCGAGGCCACCTCGCCGGCCGCATTGCGTGCGACAGTGCGCTCCTCGACGGCGGCGTCGCGCTCGGCGTACGCCTGCTCGCGAGCCGCGACAGCCTGGTGTTTTTCGGTGACGGCCCGGTCGCGCTCCTGAATCGCGCGGTCGCGTTCGGCGCGCGCCGAGGTGACCAGCTCAACGGTGCGGCGGATGCGCTCCTCGAGCGCGACTAATGAATCGAATTCCCGGTCATCGGAATCGAGCGGCTCGGGATCGTGTCTAGCGGACGCCACGTGATACGCCTCCGAAGGAAGTTTACGCCTTTTCGAGCGCGGTTTTGGCTTGATGGACCAACGCGCCGAACGCCGGTGCGTCGGTGGCAGCCATATCGGCGAGCACCTTGCGATTCAGCTCGACGCCGGCCTTCTTCATGCCGCTCATGAAACGGCTGTAAGAGATTCCAGCCTCGCGGCAGGCGGCGCCGATGCGCACGATCCACAGCGAGCGGAAATCGCGCTTCTTGAGGCGGCGCCCCTTGTAGCCATAGCGCAGCGACTTCTCGACGGCTTCCTGCGCGGGCCGGTGCAGCTTGCTCTTGGTAAGGAAAAAACCCTTCGCCAAAGCGAGGGTCTTCTTGCGGCTGGCGCGCCGCTTAGTACCGCGTTTTACTCTCGGCACGTTTGGTCTCCTTCAGTAACGCGAAACATCAATTACCGCGAATCAGGCACGTGCGGCGAGCCCGTCCGCTGGAATTCTCACCAGGTTCCTGGGAACCTAGTGCCCTTAAAAAGAGGGACAGTCCGCTCCATCCACGGCCATCCGCTATATGAGATCGGCATCGTGCGAGCGGCGGCAGAGTGGACTGTCCCCTTTTTCCTTCTAATAGGGAAGCATGCGGTGGATTTCAGGCGAGTTCGCGGGATCCGCGATCGACGCCTGTCCCAGCCGGCGCTTCCGGCTGCGCGCCTTCGAGGTCAAAATATGACGGGCGAACGCATGCCGGCGCTTGATCTTGCCGGTACCCGTCTTCTTGAACCGTTTGGACGCACCCTTGTGGGTCTTCAACTTTGGCATAAACAAATATTTCCAGGATTTTATCGGCCGTCGGCGACGGCTTCCTTAAAGCCTACCACACATCGAGGAGCGACCGCCTTTCACGAGGGTCGCCGGGGACCGTTGTGGCCGTTCTTGCCATTGCGTCCATGCCTCGTCAGGGCGTCGAGACGGGCGTCGGTGGCAGTTTGGCGCCGCTCGAACGCTTCCTGACGGCGTTCCATGCGAACCATCAGCTTCATGCCGAGCTCGACCAGCTTGCGGGTGGCCTCCAGTCGCCGGTCAAATTTTTCCATGCGCTGCTCGGCACGGTCCATACGCTGATCGGCCTTTTCCATGCGCTGCTCGGCGCGATCCATGCGCTGATAGAAACGGATGTCCCGTTGCCTCTCGCGCTCAGCCATGGCGTCGAACCGCTCCTGTACTTCGCGTTCCATTTAACCGCAGTATACCAGCCTCTCCGCTTGAAATAACGGCGCATTGGCGGCAGCCACCGGAGCCACCTCCGATCCGCGAGATCTTCACCATTGCGGCGCGTTGCTGGGAGGCTATTATGAAGACTGTTGTGGCCATTCGGTTCCCCAGTCTCGCGGCTTTCGGCGCTGCCGTGTCGCTTGCAGCGGCACCTCCCACGTTTCATAACGACGTGGAGCGCATTTTACAGAACCGCTGCCAGGGCTGTCACCGCCCCGGCGAAGCCGCCCCCATGTCGCTTCTGACTTACGAAGACGTGCGGCCGTGGGCCAAGGCGATTCGCGCGGCGGTGCTGGCGGGCAAGATGCCGCCGTGGTCGCCCGATCCCCAATACGGAAAATTTTCGAATGACTTGTCGCTCGCTGCCGGCGAGAAGCAGAAGATCGTCGCGTGGGTGGACGCGGGCGCGGTGGAAGGCAGTCCCGCCGACGCTCCCCAGGCGAGGACGTTCACGCAGGGATGGCGAATTCCGCAACCCGACGTGGTTTTCGAAACGCCGGAGCCGTTCGAAGTGCCGGCGTCCGGCGCGATCCCGTATCAATTCATCCGCGTGCCCACCAACTTCAGGGAAGACAAATGGGTGCAGATGGCCGAAGTGCGTCCGGGCGACCCCGCGGTAGTGCATCACGCCATCGTGGTCGCGGACTCTCCGGACGCGCGCGGCCGCGAAGAATACCTGGGCGGTTATGCGCCGGGCATGCTGCCGCAAATGTGGAAGCCGGGGCAGGCGCGGCTGGTGAAGGCGGGCTCTACGTTGACGTTCCAGATGCACTACAGCGCCAACGGAAAAGCGGCGCGGGACCGCACCAAGGTCGGCCTGGTGTTCGCGCGCGGTCTGGTGACGGAGCGAATTGTCGGGATGCAATCCATGCCGCCGGGTCTGACGATTCCACCTGGCGCCGCGAATTTGAGGGTGGATGGAACCGCGACGCTGCACCAGGACGCGAAGCTGGTGGCGATACGCGCGCATATGCACGCCCGCGGCAAATCCTTCCAGTTCCGCGCGGTCTATCCGACCGGCGAGACCGAAATCCTGCTCAATATTCCCAAGTACGATTTCAACTGGCAGCCCTACTACTACCTGGAGACTCCCAAGACGCTTCCGAGCGGCACGCGGATTGAAGCCACGGGCTTTTTCGACAATTCCGCGAACAATCCGTTCAATCCGGATCCGGCGGCTACGGTTTACTGGGGTCCGCAGACGTGGGACGAGATGATGATCGGGTGGTTCGACGTTGCGGTAGAGGTACGCGAGGGCGAACCGAGGCGGTAGGCCGAGTCACCAATCTGGTTGGAGAGCGAAATGCTTGCGAATGCTGATAGGCGAATGTATCCTGGGTCGAAGATATAGGAGGCGAAGATGGCATCTCTGGCCGCTTTACCCCGCTGTGCTTTCGTTGCGTGCGCGTCCTTCCTGACGCTTGCCCTCAGTCCCTGCCAAGCCACGACCGTTTTTACCGACACCACGTTTAATCTGGCCGGTTACTCCCAGACGACATACACGAACAACACGGTCGCGGCCGGTGCGAGCTACTCAGTCACGCAGAATGGTGGTTTTGGAAATCCGGCGCCTTCGGCGCAGTTCGATGTGACTTGGACCAACAACACGACGTTTACGATCTTCGACGGCCTCATCAACTCCAGTTTCACCTACAATCCGTCGACGGCGGGCGCGATTGGCTCGCTCGATTTCTCCCTGGATCGGTACACGACTTTCACCGCCAGCACCGTGGTCCTGAGCAACGCAACCGCGGGCTTCCTTTTGGAGCAGAATGGGAAATTTTATCTTGACAGCGTTATCGGGCCGGCGTTCTCAGCGGCGACGTGGCAGACCGTTTCGACTACGGGCCTGGCTGCGGTAAATTTTTGCCTCTATAGCTTCGCGACGAACGCAGCGCCGGATTGCACGCAAAATCCCGATTTCTCAGCGACCGGTGGCGTGATCGATTTTGGCGTCCGGGCCGGCCTCGGCCATTTGAATGCACTCGGTACCGGCACTTTCGACTCGTTTTACGACAATTTGTCGATCACCGTCAACACCGTGCCGGAACCCGCGCCGGGCTGGATAGTCATAACCTGTTTCATGGCGCTCGCTATCGGGCGCAATGTGGGACGTTGGCGCAGGCGGAAACAGCGGCCCTGACCGATCCATCTCACACGTAGGCGCCCGCGGAGCCACCCACCGCGGTCCGGCGGTTCCTGCGTTCAGTCCGGCCCTTTCAGCGACTCTGTTAGACTACCGCTATGCCCACGAGCCTGCTGGTGAAAAAGCCCCTGAGCGTACTGGTCGGCGAGGCGGGTGACAGCGAGCATAGCCTGAAGCGCACGCTCGGCCCAGGAGCGCTGGTGGCGCTGGGCATTGGCGCGATCATTGGCGCGGGACTTTTCTCGCTCACGGGAATCGCGGCGGCGAACAACGCCGGGCCTGCGGTTGTGTACTCCTTCATCCTGGCGGCCTTCGGCTGCGCGTTCGCGGGCATGTGCTATAGCGAATTCTCCACCATGATCCCGATCGCGGGCAGCGCCTATACCTACGCGTACGCCACCATGGGGGAGCTGCTGGCGTGGATCATCGGCTGGGACCTGGTGCTGGAATATGCCGTCGGCGCCGCGACCGTATCGATCAGCTGGTCGAGCTATGTCGTCAGCCTGCTGCATGATTTCGGCATCGAACTGCCCGCCTCACTGATCGCCTCGCCGTGGCAATCGGTGCGCCTCGCGGATGGCACGAACGTCTTTGGAGCGATCAATCTGCCGGCGGTGCTGATCGTCTCGGCGATTTCCATCCTGCTCATGGTCGGGATTCAAGAGTCGGCGCGCGTGAACGAAGTCATGGTGATACTGAAGGTCTCCGTGGTGGTCGTCTTTATTCTGGTGGGATGGCGGTTCATGAATCCCGCCAATCACACACCCATGATCCCGCCCAACACGGGAACCTTCGGCGAATTCGGCTATAGCGGCATCGTTCGCGCGGCGGGCGTGATTTTCTTCGCCTATATCGGCTTCGACGCGGTTTCGACGGCTGCCCAGGAAGCGCGCAATCCGCAGAAACACATGCCCATCGGGATCATCGGATCGCTCATAGTTTGCACCATCTTGTATGTGGCGTTCGCGTGGGTGATGACCGGATTGCAGCCCTACACCGCATTCAAGGGCAGCGCGGCGCCGGTCGCGGTGGCCATCGCGGCGACGCCCTACGCGTGGCTTGCGAGCCTGGTGAAATTCGCCATCATCTGCGGATATACGTCGGTGATCCTGGTGATGTTGCTGGGCCAATCCCGCGTGTTCTTTTCGATGTCGCGGGACGGCCTGCTGCCCAAGATGTTTTCGGATGTGCATCCGAGGTTCCGCACGCCGTGGCGGTCGAACCTGCTGTTCATGGTGTTCGTCAGCCTGTTTTCCGGATTCGCGCCGATCGCCGTGGTCGGGGAGATGACCAGCATCGGCACGCTGCTCGCCTTCGTGATCGTGTGCGCGGGCATCCTGGTGATGCGCAAGACGCAGCCGGACATCCGCCGTCCTTTCCGCACGCCCCTGGTCCCGCTGGTTCCGATTCTCGGCATCCTGGCGAATTTCGGATTGATGCTGGGGCTGGGGATCGACAACTGGCTGCGGCTGGTGATCTGGATGGCGATTGGACTGGCGATCTATTTCAACTACAGCCGGAAACGCAGCAAGGTCCGGGTGCTCAACTTGTGAGCGATGCGGACGGCGCATCCTCGCGCGCCTTGTGCAAGCGCAGCATCACGACGCGCAGGGCCGCGATCACCGGCACCGAAAAGAAGACCCCCGCGATTCCCGCGATCTCCGCTCCGGCAAGCGCTCCGAACATGACCAGCACCGGGTGCACCTGGACGCCGGCGCTCATCAGCGCGGGTTGCACCATATAATCCAGGAATACGCGGTAGATGACCAGGAACGCGATCAGCAGAATCCATTTGGAGTAGCCGCTCAAAATCACCACGGCCAGGATCAGCAGCGCGGCGACGAACGGCCCGATCGCCGGGATAATTTCGAACGTCGCCGCGATTCCCGCCAGAAGCACGGAATAAGGAGCGCCCGTGAGCTCGAGAAACGCCACATAGCAGAAAAAGGTGATGAGCGAAAGGATCACAAGCGCCCGCACATACTGCGCCAGCAACACGCGCAGGTCCGAGTAAATCTCAACTACGATCCCGCGATGCCGCGCGCCCAAGCCCGTGATGAGCTGGGCATAAGCTGTCCTTCCGTCCTTCAGGATGAAAAACGCGAGGATCGGCACGAACACCACGCGGCCCAGCGCGCCGATGCCTGTGATCACCTGCTCGAACGCACGTCCGAGCAAAGGAAGGGCGTTGCGCTCGAGCTCCTCCAGGCGATCGTTTAAGAGCGTCGCGATGCGGTCGCGGACCGGTTCCAGAATGGACGGCAGCGGCAGCCGGTGCAGCGGATCCTGGCCGATGGCGTTGGGGAGTTTTTCGGCGAGGGTGCGAGCGTCCGCGGCAAGCGCGGAACTGAGCGGCACAATCGCCGCCGTGATCACGCCCACCAGCAGAATGTAGACGATCGCCAGCGCGGCCGTGCGCGGCACCCAATGGGGCGAGACGCGTTCCACCACAGCCACGATCGGAGCGAGCAGCAAGGCAAAAAACACGGCCAGCGCGAACGTGACCAGCGTTTCCCGCACCACGTAAACCAGCGCGATTCCCAGCGCGAAGAGGAACCACGTCCATACGGTTTTGAGGGCGCGCGCGTCGATGCCGAACATCGTCACCTAGAATAAACCGGGGCTTATATAGAATAAACGAAGTGGCCCCTCCGTCAGATCACATGCGAACGCTGGTCGCGCGACTCGGCGAACTGGAGGAAAAGCTGCGCGAGGGAGGCGGCACCTCGAAGATCGAGCGGCAGCACCGGGACGGCAAACTGACCGCCCGCGAAAGAATCGCGAAGCTGATCGATCCCGGCGCGCTGTTTCTCGAAATCGGCCTGCTGATCGCCTATGACAAGTACGACGGCCAGGCCCCTGGGGCGGGGGTCGTTACCGGCGTCGCGCATATCGAGGGGCGGCCCGCGGTGATCGTCGCCAACGATGCCACGGTGAAGGCCGGAGCGTGGTGGCCGGAGACGATTCACAAGATCCTGCGCGCGCAGGAAATCGCCATGCGCAACCGCCTGCCGATCGTTTATCTGGTGGATTCCGCCGGCGTGAATCTGCCGTATCAAGACGGAATTTTCCCCGGCCAATACGGCGCGGCGCGGATTTTCTACTACAACTCGCTAATGCGCCGGAAGCTGCGCGTGCCGCAGATCGCCGCGGTGATGGGCATGTGCATCGCGGGCGGAGCGTATCTGCCCGCGCTCTCCGACGTCATCATCATGGTGGAAGGCACCAGTTTCATGGGTCTTGGCGGACCCAATCTGGTCAAGGGCGCGGTGGGCCAGGTGGTCAGCGCGGAATCGCTGGGCGGCGCGGCGCTGCACACGCGCACCAGCGGCGTGGCGCACTACATGGCGCGCAGCGACGCCGATTGCCTGGCGATGATCCGGCAAAAAGTGCGCGAGCTGCCGGCGCCCGCGCCGAATCCCAAGGGCGACGCTCCCGCGAAACCGGCCGAGGGCCTGTACGATCTGATGCCCGCCGATCACCGCCTGCCGTACGACGTGGAAGAAGTGATCGCGCGGATCGTGGATGGTCCAACTTCGACGCACGGCGGCGATTATCTGGAGTTTCAACCCGAGCACGCGCCCGAGATGTTGTGCGCCACGGCCCGGCTGAGCGGACGCGCGATCGGCGTGATCGCCAACCGCCGGGGATTTCTGAAAACGAGCGCCGGCCCGCGCATCGGCGGCATCGTGTACACCGAGTCGGCCCGCAAGGTCGCTTATTTCGTCGAAACGTGCGAGCGCGAGGGGCTTCCGCTGCTGTACTTGCAGGACGTCTCCGGATTCATGGTCGGTGTGGAGGCCGAAAGCGAGGGCATCATTCGCGCCGGCGCGGAGATGGTGGAGGCGATGGCCTGCGCGACGGTGCCCAAAATCGTCGTGACGCTGAATCATGCCAGCGGCGCCGGTTATTACGCGATGGCCGGGCAGGGATTCGATCCGCATTTCACTTTCATGTGGCCCAGCGCCCGCATCGGCGTCATGGAGGGGGATGCGGCGGTGCAGGCGGTGCACGGTCCCGAGCTCGAAAAACTGAAAACGGCGGGGAAGCCCGTTCCGCCGGAACTGGAAGCGCATATCGCCCAAACGCGCGCCGATTACGAACGGTGGCTGGATGCAAAATACGCCGCCGCGCGCGGACACGCCGACGCTATCATCGATCCACTTTCCACCCGGCGCGTCCTGACGCTCGCCTACGAAGCCGCCTGCGCTCCTCGCGAGACGGCCTCCAGCAGGGGCCATCGCGAACACCTGATATTGGAGACATTGTGAATCTGCGGATCGAACAGGACAAACGGTTGCGGCGGATTACGCTCGCCTCACCCGAAACCCGCAACTTTCTGGACGAGCGCTTGTGCACGGATCTGCTGGACGAACTGCGCGCGGCGGCGGCCGACGAAGCGACCGGCGCGATTCTGATCGATTCCGAAGGGCCCATATTTTGTTCGGGCATGGACGAGGCCGCCGGCGAGGATCTGTTCGGGATCGGGCGCCGCATCTCAAAACCGATTGTTGTCGCCGTTAAGGGGGTCGCTGTGGCGGGCGGCGTGGTGTTGCTCGCCAACGCCCACGTAGTGGTCGCCGCGCAGGGGAGCAGTTTCGGCCTCACCGATATTCGCGAAGGCAAATGGAGCGAACTGATCTTCCGTGCCGTGGCGTCCGCCATCGGCGAGCGCCGCGCGCTGGAGTTATGCCTGACGGGCCGCATCTTCTCAACTCCGGATGCACTGGCCTGGGGCCTGGTGCACACGGTCGCGCCCGCTTTCGAGCTGGAGGATCGCGCGACGGAAATCGCCCAGGCGCTGGCCGAGGCGAATCGTGAGGCGGTGCGCGCGGGGCTACGGCGGTGAGTTCATTCTCAGCTCGGCCGCGGTCCTCGAATTCCCGGAAGGGCTCCCGAGCCTCGGCGTATGGCAACCCCGGGTGACGCCACGGCGCATTTATGGTACGGTGCCCCAGAGGTGACCACAATGTTAAAGTGGCTGGCTGGCTTGTGGCACAGGATCGGCGCCTGGCTGCAACGCCGGCGCACACCCGCGACCACGTACCATCGTTCCAACCTCCACGGCCGTCATCGCTGAAGGGCCCTTCCAGAATGGATGGGCTCGCGCGATCCGCGAAGGGGTGAAAGTTGAAAATAATGCTTAGCATCGTCGGCGTCGTGCTGGTGATTTTCGGCTGCATCTGGTTCCTCCAAGGCGTCAACGTGCTGCCCGGCAGTTTCATGACGGGGCAGATCCAATGGGCCGTTTACGGGGGAATCGCCGTGGTGGCGGGGATCGCCCTGCTGTTGTGGGCCAACCGGCGAAAACGCAACGCTTCCTGAGGAGCGCGCCGGCGGCGCGCAACGATTGCAGCTTCTAGACGGTGGTGGGCGCGGCAGGACTCGAACCTGCGACCTCCTGCGTGTGAAGCAGGCGCTCTAACCAACTGAGCTACGCGCCCTAACAGCGGGAATCCTCATTATAAGCCACGATGACTCATTAACCAGCGTGACGCATTGAACCGCGGCGGAGATTCGTTAAAATGAATCTACTCATGCCCGACGCTTCGCCGAGCGGCGCGACGCCATTGACGTTCGAGGCCGGACTGCGCGAACTGGAGGCCATCGTCAAGGAAATGGAGAGCGGCGATCTGCCTCTCGAGCGCGCCCTGGAGTTGTTCGAGCGCGGCACGAAGCTGAGCGGAGCCTGCCGCAAGCAGCTGGAGGAAGCCGAGACGCGCGTCGAAATCCTGATGAAGCGCGCCGGCGCCGCCACCGACGAGGACAAGCTTCAGCCGCGCCCGTTTCGCCCCGAAAGAAGCTAGTCCGACCCCGGCATTCGCTAGAATGGATACTCATGTCCGCGGGAGCGCGCTCGTTTACATGCCGGCAAGAGACATTCAGGCGCCGCCCGTGACGCTGCGCGAGTACATGACGGCCCAACAGCAGGCCGTGGAAGCGGCTCTCGATCGCTGGGTGCCCGCGGAGAGCGCCAATCCGGAGACCATTCATCGCGCGATGCGCTACAGCCTGTTCGCGGGCGGCAAGCGCATCCGGCCGCTGCTTGCGATCGCCGCCGCCGAAGCCGTTTCGGACGCACCCGCGGGAATCGAATCGGCGGCGTGCGCGCTCGAAATGATCCACACCTATTCGCTGATCCACGACGACCTCCCCGCGCTGGACAACGACGATCTGCGCCGTGGCCGTCCCACGTGCCACAAAGTGTTCGGCGAAGCCATGGCGATTCTGGCTGGAGACGCGCTGCTCACGCTGGCGTTCGAAGTGCTCGCGAAGCTCGATGGCGTGAGTGCGGAGCGCCGCATCGACATGGTTCGCGAGCTCGCGACGGCCTCCGGCACCGCTGGGGGAATGATCGGCGGACAGGTCAACGATGTGGAAGGCGAGGGAAAAGTTCCCACTGCGGAGCTGCTCGAGTCGATCCACCGCGCCAAGACCGGCGCTTTGCTGCGCGCGAGCGTGCGCATCGGTGCGATCCATGCGGGAGCGGACGCGGCTCAGCTCGCGGCACTCACGACATTTGGCGAACATGTCGGCCTGGCGTTTCAGATCGTCGACGATATTCTGGACGTCGAACAATCGTCGGAGGCGCTCGGGAAAACCGCGGGCAAGGATGCCGCGCAGCACAAGATCACGTTCCCTTCGGTGTACGGCATCGATGAATCGCGCCGCATGGCCGAGGAACAGCGGCTGGCCGCGCATCTGGCGCTCGGTATCCTCAACGATCGCGGCACCCGCTTGCGGGAGCTCGCCGATCTGATCGTGCAACGCAAAGCATGATCGCGCCCACATGAAATCTCCAGCGAAAAAGCCCCCGAAGACGCGCTTGGATCACTTGCTGGTGGAGCGCGGTCTGGCAGCGTCGCGCGAAAAGGCCCAGGCAATGATTCTGGCGGGACAGGTAACGGTTGCGGGGCAGAGGCTCGAGAAGCCCGGCCACGGTGTGGCGAACGATGCGTCCATAGAAGTGCGGGAGCGAATGCCGTACGTGAGCCGCGGCGGCTACAAGCTCGCGGGCGCGCTGGACGCATTTCAGATCGACGTCGCCGGCCGCGTGTGTCTGGACGTCGGGGCGTCGACCGGCGGTTTCACCGATTGCCTCCTCCAGCGCGGCGCGGCGAAAGTTTGGGCGATCGACGCCGGCCACGGCCAGCTGGATTGGAAGTTACGCAACGATCCCCGGGTGGTTGCCCGCGAAGGCGTCAACGCGCGCTACCTGGATGCCGAAGATTATCCCGAGCGTTTCGATTTGGCGGTCTGTGACGCGAGCTTCATCTCCGCGACCATGCTGATTCCCGCCATCGCGCCGCTCCTGAAGCCTTCCGGAAAAATGATTATTTTAGTCAAGCCGCAGTTCGAAGCCGGGCGCGGCCAAGTGGGGAAAGGCGGTATCGTGAAGGAACCGGAATTGCACCAGGCCGCCTGCGACCGCGTTCGCCGAGCCGTCGAAACGCTGGGATTCCGTGCCCAGATCGTAGAAAGTCCGATCCGCGGCGCCGAAGGCAACCGGGAGTTTCTGCTCTATGCCGCGCGCTAAGATCGAAACCGCCGCCGTCATTTCGAAGCCGCGCAGCGATCTCGCAGCGGTCGTGGTACCGGAGCTCCTCGCTTGGCTAAGGGCCCGCGGCATCGCGGTGCGTCTGGATCCTGAAACCGCGGCTTATGCGGAAGATATCGACGTCATGGCGCGAGCCGAGGTCGCCCAGGACGCGCAATTGCTGATCGTACTGGGCGGCGACGGCACCCTGCTTTCGGCGGCGCGCGCTGTGGGCGGCCGGGACATACCTCTGTTCGCGGTGAATCTCGGCAACCTCGGTTTTCTCACGTCCATCAAGATGGATTCCTTATATTCTGAGCTCGAACGCGTGCTGGCGGGCAATTTCCGAATCGAGCGGCGCCACATGCTGCGCTGCGAGCTGTGGCGCGAGGGCGAATGCGCCGGCCGCTACGACGCGCTGAACGACATCGCGCTCGCCAAGGCCGAAATCGCGCGCATCATCGACCTGGAAGTGCACGTGGACGATCATTTCATGTGCGTGTACAAGGCCGACGGACTGATCGTTTCGACGCCCACCGGCTCCACCGCGTATTCGCTCGCGGCCGGCGGACCGATCGTCTTTCCGACCGTCGCAGCTTTGTGCGTGACGCCGATTTGCCCGCACATGCTGACGCATCGTCCGGTGATCGTGCCGGATTCGGCGGTGATCAAAGTGACGGTCCGCAGCGACATCCCGACCTACTTCACGGCCGATGGACAGGTGGGCGAGCTGATGGCCCGCGGCGATCACGTGGTCTGCCGCCATTCCGACCGCGCCGTCAGCCTGATCCAGCCGCCGGACCTGATGTTCTTCGACGTTCTCCGCGAAAAGCTCCAATGGGGCGGGCGATGACGCGGCGCGAGCCTGACTTGACGCGCGGGCAAGGGAAATGGCACTGGCGGTGAAGCGTCCGTCGCTGACGGCCTGGATCCTGATCGCACTCTTGGCGGGCGTGGTCTTTGGCACGGTCTTTCCCGGCCCGGCGCAGCAGATGGGGCTGCTGGGCACAATCTTCCTGCGGCTGATCAAATCGATCATCGCGCCGCTGATCTTCGCCACTTTGGTGACCGGCATCGCCTCCGCGGGCAGCCTGAAAATTATGGGCCGAATCGGGCTGAAAGCGATCGTCTATTTCGAAATTGTCACGACCCTGGCTCTGGCTGTGGGGCTGGGAGCAGCGAATCTGGTGCGGCCGGGAGAAGGAATCGCGCTGAACGCGCCGCCGCTTCCGGAGGGGATCGCCGCGGGAGGCGCAAGCCTGAAAGACATGCTGGAGCGCGCGTTTCCGGCGAGCGTCGTCGATGCCATGGCGCGTGGCGACGTGCTTGAAATCGTGGTGTTCGCGATCCTGTTCGGAGCCGCGTGCGCGGCGATCGGCGCGAAGGCCCAGCCGGTGCTCGACGTGTGTAAGTCGCTCGCGTCGGTGATGTTCCGCTATACGGATTACGTCATGTGGGCAGCGCCGCTTGGTGTATTCGGCGCGATTGCATCGACGGTCGGCGAGCGCGGATTGAAAGTGTTAGTGGGGCTCGGCAAACTGGTAGGGACGCTGTGGGGCGCGGAAATCTTTTTCGTTGTCGCGGTGATGGGCGCGGTGGTAGCGATCGCTCGCATTCCTTTGGCGCCTTTCGTCCGGGCTTCGCGCGCGCCGTTCCTGATCGCCTTCTCGACGGCTTCGAGCGAAGCAGCTCTGCCCAGGGCGCTCGAAAACATGGAAAGCATAGGCGTGCCGCAACATATCGCCGCGCTAGTCCTACCGCTCGGTTACAGCTTCAATCTGGACGGAGGAACGCTGTACCTCGCTCTGACTTCGATCTTCGTGGCGCAGGCGGCCGGAATACATCTGACACTCGGCGCGCAATTGACGATGATGTTGACGTTGATGTTGATAAGCAAGGGCATCGCCGGCGTGCCGCGTGGATCGTTCGTGATCCTGGCGGGAGCTGTCGCGGCTTTTCACTTGCCCGCCGAAGGAGTTGCACTGATCCTGGGCGTCGACACGCTGATGGACATGGCGCGAACTTCGGTGAACCTGCTCGGAAATTGCCTGGCGAGCGCGGTGATCGCGAGATGGGAAGGCGTAGAGCTGCACCGATCCGAGCGGATCGACGCTGCGGCGATCACACCGTAACGCTATTGATAGACGCGATAGTCCGGCGTATGCGGCGGAGGTTGTTGGGACGAATCCAACGAATAGCAATAGCGTCCCGCCGGGTGATGCCAGAAGACTTGCTGCGGCGGCAGCTCGTCTGCCGGAGTGGGTAATGAGAAGTTCGCGCAGATCGAGTACGATGTTCTCGGACCGCGATGATACTCGTAAGGCGTACCGGTCACGCGATCTGCGAGCCGCAAATCGCTCGCTGAAGCGAGCTCGCTAAGATTCGCAGGCAATGCGGCCGCGAATGAAGCGTGAAGCCTCAAAGCGATCACGCTGAGATCGTCGGTCCGGCGGGCATCGGCGCCCAGCATACGTTGATGTTCCGGCGAGCCGGACAGGAAGAATCCGAGCGCAACCACGATCAATACAACGCAAACCGACGTGGCCGCTGCGATCTGGTCCCTACGTTTCACCATGTCGGCTGCCTTCTTTTAGAGAGCCTAAGTAATACCAGAACACGCTGCCTGCAATGATCATGACTACCAGCGCTTTCAAAACGAATCGCACCGTCAATCCGCCTTGAAGGAACGTCGTAAGGAAGGCGATCAAGTCTCCGATCATCGTGCCGGCGGTCAGCAAAAGCGCAATGTACGTGAGCCATTTGCGAACGCCAGACTGCCGTTTGTCAGGGTCGCTCTCAACGTCGCGCAGGATGAACCGCATTACGCCTAAGAAGATTGGGAACGCTACCAGGATTGAGGCGATCTGATTGGAAACGTCGTATCGATAGCTTAGATACTGCTGCGGCGCGATCGGATCGGGAAGCCAACGGTCGATGAGCTTGAACGCCAAAGCTCCCACCGCGATAGTCCAGGTTGCCAGAGTCGAAAACGCTAGCAGGTAAAGAAACGCATCACGCGCCGCTTCGGCTCTGCTGCCGCCGCGATCCGGAATCGTAATACCAGTGAGTTGCTCGTAGTAACGGCCCACGGCCGCATAGATGTCTTTCGCCGGCCAGCCTCGTTCGCGAAGCAGTCCGACCAGAGCTTCGTCCGAAGCTCCTTTGCCCTTCGCCGCTCCGACAAACGTATCCAGCGAATCGCTCGGAGGCATGACGCCACTGATTCTATCGCAACGCGCCGCCTAGGACGGGCATCTTCCGGTGCCAGCTATTTCCCTGGCGGCGGAGCGAGCACGGCCATCACCACTAGGCGCGTCTCGCCGGCGTTGCGGATCGAATGCACTACGCCGGAGGGCGCGAACGCGGCGTCTCCCTGGATCAACATCGCCGATTCGTCTCCGACGCGGACCTCCGCCTCGCCGGTCAGAATGACGTAAAGCTTATCTTGTCCAGCGTGGGTGTGGGCTGCGTGTTCCTGGCCCGGCTCGAAACAGTTAAGGCCGGCAAACAGCTTCTCCCCGCGCGCGAGATCGGCCTTGCCCATCTTTTCGGACGAGAAGCGCGCAAGGCCGGACAGATTCTTGATAAACATTTTGGACTTCGCCGCGTCGGAGTTCCGAAGTGCTATCCGCCAGTCTATACTGTGTACGAATCGGGACGGGAGCCTACCGTTCGGGAGCCACCATGATTGCACGCCGCAAATTTATCCGGGGAGCGGTGGCGACGATCGCCGCGCTTCCAGCGAAGGCCCAGGAAATACCGAATTCGGTGGGAACCAACCACCCCAAGCTGAAAGCTCCGGCGCATGCGTGCGATTGCCACATGCACATCTACGACCCGGACCGCTTTCCGCTCACTCCGAATCCTAAAGCGGCGCCTACGCGCGCGGCCGTGCCGCAGTACCGGATGCTGCAGACGCGGATCGGAACCACACGCGTGGTGATCGTGACGCCCCGCAATTACGGCATCAACAACAACGCCACGCTGGACGCCATCTCTCAGCTCGGGGACGCCAGGGGCGTGGCGGTGCTGCATCCGACCGTTACGGACGCGGAGTTGAAGAAGCTTAACGACGGTGGCATTCGGGGGATTCGCTTTAGCCTGGGCGATCCAAAAACGGCGGCCGTGACACCAGATATGGTCGAACCTCTCGCCAAGCGCGTGGCCCCCCTCGGCTGGCACATTCAGTTCTACATCGGCGGAGAACAGATCGTGGAACTCGCCGACGTGCTGCGCCGCCTGCCCACCCAGATCGTGTTCGATCATCTCGGAGGCCCGCCGCTGCCTGCGGGCATCACACATCCGTCGCATGCGATCGTGCGCGGGCTGCTCGATCAGCGCCGAGCCTGGGTGAAACTCTCGGGCGCGTACATCAACAGCAAGATCGGCCCGCCGTCGTATCCGGAGGCGGCAACGGTCGCGCGCGACTTCGTCAAGGCGGCGCCGGAGCGCCTGGTGTGGGGCAGCGACTGGCCGCACCCGGGCCTCCCCGACGATCACAAGCCGGACGACGCGCTCCTGTTCGACCTGCTCTCGGTGTGGGCGCCCGACGAAGCGACGCGCAACCGCATCCTGGTGCGGAATCCGGAAACGCTGTACGGATTCGCAAAATCGGTGTAACAGCTTACGCGACTACGCGGCGATGCCGAGCTTCTTGAACCACGGCGTCGCGCCTTTCAGAGCCGCGTT
This sequence comes from Bryobacteraceae bacterium, assembly GCA_035934795.1. Classification (GTDB taxonomy): domain Bacteria; phylum Acidobacteriota; class Terriglobia; order Bryobacterales; family Bryobacteraceae; genus Palsa-187. The sequence continues at coordinate 50,994 of DASYXM010000008.1, read as the reverse complement.
CACCGCCCTGATGTTCTCCACGCCCTTGGTGGAAAGGAAATCCTCAAGCGCCTTCAAGCCCTTGCTCGCGTAGATCGGCATGCCGTCTTTCCACGTCGCGCGGCCGCACAAAACGCCCGAAAAAGGAGTGCCCGCTTCGGTCGCCATGCGCAGGCTTTCGACGAACTGCGCGTTGCCGACGCCGGCGCTCAGGTATATGAACGGCTTCGATGCCACCGAGGCCGCCTTGCGGAACAGATCGAGCGCCTCGGCCATCGATTGCGCCTTCTGGCCCTTGTAAACCGTGCTGCCTTCGACGAATTCGGCGTTGATGGGCACTTCCACCTTCAGCACGTCCACTTTGTACTGGGGTTTGGAAAACTCCTGCATGCTGCCGATCACCACCTGCGGCTTGATCTTGGCGAAGTCCAGCCCTTTTTCGTCGCCGCCCTTGGGATCGTAGCCGACGAATTCGAGAAAGAACGGGATTTCGTTATCTTCGCACTCGGAGCCGATGCGTTCGATGAACGCGTGTTTGATGTCATTCACGCCAGGATCGTCGAATGGAGAGTAATAAATTAGAATCTTGACCGCATCCGCGCCCCAATCCTTAATGCGCTTGGCGGAGACGTGCGGCAGTAGATCCGGCAAACGGCCGGGTTTGGTGTTGTCGTAACCGGATTCCTCGTAAGCCAGGAGCAAACCGGCGTTGGATGAGCGCGCCTTGGCCGCATCCAGTCCAAATTCGGGATCGAGCAGGATCGCCGAAGCGTGCGGTGTCAGAATACGGGTGACAGCCGTCTTGAACTCCGACATCATGGCGGACGGGATCGCGTTCTTGTCGACGCCTTTGGCGGAAGCCAGCGACTTCTGCAAGCTGCCGCGCTGATCCATTGCAGCCGCGGCGATAATGCCGTCCTTGTTAGACAGCGCCTTAAGGTGTTTCAGTTTCCCTGCGGAGAGTGCCATGCCCTATTGTAGTGATTCCGCCCGTTCCGCCACCAGGCCCGCCAGCCTGCGGAAGAACACACGCGCGCGGCCGGCATCGCGCATTATCTGCATCTTCAACGCCTCTGCCGATTCGAATTTGCGCTCGTCTCGCAAACGGCGTAGGAATTCTACGCGGATGCGCGCCGGCGCGGGCGGCGTAAAGGGAGAGAGCAGATACGTTTCGATGGTAAGTGACTCGGTTCCCGCAACACCTTGAAACGTTGGCCGGTAGCCAACGTTCGTGATTGACTCCCAGGGCAGCGATTCGTTGTCCGCCTCCGTAGTTCGCGTGATGTAAACGCCAGTCGCGGGAATCACCTGCGCGGGGGTCCGAAGATTCAGCGTCGGAACCGTTTGTTTCGAGCCGATTCCCTGCCCCGGAACCACTTCGCCCGCGACGCTATACGGACGCCCAAGCATCCTGCCTGCTAAACCGATCCTCCCGGTCTCGATTGCCTTCCGGATTTCGCTCGAGGAAACCAACTGCCCGCGCAGAACGAAGGCATTCACCACATGCGTTTCAAACCCGAAATGCGCGCCGAGCTCAGCCAGTACACCGGTATCCCCAGCCTGCCGATGCCCGAACTTGAAATTGTCGCCGACTACCACGACCTTCGCGTGAAATGCCTTGTCCAGGACGCGCTCGGCGAAATCCATCGGCGTCCAGCGCGACACCGCGACGGTGAAAGGCAGAATCAGGACGTTTTCGATTCCCTCCCTCGCGAGCAGGCTGCAGCGCTCGGCGAGCGTCGAAAGCAGCCGCGGCTGGCGGTGCGGCGCGACGACGGAGGCCGGATGAGGATCGAACGTCAGGATGGAAGGCGCCAGGGCATGCTGGCGCGAGGCCCGCAGCACAGCGGAAAGTAGCTCACGGTGCGCGATGTGCACGCCATCGAAGTTTCCGATGGCGACCGCGGTGGGACCGAACTGGGCCGCCTCATCCAAGGAGCGCGCGACTCGCATTTCAGTCCGCCACCTCCAGCTCCAGGCCATCGTAGGCCAGCCTGGCGTTCGCTGGAAAAGCCGCCTCGGTCTGGGCGTGCCCCAAATCGTGGGACATATGAGTGAAGAAAGCCCGGCGCGGCTCGAGCTCCCGGACCCACTCGAGCGCGCGCGCGACGGTCGAATGTGTAGGATGCGGACGGTGGCGCAGGGCGTCCAGAAACAGGACGTCCAGGCCCCGCAGCTTGACCTTGGCCTCCTCCGGAATATCGCTGTGATCGGTGAGGTACGCCGCATTGCCGACACGGAATCCGAGGACGCACGAATCGCCGTGCGGCAGCGGGATCGGAAGGATCTCCCGTCCGAACAGCTCGAACGGCTCGGAATCGATGGTCTTCAGATCCACGCGCGGCGCCGACGATTGGGAAGGGCGCGGATCGAAGGCGTATTGAAAGATGCGGCGAACCACCGCGAAGGTCTGCTCCATGCCGTACACCGGAATCGAACCGCCCTGGTGATAGTTCAGAGGGCGCACATCGTCGAGCCCCAAGATGTGATCGGCGTGCGAATGCGTCAGCAGGATCGCATCGATCCGCTCCACACGGGCGCGCAGGACCTGGGCGCGGAAATCCGGCGTCGCGTCGATGAGCACGTTGCGGCCGCCGTAGCGCAGCAGGATGGACGGACGCAAGCGGTTATCCCGCGGATCGGTGGAGGCACACACGGCGCACTTGCAGCCGATGGTGGGCACGCCGGAGCTGGTGCCGGATCCAAGCACCGTGATGCGAATTGCGTCCTGTGCCATGAATGTTCAGGACGCCGCGGCCGAGTCCTCGGCGGGCTTGGCTTTCTGCTCGGACGTTCGCTCCTCGGAAATCTGCACGAAGCGGAAGCGCAATTCGGTGAGGGAATTTTCGATCAGCCGCTGCTCCTCGAGCGCCAGATTGCCGCGCGTTTTCTCCGAGATCATCGCCAGCAGCTCGATCGCGTGACGGGCGGCGGGAAGGTTGGGGACCTCCGGATTCTCCTCGCCGAAGCCATACAGTCCCAGTTGCATCTCCGCCTGCGTCTTCAGCGAAAACACCAGAAATTCAAAGGTGGGAGGAGGAAGGGGGAAGTCGGATTCGCTCATCGGGTTCGTCTCTCTTCAAGCGGCTCGTCGGTCGGCCTCTTCTGTTCTTAGTGTAGTGTGGAATGGGATGTCCCGATACTTCTCGCTCCAGGAAGCGGAACGCCTATTGCCGGAGGTGGAACGCGCCTTGCGCGACGCTATTTTCCAAAAGGCGGAGTACCAGGCCGCCGAAGGCGACCTCAATCGCGCCACTCAGCGCATCCGCATGGCGGGCGGATCGCGCGTCAGTCCCGGGCCGTTTCTGGCTCTGCGGGCTCGCAAGGATGCCGCCTCCACGGCGTTGAACGCCGCCATCGAACGGGTGAGCGAACTGGGAGCGCAGATCAAGGATCTGGACATCGGCCTCATCGACTTTCCAACCCGCTACCATGGCCGCGAAGTGTCACTTTGCTGGAAGCTTGGTGAGGAGCGCATCGCCTTCTGGCACGGCGTCGACGAGGGATTCCGGGGGCGCAAACCCATCGACGACGAGTTCCGCGACAACCACCACGGAACGAGTCCAAATTGACTGGATCAGACGAATATCATCAGCAATATCAATGATTTAATGGTCCAGTGCTGAGTCCTCGGGGCCACCCTTCCGCCGCTAGAATCAGGCGATAGCGGACTAAACAAGTTCATCTCCGATCAGTGCTATCAAGAGCTGGGTCTGCAAGGTTTACATATGGCTCTACCATTACCAATCTTTAGATAGTCTTGCAGAAAAGTGTGGGTTCCTTATACTGCCAAGGAGGGAGCCAGCTAAGGGTAAAGCCTTAGTCGCTAATTAGAGCTCCCAAGTTGGAGGATACCATGCGATTCGATTCCCTCCCTGGGACGTCCCGTCCCCAGAGTTCCCTTGTGGCCATTCCGTCAACCGCACACGGGAAATGCGGTCTGGGCGGGGAACGGATTATGAATCACAAGCATGCCGTGAAGATGGTTCTTTCCACCTTGTTGCTGCTCGCCATGGCGTCGACGATGATGGGGCAGACAGCCCAGATCGCCACCAGCCAGAAAACCTACTCGGTGGGCGAAGGCATGGTCGTGAACGGCACGGGGTTTACGCCCCAGGTGACCATCACGCTGACTGTCGAGAGACCGGACCATCTCATCGACGTTGTCGCTGGCGTCACTTCCGACACTACCGGTGCGTTCACAGCGAACTATGCACCTCCTCTCGAGCCGGGCCGGTACAATTTCACCGCCACGGACGGCGCTAATAGCGCAAACACCGCAACCACGGGTGCGGACGCGGTCGGCTATGAGAAGAGGGTTTACGATAAGGCCGTCTTTGACCCATTAGATCATACCGGGCATTGGACGACGGGAAACGCAGGCTCGAACTATCAGGAGCAGCAGTGGGCGTTTTACGAGTACGAGGTAACCGGCGCCAGCACCACGCTGCCGAGCTTCGACGTGACCTTCAACCATTTCCAGTCGAACACCAACGCGATCTTCGTGGACGCTTTCGCCAATTTCAGGGCCTGCGCGACGGGGGTTGTTAGTGGTACCGGCGTAACGACCTTTTGCGCCGATAATACGGACTCGGGCGGGTTGTTGCTGGATGGCTCGCCGCACCCTGAATCGTTCGTCCCCGGCCCAGGAACCACCGGCACTTCCACGAACGCCTTCTGGATCGACGCCACAGGACTCGTGGGGAACCCTAGCATCCTCCCGAGCGCCATTACGGACATTAACGGCACGTTGGACGTCAGCGGTAACTGCTCGGCCGTAAAGGATCCGGTGAACAAGCCGAGCGACCCGCATTGCTTCCACGTGGATGGAGCAAAACTCAAGGCCCTTATCAACGCGGCTTATAATTATCAAAAGGGAAACACTTGTCCCGGAGCTTCGTGCGCTGATATTTTTGCCACCGGCACCCATTCCGTGACCCTCTATTATGAAGCCCACCTGGCGGCGACGTTCGTATGGTCCAAGGGCAATGAGTATCTGCTGGACTGCGCAGGAAACCTCAACTACGTCGCTCCCGGTCCTTGGGTGATCCCGTTCGGCGCGCCGGTTGTATACGGCACGGATGCTTATAAAGGACTCAACGCCATCCCCGTGGGAGGCGCGTCCAACGACCCGTGCTCGCTTAACAACGGCGGCGGCAGCTCAGGCGACTGGACCGGAATTTTCAACGGCATTGGTTTCGCGACGGGCTCATCGCGTCATTTCAGCATCGCGAATCAAACCGCCGGGTCGAACGGCGGCCTGGACCTCCCGATTCCGAGCGTGGCAGCACCCACCGGCTCGATTACGATCGTCAAAGTTACCAATCCAACACCGGCCGCGGGCGTGACTTTCCCGTTCACGGACACGGGGACCGGCCTCAGTCCGTTTACGCTGGACACCGATCCAGCGACAATTGGAATTCTCAACACGCAGAGCTTTGCAGCACTGGCAGGCGGAGCGACGTACACCGTAACCGAAGGGACGGAGCCGACCGGCTGGAGTCTGACCAACGTCGTCTGCGTCAACAACAGCGGAGCGAGTACCCTTACCTTTTCACCTACGAATCCGACGGTGTCCATCGTTTTGGACACCGCGGTCAACGCTTCTGTAACGTGTACGTACACGAATACGGGGACCGCCAAGGTCACCATCCGCAAGACCTCGCTAGGCGGCGTCGGCACGTTCAACTACACCAGCACGGGCGGCCTGCCGAGTCCGGCAGATGGCAGCGGCAACTTCCCGATTACTACCATCACCGCAGGGACCCCGGTGACAGCCACGTTCAATAGCGTAGCGCCTGGTCCTTATACTGTGACGGAGAGCGGACCATCGGCGATTTGGTCATTCACCAGCCTCACGTGTACCGTCACCGGCACAGGAACCTCGTATACCGTCACAACGGAAACTGCGAACCTGACGCTTGCGGCGGGCGGCACAGCCGATTGTTTGTACACCAACACCCTTAAGACCGCCACCATCGTGATCCGCAAGACGACGGTGGGCGACGTGGGCCCGTTTAGCTACACCACCAACTTGACGGGTGGTTCGCCAAGCGTGGTAACGGCTGGGAGCTTCTCGATCACGACGACGCTCCAGAACACCCCTGTGGCTGAGACCTTCAGCAGCGTGACAGCCGCCCCAGCGGGCACCGCATACACCGTGACCGAGACTTTACCAACCAACTGGAACTTTACTAGCCTGTCGTGCGGCGTGACGGGCGGTAATGGGAGTACCGGTGTGCAGGACGGCGTGAACCCGCTGAAGGCTGACATCACCATCAAGCCGGGCGACACGGTCACCTGCGATTACACCAATACCAAACAGGCCTCCATCGTGATCCGCAAGAAGACGTTGGGCGACGTGGGCACGTTTAGCTACACCACCAACTTGACGGGCGGTTCGCCAAGCGTGGTGACGGCCGGGAGCTTCTCGATCACGACGGCGGATCAGACCAACTTTGTCGCCGAGACCTTCAGCAACGTGACGGCAGTCGTGGCGGGCACCGCATACACGGTGACCGAGACGCTGCCAGGCACCTGGAACTTGACCAGCCTGTCGTGCGGCGTGACGGGCGGCAATGGGAGTGCCGGTGTGCAGGACGGCGTGAACCCGCTGAAGGCGGACATCACCATCAAGCCGGGCGACACGGTCACCTGCGATTACACCAACACACTCAAGACCGCCACCATCGTGATCAAGAAGACCACGGTGGGCGGCAACGGTACGTTCACCTACGCGACTACTCTCACCGGCGGCTCACCGGTCGCGGTAGCGACCGGGTCGTTCACGATCACCACGGTGAGTAACGGCGGAACGGAGACCTTCAGCAACGTGACGGCGGCCGCGGCGGGGACCACCTACACGGTGACGGAATCGGATCCCACGTCGACGCCGGGAGGGTGGAACTTCACTTCGCTCACCTGCGATGTGACCGCCGCGCCGAATGGAAGCACGGGTACGCCGAGCGCGCGGCTGGCCACCATTGTGATCAAGCCAGGTGACACGGTGACGTGTACCTTCACCAACACTAAGCTCGGCACGATCACCATCGTCAAGAATACTGTGGGTGGGAACGGCACGTTCGGCTTCACACATGATGTGGGAGGCAACAGCAACCCGGCGGTGCTCACTCCGTTCAACATCATCACAGCCTCTGGCACCGGCCAGCAGCAGTTCTTGAACGTCGTCGCGGGCACCTATCATGTCGCCGAGTCCGGACCTTCCGCCGCGTGGATCTTCGACAAAGTGAGTTGTACAGCGGGCGGGATCGGAGCCGGGCAAATGGCGACGATCGTGCTACCCGTGGGCGGTAATATCACGTGCACCTTCGTCAACGACAAGATTCCGACTCTCACCATCGTCAAGAACATCACCGGTACGGTGAGCGGCACGGTGACGTTCAGCTATACCATCACCGGCCCGAACGCACAGAATCCTACAGTTGGCCCGTTCACGACTGCTCCTAGCACCATGCAATACGGGCCGGTTCAGATCCTCATTGGCAACGATACGATCAGTGAAGATGCGCCTCCCGCCGGTTGGACTCTGACGGACGCCGGCTGCACAGGCTACTCGGGCGGCGGCACCGGACCGGGCCCGCTGGATACCAACGGAGTGCCCACGAACTGGAACTTCACGGCCGCCTACGGCGACAACGTGATCTGTACCTATACCAACAGCAACGCCAAGACCACTCGCACGCAAGGATTCTGGGCGACGCATACACGGCTCTCGAACGCCGTGTGGGGCGGAAATGGGACGACCTATCCCCCCAACGGCAGCGGAACTCCGGTGATTAATCCGGGCGACCCCAGCCCGGCCGGCAGCCCGGATTCGTATCTGTGCGGGGTGCAGATCACCGCCATCCCGATCACCGAGGAGAACTGGCTGATGGGCGGATTCTGGGCGAATATCGCGCAGATGTCCGGCAAAAGCGGCAAACGATTGCCCATCGATCAGGCCAGGATGCAGATGCTCCAGCAATACCTGGCTGCGATCCTGAACTTCCATATGTTCGGCTCACCGCCGCCGAAGCCGTTCACGGGGCTGGTGGGCTCCTTTGCGGCGGACTACTGCGGAAATAGCGAAAGCGCGATCCAGGCGGACATCGGTATCCTTGGCAACTTCAACCAGAGCGGCGATAACCTGGCGTTTGATCCAGGTCAATCCGCGACGGCCCAAATGTCCAAGGGTCAGGCCGATATCAACGCCTGGGACGCTCCAGTGGCGCCCGGTTCCTCGGACGAGACAGAGTCGTCCACTGCGCTCACGCTGACGAAGGTGGTCAGCAACACGACGGGCACGGCGGTTGTCACGGACTTCACCTTGACGGCGACATGCACAAGTGGCCCTTGCTTAACATTAGGCAAGAAGGGCACGGCGGCAGTGTTTTCCGGTAAGGGCGGATTCTCCAGCGCCGCGCCGGAAGGGGTCTACACCCTTACCGACGTTGGAAACGACGCCGCTGGCCAAGGCTACACGCCAAGCGCGTGGAGTTGCACGAACTACGGCGGAGGTGTTTTCTCGGTGACACCCACGGGGAGTGGAACCGCCATGCTGACCTTGGGGGCGGGGGCGCGGCTAAATTGCTCGATTAAGAACTCCCTCTGATGGGAGCTGCTTAAAAAACCGAGTGGTGCAGGCCGACTGGGCTTACCTTCTCCTGACTGGTGGCCGCGCGAGCTGTAGAACTGGAAATGCAGAAGGACGCGGCAAAAACATAACGCCCAGCCGGATACACTCCGACCGGGCATTTTGTGGGGACAGCGGCTCGGTGGCCGTGCCGCTGCCGAATCAATCGACCAGGAGACTCGTGGACGCGATCACGGTCCTGGAATTCTCGTAAGCCACGACGTCGTAGTAGCCGGGCCCGTCAACGGTCGTGTTGCAGGTGAACGATCCGCTCTTGGCGGGTGTGCCGCAGTCCACTGGATTCGAAGAGCCCCAAACAATGACTGTGAGATGGTTGTGACCACTGTTTTGATAGCCGGTACCAGTGATCACGACGGCGGGGTCTCCGCTGCATCCCGGGACGCAGGTTGCGGTGAGCGTGCCGTTCTGGGTGGCAGACCCGACCGTTGCGATCGCGAGGATCGCAACCAGTAAAATCAGAATCGTTTTTGTCATGACGTCCTCTTCTCAACCGTTCCGAACGGTGGCAATGGGTCGATTTCCATCCCTGACTGCACTATCGGCCTAATCCTGGCCTATTGGAACTAGGGGTTCGTCTTAGGGCGCAATGGCTTTCTGCCTTACCTAATGCTTCTGAGACAGTTCGGTTAATCTCCGCTAAATGTGTACTTTACGGGACAAGAGCTGAAGAAAAACGCTCTAAGGGGAATTTGGGAAGGACGATCGGCACTCGCCGCTCACCGTTCACCTGGACCTGCGAGCTTGGAGTTCGTCGCAGAGCGAGGAACATGCCTTAGTTATGAAACGGACGCGTCCAAAGCACGAGGCCCGTCCGAATCCCGATCTCGCGCTCGTTTTAAGCCGCGCATGAGAGAGCCTCATCCACGGTCCAGGGCAGTGGGGTTCGGTGTGGGGTTCGGTTGACTCTCTGAACGCCGCTCGATATGCTGCTTCAGGGAGAAGACCCGCTATGAACCTGACGCGCCATGTCCCCGGAGTGGGAGCCGCCTTCGCCGCGCTATTGGCAATCACGCTGCCCGCCGCGGCCCATCATTCCTTCGCGGCCGAGTTCGATCCGAACAAGTCCGTGTCGCTGAAGGGCGAGGTGACCAAGCTCGAATGGTTCAATCCGCATATCTGGCTGTATGTGGACGTCAAGGACGAGCAAGGCGCGGTGACGCGGTGGCAATGCGAGGGAGGGGCTCCCAATTCGCTGACGCGCAACGGCTGGAGCAAGGATTCGCTGAAAGCCGGCGACGCCGTAGTGGTGGAAGGCTACCTCGCCAAGGACGCATCGAACACGTGCAGCATCCGCTCGGTGAAAACGGCCGATGGCCGCGGCGTTTTCCTGGGAGCCGGCGCGCAGGAGTCGCCGGAGAAATAAAAGGGGGATGCATGAAAATTCTGGCGGGTGTTGCGCTCCTGCTCGCGATGTCGATCGCGGCGGCTCAGGCTCAGAAGGCGTTTCAGCCGCCCGCAGGCCCCACGCCGAAGACCGCTGACGGCAAAGTCGATTTCAGCGGCGTATGGTCGCGGCCTTACGTTCCGGACATGACCAAGGATGGCAAGGATCAGAAGGGCTTCGCGGAGCTGCCCTTCACGCCGTGGGGCGAATCCGAGTGGAAACACTACGACGCTTCCGAGGGCGATTACACGGGAGCCTGCCTGCCGTTCGGCCTGACCCGTTCGGTCAATGCGCCCGAGCCGATCCAGATCATGCAGAGCGCTACTTATTTCACGTTTCTGTTCGAGGTTAACAATTTCTTCGTGGTGGTGCCGATCGACGGACGCCCGCATCGCAAAGGCAGTCCCGGCTGGTACGGAGATTCCATTGGGCGCTGGGACGGCGACACGCTGGTGATCGATTCGATCAACTTTAACGGCAAGACCAAGCTCGATACCATCGGGCATCCGATGAGCGATCAATTGCACGTGGTCCAGCGATATACGCGCACCGATCTGGGGCACATCGCCTTCGAGCTGACGGTCGACGATCCCAAAACTTACACCAAGCCGTGGAAAAATACGCGTACGTTTACGTTGCGTCCGGACTGGGAGATGATGGAATATTCCTGCGAGGAAAACAACAAGAGTCTGTGGGAAGGGCGGATCAAAGTCCCCAAGTTCTGAGCGGGGCGAGCGGGCACACTTATCCCGCACAACTGGTAGCATGTCGCAGCGGGCGCCTCACTATGTGCTCATGGTGACGCGAGGTTTCAGACCTGTGAGAGGCCTCGACACCAGTCCGGGAGCGAGGCAGCCCACGCCTTCTCGAAAAAATGGGACAATCTGAAAGCGGCAGAGGCGCCGCCTTTTGCGTACAGCAACTTTGTAGCAATTCTCAGGTCCTCGACTCCGGCCATGACGACGGGAATGAGGGCCCGATTTGGAAGCTGCGGGAATTATCGGAAGGATTCCCATGCATAAGCGAATTTCACCGTTTCTCCGTTGGCCGCTCATCATCCTCTTGGCCCTTCTCATTGCGCGCCTGACCGCGACCGCTATTTGCGCCGACGGCACTTACAGTTGGGTTCCCAGTAGCGCTGGCACATGTTCCTCACGCGGCGGCGTTAGAGAATGGCTTAGGTAGCTGCGGGCTCCCATCCCCGCAGGGACCGCGCGGGACCTCGCGTGGCGGCCAGTGCGATAGCCGCCCGTGTGGTAAATTGATACGTCGTATCGGCTACGCACCCAGCCCGCCGGTCGGGAAGATATGCAGCGCTCTTCAATTCGCCTTTCCTTAGGGATTTTCGCGGTGGCCCTGTTCGCATTGCCCGTCGCCGCGCAATGGATGAACCAGCCCACGCCGGGCGCTCCACGAACCAAGGATGGCAAAGTCAACCTTGCGGCGCCCACTCCCAAGATGCGCGACGGCAAGCCCGATTTTTCCGGGCTGTGGGGCACTCCCGGCGACGACGGGAAATATCTCGCGAACCTCGCAGCCGATGGAGTCGAGGTGCCCCTGCTGCCCTGGGCGGCGGCGCTGTACAAAGAGCGCCAAGAGAATGAAGGGAAGGACCGGCCGTCGGGACGCTGTCTGCCGCACAGCGTCACGGATTTCGATGGTCACCCCACGCCGAAAAAGATCGTCCAGAATCCCGATCTGCTGGTGATGCTGTTCGAGAGTTACCACTCCTATCGCCAGATCTTCACCGACGGGCGAAAATTTCCCGCCCAGCCCGATCCGGCCTGGTTCGGGTACTCGGTCGGGAAATGGCAAGGCGACACCCTGGTGGTGGATACGGTCGGCATCCGGCCCGAGACCTGGCTCGATGACGGAGGGCATCCCCACAGCGACGCGCTGCACGTGATTGAGCACTTCCGGCGCCCCGATTTCGGGCACATCGAACTACAACTTACAATCGACGACTCCAAGGCTTACGCCAAGCCCTGGACGGTGAAGATCCCGTGGGTATACCTGCCCGACACCGATCTGCTCGATTGGATCTGCGACAACGAGCAGGACTTCAAACACCTGGTCGGCAAGTAGTCTGAAAAAAGGGACAGACTACTCTGTCCCCACCCCTAAAACTGTGATTTCACACGCAACCGGGGGCGGTCTGTCCCCTTTTTCAGCCCACGCTGGCATACGGTTCCCGCAAACGGTACGATATACTGACACGGCTGGCTCTTTTCGGACGCAGGCTGAAACCAAGGAGAATACGCGATGCAATACAAACTTGGAATGACCCGGTTTGGAATAAACGTGATGCTTTCAATGTTGCTCGGCGCGATCGCGCTCGAGGCGCAGCCAAAGCCGCTGACGACCCCGTGGCGCGGAGCGGGAGCGGTACCCTGCCAGGGTTCCGACGGCGGAATCCTGCAATGCCCGCCCGCTCCTAAAACGATGGCAGTCCGCGCCGGGCGTTTGTTCGACAGCAAGAACGGCCAGATGTTGACGAAACAGGTCGTCGTGCTGACCGGCGACCGCATCACCGAGGTGGGGCCGGAGAGCCAGGTAAAGATTCCGGCGGGCGCCCAGATGATCGATCTCAGCCAGGCGACAGTCCTGCCCGGCTTGATCGACTCGCACACGCACATGTTCAACGCCCGCAAGCCGGGCGGCACCACCGAAAACTACATGCTGATCGGCGTGCAGAACGCCCAATTCAACCTGCAGGCCGGCTTCACCGCGGCGCGCGACATGACCAGCCACGGCAACGGCTACGGCGACGTGGCGATCCGCAACGCTATTAACGAAGGACGCATCGACGGTCCCCGCTATCAGGTCTCGACGCTGGGCGTCGTGTGGGGGGCGAAACCCAAGGACCCCTCGGTTCCGGTGAATCCATTGGCCCCCACCGTGGTTCGCTCGCCCGAGGAAGCGCGCATGGCCGTGGGCGATCAGATCTCGCATGGCGCCGATTGGATCAAGCTCTACCCGGCGGGCGCATACTCCTTCACGCCCACCGGCAAGGCCGAATACGAAGTGACCTACCCGTTGCCGGTGTTGCAAGCCGCCATCGACGAGACGCATCGCCTGGGCAAAAAGGCGGGCTGCCACAACTACGGAGGCGAGGGAATGAACAACGCCATTGTCGCCGGCTGCGACACCATCGAGCACGGCTTCGGCCTGGACCAGGCTCAGGTCAATACGATCATCGCCAAGGGGCTGTTCTTCGACCCGACGCTGGTCCGCTACACCGAGCCTTACATGGACGACAACGACGAGAAAAACACCAACGGCAAGTACCGTATGATCCCCATTTTCGAGAAGGCCGTGACCATGGCAGCCGCCACCAAGGGACTCAAGCTGATGGTGGGCAGCGGAGCCGATGGAGCGACCTTCGCCCACGGGACGCAGGCGCTCGAATTCGTGGCTCTGGTGCAGCATGCCGGCGTTTCGGCGGCAAAAGCCATTCAGGCCGGCACTATGACGAACGCCGAAGCGATGGGCTGGCAGGACCAGATCGGATCCATCGACAAGGGTAAATTCGCCGATCTGGTCGCCGTCTCGGGGGATCCTCTCGCCGATATCACCGAGCTGCAGCGGATCAAGTTCGTGATGAAGGGCGGAAAGATCGTCAGGAACGACCTCGCGTACACCACGAAGAAATAGTGTGTTGGTCGTGAATCTCGGGCGGCTCGCGACGGGGTGCCGACCGGCTAAGGTGTATACTAGCCAAAGCTAACGGCGAACGCTCCGCCCCGCTCCAATCTGGAGGCTTCATGAGAGATACGCTTGGCCGCACGATGGCTGTCGCGCTGCTCGCGTGCGCGGCTTCCGGTCTCGCGCCGGCGCAAACCAAACCTGGCGCGCATCCCGATTGGACCGGCTTTTTCACGCTCGCGAACGCCCGCCAGCTCGCGGGCACGGGCTTCAAGCAGGACGCCCCCGGCGAGCAGTTGAACCAGCTGATCACCCCGTACTTGCAGCCCTGGGCCAAGGCGCGCATGGAAGCGACCGACGGCATCGCGGACGACACCGGGCAGGTGTGCCTGCCCGACGGGATCTTCCGCTATCCCAGCATGGCGGGGCGTTTTATCTGGCTCGACGAGGGCAGCCGCATCGTGATGGTGTTCCAGAACGTCAACACGGCCGGCGTGCGGCGGATTTATATGGACCGTCCGCATCCCAAGAACCCCGTTCCGAGCTGGAACGGCGACTCCATCGGCCGCTGGGATGGCGACACGCTGCTGGTCGATTCGGTCGGATTTAACGACAAATCTTGGTTGTTCGGCGGCATGCAGCCGCACACCGAAGAGGCGCATTTAATCGAGCGCATGCACTTGGTGGCGGACGGGAAGTTCATGGAGATCAAGATCACCGTGGAAGACCGCCACGCGCTGACCTCGGCGTACAGCTACAACCGCTACTATCTGCGGCAGCCGGAGAGCGCGGAGATGCCCGAGGACGTTTGCGCCGAAGATCCCGTGATTTGGAAGCAATACCGGAACGAGAGGCTGAAGAAGCAGCTGGAAAGCTCCCGGCAGGTCAAATAGGTGCGCATCGAATGAAGCCGCTCGCGAACGTTCTGGCACTCACCCTGGCTCCCGTGTTAGTCGCGTCACTCGCGATGGCCCAGCAGCGCCCTGCGCCGCTCGATCTGCGCGGCGTGTACCAATCCATCCCGGACCGGGTGACCCTGCCAGGCGGGCTGAAGAATTCGGGATCGCCGGCCGCGGTCGCGTTGCTGCCGGAGGCCGCGAAAAAGGCGAAGGCCACCGATTTGAGAGTCGATCCCTGGAAAATGTGCCAGCCGGTCGGTCCCTTCCGTATGATGGCGAAGGACCAGACCAAGATCGAATTGGTGCAGGTAAACAGCATGATCGTGATGCTGTTCGAGGATCTCTCGCACGGCATGATGCGCACCATTTATCTGAAGCGCGGGCATCCGGCCAAGCTGGAAGCGGATTGGCTCGGCGATTCGGTGGGACGCTGGGAAGGCGACACGCTGGTGGTGGACACCGCCGGTTTCAACAACCAGACCTGGCTGAACGACGAAGGCGCGCAGCATAGCGACGCTCTGCATCTGGTGGAGCGCATCCGTCCCGTGCTGGCTGGTCAATACCTGGAATACAAGGTGACAGCCGAGGATCCTAAAACGCTGGCGAAACCTTACTCCTACACGCGGTATTACAAGAAGCTCGATTCCGAGATCGTGGACGACGTGTGCCAGGACGAGGAGTGAAGCTCCGCCTACCAGGATTCCAGGCTGGAGGACCGTCCCAATGATTCGCGTAGCAGAATATTGACTTCAGGCGGCCGTTGAACCGCTCCCCGCGGTCGCTGCTCGGCCCATGCATTCCGATCGCTGACAATGAGCCGCGACCGGAGCAAGCGGTTAAGCCCTGCTATCGGTTTGACCGGGACAGCCCACTGGTAGCATGTCGCCGCAAGTTCGTTAGTATGTCGTCGTTGTGGCGCACGCACTCGTGCGTGCCGCGTCGGCACTCGTGCCGACGCCTGGGTGTTTGTTTTCAATCCCGCAACAGGTGTCGAGAAGAGTCTCGACACAGCACGCATGAGTGCGTGCGCCACGAACGATTTCTCCGCGACCTGCCGCTAGTATTGCCCTAAGGGAAACGTTTCGTAGATGTTCGGGCCCGTGTAGGACCCATTAGCGGTCCCGCCGGCATACGGAGCATACATATAATACTTGTAATTTGAAATCAGGATCTGCACGTTGTCATAAATGGGCGTGCAGGTGGGCATGGGGTTGGTGCTTGTGCCGGTGCTGGTGCACGACGACGAGGAGGGGTACTGGGGTTCCTCAGTCACCGTGACCATCGCACTGGTCAGCCCGAAGTATCCTCCGTTCGTGCCCGCCGTGCTGGAGTAATACAGCATCTCGTTCTGGATGCACGCTTCTAGAGCCGTGATCGTCCCGTCTCCGGCACAGGTGGTGTCCTCCGTTGTCGAAGCCGTGGGGTCGGTGCTGGCAATATGGTTGGCGACACCGTAGCGCAGCGCCCAGCGCGCCCGCTCCACCAGGGCCTGGTGAACAAACAGGAACTGCCCGAAGTCGAAGACGCCCAGCATCATGCAGAAGAACACCAGGAAGCAGAAACACAACTCCACCATGGCGCTGCCGCGGCGCCGTCTGGCGGAGGCCGCCATGGACCCTTTTTTTGAAGCCGTAAGCATTTCTGTTCTCTCCTCGCGGCCGCCAGCCGAATAAGGGCTGCGCTTCACTGATTCCCCGTATAATTTCCGACAAACGGATACGTGACGGTCGGCTTGCCCTTGAAGGTGAAAGTTCCGAAAACTCCGTCGATCGCGTATCCGTTTGTATCGGTGGCGATCGCCACGGTCATCTGTGTCGGGGACCAGGTATTGGGAGTGCCGCTGGAATCTCCCGTCCCAGTCACCGTGATGGTGATGTTGCTGGTCTTGAGGTTTCTCAACACCAGCGTGCTGGAGGAGCCTGTTGGGTCTCCGTAGAGCACGATATCCTGCACGGAGTGCTTGAAATTATCGCTGTACGTAGGCGAATTCGTGTCGTACGGATACATCGAAGCGTAGCGCGCTCCGTTATTGACCGCGTTGAACAGCGAGTTGTACTGGTAAAAGATATACCCGTATTCGAACGCCGCGCCGAAAACCGTCGTAATGATGAACCAGCCGACCGCCATTTCGATCAGAGCGCTGCCGGTGCGACCACGGCGGCGCTTGCGCTCGGGGATGGGACGCGCCGGAATCATTGTATTAATTTCACCGCCGCGGCCCCGGTGTTGCCACCGACGCCGTTGTCCTTGCATCCCACGCAGGAGGTACCCACATACATGGCGCAATACGGCTTGTTTCCATCCGTTTGTTTCTTGTAATAGTCGCTGGTGGTCCCCGCCGCCGTCGCGTTGCTGAGCAGGAAATAGAGGCCGAAGCCTTGCACCACCGTCGAGGTGCTGCTGGACGGATAGACCACCGGCGCGATCATCAGACGGCGTCCGTTGTGGGTGCTATCGGCCAGGTATGCGCTGTAGGTGGTTTCCCAGTTGGCGGGGTCCTGGTTCACGCGGTCGTCCAAGGTGTTCGCCTGCGATTGCTGCTGCCCGCTGGTGAGAACCGGCTGGATATTGGTGCCGGCGCCCACAACCGGCATGTTGGGATTGGGTACGTAGGCCAGCACCTCGGCTGAGATAGAGGAGGCGGCTTGCAGGCCCCAATAGCCATTGGTACTGGAGCCCCAATTGGCTACGACCGAAATCTCGGCGTTTGTGCCGCCCTGGTCATTTGCGCACGGGGGCGATTGAGCTAAAAAGCAGTTGTCCGCGTCTTGCTGGGTAGCCGCGCACGTTTTGCCGTTGCCGCCGCCACCCGAGTTGAACTTGGGCCACTGAATGTCATAACATCCCACAGCCGCGTTGTTGCCGTTGGTTGTACCGTTTATGCACGGAGTCGTGTCGTTGCCAATGCTGAGCCCGAAATTCGGCGGGCCTACGGAGGGGGCGCTGTTAGGACACCCCTGCCCGACCGCATTAATAGGTGTGGTAATGGTGTAGCAACCCTCCGAGACGCCGGTGTAAGGCGATTCGGGAGAGCCGGTGATATCCACCTGTCCGGCGATGGCCTGGGAGTTCACGGTCTGGTTGTAGGTCTTGGTCACCGCAGTTTCCACCACCGGCAGGAAGTACAGCGGCACCTGGACGCTGGTCTTCACGCGCACAAATTTGTAGCCGCACGCCGGATCGTTCGTGGACGACTTGCCGGTGCTGCAGCCGGCGCCCGAATCGGCGCCGTTTGCGGGGAAATTGGTCTTATCGGACCACGGCCCGGACGGCGATGTCGCGTACTCGACGGTCGGACTGGGGACGGTGGTGGTGCTGAAATTCCATTTGACCGCGGTGGCTTTCGCGGCGGCGTCCCCGTTCTGCAGCCCGTCGCTGGTATTGTCGAGATAGGAAGCCGCCGCGAGCGCGGCCGCATCGCAGAACGCCTGGGTTTCGTTCCGGATGATGAAAATCCGTCCCATGTCCACCGCCAGGCCCAGCGCTCCGAGCATGGCGACTGCCACCAGGGCCATCGTCATCAATACGAAGCCATTTCGCCGCCTATAACCGGTGGGGATCTCAACGTTCGGTTTCATAGTTCTCCGATCTTTGGATTTCATGATGGATTTGTCCTACGTCGCACTGCTGATATCATCGACTGACATCGCCGGGAGGGCCACGCGCGTAAGAAGAGAATTGATCGGGGACTAATGTAAAACCACTAGTGGACTGGTACTCTCGCGGCAAAGTACTAAGACTGTTGGCGCCCAGCAGATTCTCATCCTGGCTCGCCTGGAACATGTGTTGAAAGGAGCCTTACGCAAACGCTTGACTTACAGGAGCTACCCGCACCCCGAAAGATTCCTCTTGAAAAAGGGGACAGACCACTCTGTCCACGGCCACTGGCGTACACGGGGCCACTGCTTTCCAAGCGGGGACAGAGCAGTCTGTCCCCTTTTTCAACGCCGCGAAAGGCTCCCGCAACGCCACCGGTAATAGCCGGCGGCAGCCAGAATGACCGCCGCGAGCCCGGCGAATTGGGACCATCTGGAATAGTGCAGAATCCACAGCGCGCTGGCGGCTCCTAATACGGGAATCAGCGGTCCTCCAGGCGCTCGGAACGCACCCGGCACTCGCGCCCGCGTCATGCGAATGCGTAACGCGCCGATGCAGACGGCCGCATACATCAGCAGGCGCGCGCCGTTCGAAAACACCGCCAGAGGGCGGAAGCTGCCGGAGGCGGCCAGCGCGAAAATCGAGACAGCCACGGTGACGATGGACCAATGCGGCGTCCGAAAGCGCGGATGCACGGCAGCCAGCGGCGCGGGAAGCATCCTGTTTTCAGCCGCCAGAAAAAACGCCCGTGGCAACGCGACCATGCCGGCGGCTGTCGTTCCCGCGATCGATATCAGCGTGCCTGCCAGCACCAAATTGCGGCCGAAGGGGACAATCCGGCCCGCCACGGCTGCCAGCGGCGCCCGGGTTTCGTGGGCCAAGTCCGGCCCCAGGATTCCCTGGCTGACCACCTGCAGCGCTACGTAGACAAGCACGAAACAAGCGGTGGCGCCGAACATGGCGCGCGGCAGGGTGCGGGCGGGGTCGCGGATCTCTCCGCTGGGCGTCAGGACCGTTTCGGCCCCGGAGAAGGCGAAGAACAGCAGCAGCGACGCTTCGCCGAGTTTGGCGGCGGAGGGCCGTCCGATCCACTGCAGTTCGCGCCAGTTCATGACCACGGCTCCCGCCAGAACGATGAACAGCAGAGGCACCAGCTTCGCGGCCGTGGCGGCCACCGCGACGCCCATTCCGCGCCGTACTCCCATAATGTTTACAGCCGCGAGCGCGCCCATCCACAAAGCCATCGCCATGACGCGCGGCGCCCCGTGGGCGAACACGGGGAAAGCCAGCGACGCCGTATCCAGCAAAACGGTGGTCAACGCCGCCTGCGCCACCAGAGTCGTAGTGATCGCATAAAGCACCCACGCTACGAATCCCGCCAGCGGACCGAACGCTTCTTCCACATAGGCGATCGGCCCGCCGGAGCGGTCCACCAGCGTGCCGATTTCGATGAAACAGGAGAGCACCAGCGCGATCGCGACGCCGCAAATCAGATACGCGGCGACGGCGTCCGGCCCCAGGATCGAGGCGACCAGCGCGGGCAGCACGAAAATCCCCGCGCCAATCGTGTTGTTGACGGCATTGGCGCCCAGCGCCCAAGGTCCGATAGCTCGAATCAGCCCTTCGCCGGTGACCGTCGTATTGTTTTCGTCCTGCGGAAGTGCGGCCATTTGAAAAGGAGTGGACGCGTGAATGGGGATTTACATCACTCTAACAGAGCGTGACCGGTTTCCGGCTGCTACTTCGAGCCGCTACTTTTTCGTGGCCGAGCCGCGAGCCGCATGTCTCCGGTTGTATTCCGCGAGCTCCGACGGCGAGCACATCATTTCGGCAAGCTCGAAATTAGGCGGCTTCAACTGGAAGCGCAATTTGTCGAGGGCCGTCCACGGTCTCGTATATACCTTCGGGTCGTCGATCGTCATGGACAGCTCCAGGGTGTCGCGATCGACGCGGTGGAATACCTCTTCGACGCGCAGTTGCTCGCTGTGGGGGCGGCCGGCATTATCGAGCCACGTTCTTTCGTCCGTGCCGTTGGTCTCCACGGCAAACGTGTAATCGTCTCTCCATTTGCCGGTCGAGTATCCGAACCACCGCGGGTCGGGATCCTTGGGAAGCTCGCGCCCGTCGGTCCAAATGGTCCGCCATACCTTGTTGTACGTGTACAGCAGGATGGTTTGAAGGTGCGTCTGCAGGATCTGCGTGGCCCGCACCTCGAACAAATCTTCCCGTGGAAATCCCTGCGGATCGCAGATGTGCGCCGGATCGTTTTCTTCCGCAGGCGCAACTTCGTTCGGACCGTTGGAAGACTTGTGGGTCTTGAGCAGCTCCAATCCGTAAGGAGTATACGGCAGCTCGTGTTCCGGTTTCCCGTCCGCGGGCATGGCCCCGGCGCCGCTGGGCTGGATTCCGTCCAGCGTCTTGGCCGGCGCCCAGATTCCCGAAAGATCGCGGCGGGGCGCGGGACCGGCCTTTTTCCCCGCGTCTTTCTTAGGCGGTCCAGCGGTTTGCCCCCGGGCAACTGCCGGCAACACCAGCGCCGCCATCAGCGCGACGATCGAAATCGCGAATACCGGCGCGAAGCTGATTCTTCCGGGCCGGAGGTTCACTGCTTGGCGTCGCCCTCACCCGGAACGCGGCCCATCCCCTCGAATGTTTTTCCGCCGACCACGAGCCGTGCAATCCGCCCGACGGGCTCGCCGTTCTTAGCGACGATCATGGTAATCGTGACCGCATCGCCCGGCTTCAACATCCGCTTGGTCCACCCGCGATTCATCATGTCCGGCGGGTTGCTGACTTCCGCGGTCCAATGCACTGTGTTGCCCTTGTCGTCCTTTACGTCGAAATCGAGCAGGCAATGCGGATTCGCCCATAACCAGTCGGTGACCACTCCCTGCACCGTCACGGCTTTAGTCTGGTCATAGATCGCGCTGCCGTGGTGCGCCAGGAGCGCGATCGGAACAGCCGCCAGACCGGCGATGAGCAACGTTATGATTCCAAGTCCGCTTCTCATACGACCTCCACTGTCGAAAACGTAGCGACCATAACTCTATTTGCTTATAGCCGATAGGCTCTGCCGTGTCAACGGCTCGTCCGTGATCGAATTCGCGTTCAGCGCGCTGCCGGCCGGGCGAACTTCGCGGCGTCGATCGCGACGTTCGCCTGCACCTCCGTCAGTTGAATTGTCGACCGGCCGTCCAGCCACGTCACGAGCATTTTGAAGGGCATCTTGACGCCGGATACCTCCCTATAATCCGAGTAATCCACCTCCGTTGGAGCGAGGCCCACGGGCGAATCGGAAAACCGCACCGATCGCACCAGCAGTCCCGTCTCATCGTCGAAGTACAGATTCACGGGAGTGCGCCCGTCGAAGGTTCCCTGCACCAGCGTCGCGTCGCGATCGTCGATGGTCGAGGGCGGGCCGACCCGCCATTCGCGCAGCATCCCCTTGATCTGCGCCGGAAAAGAGAGCATGGCATCCAGCTTCGAGCCGTCGAGCTCTCCCGTTGTCATTTCCAGAACCGGTAGGGGGCTCAGGTCCGCCGGCGCTACGCTCCAGCCCTCGCGGCCGTCGTAGGTCGTGATGTTGTCAGCCCCTCCGTAGTTGTGAATGATCGTGGTACGCTGCGCCGGGGATTTGGCGAACAGTTCGAACTGGTATTTCGTCGGAGTCGCGTAAGGCTGATAGGTTCCCTTGGCGGCGACGCCGGTCAGTTCCGCGGCACGCTGCGCGCCACCGATGGCCTGGATGTACTTGTCCAGCACCTCTTCCGCTGCGGGCGCCCCCGGGAACGCCTTGATCATTTGATCGGGCTCCCGGGAATGCAGATTGGCGTAAAACTGCGCTAGGTCCGGAGTCGTCTCAGGCGGCGAACTCCCCCGATGGCAGGTGTAGCAGGTCAGCACGCGCCGCCCGGCGAAGAAATTCTTGTTCATGGTGTTGACCATGGCGATCATCCCGCGGGCCCGCCGCTTGCGGTCGTTGTCGTCGGCGTATTTAGCCCAATCGCCGGCGCTCTCCGCGCCGTGACAGTCCACGCAGCTGATGCCCAGGGAAGCGGAAAAGAATCCCATGGTCTCCAGGAACTCGCCGACAGGAATCCCCTTCAGGGCCTGGACGTTTTTGAACACCTGTTCGGCCGGCCGCATATCTCCGCGAGCCTGGCACTCGGCGAATGCGGCGCTCAGCGCGCATGCAACAAAAATGGCCGGTGCGCTCGGTCGTCCCGCTCGAAACCTCATCGTGGCGGACCCCCTGATAAAGCTCATAAAACCTACTAACTACGAATGAAATTCGTGACCACCAAACTTGTTCCCAGGCCTTCGCCTCCAGGCCAGAGGGCTTAGTAGCGACCAATTATATCGCCATCAGGTACGTACAATCGATTCGGGACTCCGTTTGGCTGAGCGGCGCGCCCCTCAGGGAAGCACTATTAGTTACGTGAAGGGCAAATCCGTCATGACTCCCCCCGCGGCGGGAACCTTTGGCACCATGGGCAGGAACCTCTTCCGCGACAATGGCTTCCAGAACCTGGATTTCTCGTTATTCAAGAGCTTCAAGTTCAAGGAGCGCTTCAATGCCGAGTTCCGGGCCGAGGTCTTCAACGTGTTCAATCACGCCACCGTTGCCAATCCATGGGGATCGCAGAATGGCTGGGCTGGAGGCACTGATTTCGGGTCTCCCGCCACGTTCGGCTGCGGGTGCTCCACCTCCGACGTCGCCGCCGGCAATCCGCTCATCGGTTCGGGCGGGAACCGCGACATCCAACTCGGGTTCAAGTTCACCTTCTGATTCCTTCCGCAGCTTCGAGGGGAGTGCGAAATGCGCTCCCCTCAGACCTCCTCTAGCCCTGAAGTCACTAAGTTCGTCCAGTCAGTTCCGCCCACCGCAGTTCGAATGGCGATTTTAATTCGCGCGCTCGCTCACCCCCGGGCGTTACGATAATACTTCGCGCCAGTATGCGGGCCATCGATCCCCAGGAATATCGCGTCCGGCCCGGCCACGCCGCCGGCCTTCACAAACGTCCCACGCGCGTCCGCCCCGTGTACGAATCGAAGGATCAGTATCGGACTCTCCTCCAGCGCCACATCGAGGAGCTCAGCTCGCTGCAGAGCTTGCTGTACGCTTTGAATCGCCACGCCGTGTTACTGATCTTTCAGGCCATGGACGCCGCGGGCAAGGACGGCGTCATCAAGCACGTGATGTCCGGAGTGAATCCGCAAGGCTGCCAGGTATTCAGCTTCAAGCATCCCAGCGCGGAGGAACTGGAGCACGATTTCCTGTGGTCCGCCATTCGCCGCCTGCCCGAGCGCGGGCACATCGGCATCTTCAACCGCTCCTATTACGAGGAGGTCCTGATCGTTCGCGTCCACCCCGAGATTCTGCAAGCCGAACAGATCCCGGAGGAACTCTTGGAGCAAACCGCGATCTGGGACCGGCGGTACCGCTCCATCGTCGATGTGGAGCGCCACCTCCATCGCAATGGCACCCGCGTCGTGAAATTCTTCCTGCACGTCTCAAAGGAAGAGCAGCGCAAGCGCCTGCTCCGCCGCATTGACGATCCGGACCGGAACTGGAAGCTGAGCATCGCCGACGTCGAGGAGCGCGGATACTGGGACCAGTACATGCACGCCTACGAGGCGTGCCTGAATGCCACCAGCACGGATCGCGCTCCCTGGCACGTCGTCCCGGCCGACGACAAACCCACCGCGCAGCTCATCGTTTCGGAAATTATTCTGGACACGCTGCGCAAGCTGAAGATGAGCTATCCGAAGGCCCGCGCCGCGCGCTTACGGGAGCTGCAAAAAATCCGCGAGCGGCTTGCGAAGTAGTGGTCCTGCCCTAAACCACCGGTTCCATGCCGAACCGGCGCAGCAGCAGGAACTCCGACAGATTGTCGGTGGTCAGCAGGCCGACCAGCCGATCTTGATCCATGACCAGGGCGCAGCGGCCCGCCCGCGCCATCAGGGGCAGGACTTCCGCCAGGTCGCCATCGGGAGGCAGCGTCAGGAAGTCGCGATCCATCACGCCCGCGAGATACGCGTCGGGCCCCTCCCGGGCGATCGAACGCAGCAGCAGATTCCGCCCCAGCAGACCCACCACCTTGCCTCCATGCAGAATCGGAAAATCCTGCTGGGAAGTAGAGAGCAGCAGATTCGCGGCGTCGCGAACCGTGTTCCCGTGTTCCAGCGTGTGGAACTCCGTGATCATCGCAGCCCGCACCGGGATGCCGTGGGTCAGCGTCCGCCCGAGCGAGGCCACGCTCTCCTGGGCCGCGCCCAGGTAGATGAACAGAGCGAAGAAAACCAGCAGGAACTGCTTATCGACCAGGCCGTACAAGCCCATGCCCATCGCCAGCATGCGGCCCATCCAGGCGGCGATCCGGGTGGCCTCTTCCGGAGGCCTCACGAAGGAAAGCAGCGCGCGCAGCAAGCGCCCGCCGTCCATCGGAAACGCGGGCAACAGGTTGAACAGGGCCAGCAGGATGTTGCCGTAGAGCAGCAGCGCGAGGACGCTCTTGTCGCTGGGCTGCAGAATGTCCTTGACGCTGACCGGTGTCGACTGGCGCGTGGAAATCATGTAGCCCAAGATGGAAGCAGCCAGCAGCAGGTTGACGAACGGCCCTGCGAGCGACACCCAAATTTCGGCGGCCGGCCGCAGCGGCCGTTCCATCCGCGACAGCCCGCCGATCGGGAACATCACTATCTCCACGGTTTTGACGCCGAAACGCGCGGCCACCACGGCGTGTCCCAATTCGTGCAACAGCACGCTCGCCAGGCTCCCCAGCAGGAAGATAGCGTAGTTGCCACCCGACCGCGAGCTCCCCAGCAGGTTGATCAACACAAACACGACCAGCAGGATGAACGTGAAGTGTAGCCGCACCGGCACGCCGAACAGCTGGAATCCCGGTACGGTGCCCGCCGTCTTGCGCCGGTCCATGGGAGTAATCGAACTAGCCACGGGTGTCACGATATCAAAGCCTGCAGACTACAGTTCGGTCATATTCGCGGCGAACTTTAGCGGGCTAAGGAACTTTTATAATCTTGAGGTTACAAGGGGAACCGCGAGCGGTAAGGAGCCGGCTGGTTGCGGCGGCTGGGTAAGGGGCCCCGCCGTCGCTGGCGGCCGAGCGCCGGGGCAAGGCGTTGGTGAAATCCAGTTCGTCTGCGCCGAACGTCACCTGACGGTCCAGAATCATCTCAATCGTCGTGCCTTTGGCGAGAACGGCGTCGGGACCGCGCGTGAACATGACGGCCATGAGCGCCGCCGCAGCTCCCGCGCCCGCTCCGACGGCCGCGCCCATGCCCGGTGCGTGGGCGATACCGCCCGCCAGAGCGCCGATGCTCGCGCCGGCCGCGGTCGCCTCCCCGATCGTTTTGACGTCACCGATCTTATCGCTTTCGCTGCGGATGGTGCCTTCTTTGTGATCGAGTTCCTCGCTCGCGCGCCCGTCGAGGCCCGTCACGTGGGCGCGGAAATCGCGCGTCGCGCCGTTGGGCAGCGTCAGCGAATCGAAGCGCAGATGAAATTCGCCGCGCCCCTTCACCTTTCCCGGACGCTTGATTTCGGTGATGGTCCCGGCCACGTAACTGCCGGGCGGAATCACGATGCGGCCGTCCACCAGCACCGGGAAGACGCTTTCGAGGTACACACGATCGCCCACGATGGCGTTCCTGGTGCTGACGCTGTTGATCAGGCTGAGAGGAATATGCGTGCCCGTGTCGACCAGGTAGGTTTTGCCCACCGCCGGTTGCGACGCGGTGGCCGCAGCGGTGACCGGTGGGTTTTGCTGCGCGGCAGCGAACAGCCCCGCAGCAAGCACCAGGGGGAGGACGCGGATCATTCCATTACCTCTTGTAAGAGTTTAGACCAATTTCACAGTTTATGTAACCCGACGTGCGCGCTTCACGGCGTATTCAGGATCAGCGGCGGACTCATCACACCTCCCGCCGAAACCCGGAATGCGGGATTGTGCGGCAGCGTCGCCGGCAGCGTGACGATCAGCTCGTAGGTGCCCGGCGCCCCCGGCAGGACGCCCGCGTAATGGATCGAAGCCGGGTCGAGCGGCACGCCGTCGATCCACACCCCGAAATCCGCCAGATCCTTGAGCTGCGCGGCATACAGCGGCATTTGTCCGGATATAAGCGGCGGATTCGTCTGTCCCAGCCCGGAGGCAAAGAAAAAGATCCACTCATTCGGCCTCGCCGGTGCATCCGCGGTGATCAGGGTGTAGTTGGCGTGCACGCCGAACACGGTCTTCCAATCGGCCGTCACCACCGCTGGCGCCGTTGGCTGAAGATTGATCGTGATCGCGGGCCCGGCAATGCCGTTGACCTCCAGTTGCAGCGTCGCGGGGCCGGGCCCGAGCGCCGTGGGCAGCAGGACGTTCATGAACTGCGGCGAAACGTAAAACACGTTCGCGGAGATGCCGTTGACCACCACCTTCACGTTGGTCCCGGGCAGCTCCTTGGGCAGAATTCCGCTCGCGATGTCTGCGAGGTTCAGCGCCTGCGTCGTGTAGGCGAGATTTGTCCCAAATATGGCGACGAAGGAATTCGGCGCGAACCAATTCGGAAGATCCGCCGCCGTATTGACGACGGTCGCGGCCGAATACCATGGCGCGTTGGCCGGCGGCTGAGCAGGCGGCGTCTGAGCCAGCGCGGGCGCTAACAGCCCGACTCCTATGCAACAGCCCGCAAAACGTAGCGCGCGGGCAGTCGACTTCATGGCCACAGGGATCCCCGCGCGCCCTTTGCGCGCGGCCAGGAGCAGGTAGACAATCATTCTGGTTACATTCACACAGGACGGTCGTTCACCGTTTCCCCCCGTTCCCTCCGCCTCCTCCCTTTCCCTTCCCTCCGCCGCCCCCTCCGCCTTTCTTCCCCCTGGAGGCGCTCAGCGCCTGCGCGGTGTCAGCCAGGCTCGTTCCGGAAATCGCGGCGAAAGAGTTCGGGGTATTGACGCTGGTGGCCGCCGAATACCAAGGAGCGTTCGCCGGCGGTTGTGAAGTGGGCAGCGCGAGCGGCTGCGGAGCGAGCGCGGGCGCTGACAGCCCGGCTAGCAAGAGCAGATAAGGAGTCATTCTTGGATCGTTGCATAAGCCAGCTCCCGGCAATAGTTCAGATTGGCCTGAACAGGAATAGAGAAGGCAATAGGCTACCGGCGGCAGCTCGCCGGTCACGACGGATCGTTTTCTGATTTAATGTAAGCGGTTCTGCGCAACCTGGAGGGCGAGCTTCGGCCCGCGTAGAGCTTTAGCTCTGCTCTCTTCTGCAGGGCTGAAGCCCCGCGCGGGATAAATCCCGCCCTCCGCATGGCCGGATTACGAAAACTCTGATAATGGCCCAGAATGGCGCTCACTTCTCTTTCGGTGGGAACTTCTTGAACATCTTGTCGATGGCCTTGCTCATGAGCTTGTCTTCGTTGACCGGATCTTCGTGAAACGCGCCGCTGGCATAGCCGCGGAAGAGCATCCGCTTGTTCGCCGGGTCGACGATATCCACCAGAAGATCTCCCTTTTTGACGTTGACCAGCGTGGAGCCGCTGAAACCGGGATCGTAATCTCCCCAGCCCGCACCCCAGCCGAGTCCCCAGCCCCACCCCAATCCAATGCCCACGTCGTCGTCTTCCGCGTACGTGTCTACTTCCTGCTGCGTGTTCACTACGGTCGCCTGGTAGGTCAGGACCACGTCGGCCATGCGCGAATCCACTCGACGCAGGTTCTTAGCTTGCAGCACGCGGTCCAGCTTATTCTTGATGTGCTGGTCTTCGGTGCGGTCGGGCAGCTCTCCCTTGTTTTTCCCCCAGCGGTACGTGTTGAATTTGGAAAAATCCACCTGGTGCGCATATTCGACGCTCACCTTCTGCGCGAACACGGGAGAGCCGAGGGCTAGCGCGATCGTCATGACTGTGGACGTCTTCATAAGCCTGGTCCTTTCGCTCGTCAAAGTCCTTGGACTTCCCGGCGTACTCGAAATCGGGATCGTCCGGCGCGTCTATTGCTTACTGGGAGTGCCGGAATCGGCCGCCCCTCCCGGCCCGGCGGTGGCCGAACTGCGATCTCCCCCCGGCAGAGGCGAAATTACAACATCGTCCTCCACCTCCTGAATCACCGCCGAGCCGCAGTCCGAATTCACGCCGTCCGAGTTGAACTTACAACCGTACAACCCGGCGGCGTGAACCCCACACTCCCCCTCGTCCAGTTCCGCAACCCACCAACCCGAGCCGGCCGGTCTGTTCGACGCAGCGCCTTTCCCGTAAATAGCCGTTAAGATCGATCCGTCGGCGCTCTGGCCGTTCCGGCACGTAAACGAGCTATCCCGGCTCAGGTACATAACTTTGTGGGAGTTGTCCCACGCCACGTCCACCAGCACCGGCTGGCCGGAGCCGTCCACATCCAGTTCCTCGGACCAGAACGAATGATGATTGGCTCCGCCAGGGTGGCCCTTGACCGTGATCAAGGATTTTCCTTTCCCGAACGTATCTGTCGGCGGCTTCTTCTTGGCGTTCTTCGCCTGAGCCGCAGGCTTCGCGTCGGTGGCCTGGGCCTTGGCAGCGGGGCTGACCTTCAAATCCGGCACGGAGGGCGGCGGCGCGGCTTTCGCTTCCTCCTTCAGCTGCGGCGCACTGCTGCAGGCCGCCGCAAACAACACCAGCGCGGAAGTGACAACCAGCTTTGTCGCGTTTGAAATCCTGCCGTTCATCGGCGTCCCTCCTATCCGGCCTTCAGAATATTGGCAAACCGGGTTGGTGTCCATCGGACGTTCTGAGTAGTTTTCGACGCCCGTCCGAGGTAGTTTCGGCCCTACTTCAAGGGGACGAATCGACCGATTTCCCGGATTTCCCCCATTCCCGACGGGGGCCCGCTTAAGCCAAGTCCCGGCAATAGATCAGATTGGCCTGACGAGGGATAGAGAGGGCAATAGGCCGGCAGCGCTTATGGTTCGCCTTCGGAAATCAGGAAAGGTTCCGTGCGCTTATACTCCTCCAGGGCACGCAATAGATTATTTTCGTCCCACGGCTTGGCGATGGTCCTGGCGCTCAGCTTGAAGATCTTCTAGTCGCTGGCTACTTTCAGGCTGTCCAAGGGCAAACAAAACGCTATACAATAAACAGCGGTGACGGACGCACTTGTCCTATCCGGCAAGACCCAGGAGGTTAGCACGATGAAGTCCGCGGTCGTCCTTTTGCCCATCGTCGCGTCCCTGATCGGCGGGCCGCTTGCGGCGCAGTGGGCGAACTATCCCACGCCCAGCATCCCGCGCACCGCCGACGGCAAACCGAATCTCACGGCGCCCGCGCCGCGCACGCCGGACGGCAAGCCCGATCTATCGGGCTTGTGGGACAAGATTTCCCCCAAGTATGGCCGCAACATTGCAGCGGACCTGAAGCCCGGAGAAGTCCAGCCATGGGCCGAAGCATTGGCTCAGCAGCGGAGCGAAGACCTCGGGAAGGATTACATGGGCGCGCTATGCCTGCCCCTGGGTCCTTCGTACATGACCAATGGAGGGAGCACCGCCGCCGGGATGGTGAAGATCGTCCAGACTCCCACCTTGATTCTCTTCCTTCACCCGGATCTAACCTATCGCCAGATCTTCCTCGACGGCCGCCAATTGGAGAAGGACCCCAATCCGAGCTGGATGGGCTACTCGGTGGGCCACTGGGAAGGCGACACGCTGGTGGTGGAGAGCAACGGCTACAACGCCCGCACGTGGCTCGACCGCAGCGGCCATCCCCACACCGAGGCGCTCCGCGTCACCGAACGTTACCATCGCAAGGATTTCGGGCATATCGAAATCGGAGCGACCATCCAGGACCCCGCGATCTACGCCAAGCCCTGGGACATCTCGCTCAACGCGCAGTTTTTGGGCGATACCGAAATCATCGAATACGTTTGCAACGAGAACGTCAAGACCATCAGCTATCGGGAGCACTGGGTCGGCAAGGCCTCCGACGACAAGAAGACCGAAGTACATCTCGCCCCGGAAATCCTGGCGAAATACGCCGGCACCTACCGCGAGTTGGACATCTGGAACGGCGGACCGATTCCCCGGACCATCGAAATCACGGTCGCCGACGGCGCGCTGTACGCGGACCTGAAGGGACGGGGCAAAGTGCGGCTGGTGGCCCAGTCGCCAACGCTTTTTACGGGCTTTTTCGGGCTGGGGATCGGGTTCCTGCTGGACAGCCAGGGCCACGTGACGCATCTCACCGAGCAGCATGTCTCGGGCGATTACCGGTTCATCCGCTTAAACTAGGCTGGACTACATCGACCGGATCGTGGTCGATCCTTTGTCGGAAGCGCCCGCTGTCGCCGGCAGTGACTTTTTTTAGAGCGGCGGCGTCCACAGTTCTAATGGACTTGGTAGTTCAACACGGACGATTGGCTGGAGCTTAGGTCTGTATCCCCCGAATAGACGGCCTTGATCGGGTGTGTGCCCGCGGTTAAACCGGACGTCGAAAATACCGCGGTGCCGCTGCTTACCGGAATTGTGGCCAACACCGTGCCATTATTCGTGAATTGCACGGTGCCAGTAGCGGCGGTCGGCGTGACGGTCGCGGTAAACGTAACGGTCTGGCCGACGGTGCTGGATGACGGGCTTGCTGTGAGCTTGGTGTTGGAGTTGGCTTTGTTCACGGTTTGGACGCGGACCGCCGAAGTGCTCCCGCCGTGGCCTCCATCGCCGCTATAAGTCGCCGTCAGCGAAAGCGAGCCGGCTGGTAGAGCGCTGCTCGACAGAGTCGCGTGACCCGAATTCAATGTGCTGGTACCGAGCAGTGTCCCGCCGTTGAAGAACTGCACGGACCCGGTGGCGCTCGATGGTGTCACCGTCGCGGTCAAATCTACTTTTTGGCCGAACGTAGACGGATTCGGACTGCTATTGAGGCCGGTGGTGGTGGCCGTCTTCACCGTCTGCGAGAGCCCGGCGGACGCGCTGGAATTGTAGTTGCTATCGCCGTTGTACTGCGCGGTAACCACGGTTGTCCCCACTGGAAGAGTCGAACTGGTGATCGAGGCAACGCCGTTCACGACGCTCGAGCTGCCGATGCCGGAGAACGTCACGGTGCCGGTCGCCGCGGCCGGACTCACGGTCGCCGTGAACGTCACCGCCTGACCCTGCACCGATGGATTCACGCTGCTGGAGATCCCCGTCGCCGTTGAGCCCTTCCCGACCGTTACGGTTATGGAGCCCGAAGAGCTTCCGCTGTAGGTGGAGCTTCCCTGATATACAGCCATGAGGTTCACCAACGTCGGCCCCGCGGTCGTGGCCGTGATGGGATAGGTCGCCTGTCCGTTACTCAGGTTGGACGTTCCCAACAAGGTGGATCCGGTGTAAAAATTTACCGCGCCGGTAGCCGTCGCCGGTGTCACAGACGCTATGAGATTGACCGTCTGTCCCACTGTGGGGGAGGCCGGGTTGGTCGTGATTCCGGTGGTGCTGCTCACCTTGTTCACGACCTGCGAAATTGTCCCGGATGTGCTGGCCGCGTTGTTCGCATCGCCGCTGTAAACCGCCGTGATCGAATGGGTCCCTTGCGCGAGTGTCGAAGTAGTGAAGGAAACCGTTCCTCCGGCGAGCGTACCCGTGCTCAGCACCGTTGCTCCATCCAGGAATTGCACCGTTCCGGTCGCCGCCGAGGGGCTTACGGACGCCGTGAACGTTACGCTCGCTCCTATGATCGAAGGATTCTGCGACGAGGTCACCGTCGTGGTGGTCACCGTTTTCGCGTTGACCACCTGATTTACCGCGGCTGAAGTGGAACCGGCATTGTTCGCGTCGCCGGAGTAGACCGCCGTGATCGAATGGGTCCCCTGCGCAAGTGTCGAAATCGTGAAGGAAACCGTTCCTCCGGCGAGCATGCCCGTGCTCAGCACAGTTGCTCCATCCAGGAATTGCACGGTTCCCGTAGCCGCCGACGGGCTTACCGCCGCGATGAACGTAACGTTCGCTCCCACGATCGAAGGATTCTGCGACGACGTCACCGTCGTGGTGGTCACCGTTTTCGCGTTGACTACCTGGTTGATCGCACCCGAGGTCGAACCGGCATTGTTCGCATCGCCGGCGTAAACCGCTGTGATCGAGTGGGTCCCTTGCGTGAGCGTCGAAGTCGCGAACGAAGCCGATCCTCCGGCAAGCGTATTCGTGCTCAGCACCGTCGCGCCGTCCATGAATTGTACGGTTCCCGTCGCCGCCGACGGGCTTACCGCCGCGATGAACGTAACGTTTACTCCCACGATCGAAGGATTCTGCGACGACGTCACCGTCGTGGTGGTCACCGTTTTCGCGTTGACTACCTGGTTGACCGCACCCGAGGTCGAACCGGCATTGTTCGCGTCGCCGGAGTAGACGGCCGTGATTGAGTGGGTCCCTTGCGTGAGCGTCGAGGTCGTGAAGGAAACCGTTCCTCCGGCGAGCGTGCCCGTGCTCAGCACCGTTGCGCCATCCGTGAATTGCACGGTTCCGGTCGCGGTCGACGGGCTCACGGTGGCGCTCAATGTGACGGTCGCTCCCACGATCGAAGGATTCTGCGACGACGTCACCGTCGTGGTCGTCGCCGTTTTCGCGTTGACTACCTGGTTTATTGCGCCCGAGGTCGAACCGCTATCGTTGGCATCGCCGACGTAGGCCGCGGTGATCGAGTGAGTCCCCTGCGCGAGCGTCGAAGTGGTGAACGAAGCCGCGCCCCCGGCAAGCGTGTTCGCGCCGAGCACAGTCGCTCCATCCAGGAATTGCACCTTTCCGGTTGCCGCCGACGGGCTTACAGTCGCGGTAAACGTTACGTTCGCTCCCACGATCGAAGGATTCTGCGACGATGTCACTGCGGTCGTCGTCGAGACTGGATTTACCGTAAGTGTGATCGCCGGTGAGGTCGTGGCCGGATGACTCGCATCGCCGCTGTATTGGGCGGTCAAAGTATAGCTGCCAACGCTGAGGCTAATGCCCGGGAGTCCCGCGCTCCCGCTGTTGACGCCCGCGGTCCCGAGTGCCGCGCTCCCGTTCAGGAACGTCACCGTGCCCGTGACCGATTGGGGCGTGATCGCCGCCGTCAGCGTGACGGCCTGGCCGGAAACAGAAGGATTCGGATTCGCCGCCAGTGTGACCGCCGTCGGCGGATTCGTGATGTTCACTGGGAGAGCGGGTGAAACACTGGCCCCAAAGGCCGAATCACCCGGGTATTCCGCCGAAATGTTGTGGGCCCCCGTGGCGATCGACGACGGTGTAAAAGACCCCGATCCGTTCACGATGGCGGCGCTACCTAAAAACGAGGTCCCATCGAAGAACAGCACTCCTCCGGTCGCGTTGGCCTGCAATCCGTTGATCGCGGCGAGCGACGCCGTGAACGTCACGGGAACCGTTGTGCCATTCGCGGAAACAGTCAAAGCCGTGCTCGCAAACGGGCTGGGCAAGGCGACATTCCGCACACGATTCCCTTGCAGGTCCGAAATATACAGCGCACCCGAGGACGAGAGGGCCAGGCCCGCTGGAACGTTCAGTTCCGCGAGCGTCGCCTGCTGGCCATCACCGTCGCCGCAACAAGGGGAGGGGGCCGAGCCATTGCCTGCGATCGTCCAGATCAACCCTGTAGTTGAGTCAATCACGCGCACCCGATCATTGCTTAAATCCGCAAAAATCAAATTGCCAGACGAGTTCACTGCCAGGTCCGTAACGGCGCTGATGTTCGTGTTGATTGCCGCGATTCCGTCTCCGTTGAAGGCTGCGTTGCCCGTCCCCGCCACGGTCGTGATGACGCCACTCGAGGCGTCTATCCGCCGGATGCGCTGGTTTCCGGTATCGCCGACATAAAGATTTCCCGCGGAATCAAAGGCGAGTCCGGCGGGGCACGATAGGCTCGCCGCTGTTGCAAGGCCTCCGTCGCCGGCAAACGCGGCGGCGCCGCTCCCTGCCACGGTGGTGATCGCCGCCGTGACTGCGTCGATGCGCCGAATCCTGTTGTTGCCGGAATCCGCGATGTAAATGTTGCCCGACCCGTCAATCGCCAGCCCGGCCGGTGCGCTTAGCAACGCGCTGGCCGCCGGGCCCCCGTCGCCGCTGAATCCGAAATTGTTACCCCCGGCGATCGTCGTGATGATCCCTGTCACCGAATCCACACGCCGGATGCGATTCATTGAGCCGCCCCCACAGCCGCCGCCAGACCCGCCCCCACCGCCGCCGCTGGCAGTGGTGCACGAATCCGAAATATACAGATTCCCCGCCGAGTCGACTTTGACGTAGCACGGATTCGTGAGTAGGGCGGCCGTAGCCAGTACGCCATCTCCGCCGGATCCACCGCCGGCCACCGTTGTGATCACCCCTGTGGCCGCATCCACCCTGCGGATGCGGGCATTCTGCATGTCGGCAATATATAGGTTGCCGTTTGCATCCAGGGAGAGCCCGACTGGCTGCGAGATCGTGGTACTGGTGGCAGAAACTCCGTCCCCTGTGTAGCCGGGGGTCCCGTTGCCGGCGTAGGTATTAATGTAACCGGGCTGAGCCAGGCCGAATCCGGCGCAAATCAAAGACAGGACAGCAACCGGCGCGAATCGAGTAGTCACATTGATCTCCAGGAGTTCACGCCTGTTGGCGCTTACCCGAAGATCGCATGAATGTATTAACCAAAAACATAGGGCTTTCACCTATTTTCCCCGCCAAAGCGCCCGGCATTAATATAGATCCGGAGGTTTAATATGGGTCCGGAGATTTATGACAATAATCGTGGCCCAGTGACGTGGTTTAGAATTTAAGCGAAAACCTGATCGGTTCGTCGACAATTTTGCGCCGAGGCAGGGCTGCCGGGCATCGTCACGGTCCCTAGCCGCCCGGTTGCCTTGGCGTTCTCACTCGATCCGTAATCGCC
Organism: Bryobacteraceae bacterium; assembly: GCA_035934795.1. Lineage (GTDB taxonomy): Bacteria > Acidobacteriota > Terriglobia > Bryobacterales > Bryobacteraceae > Palsa-187. The sequence continues at coordinate 15,982 of DASYXM010000008.1, read as the reverse complement.
GTACAATTGAAAGCAATGCAGACATCCTCGATCGGTCGACGGAAGTTTCTCACCGCAGGTGCGACGCTCATTGCCGCGCCGGTATTCGCGCAACGCACGCCGCAGCGCGTCGTCGTGGTGATGTGCGACGGATTCGGGCTCGAATATCTCGAACACAGCGACATGCCGGTGCTCGCGAAGTGGCGTAAAGACGGGCTCTTCCGGCGCGTCCAGGCCACCATGCCGTCGGTGACCAACACCAACAACGCCTCCATCTGTTGCGGGGTGTGGCCGGACCGGCACGGCATCACCGGCAACTCCTACTTCGACGAACGCTCTGGACGCGAAGAGTACATGGAGACCGCCGATCTCCTGCTCGCGCCGACGCTGTTTCAACGCGCCAAACAGAAGGGCGTCAAGTCGGCTCTGCTTTCCTCCAAGAAGAAAACGACCACGCTGCTCTCTCCGGGCGCCGATCTGATTCTCACCCCCGAACAACCCCCGCAGGAGTGGGTTGAGCGGCTCGGTCCAGCGCCGGGGATTTACAGCCGCGAAATCAACTATTGGCTGTGGAAGGCCGCGATAGACCTGCTCGAGAAGCGCCGCGATCTAGGCTGCTTGTACGTCCATACGACGGACTACCCGATGCACACCTGGCCTCCGGAGGCGCCTGAATCGAAGGAGCATCTGGCGCGCCTCGACCAATTGCTAGGTGAGGCGGCGGCCGCTGCGCCCGATGCCGCGTTCCTGCTGACGGCCGACCACGGCATGAACCACAAGTCGCACTGCTGGGATCTGGAGAAGGTCTGCGCTCAGGGCGGCACTCCGATTCGCATTGCGATTTCGGTGGACCGCGACAAGTATATTAAGCACCACCTCGGCTACGGGGGCGTCTCGTGGATCTACTGCAATCGCCCTCGGGACATCGACCGGGTTGCGAAAATCGTCGCCGGCCTGAAAGGCGTGGAACTGGTGCTGACCAGGAGCGAGGCCGCCAAGCGCTATCACCTGATGGCTTCGCGCATCGGCGATCTGATTGTGCTGGGCGATCGGGATACGGTCTTTGGCGATCTGGACGCCACGTCCGAACCGCTTCCCGCCGAGTACCGCGCGCACGGCTCGCTCCATGAAATGGAGGTTCCGTTGGTGATCTATAACGCGCAGGCGAAGCTTTCGGGAGACGAGTTTCTGTACAACTGGCACGTGGCCCGCTGGCTCTATACCAGTTGACACCGGCTGGTTCAAGCCGTCCCGGTTCACCGCACCGTCGACGATGTCGAGGCGTTCGCCAACCGCTTCGCTCCCACGGCCCGCGCCGAAACGGGAACGGAATCGGGGCGCGGCCGCGGATTAGACTGGGGTGAGTTCTTTAGCGGTAGAAACCCCTGGCTCACGCTAGGGGCTACACCGCTGTCCCGTCAGTTCAGCCATCGGAAGCCGGGCCGCTAATTGTCGGAGTTTCCTTGATCGTCACCGCGGCCGCGGCCGTTGTCGTTCTCGCGCGGCGGTCCCCAACTCCCCGGATCGTCGATGCCACTGGGACCGAATCCCGCAACGCAACCGTTCGTCGTCCCGCACAAGGTCATCACGTCGGGAGCAGTGCTGGGGACCGGAGCGAGCAGCAGGTTGAGAACCGGATCGGAGGCGATGGAATGCGAGATGCCTCCGGTATTTTGGTCGAACAGGATGGGAGGTTTGGCATCGACGATTCCCACCGTGTCGTTACACGCCCCGGCGAAGTGGTTGTCGGCGGCGTTAAAGGTAACCTCGTCGCAGCCGCCGGGGATTTGAGGAATCGTCGCCACTACGTTGCCGTTCCGGATATCGATGATTTGCACGGGACCCGCCGTGCAGCCCAGAAAGAGCTCGAAGTCCGGTCCCAACGCCGCGCCGTTGGGAGAACAATTCGTCACCGGAATGGTGCCCCGTACGCGGGGCCCCTTCTTCTCCGCGGGATCGATCACCACCACGCCGCCGTTGTTCGCGTTGGGTCCGTTCTGCGGCAGTGCGACATAGAACAAACCGGTCTTTGGCGACCACACCGCCTGTTCGATTCCGCCGGTCGCCGTCGGAGACCGGCGCGTCCCGTCAAATGAGATGGTGGCCAGGATCGCGTGGGAATTACCGGGAGCCACCGGCCAGGTGGAGATCAGGGTCACGAAGGGGGCTGTGGGCGTTCCTGCCTTACCGATATCTTGTTCACCAGGATTTGCTACCAGGAAGATTTCGTCTTTCGGATCGTAGGCAACTTCGTCGGCGCGGAAGCAGCCTTTGAGATTGAGCTTGTCCGTCACTTGCTGGGTAATCAGATCGATGACGTAAAGCGGGCTATCGCAATTGTCGGCCGCATAGGCAACCTTGGGGTCGGCGCTCATGACGATCGGCCCCGAAAAGCTCGGCGCGTCGGTAACCCAAGCCTCCGCATGATGGACCGTCGCGACGCCATTCGGTCCCGATACGTCGTTGGGTCCCATGACGTTGGGGTCGGCAACGAAACCCTTGAATGCGTTGACGCCCGTCGGAACGATCATGGCGGTGTTGCCGGTGTTCAGATCCACGACGTCGAGCGATTTGTTGGTGCGATCCGCCAGCAGAAATACTCGCGAGAACGCATCGACGAAGCTGATATCAAAGCTGGTGATCTTGGCTCCGCCTGGAAGAGCGTAAGCGGTCTTCGCGGCGATCATATCAGTGTCGCCAGTTGTTTCCTGACCGCGGACCGTCGCCGGCGCGAGGAGCGCACATAGACCACAAGCGAATGGGATCCTTCGTCGCATAACACCCAGAATCCGCATAACCTTCCCCTTTCTGCTTTGTCCGGCGCGAATCGATGCATCCCTTCCGCTCACGCATGCGTCTCGGAACCATGGCTCTAGCCGGGCGTATCGCACACAAGATAGAAAATGGCTCGGCCCTGTTTCAGTGGATGGGAGGAATTCTACAAATCTTTGGTAGAGAATGGCTTCCCCATCCGGCCATCGCCGGAGTGCGTGCAGTGGACGACGAGGACGCCGGGCGCGGATCGGGAGATCCGCGTTACCCGCCGTTCTGTGGGGCGGGTGTCCTCTCCCGCGCTCGGCCTCCGGGCCGAACTCTTCCTTAGCGGCGGATTGCGGAAATGCGACGTTTCGTCCCGCCAGCCTCCACCAATGCGTCGGGGCGTGGCTTTGACCTCGGTTTGCGGGAAAGCACACAAATCAGTACCCTTGCGTCAGGAGGGTTCTCATGAGATACCCCGCAGGCGTGCTCTTCGGGCTGCTCGCAATCGCTGGAAGCGGCGCGAGCCAGACTGCCTGGACCACGCCCACCTCAGCCGAAGTTGATGCCATCTATCCCGATGTCGAAACCCTGTACATCGACCTTCACAGAAGCCCGGAATTGGCGTTCCAGGAGGTGCAAACCGCCGCCAAGCTCGCCGCGCGCGTGAAAGCCCTCGGCTATGAGGTCACCACGGGTGTCGGGCGAACCGGCATCGTGGCCGTGATGAAGAACGGACCCGGCCCCACGGTGATGTTACGGACCGAACTGGACGCCTTGCCGGTCGAAGAGAAAACCGGTCTGCCTTTCGCCAGCCACGTCGTCGTGAAAGACGGCAACGGCCAGTCGACTCCGGTGATGCACGCCTGCGGCCACGATATTCACATGTCCGCATGGGCCGGCACAGCGCGTCTGATGGCGGAACACAAGGACCGCTGGCATGGCACGCTCGTCATGGTGGGCCAACCCGCCGAAGAGGTGAACAGTGGCGCCTCCGCGATGTTGAAGGACGGTCTTCTTACTCGTTTCCCCCGTCCGGATTTTGCGCTGTCTCTACACGACGACGACACCATGCCGGCCGGGACCATTGGCTATCATCCGGGGCCTTTCCGCTCCATGTCGGATGGCGTCACGATCGTCGTTTACGGACGCGGCGGACACGCCGCGATGCCCATGAACACGGTCGATCCGGTGGTGCTGGCCTCGCGCATCGTGCTGGCGCTGCAGACCGTCGTCTCGCGCGAAAACAACCCCACCGACCCGGTCGTCATCACTGTGGGGTCGATCCACGGCGGCACCCAGGCCAACATCATTCCGGATGAAGTACGGCTGCAGCTTTCGGTGCGGACTTATACGCTGGAAGTGCGGCGCAAGACCCTGGGCGCGATCCGCCGCATCGCTCGCGGCGAAGCGATCGCCGCGGGAGCCCCTCGCGAGCCTGAGATCATCGCGCGCGAGGATAGTGCTGTTAGACTCACGACCGTTTACAACGACCCGGCGCTGACCGCGCGTCTGGCCGCGGCGCTGAAAACTGCTCTCGGCGACCAGGCGGTCGTCGAAATGCCCGAGAAGATGACGTCGGAGGATTTCGGGGAGTTTTGGAACACCGGCAGAGTCCCTTCCGCGTTACTGCACATCGGTGCGGTCAACCCGTCGAGGTTCGCGGAAATTCAGAGGACCGGCATTCCCGGCCCCGCTCCGCACTCGCCCGAATGGGCTCCCGATCGCGAGCCGACACTCAAGGCTGCGATTCGCGCGGAAGTGACCGAACTACTCGAGCTGTTTAAGACGGTATCGCGAGCGTCGGAAAGCCGTTAAGGACCGGCGTCGTGTGTTTTCGTGGGGCAGCCCTTCCGGGCTGCAGCCGGCTTTCCAGCCGGCCAGGGAGATACCTTATTTGTCTTTCTTTGCGCCGGCAGGCTCGGGTTCGAATGAGCGGAAGTAAGTGTTGTCGGCGGGGACGCAGCGGTCTTCCACAATTCCAGACCAGCCGGCGACCGAGGCGGCCTCTTTCGGGATGTAACCCCATACCTTGGTGCTGGAATGCCATGGCCGGGTGTAGTTCGCCGGATCGGTCAGCGTCATGTCCAGCCGCAGCCGGTTGCGGGTCGGGCGCGAGTAGCGCTCCTCCAGCACCGCCTTTTCGCTGACCGGGTAGCCGTACGCGTCCACCCATTGACGGTCGTCGAAACCCACGGTGGTCACCACCAGCGTATCGCCTTCCCACTTGCCGGCCGAGTACCCGTTAAAGCGCGGCAGGTAATCTTCCACCTTCGGCAGGGCTCTTCCGTCCGTCCAGATTTCGCGGTTATCCCAGAACCATTCGAACCGTTGTATGATGATCTCCTTCGTCTGGACAATCTGCATGGGCGGGTTTCCCCCGGAAAACGTCACCAGGCGCATCAATCCCAACGGCTCGCAGCGCTCCTCGGGATCGTTGGACAGTGCCGACTGGACGGCCCGGCGGTAGCCGACGTGGATGTCCATATGCGCCAGGGCTTCTTTGGTCCCGGCCACATAGCCCTTCGTGGGGTGGTTCGCCTCGAACCGCTTTTGCCCCTCTGCGGTCATGGGTGGAATATCGCCGAAGTAGCCGTAGGAAGGCCGTGAATCGTCGCGGCATTCCGGACAGGGGGGTTGGTGGAATTGGGCGGACGGGTTGCGGGCCCAGATCCCGTTGAAGTCGTGCTTATCGTACGGGCGGGTATCGTGATCCGAAAGTTCGTACTTCTTATTTACATCATCCCCGGCTACCTTGCTCGCCACGGCGCGCCCATTCTGTGCCACGGAGCTTTGAACCAGCAAAAACGCGGGAACGGCTGTGAGAACAAGCGCCCTTACGGCGTGCCGGGAGCATCGCGCCAAACCACTGTTGTGGGTCATGTCTCGTTCCTCTTAGTTGTTGTTCTCGGGCCGTGTTTGTTTCCGGTCTTCGTCCGTGGGTTGATAGCCGCCGGGAACGCCGTCCAGATCGATGGCCTTTATGGCTGACTCTCTCTCGCTGCAGAGGAGTTCGCCCTTCTCGCTCTCCATCAACTCCACGATGCCGATGCGGCCGCCGGCGAGCGACGTGCCGACGTAGAGCTTCACGCGGGTTCCCGGCTGCAGGGCCGCCAGGCACCGGCTCTTGGTCCAGCCCACGCGCGCGAGCCGGGATGGATTATTCGACACCTCGGCCCCCCAATGCTCCACATTGCCGTTTTTGTCCGTGCGCGAGAACTTCACCGCGGGATGCGGATTGATATAGTCGAATTCTTCAATCGTGCCCCAGGTCGTCCACATGTGATTGGTATCGAAGGAAAGACCCTGACCGTGATGCGCCCACAGCGACCCGGAGACCGACAGCAAACCGGCAACGAACAGGGACAATTTTGTGAAGCAGCTTCGCATGCTGACGAGTTTACGCCGCACTGTTTTCGATGTCAAACGCAGCGATGGTCCATGTAAGCGATGGTCCTGCGTTGATAGTCGCCTTTGAAGCGGGCCGCCGTCAAAGCGACCGTGATCGCCCTGGCCGTCGCACTCGTAACTCTCTTTACAGTCGCGGGTCGGTGTGACGCAAGAGTGGCCGAGGGGTTCGTTCCTGATGCACACGTGGGAGACGATTCCCGGCTCGGCGAATCGCAAACGATTGTTTTCGCGGCAGAAATATTTTTTCCCGCGAGGTCACCCACGATTTTCGGGCCCTCGCGGGCGTGCGCGTATAAGTGATTCAGAATCAATAACATATGGACATTCAAAATAAAACGCGTTTAGAGGCCCGTAGAGCGATTTTCCAGGCCTTCCCCATACCAAACTACCCCCTTTTCTAAAATGCCCGCCAGGGCCATTTCCAGGCCCGTGGCGCGATTCGCGGTCTTGCGACCCCGAGTAGCCCCATGCATCAGCCCCATGCGTCAGCTTGGGGCTGGATTTCGAGTAGCCCGCGCTCACGCACGGGGCTTGACCGATTTTCGCTATACTGCGGACCGATGGAAAATTGGAGCCCCTCGCCGTTGAGGCCGGGTGTCCGCCCTGCCCGGACCTCTCCACATGCTGATTCAAACTCAAATCATTTCCGGTGAACTGGCTTTCCCGATCCTGGAATGCTTTCATATCGCAGGCTTCGCTCTGTCCATCGGGATGACCGCTCTGGTCGATTTCCGTCTCCTGGGTCTTGGTCTGCGGGATGAGACGCCGGCTGAGCTCGCCGCGAGCGGCCTGTGGTGGATGCTGGGCGGACTCGTCGTCGCCGTGTTTTCGGGATTCCTGATTTTTTCCACCGACCCGGACATGTACTATTTGAACTGGATATTTGACGTCAAGATGGTGTGCCTGGTGATGGCGATCGTTTTCAACTATACGATCCACCGGAAAGCGCTTTCGCCGGACGCCTCGCCGGCCGCAAGGCGTTGGGTGGCGGTTGCCTCGCTGGCGCTGTGGTTGTCGGTGGTATTCGGCGGGATTTTCATCGCGATTTTACAGTAAAGGTCATTTGGGCCAGGTCGTCTCAGCAAAGGTCACCTCAATATAAGGCAACTGACTCGATGCTTCTCTCCTTGGCGATTTGGGTCCAGAATCTTGAGTTCTTCACGTACCTCCGCGGCTCCGGCTATACTTATCCGGCCATACTCGCGCTGCATCTGTGCGCGATTTCTCTGTTTGGCGCGATGATCGTGGTGACCGATCTGCGCCTGCTGGGCTGGGCTTTCCGCCGCAGCTCCATTGCGGCCGTGGTCGACCAGCTGCGCATACCGAAACGAATCGGTTTCCTGATCGCCGCGACTTGCGGATTCCTGCTTTTCTGTTCCAAGGCCGAGGATTACTACTACAACATCTTCTTTCGGATCAAGATCTCGTTGTTCATTCTGGTGATGGTTCATGCGCTGGTTTTTCGGGCCTCTGTCTATAACCAGCCGGCCCAACTCGACGGACCTTCCGGGGCGCCCGTGCGGGCCAAATTAGCCGCCGGCATTTCCCTCTGTCTGTGGGTCTCGATTCTTTGTGCCGGACGAGCCATCGGTTATGTGGGCGTGCAACCCGGAGAGTACAGGCACTTCCTTTGAAAGGAAGGTGCGAGTGTCGGTCGTGGCGAGTTCATTAGCACGCCCTCGTTGTGGCGCGCCAGTGCATCGAGCCTTTGGGCTTGACTATTACGGAAGCCGCCGAGGCCCTTGGCGTTACGCGTAACACGCTTTCTGAACTGGTAAACGGGAAGCGCGGCATATCTCCCGAAATGGCCGTGAGGCTAGCCAAGGTGTTCGGAGGCACCGAAGACGGCTGGCTTGTGCAACAGGCTCAGTAAGAACTCGCGCAAGTCCGCCGCGACAACATAAAGCTGAAACGGCTGCAACTGGCTTAACGCCGTCGTGTCTCACAAAGGGCCGGAACTTTTTGACTAGCGAGGAAACATGCGGGCCTTGGACGCTGGGTGAGCGCGATCCTGATTTCGGAGACGCGCCCAGTAGTTGAAAGCGGCTGTTACTTGCGCTTCACGGCAGCAGGCGCCGGTTTCGCGAACTTCGCCGCGTCGATGGGAGCGTTCGCCTGAATCTCGGTCAACTGGATGTCGGATTGACCGTCGGTCCAGGTGATCACGATGTGATACGGCAGTTTGACGCCCGCGACGTCGCGGTAATCCGCGTAATCGACCTGCGCGGGAACCATACCGACGGGAGTATCCGCGTAGCGGACCTGGCGGGTCAGCAATCCGGTTTTGTCGTCGAAATAGAGCTTCACGCGGGTCTTCCCGGCGCCGGTTCCCTGGACGATATTTACTAACTTGTCGTCGATGGTGGTCGGCGGGAAGCCCACCTTCCAGTCGGTGAGCGCCTGTTTGAGGCCGCCGGGGAACCCGAGAACGGCGTCCAGCTTCCCACCGTCGAACTCCGGACCGGGCAGCATCGGAATCAGGGGCACGGGACGATCCAATGCGGCGATCCAGCCGGCGCGGCCATCGAACACAATCGTCGCATCCCCGATTTGCGTGTGCGAAATCAGGGTGCGTCGCGCGGGCGCCTGCGCGTAAATCTCGACGGGAACTTTCTGGTGATAGGTGTCAAAACCTTCGATGGTGCCCTGGGCGGTCCAACTGGAGAGCGCCGCAAGACGCTGCGCGCCTCCGGACGCCTGAAGGAACTTATCCAGAAGCTGATCGGCCGCCGGTTCTTTCGGCCCGTCGGGAACAATCTCGATGGCGTTCGGATCTTCCGGAGCGACGGTGTATTGTGCCGCCAGGCTCGGAATGACCTCGGGGGCTTGCGAGCCGCGATGGCAGGTCCAGCATGTCAGCATGCGCCGCCCTCCGAACTGGGCCTTGTTGATCGCATCGACCATGCGGATCATGCCGCGGGCCGTCCTCTTGCGCGGAATGTCCTCCGCGAATTTGCTCCAATCCTGAAGGCTTTCCGGCACGTGGCAACCGGTGCAATTCAGTCCGATCGCCGCGGCAAAAAAACCCATGGTCTCCATGAACTGGTTGACCGGAATCCCTTTGAGGACCTGCACGTTCTTGAAGACGTCCTCCACCATCTGCGGCTTCTCTGTAGTTGCCTGCGGAGCCGCCTGCGTCGCGGCCTGCTGACCGGCCGCCGGCGCACTTGTCATCACACACACGAGCACCGCAGCCGCAAGCGCGATGAACCGTCGTTCCCGGCTTTCCCGGCTTTCCCTTCTTCGCATTATCATTGCTCCTACACAATCCATGGGCGGCGGTGAAAAAGGGGAGAGACTGCTCTGTCCCCGCTTGTAGGGCATTGGTTCCATGTGCGCCAGAGGCCGTGGACAGAGTGGGCTGTCCCCTTTTCCAACAAGCTCCTACACCACGATCAGTTTAGTCCATGGGGGCCTTGCGACGCAGCAGGAGCAGCGGAAGCTCACATCGCAAGCGTCGGCGGGAGAATATCGCCGGGCGGTGGACCGGCGGCTTGCTATTCGTTGATTTCAATCGGCAACAAGTGTCGCTGCGGGCGGCTGCTCCGCGCCACATCGGGCTTGTGAGAACGCGCCCTAAGGCTCCAGGTTCATCCGCCGCAGCAGGCCGGCGAAGCGCGGGTCCGCGCGCAGCGGATCGAAGCTCGGGTCCACCTTCAGGGTCGATCCCACGCCGATCGTGTGGTCGGCATAGGACTTTTCCAACCACTCGAAAGCCTTTTCCTTTTCGCCGAGCCCCGTGTATATTCGGGCCACGCCCACTTCCTGGACACGCTTTTGTTTTAAGATCTCAGCCAGGAGTCTTTCGGCCTCGGCTTTCCTTCCGCCTGCCGCGTAGGCGTATGCGAGCGCCCCCCGAAGGGCTCCACCGCCGGGAAGCGCCACCGCCTTTTCAAGCTCCGCAATCGCTTCCTTAAACATGGATTTTTGAACGTAGGCCTGGCCGATGTTAACGTACGCTAGAGCAAAGGCCGGGTCCAACTCCAGAGCCTTTCGCGATTCCTCGATCGCCTGATCGTACTTACGTGCTTCGTTGAGCGTAGTTCCCAGAGAAAAATGCATCAGGGGCGAGACCGGATCCAGATCCACGGCTCGTTGGTTCTCCGCAACGGCTTCATCCGTACGTCCCATTTTCCGCAGCGCGACGCCATACCGCCGGTGAGCTTCCGCATCGTTTGGGTTGAGCTCCGCGGCGCGCTTGTACTCGCGCTCCGCGCCTGGCCAGTCCCATTCAAGGTCCATTTTGACCTGCCCCAATGCGCTGTGAGCCTCGGCGAGCATGTCGTCCAACGCCATCGCCTTCAGCGCGGCCGCACTCGCTTTCGAAACTGTCTCCGCATTGCCGCCGAGCGTATAACTGTCGGCCAAGCCCGCGTAAGCCTGCGCGTACCCAGGGTCCTTGGCGATGGCTCCTTGAAAAGATTCGATGGCCTTATCCGTGTTGAATTTGCCGAGCCAGTAGCGGCCCTGCAGGTAATCCCGATAGGCTTCGGGCTTCACGGCGTAGCCCTTGGCGATGCGTTGCTGCTCCTCGCCCGTCAAACGTGGCCGCAGTTTTCGGGAGATTTCGTTCGAGACTTGCTCCTGAAGCGCCAGCACATCCGAAACCATGCTCGTGAATTGCATGCCCCACAGTTGGGAGCCGGCGGAAGTGTCCACCAGTTCGGTTTGCACGACGTACGTATCGCCGCGCTGAATCAGGCGCCCCATCAGCACCGCGCGCACGTGCAAATCGCGGCCCACTTTCTGCGGGTCCGCATCTTTTCCCTTGTACCGGAACACCGAGCTGCGCGCCATGACGCGCAAGCCGCGGAGCTGCGTGAGGTCGTTGATCAAACTCTCGGCGATGCCGTCGCTGAGGTATTCGGCATTCGGATCGCCGCTCATATTCGCGAACGGGAGAACCGCCAACGAATCGATCGCGTTGCCGGCGCCGGAATTGCGGTACGCGATACCCGCCCCCGCGAGCGCCAGTACCACGACAGCGGCGCCGATCCCTTGCGCCGTTCGGGTCCGCCACCACGGCCGGGGATTGGCAATCGGAACCTGTGTGGTAACGGTGCTGTGCCCGGAATCCGCATCGCGTCTCAAGCGCTTCAGGTCCGTGCGGAGATCGGCCGCGCTCTGGTAACGCAGCGCGCGATCCTTTTCCAGAGCCTTGCCGATGATCTCGGCGATCTGCGGCGGGAGTTCCGGATTCAGGCGCAGCACGGAAACCGGAGTGTCGTTCAGAATCGCGCTGAAGGTCACCGCCATGCTCTTGCCGGAAAAGGGAAGCTTGCCGGTGGCCATCTGGTACAACACTACGCCGAAGGAAAACAGGTCGGTGCGCCCGTCCAGCTTCTCTCCGCGAGCCTGCTCCGGAGACATGTACGTCACGGTGCCCACGGCCGTACCGGGGCTGGTCAAATTCTCGAGCTCCACGGTTTGCGTCGGCGCATCCTCGGGCACGGCATCCGCTCCTGCACCCGCCAGTGCATTGGCTGGCCGGTCGAGCTTGGCCAAACCGAAATCCATGATTTTCGCGTGGCCGCGATCCGTCACCCAGATGTTGGCTGGCTTGATGTCGCGGTGCGTGATGCCCTTGGAGTGCGCCGCATCGAGCGCGTCGGCGACTTCCGCGCCCAGATCCAGCAACTGCTCGATGGGAAGCGGCCGGCCCCTGATCTTATTACTGAGCGTCTCGCCTTCCAACAGTTCCATGGCGAGGTAGGACTGGCCGTCCTGCTCCCCGATGTCGTAAATCGTGCAGATATTCGGGTGGTTCAGAGCGGACGCGGCCTCGGCCTCGCGGCGGAATCGCTCCAAAGCTTCGCGATTTTCCGCGAGTTCCTCGGGCAGGAGCTTGAGCGCGACAAAACGGCGGAGCCGGCTGTCCTCGGCCTTGTAAACCTCGCCCATGCCGCCCTTGCCGATCATGGCGAGGATCTCGTACGGACCCAGACGCGTCCCGGCGGCAAGAGGCATGATTAGCGACGATTGTATCACCGGGTGCCGTCGGGGAACGCCGCGTGCGAGAGATGTCAGGTCGAAGGAGGACCGTTTTAAATGGTGAGCCGGGCGGGACTCGAACCCGCGACCACCGCATTAAAAGTACAACTTCGCAACCAACCGGCTCAGTTCCCTGCCCTGATTTCAATCAATCGGCAAGGATTCCGTGCACAGGAACGCACGGAGTGTCGCCATCGTGGTGTCAACGACGGTATCAGTCGGGGGGCGCACCATGAGGGCCGGACCGGCCAAGGTGTACTGGTTTCGGGTCGTCGACGACGAAGCTTGGCTAATGAGCCTGCGACCAGCCGAGCTCAGATGCTACATGGTCGTGTCGCGTGCCATTCAGCGCGACGAGAACGGCGGGAAAATTTCCGAGCGGCAAGTGGCCCAGAGAACGGGCGTCAGCTTGCGCCACGTTCACAACGCCCTATCCCGCCTTGTGACTATGGACCACCTGCGCCGCGAAGGAGAGCTCGGCTCGACCGCGACGTACTATTTGCCGCACTCCTGGAACACCGGCAACTCTGCCCCTACGGGCGCACAGTCTGGCCAACCGGATGTGACTGACCGTATCCCTACGGGGAAACAGTTGCGTCCGGCACCCCCGCCAAATGGGAAACAGCAGTGCACACCCAGGGGTGAACAGAACCGTACGCCTACGGGTGAACAACACTTAGAGTATTCAGAGTTTTCAGAGCTACCGTCGTCGTCGAGGGAGCAAAGCGGACGCTTCGAGAGTCCAGCAGCCGAACGAGGTGCGACGACGACGAGCCCCTTTCTGGAAAGCCCCCACGCTACCCGGACCTGGGTTCCTACCGCCGAGGAATTCCAACATGCCCGCGGCGAGATGCAAGGGCACGCTAGGATGCATTTCAGGGCGCCGCTGTTACCCGACCTGGAGCTCACCAGGAGGGTGCTGGCGTTCATGGAAGGGCCGGAGGATGTTCGGCTGTGGCTCCTGGATCTGGACTCTCGCCGCGTGAAGCCGCAGGGCTGGGGACTGTACTTCACTGACGCCGTGACGTGGCCGGCTCGACGGCCCGACGTTCAGGCCCAGGTGGAAGCCGAACGGATCGCCTCCGCTCAGCGGGACGCGGAAAGCGCGAAGCAGTTCGGCTCGCGGTCGCGGTCCGACGAAACGCAACAAGCCGCGGCCCCGGCCGTGATGGCGCCGCCGATTTTGGTCTCGCCGCGTTGCGTGAAATGCGAGGGCGCCGGCATTCGCGAAGCTACGGACGATCCCCGGATGTACGCATGGTGTGAATGCGCTGAGGGCGTTCGGAAGAAAGCTGACGAGCCGGACGCGGTCGATCAAGCCAATGCGCTCGTGCTCAGGATTCGCCGTCAGTTCGAGACATCCAGGGAGAAGGCCGAGCCGATGAAGCCACGGGGCCAGCCACATTCGTCCGGCTGCAGCGAGCGGAAGGGCCTGGCTCGCGCGTGTAATCTGATACCTGCCCACGTATGGGCTCGGGCGGAGGACTGATCCAAAACCGTCTCGAAAACTGGATCCGACGGTTTACCCTTGGCCCACTATAAAAAAAGCAAGAAAGCCCCAAGGAGCGCCCGCAAAAGGGTAGACAAAATCGCACACCCTAAAGAGGCTCACTTGCCGTTAAACTACCTTGGCTGACCACTTTCTAGGCGTGCTTGCGCAGGGCGACCGGGCGGAAGCCGGACGTACGCCCACGGGCGATCGCCCAGTAATGCGATTAGCGCCTTTCTGCTTTACACTGGAAACTGCACGGAGCCAACCGTAAACAAATCAGCAGTTTCACTAATTCTACGGAATAGGTGTTGACTCCGCAAGAGTCTTGGCGCATACTTGAGGCATGACGAAGGCTTTCGCGTACCTCCGAGTGAGCGGAAAAGGCCAAGTGGCTGGCGACGGCTTCCCGCGCCAGCTGGCGGCCATCGACGTGTACTGCAAGACCAACGGCGTCGCCGTCGCGCGCGTGTATCGCGAAAAAGGCGTATCGGGCACACTCGACGGGATGGACCGGCCCGCGTGGGTGGAGATGGTTGGCTGTATTCTGGCGAACGGCGTTAAGACGATCATCATCGAAAAACTCGACCGCTTGGCGCGCGACCTGATGATTCAGGAACACATCCTTGAGGATTTACGCCGCCGTGGAATCACGCTGATATCGGTTGCCGAGCCGGATTTATGCTCCGACGATCCGAGCCGCAAACTGATGCGGCAGATCATGGGTGCAATCGCCGAGTATGACCGGCGCATGGTAGTTCTGAAGCTCCGCGGCGCCCGCCAACGGATGCGAACCCGCGATGGTCGCTGTGAGGGCGCCAAGCCCTACGGCGCGCGCGCTGGCGAATTGGAGACGCTTCGGAGGATTCAGGCCAGGCGCGCGGCCGGCGATTCGTTCCAAGCCATCGCAGCGGCACTCAACGCGGATAACGTCGCGCCGCGCCGCGGTGTTCGGTGGCATCCCTACGCCGTCGCTCGGATCGCGTCGCGTACAGGTGCGTGAGGGCGCGTTCCGCCGTCACCACAGTATCGAGACCAGAGGCAGGATCGTGCTGATTGCCGAGGTCCCAAAGCGCAACCCAAGCGCGTTCATCCAAGGCCCGGTCGTCGAGATTTCAAACGTCCCCCTATGCCCGATGGTCGACGGATACCTCTGCGTCACCACAAAGGTGAAATGATTGAGAGGTCCCAGAACGAAGGAATCCAGCGCGAATTCCCCCCCATTTTCGTCCCTGAAGGCCACGAAAACGGTTATGCTCTCGAAGGAAAATGGGTTGACCAGGGCAACGCCGTTCGCGATTCCAGCGGAATTGTCATAAACGAAGGCGAAGCGATTGCTCAGGTTCGTGTCCGCTGGGACCATCGCCTCGGAGCCGATCCACGGCGGGATGCTGATGCGAAACAACGCCGAACCTCCGATGGTGCCCATTGTTTTGATTTGGCCCCACCCTTGCGCGACCGTGAGGGAAACGCCCGCAGTGGTGATTGTCACCGACGCGTGCGGTTGCAGCGTTCCGCTGAATGTGCTCCCCGTGCCCGCGCTCGTGGCCATCGTAAGCGGCGTCCCTCCGTCGCTATAGAGCGTCAGCGTGTAGGTGTTGGCGGTGTCATCCAAGTTAACGAGCGTCATGGCCGTCTGGTTTCCGCCTCCATCAGCGACGTGGGGAAACACGCCGCCCCCGGAAAAAACCGTGTCAGCGAAGCACAGGCCGGTGAAAAACAGAAGTGATGCAATCCTTCTCATTGATCGAATACCTCCCCTTCGGAATTCAGAACGCCACGGGGCTAGTCTATGCGGCTCTGACCACCCAATTGGACCCGCTCGTTGCACTGGAGAACAAAACGCCACGTGGGTCCCTGGCATTCGGTCGATTCACCCGACGCCGTCGCGCGGATCACGTCACGCACAAATGCGTAGGGCGTTCATTTCTCTTCGGATCGCTCCACTTTCTTTCCAATCGCGGCTTCGGTCGCGGCAAGTACCTCTCGAAAGTTCCCTTTATCCAAGTGGAAGACCGCATACTTTCCCTCGCCCGAATCTGTCTTGTATTGGAGGGTAAGGTAATGCTGTTTCGACTTCGTGAAGAGCAGGGGCCACGCGAGCAGCAACCCAGCGGCGTACCTAGGCTTGCTGGCGCGCTCGTAGACGGCATTCGTGATGGAACCAGTTGGCAAGTCAAGTGTCACTTTCTTTGATTGAAATACGATCTTCCTGCTAGCAGGCTGCGGAAAAACCAAGTAGGGGGCGTGATTCCGTCGCCGTGGAATTCGTTTTGTGAGTAAATTCGCGTCCCGGTGAGGCCCGAAGGGGCAGCACCGGGGCCATGGCCTGAGGCTTCAGGCTGCAGCTTGCGT
>DASYXM010000003.1:0-2276 GCA_035934795.1 Bryobacteraceae bacterium | reverse complement strand
TTCATTGATTTCATCGCCTGCTGCTTCAATCAAATCACGAATTTCGTCGCGAAATCGCATTACCGCTGGGGCGCGCCGGTGCCGATGGTGATGCGCGGGCCTTCCGGCGGAAACGTGCACGGCGGGCCGTTCCATTCCGCGAACCCGGAGATGTATTTCGTGCACACGCCGGGATTGAAAGTCATCTACCCCTCGACGGCCTACGACGCGAAGGGCCTGCTGAAATCCGCGATCCGCGACAACAATCCGGTGCTTTTCCTCGAACACAAATTCCTCTACCGTCGGATCAAAGAAGAATTGCCGACGGACGATTACACCGTGCCAATTGGCAAAGCCATCGTGCGACGCGAGGGTAGCGACCTGACGATCGTGACGTATGCGGCGATGATGCATTCGTCTCTGGAAGCCGCCGAGACGCTGGCTAAGGAAGGCATCGACGCCGAGGTGGTGGACTTGCGCACACTTTTGCCGCTCGACAAGGAAACGATTCTGCAGTCGGTGAAGAAGACAAACAAGCTGCTTATCGTCCACGAAGACACGCGTACGGGAGGAATCGCCGGGGAGATTGCGGCGGTCGCTTGCGAGGGCGCGTTCGAGGATCTGGACGGGCCGATTCTGCGCGTCACGGCGAAGGACTCGCCCGTGCCCTTTTCGCCGCCGCTCGAGGAACGCTTTCTTCCGAACGTGAACGACATCGTGACCACGGCGCGCGAGCTGGCGCGTTACTGAAGAATTCCCAAGGAGAGAGAAATGGCTACTGACGTCATCATGCCCCAGATGGGGGAAAGCATTTTCGAAGGCACCATAACCAAATGGCTGAAAAAGCCGGGCGAGAAGATTGAGCGCGACGAGCCGCTCTTCGAGATCTCGACCGATAAGGTGGACGCGGAAATCCCGTCGCCCGCTGCTGGCGTACTGAAAGAGATTAAGGTCGCGGAGGGTCAGACCGTGCCGATTCAGACCGTCGTCGCCGTGATTGATGCCAGCGGCGCGGCCGCTGCGGCTGCGGCGCCCGCTCCTGCTCCCGCGAAGGCCGAAGGGTCAGGGCCCGCTCTGGCGCCGGCACCAGCGCCCAAGGCTTCTCCCGCTCCTCCTCCGGCACCGGCTGCAGTGGCGAGGCCTGCACCGATCCAGGCTCCGGTTGCGGTTGCCAGCGCAGCAGCTTCGGCCAGGCCAAATGGCGACAAGATTCGCAGCTCACCGCTGGTGCGCCGCCTCGCGCGCGAGAATAGCGTGGATTTGTCACTCGTCCCGGGCACGGGCGCCGGCGGGCGTGTCAGCAAACGCGACATCCTTGCGGCGATTCAATCAGGCAGCGCGCGAGGAGGCGCGGCCACGGCTCCGCGTCTCGCCGTCGTTCCGCCGCCTGCGGCGACTGGCTCGCAGGCGCACGCGGCATTCGAGACCGCCGTGCCGCGCGAGCGAATGTACTTCGGCAGCTATACCGTAGAGCCGATGACCGTGATGCGGCAGAAAATCGCCGAGCACATGGTGCTGTCAAAACGCGTGTCGCCGCACGTCTATTCGATCGACGAAGCCGACGTCAGCGGCATCGTCAAGCTGCGCAACCAGAAGAAAGATGAATTCGAACGTACCACGGGCGCGAAGCTGACGTTCATGCCGTTCTTTATCCGCGCCGCCGTGGAAGGCCTGCGCGCGTTTCCGACGGTCAATTCCTCGGTGGATGGGACGAACATCGTCTTCCACCGCGAGTGCAACATCGGCATCGCCGTGGCGCTCGACTGGGGATTGATCGTCCCGGTGGTGAAGAACGCGGAGGAGAAGAATTTCCTGGGCCTGCAGCGCGCCATCAACGATCTGGCCGAGCGCGCGAGGACGAAGCGCCTCAAGCCCGAGGAAGTCCAGGAAGGGACTTTTCCATTACAAATCCGGGAGTGTTTGGCGGGCTCATGGGCTTGCCGGTGATCAGCCAGCCGAACGTGGCCATCCTGGGACTGGGCACAATCGAGAAGCGGCCGGTGGTGGTGGACGACGCCATCGCCATTCGCTCGATGGTGTACCTCACGCTCAGTTACGACCATCGCGTCGTGGACGGCGCTATTGCCCACCAGTTCATGGGGAAGATCAAGAATTTCCTCGAGAATTGGACGGAGAGCGTGCTGTAGGATTCAGGCGAGGCGTGGGGTTCGAGGGCGGGCTCATCTTGGCCCGCCCTTCTTGTTTCAAAATCGTGTTGCTTCCCTAAGAGAGTCGCCACTCTGTTTGATGAAGCTGCCTACTGCAGTCGCGCGCGCAGGCGCTCCGCGAACATCTCG
>DASYXM010000096.1:0-51076 GCA_035934795.1 Bryobacteraceae bacterium | reverse complement strand
GGGCCTGCGCGCGATGAGAGTTTGCCGGTGCTTTAACCGGCCCCAAGCCGCTGCGGGTTAAGACGGACAGCGCGCCGTGCGCGATAAACGACGGACTCTCCGCCGAGAGAGTAAAAAACGGCAGGGGGCGCCCCCACTATAAGTGTGTCGTGTGTGTACTAATGAGTGCATTAAATGTGTCTGTTTTACCGAACCGCGAATGTGAAGGAGCGGAGTCGCCGCGTGTTGGCCGCCGGCCACTATCGCATTACTTTTCCGCCCGCGCGAACGATCCGTCCCGCCGCAGCATCATCGGCACACTGCACCGCGGAGCTTTTATGCCTTTCCGCTCAAGTTCGCGTACACCGAGCGCTCGAAGTCACTCAGCATCCCGACCGCTTCCTTATCGACGAACGGAAGAAATTGCATCATGATCACGCCAGCCAGGCCCCGATGCGGATCGATCCAATAAAACGTGTTGTTGATCCCGGCCCAAGCGAGGCTCCCAGCCGAGCGCGCCCCGTCGTACGCCACCGTGTTGATCAGGAATCCGAAACCCCATTTGTCCTGCACTCCGGGATGCAGATCCACGTCGGCGGACCGCTCCGGTATATATGTCTTCAGCTTCCCCGCGCCCAGTGCCCCGATCTGATTGCGGCTCATCTGCGCGACCGTATCGGGCTTCAGAATCTTGACGCCGCCCAGACTTCCCTTCCCCAGGATCATTTGCGTGAAGCGGATGTAATCGGGCGCCGTAGAATAAAGTCCTCCGCCACCCGTGGGCATCGCCGGCGGCGCGGGCATCGCGCGCGGATTCTGGCGCAGCTTGCCGTCCGGCTGCCGCTGATACAACGACACCAGCCGATCGAATTTTTCGGGACGCAGGTAATAGCTGGTATCGTTCATCCCCAGCGGCTTCAGAATATTCTCTTGCAGATAATCCTCGAACGATTTCCCGCTCGCGACTTCCACCAACCGGCTGGTCCAATCGAGACTGGTTCCGTATTGCCACGCCGTGCCTGGATCGAACACCAGCGGCGAGGGCGGATCGGTGATCGGCGGCGCGGTCAAGGTTCCAGTCTTCTGCGCGTAGCGGAACATCGCTTCGTGCCAGGCGGTGTACGCGAACCCGGAGGTGTGCGTCAGCAAATGGCGCAGCGTGACCGCTTTCGAGGGCGGCCGCAGCTTGGGCTCGCCCGTCGACGTATCGAACCCCGCGATCACCTGCACCTTCCCGAGTTCGGGCAGATGGCGCGACGCAGGTTCGTCGAGCTTCAGCTTCCCTTGCTCCACCAACTGCATCGCCGCGGTCGTCGTGATCGCCTTGGTCATGGACGCGATCGAGAAGATGGAATTCGTGCTTACCGGAAGATTCGACGCCGCGTCGCGCGTGCCGAACGCTCCCGAATAAACGACCTGATGGCCATTCGTCACCATCGCGGCGACAGCCGGAATGCCCCGGCGCTGGATGCCCGTGCGCAGAGCTTCGTCCAGCGCCTGCGGGCCGTTAGTGGCCGAATAAAGGCGGCTCGCTCCGGCGGCGGAGGCAAGCGACAGAGCGTAGCGCCCGAAGTCGCGGCGCGTTGTGTGTGAGTTCATGTTAATTGGATAACACACAGAGCGGCCGCCGGCTACGGCACGGCCACGGCGAGGCTTGACTCTCTGGAACCGCATCCAATATCATTCACGGCAGACGCCGCCCCGTTCGCGGCCCGGGATCAAGGAGGTTCTATCGACGATGTTGCAAGAGAAAATGTCCAGCCATCGATGTCCATTTTCCAGAACGCTTCTTGTCACCGGCTGCGCGCTCATACTGCTGGCCGCCGCCGCCCAAGCCAAGGTGATCCACATCACCGTCACCAGCAAGGCGCCCGCATTCAAGGGACAATCCTTCGGCAAGACCGGCACTTACGAATTGGTGCGCGGCACCGCGACGGGCGAGCTCGACCCTTCCGACCGCCGCAACGCAGTGATCACCGATATCCAATTCGCGCCGCGCAATGCGAATGGAAAGGTTCCCTACACCACCACGTTTTCGATTCTCAAACCCGTGGATGCCGCCAAAGGCAACGGGATCATGGTCTACGACGTGGTGAATCGCGGCAACCTGCGCTTCGCCGCGCGCTTCACCAAGTTCGTGCTGGCGGGCGCGGCTCCCGATGCGGACGCCTCCGACGCCGGCGACGGCTCTCTCTATAAGGCCGGCTACGTCGTGCTCGCGAGCGGCTGGCAGGGCGATATGCCGATGGCATCGGCGACCAACGGACGCGAAGCTATCGACGTGCCGGTCGCGAAGAACGCCGACGGTTCCCCGATCACCGGTCCTGTGGTCGTGCGCTTCGCCGCCAACGTCCCCGGCTATGAGCAGGTCAACTTCTCGGCGAACATGAACACTCTTTCGCTGCCCGGTCCCGGTCGCACGCCCGCGAACTTGGGCACCCTGCTCAATTGGAACGGCAGCGTTTCTGTGCAAGCCGGCACCCCTTCCAAAGGCACGCTGATTTCGAAGACATCGGAATCGAACACCGGCGTGAGCGGCGGCGTCGAGACCGTCCCGAATACGGACTGGGCGTTCGCCGATTGCCGGACCACTCCGTTCCCGGGCAAACCCGACGCCTCGCGCATTTGTTTGAAGAACGGCTTCGACACGGCGCGTGTGTATCAATTGGTATACACCGCGAAAGACCCCTTCGTGCTCGGCGTGGGACTCGCCGCTGCGCGCGACGTGGTTTCCTTCTTCCGCCGCGAGGCGAAGGACGACGCGGGCACGGCGAATCCGCTCGCGGGCGCGGTGCGCAACGTCATCGGCTTCGGCGTCTCCCAGCCCGCGCGCATGATGCGCGATTTCATCAACCTGGGCTTCAACGAAGACGAATCCGGCCGTCCCGTGTGGGACGGAGCTTTCCTCGACGCCTCGGCTGCGGCGGGCGCCTTCAATATCCGCTTCGCGCAGCCCGGCAACATCGCAGGCCTTTACGATCCCATCGCCGAAGGACCTTCCTGGTGGGAAGACTACACGGACAAAGTACGGGGGCGCTCTTCATGGGGCCTGCTACACCGCTGCCGCACCACCAACACCTGCCCGTCGGTTATGGAAGTCGAAGGCGGGGCGGATTTCTTCTTCGTCAAGGGATCGCTCGGCATTGCGGGCACCACGGGTAAGGACGATATTCCGCTGCCCGCGAACGTCCGCCGCTATTACATGACCAGCACCAATCACACCGGCGGCGACGATAATTTCAGCTATGAGCAGAAGCCCGTCGAAGGATGCATGCTCGCCGCCAATCCCCTGCCCTGGTTTGAGACCGAGCGCGCGCTGCTCGCGGCCATGAACGAATGGCTCGTGAAAGGGACGCTGCCTCCGCCGAGCGCCTATCCGCGCGTCGGCAATGGGACGCTGGTTCCCGCGACCGCCGCGGCCATCGGCTGGCCCAAAATCCCCGGCGTTCCGTCGCCCGACGGCGTGCTGAACCCCGTGCTCGATTACGACTTCGGCCCGCGCTTCAACTACAACGACCATTCCGGCATCATCGACAACGTGCCTCCGCCGGTCAAGCAGGTGATTCCGACGCTCGCCGCCAAGGTGGACGCCGATGGAAACGAAATCGCCGGCGTGCATCCTTTATTACTGCAGGTGCCCCTGGGGACCTATACCGGCTGGAACCCCATCGCGAGCGGATTGCTGAAAGGTCAGGAATGCCAGTTGCAAGCCTCGACGATTCCGTTCGCCAGGACGAAAGCCGAGCGCTTGGCCAAGGGCGATCCGCGCCCGTCGATCGAGGAACGCTACGGCAATTTCCTGAATTACTACTCGCTGGCCGTGCAGGCCGCGAACAAAGCCGTCGCCGACCGCTTACTGCTGCCCGAGGATGCCGAGCGGGAGCTCAAGATCCTGTTGAACGACGTGGTGAAGAGCGGCGTCTTGCCTCTTCGGGGAACCGAGGCCGCCCCGCCGACCAGCGCGCGCCGGTAAATCGAAAAAGGGGACAAACTACTCTGTCCCCCCACCGTAAATCTCCGATTACGCGCATGAGCGTCGCAGTGGACAGAGCGGTCTGTCCCCTTTTTCAATAACCTCTCACAGCCGGTAAATGGCGACTCCTGTCAGCAGCTTCGGATAAAAGTCCGTCGACTTCTGCGGCATCACGCCGCCCGCGAATGCGACACGTGCCATTTCCTCGATCGGCGTAGGCACCAGCAGAAACGCCACCTGCGCACCACGCTCCCGCACTTCGGCGGCCGCCGCCTCGATCCCGCGCACATAGTGGACATATTTCTCGTCGCGCACCGCTTCTTCGTTGATGCCGAGCCAACCCGCCAGGATCTCCTCATGCAGCACCGGCACGTCCATTTCGCCTTCCTTCCGTGGGCGCTCCAGTAAGCAGGTGTGTTTCACCGTGACCACGCCGATCCGCACCGAGCCGGGTCGCGGGTTGTCGAGTCCACTTTTCAGCGCGTCCAGCGAATCGAACGCCCGCACCGACCAAGCGCCGTCCGCGTGCGCCAGCAGATCGCCCATCCCGAACGTTTCCAGATTCCGCACGACGCGGTGCGTCGCTAAAATCCGCAGGCCGGGCGAATACATATTGACGAAGGTCATCATCACGTATTGCGCGGCGGGATCGCCGGGATGCAGGTCGCGATAGTTCAGCGCCGTCTC
This sequence comes from Bryobacteraceae bacterium, assembly GCA_035934795.1. GTDB lineage: Bacteria > Acidobacteriota > Terriglobia > Bryobacterales > Bryobacteraceae > Palsa-187. Next base: position 46,437 of record DASYXM010000096.1, on the reverse strand, counting down.
GTAGCGATGATGGCCGTCGGCGATCAGCAGCTTCATCGGCGCCATCAGCGACTGAATTCGCTCGATGCGCTCCGGATCGGCGATTGCGTAAAGAATGTGGCGCGCTTCATATTCGTCGATCGCGTCCAGCACGGGAGCGTTTCCACGTGTTGCCGCGGCGTCCAGCTCCCGGTCCACATCGCCGGCGCGATCGGGATACAGCATGAAGATCTGCCCGAAGTGCGCGCGCGTATGCGTCAGCACCTCGAGCCTGTCCTTCTTGGGACCCGCCAGCGTCCGCTCGTGCCGGTAGACGACGTTCGCGGAATAGTCCTCCACCTTGCCGAGCCCGATGAAGCCCTTGCGCGTCAGGCGCTCGCCGGAATCCGGCACCTCGAATTCCTGGAAATAGGCGTAGAAGCCCGGCGCGGCGTCTTGCACGAGCATTCCCTGTGCGATCCAGTCCTCGAAATACTTCGCCGCGCGCGTGTAAACGTTATCGGCTTCGCTGTCGGAGTCCCGCCGCTCGCCGAGAATCACGCGCACCAGATTGTAAGGGCTCGACGCGAGATATTTCGCCTGCATCGCCGGACTGATCTTGTCGTAGGGCTGCGTAAGAAGCTTCGCGGGATCGCCGGCTTGAGGGGAATAACGAAACGGTTGGAAGGGTTTTACGATCGCCAACTAACAGGATAGCAAGTACCCGGTTTTTAGCGCGAGCTGGCCGTCTGCCGATAGGCCATCGGCGCCGCGATCAGTACCGGGCGCGGACTCACGAACGCTTCAGTCACCCACGCGGACATGAAACGATACCGGTAGTTCACGATGGCGACACTCAGCGTTTCATCGTCGGGGCGCGCGGGGATCGGCGGCTGATAGCGCACCTGGACGTTCTCCCGGGTCAGGCCGAGGTAGCCGTCGGTGGCCGCACGGGGCTCGTCGGGTTGATTGTAGAGCACCAGGTTCGCGACCTGATCGCCCGTGCCGTCCCACGGCCGCACCACGCCCCATCGCACCGCGCTGCGCACGCGTTCCACCAGAGCCTGATGCGCCACCAGCACTTGCCCGCAATCCACCACGCCGAACAGCAACGCGAAGAACGCGAGCAGCACCAGCGTGCTTTCGATCAGGGTCTGACCGCGCTCGCACCGTTCTGCGATTCGCGCTCGGCGGGTCATGGTTCGCTCTCCGCCGGCGCGTAGCGCCCGATAAAGGGGAACTCGACGAATGGTTTGCCTTCGAACGTGAACGTCTTGAACATCGCGTCGACGACGTAGCCGTGAACCGAGACGTCGACGGCCTCCGGCGCGCCGTCGTGCTTCGAGACCCAGTCGATCTCAATCTGCTCCGGCTTCAGCCCCGTGACCGCGGGAGCCGCGTCGGTCGCCGGTTGCGAGTCGCCATAGACGACCATGTTGCGGATAGCCGCCTTGCCGCGCTCGAGATCGTCGGGAGTCGCCGCGCGGTAGGTTCGCTGCGCGGCGTAACGGGCGCCATTGCCGACGGCGGTCACCAACTGGTTGTAGACGTATAACGTATAACCGAACTGGAACGTCCCGGCGAGGCACGTCACCAGGACGCCCGCGCAAATCGCCAGCTCGATCATGGCGTGGCCTCGCTCCCGGCGGGAATGACGCCGGATGATCATTCGGCCAGCCTCACTGGATTCGTCGCCGCGACGGCGCGCGCCGCAACCGTGAGACTTTCCGGACCGCCGACCGCTCGTACGAACACGATCCCCACGTGATTGTCGGGGGCCGTCACCCGCGCGAAATGTACGGCGGCTGTGTCCTTCGGTTCGGGGTCCCAATGCTCGCCGTCGCCGCTGAATTCCAGAATCACGCCGCTGAATTCCTCGGCTCCCAGGTTCCAGCGGTTGCGTAGTGTCTTGGCCGCCCCTCGGGCGCGATCGATTCCGGCGGCCGTACCGTCAATCTGTTGCGCTGCCGCAAGTGACGCGGCGTCCACGAATATCTGCGCCTCGTTGCGGGCGATGTAGATTCGTCCCAGATCGAAGCACAGTCCGATCACCGCCAGCAGCAGGAACATGCATGCGGCCATCACGATCAGCACGAAGCCTCGCTCGCCTCGCCGGATCGCGCGGACGTACGTCGGCCTGTGAAGACAAATCACCTGCATTAAAGAACGGCCGAAATGCTCTGCTGCTTTAGTGCGCAGGTGAGGGAATCACCCTAGAGGGATCGGAGCGCGGCATCCACAAAAGATACCCGCCCACGAGTGCCAGGCCGATGGCGATCCACTGCGTGATCGAAAGCGGCAGCCCGAACGGAAGCGCCTGCTCGTGAAACCGCGTGAATTCGATCATGAACCGCATCGCCGAGCTCAGCACCAGATATAAACCGATGATCGTGCCGGGTTTATGCGCCTTTCCGAATCGCCACCACAGAAACCCGAATAGAATCCCTTCCGCGCCCAGCTCGTAAAGCTGCGCCGGATGCAGCGATACGCGCAATGGGACGCCGGTCAGAGCGTTCGCATCGGGATTGCGGAAGGTGACCGCCCACGGAAGGTCGCATTCCTTGCCCCAGCAGCAGCCCGCCGCGAAGCATCCTAGCTTGCCGATCCCGTGGCCCAGCGCGATACCCGGGGCAAACAGGTCGAACGTCGGTAGCCACGCCATCTTCTGATGATTTAAATACAGGAAGGCCACGACGATTGCCAGAATTAATCCACCCTGATAGACCCCCGCCGCCTGCAGCGTGGAAAAAGAAAAGATATCGCCGGGATTCGCGCTAAAGTGGTCCCAATCGAAAGCGATCATCAGGAGCTTGGCCCCCAACATTCCGGCCAGCGCCGAATAAACTACCAGATTCGTGACGATTTCCGTGTTGACGCCCGTGCGCTTCGCGAGTTTCAGCGTCACCCACAGACCCGCCAGGAACGCCAGCGCGACCAGCACGCCGTAGGTGGGCAGGAAGAAGTTGCCGTACTGAAATAGTTTCGGGTACATCTCGCTTGTGTTTTCCCGGGTTAATGTTTTCCGGACTGGCCGTCCAACCCGATCAGCCCATCGAGCTTGTCGGTGATTTCTGAGAGGCGCTCGTCAACGTGATTCATGCGCCCTTCATGCAATTTCATGCCTTCTTCGGTGAGGACGATCCTCTCCGACTGTATTCGCCGCACTTCCGCCTGGCGGCGTTGGATTTCAGCCATGACAATCAACGTGTCCTGGATCTGGACGATCTCTTGTTGGAAGTCCATCTGCTTCAAGTATAACGTCGTTGCCGCTGGCGAGTGAGGGCGACGAGCCGGTTCCGCTCGCGCCCGCCGTGCTAAACTCGCATTGGAAGCGTCCGCATCCATGAGATTTCGCCGCACGAAATTTCGGAGAACATTCCATCGGACGGTGTTGCGCGGCCTGGGACCCTTGATGGGCTTGCTCGCTCTGGGCGCGCCCCTTTTTAGCGAGCCTCTAGCCGCGTGGAACCGTTGCGCCCTCGCGGGCAGCGCACCCGACCTTCGCCTGGCATCGACTTCTTCGCTGTTCCTCCATCCCCTGACTTCGCTGCTGCGGATGGCCGCTGCTGGAGCGTCCTCTTCGAATCGGGTTCGGGGAGATCGTGATGCCGTGCTCGGCTGGGACGCGCTCCGGTCCACTGCCTTGCGCGGTTCCCTCTGGATGGTGCGCGATCACCTTCCTGCGGCCCATCGCGTTCGCCGCGTCACATCGCTTCGCTGCTGAGTTCGTCCCCTCAGTCTCTCTTCGGAAGCTTGTAACTACCAAGGGTTAAACTGGAGGTGAAGCATGTTTGAGAACGCGCTCGCCAAGGTATTTGGCACCAAGCACGATCGCGAAGTCAAGGCTCTGCGGCCCCTCATTGCCTCAATCAATGAGATGGAAGCGGACATTCAGAAGCTGACCGATGAGGAGCTGGCCGCGCAGACGGTCAAATTCCGGGAGCAAATCGAGCAGGGCGCGACCCTGGACGATCTGTTGATCCCCGCCTTCGCCACCGTGCGCGAAGCCGGCCGCCGCTATCTCAACATGCGGCACTTCGACGTCCAGTTGATCGGCGGCATCGTGCTGCACCGCGGCAAGATCGCCGAAATGAAAACCGGCGAAGGCAAGACGCTGGTCGCCACGCTGGCGGTCTACCTCAACGCCCTGGCCGGCAAGGGCGTGCATGTGGTCACCGTCAACGATTACCTGGCCAAGCGCGATGCCGCGTGGATGGGCCGCATTTACAAGGGGCTCGGCATGACGGTGGGCAACATTGTCCACGAGCTGAGCGACCAGGAACGCCAGGAAAGCTACCACTGCGACATCACCTACGGCACCAACAACGAATTCGGATTCGACTATCTGCGCGACAACATGAAGTTCCGCCTCGCGGACTGCGTCCAGCGGAAATACGATCAATCGATCGATTCGGACGGGAAAAGCTCCCAGGTCAAGCTGTTCAACTACGCCATCGTCGACGAAGTGGACTCCATCCTGATCGACGAAGCCCGCACGCCGCTGATTATCTCGGGCCCCAGCGAGGAATCCACCGACAAGTATTACCGCATCAACCGGATCGTCCCCAGCCTGATCCGCGGCGAGGTGATCGAAGGCAAGGAGCCCGGGGTGAAGTGGACCACCGGCGATTACACGGTGGAAGAGCGCACGCGCACGGTGGCGCTAACCGAAGAAGGCGTGCTGAAGGTCGAGAGGCTCCTGGGCCTCAGCAACCTGTACGACGCCATCAACATGGAAATGAACCATCACGTGCAGCAAGCCCTAAAAGCCCACGTGATTTTTCAGCGCGACCGCGATTACCTGGTGAAAGACGACGAAGTCATCATCGTCGACGAGTTCACCGGCCGCACCATGCCGGGACGGCGCTGGAGCGACGGCCTGCATCAGGCCGTCGAAGCCAAGGAAGGCGTCAAGATCCAGCGCGAAAATCAGACGCTCGCGACGATCACCTTCCAGAACTACTTCCGCATGTATAAAAAGCTCGCCGGGATGACCGGCACGGCCGATACGGAAGCGGCTGAGTTCGACAAAATCTACAAGCTCGAAGTGGTGCAGATTCCCACCAACCGGCCGCTGCGCCGCCAGGAGCTGGACGATATCGTGTACCGCACGGAAGAAGAGAAATTCCGCAACGCGGCCAAGGAGATCAAGGAGCGCCACGAAAAGGGCCAGCCGGTATTGGTGGGCACCATCTCAGTCGAAAAATCGGAAAAGCTCGCGGGGATTCTCAAGCGGATGGGCGTCCGCCATGAGGTGCTCAACGCCAAGAATCACGAGCGCGAGGCGTTTATCGTGGCCCAGGCCGGGCGCAAGGGAGCGGTCACGGTCTCGACCAACATGGCCGGCCGCGGCACCGACATCCTGCTGGGCGGCCATCCCGAATTCATGGCCAAGGAGCACCTGCGCAAGGAGAACAAAGATCCGGATACGCTGCAGACGGCGGCCCTGGGAACGCCCGAGCGCGAGGAATGGGATCGCGTGCACGGCCACTACAAGGCGCAAACCGAAACCGAGCACGAGGAAGTGGTGCAACTGGGCGGCGTGCACATCGTCGGCACCGAACGCCACGAATCGCGCCGCATCGACAATCAGCTGCGCGGAAGATCCGGCCGCCAGGGAGATCCCGGCAGCGCGCGCTTTTATCTTTCTCTGCAGGACGATCTGATGCGCATCTTCGGCGGGCATCGCATGCAGAACCTGATGCTGCGGCTCGGCATGGAGGAGGATGTGCCGATCGAAAGCAAGCTGATCAGCCGGCGCATCAAAGCGGCGCAGCAGGCCGTCGAGGCGCAGCACTTCGCTTCGCGCAAACACATCCTGGAATACGACGACGTGATGAACAAGCAGCGCCACGCCGTCTACGGCATGCGCCGTGCGCTGCTCGAAGGCCAGGATCAGAAGGAGCGCGTCACCGAAATCATCCAGGGGATTCTCAGTTCTTTCATCGATCTGCGCTGCCCGGAAAAAACGCACCCCACTCAATACGACTGGCTGGGCTTCCAAACCGACATCCTCAATCAGTTCGGCGTCAAGATCGACACCGAGGAGCTGAAGGAGCTCAGCCGCCGCGAAGTGGAAGCCCAGATCTACGAGCAACTGCTCGCGAAATACCAGGAGAAGGAGGACATGATCGGCCCCGAGCTGCTGCGCGAAACCGAGCGCATGATCATGCTCAACGTCATCGACAACCAGTGGAAGGACCACCTGCTGTCGATGGACCACCTGAAGGAAGGCATCCAGCTGCGCGGTTACGGCCAGAAGGATCCGCTGATCGAGTACAAGAAGGAATCCTACGTCCTGTTCCAGGACATGATGGACCGCATCGAGGACGAAACCATCCGCTTCCTGTTCTTCCTGCAGCGCGGTCCCGACGATGTGACCCAGAACGTGCCGCATCCCGAATTGTGGGATGACGACGAAGAGGAGGACGAAGGCGAGTTGGCCGCTGCCGGCGGTCCTCGCCCTGCCCTGAACGGCGGCGCGGCTGCGGCGATAACCCACGAGCAGCGCCAGGCCGCGCAGACTTCGGTGATCGACCTGACGCGCAACATCCAGCGCAAGAAGGAGAAGGAAATGGCGGCGCTGCAATTTGTCGGCGGCGAGAGCACGACGGCGCAGCAGCCCGTGCTCGCCAAAGAGAAGGTCGGCCGCAACGATCCCTGTCCCTGCGGCAGCGGGAAAAAGTATAAGAAATGCCACGGGGCATAAGCGCAGTGTTCTGTGGTCAGTGGTCAGTGGCGTCCTGTGGTCAGTGGTCAGTGGCCAGTTCCAATTCCGGCACCGGGTTTTACTGGCCACCGGCCACCGGCCACTGGCCACTACTTTCCGGCTTCCTTCTGAGCGCGGCCGCCCTCCTCGCCCAGGCCCCCATCTTCCCCGACCAGATCGGTCCCTACCAGAAGCAGGCCCCTACCACGCTTTCGACGCCGGATCGTGCCTTGTATGACGAATACGGGCTGGATGCCAGCGAGCAGGCGATTTATACCTCCACGGAGGGCGATCAGAAGGGCAAGAAGCGGTTCACGGCCACAGCCTGGCGCCTGCACGATTCCACGGGCGCCATGGCCCTGTTCCAGTTCCGGCGGCCTTCCGGGGCCACTCCGGCCGATTTCGCGCCGCTGGCCGTTCAAACCTCCGACGGTGTCATCTTCGAGTACGGCAATTATGTCATTCAGTTTACAGGCGGCCAGCCGGACAATGCCGACCTCCCGGCTTTCTACAACCAGCTCCCGAAATTCGAGAATTCGCCTCTGCCGGTGCTCAGCAAGGCCTTGCCAGCAGGCGATCTGGTGCCCAATTCGGAACGCTACATCATCGGACCCGTTTCATTACAGCGTTTCCTTCCGGAAGTTCCCCCGTCGATCGCGGCGTTTCGCATGGGGGCCGAGGCGCAGCTAGGTAAGTATAAGACCTCCAAAGGGTTAATGACACTGGCGATCTTCGATTACCCGACCCCCAGCATGGCGCGGGATCAAGCCGCCGAGTTTCAGAGAATCCCGGGAGCGGCGGTGAAGCGCACCGGGCCCCTGGTCGCGGTGCTGGTCTCCCCGCCTGACGCCGATGCGGCCGAAAGACTGCTGGGGAAGATCAACTATCAGGCCCAGGTGACGCTCAATGAGAAGGTCCCAGTCAATGAAGTCAAAGGGTTTGCCAGCGCTCTTCTCGGAATGTTCGCCCTGGCCGGCATCATCATTTTGCTGTGCCTGGTGGCTGGATTTGGGTATGCCGGCATCCGGCTTTTACGTCAAAGAGTGCTGAAGCGGCAAGATCCGGACGCGATGATCGTGCTCAATATAGACAGATGATTCGGCCGCAAGAGTAAGCCCCGGAAAACCGCGCTGTTAGACGCCAAATCACCGTCGGACAGGGGTGTTTCCGATCCTTTGCCGAAGGCCGCGACGGTCTCGCAGTTGGGCCGTAAACACTAACGGTTGAGTACGTTAGCATGCCTATAGAAAGAACAAGTTTTTCCCTTGACTTCGCTGGCCGCACGCCCTAATATCCAATCACAACGGTTTTTGACGGTTGCGTTCCGTCGAAGCTGATTCTCCCATGTACATCACCCTGCCTAATAACAGGGGAACCGAAAAATGCTCACCTTCGGGTGAGCATTTTCGTTTTTGAGGTAGACCCTCAGGCTCGATGGCCGCCTCGTTTGGGTCGTCCGTCATGCCAAAATAGAGCATGCTTATTACACCGGATGTACTTCGCACACACATCGATTACACAGGGTGGGCCAGCGCGCGGCTGGTGGAGGCGGCGGGCCAATTGACGCCCGGCGAGTTGACGCGCGACTTCGGCACCGCCGACAAGAACGTGCTGGGGACGCTGGTGCACGTCTTCGCGGCCGATCGCATCTGGATGGCGCGCGTCACGGGCCGTGTGCCGGGCAAGTTCATCGATCCTGAACGGGACATGCATCTCTCCGTGCTCCAGAACGACTGGCCGCCGCTGCTCAAGAATTGGCAGGAGTGGACCTCGGCACTGACCCCCGATGCGGTCGGGGCAACGATCTCCTATCAGGACACGAAAGGGAATTCGTACCAGAACCTGGCGTGGCACATCGTGCTGCATTTGGTGAACCACGGGACGCATCATAGGGGCCAGGTGTCAGGATTTCTGCGGGCCATGGGAAAGGTCCCCCCTCCGCTCGATTTGGTGCGCTACTACCGGGATCTGAACGCGGCGAAGCAGGCCTAGGAAGGCTTCCATTCAGCATTGGCCAACAGGATTACACAGGCCAATCGCCTGATTCGATGGTAGTAACGCGAGTAACTGCGGTGAGGCCTCTCGCCGGGCTACCCATCGGACAGATTTCATTAGGTTTAGCCGCGTTTTTCTCTTGCAGATTCACACAACGCATGCGACAATGACGAAAGTTTTACCGTCGCGAAGGCTGTCCGGTCCATGCACTTGACCCGGGCGGCGGGGACGGCGGAGATGAACGTCCCGGCACTGCCGGGAATGGAATAGGAGATACCAGTAGTGAGAGAAAAGGGTGTTGTGAAATGGTTTAACGCCGCCAAAGGCTATGGATTTATCCAGAGGGCTAGCGGCGAGGACGTGTTTGTCCACTTTTCTGCCATTCAGATGTCCGGTTACCGGACCCTCGAGGAAGGCGCCGAGGTGGAGTTTGAGGTGAAACGCGGGCCGAAGGGCCTGCAGGCGGAGAATGTGGGTCGCCCTTAATCTCGCCGGGGATCCACGAAAACCAATTTCTGAAATAAGCTTTCGGTGTTCTGAAGTAAGCTTTGAATTAAGACGGGGCCGTCCGCGCCGCAAGGTAACGGGCGGCCTTTCGATTTTTGGCGGGGCCAAATCCTCATGCGTTCCGGCACGCGCAACAAACCCAAACCGCTCGATCGGGAAGGCTTGATGAAGTACGCCGCGCGGATTTTATCGTCGCGGGCGCAGACCATTTCCGAGCTGCGGGACAAGCTGAAGCGGCGGGCGGCCGACGTGCACGACGCTGATGAGGTTCTGGCGAGACTGAAGCAGATGGGATATTTGAACGACCAGCGCTTCGCGGAAGGATTCGCGAGCTGGCGGCGGGATCACGAAGGACTTGGGAAAACGCGGGTGATGCGGGACCTGATGGCGCGGCGCGTGGCTCCGGCGGTGGCGAAGACGGCGGCTGAAGCGGCGTTCAAGGAGACCGACGAGATCGCGCTGATCGAGCGGTTCCTCGAACGTAAGTACCGCGGCAAGGATTTGGGCGCGCTGCTGAGGGAGGAGAAACATCTGGCGTCGGCGTACCGGAAATTGCGGACGGCGGGATTCAGCTCGGGGAACGCGATCAAGGCGCTGAAGCGTCACGCGGCGGAAGCGGAAAACTTGGAGGAGATCGCCGAGGGGATTGAGGAAGAGTCGAGCGAGCGTGGGTGATCGCCGCTGAACGTGTGGCAAAAAGCTACGATGAAAGTAACAAGGGAGAACTGGCAATGCAATTGAACGTCCCCCCCGACCTTGAGAAGCTCATCAATAAGCGCCTCTCCAGTGGCGGTTATGAGAGTGTTGAGGATGTGTTACGTCGCGCCCTTGAGGCGCAGGACGCCGAAGAAAGCTGGACCGATGAAGAGCGCCGGGCCTTGTGGGCCCATATCGAGGAAGGCTATCAACAGGCCGAGCGCGGCGAGTTAATCGACGGCGCACGGGTCCGCCGCGACATCCACAAGATGAAAGATGACTGGCGTTTGTCCAGACGATGAGCGGTTATGTTCTCACACCTCTTGCCAAAGCGGATATTTTCGACATCTGGTCTTACATCGCCGCAGACAGCGAGGACGCCGCCGATCGCATAGAACAAGCGATTTACGACGCGTGCGCCTTGGTCGCCGAGGGTCCGTTGCGCGGTCATTCCCGTTCTGACCTTACCACCCGCTCACTCCGTTTCTGGACATTGACCCGTTATCCCAACTACATCGTGGTTTACCGGCCAGAGAATACTCCGCTTCAGGTTGTCGCAGTTCTGCATGGGAAAAGGAATGCACGGCGCATCCTGCGACGGCGCACCTAATCGCGCTTCAGAAGCTTACGTCAATTCAGGACCGCGGCGGTATTGGTAAGCTCGCCGAGCTGCGGCATGCGGATGGTGACGGAATCTCCGTGAGCGAGCGCGGCCCCGCGATGCACCATGATGCCGGAGCCGGTCAGCAGCACCGAGCCGGGCGGCACGGGGTTGGCTCGCAACAAATAATCGATCATCGTTTCCAGTTTGCGCACCAAGTCGGAAGTCGAGACCTGGGCGGCAAAAATTTGCTCCCCGTTGCGGTGGATGTGGACGCTCAGTTCGAGCGCGTGGGGATCGGGGATCTCGTCGGCGGTGATCATTACGGGGCCGAGCGCGCAGCTCGCGCTGTAGGATTTGGCCTGGGCGATATAAAACGGATTCTCGTACTCGAGATCGCGCGCGGTGACGTCGTTGGCGAGGGTGTAACCGAGGATGCGGCCTTTCGCGCCGAGCACGGCGGCGAGCTCCGGCTCCGGGGCCGTGTAGTCGGAATCCGGGCGAATGCCGATGCACTGCCCCGGTCCGACGCAGACGCGCGCAGTTCCCTTGAACACGAATTCCGGGCGCGAGGCGCGGTGGGCCTGCTGATGATAGCCGCTAGCGCCGGAGAGTGCGGCATCGCGGGCGGCGGCCGAAGCGGCATAGGTCGCGCCGGCGGCCCACACTTCACGCGGATGCAGAGGGATCAGCGGATGGGCCGACACCGGCTGTCGGCTGGCCAATCGTAAAGCGAGCGCGGGGAGGCTCTCGCCTTCCTTCTCACCTCGCAAAATCAAGTCGCACAGCGTGTAGTCCGGGATGGGACGCGCCGAGCACACGTCGAAGATCGCGGCGGTAACCGCGCCGTTCCATTTCACTTGCCCTAATCGCATGGGTACGTCAAAACCGCGGAGAGAATTATTCTACTGTAACAGACGCGCGGTGAGTGGGGTGTACTTCTTCGATAGAACATGGGTGCCAGTGCGTCTAGTCCACGATGCTGGGGGGTGCGTCGGCGAACAACCGCTCCCTGTGGTTGCGGCTCTATTAGCCGCTGTAACCAAAAGCGCCCATTCCGAGCCGCGACCGTAAAGGAGCGGTAGTCCCGAGTTTTCATCAGCAGGAGCTTGTTGAAAAAGGGGACAGACCGCTCTGTCCACTCCCACGCTCCTACGCGAAATCGGAAATTTGCGGGAGGGGACAGAGTAGTCTGTCCCCCTTTTCAACATTCCGCTAGAATGCCACTTTGGGGACCTCGCGGGCGGCGCCTTCGGCCTTGAAGTAGGCGTCGTTGCGCTGGAAGCCGAACAACGACGCCGCGATGTTCTTCGGAAACAGCTCGATATCGGTGTTGTAGCGCTGAACGGTCTCATTGTACTTGCGGCGCTCGACGGCGATGCGGTTCTCCGTGCCGGCCAGCTCGTCCTGCAGCCGGAGGAAGTTTTCGTTGGACTTGATGTTGGGATAATTTTCGACCACCACCAGCAGGCGGGCGAGAGCGCCGTCCAACTGGGTGTTGGCCGCGATTTTTTCCGAGGGCGTGCGCGCGCCGCCCAGAGCCGCGCGGGCGGCGGTGACCGAATCGATCACCCCGCGTTCCTGCTTGGCGAAGCCCTTCACGGCTTCGACCAGGTTGGGAATCAGATCGGCGCGGCGTTCCATGGCCACGTCCACTTGCGAGAAGGCGCCGTTGACGGCCTCGCGCTCGGTGACCAGCTCGTTACGCGTGCCCATGAGGCTGCCGCCGACCATCAGCACGACCAGGACGATCACGGCCAAAACGATCAGGACGATCTTCATGACTTATCCTCCAATCCATCCACAAACTCAACCATTTTCCGGACGCATTCCAGGTAATTTGCAAATAATTCCGCGGGCGACTCGGATGCAGCCGCGGGTTTCTTCTCGCGCAGATCGAGCAGCGTCGTAAACGGAGCCATGTCGGCGCGCATGGCTTTGCCCAGGCGCTCGACCACGGCGCGGCGTTCATGGGGCACCTCGACATGCGCGGCGGCCAGCGCATGCCTTCCGAGGACGCAGAACGTCGAGACGGAATCCAGGCACAGCTTCATCAGCGCGGCGTCGTCGGAAAGGACGCCCGAGGCCTGCTGGCGCAGGCGGAATAACTTCGAGCGCAGATCGTGTTCCAACTGGGCGCGATAGAACCTGGGATCGACATAGAGATCGGCGATCACATCGAGGCCGTACAGCAGCTTGCGGCGCTCCTGCATATCGCGAAATTCAACCGGGAAACTGTCGGCCGAATGGTGGACTTCTTCCTCGCTCATCAGCAGCGGCGAGGGGTGGCCGTGACCGCGCCACCAGCGCACGACGGGCTCGCCGTCGCCGAGCTCGCGCGGCGTGATTTGTTTCAGCACGCACAGGACGTTGAGATCGGAGAAGCCGTTGTGCTGGGTTTCGGAAGCCCCCGAGCCGTAAAGAATCACGGAGACCAGGCGATCGTGATACGCGTTTTCAAGCTTGGTTACGAGTTCTTTCAAATTATCCATTTGAGTTCGCTCATTTGTTCATCATCGATCCGCAGAAAACACCGCTCCCTCCGGTCGCGGCTCAGTCACGCGATTCACCAGCCTCCCGAAGCGCCGCCGCCGCCGGAATCTCCCCCGCCGAAGCCGCCGAAACCTCCGCCGCCTCCACCGCCGCTATCGTAGCCGCCGAAGCCTCCACCGCCCCAGCCACCGCGGCCGCCCATCATGTTGCCAAGCAGCATTCCCGTCAAGAAGCCGGTTCCACCGCCGCCCCTGCCTATGCCGCGCAACACAGCGAACAGAATGAAAAAACCGATCAGGATCAGGGGGAACGGAATTCTGGTTCGGAGGGGCGCGGGATACCCGAAATTCCGCGGTACGGCTTGAGGCTGGGCCAGCGCGACGCCTTTGGCTTGCGCGATCTGATTGCCGAACTCCTCGGCGGCCGCGAGCAGCCCCCCGCCGTAATTTCCCTGGCGCAGGATGGGCCGAATATCCCGCAGAACGCCGCCGGAAAAACCGTCGGTGACGATGGGCTCGAGACCGTAGCCGACTTCGACGCGGCTCTTGTGCTCCTTCATCGAAAGAAGAATCAGCAAACCTTCATTGGCGCCCTTCTTGCCGACGCCCCACTCGCGATACAGGCGGTTGGCGACGTCTTCGACAGGCTCGTCGTCGAGCGAATCGACAAGCACGATGGCCATTTGCACGCCGGTGGTGCGCTCGAGATTCGCGCAGTAGGCTTCCAGCGCCTGTGCGCTCGCCGGGTCGAGCTTGTGCGCGAAATCGTTGACGTAGCCGGCGGGCTTGAGCTTCGAAGTATCCAGGCTCCAGCCGAGCGCGGCAGTCAGCGCGAGAACGGCTGCGACGGTGAGGAATCTCTTCATGAGCGGAAGAGCGCCACCAGAGGCGCGTCCTCCTGAGGCCAGCTAGTGGCATGTTGCGGAGAAATCGTTAGCACAGCTCGTGGCGCGCGCACTCGTGCGTACTGTGTCGAGACTCTCCTCGACACCCGCCGTGGAATTGAATACAACCGCCCAGGCGCCGGCACGAGTGCCGACGCGGCACGCATGAGTGCGCGCGCCACATTGAGGGCATGGTAACAAACTCGCTGTGCCAGGCCACTAGTAGATAAGATCATGCCAGATCGGCGCGGCGGACGCGGAATCCGTTCAGGCGTCCGAGCATGGTGACGGCGATGCGGCGATGATCGAAAAACTGCCGGGCGAGCCGCAGCACTTGCGCAGCGGTAACCCGCTCGACACTGGCCAGCATTTCGTCGATGGTGAAAAATCGCTTGAAGTACAGCTCCTGGCGCGCGAGATTGCCCATGCGGCTGGAAGTGGACTCCAGGCCCAGCACGAACGAACCCTTTAAATGATCCTTGGCGCGGCGGAGCTCCTCGGGCGTCACGGCGGCGGCGGCGAGCGAGCGCAGTTCATGCGCGATGGAATCCACCACCTGGCCGGCCGATTTCGGCGAGGTTCCCGCGTAGATCAGCAGGCAGCCGGCGTCGCGATACATGGCGAGCTCGGAATAGACGGTATAGGCGAGCCCCTGCCGCTCGCGGATGTTCTGGAACAGGCGCGAGCTCATGCCGCCGCCCAGGATCGCGTTCAGGATGTAGCAGGCGAAGCGGTCGCGGTGCGGCAAAGGAATCGAAGGAACGCCCAGATACACGTGGACCTGCTCGATGGAGCTCTTGTTGCGAACCACCAGGGGCGCTTGGGGATGGGGCGTGCTGGCCATTTTCGGAACGCGATGCGGCTCTAAATCGCCGAAATGATCCTCCACCAAATGTACGAGGCGGCGATGCGACAAGTTCCCCGCGGCGGTCACCAGGATATTTTTGGGCGTGTAAAAGCGCTGATAATAGAGCTCGATCTTATCGCGATCGAAGCTATGGATGGTTTCGCGGGTGCCCAGAATGGACCGTCCCAGGGGGTGGTCCTTCCAGAAACTGCTGGCGAAGATCTCGTGGGCCAGGTACTCGGGGTTGTCGACTTCCATTTTCAACTCTTCGAGGACCACGCCCTTTTCCTTCTCGATGTCCTTTTTCTCGAACAGGGGATTGCGAACCAGATCGGAGATGACGTCGAAGGCCAGCGGAACATGTTCGTCGAGGACCTTGACGTTGAAACTGACCAGCTCCTTGGAGGTGAAGGCGTCGAGGCCGCCGCCGATGGAATCGACGGATCGCGCGATCTCCTCGGCCGTGCGGTTGCGCGTGCCCTTGAACACCATGTGCTCGATGAAGTGCGAGATGCCGGTGAGCTCCGGCGCCTCCTCGCGCGCGCCGGTGCCGATCCAGATGCCGACGGAGACGCTGCGCACGCGCGGCATTTTTTCGGTGATGACGCGGACGCCGTTCGGGAGAACGGTACGCTCGACGTCGCGATTGGCCTCGGAACGGTGGGGCATGAGTACTGACTCCATTGTAGCGCGGGGGCTGAAAGGGTCTCGTCATTGAGAGTAGCGACGAGGCCCCGGTGTTACACTGGAGATATGCCGCAAGCTATTGTAGGCATGGAACTTGGCGATATTCAGTCCGCTCTGGGAGCGGACTTGCCAGGATTCCGAGCCCGGCAAATTTACGACGCAGTGTACCGGCAGAGGGTCGCCGACCTTGGGGCGATCTCCAATCTTCCCAAGCCGTTGCGTCGCCGTTTAGCCGGGGAATTTCCGGTGGGATTACCGGAAATCGCGCGCCGTTACGATTCGGTGGACGGCACCGTGCGGTATCTTCTAAAACTCGCCGACGGCAAAACCGTGGAGACGGTGTGGATGCCGGAAAGCAAGGCCCGCGGTTTTATCAAGACGAACGCCACCAAGACCGACGGCAGATCCCTCGACTTCGCTCGGGATGACAAAACAGACGACGCGGACCGGGCGACCGTCTGCATTTCGAGCCAGGTGGGATGTCCGGTGGATTGCAAGTTCTGCCTGACGGCGAAGCTCGGGCTGGAGCGCAACCTGACGGCCGGGGAGATCGTTGGGCAGGTTCTCCTGGCCGCGGGGACCGCGCCGGTGGATCGTTTAAACATCGTCATGATGGGGCAAGGCGAGCCTCTGCTGAACCTCCCGAACGTCATCAAGGCGACGCGGCTGCTGACCGATCCCGAGGGCATCGGGATTTCGCCGCGACGGATTACGCTCTCGACCTCGGGCATCGTTCCGAAGATCGTCGAGTTGGGGCGTGAGCCGGTTCGTCCGAAGCTGGCGATTTCGCTGAATGCGTCGACCGAAGAGCAGCGGCGCGCGCTGATGCCGGTCACGCGCAAGTACCATTTGAAAGAACTGATCGACGCGTGCAAGGCGTATCCGCTGCGGCCGTGGGAGAAGCTGACCTTCGAATACGTGCTGCTGAAGGGCGTCAACGATAGCGACGCCGACGCGCGGCGCGTGGTGCGTTGGCTGGCGAATCTCGACGCGAAGGTCAACCTGATCGCGCTGAATCCAGGACCGGGAATTCTGTTTGAAACGCCGGAGCGGGAACGGGTATCCTCCTTTCAGACGATAGTGAGGAAATCGATGCCGTGTTTCGTAAGGAAGCCGCGCGGGCTGGACGTGTTCGCGGCGTGCGGGCAGCTGAAGCGGATGGAACTGACGCAGATCCAGCCGCAACCGGAGATTCACGAGTCAGTCGTCAGGAAGGAATCATGATACGAATCGCTACGACCGCCGGAATTTCGCTGGTCGGGATGCTGATGGCGGGAACCGCGCTGGCGCAAAACGGAGTCGCAACCGATGCCCGGACTTCCGCCTCGCAGTCCGGTTCGTTCACCATCGCCGACCGGGCCGTTGCCATTGGGCGGGAACCGGCCGTGTTCCCCTTCCTCAGTTTCATTGGCTCGATGCCGCATGTGCCGGCGGAAACGGGCTGGAACACGACGTTCACGTTCGTCAACAAAGGGATGGCGGCGGCCACGGTGGACACCAATCTGTTCGCCAGGGACGGCACTCCGCTCGTGCTGCCCCTCACGCTACCGCAGCAGCAGGGGGACGTGCTGCTCACCTCCACGCTCGGAGGGATCATCGCGCCGAACGCGACATTTGTAATAGAAGCCTCGAGTGTGATCGAAGCCGCCGGCCTCGTGAATACGACCGCGGAAGGCTCGGCGCAGTTGTCGGCGGACGGTACCGTGGACGGCTTCGCCATTTTCCATTTCGATCCCGATAACCAGGAAGCGGTGGTGCCCATGGAAACGCGCAACGCGGCGTCCTATCTGCTGGCGTTCGACAACACCGGCGGGGTGCTGACAGGGGTCGCGCTCGCCAACGTATCCGCCTCGATGGCGATCATTCCGATGACCATTCGCGACGATACCGGAGCACTGGTCACAACCAGTTCGATCGTTCTGGCGGGAAGCGGGCACACGTCGTTCGTGCTATCGGACCCGATGTGGTTTCCGATGACGGCGAATATCCGTGGGACGGTGGAGTTCGATACGCCTCCGGGCGGACAAATCAGCACGCTCGGAATCCGTTACACGCCTGGACCTGTAGGAGGAACGACGACGACCATTCCAGCGCTCGCAAACGTGAGCACGGCGGGCGGCCTGATGGCGCACCTGGCCGCGGGGAACGGGTGGGAGACCACGTTTGTGCTGGTGAACACAGGCGGGGCCGCGGCGCAGGCGCATTTGAAGTTCTTCGACAAGGGCGGAAATCCGCTGCCGCTGCCGCTGTCGTTTCCACAAATAGGCGGCGGGCCATCCACCGCGACCGCGACGCTCGACCAGACCATTGCGGCCGGCGCATCGCTATGGGTGCGGGTCACGCTACCGGCCGGCGCGGCCTACGAAGAGGGGTCGGCACAGTTGAGCACCGATGGAAACATCGGCGGCTTCGCGATTTTCCGCTGGGATCCGAACGGGCAGGAAGCGGTGGTGCCGCTGGAGAGCCGCAACGCGCCGTCCTACCTGATCGCCTACGACAACACCGGCGGGATCGTGACGGGCATCGCGATCAGCGGCCTTTCGCAGTTCACGACGCTGGTTCCCGTGACCCTGCGCGACGAGACCGGCGCGGTACTCAACACGGGATCCATTCCGCTTGGCCCCAACGGCCACCGGGCCGATACGGCCACGAACCTTTTCCCGCAGACGGCGGGAATCCGCGGCACCATCGAGTTCAACGCGCCGCAGGGGGCGCAGATCAGCATCCTGGGAATCCGAACCCCTCCCGCGCTGACGTTTACCACCCTGCCGCCACTGGCGCCGTAGTGCGCCATCGGTGTCGAGAAGAGTCTCGACACGGCACGCTGAGAGCGTGCGCCACAACCAGCGCTCAATCTCATATTACGGTACTGGCAACGCAAAGTACTACCCGACCGGTCCAGCAGGGTGAAAAGGGGGACAGACCGCTCTGTCCACTCCCGCGATCGCTCGTGAAATCGGAAATTTACGAGACGGGACAGAGTAGTCTGTCCCCTTTTCCCTCAGCGGCCGGTCCAGCAGGGGGCGCGCTTTTCGAGAAACGCGCCGATGCCTTCCTGCGCGTCGGCCGCGAGCGAGTTCATGGTCATCACTTCCTTGGCGTAGGCGTAAGCCTTGGGCTGATCGAGATCCACCTGCGCATAGAAGGCCTGCTTTCCCAGGCCGACAGTGAAGGAGCTGGCTTCGGCGATCTTCGAAGCCAATCCCAGAGTCTCGGCGCGGAGCTGATCGGCCGCTACGACGCGGTTCACCAATCCCCAATCGGCGGCTGTGTGCGCGTCGATCACATTACCCGTCAGGAGTATCTCGAGGGCGCGCTTGCGGCCGATCGCGCGGCTGACGGCGACCATCGGCGTGGAGCAAAACAATCCGATGCGGACGCCGGGCGTGGCGAACGCGGCGTCTTCGGAGGCGACGGCTAAGTCGCACGTCGCGACCAACTGGCATCCGGCCGCGGTGGCGATGCCCTGCACCTCGGCAATCACGGGCTGCGGAATCGACTGGATCTTCATCATCAACTCCGTGCAGACGTCGAAGATGCGGCGATATTCTCCGATGCTGCGGCCGGTCAGCTCCGAAAGATCGTGACCGGCGCTGAAGACCTTACCGGAGGCGGCCAGGATGACGGCGCGAATTTCAGCGTCGCGGCCGCCATCTCTTTGAGCAATGTTGTCGAGGCAGGCGATCAGCTCGGTCATCAGCGCGAGCGACAAGGCGTTGCGCCGCGTAGGGCGATTCAAGGCGACGATCGCGACGTCGCCTTCGCGAGTGTAAAGGAGATTTTCGTAGGGCATGGAGGCGCTCCGGATTTCAGGATAGCGCTGTCCGCTTCTTTAACCGACCGATCACGGCGCGGCCGCGCCTTTGTGATAACATCCGAACAGTGTCATTGCAAGATAGCGGCGCCCCTCGCGGAGAGGTGGCTGAGTGGTCGAAAGCAGCGGTTTGCTAAACCGTCGTAGGGTCAAAAGCTCTACCGGGGGTTCGAATCCCCCCCTCTCCGCCAGAATCCAAGATCCCCTGAATGCAGACCAGCGAGTTGCCTTGTTAGATTCGGCTGTGAGGAAGAGCGGGCCGATCATGAGGCTCGCCTGCGACTCATTGACCAACCCGCTCGTCAAAAACGATTCGGCTCTACGTGGTGCTGTGAGCGCTTTCAACTAGCGTCGGCCGCCGTGGCCGCCGCCATGTCCGGAGAATCCGCCACCATTCATATGCCCGCCGCCGCCACGGAAGTTCTGGTTGCCGCCGCGAAAATTATTATTAGGAGCGACGCGCGGGGAGCCAAAGCCATTGCTAAATCCTCCGCGGAAGCCGGAGTCGCCGCGCTCGCCCCCACGGAAGCCACCGCCCTCGCGGAAGCCGCCACGGAAACGGAAATCGTCGCGGTCCCAGCCGCGGCGCCCCCAGTAGCCTCCTACCCAACGCCCGCCGAAGTAACCCGGCGCAACCCAGTAGTCATCGCCGTAGGGCGGCACAGCGCAATATCCTTCGATCCAATAGCCATTGATATCGTAATATCCGTCGATCCACACATAGCCAGGACCGCAAGGCGCGCCATACACACCGGCAGGCGGATAATATCCTGGTGCGCCGATACCGACGCCCACTGAAAAATTCTGCGCGAATGCGGAGCTCGCGGCCAGCAGCATCACGGTAAGCAGTCTCGTTTTCATTGCCTTTTCCTCCTTGCCACGCCTTTGTGAAAGCACTTGAGGAACCAAGATGCAACCCATTGATAATAAGACTAATGTAGTTTCTTTAATGGCCCAACTCCACCGCGCGTGGTGCTCTTGGGCCAGTTTGCTACTGAGGCAAGGTGTCGGGGCGTAGGTTCAACACCTTCACGCGCGCGATGCGGTTGCGGTCCATGCGATCGACGATGAAAGTCCGGCCGTCGTAAGCCAGCGATTCTCCAGGGGCGGGAATATAGCCGAGCCGCTGCAGCATAAACCCGGCGAGCGTTTCAAAGCCCGCGTCGCCGGGGAGCTCGATGGAATATTGCGACGCAAGATCGCGAATGTTGGTGGCGCCGTCGAGTTCAATGACGGGCGCGCCGGCCGAGGGCAGAGGGCGGCTGACGTCGTGCTCATCCGAGATATCGCCGAAGATCTGTTCGAGAACGTCTTCGAGGGTGACCAATCCCGTGAACGTGCCGAATTCGTCCACCACCATCGCCAGGTGGGTATGCTTGCGGCGGAACTCGTCGACCAGCTGATTCAGAGGCTTGGTCTCCGGCACCACCAGCGGCTCGCGCAGATAGGGGCGCAGGCGGAAGCGGCGTTGCGGAAGGTGGCGGTCGGAGGCGGCTTTGCGCTGCTGCCAGGCGCGCATTAGATCCTTGAAATGCAGGATGCCGACGATGTGCTCGGGGGTGCCTTCGTAGACCGGCAGGCGCGAATACTTGTGCTGCAGGGTCAGGCGCAGAAGCTCGTCGAGATCGGCGTCGATGGACACCGAGACGATCCCCATGCGAGGGGTCATGATCTCGCGCGCGTTGATGTCCTGCAGCTCCAGGAGCTTGTTGATGGCCGCTTCCTCGAAACCCTCGAGGTGTCCCTCCCGGCGGCTGGAGGCGATCACGAATTTAAGCTCCTCAGCCGAGTGTCCTCCCGCGCCGTGCGCGCCTTTAAGTCCAATGGCGCGCGACACGGCGGCCGTGGATTTTTCGATGACGTATACGAACGGCGCCGAAATGCGCCGGAATGCGAGCAGAGGAGGCGCCACCAGAAGCGCGAGCCGATCGGCTTTTTCGAGCGCCAGATTCTTGGGGACAACTTCGCCGACCACCACGTGGACCAGGCTAATGAGAAGAAATGCAATGGCGAAGCTCGCGCCATGGAGCCACACCGTCGCGGGCGGAGGCGGTGTCTGCGTAATCCACGGAAATGCGCGGTTCAGGAGGCCGATGAGCACGCCGTATACGGTATCCTCGCCCGCCCAACCGAGGCCCAGGCTCGCGAGGGTGACGCCGACTTGGGTGGCGCTGAGCAAGTGGCTGGGGTTCGCGAGCAATCCGAGCGCGGCGCGCGCGGGAGCGTTGCCCTGCCCCGCCAGTTCCTTGAGGCGCGACGCGCGCACCGAGACCAGAGCCACTTCTGCGGCGGCGAAAAAACCGTTCAGGGCGACGATGGCGGCGAGCAGAATCAGTCGCAACGGCATGGTATTTCGAAAACGGTGGACGGCTCGAAAGGCCTGTGTTTCTTAAACGCGAAATCGATTCGTTAAACTCGGAACAGTGTTCCACACTCCCCTGCTCCGAGCCGTAAATCTGAGCATAGCCGTTTTGCTGATCGCGAGCGGCGCAGCCACGTATTGGTACGCGTGGCGGCCATTGGGCGAAACGTCCGGTGAGATCACGGCCGGGATTTCGGGATCTGCCACCATTTCGCGTGACGCGTTGGGTGTTCCGCATATTCGGGCGGCGACCATGGAAGACGCGATGTTCCTGGAAGGCTACGCCATGGCGCAGGACCGCCTGTGGCAGATGGACGGGCTACGGCGGCGCGCGGCGGGCGAGCTCGCGGAGATCGCAGGAGCGCTCGCGATGGATGGGGATCGCGAAGCACGGCGTTTTCGCATGCGGCACATCGGCGAGGAGCAGGAGCGCGGGCTCTCGCCGGGCGATCGCGCCACGCTGGCGGCATTCGCGCGCGGCGTCGACGAATACATCGCTACGCATAGGAACCGTTTGCCGCTGGAGTTTACGCTGCTGCGTTACGATCCACGGCCATGGACCGTCGCCGATTCGATTTTAGCGGGTCTGGAGATGTATCGCGAGCTGACGCCGGGCTGGCGCGCCGAGATCAACAAGCTGCACATGCTGGAGGGGGGAGATCGCTCCAAGGTCGAGTTCCTGATGCCAGCGGGTGGCGCTACCGCTCCCCAGCCGGGCTCGAACGCATGGGCGATTTCGGGAGCGCACTCGGCAACCGGCAAGCCGATCCTGGCCAACGATCCGCACCTGGAGTTTTCGATCCCCTCGCCGTGGTACCTGGTGCATCTCGAAGCGCCAGGTCTGAACGTAACAGGCGCGACCATCGCCGGAATCCCGGGCGTCGTCACCGGGCACAACGACCGCATCGCGTGGGGCATCACGAATCTGGAATTCGACGTCCAGGATCTGTATCGCGAGCAGATCGATTTGAACTCCGGCCGCTACCTGTACGAAGGGCACGAGGAGCAAGCGCGGCTGGAGCGTGACGCGATCGCGGTGAAGGGCGCGCCGGCGGTTTCCATCGCCACATGGATCACGCGGCACGGCCCCGTGTTCGTGGGCGACGAAGGGCGCCAATACTCGATTCGCTGGACGGCCGCCGAGGAGGGTGGCGTGACGTTTCCTTTCGTGGATGTCGATCGCGCGCACAACTGGACCGAATTCGTCGGCGCTCTCGCGCGTTATGCGGGACCGGCGCAGAATTTCGTTTACGCCGATGTCGACGGCAACATCGGATATCACGCGGCCGGCCGCTTGCCGGCGCGGCGGAAATGCGCGGGCGACGTTCCTGCGGACGGCTCGACGGGCGAGTGCGAATGGGACGGCTACATTCCGTTCGACGAATTGCCGCAGGCGTTCAACCCACGGTCGGGAATCATCGCGACAGCCAATCAGAATCCGTTTCCAGCCGCAGAACCGGGAGCGAAAGATTCCGCAACTTCATTTCGAGTAAACGGAAATTTCGCGCCGCCGTATCGTGCGCGCCAGATTCGCGCGCTGTTGGAATCGCGTCCAAAGTGGCGTCCCGAAGAGATGTTGCGCATCGAGACCGATGTCTATTCGGCGTTCCACGATTTTCTGGCGAAGCAGATCCTGGCCGCGTGGGATCACGAGAAAAATCATGCAAAGCAAGGCGCGGCCGCCGACGCCATCGCCGAGCTGCGCCGCTGGGACGGCCAGATGAAGAAGGACGCCGCTGCGCCGATGATCGCCACGCTGGCCTACCTCGAGCTGCGGAAGGCGGCCGCGGAGAGGGCCGCGCCGAAAGCCGGCACCCTCTATGAGTCTATTTACGCGACCGCCGCGATCGAGCGTCTGCTCACGGAGCGCCCCCCGGATTGGTTCCCGGATTACGACGCGCTGCTGCTGCGCTCGCTCGATGCCGCTGTCCAAGCAGGCATGCAGAGACAGGGATCGAAAGTCTCCCGGTGGAACTACGGGCAGTTTCAAAGACTGACGATAACGCATCCGGTCGAAGGACGGCTACCGCTCATCGGGAAATATTTCAACATCGGACCGGCGCCGTTCGGCGGATCGCCGGTGAGCGTCGCGCAGTACACGGGACGCATCGGACCATCGCTGCGCATGATCACGGATCTCGCGGATCTGAACCACTCCTTCGCGAACCTGGTCGCCGGCGAATCCGGACAGCGGCTATCGGGACATTATAAGGATCAATGGGACGCCTACTACGCTAGACGGAGCTTCCCAATGCAGTTCGGGAAAGTGGAAGCGAAGAGAGTGCTGACGGTGCGGCCGAGGTAGAATTCGCGCCAGGGCGTGCAAGGGCTTCCGATAAAATAGAAACAGACACCCTCCGCATGATTCAACGCCCATCATGATCCAACTGCAAGGGGCCGGCAAACGCTACGGCCACAAGCTCCTGTTCGAGCAATGCGATTGGCTGATCACGCCCCGCGAGCGCACGGGGCTGGTGGGCGCGAACGGCACCGGCAAATCGACGATTCTCAAGATCCTGTGCGGCCTGGAGACGCTGGATTACGGTAGCATTTCCTTCACTAAAGGGATGACGATCGGCTATCTGCCGCAGGACGGCCTCACGCTCTCCGGCCGCACCGTGTTCCAGGAGGCGCTGTCGGTGTTCGAGGAACTCCGCCTGATGGAGCAGGAGCTCGAGGAGCTGCATCACAAGATGGCCGACCTCGACCCGTCGCATCCGGAGTGGGCGGCGGCCGCGGATCGCGCGCATCACATCGATAGCGAGTTTCGCAATCGCGACGGCTACGCGATCGAGGCGCAAGTGTGCACGGTCCTCGATGGGTTGGGCTTTCGCAAGGAAGACTGGGGACGGGCGACGGAGGAATTTTCGGGCGGCTGGCAGATGCGGCTGGCACTGGCGAAGCTGCTGCTGGAAAAACCGAACCTGCTGCTGCTCGACGAGCCGACCAATCACCTGGACCTGGAAGCCCGCAATTGGCTGGAGACGTATCTCGACAACTATCCGGGCGCGTACGTGCTGATTTCACACGATCGCTATTTCCTGGACGTCACGGTGAAAAAGACGGTCGAAATCTGGAACAAGCGCGTCCACTTCTACAGCGGGAACTACGACAAATATATCGCGCAGAAAAACGAGCGCCGCGAGCAGCTGATGGCCGCGTATCGCAACCAGCGCGAGCGCGTCGAGCAACTGGAAGCCTTCATCAATCGCTTCCGCTACCAGGCGACCAAGGCGAGGCAGGTGCAATCCCGCATCAAGGAGCTGGAGAAGATCGAGCGCATCGAGGTTCCGCCCGATGAGCACACCATCCACTTCAAGTTTCCGCAGCCGAAGCCGAGCGGACGAATCGTCGCGGAATTCAAGGACGTCGGCAAGAGCTACGGCAGCAAGTTCGTCTTCGGCGGCGCCAATTTCGTCATCGAACGGGGCGACCGCGTCGCGCTGGTCGGTATCAACGGCGCCGGAAAATCGACGCTGATCAAGCTGCTGGCGGGGACCGAACCGCTCGCGGCGGGATCCTACACTTTGGGCCACAACGCCACGCCGGATTACTTTGCGCAGGACCAATATAAGGAGCTGGACCCGGACGCACGGATGATCGACGACATCGGCAGCGCGGCTCCGAGGTCGACGCAGACGGAATTGCGGTCGCTGTTGGGATGTTTCCTGTTCAGCGAAGACGACGTCTTCAAACGCATCGGAGTGCTTTCGGGCGGCGAGCGCAATCGTTACGCGCTGGCGAAGATGCTGCTGGCGCCCTCGAACTTCCTGCTACTAGACGAACCGACCAATCACCTGGACATGCGCGCCAAGGACGTGCTTCTCGATTCGCTCCGCGAATACAGTGGAACGGTGGTGTTCGTTTCGCACGATCGCTACTTCATCGATAACCTCGCGACGCGGGTTTTCGAGATCGAAGACGGCCATGTGCACGTCTATCCGGGCAACTACGAAGACTATCTGTGGCGGAAAGCGGGCGGGCCGGAAGCGATGGCCTCGGCTCAGGCGGTGGAGCGTAAAGCCGTCTCGATTGAGCCCGCGCCCGCACCCCAGCAGAAAAAAGAAAAGCCGCGCGTGAATCCCATGAAGACGCGGAAGATGCGCGACCGCCTGAAAGAAGTTGAGGAGCGGATCGCGGCGCTGGAATCGGAGATCCAGCAGCACGAGGGCGCGCTAGCGGATTTCAAGAGCGTGGAAGAGACGGTTCGCGTAACGGGATTGCTGGATCAGCGCCGCAAGGATTTGGAAACACGCGTAGCGGAGTGGGAAGAGCTGACGTCGGAGCTGGAAGCGAGCGCGTAACCCGGGGGACGCGACGGTCCCATGGCCACGGTTCCGTGCGGCTCGCCGAAATATCCCACGGCCCCCAGGTTCCTGTACACGTTGCCCGCCACCGCCGACGCCGCCGGACCGCTGACGCCTTGCGCGCCCGTCAGCAGCACCACCACCGCGACCTTGCCACTCGGGCTATCGGTAAAGGACGCGAACCAGCCGAGATGCGTGGGCGAGCGCGAATCCGTGCACGTGCCGGTCTTACCGTAAATCATCTCTTCGGATTCCGCGCCGGCGCGGCGCGCGGTACCGTATTCCACCGCGCCCGCGAGCCCCGGCTTGATCTCCGGAATCAGCGGCTCGATATCCAGGCGCCGTTTCACCCGCGGCTCGAGGGCCGCGGCTTCTTCCAGCGTCTTGGGATATTGCAAATAGTAAAGAGTGCCCCCGTTGGCCACGGCGCCAATCAGCGCGGCGAGCTCCAGCGGCGTCACCGAAATGCCGTCGCCGAAGCTGGTCATCATGCCGATGCCGTTGTGCGGCGTCGAGGCCGGAAGCAGGCCGGCTTGCTCGCCGTCGACATTCAGGCCGGCTTTCTCGCCCAAGCCGAACAGGCGCGCGTAGTAGGAAACGCGCTCAAATCCGAGCTTCTGTCCGAGCGTCGCGAAGTATTGGTTGTTAGATTTCGCGAGCGCTTCGGTCAACCCCACGGCCGTGCGTCCATATAAATGGATCAGCGTGGTTCGTTCGACAACAGATTCGCTCAAAGCCGCGAGCGCGACCGGCACCTTCACGGTGGAACAGGGCTGGAATCCGTCGCGCAGGGCGAGCTTCTGATTTACGATGCTCAGCACCAGGCCGGTGTCGGGATGCGTCACCACCACGGTTCCGTTCAATCCCGCCAGGGCGTCGACCGCGGCACGGCGCACCACGGCATCCTCGCCGTCGTAGCGGTCGCCCTCGGTGGAATCCGCGAAGGTCGGGACGCGCCAGGGACCGCGCAGAATGCGGGTAAGGCCCTTACGTTTAACGGGAGCCGTCTTGGAGGAAGTTGGTTTCTTAGGAGTCGTCGCGAGCAGCGCGGACGCTCCAGCAGCCAGCATTGTAAAGGCCGTCACAAGCGGGACGGCGGATCTTCGCGTAGGCAAGGACAAAACACACCCTCCCGCGTCTCAGCGTCGAGCAGTAAGCTCAAAGAAACATTGTGCGGGAGAAATGGTGTTCAGGTCAAGCTGCCTTTGCCGCGGCAGCATAGTCATAGTACTTTACCGGCGGCGAACCAAACGCACGAAACCCGCTGGAATGATACCCTAAGTCCGTGGCGTCCAACCCGCAAATGGCAACCAAGATCCCCACGGAATTGATCGTCCGCGATTCGGAGGATAAGACGATCGTGGTGCCGCTGGACCGGGACCGCATCACGCTGGGGCGGTCGAGCGCGTGCGAACTTTCCTACCCCGACGACTCCGGGCTTTCGCGCCAGCACGTCGCGTTCGTGCGCAGCGGAGACAAGTGGCAGGTGCAGGACCTCGGCAGCAAGAACGGCACGCTGCTGAACGGCAAGCGCCTGGAGCAGCCCATGCCGTTCGGCTTGGGGGACAGGGTCGTCGCGGGGCACCTGACCATCGAGTTCCCCGGTGCCGACGCCACCGCGAACATGGCGCGCGACAAAGTCGTCTTCGTCGAACAGCCCGAAGCCCTCGCCAAATCGACCACCACCGTCGCCGCCAGCCTGGATTCGCTCATCGGACCGGCCGGCATCGACGACATGAACAAGACGTCCATCATCCAGACCAATCCGCAGATGCAGGCGCTGATCCGCGCCGGCCGGGAGTTGGCCGGGCACCGCCCGCTGCGGGAATTGTTCGAGGTGATCATGGATCTGGCGATGGAAGCGGTGATGGCGGCACGCGGCGTGCTGATGACGCTCGAGAACGGCGAGCTGGTGGTGCGGGCGGCGCGCGGCGCGGGATTCAAGATCTCCACCACCGTGCGCGACCGCGTGCTGAACGAGAAGACCTCCCTGCTGGTCCGCGACACGCAGCTCGATCAAGCCTTGCGCGAGCAGATGAGCATCGTGCAGAACAAAGTGCGCAGCATGATCGCCGTGCCGCTCCAGACCAACGACCGCGTCATCGGGCTGATTTACGTGGATACGCCCGATCTGATCCGCGAATTCACCCGCGAGGACCTGGGCCTTCTGACGGTGATGGCGAACGTCGCGGCGATTCGCATCGAGCACGCGCGGCTGAGCGAAATCGAAGCGGCCGAGCGCGCCATGGCCAAGGAATTGGAACAGGCCGCGCACATTCAGATGGGCCTTCTGCCGGCGAGGTCGCCGGAAGTCCCCGGCATGGATATCGCCGCCGGGACGCTCCCCTGCCGCACCGTGGGGGGCGATTACTACGATTACCTGCCCTTCCCCGACGGCCGCATCGGCGTGCTGATCGGCGACGTCGCGGGTAAGGGAATGCCGGCTTCGCTGCTGATGTCGAGCCTGCAGGCTCGCGTCAAGGTGCTGTTCGACGACGGCGACGAGTTGGCGCAAAAAATCACGCGCCTCAACAAGAACACGGCGGCGAGCTGCCCCGACAACCGCTTCATCACCTTCTTCATGACGGTGGCGGATCCGGCCACAGGCGAGCTGGTCTACACCAACGCGGGCCACAATCCGCCGCTGCTGGTGCGCAAGAACGGAACCGTGGAACAGCTGAAGGGCGGCGGCATCATCCTGGGAATTGTGCCCATGGCCAAGTATCAGGAGTTCCGCATCCGCATGGATTCGGGCGATACGCTGGTGCTCTATTCGGACGGCGTCACCGAAGCCGTGAATCCCGCCGACGTGGATTACGGCGAGGACCGGCTCGGAGAATTGGCCGCGTCGCTGCGTGGACGCCCGGCCGAGGAACTGGTCGCGGCGATTCAAAGCGAGGTCGCGAAATTTTCGGCGGGCGCGCCCCAAGCGGATGACATCACGGTCGTCGTGATGCGGAGACTGTAGACCTTACGCGCAAGAACTGCCGCACGCTGCGTTTCGCTCAAAGCTTAGGATTCTCACTAAAGAACTTTGCCACCGAGGCAAGTAGTTCCGATTCCGATTTGGGATTCGGCTGAAGCCGTTCGGCCCATGATCGTCCTGGATGAACAACATCCCATTGGGGTCGTTGCCCTTGATGTCTTCCCTTTCCGGGATCGTGGTTTCCAAAGCCATCAATTACGCGGTTCCACACCGGCGAGAACATTTGGATCAGCAACGATTCGCCAAGCGGAATCCAAATGTCGTCCACAACAAGGTAACGGCAGGAGAAGTCGTCAAGCTCAAGGTTCTTGGAGTGCCGGATTGACTCGGCGTGCTCCGCGAGACACTCCAAGACCTGTATCCTCGAAATAGCTCACTGGCTCACCGTCGATGATTAAAACGTTGGTTTTGAACCGCCTCTACTCGAACGAGGAAATTTTTAAGACCCTCGCGGTGTCTAACGCCGGCGGCATCCGTTTGTCGGTTGAGGGCAAGGCGGTCCGAAGAGCGGTTGTAATGACTTCGGGGCAAGGTCTTCACGGCGCGGGCGAGAATCCCTACCATGACAGGCTCGAAAGTGGCGTTTTGACGTACACGGCAGCAGGAAAGCTTGGCGAGCAATCTCTGGCTGGCGTAAACAATCGACTTCTCGAGCAGAAAGCCGCTAATTTTCCGATACACGGATTTGCGTTGGTTGCCAGCAGAAGAGACAAGTCCGTGGGGCCCAAACGCTGGAAATACCTTGGGCTTCTGGAATACCTGCGTTGCTATCCTGACGTGCAGCTTGACGCGGACGGCAAGGTCCGTAGAGTCTGGCTTTTCGAGTTTAGGATTCATTCGGAACACCAAGCCCTGCCGGTGGCATTGGATGTGGCTATTTCCAGCCAAACGCTTGTTGAATCCAGGCTTAGCGCTTCGGTTAGCTCTGAAGACGACGAAATCATTTCCGATGAGGGCCAACAAACCGGAGACCTTGAACGAATAGAGCACATTCGCGGCAGGTTGTTATCCATGGAGCCGAGGGGCTTTGAACTCTTCCTCAAAGACCTACTCTTACGCGCTGGATTCATAGACGTCTGCGTTACCAAATTCAGTTCCGACGGAGGTATTGATGTGAACGCCAGGGCCGGCAGCCGTATCTGGATCTTTGAAAATACACTTGTCCAGATACAGGCTAAGCGATGGCTTCACTCCGTGGGACGAAAGGAGATTGCCGAGTTACGTGGCAGCTTGCGACCCTTCGCCCGAGGTGCTGTGGTCACAACAAGTCATTTCTCAAAAGCAGCGATCAATGAAGCGAGCGAAGAAGGCAAGAATCCAATTGCTCTCATCGACGGTTTCAGGCTATCCAAGGTGGTGCTCGACGAAGGACTTGAGCTTGCCACCTAACAGTCAGTCCTCCAACTGTGGCTGGTGAGGCCTGGGATTGGTTAGGAGGAGATCGCGCGGTTTGGCTCCGGAGTTAGCATGTCCGAATCACTTTCGTCTTCCCCCAGCGGCACCCAGACCCACGCTTGCACATAGGCTCCTTTACCGTCTTCCCCAATTGATACGCTCGCGTCGTAGTCGACCTCTATTCGGCCCTCCTCTTCATATAGCTCCCGGGCGCTGTCACGTATCCACTCCTCGTCTTTCATGAATCGTTTCGGCTCCTCTCTGATTTAGTATCGAGAAGTCCACATTTTCAGAACTTCCGTATCGACTTCGGCATCCGACACAAAACGCAACCCGGACGACGATGCCAAAAACAGCCGTGGACGAAAATTACACGTCTCCGGCGGGCCAAAACCAAGTCCGGCTTCCCCGGCAGTCCACCCCCGTGAAGGCGGTAGCGAAATCCAAGTCGATAAACGAGGCGACGAACCTGCAATTCCGGCTTCGTGTCCTTCGCTCTGACACGGCTCATCCGTTCGCTGCGCTCCTGCGGTGAAAGTGTATCCATTCACGAATAGTCGATTACCCCGATTCCCACGATACACCCGGCACTCCCGCCTTCCTCACCCAATCCGCCGCAAGGCGCCAGCCGGTTACAGGCGCTACTCCCTCGGCGATTTGCGGCTGTCCAGCCAGATCTTGATCGGCAACAGCGCGCGCAGCGTAACCAGGTTCAGAATCGAGAGCGCGATCGCGATGTCGTAATGATTCATGGCGACCGCGGCTCCGATCACGCCGGCGTTCCAGATGCTGGCGGCGGTGGCGGTTCCCCGGATAGTCGCGCCCTCTTTCAGAATCGCGCCGCCGCCCACGAATCCAATCCCGGTGATCAGGCCTTGCAGCACGCGCGACTGCGCGGCGATGTCCCCTTGCGGACCGAGAATCAGGAGATAGCCGCAGCTCGCCATGCCGACGATGGGAAACGCGCGGATGCCGGTGTTGTGCTCCTCGGCCTCGCGCTGCCAGCCGATGAACGCCGTCAGGATGAAGGTGACGGCGATCGGTTGCAGCACGCTCCAGATTTCCTGCCACTGCGTCATCAGCCACTCGAACATGGGCGGCGCTCCTGTCGGCGAATCGTTTCTAATCGTAATCGATTCGCGTCACCTATTTTTCGGCGCTGCAGGTGAAAAAGGGGACAGACCGCTCTGTCCACTCCCACGCTTGCACGCGAAGTCAAATAGTTCCGTGACGGGACAGAGTAGTCTGTCCCCTTTTTCACCTCAAAACGAGTCCAGCGCGACCGGCGCCGGTTATGCTATCTTCGATTGTGCCGCACCGAATTCTTGGGATCATTCCCGCCCGGTACGCATCCTCCCGATTCCCAGGAAAGGCCCTCGTCCCCATCGCCGGAAAACCCATGCTGCAGCACGTGTGGGAACGGGCTTCGCAGGCGCGCTATCTCACCGATCTCGCGATCGCCACCGACGACGAGCGCATTCGCAAGTCCGCGGAGGGGTTCGGGGCGCGCGTGATCATGACCCGCGACGATCACGCCTCCGGCACGGATCGCGTCGCGGAAGCGGCGTCAACCTCGACTGCGCCGGTGATCGTCAACATCCAGGGCGATGAGCCGGTGATCGATCCGTTCGCCATCGACGCCGCCGTGCTCGGAATGCTGCACGACGAAAACGTCCCCATGGGCACGCTCAGGAAGCGTATCGAGCGCCCGCACGAGATTACCGATCCCGGCGTCGTCAAGGTGGTGACCGATCATCAGGGAAATGCGCTGTACTTTTCGCGCGCGCCCATCCCCTATCACAGGGAGGGTGGAGCGGAACCGGGTGCTTACTACAAACACATCGGACTGTACGTCTATCGCCGGGATTTCTTGCTCGCGTATCCGGATCTCCCCGTCGGGCCGCTCGAACGCGCGGAGCGCCTGGAGCAATTGCGAGCGCTCGAAAACGGATTCCGGATTCGGGTGGTGGAAACTGAATATGAATCGCTCGGCGTCGATACGCCAGAGGACTGGCGGACGGTCGCGGCTCTCTACGAAAAAACGATGGTCACGAAATAAGATGGCAAAATATATCTTCGTCACCGGCGGCGTGGTTTCCTCCCTGGGAAAAGGAATCGCGGCGGCCAGCATCGGATGCCTGCTGGAGAGCCGCGGGCTGAAAGTCACGCTGCAGAAGTTCGATCCGTATCTGAACGTCGATCCCGGAACCATGAGTCCGTTCCAGCACGGCGAAGTCTTCGTCACCGACGACGGCGCGGAGACCGATCTCGATCTGGGCCACTACGAGCGCTTCACGCACTCGCCCCTGAGCCAGGCCAACAACCTGACCAGCGGACGCATCTACGAGCAGATCATTTCGCGCGAGCGGCGCGGGGATTATCTCGGCAAGACGGTGCAGGTGATTCCGCACGTCACCAACGAAATCAAGGCTGCGGCGCGGCGCGTCGCGACAGCTCCGGACGGAACTGTCGCCGATGTCGTGATCGTTGAAATCGGCGGAACGGTCGGCGATATCGAATCGCTGCCGTTTTTGGAAGCCATTCGCCAGCTGCGGCATGAAATGGGCCGCGAGAATTCGATCTTTGTGCACGTGACGCTGGTGCCGTGGATCGCCGCGGCGCAGGAGCTGAAGACCAAACCCACCCAGCACAGCGTGAAGGAGCTGCGCGCCATCGGTATTCAGCCGGACATGCTGCTGTGCCGCAGCGAGCGCCCGCTACCCCACGACGTGAAGGAAAAGATCTCCCTGTTTTGCGACGTGGATGCGCCGGCCGTCATTACCGCCAAGGACGTCGATAGCGTGTACGAGTGCCCGCTGGTGTTCGCCGAACAAGGCGTCGACGAAATCGCGTTGAGATTGCTGGCGATCGAGGCGCAGCCGAGGGAACTTGGGCGCTGGCGCGATATGGTCGCCCGCATGAAGCATCCGCAGCGCCAGGTCTCGATCGGGCTGGTCGGCAAATACGTCGAGTACGAGGATTCCTACAAGAGCCTGAAAGAAGCTCTGCTGCACGGAGGACTGGCGCACGACGCGCGCGTTAACATCACGTGGATCGAAGCGGAACGCCTGGCGTGGCCGCAAGCCGCCGCCGAGCTCGAAAACTACGACGGGATTCTGGTGCCGGGCGGCTTCGGCAAACGCGGCATCGAAGGAATGCTGGTGGCGATTCGTTACGCCCGCGAGGCCAAGGTCCCCTATTTCGGCATTTGCCTGGGGATGCAGACCCAGGTGATCGAGTTCGCGCGCAACGTGTGCGGACTGGCGCCGGCGAATTCCACTGAGTTCGACCCGGCCACGCCCGATCGCGTCATTTATAAACTGCGCGAGCTGAAAGGCGTCGACGAGCTCGGAGGCACCATGCGGCTGGGCGCGTATCCTTGTCGGCTCGCCGAAGGCAGCTTCGCCCGCGCAGCTTATGGTCAGGCCGAAATCAGCGAGCGCCATCGCCATCGCTACGAATTCAACCGCGAATATGAGGCTGTCCTGACCGAACACGGCCTGCGCCTCGCTGGAGAAACGCCGGACGCCGTGTACGTCGAGATTTGCGAGCTGCCGGATCACCCCTGGTATCTGGGCTGCCAGTTCCATCCCGAATTCAAGTCCAAACCGCTCGAACCGCATCCGTTGTTCCGGGCGTTCATCGGCGCCGCGCTCGAACACCGCAAGACGCGCATGGCCGCCCCGCACGTAGCGGCGCGCGCGGATGAGCCGCGGTCCGCGGCGCGCACAGATGATCCGCGCGAACCAGCCCGCGTGGAAAATCCGCGCCGCGAAACAACCTTCGCCACGAAATCGTGATTGAGATCGACATCGAGATCAATGGGGAAATCGGCATCGGGAGCCGGCGCCCTCTGGCCCTAATCGCGGGACCGTGCGTGATCGAAAGCGAGGAGCACGTCCACTTTCTGGCGCGCGAGATCGGGAAGATCGCGGGAGTTTTTATTTTCAAGGCATCCTTCGACAAAGCCAACCGGTCGAGCGTCGCCTCCTATCGCGGACCCGGCCTAATCGAGGGCCTTCGCATTCTGAAAGGCGTCCGCGACGCCGGGTTCCCGGTGCTCACCGATATCCATGAGCCCTCGCAGGCCGCGCCGGCCGCTGAGGTCGCCGATATTTTGCAGATTCCGGCGTTTCTGTGCCGCCAAACGGATCTTCTAGTTGAAGCCGGTCGCACGGGCCGCGTCGTGAATATCAAGAAGGGCCAGTTTGTCGCGCCGCACGACATCCGGCACGCCGCTGAAAAGGTCGCCTCCACCGGCAATCGCCGCGTTCTGATCACGGAGCGAGGCTCCACGTTCGGCTATAACAACCTGGTGGTGGATATGCGCGGCATCGCCATCATGCGCAAGACGGGCTGGCCGGTGGTGTTCGACGCGACCCACAGCGTCCAGTTGCCGGGTGCCGCTGGAGATGTTTCTGGGGGCCAGCCCGAATTTATCGCACCGCTCGCCCGCGCGGCGGTCGCGGCGGGAGCTGACGCTGTCTTCATCGAAGTGCACGAGGCTCCCGAACGGGCCTTGTCCGACGGCGCGAACGCATTGCCACTGGATCGATTGGGCCCGCTGTGGCGGACGCTGCAGCGAATTCGCGAAGTGGCGGGCGATCGCTAGAGGGCCTAAAACAAACGATTCTGAATCGTCTTAGATGCCCCCGTACCAGGAAAAGCCGTTCTCGGGAGACGAGGACCCCAGGCCCTTGCCGTAGACCTTAACATCCTCGACCAGAGTGATCGTCACGAGGTGCTTCAAGCTCTTGAAGCCGAGCTGGCGCGGGACACGCACCCGCAGCGGAGCTCCGTGCTCGGAGGGCAGCGCCTCTCCGTTCATCCCGTAAGCGAGCAGCGTCTGCGGATGGGAGGCGTCCGCCATATCGAGGCTGCCCCACTTGTATTTCGCCGAACGCATGGGGAAGAACATCACGTACCGTGCTCGTGGGCTGACGCCCACCAGGCTCAACACGTAGGAAAGCGGCACGCCGGTCGATTCCGCGATGAACGACCAGCCCTCCTCGCATGCCTGGTGCGTGATTTGGCTGACCGCGGGGAACCGCTTCAGCTCGGCGAGCGAGAACGATGTCGGCCGCTCGACCAGGCCGTCCACTGTGAGCCGCCAGTCCCTGAATCCACCCGCCAAAAACCGATTATAGAGGTCGCTCGTGGGGGGCAAGCCGTTCACGGGCGCGACCTTCGAGATCTGGCTATGGTCGAATTCGCGGGCCAGCGAATGGCTGGACATCAAGGGCCGCT
Source organism: Bryobacteraceae bacterium (assembly GCA_035934795.1). GTDB lineage: Bacteria > Acidobacteriota > Terriglobia > Bryobacterales > Bryobacteraceae > Palsa-187. Next base: position 10,950 of record DASYXM010000096.1, on the reverse strand, counting down.
GGGCGGCGTAGGTCAACGTGTTGCCGACGCCGTAAACACCCGCATTGTCCGGTGGAATCAGCCCGTATCGCTCGGCGAGGTGCGCGGTCACGGCCAGCCCGGACGCTCCCGCGGCGGTCGCCAAACCGGCGGTGATGAGTTTGCGGCGGGACGGTTTGCTTTCGGACGGTTCGCGTTCAGAAGGTGCGTGTTCGGACGGTTCGCGTTCCGACGGCTTGCGTTCAGACAACGACGTGCTCATGTGCGATCCTTTCCGCGGGGAGCCTCTGCGGCCGCAACTTGACCCGTGATCATGGTCCCCACTCGGCGCTTGAAACCGGCAAGATAGACCATCGCGATGTGGACCAGAAGAAAAAGAACTAGGAAATCGGCGGCAAAGAAGTGGATGGTGCGCGCGGATTGCTGGCCGCCTAGGACGGTCACGAAGAAGGGGAACACCGCGACGATGGCGGGCGCCATGGCGAAGCCCGTCCAGATCATCAGCGGAAGCAGCACGAAAACGACGGACAAATAGGTGAGCTTCTCCAGCAGGTTGTAAGCGAACGAGCTTTCTGCCCCGAAAATTTTCAAGCCCAGATGATCCGAAACCGAGCGCGAAATGGAGGCCCATGAGAGATCGGCCTTGGCAGGCAGGAGATGCTTGCCGAAATGCCGCGTAAGAATGCCGGAAAGTACGTAAAACGAGCCGGTTATCACGCACACCCAAGCCGACAGAAAGTGCAGATTACGACCCCACCCCGACGGCCCTCCCTTCATGAAGGGGAGCGGCAAATCGAGGACCGAAGGAGTTCCCAGGGCCCCCGTTTCACCCCAATAAAAACGCGGATGAGCGAGCAGTATGGCGAATCCACTGACTAGTAGGCCCAAGAAGCTCAGCGCGTTGATCCAGTGGGTGACGCGAACCACCGCGGAGTGCCGCGGAGAAGCTCTCTTAATGGAAGATGGCTTCACGCCATCCAGGCTTTCCGAGCCTGGGGTCGCGAGCCCTGGGACGTGCCTGGACGCCACCGTAGCCATCGCTGCGATCATAGCATTTCGGGCGGGTGTGGGCCAGCGGGCGCCCTGGCACACGAACAGCGCGTGCACGTTCAGCGTCTGCCGCACGTCTAGAATATAGATATGGCCATGAACAATCGTCGATCCTGCCGGCGTGGATTCTCACTGATCGAGCTGCTGATCGTGATCTCCATCATTCTGATCATTGCGGCCATCGCCGTCCCCAAGATGAACAACCAGCTGATGGCGTCCCACGAGATGGCGGCCATCCGGCAGATCACTACGATCCATCAGGCCGAGACCCAATATTATTCGCAGTTTGGAAAATACGCGGAGTCGCTCGTGGAGCTCGGCCCTCCGGCGAGCGGCGCGGCGGGACCGGCGTCCGCCGACCTGATCCCCAAGGTTCTGGCGGACGGCAAGAATAGCGGGTATGTTTTCGCGGTGCAGGCGAGTCCCACGGGTTACTCCGTGACGGCGGTGCCGGAGGCGTTCAACAGTTCTGGACGCCGCACGTTTTTCTCGAACGAGACGCTGGTGATTCGTAATAACTGGACGCAGGAGCCGGCCACCGTCGCGAGCGCGGAAATCAAGTAGTTTTGGGAGGCCCAGCTTCGGCGATCGGTACGGGTGGCGAGACGTGCGGAACGTCCAGCGTGGCTCCGGGTAGGGCCTCGACGCGAGAAGGGGTGGCCCGACCACCGCAACCGGAGCAGCTTTGCCAACATGGCCGGCATTTGTAATGCATCGGGCCAAACTTTAGTCCGCCTGGCCGGTGGTACCCATGGACCGAAAGGAAAAGAGGGGGCCCCTGCCAAAGACAATAAACTTAACTGGCGTGGGCCCATTTTGCCGCTCGCACCACCGCGGCGGCGCGGTCCCGGGCGAAGGCGGCGTCGGCGGGTTGACGCAATCGATCCAGGATCTGCGCCTGACCCTCCAGATTGCGGACCAGCTCGCGCATGTGCGCTGGCTGCAAGCGTTCCCAAACCCCGCTCGCGTGGGTCATCTGGATCAGCGCGTCGTGCAGCCGGCCGCTCGATTCCTCTACGGATGCCAGCGCCTCGTAACCCATCGCCAGGCGGGGACCGCGCCGGCGCTTGAACGTTCCGATCGCCTCTGTCAGGAGCTCGCGGGCCCGCCCGGCATTCCCCCAGCGCACGTGTAACTGCGCGAGCTCCGACTGGGCTTCCGCGATTTGTTCCAGGTCCGCTCCCACGGCCCTGAGCTTCAGCGCCATGACGCGCTCATGCTGCGCCGCCGCACTCGTGACGTCGCCGCAGGATTCATAAGATCCGGTGAGCAGGTTCAAATCGTGCACCGCCTCGGCCGATCCCACGCCGCCATGGTCTTCGTGGATGCGCAAGGCCCGCAGCAGGTGCTTCTGCGCCATAGCATGCTGGCCGAGAAAACGATAGCAGTCTCCTAACTCGGTCAATAGGTCCGCGGTTTCGGGGTGCTCCGAACCGCGCCGCCGCTCGAACACCTGGACGGCCTGTTCCAGCGGAGGAATTGCGTCGCCGACCTGGCCGGCCTGCCTCCGGAGCGAGGCCAGGCGATGCAGGCGCTGAGCCATAACCAGCGCATCGGGACGCTTCACGTGCTGTTCTGCCTGCACCGTCTCTTGCATCAGCGCTTCCACCGCCTCCAGATCGCCGCGGTCCGCCATGATCTGCGCCAGGGCGTCCAGGCATTGCACCAGCAGCGCCTTATCGTTGTGGTGACGTGCGAGCTCCAGGGCCGAGCGGGAGGCATCCTCCGCGGCGTCCAGTTTGTCCGGCTGTGGCGCGCCCTGTTCCGGGCGAAACTGCCGGCGCTGCGCTTCCGCGAGCTCCAGCCTGATGTGGATGCGGACGTCCATTGGCGAACGCCGTTTTTCTCCGTCCACCATGGCCTTCGCCAGGCAAAGTTCCGCGCCCGCGTAATCGCCCTGTTCCAAAAGCCGTTCGCCTTCCATCTGATCGGGGCCGCCCTCGGAAGTCCAGGCTTGCAAATGTTCCTTGAGCCCTTCGGGCCAACGCAACTGTTTGAGACCAGCCAGCATAAGACACTTTCCTCGTGTATCGGGTCTATCGACAGCCCCTGGCTGACACTTTAGACCTTAAACGCCCGAGGTACTGGACCCCGCTAAGTCAGGGTCCTATTACCAGGATTACCGGAGAGTTACGAAGCATAAGACCAAAGGAGCCAGCGGCCATGGGGTAACCTTGTTGCAGCGATCTCCCGAGAAGTATGAGAAGGTAGTGTGTAGATGGTTCCCCGGACGCGCGAGTTGCTTCACGAAATCGTGGAAGCTTTTATCGAAACCGGCGAGCCGGTGGCGTCCCGCGCCATCGCGCAGCGCCGCGGCGATACGTTGAGCGCCGCCTCCATCCGCAACGTCATGGCGGATCTGGACGAAGCCGGCTTCTTATGCCAGCCGCATACCTCCGCGGGCCGCGTCCCCACCGAGAAGGCGTTTCGCAGCTACGTGCAATCGCTGACCTTGCGCCGGATGGCCGCCGACGAGCTGGAGCGTCTGCGCACGGAAATCAGCCGGCTCGAAACCATCGAGCAGCGCGTGGAGTTCACCTCCCGGGCGCTCATGGGCATGACGCGCGGCGTGGGCATCGCCGCCGCCATTCCGGATTCAAGCCCCGCCTTGGAACATATTGAGCTGGTCGCGTTGCCGGATCGCCGCATCCTGATGGTAGTGGTGACTCGGGATCACGAGGTGCGCAATCGTGTCGTTACTTTGGATGAGATGGTGTCGCCCGACGAGCTGGTCTCCATTCGCAATTACGTCAACCGGAATTTCGCTGGATGGACCCTCGAAGCCGTGCGGCGCGAGCTTTCGGCGCGGCTCGATAAAGCCAGCGCGGCCTACGATGAAATCCTGCGCAAGCTGACGTTGCTCTATTCCAAGGGACTGCTGGATATCGATTCCCAGCCCGAAGTGCACACTGAGGGCGCCAGCAACCTGGTGGGCCTCGATCTGCACCTGACTAAGGAAAAAATGCGCGAGCTGTTCCGCGCGCTGGAAGAAAAGAAGCGCGTGCTCGAGTTGGTGGACCGCTTCCTGGAACAACCCGCCGGAGAGTTGGCCGTGCACCTGGGCCTCGCGATGATCCATCCGGCCATGCGGGAGCTTTCGCTGATCGGCCTGCCGGTGAAGCTCGACGGCGGAATCTCCGCCGTGATCGCCGTGCTGGGCCCTATGCGCATGAACTACGGCCGCGTCATGTCCGCCGTGCAGCAGGTGGGCGAGGCGTTCTTGACGGCTTGACCTTTCCCCGGATCCTGGCTCTGGAATACGGCCGCGCGTTACGCTCATTTCGGCGCTGACCGATCGTTATTTTCTGACGACTGACGCCTGCCCTCTGACCACTGGCTTTGGAGTACCGCCGCGTGATACTCCATTCCTACTTTATGTTCCCAGGCCTCAGCGAAGGTCAACCCTGGCGTCGAGGTCTGGACGTCAATCCGAATCCGGTCCTGGAAAACAGTGATCTCATACGCAAGTAACTCCTCCGGCGTAACAAAAGTCGCCGTCCCCATTCCCGCTTCCAGCACCCGCCGGCCATTTTCCAACGTTGCCGCAATCCGGATGTCGAGATCGAACGTCGCGCGCGGAACGCCGTGCAGTACGGCGGCAATGCCGCCGATGACGACATACTCACACTCGTGGGCTTCGAACGACGCGAATGCGGCCTGCAACCGGTTCAGCGTGCTTTCGCTCGACCACTCGCGGAGCGCTTTCGAGAATGAGGTCGGTAATTTCGCACAGATATTCCATGCGCTCCTCCAATGAGAGCGACTGGAACCAGCGCGACTTCGCCTCCCCGGTCTCGAACTCCCGACCGTGGAAAACGCCACTATTCAGTTCTGCCATACGCCTTTGGTAAGCGCACAGTCCGCTTAGGACGTCGTGCGCGCTTCAGAAAAGTGTCTCCACACACGCGTCGTTTGCGTCCGCGGAGCGCTCTTGCCGCGTTCCGGACTCGCGTGTCGAGTACCATCGGACCGCGGCGTTGGCGCAGCTCCTGCACCAGAGCCGCTTCACTGGAGCCGCTTAACTTCCGTGCGTCGGGATGGGAACGGTGGAACCCTCTCGCTACGGTCACTCAGCAATCCGAATAGAGTCGAGAGCATCCTTGGTGTCGATCTCCCCCTCCCAATACTTCAACAGCACGCCGCGATTGAGTTCGACCCACTTCGTCAAAAGCGCCAGATCGCCGGCGCTCATATCCCCTCCGACCACACGAACCTTGGGCCGGATCGCCACCGAGGCCATCTTCTCACGCGTGGTCTTCGGGCCGGGCGAGACCTTCACGCGAACGTCATGTTGCGCCCCGCCCTTGTACGAAATCCACACGACAAACGGTAATCCAGTGTGCTTCGGAAAAAGGTTTGCCATTTCGAAAAACTCCTCGCTGTCGCCGCGATCTGACCGTTCCAGCGCGGTAATCAGGTCACCAGAATCCTTCATGGCTTCACCTCCTGATCGTTGAAACCTGCACTTCAATTAAACCATCAAAAGTCCCACGCTTACGCATCGGCTTTCTTCTTCGAGCGCACAGTCCCGCATCGCGGGACGTTGTGCGCGATTCAAACAATGAAACAATGACCGGGCAACTTCCGCAAGCGCAGAGCCCAGCAGGGCGTTGTGCGCGTTTCAAAGACGCAAGCGCACAGTCCGCTTAGGACGTCGTGCGCGCTTCAGAAAAGTGTCTCCCCACACGCGTCCTTTGCGTCCGCGGAACGCTCTTGCCGCGTTCCGGACTCGCGTGTCGAGTACCATCGGGTGTCGCGTCGACGCCGCCTTCGCGTCGGAGCGACGTCAAGGAGCCGCTTAACTTCCGTGCGTCGGGATGGGAACGGGTGGGACCATCGCTCACGGTTCAATTCCCCCGCTCCATCACTGTCGCGGCTCAAAGCACCGTTCTAGCAGGCTGCTGAAAAACGCGCGAGGTAAACCGCTCGCTGTGGTCGCATCTCGGCAAGACGCTGTAAACACAAAGCGCCCACTGTGAGCCGCGACCACAGGGAGCGGTTATTAGGGGTTTTTCAGCATCCTCCTAGACGGGGCGCAGCTCCAGGCCAATCACCACTGAGTTGCCGCAGCTATGTAGCGTTGCTTCAAACACTTCCCCTCTCCGATCCGCCGTCCAATCCCCAGCCCCACGCTACATTCTTGATGACTGGCCACTGAGCACGGGCCACTCGCCACTTCCCAATGCCTCGCAAACCCGACTCAGCCCGCATCGATCTCATTGAGATCTTCCGTCGTGTGCAAACGCAAATGCTTTCCGATCTCTCCGTCGGCGGCCTCTTCGAGCATGCCTCTTCCGCCGGCGCCGCCACCGAGCATCACTGGATCGCGCTCTTTGAGCGATATCTCCCCAAGCGCTATCGCGCCGCTCGCGCCAGATCGATATTGCGATCTTCGACAACCTCTATTCCCCGCCCCTCTTCCCTCACAAAGCCGGACTCCACCTGCCCGCCGAAAGCGTCTACGCCGTCTTCGAAGTCAAGCCCACCATCTCCAAGCAATTCCTCCGCGACGCCGCCGAAAAAGCCGCTTCCGTCCGCGTCCTCCGCCGCACCTCGGCTCCCATCATCGCGAGCGGCGCCCTTCGCCGAGCGCCCATCCGTCCTCAGCCCATTCTTGCCGGCCTCCTCGCGACGAGTTCTGTCTGGTCTCCTGAGACCTTCGGCGACAACGTCCGCCGTGCTCTGACTTTCCCCAATACCGCCGTTCCGGAGCGCGCAGCGCGGGGAGCGCACCCCACGAATTCCACCGACTCGCGACCCGCTGCGTTGCGCGCGATTCAAAGATTGGACCTCGGCTGCTCCCTCAAACACGGAGCCTTCGAGCAGCTCCGCATCCCCGGCGAAAAACCGGGACTGCCTACTCTGTCCCAAGCCGGTCGTACTACCGTCTCATCCACGACTCCCCTGCGGCGAGCGGACAGAGAGGGCTGTCCTGAGGTTTTTCGCACATACCGGTCACATATCCAAATTTCCGACCCCGACGAGTCCCTCATCTTCTTCATGCTCCGCCTGCTCGATCGCTTGCGCCAGCTCGGAACAGCCCCCGCCGCCGACCTCATGGAATACGGCCGCTCGCTGCGATCATTTCAACGTTAGTCAGCCGGGACCCGCGACATTGCCGCTAGAATGTAGGGGGATGGCCACAACTGCAAGGCGAGCCGTGCCCTCGCCTCAGAACATTCCGGTCGCGCTCGCAGAGCCAAGCAAATCCTTCTTCATCGACATGTTGACTAAGGACATCTCGCTGTCGGTGTGTATACTCGACCTAATCGACAACTCAATCCACGGCCTGATCGCGCAAAAGAACCTGGACGTGAGTGAACACCTGATCGCCGGCACAAGAGCGCAACGCATGAAAGGCCGAATCGAGGTCTTTTTTGACGGGTCAAGCTTCAGCGTGACGGACGATTGCGGTGGCATACCAATCAAGGAAGCCGAGGAGCACGTATTCCTGTTTGGTAATCCGGTCGCAAACAAGACGCGCACAGGGCTTGGCGTTTACGGAATAGGGATGAAGCGTGCGTTCTTTAAAATGGGAACCACCATCGACTTCAAATCGCACACCCGTACAGAAGAATTAAGAATCGAAATCGACGTTGACGACTGGAAGGCTAAGCGCGAGTGGAATTTTCCCTTCACCTATGCGCGGCCGAAAACATCGAGAACCGGCGGAACCGCTATCGCGATTTCGGATCTACACGCGACTGTCAAGGACCTATTCAAGTCGAAAGCGTTCAAGAGCACCCTCGTCGACAAGATCTCTCGTTCCTACGGCCTCTTCCTAAAGGCAGGGCTCCGGATCGCCGTGAACGGCGAAACGGCGACTGCTAACATTCCGGAATTGGCGGAAACGAAGGGCCTGCGCACGGTCAGGCACGTGATGAAGAAAGACGGTGTGGAGATTCTCATTCTTGCAGGACTGTCACCGAGAACAGACAGGACACCGCGCGGGTGGTATGTCTTCTGCAACGGGCGAATGGTGCTAGATGCGAACAAGGACGAGAGCACCGGTTGGGGTCTGGACTCGCGACCGGGCTTCCATTACAAATACAACCACTTTCTGGGGTACGTCTACTTTCGTAGCCATGACCTTCGCAACCTGCCCTGGGCGACCACAAAGGACAGAGTCGACTACGAGTCGCCAATCTACCAGGCGGCAGTCAAGGAAATGTGGGTCCTCGGGCGGCCCATCCTTGATTTTCTGAATAACCTATATGGCGACGTAAGGGAAGAAAGCGAGCCTGAAAGAAACCTGTTCGCCGCCGCGAAGGCCGTCCAACTGCAACGTGTCGCCAGCCGAAAGAACACGATCTTCGAGGCGACCGTGAAGAAGGAGAGCGACGACGCCCAGGTCTCAATCCAATACAAGCGACCAAAGAAGAAACTCAAACAGGTGCGAGAGGCGACCGGTAGACCAACGCTCTCAGCAAGTCGCATCGGCGAGTATACGTTCGATTGGTTCTACGACAGGAACTGCAAGTGACTCCCCAGCCGAGCAACTCGTTTAAGCAATTTGATTACTCGCTGCGCCCATCAAAGCAAGTTGAGCGAAAAATCATGGTCGAGGTTCTATTACGACTCGGCGGTGTGGGGTTCGACATCAGCGACTATAAGTACCTGGGATTCGGTTCACCATACTACGTCGATTTCGTGATGTTCCACAAGTACCTATTTATTCGAAAAATGATCTGCGTGGAATGGGGTGACGTCGCCAGAAGGATGCGCTTCAACAAGCCATTCAAGTTCATCAGGTTAAAACTGGGACCACTCTCGAAACACATTCCGGCGATCCGGCAGACCGAAAAGTTCTTCATATGGCTAGACTATGACCGTAGTCTCGACCAAACCATGCTGCTTGATATCGACGGCGTTGCCGGTCGCTTGGCGCCAGGAAGCATCTTTGTCGTAACGGTGGACGCGCGTCCGAAGCTACCGAAAGATTTCGAATCTGAGGACCTACCAGTGAAGCAAAGGGAGCTGCAAACGCTCCGAACCTACAAGGAGTGGTTCAGCAGTTACTTGGAGCGCCAGCCGACGGGCGAATCGGTCTCGCGTGCCCACGTCGCCAACACGTTTTATGAGGTCATCACCGAAAGGATTCGCCAGACGCTAGTTCAGACTGGAAGCGGGCTCAGATTCTTCCAAGTGTTCAACTACTTTTACCAGGACGGCGCTCCCATGCTTACGTTAGGAGGCATCATCGGGACGGAGGCGGATGAGAGCAGAGTCCAAGGCTTTTCGCACCGCTTCGTCCGAACGGGGAAGGACTACTTGACCATATCGGTTCCCCCTCTGACCCTTCGCGAAAAGCAGTGGATCGATCGACGACTCGATGATGAGCTCACCACCAAAAAACTGAGCTTCGAACTGGATGACGATCCACTTAAGAACTACATCAAGTTCTACAAGGAGTACCCAACGTATCTGGAAACACTCCTGTGAAGAAGCGGACAACAGGAAATCGCGTTCCCTCACGGCGCAAGCAGCCTGCCGTCGAGATTTACTGCCGCTACTCGGCAGACTCCAAGGCCGGCACCCTTTACGCCGGCGACGCGCTGAGCTTTTTGCAAGCCCTAGGCACGGACACCGCCGCACTGATCTTCCTGGACCCACCGTTCAACCTAGGAAAGACTTACGGATCGTCGCGTACCACATTCGACAACCGGCCACAGGCGGAGTACGAGACGTGGCTGCTCCAAATTCTCGAACAGTGCACGCGGGTGCTAGCTCCGGGTGGCACGCTCTACCTATATCACTTACCGATGTGGGCGATGCGACTTGGCAGCCACCTCCAGAAATCCCTGACCTTCAAGCACTGGATCGCCATATCGATGAAGAACGGTTTCGTCCGCGGGAAGCGACTCTATCCAGCGCACTACGCGCTATTGATGTTCACGAAAGGTGCCCCGGCCGTCTTTAACCGGCCTAAACTCGAGCCAGCGCTCTGCCGTCATTGCGGCAAGTATGTGAAAGACTACGGCGGCTACAGGCCGATAATTGACGCGAAAGGCATTAACCTGAGTGATTTTTGGGATGACGTCAGCCCGGTTCGACATCGGAACCGAAAAAATCGGCCCGCAAACGAACTCCCGGCCGTAATTTTCGAGCGAGTAATGAAGATCAGCGCCAATGCGGAAGGGCTTTATGTGGATCCCTTTGCGGGCGCGGGCGGGGGAGCGCTGGCCGCAATCGGTGCTGGCATGAAATTCAAGGTGTGCGACATTTTCCGGTCGAACTGCGCCCTTATAAGCAAACGCATCGACCAAATCACACCGCCGCCCGAAGCAGGGAAATGACAGATTAAGGCGCGCCAACATCAAAAAGCCCCACGCTTACGCATGGGGCTTCTTTCCAATCTGGGCAACTTCCACGAGCGCACAGGCCAGCAGGCCGTTGTGCGCGATTCAATGCAATCCCACACACGCGCCCGTGCAGTACCATCGGGGCTGGCAGGCACCCGCTCCATCACTGTCGCGGCTCGGAAAAGCAAACGGCCCAGCTTTCGCCAGGCCGTTTCTTTTCAATCTGGGCAACTTCCACGAGCGCACAGGCCAGCAGGCCGTTGTGCGCGATTCAATGTGATCCACACACTCGCGCGTGCAGTACCATCGGCGCTGGGAGGTGCCCCGCTCCATCGCTGTCGCGGCTCGGAAAAGCAAAACGGCCCAGCTTTCGCCAGGCCGTTTCTTTTTAATCTGGGCAACTTCCACGCTCAATCGGTTACCCGACTTACACTCCCGTCCTATCGACGTGGTCGTCTTCCACGGCCCTTCTTAGCTTTCGCTTGGGAGATCTCATCTCAGGGAAGGTTTCGCGCTTATATGCCTTCAGCGCTTATCCCGACCAGACTTCGCTACCCAGCTCTGCCACTGGCGTGACAACTGGATCACAAGAGGTCTGTTCAACCCGGTCCTCTCGTAC
>DASYXM010000084.1:0-4906 GCA_035934795.1 Bryobacteraceae bacterium | reverse complement strand
TCGGCCAGGAGCTGCCATTCACCACCGTGACTCAATTTCGCTCGTAGCGGTCGTTCGTCTCACAAGGCCATGACAGCACTCAGCAAGTCTTCCGCTTCAGCAAGCTCTCTTCAAATACGTCGCTGACATCCATGACGCCTTGTCTCAGGCCGGTCGCGTGCTAAGCTCTTGACCAGCCGGGCTCGGCGGCATGAAAACAGAAGAACACGCGATACCCCAGCGGGACGAGACGACGAGCAGAATGGAACGATAACTGGAGCGTCTTGAACCACTGAAGGGCGCGACCTGAAGGGCAGCCATGAAAGTCTCCTTATCCAACTGCACACCAGCAGTCGTTATTGGCGCACTTACAGGACTTTTCGTGACGCTGACCCTGCAAGCGCAACCTGCGCCGGAGGTCACGCTCACACGTTTGGACTGCGGAAACCAGCCCACACCCATAGCCGCTGAGGAGTTTTCTGATACGTATGCTCACCATGACCTTCAAGTGCCGTTTACATACAGTTGTTATCTCATCAAGCACGGTAGCGATTACATGATCTGGGATTCCGGCAACCCAGTGGGCAGCGCTCCGAGCGCACCGAAGGTCAGCCTCGTCGAATTGCTAGCACAGCTGAAGGTGCGTCCGGATCAGATCAAGTACCTTGGTATCAGCCACTATCATCACGACCATATCGGACAGGCAAGTTCGTTCCCGAAATCCACCTTGCTTATCGGCAAGGGCGATTGGGACGAGGTGAGCGCTGTCGAGCCTTCGCGGGGCGCGGATCCCGCTAAAGTTGCACTTTGGCGCGCATCGTTTGCGCCTTGGATTTCGGGCGGCGGGAAGATCGAAGCACTGACGGGCGACAAGGATATATTTAACGACGGCACCGTCGTGATGCTCAACATGCCGGGTCATACCCCTGGCCATCACAGTTTGTTGGTGAGGCTCAGAAGCATGGGCAATGTTCTCCTAACTGGCGATTTGGCGCACCTCCGTGAAAATTATGAAAGCAATGGAGTGCCTCCGTGGAATTTCAATCGTGCGGATACTCTGGCCTCACTTGATCGATTCAAGCAGATTGCCAAGAATTTGAAGGCAACGGTGATCATCCAGCATGATGCACGCGATGTTGGAAAGTTACCGCTGTTTCCGAAATCGGCAAACTGAAACACGACCACCGAGGAAGCGACCCGCGCCGCGATCGCGCTCGCTGCCAGCAAGCGGCCAGGTGCAGTCATTCGAGCTGCTATGAGAATTTCTCAACACGGCCATTCGTGGGCAACCCCTTGCATAATGCAGTAAGGTCTACCGAAAACGTACCGAGCTGCGCCAAGCGCTCCGCGAAAGAGCAGGTGCATGGAGGTCCATTATCCGGCACCAGACTCGACAGAAGTCAACGCGATCGGCCAAGCCGTAACGCCGGGGTGCGGGTACCCGAAAAACAGCGCCGGCAAGACGGTCTCCGATCGCTGACCAATGGCGGCACCCAATGTGTTCACTTGGTGTTTGTAACATCCAGAAAGGGCATCGCTCCCGACAGCATGTAAACGGGCAGCACACCGTTCCATTTTTGGACGGCCTCCCATGCCACCAACTTGGGATTTTGAGTCAAAGCGTCCGCGCGAATCTTCATCGATTGAGCTTCGGCAGTCGCGGTGATCACCCGCTGATTGGCCTCCTGTTTGATCTGCTCCGTTTTGTTCAATGCCTGAATGGCGTTTTGCTGCGCTATTACTTTCGCTTCTACCGCGCGGTTGAAATTCTGTGAGAACTCGATGTCAGTAATGGCGAAATTGGTGATGATGACATCTTTCGCCGACAGTGAATCGGTAATCAACTTGGCCGCGGTCGCATTGGCTTGTTGGCGATTAGCAATTAAATCAACTGCATCCCAGCCGGCAATAACTTCCTTCACGCGCTGCTCGATCACTTGGCTTACCAGTTTGTCCGCCCAGTCTTCGCCTACCGTGCGAAACATCGTGCCCGCAGCCTCCGGGTGCAAGCGGTAGTTCACCACGAAGGTGATCTTGGATTCCTGAACGTCCTTGGTGTAAGCCTCCGTACTGCCTCTCCACACTTGCACACGAACATCCATCTGATGCATGGATTCGGTAAACGGATTGTAGAAATACAGTCCTTCGGGACGTGCGTCCCCCTCTACCTGTCCGAATCTGGTCAGGATTCCACGGTGCCCAGTCTCCACGGTCCGGAAGCCACAACCCGTGAGGCACAAAAGCACGATAACGGTCAAGAGTTTCTTGCGCATGTCAGACTCCCTGTGTCGGTCGAAAGCCTCTGGACAGCGTCTTGCGGCCCGCAGCGGTGAATAGTGCCAACGGCCACAATACGGAGAGGAGCAGCCGTTTCGCAAACCCCGTGAAACTATGATCGGGGGAAAACACCAGCTCGCCAACGGCGATCATCGCAAGCAGGATGGCGACGGCCAGCCATACTCGAAGAGCTGATGTAAAGATCAGATAGGAGGTCATGTTTTCTCCAAGCGACTCGGGCTAGCCTGCGCCAGGGACGCCCGCAGGTCTACTGAATCGACTCGTGCGAGGGGTCTCCCTCGGCCAATTCCGTTCTCTCAGGCGAGGTTTCACTTTTCTCCAAAGCGGACGTCCGAAGCCGGTTCGAGACCTCGGGGAGAATCGCACGGACGTTGAAGTGGGACGTGTCGAGTTAGCTAACGTGCGCAGGTTCCGAGAACTCAGCAATTTTTACGTACCGTTTGGTCCGCGAAGCACTCTGGATACTTTCTCACGCCGCAGAGCCACGATCCGCCCAGCGACCCAGGGTGAGCGTACGATCGGCTCCCGACTCCTGGAGATAACGCGGCTGGCGTTCGGCTGACTCGGTCTGATCGAACGCCTGCGGCGCGACCGCCATCAAGCCAGCGCGCACATCCGGTTCGCAAGCCGCCTGCGCAAGCACCTCGCAATCGAGCCACACCGGTTTTCCTGACACGAGGCGCAAAAAGATTCGGCCCGTCGCCTGATCGGCGAAGTTGATCTCGCGGAACCTCGCGGCACACTGCCGGAGGAAAGCGGTATTCCTCTCGGGCGCCAGGAGTGCCGTGTCCTGGTAGAGGAGCTCCGGAGCGGTGGCTTCGACATTCACTCTGCGGAACCGCTCGACATCGAGCAGGCCGGTGACATCCAGCACATTCATTACCTCGTTCGATCCGAAGGCAACGGTGCGTGGGCGCTGGCCCGGGGGCACGCTGTTATCCAGAAACTCGAAATGCAACAGCTTGTCGGTCCGTTGCACCCAGGTAAAAAAGAGATGCGGCATCCCGGAATAAGCCTCGACGCAGTGCGCCAGCGTGTCATCGACAGCCTTGTACCGCCCGACTTCAAGGCCGCGCTTCCAGGCTCGTTCCACGAGGGAAGCCGGGGGCGTGATCATGAAGAAGAGATAGACGATGTGTCCGAAGCGAGTCAGCAGGTTGCTGCCCGCCTCGTCGGAGTCCGGGGCAAAGCTGTCGAAGCGGAACCGGTCGATCAGCAGGTGCGACATGTCGCCCCGCCGTGCCTTACGTGCCATGTAACGATCGAGTTTTTTATCGATTAGGTGCACCTCGTCGGCCGTGAACGCAGCGCCGTACTTGTACGCTGAACCGAGTGTGCTGTAGTCGAGCAGCTGCTTGCGCCATATATCGGGGCTGACCAGGGCGAACTCGCTCCAACGCACACCGATTTCGGCCGCTAACGCCTTTTGCAGCGGGCGTATCGTGCTCTTCCCCGAGGCGGACGGTCCCTTGGTGTTCATCACGACTGGCTGTTCCTGCCTTGGCAACAGGTTGTAGCCTTCGCGGGTCGCGGCCTGGATCAGCCATGGTTCGATCAGGCGGCCGATTTCTTCACCGCCGAAATCGTTGCACGCGATGTTGGTTACGAGCGATGCGATGAGCTCGCGGCTGCCCCGGGCGCCGCTATGACGCACGATCAGGGCGGATACCACCTTCGCCAGCGCCCGGTAGGCGGCTTCTTCTGGCCGATCGCGCCCGGTAGCCGCTTTGCCTTCCCATGCCGCGATCAACCGCGTTTGACGTTCCAGATCGGGTTCCCTGCTGACCGGCTTGGTCTCCGGGCGACGCCCGCGGCGTCGAAGCAAGCCGCCCAGAAATCGTGGGCGTTGCGGGTGCGGAACGTCGGCCACTGCAGGAGCGCAAAACATCGCGGCGAGCTCGGAGTCTATTAACCCGGAGAGTCGTTGTTTCGATGCTTCGAACGTTGCGGTGATGGCGGACAACTGCGGATCGATGTAACGCGCGAGGAGCACGCGCGCGATCCGGCGAAAGTTAATCCCCAGGTCTTCGACGCTCGATCCGTCGGGCACCGAGAAGTCTGCGGTTACGCGAACCAGCAGTTCGTGCAACGCCAGCCGTTGCGGGCGAAAGCAGACCAGCTCGCGCAGTTCGAGGCCAGTGAGATCGCGCAGCTCCTCCACGTCGGTGATGCTCGTAAATACATTCTCTGACCTGAATATGGTGGTCAGCTGACGAAGGTCGTGCGGCACCTGTGAATGGATGCCCGGATTCCAGGGGCCGAATGGCGTCGGCGCAGACTCCACGGCGATGAACTTCCTAATGCGCTTGGCGTGCCGCGGCGGATGGCACGGCTGCCCATGCGGCTGACGATCGTCGATCTCATCCGCAACCGCCCGCGCCGGCTCCGGTGATTCCGCCGCGGCGATCGTACCACCACAGCGCCCATCATCGACCAGATGACCGTGGTCACGGCGGCCAGCACGGCGAACAGTCCCACGGGCGAACCCGCCGTAAGCGACCCAAGTCGAGAACATTGCGCCGCTGGGCGAGCGAAAGCCGCAGGCATGAGCGCCGACGATGACAATGAAGGAGACAATCGCCGCGACCTTGGCTTTGGCACTGAGCTTCTGAACTCACGCTGTCGGCCA
>DASYXM010000052.1:0-100818 GCA_035934795.1 Bryobacteraceae bacterium | reverse complement strand
CGCAAGCTGCAGCCTGAAGCCTCAGGCCATGGCCCCGGTGCTGCCCCTTCGGGCCTCACCGGGACGCGAATTTACTCACAAAACGAATTCCACGGCGACGGAATCACGCCCCCTACTTGGTTTTTCCGCAGCCTGCTAGACGATCTGTTCTCCGCCCTCGACCAATAGCGTGGGCAATCGAATACCCTCGCGTAGCGCGGCAGCCGCGTCGCGGCGATTCTCGAAGGTCCGTACGTGCTGGCTGGGGTGCGGCGACCTACTTTTCTACGGCCGGGAGTTAGACCGCTCCGCCGCCTTCCAGGTCGTCCGGGCGGCGATGGCGAAGTTCGGCTCTTAACAACGCTTGGATATTTTCGGAATCGGCGGCGATGGCTTCCCGGATCGTCTTCATCTCCGCTTTGCGCCGCTCGAAAGCCTCATCGTGGTGTTGCTGACGAATGGCCATCTCTTCCTGCCGGCGGGCCACCTGCTTCAAGCTCAAGCCGACCTCTTCGAGAATGCGTTCTATGCGATCGAGCCGGTCGCTGCCGTTCGTCATCCAAGAGCCTCTGATCTCAGCCTAGCATCGTTCACCTCGGGGCAACGTTACCGGGCATCGCGTTCAGCAGACGCCACACCCGAAATCCGGTAGTGGTCAAGTTCGAATCGAGTTTTGGTATTCTGCGTGGTAAGCGAAACGTTGATGGCCTACGCGAAGAGCATCCTTATGGGCATAGTTGCCGTTGTGGCCTTTGAGTTACTGTATACAGCCGTGGCCATCCTCATCGCTTTTATATCTGTGGGTGGAAAATGGATTCTCTTGACCAGTGGATATTGGGGCTGGGATTGGGACTGGAGATACTACCTTACCTGGCCCGGTGGCGGCCCTATCGTTCTCGCCTTTGCGGCTGGTTTTTGCTGGGAGTTTAGAAGGGCATCGAAGCGTCTACCTTAAACTACGCCGCTCTTTCTAACCCTCGTTTCTTCGGCTTCGGGAAGCGCCACAAGGTCCGACACTTCGTACAACCCGAAGTCCGCCGGCAAAGCCTTAATGCCGCAGCTTTGATATCGTAGTTTGTTGGATTCCGTCTGGTAGATTCCGGTTTGTATGGTTTGAGTTCAAAGAACCTGAGGAGGCCCTGTGAAACTCTGTAGTCTTGCAGCACTCGCGTTATTCGGCGGCTTTGCGTATGCGCAGAGCGTCCCTGAAATTCCCTTCGACGGCGACGTCAACTTTCTGAAGTTCCCCGCCGACCTGCATCTGGGCGAGCCCTCGGGCGTCGCGGTGAACTCGCAGAAGCACATCTTCGTGTTCAACCGCGGCAACTCCGTGGGACCCGCCTACGCCGCCACTGCCGCCCAACTGCTCGAGTTCGGGCCGGACGGCAAGTTCATCCGCGAGATCGGCCACAACTTGTACGCGTGGTCGTTCGCGCACGATGTCCGCGTGGACCGCAACGACAACATCTGGGTGATCGACAAAGGCTCGGACATGATCATCAAGTTCAATCCCCAGGGCCGCGTCACCATGGTGTTCGGGCGCAAGAAGGAAGCCTCCGACGAAGGCGCGGAAGCCTGGAAGCATCCGAATCCACCGCTGCCCGCCGTCCCCGGCCAGTTCCGCCAGCCCACCGACGTGGCGTGGGATCGCGACGACAACGTCTTCATCAGCGATGGGTACATCAACTCGCGCGTCGCCAAATTCGATAAGAACGGCAAGTGGGTGAAGTCGTTCGGCGACCCCGGCAGCGGCCCCGGCCAGTTCAATACGCCGCATGGAATCGCCAACGACGCCCAGGGCAACATCTACGTCGCCGACCGCGGCAACCGCCGCATCCAGGTATTCGATCCCGACGGGAAATTGCTCCGCGAGATCCGCATCAACGCGTCTGCGCCTCCCGGCCTGATGCCGTGGATGGGAAATCCGCCGGACATGAACGCGCCGAACAACACGCAGAAGCCGGGCGCTCCCTGGACGGTCTGCATTTCACCCGGACCGACGCAGTATATCTACACCTCCGACGCCTACCCAGGCAAGATTTACAAGCTGACGCTCGACGGCAAGCTGATCGGCGAGTTGGGCCAGGTGGGGCGCCAGGCCAAGGAGTTCGGCTGGATTCACCAGATCGCGTGTCCCTCCGAGAACGAGCTGTATGTCGGCGAGATCCTGAATTGGCGCGTCCAGAAGCTTTCGCTGCACCCGGCTAAGGTTGGGCCGTGATCTTCCGGATCACTTCACTTCGCAATACCTCATTGTTGTTCGCCGCGGCGGTTGGAACCGCGAGTTGCGCCGTCGCGGCTGATCCTGTTTCGGGGGAAGCGCAGTATCGCGCGCGTTGCGCCGTCTGCCACGATCGCGGCGGCGAGCGCATCCCGCCCAAGGACGCCTTGAGCCACATGACGCCCGCCCGCGTTTTGCGGACGCTCGACATGGGCGCGATGATGTCGGTCGCCTATCCCATGAATCGCGCGGAGCGGGAAGCCGTCGCGGTTTATCTCGGCAAAGCGACCGCCGAGCCCGCGCCTCCGCCCGAGGCTTTTTGCAAGGACCGAACGATCAAGCTGAGCGATTCCGCGAAGTTCATCTGGAACGGCTGGAGTCCGAAAAGCGACAATGCGCGCTATGTTCCGACCGAGCTCGCCGGCCTGACGCTCGCGCAAGTTGGCAAGCTCAAGCTCAAATGGGCCTTCGGGTTCGACGGCGACGTCACTGCGTTTTCCCAGCCCACGGTTTTCGACGGGCACGTTTTCGTCGGCTCGGCGGGCGGTGCGATTCACGCATTGCGAGCCGATTCCGGCTGCATTGAATGGATGTTCCAGGCCACCGGGCCGGTCCGTTCGGCCATAGCGATTGCTCCCGTCGGTTCTGCACATGCCGGCTCGGAGCATGCATTAGTCTTTAGCGATCTGACCGGCTGCGTATATTCGCTGGAAGCGGAAACCGGCAAGCTGCGCTGGAAGAAGAAAGTGGAGGAGCACGAAGCCACCCGGCTTACTGGCGGCGCGCTAATTCATGACGGCATCGCCTACATTCCGGCGTCGTCGTGGGAAGAAACGCGCGCGCTGAACGTGGACTACCCGTGCTGTACGTTTCGCGGCAGCGTCACGGCCGTCCGCGTTCGCGACGGTTCGGTGGTGTGGAAGAGCTACACGATCCCGACATCTTCTAAGCAGATCGGTACGCGCGCCGACGGCAAGCCCGCCTATGGACCTTCGGGAGCGGGCGTGTGGTCCACGCCGACGCTCGATCTGAAACGGCGCGTGCTCTACGTCACCACCGGCGACAGCTACTCCAATCCGGCCGCTGCGACCAGCGACTCGATTCTGGCGCTTGATCTTCGCAATGGACACATTCTGTGGTCGCGGCAGACCACGCCCGGCGACGCCTGGACGTCGGGCTGCTCCGCGGATTCGCGCAACGCGAGTTGCCCGGAGGATAGCGGACCCGATTTCGACTTCGGCTCCTCGGCGATTCTTGCGAAGACCGCCCAGGGGCGCGATATTTTACTCGCCGGACAGAAATCCGGCGTCGTGTACGCACTCGATCCGGACAGAAAGGGCGAGATCGTCTGGCAGGTGCGCGTCGGCAAAGGAGGCACCATAGGCGGCGTCCAGTGGGGCATGGCGAGCGACGGCCAGAACCTCTATGCTTCCGTCTCCGATGCCGTGTTCACTGCCAGTTTGAAAGGCCTCGATTCCACGCAGGGCGGCGGCCTGACCGCGCTCCGTATCGCCGACGGCAGCAAGATCTGGTACAAGGCTCCGCTCCCCTGCGGCGACCGCGCCAATTGCAGCCCCGCGCAATCCGCTGCGTTGACGGCCATTCCGGGCGTGGTTTTCTCGGGATCGATGGACGGCCATCTGCGCGCGTATTCCACCGAGGAAGGCAAGGTCCTGTGGGATATTGATACCGTGCGCGAGTATCAGACCGTGAACGGCGTGAAGGCTCAAGGCGGATCGATGGATGGGCCCGGTCCGGTGATCGTGAGCGGCATGTTGTTTGTGAATTCCGGCTACTCCCGCTTCGGCGGCATGCGCGGCAACGTATTGCTGGCGTTCGCGCCCGCGGAGTGAGCCGTGACGCCTGCCGCCCCGCCCAAAGTGGGACCGAAAGTGGCAAAGGTCTCGCGCGGCCGGTGGTGGTACGCGGGCGTTGCCGCTCTCGCGGCGACGGCTGCTGGCGCCGCTTTCCTCTTTTATTTGGGCGGCTTCGAATACCTGCTCTCGGGAGATAGCGCCTCTTTTTCCGTCGAGCTGGTTCTCGCACAGGCGCGCGCGCATCCAGAAGCGAGCGTCGTCGTCATCGGCAATTCCACCGCGGCGGAAGGCTTCCGGCCAAACTGGTTTAAATCGCACGCGTCCGGAGCCGTTGCGCTGGACCTGGGCGTCCCTGGCGGCTGGATCTACCTGTGGCAGCGCTTGCTGGAGACGGCCATCGGCGCGGGCGTCCATCCGCGCGCTGTCGTGGTCATGCTGACCCCGGAAGTCGTAAGCGCCACGGACTTCGACTATCTGCTGAACGATCTCGCCCTGCTCAAAATCGTACTCGATTCGGGCGACCTGGCCCGTCTGGCTGCCTACGCGCGAACGCCTCGCCAGTACGTGGACTATGCCGTTCCCGTGCTCGCCCGCCCCCTGCTTTTTCGGGCCGAAATGCGGGATTTCGTGTATCGTCCCATCCGGCGGCTGCGTGAGGCAAAACACATTCACGATTGGTTTCGCTCCTTCCAGCAGCAATCGCCGATGATCGAGACCAACAACGAGTTCTCCGTGTGCCAGGCCGGCCCCCTCAACGAATTGGATAAGACGATCGCCAAGCTGCGCAAGGAAAACAGCCCGTTGCTCCCCGATTTCGCGCGCCTCCAAACGGGATACGCCGGGCGCGCGCGCCAAACTTTGCGGATCGACGCTTATAAGACCGGGCGCTTGCGCGCGCTGCTCGCGGAAATCGCCGCGCGGCACATCGCGGTGTATGTGACGGAGGCTCCCTTCTGGGACCCGAATTTCGACCAGTACCCGGAGTCTTACCGGCGCGATTTCTCGTCCGCCGTTCGCCAAGTCGTCGAAAGCGTCGGCGGAGCGACGTTGCTCCCCAAGCTCGACGTCGATTGCGGCATGATGCTCGACACCGTGCACCTCAATCGCAAGGGCGGCGAGATCTTCACGGAGTATCTCGCGGAGCGTCTGGGCCCCCGTGTCCTTTGACGGCTTGTCCTTTGACACTTTTCCGTTCTGGGCGTTCGTGGCCGGCGTGTGGCTGTTGTGGACGCTGACGCGTCACAATGCCGCTCGCAAAGTTCTGCTCACGGCTGCGAGCTACGCTTTCTACGCCAGCTGGAGCCTGGCGTACCTTGTTCTGCTGGCCGGATTCACGCTGCTGAGCTTCCTGATCGGGAGCGCGGTCCGCGGTGCGCGGCGACTGCCCTGGATGCTCGGGGGTGTGGCCGCATGCGTCGCTGCGCTGGCCTTCGCCAAGACGCGAATGACGCCTCTGCCGATCGGCGTCAGCTTCTATGCGCTGCAGGCGATCGCCTATATCGTCGATTGCTATCGCGGCAACGCCGGGAAACCGGCGGGAATCCTGGACTATTCGCTCTACATGAGCTTTTTCCCGCGCCTGACCGCGGGCCCCATCGTCCGCGCCGAAGAGTTTCTCCCGCAGCTCGCCAAGCGCGTGGTCGTCGATAGCGCCGCGCTCTGGGAATCGCTGGTACTGATCTCCTTCGGCATGTTCAAGAAGCTGGTCATCGCCGATAATCTCGCCGCCGTCGCCGATCCGATCTTTTCGAACTTGCACACCAGCCCCAGTCGGATTCTGCTCGCGACCTACGCCTTCACGGTTCAAATCTATTGCGATTTCTCCGGCTACACGGACATCGCGCTGGGCGTCGCGCGCCTATTCGGTTACAAGCTGCCCGAGAACTTCAACTGGCCTTACCTCGCCCGGAATCCGGCCGACTTCTGGCGCCGCTGGCATATTTCTCTCTCAAACTGGCTGCGGGAGTATATTTTTTTCTCGCTGCCCGGGCAACGTTCGAAGCTGAGGATTTTCCCCTACCTCAATTTCCTGATCACGATGCTGATCTGCGGCATCTGGCACGGCACCGGCTGGACCTTCGTGCTGTGGGGCTTGTATCACGGCGTGCTGCTGGCGGGCTACTACGCGATTCGGGGCGGCCGGCGCCCGGCTTCCGCACAACCCACGCCTCAAAACAAAATAGCGAGCTTGTGTTCGATCCTTCTGATGCAGCAACTTACCGCCGCAGGCTGGACTCTGTTCCGGCTCGCTCGCCTTTCCGATCTGCCTGTGTATCTGCATTCGCTAGTGACGGGTCCTTTTCACACCGGCTTCACCAGGGACGAACGGATGGCGCTGTGGTTCATCGCGCTGACAGCCCTGGCGCACATCGTGGAAACGCGTATCCCGCTCACCAGGACGGCGCTCGCGAAACGCTGGAATCCCTGGGTGATGTGGACGCTCCTGATGGCCGCAATCGCAAGCGCGGTGCTCAGTCTGCCGAAGCAGCAGATGTTTTTGTACTTCAGGTTCTGAAGCCACGTCCCGGCTCGCGTCCTACAGCTCGCGAAGGTGGGGCGCGATAATCCCCGCCAGCTCGCGTGCGCTGATGATCTTCGTGTTTCGCCAGTAGGTCGGGAAGTGCTTCCGGTTGCCGGTGATCAGGTAGTCCCCCGCCGCAGCCTCGGCGCACTCCAGAAAGATGTCGTCGTCTGGGTCCCGGCAAACGGCGAGCCTGCGGCGAGAAATCACACGCCGGCTCCGGCTGCCGATCAACTCCATGAGAAGCTGCCGCTCGCCGAACGGCATTCGCAGCTCAGAACGGCTTAAAACCTCGGAATATTCGGTCAGGATCGCGGCCGAAACGAACAGACTCGCGGGAGGAGCCAGTGCGAAGGTCAGTGCGGTTCGCTCCAACCCTAGAGGCTTCAAACCGCCCGAAATGACAACGTTGGTATCGAGAACCAGCTTAAGCGCCAGCACGGCGACGGACTATTCGCGCAGCCCTAATGACGCGATCGATGTGGCGCATCGTGAGCTTACCCGTGCCCCGGCGCGCCGACGCTTCACCCAAGCGCGTCAGGATCTCCGGCTCCGGGGCGGCTAAACGGATGTAGTCCTGGATGCTCAGCAGGACGGCCTTGGGACGCCCGCGCTTCTCGATAACGAAACTTCGGCGCTGCTTGTCGACCGCATCGAGGATCCGGCCGAATTGGCTGCGGGCGGTGAGCGCGGAGATGGCGTTCGTCGCCGCTCTATCTGTTCTCTTCATGGGGCATCGCTCAACTGAGCAGTTTACCTGTTCGAACTGTACAGTACAGCGCGTGTGTTGTCAAAGGAATCCGCCCGCTAACCGCCTTGCGCGGCTCAGGAGGTTTCCTATACACTCCAGAAAGGAGTTATGATCCAGGACCATTTCAGTCCTAAATGCTGTATACTGGTTCCGGTTGGTTCCCAGATGCAAACGGTTTGCTTGATACCAGACCAAGGATTCGGCGATACTGATCCTCAGATGCAAATGCGTGTCAATAAGGAGAAGCACTCCCGAGGCCACGCCGGCCGACCCATCACGGCGCTACGGCGCGGCGAAACTGGCATTCTGGACCGCATCGATCTTCCCGAACGCGACGCCCGCCGGTTGATGGAGATGGGTTTTCTTCCCGGCCATACGATCGTTCCCGCGCAGTCCGCTCCGGGCGGCGATCCGCGCGTTTACCGTGTGGATGGTTCCGAAATTGCCCTGCGAAGAGAAACCGCGCATCATCTGATTCTGCGTTGAGGTTATGTTAAGAGGATAAGTCATGGCCGAATGTCACGCTTCCACCACCGCCACGCTGCCGCCGCCTTCGGCCGGGCGAGCGCGGCACATCGTGGCGATTGTAGGACCGCCCAATTCCGGCAAATCGACGCTCTTTAACCGGCTCACCGGGATGCGCCAGAAGGTTGCCAATTTCCCGGGCGTCACCGTGGAGCATCGCATGGGCCGCCCGCGGCTGGACGTGGGACGCGATGTTTTCCTGGTGGATCTTCCCGGCGTCTATAGCCTGGAGCCGCGCACTGAGGACGAGCGCGTGGCGCACGACGTCCTGACCGGCGAGATGAAGGATCTGCCGCGGCCCGACGCTGTGATGCTGATTCTGGATTCCACCAATCTAGGCCGGCACTTGGCGCTGGCGGCGCCCGTCCTGAGTCTGGGCTTGCCGACGCTGGTGATTCTGAATATGGCCGACGATCTCGACCGCCGCGGCGGGAAGGCGGACATCGAGGAGCTCTCCCGGCAGTTGGGCGCGCCCGTGGCGCTGATCAGCGCAACCAACGGCACGGGGATGCCCGAGGTGATCGACTTCTTGAAGACCGCGACGCTGGGCGTGAAGCCCGCGCCGCCGTTGCTGCAGCTGCCCGTCATCCAGGACGTCCCCAAGGTCCGCGATTGGGCGTCCAATATCGGCCGCCAGGCGAAATATCGGGCTCCGGCGCCGCCCATGTGGACGCGGCGGCTCGACGCGATTTTCCTGCACCCGGTGGCCGGTCCCCTGGTGTTCATGCTGGTGGTGATCGGCGTCTTTCAGACTATCTTTGCGGGGGCGCGCCCGCTGATGGACGCGGTGCAGCAGGCGATTCTCATTTCCGGGAAATGGATCGAAGCCGTGCTTCCGGATAATGCGTTGCGTTCCCTTCTGGTGAATGGAGTGTGGTCCGGCGTCGGAGCGGTGGTCGTATTTCTGCCGCAAATCCTGCTGCTGTTCCTGTTTATCGGGATCCTGGAAGATTCCGGATATCTGGCGCGCGCGGCGTTGATCGCCGACCGCACCATGGCCCGCATCGGCCTGCAGGGGAAAAGTTTCATCCCGCTGCTCTCCGCTTACGCCTGCGCGATTCCCGCCATCATGGCGACGCGCACCATCGAGAACAAGCGCGACCGCATCGCCACCATTCTGATCGCTCCGTTCATGACCTGTTCGGCGCGCCTGCCGGTCTATACGCTGGTGATCGCCGCGTTCATTCCGGAGAAGTCCCTGTTCGGACCGTTCTTCGGAACCCGCGCGGCGGCGCTGCTCGGCCTGTATTTGCTCGGCTTCCTGGCTGCCGTGGTGACCGCTCGTCTTCTCAAATCGACGGTTCTCAAGAGCGCCCGCGCGCCTTTTGTTCTGGAGATGCCGCCCTACCGCTGGCCCACCGTGCAATCCATCGCCTTGCGGCTGCTCGACCGCTCGCGTATTTTTCTGCGCCGTGCCGGCACGGTGATTCTGGGAGTCGCCGTGGTGCTATGGATACTTTCCAATCTGCCTCTGCACGACGGAAAGGCTCCGGAAATCGGCCACAGCCTGGTAGGGACGATCGGACACGCCGTCGAGCCCGCGATTCGCCCGCTGGGGTTCAACTGGAAGATCGGCATCGGCCTGATCACCTCGCTCGCCGCGCGCGAAGTGATCGTCGGAACGCTGGGGACGATCTACGGCATCGAGGGCACATCGCAATCCGCCGGATTGCAGGCGGCGCTGCGGCACGATCTTTCGCCCGGGGGCGCAGCCGCGCTGCTGGTTTTCTTCGCCTTCGCCATGCAGTGCATGTCCACCATCGCCGTGGTCCGCCGCGAAACCGGGGGTTGGCGCTGGCCGGCGATTCAGTTCGCCTATATGACGGCGTTCGCGTACGTTTTCGCGTTCCTGACGAACCGGATTGTTTCTCTGTGGTTCTAGGCCTGAATCCTATCCGCCGCCGCGGAATCTAATGCTTCGCTTGCTACTCTAAAGTGGTGCGAAACCTCATCATTCTGGGCTCGGGCTGTGCCGGCAATACCGCGGCGATCTACGCGGCCCGGGCCAGCCTCCAACCGCTCGTCGTCATCGGTCATGAGCCGGGCGGCCAGCTATCGATCACTACCGGCGTCGAGAATTTTCCCGGATTCCCCGAGGGCATCCAGGGCCCCGACCTGGTCGCGGACATGCAGCGGCAGGCCGAAAAGTTCGGAGCGGAGTTCGTGTACGGAACCGTCCAGGAAGCCGACCTCTCCCGCCGCCCCTTCCGCCTGAATATCGACGGCGAATGGCAGGAGTGCCGCGCGCTGATTATCGCGACGGGCGCCTCCGCACGCTGGCTGGGGCTGCCCAACGAGCAGAAACTCATCGGCCACGGAGTCAGCTCCTGCGCCACCTGCGATGGGGCCTTTTACCGCGATCGCAACATCATGGTGATCGGCGGCGGCGATTCGGCCATGGAAGAAGCCAACTTCCTGACGCGCTTCGGCCGCGAGGTGACGCTGGTGCACCGCCGCGAACAGTTCCGCGCGTCGAAGATCATGCTGGACCGTGCGCGCGCCAATCCCAAAATCAAAATGCTGACGAACACGGTCGTCGAGGACGTGTACGATTCCGGGAAGCAGATGGTCACCGGCGTGAAGCTCCGCGACCTGGTCACCGGAAAAGTGTGGGATCAAGAAGTCGACGGGTTTTTCCTGGCCATCGGGCACGTGCCGAACACGAAGCCGTTTGCGGGGCAAATCGATCTAGATCCGGATGGTTACATTGTCTCCAAAGGCGGAGCCCGAACGAATATCACTGGCGTGTTCCACGCCGGCGACGTGCAGGATCGCGTGTACCGGCAGGCCGTCACCGCGGCGGGCGCGGGTTGCATGGCGGCCATCGAAGCGGAGCGGTTTTTGGAGGCGGAAGGGCACTGAGGGCAAGCGCTCGGTCCCTCGCACGCTTTCACCTGCAGGGTGGACGCGCCGCTCAGTCACGCACAACCTGTATTATCCAATACTCCGGTTTTCTCTTACACTGATGACGGATGCAGTCCGTTTGGAATGTGGCGCTTTCGATCGTCGCGACCGTTGCGATTGCATCGGAGTGCTCCTGTTCCCCCGCGATTGCGCCGCCGGCGAATATCGTCGTCGATAAGAGTCCGGCGCGCGTCGAGCGGGGCCGCTATATCTACACCACCTTCGCCGATTGCGACAGTTGCCATTCCGAGCGCGACTACTCGCGTCTGTACGGACCCGTCGACGCCTCCCGCCGGGGCGCCGGCGCCGTGGTTCCCTTCGAAGGTCTGCCGGGGAGGATCGTGGCGTCTAATATCACTCCCGACCGCGAAACCGGCATCGGAGCGTGGACCGACGGCGAGAAGATCCGGGCAATTCGCGAAGGGATCGCCAAGGACGGCCGCGTGCTGTACCCGTCGATGCCGTACCAGAACTACCGCTACATGAGCGATCAGGACGTTCAATCGCTAGTCGCTTATCTCGATCAGCTCCCCGCTATTCGGAATCCGCTGCCGAAGACGGATCTGCCTCCCTCGATCCAGAAGAGTATCCGTGGCGCACCGCGACCGGTGGAAGGCCCGGTGCCTCCGCCCGATCCGAGCAACCAGGCTTCCTACGGCGAGTATCTCGCCACGCTCGCCGATTGCGAGGATTGCCACACGCCACTTTCGCGCGGCAAGCCGGATCAGTCGCGGCGTTTCGCGGGCGGGCAGGTCTTCACCACGCCCGCCGGCAGCGTGGTGGCCGCCAACATCTCGCCCGACCGGGATACGGGGATCGGCACCTGGGATTTTGCGCGCTTTCGCGACCGCCTTCGAATCTTCAAGACATATGGATCCATCGAAGCCCTGCCGAAAGTTGGACCGGACCGCTTCACGGTGATGCACTTCATCGCCTATTCAGCGCTGACCGATCAGGATCTCGCCGCGCTGTTCGCATACCTCCAAACGCGCTCGCCGGTCACCAACAGCCTGCAGCCGCATCCGGGCGTCGCCCCGTCGGGGAAATAGTGCGAACGGTTCGCCGGAACGTGCATCCGCTGCGCCGGAGATAATTCAGGCGCGGTATGGAGCTGCGGGCACCTGCCGCACGGGCGATTTTGACGGCGCCGCAAGCGTGCGGGTAGGCCGCTCCGGTAATTCGCCGTGCGTCTCCGTGAGCCGCTCGAAAACCCGCTCCACGAGTCGCTCAATCACCTCATTCTCGAGCGGCGCCACCCTTCCCCCCTGTGACCATTCCCATCCGTTCAAGACTTTTTCCGCAACTCCCTCCACAACTCGTTTTCGAATCTGCTCCAAAGGAGCGAGAGCCGTAACCTGTTTCCTCGTTTCCATGGCAAAGTACCGTTCTAACTCCCATTCAAGGTTCTCGCCGGGCTCGGCTCGGACGTCGCCCGCGCATTCGGCGAGGCGGTTCTGCAAGCCGCGAATCAGCAGTTCGGCCTTCGCGGCGGCCTCCGTGATCGGGGGCTCATTCTTGGGGTCCGGGTTCTTTCGCGGCACTGGAAGGCCCCCTTTCTTTGCCATATTCTGGCGCCCTCATTTTACAAATGTTACTGTATCTCCGGCCACATTACAATAGCTAGGAGTCAATTGGATGAGCATACTAGATTTCGTAGGTGGCTTGACTTAAAGTCGGAAAACGACGTACCATGTTTACCAACACTACGCGTCGGTAAGCGAGGCTTTTGTAGCGGACGCATGTCAGCTTCATACTCAACCGCGTTTCCACACTCACCGGAATCCGGCTCGCAACCCTTCATCCACTTCTCGTTTCCGGTAACTTGGTCGTTTTTATCGGCGTACCCAGGTATTCACAGGTCCGAGCCTAAGCCCGAGCCGACACGTCCCGCCTCCATCCAGATCGCCACCGAGCTTACCCAGGAGCAGTCCGAAACGACGATTCGAACGGGAGTATCGATCCCCGAGCGGATGGCAACGCCCGGGCCCGTGGAATTGCTAGAGACTGCGACGCCCCCACGCCTCGCCGATCCGCCGGAGGATCATCCGCACTTCCCGGATCGCGGCGGAATCGATCGTTGGGAAATGGTGATTCCGAAGATGAACCGGCCGACGGCTCGGTCGTCGAGGAAACTCGCACCCCCAGGGCGGACACTTGCCGTGGACTCCCCGCGGCCGCAAGGGATGCGCTCGGCATCCCGGCCCGGAGCGGAAACCGCCGTCACCGGAGGTCTACTTTCAATCGCAACGCGACAATCGTCTTTCCAGCAATCGGTTCCAGAGCACTCAATTTTCGGGCGGTCGATTGAGGACGCGGTAGCGCAAGGGACCTCCGGCGTGTTTGGCATGCGCGTTCGTCAGCTAGCCGGCGTCGCCATGCAGCTATTCCGCAACCGGCGGCTCTTGGTGACGATCGGCGGCTCCTTGGCCGCCTTACTGGTTGCCGGAATTTTGCTGTTCGCATTGAAACAAGATATGACGGTTCCCCGGCGTCCCTCACCGCCCGTGGTGGAAACCGGTCCCGCGCTGGATGTGGATCCAGCGCGATGGGTGACGCTATCGCAGTCGCCACGCCAGATCAACGTGGTTCGCGACTCCATGCAACTCGCGGATTTCCGGATGGACTTTCAGGGCCTGGCCGACGCGAAAACGAGCGGCTGGGTTTTTCGAGTAAAGGACGCCAGGAACTACTACGCGATGAGCGTGGAGATCGCGAAACCGTCGGCGTCTGCATCGGCGGTGTTGAAGCGATTCGCCGTGATCGACGGGCGCGATCAGCCGATGACGCAAACTCTGGTGGCCATCGACTCCCAGCCCGGCGCGCTCTACAAGGTCCGCACCGAGGCGCGTGGAAGCAGGTTCACAACTTGGATCGCCGATCGGAAGATCGATGAATGGACGGATGCCCGGCTCAGCGACGGTGGAGTCGGTCTGTATAACGACCGCACTGAAGCCGCGACCGTCGTGGCCGATCTCGCGGTGTTCCCGCTGTTGAGGAAATAGAAGGCAGGCTCCCGATGCACAGGAACAAGGAATAAGGAGAAGCATCCATGCAATCTCAGGCCGCGGTTGCCGCACGCATCGCGGTGGACCAGTCCGCTGGCCGGGCCGAAGCCGCTCTCCGGTTGCGCGCCGAAGACCGGGTTGCGGAAGCTCTGGAGTTGCTTTCGCAGCCGGGCGATTACGCGCAAGATGTTTACACGCTGCGCGGCGATCTGCAATTGGAATTAGGACTGCTTCATGAAGCGGTCGGAAGCTACTCGACCGTAATCGCGGTCGATCCCGATAATATGTATGCGCATCAGAACCTGGCCGGCTGTCTTGGTAGGCTGGGCCGCTGGCGCGCGGCTGCGGAAGCATTTCAGAAGATCCTCGATCGCGACTCTTACAGCGATGCGGCGCGCATCGGACTGGGCCAGTGTCTGCTCCATTTGAATCAGCCGGAAGAGGCCTTGGCTTGTTTCGAAAAATGCTGGTCGGAGGGTGCGCTACTACCCGCACTGTTCGGGAAGGCGGTCGCCCTCCAAACGCTGCGACGCTTCGATGAGTCCGAGGCGCAGTATCTGCGGCTCCTGGAACTCCATCCGGGCGCGGAAGAGGCGCTGCGGAATCTGATCGCACTGTGCTTGGAGATATTCGATCTGGCGCGCGTCGAGCGTTACGCGCAACAACTCGTGAAGGCTCACCCCCGCTCGATAGTCGGGTTGCAGGCGCTGACTGTGGTGGCGTTTGAGCGGCGCTCCTACGAAAGTGCGGCCGATTGCTACGGACGCCTGCTGGAAACCATCCCTGAGGAGAAGCTTTTTGAAGGCGGCAATGGCGATGTTTTTGAGTATCGGCTGAGCCGCAGGAACATTGAGCTTCTGCATCAAATCCGTCGCGATCCGCTTCCCCGGACGCGGCGCGAAAGTCACTAAGGCACACCATGGCAAGATTGCGAATTCGAGTAGAACTGAGCCGGGGCGGCGTGGGAGTTCCCCTGCACAAACTGGCAAGCGTCATCGCCGAATCCCAGAAGTTTCTCAACCTGCTCACGGAGGATGTTCGCATCGATAAACAACGGGGCGAGTGGTTGGGCTTCGACTTCGACCGGGAGAGCCTCAATTTCACGGCCGAATACGTGGGAGCGGTCACTCCCCAGCAAGTGGAGGCGTTTAACGCGGCCTTCGACGGCACCACTTCGCTTCGGCGGGACACCATCGCCCAGTTTCTTCAAATCACGGACGCGATCGGCGAGGACGAAGTGATCGGTTTCGGGCTGTACCTGGCAGAGGATACGGCGGAACCAACCGAATGGCGGTGCCTCTCCCGCCGCGACGCGCTACGCATCGCCGACGAGGTGCAAGTGTTGCTGGGCGCGGGCCAAGCACCGCACCTGCCGGCGGCGAGCGACCCGGGCCTGGGGGCGCGCATGTTCGGAGACCGGCGCGATCGAAGCGTCAGCCAGAATCACCTCACGGAATACGTTCGGGAAGTGGAGTCCGGCCTTTCCAATCGCATCCAGCGCGTGGAGACGCAGGTTCAAAAACATGCCGGGTTGATCCACGATTTGCACGCACAATCGGCGACCACCGAGACGAGCTTCCGGAACTTGCTTTCCACCTTCGAGGGCTTCTGTAATCAGGCAACCCTCAATATAGAGCGGATGGCGCCGGCGGCGCTGCCGGCTGCGTGGGAGCGAGCTCCGCGCGTCAAGCTCAGAGGCCTATGGGTTGCCGGCGCGGGTGCATTCATCGCCGCATCAGTCGTCATCGGCCTCTCGCTTTGGCCGACGCACGATACAACACTCTCCGTGAAGCAAGATCACGCGGCCGCGAGCGCGCGAAACGCGCCAACGACGGAGCCCGCGACCGTTTCTGCCGCGACCGTAAAGGCCCCCGCGCCGACACCCGCGAATGCTGGCGCGAGGCCACCTGCCAACCGGCCGGCGATTCCCGTTGCGGCGGCAAATTCTCCCGTCCAGACTACCAGTTCAGGTCTCCCGATGGAGATTGTTCTCGATGCAACCGAGCCAAGTTGGATATCGATGAAGGATCAGGACGGCAAGGCTCTTTTTGCGCAGTTGCTGGTTCCCGGGTCCGCGCGGACGGTCACACTGCAAGGGAGCGGGACCCTTCGCACAGGGAATGCGGGCGGGCTTGTAGTTCAGCTGAACGGCAATCCGATCGGACCCGTTGGCCCAAACGGAAAAGTCCGGGAAATCGAATTCAAGAATGGGAGCTTTACGATCAATTCGTTCTAGCCTTGGCTGTCCCATCCTCCCGGCTTCATCCCAACTTCGACTCGCACCAGCGGCGGCTTGGCGCGATTCCGACATCCTCGCTAGAATGATTGAGGGTGAACATGGTCAAATCAGATATCGAGAGCGAGCCCGAGGATCAGCGCCGCGAGACGAGCGATCCAGTCTTGTCTTTGCTGGGGGTTGGAAGGCAGGTGTGGGAGGGCGAATCGGGCGACCGTTTTGTCGAGCGCCTCCGATCGGGGGCTGCGTTGCCATCGCGTTTCCACCGTGAGCCCTGCCGACTGCACCGATCTGTTCGTAACGAACGATAGCCGGCTCTCCGGACTGGTCGTTTCAGGCATCACATTTATCACTGGGATCGAACGGATACCGTACTAACAAGTTGCCGAAGGCGCGGGGGAAATCGACCCCCGAGGCATGCGTGTTATCTTCGGCTCAAGGAGAGAGCCGTGCAAACAAGAATGTTCCTCGCTTTTTTGCTCGTTTCAGCGCCGACGGCGGGCACTTTATCCGCACAACCGGCAGTTGGCGAAAATGTGAAGATCTACGCGGCTGCAGTCGTAAAGACTCCCCTCACGGCAATCGCCGCCGACTACGAAAAGACAACGGGTAACACGGTCACGCTCGTTTTCGATACCGCCGGCGCCACCGCGCAAAGGTTTCGGGCGGATCCCCAAGCGGCATTGCTGATCACGACCGTGCCGCTGATTCGGGACGCCGAAAGCATGGGCGCGCTCCGGGATGGAACTAGCACCCTCCTGGGCAGCACGGTAGCCGGCGTGGCGGTGCCTCCAAACTCCGCGAAACCGGATGTCTCCAGCCCGGAAAAATTGAAAGCCGCGCTGCTCGCAGCCAGGCGCATTGCAGTTTCGGATCCGGCCCGGGGAGCGACGGTCGGGACTCATTTCATGAAAGTGATCGAAGCGCTGGGAGTGAAGGACGAAGTTCTTCCGAAAATCACGTTCGCCAGCGACGGCTTCGCAACCATGCGCCTCGTTCTCGACCAAGGAGTCGATATCGGAGTATCGCAATCCAGCGAGATTCTGCAGTCCAACCGCGACTCCATGGCGGGGCCGTTCCCCAGAGAGTTTGCACTGGCCACGGACTTTTCGCTCTGGCATCGCAACGACATGTCTCCGGCGGTCCAAGACTTCGTTGCAGTGCTGACGGGTCCCGCCGGCCGCGGGAAACTTGCCGCGGAAGGAGTCATGCCTCCCGCCCCCCGCTAAAGGCCGTGCGTCCGCCCGCTCCGAAGGGTGCGGGTCGGGGGCACGCAGCCGATCAATTGCCTTTCGGCAGCCCCACGCCGCTTTGCCAGGCCTTGGTGAGGACCGGCTTCACGACGTCGGCGAATCGAATTTCCGGGCCGCGTCAAGCAGGCCTTTACGCAGTGGCGCTCCGGCGCTCCAAGTATCATCGGCGATAAGAAAGTTCAGGTCGTGCAGGGCGTAATCGGAAATCAAACACCTGGAAATCAGACAATGGTCTCTCTGTATTTCGATCCCGAGACCGGCTTACTTGTCCGGATGCGGCGCTATGCCTCCTCACCCGTGGGACGCATCCCGACGCAGTACGACTATTCGGATTATCGCGACGTAAACGGCGTCAAAATGCCCTTCAAATGGAACATGCTGTGGCTCGATGGACGCGAGAGCGTCGAGCTGAGCGAGATCCGGGTGAACGTCGCTATCGACGCGGCGCGGTTCACCAAGCCCGGTCCGCCGGTCGCTCCGAAACGGTAGCGCACGGCTAGAGCCCAACGGTCAACCATATTCCACCCTACCGTTGGGGTGAAATATAGAACTGTGAACCACATCCAGCGCCGGCCGGGAACACCTGCTCGCCGAAGAATGGGAAAACGCTGGGGGAAGATACCTTGCCTAGTATTCTATATGTTCCGGCTGGAAAAGTTACAGTTTGCGACGAGTTTGGCGGTACGTGAACTTCCTGCCCGGCAGGACCACTAAGAATGACTCGCAAGTCGTAAACAGTGCCGTTCTTGATTTCATATCGGGCGAGTCCGCCCAAGGAGCCGTCTGCTTGACAGGGCGAGCCGGGCGGAAGGGCAGTGTACCGTCCACTTCTGGCGACCTCGTCGATTTGACCACTAATGTCGGTTGTGGCACCGCCCTCATATATGGCGACTATCTCTTGCGTAATGTCTACACTGGAATTTTGCTTAATATCCAGGGACGGGTCTGCTTCAAAGACGGTGGTATCCTGCTTAGAATCTACTATCCGAAGCAGACCTTTTTCCTTGGCGTAGGCGCGCACAATTAGCATCATCTTGTCCCGAATCGTTTGGACGATACGCCTTTGGTCCTGCTCTAGCTCCACCTGAGCGCTATTAGTCGCTGTTTTCAAAGACTCTCGTAACTTATTGACCTGCAATTCAGCATCTTGACGGCTCGGTCCGACTTGTGACTCAAGCTGCAGTTCAAGGCGCGTCAACTCTGTTTGCATTTGAACGAGTTCTTGCTTCTTGGGAGCGAACTTCCGCTCAAGGTCAACAGCGCCACGCTTACCGTCGCTCGTCGAAATAATCGCTGTTATGAAATCAATGCGCCCAATACTTGGCTGGGCCGATGAATCACCCGGGTTGGGATTCGTCTGCTTTGTTTGGCCGGCGACAGCACTGACCACCACAATAAAACTTAGAATCGACCGACGCATCGTTCTCCGCCGTCCTTTCGAAAGCGATTGGACAAATTATACAACAAGAAGACCGGGGCCCATCGTGGCAGGATGTCGTTTCCAGTTGTCGGATGAAGCCGTCGGCATAGCAAGCAAGATCCCTCGACTCCGAATTGGGATGACCGGTCTGGGATCCTATCTTAAACCGGAGCTTAGTTGCCCTTCGGCAACCCCACGCCGCTTTGCCAGGCCTTCGTGAGAACCGGTTTCAAGACGTCGGCGAATTCCTGGTAAGCCGTCGAATCCGGGCGAAAGTGAAGTTGATCGGGAAGAAAAAGATTTTCGCGCACCTTGCCCTGGCGGTCGAACAACACCGGATTCAGATCGATGAATCCCACGTTGCGGGTCTCGCGGCTGTAGCGTTCCATCTCCCGGTTGACCGCTTCCACGATGTTCCAGCGATCCCTTTTCTCGGGAGCTTTCTGGATCGCCGTGTAATAGATAAAGGTCTCGGGCAGCTTTTCGTGGACCACTTCTATAAAACGCTTGGTCCGGGCGACGATCGGCTCGGCGCTCTCCCCGGCGCTGATATCGTTGCTGCCGCAATAGTAGACGACGATGCGCGGCTTATAGGGGAACACGAACTGGCCTACGCGGTCGATCTGATCCTGCGTCACGGTGCCCGCGATCGCGCGATTCAGCACGGGAAGCGGCGCCATCTGTTCCTCCAGATGCCTCCAGAACTGGAAGATGCTGCTGCCGACAAAGAGGATGCCCTGATTCCGGCTAGCATCCGTGACGCGTGCTTGGTAGAGTCGCGTGCCGTAATGGGGCGCAGCCCTGACGCTTACCAGGATCGCTACGGCGAGAATTATGCGGCTGAGAGTCCTCATCGAGCGCCTCGCGAGGTTCTTACTGATTCGAGAAAACGTAGACCGCGCCGGCTCCCTGTGCGGAGTTATCGTTCTGATTCCCATTGACGCCCTTGGCCCCGCTCGATTCGCCGCGCGCTCCCACGGCCAGGATCTTGCCGTCCTTCGACAGCGCCATGGAGCTCCCGAACTCGTCGTAGGCCTCGGTGTTGGTCCCCTTCATGTACGCTTTCTGGACCCACGTGTCGCCGGTGCGGGTGAACAGGTACAGCGCGCCGGAATCCTCCGCGGAAACGTCCAGCTCGTTGCCGTTGATGCCCTTGGAATTTCCGTTTTCGAGCTGCGCGCCCACCGCGAGCGTGTTGCCGTCGCCGCTCAGGTTCAGGCGCGACGCGAACCAGTCTTCCTTGCCCGGGTGTGAGGCCTTGATGAACGCCTGCTCGCTCCATTTGCCGTTCCTGCGCACGAAAATATAGGCCGCGCCGGTCGAAGTATCGGTCTTGTAATCGTTGTCGCAGGGCTCTTTGGGATTCACGCCCGCGGCGAAGCAATCTTCGTCGCCGGCGCCGCCCGCGATGGTGTTGCCGTCCTGGCTGATGGCCATGTCGTAGCCCAGCGAATCGCCATTTTCGGCGTTATGCGCCTTGAGATAATCCGTCTGCACCCAAATGGTTCCGGTGCGCGCGAACACGTAGATGGCGCCCGCGCCCGGACGGTTCCGGTCCTGCACGCCGTTGATTTCCCGCGCCGAGCCACGCTCATCGTAGGCGGCGACGGCCATCGTGTTGCCGTCGGCGCTGAGACCCAGCGAGTAACCGAACAGCATCGCGGCAAACGTGTTGGAAGGTTTCACGTAGGCCTGCTGCGTCCACGCGGTTCCGTTGCGCACGAAGACGTAAGCGGCGCCGGAGGATTGTTGCGAATTATCGGTCTCATCGCCATTGATTCCCGTGGCCTTGCTGTCTTCAGAGATCGCGCCGGCCACCAGCGTGTTACCGTCCGCGCTCAGCGCGATCGAGAATCCAAACTGATCGCCCTCGTCCGGTTTATCCAGCGTCCCTTTTTCACCCGTGTTGGACGCCTTGATGTAGGCTTGCTGGGTCCACGCGGTGCCGGTGCGCGTGAAGACGTAGACGGCGCCCGCCTGCGGGATGGATTTATCGTTCTGGTTGCCCCCATCTCCATTGAAGACGCCCTTGGCGTCGCTGGCCTCGAAATGCGAGGAGACGGCCATGGTGTTGCCGTCCTGGCTGAGCGAGATGTGGTGCCCGAAGCGGTAGCTCTGCCCCGGATTGGACCCCTTGATGTAAGCCTGCTGCGTCCACGCGCCGTTCTTTTGCGTGAATACGTAAACCGCGCCGGAAGCGTACAGCGAAGTATTGTTCTGATCGCCGTTTATCCCCTTGGCCGCGCTGCTTTCATACGGCGCGCCCACCGCCATGGTCATGCCGTCGCCGCTCAGCGCGAGCCCGTGGCCCTCCAGCGTGCCGCCGTTGCCGAAGTGATCGTTCGCATGAGGATTGGAGGCTTTGATATAGGCCGTCTGCTTCAATCCGGCGGCTGAGGAAGTGGAAGCGGGGGCCGCTTTGCTCTGCGCCCAACATGGGAACGGACAGAGGACGGCGCACAGGAGCGCCGAACACCTGCAACGGCGCGTCATGAAATAAGCCGAAATTCTTTTGCCCGTCATCCTGTCTCTCATGTTCCCTGAGTCATCCCGAGCGCGAGTCGAGAGATCTGCTTTTCGTCCTCAGGTACAAGCTTCGCGACGCCCTCAGTTGGCCGGCGCTCCACTGGCCGGCGCGGCGGCTGGACCACCTTCGCCGTAACCGGCGGCGGGGTGCTTGCGCTCCTCGGTGCCATAGTTCTTGGTGCGGAAGACTTCCTTGCCGCTATCGGTCAGCACGACGTTGGCGCGGTCGGTCAAATTCATGTAGGGCGCGCCGCTCTTCACCTTGCGACCGGTGATGGTGACGGCGTCGCCGGGCTTCAGGGTGGTGCCGGTCCAGCCGAAGTCCTTGATCATCTGGGCGCGGCCGTTCATTTCCGCCTGCCAGCGAACCATCTTTCCGTTCTCGTCGGGGGAATCGAAAACGATGATCGAGTGCGGCGTGATCAACTGCATTTCGACGACCGTCCCCTTCATCACCACGACATTGTCCTCGTATCGTCCGGCGTCGCCGTGATGGGCGAAGACGGGAGCGGCGGCCAGCAAAAGAGCGGCCGCGGAAAAGAGCGTAATCGACTTGGATTTCATATGAGGGAATCTCCTCTGCGCGCCAATGTTCTCACGAATTTAGAGGACCTGTCAACCCGCGCCAAACGGCCTCGAAATCGTCACGGGACCGCCGGTTTACAAGCGCCTGAGAAGACGTAGGGAGAGGTGGAATCGGTTACGCGTTGTTCTACGAGTCGACTCGAGCACAAACCATTCGTCATAGTCCACCAGGCCGGCTTCCCCAAATTTTGCGGCAAAAATCTCGATGTGCGGAAAGTATCGTGCGTTTTCCGATAAGCCTATTAGGATCACGAATATTCGCTTCTAAAATCCGGATGTGCCAAAAGTGATGCACGTTCGCCCGTAAGCCGCTTGCGATCAACAGCCTGCGCAAGGGACGCGTTATAAACCCCCTTGCAAAAGTTTTCGATGGTAAGGGTCCAGAAAATCACACCAACGCAGCCTTGGGCCTCCTAGGCCCCTAGAAACGGGTTTCGCAAAATTTAGAATTCTGAAGCTATCTTAATATCGCAGTAATCCATGGTAATTTATCTCATATTCTGAGAGTTCACTGAAAACGGGACAGATAGCTTTTTTTCGCACGGGTATGCCACAGCCGCGTCGATTAGCGCGACGAAAAAAGGTGGTCACTGCCCCGTTTTTCAGAAACCATAGAGCTTCGCCGGATTGTCCACCAGGATTTTCCTGCGCACGGCCGCATCCGGAGCCCATACCGGCAGCAGATTGAGCAAACGTCCGTCGTCGATCTGGTACACGGGATTCAACTCCGTCGCGGAGCGCCCCGGAGGCGGACTCGAATTCGGATGCGGCCAGTCGCTGCCCCACACCAGGCGATCCGCATTGGCGACGATGAGCGCTTTCGCATAGGGAACCAGGTCGGCGTATTCGGGACCGTTCATCGAAGCGCGATAAGCGCCCGAGATCTTCACCCACGCCTTGCCGGACTTCACCAGAGCGAGCAGATCCGCCCAGCCAGCTTGCTGCATGCCTTTCGCCGTTTCCGCGCCTCCAAAATGATCGAAGACGACGGGCACTGGCGACGACGCGATCAGATCCCTGATGCCGGGAATCACACTGGCGGCCACGTACATCTGAATATGCCAGCCTCGCCCCTTTACGCGATCGATGGCGGCCTGTAGGCGCTTGCGGCCGACGCTTGCGTCGTTTTGATTGACGGTCGCGAGGTTGATACGGATCCCACGGATGCCCGCGCGTCCCATGGCGTCGAGGTCGCCCTCGGAGGTCTTATCGTCGATGACGGCGACGCCGCGCGCGGCTTTGCCATCTCCGGCGCCGTACGCCTTCATGCCGTAGAGAGTCGCGGAATTATCCGTCCCGTAGATGCTGGGCGTAACAATGACCACCCGCTCCATGTGCAAAGCCTTATGCAGCGCACGCATCTCATCGGGCAGCGCGGCTTCCGGTGTGTAGACGCGGCCGGACCACATGGGGAACTGCTTGGGATCGCCGAAGATATGCGTGTGTGTGTCGCAGGCGCCGGCGGGCACTGCGAAATTCACTCGGGTCGACGGCTGCGACGCTTTCGCAAACGCGGCGCGCCGGAGCGCCAGGGCGCTCGCTCCAGCGAAGACCTCACGTCGAGTTAGTTTCATCATAAGAATGCATTCACCGTTGTAGTTCCTCTCGCGTCATCCCGAGCGGTAGCGAAGGATCTGCTTTTAAGACTCTAACAATAAGCAGGAACAAAAGCAGATTCCTCGCTGCCGCTCGGAATGACTCTGGAGCTATTTTCCAGGAACGAAC
Source organism: Bryobacteraceae bacterium (assembly GCA_035934795.1). GTDB lineage: Bacteria > Acidobacteriota > Terriglobia > Bryobacterales > Bryobacteraceae > Palsa-187. Next base: position 77,350 of record DASYXM010000052.1, on the reverse strand, counting down.
TTCTGGACGCGCTTGCCGGATTCCACTTCGCCGGTGTAGATATTTCCGTGCGAATCGGTCACCGCAAGATGCAGGTAATGAAACTGGCCGCCTGCATGACCGGCGTGCCCGATCCTGCCGACCGTGGCTCCCGATTCGCGGTTCACGATCCACACGACGTTATCCATGATGTCGGCGACGTAAATATACTGCTGCTTGGCGTCGGGTGAAAACGCGACCGATCCCACCGATCCGCGCTCCAGCGCGTTCGTCGCCACGAACATCTCCTTCACGAACTTGCCCTGCTTGGTGAACACCTGGATGCGGTCGCCGCCGCGGTCGCAGACGTAGACGAAGCCGTCGTTGGAGATCTGCACGCAATGCACGGGCGAGCGGAACTGCTTGGCGGAGGGGCCCGAGGGATTGTGCGCGGGCTGCGGTTCGTTATCGATCTCGCTGAGCGGGATTCCGTAAGCTCCCCAGCCGCGTTTGAACGCGCCGGTGTCGATGTCGTAAACCATCACGCGCTTGTTCAGGTAGCCGTCGGCGATGTAGATCTCGCGGGCGTCCTCATCGAGCTTGGCCGCCGCGACGCCGCGCAAGAGCAAGCCGGTCTGCTGATTGTCCTGCTTGCGCCCGGCGTCGGGCCCGGACGGCCCCCGATGGCCGAATTCGCCGAGATACTTGCCGTCGGGCGTGAAGCGCAGCAGCGTGTCGCCGGCGCCCGCACCCGCGAGCCAGACATTCTTCTGGCGATCGACGAAAATGGTGTGCTCGGAGCTCGGCCAGCCCGGCGCAGCTCCCGGCCCGCCCCAGGAGTTCAACAGGTCGCCTTCGGTGTTGAATTCCAGCACGGCCGGCGGCTGGATGCAGCATTCGCCGGTAGGCGGATTGAGCGCGGCGAAATTTTCGGTCTTGTCGAGATCGCGCGGACGCTGCAGCACCCAGATGTGATCCTCGGGATCGACGTACAGGCCAGTGATAGACTCGATCGTCCACTTGCTGTTGGGCAATTCCTTGGGCCAGGTGGGATCGTACTTGAAGGTGGGCGGGTTCTGGGCGGCCACCGGTTTGACGATGGCAGCGAGCAGAACGCAAATGAGCAGGGCGCGATTCTTCGAGGCGTACACGGCACCTCCCTTCGACGAGAAAGCGTTTCGGCGTCGAGGCACGAGCCAGTATAGGTCGGGCGCGAAAAAGAAGTCAATTGACGAAGGAGTGGAAGACACGGAGCCTCGCGCGCAGCGACTATGTGAGTTCCTGCAATTATACTGATACCAACCGCTCGATATTTTGGACCGAATTTGGTGGACTCCACGCACACTTCATATCCATCCGCGCAAGCCGAGGCCTTGCTTTCCTCCGACATCGTGATCGCCGGCGGCGGCAACGCGGCCTTGTGCGCGGCGTTGACGGCTCGCGAGGCGGGGGCGTCGGTCACGATCCTGGAATCCGCGCCGCGCGAGTATCGCGGGGGGAACAGCCGCCACACGCGCAATATGCGCTCGATGCACGACGCGCCCACCGACGTCCTGACGGGCGCGTACACCGAAGAGGAATTCTTCGCCGACGTGCTGCGCGTCACCGAAGGCCAGACCGATGAACCACTGGCGCGGCTGGTGATTCGCGAATCGCCCCACGCGGCGGCGTGGGCCCGCGGTTACGGCGTGCGCTTCCAACCGTCGCTCGGAGGGACGCTGCACCTGGGCCGCACCAATGCCTTCTTCCTGGGAGGCGGGAAGGCGCTCCTCAATGCGTATTACGAGGCCGCTTTGGCGAAGGGAGTTCGCGTTCTGTACAACGCCGAAGTCATCGGGCTGGATATCGAGGGAGGCCGCTTCGCGGGAGGGACTGCGCTGCTCGATGGCAAGGCTGCGAAGTTCGGCGGGAAGTGCTTCATCGCGGCATCGGGGGGCTTCGAGGCGAACCTCGAATGGCTGAAAGAGGCGTGGGGCGAGGCCGCCGATAACTTCATCATCCGCGGTACGCCCTACAACAAGGGGAAAGTTCTGAAGCTGCTGCTCGATCACGGAGCCGAGCCGATCGGCGATCCCACCCAGTGCCACGCAGTCGCGATCGACGGCCGCGCTCCGAAGTTCGACGGAGGAATCGTCACGCGGTTGGACTGCGTGCCGCTCGGTATCGTCGTGAATCGCGCGTGCGAGCGGTTTTATGACGAGGGCGAGGACCTGTGGCCGAAGCGCTACGCCATTTGGGGACGTTTAGTCGCGCAGCAGCCCGGGCAAATCGCGTATTCGATCATCGATTCCAAGGTGATCGGCCGGTTCATGCCGTCCGTTTTTCCTCCGATCCGTGCGGCGAGTATCTTTGAGCTCGCTAAGGCGTTGGATCTGCCCGCGGAAAAACTTCGAGCGACGGTCGAAGCTTTCAATCGCGCGGTGCAGCCGGGGAGCTTCGATCACAACCTGCTCGACGATTGCCGTACTTCGCGCGATCTGGTGCCGCCCAAATCGCATTGGGCGCAAACCATCGATCAGCCGCCATTTTTCGGCTATCCGCTGCGTCCGGGGATCACGTTTACTTACCTCAGCGTCAGGGTGAACGAAAGGGCGGAGATCCAGATGCGGGACATCGCTGAGAAACCAAATCTCTTCGCGGCGGGCGAAATCATGGCCGGAAATATTCTCGGCAAGGGCTATCCGGCGGGCTTCGGCATGACTATCGGAAGCGTGTTCGGGCGCATCGCCGGAAGGGAGGCCGCGCGTGCCGCACGATCCTGAGACGGGCCAGTCCACGGCCGCTGCGAACCTCGCCGAAGGCGAGCGCCTGATGACCATCTGCAACGCCTGCCGTTATTGCGAAGGCTACTGCGCGGTTTTTCCGGCGATGGAACGGCGCCTGACGTTCACCTCGGGCGATCTGCGTTATCTCGCGAATCTGTGTCACAACTGCGCCGAGTGCTACTACGCCTGCCAGTACGCGCCGCCGCACGAGTTCGCCGTCAACGTCCCGAAAGTGTTCGCGCAAATCCGCGCCGATTCCTACCGGCATTATGCATGGCCCTCGGCGCTGGCAACGCTCTTTGCGCGCGGCAAATTCGTGCAGTGGATTCTCGGGATGATCGCGATCGGCATGTCGGTGGGCGCGCTCGGCGGGCCGGTGTTTTACGATGTGATCCCGCACGAGGACATGGTGGCGATTTTTCTGATCGTGTCGGCAGTCATTCTTACCGCGCACGTCGGCGGATTCTTGCGCTTCTGGAAGGATGCGGGCGAAAACGTGAAGCGCTTCTTCCAGCTAGGAGCACTGGTGAAGGCCGCCGGGGATGCGCTCGCGCTCGTGAATCTTTCGAGCGGCGGCGCGGGATGCGCGTATCCGGACCAGAAGCACTCGCAGGCCCGGCGAGTTTATCACCATTTCACGTTCTACGGATTCCTGCTGTGCTTCGCCTCGACGACCGTGGCCGCGATCGACCACGCGCTCGGCTACATCGCGCCGCATCCTTACGGAAGCGCGCCTGTGATCTTGGGGACGCTGGGCGGCATCGGGCTGCTGATCGGACCGATCGGGTTATATTTCTTGAAGCGCAAACGAGACCCAGCCATCGCCGACGCCGCGCAGGACGGCAGCGACAAGAGCTTCCTCGCGCTGCTGTTCCTGACGAGCATCACGGGACTCGGCCTGCTCGCGTTGCGGGAAACGTCCGCGATGGGGATGCTTCTGGTGATTCACCTGGCGGTCGTTTTGTTTCTTTTCTTGACGCTGCCTTATGGCAAGTTCGTGCATGGAATTTATCGCTCGGCCGCGCTGGTGAAGTCGGCGCTCGAAGGGCTTGACCGAAGGACAACGCACGGAGCCGTCGATTGAATACCGGTTCGCGAAGCGGCTTGCGGGTGGGTCATACTAATTTGGAGGCATTCTTCCATGACGATGCGATTCTCCGTGTTTTCAGGTCCGGTGTTTTCAAGAGCAGCGGCGCTGGCTCTGATCGCGGCTCCGGCGGCCCTGGCGCAGTTGCCGAAATCCGCCAAGCTGTTCGAACAGAACTGCGTTATGTGTCACACGGAGACCCGCGGCGATGTTGGTCCCGATGCCGCGGCGCTGCGGAAGCTCTCGCCCGAGGCGATCGTCGCTAAGTTGGGCACGGGCGGAGTTCACACCGCGGCAGGGGCGCTCGGGGACGCCGACAAGCTCGCGATCGCCGAATATCTCGCGGGACGGAATTTCATGGCTCCCGGCTTGGGCGACGCAGGAAAGATGCCGAATGCGTGCAAGAGCAATCCGCCCATCACCAACACTACCGCCGCTCCCGCGTGGAACGGCTGGGGCGCGGACTCGACGAACGGCCGGTATCAAACGGCCAAGGGCGCTGGAATCGCGGCCAATCAGGCGTCGAGATTGAAGCTGAAGTGGGCGTTCGGATTTCCCGGCGGATCGTCGATGTACGGCCAGCCGGCAGTGGTCGCCGGACACGTCTTCATCGGGCTGAATAACGGAATGGTTTATTCGATCGACGCGGCTTCGGGCTGCGCGTACTGGTCCTTCCAGGCGCGGTCAGGGGTGCGCAACGCCATCAATATCGGCGAGGTGAAGGGGCAAGGTGGAGCACGCTTCGCGGCTTATTTCGGCGATGTGCGCGCGAACGTGTACGCCATCGACGCCTCCACGGGCCGCCTGCTGTGGGAAACGCACGTGGACGACAACGCCGTCGCGGGGATCACGGGCACTCCGGCGCTATACGAGGGGCGCTTATACGTGGGGGTCGCTTCCCGCGAAGAGGCCATGGGGCCGAACCCGCTTTATCCGTGCTGCACGTTTCGAGGAAGCATCGTGGCGCTGGACGCGAACAACGGCAAGCAGATTTGGAAATCCTACACGATCCAGGAAACGCCGAAGCCCACGCGCAAGAACGCCGCGGGCACGCAACTGTGGGGCCCGGCCGGCGGCGCCGTGTGGAACACGCCGACGATCGATCCGAAAAACAAGGCGCTCTATTTCGGCACCGGCAATACGTATACGGAGCCGGGAGCTCCCGGCACCGACGCCGTCATGGCCATGGATCTCGCGACCGGCAAGCAGTTGTGGAGCGTCCAGGACACGCTGAACGACGCGTGGCTCGCGTGCGGCCCGGCTTGGGGCAACGGCGAGAACTGCCCGAAGAACATGGGTCCGGATTACGACTTCGGGGCGTCGCCGATCTTGCGCACGCTTTCAAATGGGAAGCGGCTTCTGATCGCAGGACAAAAGAGCGGCATGATCTGGGCGCACGATCCCGATCAGAAGGGCGCGGTGGTGTGGAAGACGCAGGTTCCCGAAAAGCTCGCGCTTGGGGAAATCACGTTCGGTGGAGCGGCCGACGATGAGTACGCCTATTTCGGGGTCAGCAGCGTGGGCGTCGTGGCCGTGCGGCTCTCGAACGGCGAGCGCGTGTGGACCGCTCCCATCAAGGCTGCGGGTCCGCGCCTGGGCATCGGCGCGGCGATGAGCGTGATCCCGGGAACCGTTTTCGGCGGCGGCTACGACGGCATCGTGCGCGCGTTCTCCACTAAGGACGGCGAGCTGGTGTGGCAGTTCAACATGATGCAGGAGTTCAAGACGGTGAACGGAGCGGCGGCGAAGGGCGGGTCGATGGGCTCGGCCGGGCCGGTCATCGCGGGTGGGACGGTGTTCGTGCCCTCCGGCTACTTTTTCGGGGAGCGCGGCACGCCGGGCAACGCGCTGCTGGCGTTCTCACCGGAATAAATGCCACTCAATTGATCAATTCCATTTCTTGGCTTCTGTGTGGCATTGTGGGGCAGTGCTTCCGCCCTGCCGCCGTGCTTCTGCGCGGCGTGGAGAGAGCCGGCTCGAAAGCCGGCTGCAGCCCGGAAGGGCTGCCCCACAAGAACTCAGGAAGCTCTAGTTATAGTTAGTCGCTGGGTCCGCCGACGACGCCCAGACGGACTTTCTTGCCATCGGGAAGCTGAACCACCGTGCTCGACGCGACGTCGCTCGCGTCCTTGGCGCGATACCCTTCGATGGTCACAATGTCGCCGACCTTCACCGTCAATTTGCCAAGGCCTCTGCGTACCAACAGGCTCGGCGCGGCGCCCTCGAAGCTCCAGGTGGCCTCTCTGCCGGTCTCGTCCTTGCCATCGACGAAAAACCAGGTATGCGGATTGGTCCACTCGACCTTGCTGACGACGCCCGTCACCGTGATGGTCTTGGCGGTGTCGAATTCGGAAGCGAACGAGTGGTGCGCCAGCAGCACGGTCGACGTCGGAGCCAAGGCGAGGATCGCGCCGAGAGCGGTCAGCATGTTTCTCATATTTGCCATTCTCTCATGATGAAAAGGGGACAGACCGCTCTGTCCACACGCAAATGCGCGGTGAAGTCAGGAATTTACGAGAGGGGACAGAGTAGTCTGTCCCCTTTTCAAGCGCTTAGCGGGCTGGAAGCAATGCCTTGCGATCCGGCGGAAGCTGCTGATCGACGGCATTCAGCACCAGGGCGGTCATCACTTAATCGCCCCAAGGGTGAGTTGAGCGATACGACCGATCCCACACCGATCCCACATTGAAGCCGACGCACCATCCTGATACGCTGAAGCTGATGCCCCGAAAGGGGCTTCGTCGTCTCGATCAGCTCCCTGAGCGAGCCGGACGGAATGCCAAGGTCCACCATGCCAACGACTAAATTCGTTCTGAACGGGAAGCTCACCGAGGCGTCCTACGAGCCGGGTATGCATTTCCTCGAAGTGCTGCGCGAGGAATGCGGCGTCACGTCGCCCAAGAACGGTTGCGCTCCCGAAGGTGTGTGCGGATGCTGCGCGGTGCTGGTGGACGGCCGTCCCGTGCTCGCCTGCCTGCGCAAGCCGGAGCAGATGGAAGGCCATCAGGTGACCACCATGGAAGGCATGTCCGAGGACATGCGCCGGGTGCTGGGTGAAGCTTTTGCTAAAGAAGGCGCCGTACAGTGCGGATTTTGCATCCCCGGCATCGTGGTGCGGGCGTCGTTGATGGTGGAGCAAGGTAAGACCCAAGATCGCGGGGAGATCGCCAAGGGGCTCGCGGGCCACATCTGCCGCTGCACCGGGTACGCGCGGATCGTCGATGCAATTCAAACCGCCGGAGAAGCCTGGAAGGACGGCAAGCAGATGCCATCGCGGCTGCCTCGCCGCCACAACTACTTCGGCGAGCAGTACGGGCACAAGCGAACCACCACGTATAAAAACAGCAGCCGGCCGGCGGCCGGGGTGGGGGCGTCGCCGGTGCGCTACGGGGGCATCGAACAGGCGATGGGCGAGCGGCCCTTTGTCGACGACATGCACGTTCCCGGCATGTTGAACGCCGCGCCGGTGCTGACCGAGCACGCACGCGCCAAGCTCCTGTCGATCGACGCCTCGCAAGCCGCAAAAATGCCCGGCGTGGTCCGCGTCTTTACGGCCAAGGACGTTCCCGGCCACCGCGGGACGGGTCTCGCGATGCCCGACCTCCCGGTGTTCGTCGCCATCGGCGAAACCACCTGCTGCATCGGCGATATGTTCGCGCTGGTGGTGGCGGATACGATGTTTCACGCGCGCGAAGCGGGCAAAAAAGTCAAGATCGGCTACGAGGTGCTGGAGCCGGTGACGGATCCGTTCGAGGCGCTGAAGCCGGGAGCTCCGCAAGTGCATTGCGAAGGCAATGTGCACGTGCATCCGAATCTGCTGGACACCTTCGCGTTCGCGCGCGGCGATGTGGATGCGGCGCTGGCCACGGCCGCGCACGTGGTGGATCAGACATTTCAAACGCAGGCCGTCGATCCCGCGTTCCTGGAGCCGGAGGCGTGCCTGGCGGTTCCGCAGGGCAAGGGCGTCAAGGTTTACTCGCAAAGCCAGGGCTCGACCTTCGATCACGACCTGATCGCGAAGGTGTTGAGCCTCCCGAAAGACGACGTCGAGGTGGCGCTCACCTCGAGCGGCGGAGCGTTCGGAGCGAAGGAAGAGCTGACAATTCAGGCGCAGACCGCGCTAGCGGCGCATGCGCTCGGCCGGCCGGTGAAGACGGTGCTGACGCGCGTGGAATCCGCCAAAATGCATCCGAAGCGGCATCCCATGACGCTGCACGTCACGGCGGGTTGCGACGCCGGAGGCCGTCTGGTCGCACTGCGATCGCGGATCGTGAGCGATTGCGGAGGCTACGCGGGAATCAGCGCCAAGTGCGCGTTGCGCGCGGCGTGCCACTCCTGCGGGCCCTACAAAGTTCCGAACGTGGACGTGGAAGCCAAAGCCGTTTTCACGAACAATCCGAACAGCGGCTCCATGCGCGGCTTCGGGAGCAACCAGGCGCAGTTCGCCATGGAAGGGATCATGGACATGCTGGCCGAAAAGGTTGGACTCGACGCCTACGACATCCGTGAGCGCAACGTGCTGCGTCCCGGAGACGCGTTCGCCACCGGCCAGATCATGCGCGAAAGCGTCGGCATCCTGCAAACGCTCCAGGCCGTGAAGGACATTTACAAGAGCGCCAAGTACGCGGGCATCGGCTGCGGCATCAAGAGCACCGGCCTCGGCAACGGAGTCGCGGAGAGCGGCAACGTGAAGATTCGCGTGTCTCCCAACGGCAGGATCGAGGCGTTCACCGGCCACACCGAAATGGGGCAGGGCCTTTTCACCGTATTGCGCCAGGCTATCGTCGAGGAGACCGGATTTTCACCGAACCTCATCGACGCCGGCTGGTCGCCCGAGCTGGGCGCGAAGGCGGGCGAAACGTGGGCCTCCCGCGGCACCACCTTGACCTGCGCGGCGGCGATCGACGCCTGCAAGAAGCTGAACGAGGCGCTGAAGACCCGTACGCTCGCGGAGTTGGCCGGAGAGGAATTCTACGGCGAGTACATGTGCAACTTCACCACCAAGCCGGGCACTCCCGAAGCCGCGAAAAATCCGAACACGCACCTGACCTTCAGTTACGCAACACAGGTGGTGATCCTGGGCGAGGACGGCAAGATCGAGAAGGTGGTGGCGGCCCACGACGTCGGCCGCGCCGTCAACCCGATGGCGTGCGCGGGCCAGATCGAGGGCGGCGTGCACATGGGCCTCGGCTACGCTTTGTCCGAACACTTCACCAGCACCAAAGCCATACCGGATTCGCTGCTGATGCAGGACTGCGGCATCGTGAAGGCGAAAGACACGCCGCAGCTCGAGGCCATCCTGATCGAGGTCCCCGACGAGATCGGCGGTTACGGCGCCAAGGGAGCCGGGGAGATCGGTCTGGTGCCGACCGCGGGCGCGGTGGCCGCGGCGCTCCACGCCTACGACGGCATCCGGCGCGTGAGCCTGCCCATGCAGGATGCGCCGGCGGCGGCTGCCTCAGTTCCCAAGTCGCGCCGCAACAAGGCGGAAGTTCTGGTCGGTGCGAGCAGGTAAGCACGCGTGGTTGGCAAAGCTTGCTAAGACGTGTTACACTCAACTCGATGCGGAAGTAGAGCCATGCCGACCCGCAACGTCAACCTGACGGACGAACTGGAGCGCTTCGTACGCGCCAAGGTCAGAAGCGGCCTTTATGAAAACGCCAGCGAGGTTGTGCGCGCCGCGCTGCGGAGTTTAGAGAAAGAAGAGCAGCAACACCGAGCGAAGCTCGCCGCGCTGCGGGCCGCCATCGACGAGGGCGACGCCAGCGGTCCGGCCAAAGGCGATGTATTCGCACGCGTGCGGCGAACGTTGCGCCTGCGCGAATCGCGGCCCTGACGCGTGGCGTGCCGTTTCTCGCGCCGTGCGGAAGCCGATCTGCTGGAGATCGGCGTCTACACTCTGGAAGTCTGGGGAACCGCTCAAGTGGAGCGTTATCTCGGTAGTTTGCAGGCTTTTTGCCGGCGGCTTGCCGATGATCCGGCGCTAGGCCGACCATGCGATCGTGTTCGGCCGGGTCTGCACAGGATGGAGCACGCAAAACACGTTTTGTTTTACCGGCAGGAGCGTGGAGGCGTACTCATTGTGCGCATTCTGCATCAGTCGATGTCGCCAGAAAGACACGGCTTCGATGGCGAGAGTGACGACACATGACGGTGAGAGCGAATCGCCAAGACGCCACGAGGACGATTGGGAAGGAAACGGGATCACCATGCTGATGCACCTGGAATGTAGTCTCTGTAAGAAATCGTTTGCTCGCGGTGAGGCGCATAGTTTATGCGATTGCGGCGGGCCATTGTTAGTCCGCTACGAACTCGACGCGATCCGCGAGTCCTTTACCCGGGACGACGTCGCGCGCGGTCCCAATACCATGTGGCGCTACGGCGCCGTGCTGCCGCCGCGACCCGAATCCGTGATCTCGCTCGGCGAAGGCATGACGCCGCTGATCCGCACGAGGAGGCTGGGCGCGCGCGTCGGCGCGGATAACCTGTGGATCAAGGACGAAGGGCTGAATCCCACTGGGTCCTTCAAGGCGCGGGGACTCTCCTGCGCGATTTCGATGGCCGCGGAGCTGGGCCTGCGGAAGCTCGCGATCCCTTCAGCCGGCAACGCCGCAAGCGCCTTGGCCGCCTACGCCGCGGCCGCCGGCATCGAAGCGCATATCTTCATGCCGCAGGACGTCCCGCAATCGAACTACATCGAGTGCCGGGCGTTCGGCGCGCATGTCACGCTGGTGGACGGCCTGATCAGCGATTGCGCCCGCATCGTTTCCGAGCGCCGCGCGGCGGAGGGCTGGTTCGACGTCAGCACGCTGAAGGAGCCGTATCGCATCGAAGGCAAGAAGACCATGGGCTACGAGGTCGCCGAGCAGCTCGGCTGGGAGCTGCCCGACGCCATTTTTTATCCGACGGGCGGCGGCGTCGGTATGATCGGCATGTGGAAAGCCTTCGCCGAGATGGAAGCGCTTGGCTGGATAGGACGCGGGCGTCCCAAGATGATCGCCGTGCAGGCCGAGGGCTGCCAGCCGGTGGTGCGCGCCTGGGAGCAGGGCGAATCGCGGAGTAAATTTTGGGAGAACGCCCACACGGTGGCGAGCGGCCTGCGCGTTCCGAAACCGCTGGGCGATTTTCTGGTACTGGACGCCGTGCGCGAAAGCGGCGGCACGGCGGTCGCGGTCAGCGACGCGGCGTTGATCGATGCCGGTGTACGGCTCGCGTCGGAGGAAGGGATTTTCGCGGCGCCGGAGGGCGCGGCTTGCATCCCCGCGCTCGAAAAACTGCTCGCCGGCGGATTCCTGAAGCGCAGCGACCGGATCGTGATTTACAACACCGGTGCGGGGCTGAAATATTTGGAAGCGTATTCGCAAGTGTTCCCACGGCCGGCGATTTCCTGACCGCCTCCGCACGGTCGGTCACCATTTGTTAATGTGATCCCGTGGCGTGTCCCTTTTTTCAACCCGTGAAGCGCCTGGACGCCGGAGGATGGGACCCGCCGCCGAGACTGCCGCTGGGCGGCGCCTGGTCCGGATTCTGCCTGGCTCTCACGGCCGGATCGTTTGAACCTCCGGAATCCATCCAGCGTGACTTGTGCAATTGCGGATATGCCCGGGGGCGGTGCGCCTATTTCCCGGCGGACCATGAAGCGGATGCCGTGCGGTTCTCGGCGCAGGCGCAAACCGACGCTCCGCGAATTATCTATATTCTCGAGAAAGGCCACGCCCCGCTCTCGTTCGGCGAGTTTCGGGAAGCGGAGCACGGCGCGGCTATCGTCGCACAGGCGCAGGCGTTTCTCGAAAGCTTACTGTCCGAAACATCGAGATGAATCTCGACGCTGCAGGCCCGGCGGCCCGCGCCACGTCGCCTCCCGGTTCGTGAGAAATACGGAACCACTTCCAACGTTCGAGTCAGACGGCCTTATACATGTACTTGATGTTCCACTTATAGATCAGCAGATTCGGCTCGCCGTCGCGATTCACCTTGAGACAATCCTTGTCGTACCATTCGATGACCCCGTGCAGCGTTTCGCCGTCGTTCAGCACCATGGTCATGCGGGTCTTGGACTGCATCTGCTTCAAGTAATAAAAATTCTCGGCGTTGGTCTGGTCCGGAGGCGAGGTACGCTTCTGGCCATCCGGGCGCGGCGGCCTTTGCCCCTTGGCGTCGCCTTTGGGGGGCTCATTCAATGCGGGCCGAATTAACCGGCGGTTTGCGGGCTCCACGGGTGCGGGCTCCTTGCGAGTGAGCGGGGATGATTTACTGCTTGATCCCTTGATAACACAAGCTCCCGTACCGCTGCAAAGTCGCGCCGGGACGGTATGCCCGCAGAGCATTCGCTACTCTGTGCGATTTCCGGAGCGCGCCGCTGCGGGGCCGACTACAGCAAAGCCCGGAGTTCGGTGGCGAAAGCGTCCAGCGCGATCGATTTCTGAATGTTCCGGCGGACCAGCGAGATCAGCTCGTCGACCCGCGCCGTGGCGGCCCGCAGCCAGTCGAAGGAAACCTTGCCGGCGATCGGTTCAAGCTGCGCGCGCACATCTTCATTACGGATGGCAGAGATACCGTGGGTCAGCAAGAGCACGTCCTCAAGCAAAACGTACAGCACTTCGAGATAGGATTCCAGTCTTTCCGTTCGACGCGCGGCAATGGAGTCGGAATGCTTCATCCACGCTCCGAACGAATCGAGACCGCCGGCCACGCGCAGCAGGGCGAGCATCGATTCACGACGCCGGTCGTAGGTTTCGAGATCGAGCGAAAGCGCGACCCCCGGCGATCCGCTGGCAAGCTGTAGCCGGCGTTCGGCATGATCCATATGCCGCGCCCCTGCGAACGCTCGCATCTCGTCTTCAGAGAGCCGCGCCAGATGAAACGGGACGGCGCGGGAACGGATGGTCGGGAGCAAATCGTAAGGATTGGACGCGGTCAAGATCAGGATCAGGTGCGGCGGGGGCTCTTCCAGCGTCTTGAGCAGGGAGTTGGCGGCCTGCTCGTTGGCGCGATCGATGCCGTCGATCAGGAAAACGCGCCAAGCGCCTTTCAGCGGCTTCAACGACGCGCGATCCTTCAGCAAACGCATCTGCGGGATGCCGATCTGCCGCAAAGGGCCATCCGGCGCGAAGGTCAGAAAATCCGGGTGCGAGGCGAAGAACAACGGGTCTTCATTGCGCTTCTCAGCCGCCCATTTTTCGCGATCTGCAATAATGGCGGCGTTCGCTTCGAGGTTCAGATCGTCCTGCTCGATCTTTTTCGCGCCGCCCAGCAGCAGGGCCGCGAAGCGGCGCGCCAGCGTGGCCTTTCCGACGCCCTCGGGTCCCGAAAACAGCAGCGTCTGCGAGATACGCTCCCGCCGGACCATGTCCTCCAGGGCGGCGGCCACGGCGCGATTGCCGAAGAAGTTTTCCAAGCCCCTAACGTAGCACGGCGCTTCGGCGCCGACGCTACCCAGGGCACGCTAAAATGGAAGCCTATGACCTACTATGGAGCTAAAGAACTCGCCGCCTCGTTCCGCACGGTGCGCGGGAACACGATCAAGATCGCGGAAGACATCCCGGAAGATAAATACGGGTTTTCGCCGGCGCCCGGTACCCGGACGGTGGCGCAGACGCTGGTGCACATCGCGTTGGTGCCTAGCATAGGCTACCAGATGCATGCCGTCGAGAAGCGCACGTCTCTCGAAGGCTTCGATTTCATGAAACTTTTCGGAGCTCACTTGGCGGAGCTCGAAAAGCCGCGCACGAAGGCGCAGATCGTGACGTTGCTGCGCGAGGAAGGCGACAAGTGGGCCGGCTGGATCGAGACGCTGCCGGAGGATTTTCTGGACGACGTGCTCACGATGCCTCAGGGAGCGCATCCCCCGAGCCGCACGCGTTTCGATATGCTGCTCGGAACCAAGGAGCATGAGATGCATCATCGCGGCCAGTTGATGCTGGTGGAGCGCATCCTGGGCATCACCCCGCACCTGACCCGCGACATGCAGGCGCGCATGGCGGCGGCGACCGCTCAGCAGAAAACGTAAGTCCGCGAACCGGGCAGAGTAAGGAGCTACTGCGCGACTCGCGCGGTAGCCTCCACTGTTTGGATGAACTTCACCGCGTCGATCGGCTTGTTGATGAAGTCGTCCATGCCGGCGGCGATGCAGCGTTCGCGGTCGCCTTTCATGGTATGGGCTGTCAACGCGATGATCGGTGTGCGGATCCCACGGCCGCGCTCGCGCTCGCGGATCTCGGCGGTGGTTTCCAATCCGTCCATATCCGGCATCTGCACGTCCATCAGGATCACGTCGAAGCGTCCGTCCCCGGCCAGGTTCACGGCTTCGCGGCCAGTGCTCGCGATCTCCACCACGTGCCCTCGCTTTTCGAGCAGCCGCTTGACCAGCCGCTGATTCACGGCGTTGTCTTCGGCCAGCAGCACCGACAGTTCCCGTGTGGGGGGATTGACCGAGGTTCCCACGGCGGCCAGCATGTTGCGGAGACTCAGCGTGTCGGTAGGCTGAGCTTCGCCGAGAGCGGCGGCGGGAGTCTGGATGAATCGGGCGGTAAAGCGGAACGTGCTGCCGCGCCCGCTCTCGCTATCCACCCAGATTCGGCCGCCCATCATCTCCACCAGCCGCCAGCAGATTGCCAACCCGAGACCCGTCCCGCCGTACTTGCGCGTGGTAGAGCCGTCGGCCTGCCGGAACGCTTCGAAAACCATTTGTTGTTTATCGGCGGGGATGCCGATGCCCGTGTCCCGCACCGCGAACTCCAGCGTCACCTCAGTGCCCTGGGCCGAGACGATTATGACCGCCAGTTCGATTTCTCCTCCCGCCGTGAACTTGATGGCGTTGCCCAGCAGGTTCATCAACACCTGGCGCAGGCGGTGCGAATCGCCCAGCAACCGGTCCGGGATCGCGGGGTCGATGCGGACGTGGAACGCGAGACCTCTTTTTTCGATCGCCAGCCGGACCATCTTAACGGTGTCGTGCGTCCATTGACGAAGCGAAAACTCGATCGGATTCAAATCCAGGCGGCCCGCTTCGATTTTCGAAAAGTCCAGAATGTCGTTGAGCAGCTCCAGCAGCGAAAGTGCCGAGAGCCGCGCCAGGTCCAGATATTCGCGCTGTTCCAGCGTCAGGTCGGTGCTGAGGGCCAGGTCCGTCATGCCGATCACGCCGTTCATCGGCGTCCGGATTTCGTGGCTCATGTTGGCGAGAAACTCGCTCTTCAGGCGGTTGGCCTGGCGCGCCTCCGTCAGCAGGCGTTCGATTTCCCGGTTCTGCCGCTGAACGATGGCGTTCTCGCGCTCGGTTCGCGATTTTTCTTCGAGCACGCGCTGCTTTTCCTGCGAAAGCTGGTGGGTCCGCTCCCGGACGGCGACCTCCAGCCGCATGCGCTCGTCTTCCAGGCGGTAGGTTCGCCGCGCCCACAACAGGCGCCCGATGCCGAGCGCGGCCATGCCCGCCGCGACCCGGAACCACCAGGTGAGCCACCACGGCGTCATGACCCCGAAGCTGAAACGAGCCGGCTCGGCGCTCCACAGCCCTTGTGCGTTGCGGGCCTCGACTTCCAGCACGTACCGGCCGGGAGGAAGCTTGGGATAGTTCAACTCCCGCTCCGCCGTTTCGATCCAATTCGACGTTCCATTTTTCAGGCGGTAGCGGAAGCGCACCGAAGGTTCCTGGAGGAACGTGAGCGCGGCAAACCGCACCTGGAGCGAATTTTGCCGGTAAGGAACCGATCGATCGGAGGCCGGCTCGATCGCTTCGCCCCCGAGTTTCACCGACGTGAACACCACCGGCGGCGGGACGTTTTTCGGAGGCAGCGGCGAAGGCTGGTAATGCGACAGGCCGCGGCTGGTTCCGATCCACACGCCGCCACCGGGGTCGGCGTGAAAAGCATTGGTGTTGGAATCGTCCCAGATCAATCCGTCGGAGCGGCCATAGTGTTTCCACACCCCGCTATCGAATTGATCCGCGCCGTGGTCCGTGCCCACCCACAGGCGCCCTGTGGCATCGAACCCCAGAAACAGCACCTTGTCCGACTGCAACCCGTTCGCCGTGGTGAAGTGGGTGGCTTGCAACTGTCCGTTCGCAAAGGTGAGCCGGGAGACGCCGTAGGCGTCGCGATAGCCGATCCACAGGGAGCCGTCGGGGGCCTCGGCAATATGGGCCACCATGTTCGATTGCAGGCCCTGCTTGTCGGTGTAACGCTTCCATGAACCGCCGGCGAATCCCAACAAACCGCTGTCGCTTGCCGCCCAGATCCGTCCCGTGCGGTCCTGGATCACGTTCAGGAAGTCCGCGCCGGCGTCCGCGATCGAGGTGGCCTGCCGCTCGAAACGTGCCCGGCCATAAAACGCGACCGGTTCCGCGCTGCGGAACAGGCCCGTCTGGGCGGCGACCCATACACGGCCGCCGCGATCCACGAACACCGACCGGATTCCTCGGTCGGGAACCCCTTCCGCCTCGCCGAAGCCGCGCACCCGCGCCGTCTTCGGATTCAGTTGACGCAATCCGCCGGGCTCGCCTCCCACCCACAGGGAGCCGTCGGGGTTGGCCGCCAGCGTCCTGACCATCTCGATGCCCGGCAGCTTCATCTGCCGCCAGTGGATGCGTCCGCCATTTTCGTCGGCGTAGTTAAGCCCTAATTCCGTCCCGACCCACAGCCGTCCATTCGCGTCGCGCGCGATGGACCAGATGGACTCGCGGCTCAGTCCCTCGTGGGTGGTCCACCCCTGCCATTCGTTGTAGCCGAGCCAGCGGGCCAGACCCGCGCCTAGAAATCCGATCCAGAGGGAGCCTTCCCGATCCTGGAGCACCGCGGAGATGTCGTTAGTGATGAGGCCCATTTCCGCATCGACGAGATCCCAGCCGTTGCGGCCGGGCCGGGCCAATCCACGATACGTCGGAACCAGCAGCTTGCCGGCTGGATCGAGCGCCAGCGTCGGATAGGTGTTGTTGGACGGCGAAAGACCCGCGTGAAGCTCGAACTTTCCCGCCCCACTGCGGCGTTCATAGAGGCTGGTTGCGCTGCGAACCCACAGGTCGCCGTCCAGATCGCCGAGAATCGCGTCCCAGCGATCCGCGGGCAACCCTTGCGCAATGCCGACCTCGCGCGCGCCGCGTTGGTCCAAGACACATAAATTGGTCCCGCAACCGTACCATACCGATCCCGATGCGCCGGTGTAGACGCTGAACACGGCGTCGGCGTTGACGCGCGCGGGCCGCAGCTCGACGGAGAACTGGATTCCCGCAGGCGAGGGCGTTCCGACGACCAATCCTCTGCCGGTTGCCAGGTATAAGCGCCCGCTGCGGTCCGACGCGATTCCCTGGCGGCCGATTACGCCGCGCGCGAGGGGCGACTGAACAGGCTCGAATCTCTGCCCCACCCGGCGGGCGAGTCCCGCGTCCGTAGCGACCCACAACGTGCCGTCCGTGCCTTCGTAGAGCGATTCGATCCGGGTGCCGGGAAGCCCGTCCGTTCTTGTGAATGCGGTGAACCGGCTCCCGTCATAACGGTACAGCCCGTTCTGCGTTCCAGCCCACAGGAATCCGGCGCGATCCTGTAAAACCGCTTGCACGGAGAGGTTCTGCAAGCCTTCATCCTCGCCGTACAACTTAAAATTGTAACGTTGCGCGAAAACGTCTTGAACGAAGGCGCAATAGAGGCACGCGAGGCCGACCGAAAACCGTGTAAGCCGTCGTTGCATTGGGGCCTATAGGCGCACCTCTAATTTCGGCGGTTCTTATTGATTCCAATAGAGTATCCTTGTAAGACAAGAGGTTCGACCGTGACGCCCATGCTGTCCCCCGAATCTACGCCTTCACCCGCGCCGCTGGCGGCGATCCCCCAGGTTTCCTCGAAAGTGGTTGCCGAAGCCGATGCCTACCGTCAGATGTTCATCCACGCCTGGCCCTTCCAGCACCTCGCGATCGACGACTTTTTCGAGGCCTCCTTTGCGGAGCGGTTGCTCGTGGAATTTCCCCGGTTCGACCCACAGCTGGCCCGCAATGAGATGGGGGAAATCGGAGGGAAAGCGGTCAACACGCGGATTCGGGAGATCAGCCCGGCCTATCGGGAGCTTTATGACACGATTGGGGGCAAGCCGTTCCTGGAAATGATGGGCCGGATTTCGGGGATCCCGGAATTGATCCTCGACCCTCGCATGTACGGGGGCGGTACCCATGAGAATCTGCACGGCCAGGAACTGGATCCGCACGTCGACTTCAACTACGACGAGGCCCAGCAGTTGCATCGCCGCCTGAACGTCATCGTGTACCTGAACAAGGGATGGCGGACGGAATGGGGCGGCGCGATCGAAATCCACTCCAATCCGCGAGATCCCGCGACCAATCGGATTCGCGGCTTCGACCCGATTTTCAACCGCTGCGTCATGTTCGAGACCAACGAAATCTCCTGGCACGGGTTCCCGAAAATCGACCTGCCGCCCGAGCAGCGGGACATGTCGCGCAAATCCATCTCGATTTACCTGTACACAAAAACCCGGCCCGCGGAAGAAGTCGCGCCGCTGCATGGGACGTTTTACGTCCAGCGGCCGCTGCCGGATCGCATGCACGAAGGGCGCGCCTTGACTTTGCAGGATGTGGCCGATCTGAAGGAACTGCTGTGGAGGCGCGATATCTGGATCCAGCACTACCAGAAGATGGAGCTGGACAAGAACCGCGAGATCGCAGAAAAGAACCAGGGCATTCGCGCCATGATCGAGGGCCACACCGCCGAAATCGCCACCGCGAAAGTGGCTTTGGCGGCGCTTGAAGACGAGCTCCAGCGTCACCAGGAAGCCCCTCATTCGCGCTCCGAGCAATGGGAATTCCTGCTGCGGAATATTCGCGTCCCGATCACCGGCTACGCCGTGCAGACGCAAACGCTCGGCGGCGTGCACGCGGATTTGTGGACCGGCCCGCACGCGGAGTTGGAAATCCAGCCGCTCGCGCGCATGCATGGCATCCGGCTGCGTGGATGGAGACCGCAAGGCTCTCCGGCCGGGACCCTGCGCATGTCGTCGGGCAAAGCGTCAGCTGAAACGCGCGTTTCCGAAGGCGTGTTCACGCTGGATCTGCGCGTCTCCGCCGATGCGGGCGGTCCCTTGCGCGTGGCGATGGAATGCGATCCTGTTCCGCAAATAGGAACGGACGCCCGCGAGCTCAGCTTCCGGCTCGTGGAGCTGAGATGCCTGCACCCGCTGCTGCCGCTGCTCGCCAAGGTCCTGAGATAACGTGAGCGGATTGAAACCGCGCATCGCCGTCGTGGGAGCCGGTACGTTCGGGCGCCATCACCTGCGTGTGATTCATCAATCGGAGCGGGCCGAACTGGCAGGCGTCCTGGACCTCGATCCCGCGCGGGCTGCTGCCGCGGCGGCCACGCATTCTTGCAGAAAATTCGGGAGCCTCGCAGAGCTGGCGGGAAACGCCGACGCCGCAGTGGTGGCGACGCCCACGGTTTTGCACTGCGCGATCGGGTGCACGCTGATGGAGATGGGCATCGATGTCCTTGTGGAGAAGCCCATCGCGGACACCGTCGACGCCGCGCGCAAACTGGTGGAGACGGCCGCGCGATGCGGGCGCATCCTGCAAGCCGGGCACCTGGAACGGTTCAATCCCGCCGTCATCGCGCTGCGGCAAGCGCTGGGGACGCCGTTATTTTTCGAGATTCATCGCCTCAGCGAATTCAGCCCGCGCAGCCTGGATGTGGACGTGGTGCTCGACCTGATGATTCACGATATCGATATCGTCCTCGCGCTCACCGGCCAGGTCCCCCAGGAGATTCGCGCGGCTGGCATTCGCATTCTGTCGGAGAAGGTGGATATCGCGAATGTTCGGCTGCAGTTTCCGTCGGGGTGCGTGGCGAACCTCACGGCCAGCCGCGTTTCCACCGAGCGCGTCCGCAAGCTGCGCTTGTTTCAGCCGCATGAGTATATTTCGCTCGATTACAGCCGTCAGGAAGCCGTGCGCTTCCGGGTGAAACCGCCGCTCGCCATCGATTTTGCGCCACTTCCGGCCGCGAAGGACGAGCCGTTGAGGCTGGAGCTCGAAAGCTTCTTCGAGAGCGTAGCCACGCGTCGGCCTCCCGTCGTGACGGGAGCGCAAGGGCTGACGGCTCTGGAGGTTGCGCGAGCGATTCTTGATAGGATTGAAGAGCATTCCCTGCTGGTGGCGGAGACTCTGCGCGCAGCGGAGACGTCGGGCTGAGCAACTTCGGTGACGCGTCGAGCGTCGTTACAGGTGTGCGCGCTATGGCCGGCCAAGGCGACCAGGAACTGAATTTATTGCGGCAGTGGCGCGAGCCCATCACTCCGCGCCGCTTCGCCCGTGCCGCGCTAGGGTCGCTTGGAATTCACCTGGCAGTCCTCGCCGCGCTGGTCGTCGCGCTCGGAAACGGGCCGGTCCGCAACGGGTCGGCCCTCTATCTGGACGTTCGCAGATCGGTCCCGCTGTACATGCCACAAGATCTCACTCAGCGCGATATCAACAAGGGCCGGATTACGCGAACTCTCGACGTGCGAAGCTCCACCGCTCCGGCCGCCGTTCCTCAGGCTCCCAGGTTTCGACCTCCCGAGCCCAGTCCCGTTGCCGCGCTGCCCGCGCCGGCGGTAGTGGAGCCGCCCAAGATCGAAGCCGAAGCCGCTCCTCCTCCACCGCCTCCACCTTCGGCGGGCCGCCTGCCGCAGCCGGCGCCTCCTCCTCCCGATAAACCGAAGCTGGCGTTCGAAAACGTGGGAGCGGGAGGCACGCAGCCGCAGACGAATCCCAATCCCGCGTCCAAGGTGCCGGACCCTCGAGCCGCCGCCGAGAATGCGCTCCGCGCTTCCGTACAGCCCAATCAGGGATCGGCGGGCCTCATGGTGGGAGACATCGAGGAAATGACCGTGGCGCCCAGCCCGAACGCACCTTCCACGGCTGGTCCGGTTCGCAGCAATCTGCAGCTCCTGAGCGACCCCAAGGGCGTGGACTTCAAGCCCTACCTGATCCAGGTGCTGACCGTAGTCCGCACGAATTGGCTGGCGGTGATTCCCGAAAGTGCGCGCCTGGGACGCAAGGGCCGCGTGCTGGTGCAATTCATCATCGACCGGCGCGGCGGCATCCCCAAATTGGTGATCGCGGAATCCTCCGGCGCGGCGGCACTCGACCGCGCGGCGGTCGCCGGTATCAGCGCGTCCAATCCGCTCCCTCCCCTGCCCACCGGTTTTCAGGGCAACGAAATCCGCTTGCAGCTCGCATTTTCGTATAATCAACCTGCGCGCTGAGTCGGGAATGAATCATCGGTTTCGCAACGCAATGTTGACGTACGCGGGGCTCGCTGTATTGGCGGCGCTCACGCTCACCGGCAAGATTCTGATCGGAACACTGTTCATTTTGGGACTGTTCGCTTTTAAAACGTGGCTCGCAGTACTGAAAGATCGTGCGGACTAGGATAGCGTAAGGACCGTCGTCAGACCATTTTAGTCCTCACCTAAGGTAATTCGTCGAGATACGAGTCCCACCTTACCCATTAACCTCGTAAGTAGCCGCTGCCATCCTTACTGGATTTCCATGGCGAGAGCGTCATGGAGATGCGGCGAACGTTCCGGTTCGGGAAAGCTATGAGACATCGGTTTCAAAATGGAATTTCGCCGTGTTCTTCGTTGCGCGCGGCCGGTTGTGCCGCTCATTCACAGGAGTCTCGAAATTCTAGTTATCTCCTATGTTTTCATGGGCTACGAACGTCCAATCTGGGTGCTTCCGGAGACCATCCTTGTCTGATCGCGCTGGGC
Source organism: Bryobacteraceae bacterium (assembly GCA_035934795.1). Lineage (GTDB taxonomy): Bacteria > Acidobacteriota > Terriglobia > Bryobacterales > Bryobacteraceae > Palsa-187. Next base: position 55,798 of record DASYXM010000052.1, on the reverse strand, counting down.
GTTCCGGAACGGTTGGGGGCTTGCTCTTATAGTTGCGCCGGAGGACAGCAAACATGTTAACGATCAGCAAACGTGCATTTCAGATGAGCGCCGCCGGAGCCGGCGCCGCAGCTGCTCCCGCGCCCGTGACCCGCATCCCCGGCATGCGCCGGCGGCAACTCCCGGTTAAGCCGATGGGCCTCAGCGTGACGCTGCGGACTTCCACGGCCGAGGCCGTTCAAGCCAAGGCGGCCGCCGCGCAAGCCACGAAACTGGCCCGCCGCGACCGGGTGGTATTGGAGCATTTGCCCCTAGTGAAAGCGATCGCGATACGGGTGCACGAAAATCTTCCCGTTCACGTAGATCTGGACGACCTGGTGCATGCCGGCATCCTGGGACTCTTCGACGCCGCGAGTAAATACAATCCGGATAAACAAGTCGCGTTCTCGAGCTATGCGAAACATCGCATCAAGGGTGCGATCCTCGATAGCCTGCGCCAGCTGGATTGGGCTTCGCGCGACATGCGTCGCCGTCACAAGCAAGTGGAAGCCGCGACGCGCGAGCTGGCCGCCGAGCTGAAGCGCAATCCAACCGAGAGCGAAGTCGCCCACAGGCTGGGCATCGACGAGAGCCGGTGGCGCAGCATGATGCTGGACCTGCGCAACGTGGGATTGATTTCGGCTTCGACGCGCTCGGCCGACAGCGAAGACCTCCCCGCCCCGGATTTCCCGAGCAAGCCGGAGACGCAGCCGGATAATATCTGCGCGCACGAACAGCTCCGCAGCGTGCTCGGCGTGGCCATCCAGACGCTGCCGGAACGGTACCAGAAAGTCGTTTCGCTGTACTACACAGGCGAGATGACCATGAAGGAAATCGGCGGCATCCTGGGCATCAACGAGAGCCGCGTGTCGCAGATCCATAAAGCGGCGCTCGAGAAGATGGCCGTGGTCTTGGAATCGAACGGCATCAGTTCCAGCCAGGCGTTCTAGTTTAGAAGGCTACTGAGAAACTCTCTCGGGGAGGGCGTTTCTCCCCCGCTCCAGCACCGTCGCGGCTCCCTATCTCAACGAGCTCGTCTACCGCACGGGCAACCGCTCCCTTTGTTCACGGCTCAGTATCGGCGACCGTAGGAAGCGGTAGCAAAGTTCTGGCTGCGACCGGCCACCCGGAGGGCGGCTAATTCTTCCCGGCTGCCTTCTTCAAATCCTCAATGGTCACCAGGCGCCCGTGGAGCGGCGTGATCTGCTGCACGTCCAGCTTCAGCCGCTGGAGATTGTCGTAGAGATTCACCATCTCCTTGGTGGGAGGCCCCGCCGGGGCGCCGGCGGGCGCGGGTGTATAGACGTCCGCCTCCACCAGCACCCTTTCCTTGGGAAGATAAGCGATCAGCATGGCAGACGCGTGATCCGTGCCCTGCAGATGATAAAGCTCCAGGGTTCGTTTGCCGTCGCCGATCACGCGCTTGTCGTCGAACCCTTCGATCACCGGCTTTTTGCCGGATTTCGCGAGGGGGTCGGGACGAATGGTGCGTGGCTGCGCCCACACCTTCTCGTAGTACGCCTTGTTGGCGTTCTCGGTGACGATGGTGGCTCCTTCGGCCGCGCACGCGCGCACGCCCGACGAATGATCGAAGTGGTGATGGGTGTTGACGGCGTAGCGGATCGGCTTCCTGGGAATCGCGGACTTTACGGCCGCGATCACGGCGAGCGTACGCTCCTCGCTCAGAGGGCATTCGATCAGCGCGACGTAGTTGCTGAATTCCACCGCGACGCTGTGATGGGAGCCGCCCGTGAAGTAATACACGCCATCGGCGATTTTCGCGGTATCCACCTTTACGGCGGCGGGCGTCTGAGGAGCTTTCTCGACGACGTCGGGAACGGGGAACACAACGTACGGATTGTTCGGATCGGTCTTGGTGACGGTCAGGTCGAGCACGGGAAAGCCGCCCTGCTTTTGCAGGATATGGCTTGGAAACTGGACGTCGCTCGCAATGTCGCCGAGATCCTTGTAATCGGTATACGTGGTTTCGGTGACGACGTCGCCCAGCACGGGATTATCGGCCTTGGTCTCGACCTTCTCTACCTGGTTCTTGGCGCTGAGCGTCATCTTGACCGTGATGCCCGCAAGCGATCCGGTGAGCGGAAACGTCACGACCGTCGCGCCACCTTCCTTCGAGACTTTGGCGTCGTTGGCGACGCGCTCCGCAGCTTTGAGAACACCATGTGGTGTGGTCCACATCTGCAGCAATCGGTCGTTGAGCGCGGCCGGCGTAGGCGTCGCCGTCGATCCCGCGATGAAGCCTGCGCCGGGCACGCTTTCATTCCACGCGAACTGGCCGCTCACCACGGTGATCTGCCGCTGCGGCGCAGCGAGCGGCAGCCCGCCGCCCTGCAAAGGACCATCGGGATTGCTGCGCGTGATATCGAGGCGCATCGCGGGCGTCCGGTAGCTGAGGCTCGCGTGGTACGTGATTTTGAAAGCCGGCCAGGGACCGTCCGGCCGGTAAGCCTGGCCGAAGTTATAGTTATAGCCCGTGCCCCAGATTTCCATGGTGTTGATGGCATCGATGCGCTGCGGTCCGCGAATCATCCCGAGCGCGTATTCTGCGGCCTTGATCGTCGGAAGGGCGTCCTGCGAGCGCGCGAAGGTGGCGGCCAGTGCCAATGCCACCGCCAGCGCGCCGTAGCGGATTCGATTCATGTGCGAGCGTTCCTTTCCCATTTCCGTTCCCGGTCTCGTCTGTTCCGGGCCACGCTTCGAGCCTCCCTGTCCGCGGGCAGCGTCACTGGCCAGATCCTCTGACGCTGTGAAACCGATTGGCAACCGCTCCCTTTGGTCACGGCTCAGCAGGGGCCGGCTTTACAGAGCCGCGACCAGAGGGAGCGGTAATAACATTCTGGCTGCGACAGGCCACTAGTGGTGATCCTTCCCGACCAGATGCGATAGATCGTGCTCCACGCAGGGCAGCGATTCCGCGAGCTCCGCCTGCGGATCGGGATTCAGGATCACGGTGCGGGGGTTCATGGTCCAGGGCTTGATCAGGACATCCGGGTCCTCGACGGTGGCTTGCCAGGTCAACATGTTGCCATCGCGATGCATCCGCTCGATCACGTGCATGTTCTCGCTATGGAAATAGCCGTTGATCTCGAGCCAACTGGTGTCGTTGAAGCCGATCGTATCGATCACCAGAGTATCGCCTTCCCAGTGCGCGATCGACTCGCCCTTCCAGGTTCCGTCGAGATCCTGAAGCGGGGTGTGCTTGCGGCCGTCGGCGGGAATGTCGCGATATTGATCGCCCCAGCCCTGCGCGGGTGGACTGACGTACAGAAACACGAACTCCTTCGCGGTCTGAATAATCTTGGCCGGTGGGCCCATGCGCGGGACGCCGCCGGGCATGCATCCATAAGATGGATCTTCCTTGTTGCCGTTCTGATCGAGCTGCTGGATCTTTTCCCAGAATTGCGGCTTATACAGCGGTTTGTTCTGGTCGGCCCGGCGGACCAGCGTAAAGTCGCGCTCGAAGTTCAGCAGACTGCCGTCACGGGAAGCCAGATTGGAGGTCAAAGGATCGTCGCTCTTGATGAAGACCGGGTTCACGGCGCCATTCCAGAGTCCCGTGAAATCGGGATGGCCGTCGGCGGTGCGGGGGGTTTGAGAGGCGGCTTTTCCCTGACTGAGGGCGGGAATCGCCGTCCACAGCAGCGCTATGCCGAGGATCGCGGCGGCCGACGATGTAAGAAAAATTCCGGACCGCAAGGAACGAAGTCGCGTCATATTACTTTAGTGGTGCTCCTTGGTAACGAGATGCGATAAATCACGCTCGACACAAGGCAGCGTTTCCATCGGCATCGCTTTCGGGTCCGGATTGAGCCGCTGGACGCGCGGGTTCATCACCCACGGTTTCAGCAGCACGTCGGGATCTTCCACGGTGGCCTGCCAGGTCAGCGTGTCGCCGTCGCGACGGAAGCGCTCGATCACGTGCATGTTCTCGCTGTGGAAGTATCCGCCGTAATCGAGCCAGCTGGTGTCGTTGAAGCCGATGGTATCGACCACCAGGGCGTCGCCGTCCCAATGGCCGATCGATTCGCCCTTCCAAGTTCCGTCGAGATCCTGGAGCGGCGTATGCTTGCGTCCGTCCATGGGGATCACGCGGTACTGATCGCCCCAGCCGCGGGCGGCCGGCGAGACGTACAGAAAAATAATCTCCTTTTCGGTCTGGACGATCTTGTCCGGAGGGCCCATGCGCGGAACGCCCGCCAGCATGCATCCATAAGAGGGGTCCGCCTCGTTGCCGTTCTGATCGAGCTGCTGGACTTTCTCCCAATACTCGGGCTTATACAGCGGCCGGTTCGTATCGGAGCGGCGGATGAGAGCGCCGTCGCGCTCGTAATTGACCAGGCTGCCGTCACGCGAAGGGAGATTTGTAACGCGCGGATCTTCAGAGGCAAGGTGCGGTCCATTCACGGTGTTGCCGTTCCACAGCCCGTTCAGATCGGGATGCCCACTGGAGGTACGAGGCATCGACGCCTTCTGCTGCGCGGCGACCATCGATGGAAGCAGGAGTGTCAGCACGGCGGCCGCCGCGAAGGGGAAAAGTATGTCGCGCTTCAAGATCGAACCTCCATCGACAAATCCAGCTGAAAACGGGACAAACCGCCAGTCATCCCGAGCGTGAGTCGAGGGATCTGCTTCTAAAGCGTTGGCAACGCCCAGGCCAAAAGCAGATTCCTCGACTCACGCTCGGAATGACTGAGGGACAGATTGCCATTGTTGCTCTGCTGATTAGGCGTCGTTTTTCTGACTCACCACACTAGTGATGTTCCTTGGTCACAAGATGGGACAAATCCCGCTCGCTGCAGGGCAGCGTCTCCTCGAGCATGGCCTTGGGATTCGGATTCAGCCTCAACTGGCGCGCGTTCATAGTCCAGGGCTGCACCAGAACGTCCGGGTCCTCGACGGTGGCCTGCCAGCTGAGCGTCTCTCCCTGGCGGCGGAGCCGTTCGATGACGCGCATGTTCTCGCTATGAAAATACCCGCCGATATCGAGCCAGCTGGTGTCGTTAAAACCGATGGTATCGACCACCATGGTGTCGCCTTCCCAATGGCCGACGGATTCTCCCCGCCAGGTTCCGTCGAGGTCCTGCAACGGCGTATGTTTGCGGCCATCGATGGGAATCACGCGGTAGGTGTCCTGCGGGCCGGCATACAGGAAGATAAGCTCGTCGATGGTCTGCACGATCTTTGTCGGAGGACCCATGCGCGGAACGCCCAGCGGCATGCAGCTATAGGACGGGTCCTCGCGGTTGCCGTCCTGATCGAGCTTCTGAACCTTCTCCCAAAACTCGGGCCGGTAGACCGGCTTGTTAGGGTCCATGCGCCGGATGAGCGCATTGTCGCGCTCAAAATTGAGAAGTGTCCCGTCGCGCGCCGCCAGAATCAAGCCGACCTTTTCACCGGAGGCGTACACGCGCGCGTTCATCGCGCCGTTCCAGACGCCATTGAGATTCGGCACGCCGTTGAGATTCGGAGTCGCGCTCGGATTAGGACGGGAAGTCGCCGCTCCCTTAGCCGAAGCGTCTTGCGCGCCCGCGGGCGCAGTCAGATATAAGCCCGCGACTGCTGCCAGGGCGGTCATCAGGAACCGATCGGTCATAGGCACGCTCCCGGCACGTTCCCGTGCAGTTATTTGGCGTTCGGATCGTCCGTCCAGATCGTGAAAACGCGGCCGTCGGACAGCGTAATGGTCCTGACGAGGCCGGAATCGGTCCCATCCTTGGCCAAAACTCCGTTGACCGTCACGGTGTCGCCGGCCCTCAACCCGCCGCGATCGGCACGGCTCAAGCCGGCCTTGCGCAAGGCGCCCGGTCCCGCCATTTCGAAGGCCCAGTGCTTCACTTGTCCGGCCGAATCCTTAACGTCCAAAAACAAATAGGAATGCGGATTGATCCACTCCACTTTCGTGACGGTGCCGTTGAGCTGGATGGGCTTGTCCAGATCGAACTGCGCCTGCACGGAATGGTGCGCCAGCAAAGGAATCGCAGCCATACACAAGACGCCTAACCCTAAAACGCCGCCGAGTCGGAACATTTGCATCTGACCTCCCCTATACGGGGTAACAGAAGGCGGAAGTCCTGTCAAGCCCGCGCCTTCCACCATGCACCGCGAGCAAAATTCGATGAGAAGCTGTCCGAGCACCGCCTGCAAGCACCTCGGTATCGAACGCCTTACGAGGAACCTCTCAGGCGGCTACGGCTACGATTGAGGCGATGAAGGCGCGGTCGTGTGCTCGGGCGGATCGGGCTCGCTCTGCGCCGGGGCGGCCTGGACTTCAGGGTAAGCGCCGTCTGGACGCTGTAGAATCAAGCGCGGCGTTTATTCTCAAGTAATTGTTTATTAAGGATTTTGTCGTGACGAGGCGCGGATGGCGATAGCTCTTCGCGGCCCGCAGGGCGACCGACCTGGGGCATTCGTACAACTCTATGCCGCTTCGGTTACGCCGACGATGTCGGTGATCATTGCACCTACAACGTAGCCGGCCGTGCTGGGATTGCAGTGGCGAACTTCGGCCACTACCCAGTCCGATCCCACCGGAAATGTGACCGATTCGCCGGGAGCGATGAAAACGTTCGTCATCAAGCCGACTCCATCCCGGGAAAGATCGTGGATCTGTGCTGGAATCACATCCGTGGCTGGAAGTATTCGGAGGCTCACCGCCAGCTTGTTCGGTATCGGATAGCGCGGGAAAACGCGCCGATCGTTGATCTGCCCAATAAGGCTGCGCCGGTGTTCGGAAAGGATCGTTTCGGAAAGTATCGGTTCGGTTTGAAGAGTCGTCATTAGGGAGCACCGCCTTTGTAGAGACAGGCTAACTCCGGTGCATTCTCTCTCCAATTAGGCGGAGGACCTAAATACAGGAGATTTACCCGTGGATTCCGCCTGGAAAACGATCTACCACCTTAGCTGGGAAACCCGGCAGCGCTGGGCTTTTCGTACCGCCTTGGTGGACCGGAGGGAATTTTTCACGGGGGCCCAGGTGGCGAAAATGTTTATGAGAGGACGAAAGCCAATGGTCCAGGAGACCAGCGACTACTGTTTATCGAAAATCTGGGTGCTGCTGTAGTCTACGCCGCTGAAGGAGCCTTTGGTGGTGATGGTCAGCGTCTTGCCCCCGTTCGAGACAACCATAGTCGCGGTTTCCGAGACTTTCCCGCCGATTTTCCCCGTGCGCTCCACGGCGTTCTCATCGATGCGCTTCAGCGCTACGGTGTCCATTTGGGAGCCGGAAATCGGAACGTCCTTGCCGTCATAGGCGGCGACATAATCGCTTTGGATGGTGTTGCCGGCTGCCGTGACGGTTCTCTGCACGAAGCTCACGCCCCCGCCCTTGGATTCGAAGACTATCGTCCGGCCCTCCATTTGCGTGTCGGGATCGAAGACGGACTTACCGCGATCGAGCACCCACGTGCCGATGAGTGGGTCCTTATCGGCGCCGACGGCCCAGTCCCCGTTTAGAAGCAACGCCACCCCGGCGAAGGCGACTAAGTGAAGTGCGAAGCGTTTCATAACGTCACAATTCTTCCATCCGCCCGGTCCGAAATCAAGCGGCGGAATGGAATGCGAGCCTCATATCGGATCCCGCTGCATGCGACGAACAAGGGTGGGATGCCACCAGGAACCGTCAGTTCCTTCTTGAAATTCGAGCTGACAATGTCCGCGGCGTTTGAGCCTGAACCAGAGGCGGGAGAGAAGCTGGACAGCGAGTCTGGTGGGCCGCACGCCTTTAATGGGTGAGGTTCCGGACTCGCTGCATTCCAGGGAGAAATAAGTTTACGGCCGCGCGGCTGCGGGCGCAGGTGTGGATGCCACGGACCCGTCATCGAAAACGAGTCTGGTTTTGGTGCCGCCGACCTGGATTTCCGTGACCTTGTACTTGCCGTCCACTATGTTGTACCGCACCGTCGTGCTGCTGAACTTCCGGTCGCTCTGCTGCACCTGAATGGGAGCCTCCACGGTTTGCTTCCCGCCACGGATCATGGCTTTGCTCCCGTTGACCTCAACCGTATAATCTCCGGGCTTCATTTCCGTACCGGCGACGACCGCGGCGTTGCGAAAGACGACCCCATAGCGCGTGGCGGCACTTGCAAACGCCGCGCCGGCGCACCCCAGACACACCACTAGCTTGGCGATTCTCGTCATAGTTTGTTCCTCACTCCCTGATTCGACTCTTGATGTCCGACTTTTGACGTGGTGCGCGATCGCCCACGGGTATGTATACGAGCGAGACGCTACTTTGTTCCGGGTCCTTGGGTAATCAGTTTTCGCTTACGGTAAGCAGGGAGCCGCTCGGCCGATTCTCGCGTGGCCGTGAAGCCGCGCGCTATTTAACAAAGAAAGGCCAATGCGTGACGGTGTGATAGCCCAGTTTCAGCAACGCCCAATAGCCGATCGCCAGGATCGCCACTAGGGACGCGATAGCGATCAGGATCACTTTCGTCCACGGGAACTTGCGTCCTTCGCGCTTCATCACCAGCAGGTAGCTGGCGAACACGCCCACGAAAAACAGCATGCACATGGGCACCGCGAACAGCATCAGGTTGAAGAAATCGGGAGTAGGAGTAATGATGGCCGCCAGGATCACGATGGCAAGCACGGCATAGCGCGAATGCTCCAGCAGGAAGCGCGGCGACGCCAGATGGAGCAGCGTCAGGAAAAAGATCGCCACCGGCAATTCGAACACCAGCGCCACGCCCAACATCACGTTCACGAAAAGGTCGAAATAGTGCGTGATGGTCACCAGCGGCTGCACGCCGTTGGAGAGGCCGATCCCCAAAAGGAACGCCAGACCGTAGCGAAACGCCACGAAGTAGGCGAACACGCCGCCCAGGATGAACAGGCCGGCCGTGCTCATCACGAAAGGCACCGCGAGCCTCTTTTCCTTCTGGTAAAGCCCCGGCGATATGAAGGCCCAAATCTGATATAGCACCCATGGCGACGCAACAAAGATAGCGAACACCAGCGGCACCTTCACCCAGATGATCGAGAATCCTTCCATGGGCTCGTTGATGATCAGCACCGGCGGTTTGACGCCGATCTTGGTCAGCGCGTCCACGGCGGGCGCGCGCACGAAATCCCACAGCGGATAACAGAAGATGATGCACAGCAGGAACGCGACGCCGAAGCCCATCAGCGCACGAATGATCCGCGAGCGGAGCTCCTCCAGATGCTCCAGGAACGACATGCGCAGCATGCCTTCCTCTTCCTCCTCCGGATCGCGTGGAGGCGCACCGCCGCCCGCCCCGATAAGCGCGGGCAGACGGGATGCTTCGGAAGAAGAGTCTTCGCCGTTCGGCATGTGCGTTTACTCTGAAACGAGCTCCGGTCCCTAAGTAACCGCCCGCAAAACGGAGTGCGGCGGCAGCGTCACGTGACTGCAATGAGGACGCCGCCGCACCCTTTGCGGGCTAGCTATTCTGAGTCTCGTGCAACGGGGCCTCGTGCAAGGTATACGCTGCAGCCGGCTCTTCCACCGCGACCGCGGCCGGAGCCGGTGTCTCGGATGTCAGTACCTCTCCGCGCGCGACCGTCTCCCCAGCGGCATGAACCGCCGGAGGCGCGGCCTCGGCAACGGAGGTCTGCGTATCGGAACTTTGCAGTGCCCCGTGTGACTCAGCGCCCGGAACTTCAGAAGCGCCTACAGTGGTTGGTGCGCCGGACTCTACGCCATGCCAGTCCGTCGCGGCATCGGCCGGATGTGTGTCCGCGCCGTAGGTGCCGCTGGTCCCGCCAGTCAGATCGATATTGGAATACGCGCTTAAGTCGATAGCCGTCTGGCGCGTGGCCTCTTTCAAGGCTTCGTTTTCCGCCTCCAGGGACTTCATTTCCTTCTCGAAGGTGGCCTTCAGATCGCTCTGCGCCCGGCGAAATTCGCTGACCGCTTTCGCAATCGTCTTCCCGAGCTCGGGAAGCTTTTTGGGACCAAACAGGACTAGGGCTACGAGGAAAATTACAATCATTTCCTGGACGCCGACCGGTCCCATGCGTTGCCCTCCCACACCGATGATAGCAAACGCCGGTTCAGGCGGGCGTATTTCGTGGCTTTTCCAAACTTCGGCATGCCCCACTGAGCAATATCGTGAGGCGGCTCCGGCCGCACAATTCGCTTGCTCGTCGGCACATGTAGCGTGGATCGTGTATGGAAGATCTCACCGGAATTGGAGGAAGCGGTCGTTGTCCCGGATTCCTCCCGGATTCCTCGTCCCGGATTCCTCATGTTCCTGCTGACTGGTCTTGGCAGCCTTTTCTGACGATCATTCATGGCAGCTGAATGGCGAAATGTCGATAGAAGTGCCTTAGGCTTTTGACCGAGGGCGCCAAATGAAGAATTCTCAGAGTAAACGCTATTACACTCTACTCGGATACCTGCTCATTGCCGCGTTCATTGCCTTGATCGGTGCGACTATAGTCGGCACCGCACGTTGGATCGTTGTTCATGATGTGCCGGAGACGGTTTATGGGAAGTGGGTCGCGCTTGCGGTATTTACCCCAATAACCTTCTGGGTAGCGATCAAGGAGTGCCTTGCACATTGGGCGAAGTGTGCGTTTTGGGTAGTCACAGTGGCCGTACTGGGCGTCCACATCGCGTTCTTTACCGTGCTTCTATTCCATGTCGAAAATTGGCACATGGGACTGTCGGCCTTGATATGCGTTATCGAGGAGCCTCTAATTGTGAGATTTATCAGCAGGATGATGGCTAGCCTTTGAGTTGAAGCAAAGGTGAGGGAGAACCCGGGACGAGAACCCGGCGAGAACCCGGGACAACGACCACTTACACAGATCCCAAACCAGCCTGTGGGATAGCTCCTGTAAGTGATTGCAAAGTAGATATTTATACGGACAAAAAATTCCGTCTCGAAGATATTGACAGTATCTTAAGCATATTTTATGATCTGAATGGAGATAGATCAATTGGAGGTTAACTATCATGTCACTTATCAAGTACACATCCCCTTTTCCCGATTTCGAGTTGTTCCCGGCGCGGATGTTCCAGGATTCGATGAATCGGCTGTTTGCAGAGCCGAACGGTCGTCCCTGGGTGCCCGCCGTGGACATTCAAGAGACGGAAAATGAGCTGATCCTCAAGGCCGACGTGCCTGAGGTGGAAATGAAGGACATCGACGTTCGGCTGGAGAATGGCACGCTGACCATTCGCGGCGAGCGCAAGTTCGAAGCCAAGAAAAACGAAGGTGGCTGGCATCGCGTCGAGCGCGGTTACGGCTCCTTCGAGCGGGCCTTTACGGTTCCCGATACGGTGAGCCCGGAAGGCGTCAAGGCGGAGTACAAGAACGGCGTGCTGACCGTCACCCTGCCAAAGAAGGAAGTGGCCAAGCCGCGCCAGATCAAGGTCGAAGTCACTCACTGAGTCTGAGAGCTTGTTGAAAAAGGGACAGGCCGCTCTGTCCACTCCGGCGCCTGGACGTGAAATCACAGATTCAAGGTGACGGGACAGAGTAGCCTGTCCCGTCTGTCTCCCTTCTTCCGATGGTCGACTCCGACTCCGAGGCGGAACGGGAAGCGAACCAAATCCCGGTCCGTCTCGTCTTTTTAGGTGGGAACGGTGTCCGTGAGGCGGTGCGAGAGTGAAGCTGTGCGAGAGTAGAAGAAGCCCATGAACTCGTTGAAGACAGTTTTGTTGCTGGGGCTGTTGAGCGGAGTTCTGCTGTTCGGCGGCGAGGCGATTGCCGGCCGGCAGGGCCTGGAATGGGGCCTGGTAATCGCGGTCGGGATGAACTTCTTCAGCTATTTTTTCTCCGACAAGCTGGCGCTGATGTCGTATTCCGCGCAGCCCGTGACGCCCGAGGAGAATCCAGAAATCTACGCGAGGCTCGCGCCGCTGGTGGGAAATCTGACACAGAAGATGGGCCTTCCGATGCCCAGGCTGTGGCTGCTGCCGGACGAATCGCCGAACGCGTTCGCCACCGGCCGCGATCCCCAGCACGCCTCGGTCGCCTGCACGGAAGGCATCTTGCGCCTGATGAACGATCGGGAGCTCGAAGGCGTGATCGCCCATGAGCTGGGGCATGTGCTGCATCGCGACATCCTGATCAGCTCGATTGCGGCGACGCTGGCGACGGCCATCACCTTTTTATCCCGCCTCGCGTTCTGGTTCGGACCGCGAGGAGACGATGAAGACGAGCGCGGCAACATGTGGTCCGGCTTGCTGATGATGATCCTGGCGCCCATCGCCGCGATGCTGATTCAGATGGCGATCTCCCGGACGCGGGAATTCAGCGCGGACGCGGCTTCCGCGAAATACACAGGCTCGCCCGATGAACTGATTCACGCTCTCAAAAAGCTGGAAATGGGCGTCGAAAGGGTTCCGATGCAGGACGCCTCGCCGGCCACTGCGCACTTGTTCATCCTGAACCCGTTCAGTGGAGGCGGGCTAGCGCGTTTATTCTCGACGCATCCTTCCACCGAGGAACGCATTGCGCGACTGGAAGCAATGCGAGGGACCGGGGTCTAAACTCCAAACTTCGATTATCTATCCTCAAGATGCTTGAGCCGAGCGTCCAGGGCTTCTTCCACCCGGCGAAGCTCGGCCTGCCAGGTGGAGCGCATCTCGTCAAAACGCATGTCCATGTGATGACGCAGGTCGTCGATTCGCGCATTGAGACTGCGGTCCACGTCCGATAGACGCGAATTCATGTCGTTCAGACGCAGGCCCAAGTCGTTGAGCCGTGAATTGTTGACCAGCATTGCGATCAACACCGTCAACATCGTCGGAACCGACGAAAGCGCCATCAGCAGAATCGGATTGGTGGTCATCCCTGCACTGTTTAAGGTAGCAGAAAGGGCAAGATCCTCTCACGAATTCTTGGCCAAACTCACATCGGACCTGCGTCGTACAGCCAATCCAGTTCGCTGAAATCGTCGGGTGCGCGCGTTTCAAGCAGACGATTGCGCAGCGCGCGGCCGATGCCATCGACATGGATCACCTCGCCAAACTTCAGTGAGCTGATCTGCACGCGCGCCGTGCGCGGACGGCGGGCCGCTTCGTAAGCTTGAAAAGCCGCGCCAAAATCGCCCGGATGCGCCTGCAACTCGCGCCCCAGACACACCGTATCCTCCAGCGCCTGGCAGGCGCCCTGCGCGATGTATTGCAGCATGGGATGCGCGGCGTCGCCCAGCAGCGCGATCCGCCCGCGCGTCCAATGCTCGAGCGGTTCGGCGAAATACATCGGCCAGCGCCGGTAACGATCGAGCAGCGGCACGCACGATCGCAGATAATCGCACGTCTTGGCGAAGCTCTCGATAAATTCCGCCGCGGTACCCCAGTCGCCGCTCGCGTCCATGCCGGGCCGATAGCGCAAGCTGCGGAAGACCGCGACCTGGTTGTAAACCTGCCCCGTCCGCAGCGGATATTGCACCAGGTGCAGGTCCGGCCCGATCCAAATGGTCATGTTATCGAGCCCTTCGCGGGGCGGAATCCTCTCCGGGGCCGTGGTTCCCCGGTAGGCAACGAACTCGCTGCACAAGGGCGCCTTATCGGTGACGCATTTGCGCACGGTCGACCACAGCCCATCGGCCCCGACCAGCGCATCGCCTTCGTATTGCGATCCCTCGCCGCACACGACCCGCACCGCCGTACCCGTGTCTTCTATGGACACGATTTCCTTGCCCGATTCCAATGCAATCCCTGAGCGCTTCTCGCACGCGGCGACTTCCGCATCGAGAAGGTCCGCGCGATGCACGACGAAGTAAGGATATCCGTAGCGCTCGGCGAATTTGCCGCCCGCCTCGACGGAAGTAAGCTCGCGGCCCGAGATGGCGTCCATGACGACCAGGCGCGGCGGGAAGCAGGCGTGCTTGCGGACGTCGTCGAGAATTCCGAGGGCATCCAGCACGCGCGACGCGTTGGGAGCAAGCTGCAGGCCGGCGCCGATTTCCGTGAATCGATCGGCTTTCTCCAGCACGTGCACTTCGCAGCCGGATGCCGAGGCGGCGAGGGCCGTCGCCAAGCCGCCAATCCCGCCGCCGATCACCAGGAGCCGGGGAGATCTCATGCGATGCGCATCATTCTACATCGCGCGACCTGTGCATCCCATGAAAGAATCGCTACAGCCCCTTCTTTGCTAGGAATTCCATCAGATCCACGCAGCGCATCGAATAGCCCCACTCGTTGTCATACCATGCGACCACTTTCACTAAGTTGCCATCAAGCACCTTGGTCAATTGCGCATCGACGATGGAGCTGTTCGGATTGTGCAGCATGTCGGTGGATACGACCGGGTCTTCGGTGTACGCAAGAATCCCCTTCAGCGGGCCGCAAGCGGCCTGCTTCAGCGCGGCGTTGACTTCCTCGGTGGTCGTGTCTTTCGAAAGAACCGCCACGAAATCCACCACCGAAACGTTCGGCGTGGGGACGCGCATGGCGTAGCCGTCGAGCTTGCCTTTTAGCTGCGGCATCACCAGGCCGATGGCCTTGGCGGCGCCGGTGGTCGTGGGGATCATGTTCAGCGCGGCGGCGCGGGCGCGGCGCAGGTCCTTGTGCGGAAAATCGAGCACGTGCTGATCGTTGGTGTAGCTATGGATGGTCGTCATCGAGCCTTTTTCGATGCCGAACTTTTCGTGCAGTACCTTCACCACCGGCCCGAGGCAGTTGGTGGTGCAGGACGCATTTGAGATCACGTTGTGCTTCGCCGGATCGTAGGCTGCGTCGTTGACGCCGAGGACCATGGTGATGTCCTCGTTCTTGGCGGGCGCCGAAATGATCACTTTCTTCACGGGTCCGCGCAAGTGTTTGGCGGCGTCCTTGGCGTCGGTGAACTTGCCGGTGGATTCGATCACGATCTGCGCGCCGACCGAAGGCCAGTCGATCTCGGCCGGGTCCTTGGTGGCGAAAATCTTGATCCGTTGGCCGTTGACAACGACAGCGTCCGCCTCGGCCGAGACCGCGCCGTGCAGCGGGCCGAGAATGGAATCGTACTTTAGCAAGTGCGCGAGCGTCTTGGTGTCGGTGAGATCGTTGGCGGCGACGAACTCGATGCTGGGGTTATCCATCCCTGCGCGGACGACATTTCTTCCTATACGGCCGAAGCCGTTAATTCCGACTTTGATCGACATTTACAGTTCCTCTTCTGCTTGATGAGCAGGAACAGGCGGCGATTTGTCTGGCTCTTCATGGCGCAATTCGTTCCGGACCTCGGAAATCAGACCGTCGCGGCTGTGATTGTCCAAGTCTCGCTGCAATCGCCGCAGCGCCACACCAACCACGTCGCGGTGGTGCAGCCTCGAACCGAGCTCCTGGTTTTCCGAAAGGCGCAGCCACAGCTCGTGCAACAGGTCGACGTCCTCTGGCCACAGACGCGGCGGATGCGGACCGAGGTTTACAAACGTCGAAGGCCGGTCCGGGCTGATGATTTCGAGCGAAAACGAATGCCGCGGCTCGGGCAGCTTTTCCCAGGCGAGTCCGATGCGTTTCGCCAGCTCTTCCGAGCTCATGCGCTCGCTGACGCCAGTTACCAGGCGGGACGCTCGCAAGCTGCTGGCAGCCTGCGCCATCGCATCGAAAGGATCCACCGCGGGCATCACCAGCAGCTCCACGGGCTTACCCTCCTTCTCGGCCACCTCGACGACGTGGCTGAATAGCTCCTGCTCGTAGTCGCTAAAGAGCTGCTTGTCGGAAAGGTCGTATTCGGCGGCGCCGGTCGAGATCTGCCGGATGGTCATGACCACGATATCGTAGCGGCGCAGATTGGTTTTCTCTAAAACCCGTTTCAAATGATCCATGCGGCGCGAATCGCGCACGGCCACCAGGACGCAGCCCGGCCGGGCGTGCAGGCTCGCCGAATCGATCTGCGCCTGGTGATCCAGGTTGAATTCTTCCAGCGGCTTCTGATCGCTCGCCCTGCGGCGCTTGTTGATGCGCTCGGAGATCGTGAACATGACGAAAAAAACGACGGTGAAGGCGACGCCGTACTTGGTGGCGATCTGCTTGGAGAAAAGATTCGCCAGCGCGACGAACCCGAGAATCAGCGTCGTCACGCCGAGGCCGACCGGAATTTCCACGCCGCCGATCCGGAAATTGAAGGGAACCTTGTATTCCTGATCGGAGCGCTGATAGCGCAGCACCAATACGCCCAGCGACTTCATGAAGAAGCTCCACACGACGCCGAACGCGTAAGCTTCCGCCAAGACGGTCATGTCGCCGCGGCTGCCGATAATGGTGGCGATCTGCAACAGCACGATCATGTTGATGATGCGATGGGTGGTGCCGAAACGTTTGTGGGGGCGGCGGAACCAGGGCAGCAGGACGCCGTCTTCGGCCACCCGGTTCAGCACGCCGTTGGCTCCGATGATGGCGGTGTTCGCGGCCCCCGCCAGAATCAGCCCGCCCACCAGCACGACGAAGGCGTGAAAGCTCAACCGCAGCAGGTATGGCCCGCTAAGGCTCATGGCCAGGCCACCGATCAGGTTGTCGACGTACTTCGGCCGGATGTCGTCGGGGATGATCATGCTGGCGAAAATCGTAATCACGCCGGTGCATATCACCGCGTACCAGCAGGTCAGGTTCGCCGTGATCTTGAGGTTCTTCAGTTTGGGATACGCGATTTCGCGATACACCTGGGCCAAGGTTTCAAACCCACTCATCGAAAGCAGCGAGTGGCCGAAGGCGATGACGATCACGACCACGGGAATCTGAAGCCAGAAGGTCCCTTTGAACCATCCTTGCGCTTCCGGCGCGAAAGTAAGATTGCGCGCGAGCGGCGCCGGCGGCAGATGCCCCCACTGGTTCTTCAGAAAAATGGTGAGGGGGCACCAGATGACCAGAATCCCCACCATAACGGAGGTGATCTGCATGATCCGCAGCGCCTTGCCGCTGGATTCATGCACGCCTTTGATGTTTTCCCACCAGAAATAGATGGTCGCCAGAACCCCGGCGCCCGCCGCGAACAGGTTCACCTCGATGTGATAAGGCTGATGCAGCAGGTCGAAAATCTCGTTGAGCAGCGCGCCCAAGTACTGGCCCGCACTGACCACGCTGATGGGCCCTGTGAGAATGTAATCGAAAACCAGCGACGAAACGGAAAACTTGGCGGCCACCGGCCCCATGCTGTCGTGGACCACCACGTACACGCCGCCGCGCACGAACATACTGCAGCTTTCCATGTACACGCTGCGCACGGCGAAGCTGAACAGCATGACGCCGAGGACAAACCAGGGAGCGGCTTTGCCGACGGCCGCCTCGGCCGCACCGCCCGCGTAGAACATGGACGAAGCCAAATCGCTTAATACGATGGAGGCGCCGCGCCAGAAGCTGATGAAGGCGAGGGCTACGGTCGTCGCGACGACGACCTTGGGGTTGGCCGCCGCCGAAAGCTTTTCTTGTATGGACATTTCTTTCTTAATTATCCAGCGAAGCGCGACCCATGCGAAAACCTGGGGATTTGGCGTGGTCGAAGACCTACACTCCCTCTTGGAGACGAGCCGCGAGGAACTCGGGTAATCCGGCGGCGCGAATCTTGGCAGCCGCCCGGTTGGCGTCATAGGCGGCGCGGCGAAACTCGACCGTGCGCTCCACTGGCGAGTATAACGCATAGGCGGCGCGCGGGTCCCGGTCGCGCGGCTGGCCGACGGAACCGGGATTCACGAGATAAAAATAATCGGGCTCGATGGTCAGAGCCACGCTGGGCATGAGAACGCGTGTTCCGCGCCGGGCCATCAGGAAGCCTCCCTGTATGTGCGTGTGGCCGAAGAACGTGACCTGCCTTTCGAGGAAGGGCTGCAACCCAGGAACCTGGATGACGCTCAACAGGTATTCATCCTCGTCGGCGGGCGAGCCGTGCACAAGATCCACCCCGTGGTAGGGCAGCGGCCCACGTGGAAGGCGCTCCAGGTAATCGCGATGGGCGGGCGTAAGCTCCGCCTGCGTCCAATGGGCCGATGCTTGGGCCGCTGCATTGTAAGTGTCCACCGGTTCCAAGCCAATGCAGACCCTATCGTGATTGCCGCGTACGATGGCCGCGACGTTCTCCCGCGCCCAGGCCACCACGGCGTTGGGATCCGCTCCGTAGCCCACCAGATCGCCCAGGCACAGTACGCGATCGTAATAGCCCTCGGCATCGGCCAGCACAGCTTCAAGCGCTTCGAGATTTCCGTGAATGTCGCTCAGAATCAGATACGGCACAGGCGCAGCAGCGTCACCTCAGGAGGGGCTCCCAGCCGGGCCGGAATGCCGATGGTTCCCAGTCCCCGCGAGACAAAGATCGAAGCCGCGCCCTGGCGGTACAGCCCGTCGACGTACGGTGTATAAAACCGCGCCACATTCAGATCGGCACCCAGAATCTCGAACCGCACTTGCCCGCCGTGGGTGTGGCCGCTGACGGTCAGATCGTATCCCTGGCGCGCGGCGACGTCGAAAGTATCGGGATTGTGGGACAGAAGGACATTAAAGGCTCCCGGCTCGATCAGTTTTTCGGCACCCCTCAGGTAGCGCGTCCCGAAGCGCTGGTAATCGACGCCAGCCAAGTTGAGTTTCGCATCCCCAAAGGGAAGCGACGCCGATTGGTGGCGCAGGAAGCGGAGGCCCTGACGCGCGCCCGCTTGCTCCGTATAATCCTCGGCACGTGCGTAGATCTCATGATTGCCCAGGCAGCCGAACACACCCGCGTCCGCGCGCAAAGGTTTCAGACCCGCGAGACAACTATCCAGAGGATCGCGCGCCGCAGTGATCAGGTCGCCAGTGACCAGGGCGATATGGGCCTGAGTCTCGTTCGCCAGGGCCACGGCATAATCGAGTTCCGTGCGGCTGAAAAACGGGCTCATGTGAATATCGGTGATCTGCACCAGACGCAATCCATCCAGATCTTTCGGCAAGCCCGCGATCGGAACGTTGTGTTCCTGTAAGGAGATACTGCGCCGCTGGATCGCGACGCCGTAAGCCAAGGTCGCAGCCGGCGCCGCGAACAGCGCGCTGCGCAAGCTCCACAGAAATCCGCGCCGGGCGGCGCTGAAGCCGGGCCGGGGCAAACACCGGACCCCGACGAACACCAGGGCCCAGCAAATCGAGAGCAGGCACCACGCGAACATCACCGCCCGAAACCAGATAGACCAGTTGCCAGAAAAGTGGATCGACACCCGCCCGGATCGCAGGGCGAATCCAAATGCCATCGCCGCCCAGGAAGTCACCAGGGCACCTAGGAACGCCAGGCGGTGGATCGCTCGGGCTCTGCGTCTCAGCATCAGCGCTACGACGACGGCTTGCGCCAGCCACGCGACCGTTAGAACGACGGCATCGGGACCCCAGCGGATCAGGCGTTCGGTCACTACCTCCATCTTAACGGCGTCGATTCACTACAATCAAAAGATGTCCCTCGTGGTGGTGGGCTCAGTGGCCTACGATGGCGTCGAAACGCCGCATGGCCGCGTCGATCGGATGCTGGGTGGGGCGGCAACTTATATCGCTCTTTCCGCGAGCTACTTTACGCAGACGCGCATTGTCGCCGTGGTCGGCGACGATTTCGCTCGCGAGGACGAGGATCTGCTGGCGGGCCATGGCGTCGATCTGGAGGGCCTCGAACGCGTGCCCGGGAAATGTTTCTACTGGGCGGGCAAGTATACCGACGACATGAACGATCGCGTGACGCTCACCACCGACCTCAACGTATTCGCCGATTTCCAGCCGAAGCTGCCGGAGAGTTACCGCGCCGCGCGCTATCTGCTGCTCGGCAATATCCAGCCGGCTCTTCAGCGCGCTGTGCGCTCGCAAATGGGACATCTGCGCCTGGCGGGCGGCGATACCATGAATTACTGGATTCAGGATCACCGCGAGGAATTGCTAAAAACCATCCGCGGCTGGGATTTTCTGCTGATCAACGATCAGGAAGCCCGCATGCTCTCCGGCGAGCGCCACCTGCGCAAGGCGGCCAGCAAGATCCTGGGCATGGGGCCGCACACGTTGGTCATCAAGCGCGGCGAATTCGGCGCCATGCTGTTCCGCCGGGATTCTTATTTCATCGTTCCTGGATATCTGCTCGACTACGTATTCGATCCGACCGGCGCGGGCGACAGCTTCGCCGGCGGATTCATCGGCTATCTGGCCGAGCACGGTTTCAGCCTGGAAGGCGACCACATCAGCCGCGGCATGCTGAGCCGCGCCGTGATTTATGGTTCTGTGATGGGCAGCTTCTGCTGCGAGCGTTTCGGCGTGGAGCGGTTCCGCACGCTGACACGCCCGGAAATCGATGCCCGCTTCGAAGAGTTCCGGAAGTTCACGTCGTTCTGACGGGCGCATGCTGGCCGCCCTGGCGGTCGCACTCGCCGCGTTGGGCGCCATTTCCGTTCTGTGGTGCGCCCGCGAGGGCTATACGCTGTACTACGGCGACGCCGAAGCGCATCTCAACATCGCGCGCCGCATTCTCGATTCCCGAACCCCCGGCGGGGAGCAGTTCGGCACCGTGTGGCTCCCTTTGCCGCACCTGCTGATGATCCCCTTCGTCGCCAGCGACGCGGCCTGGCGCAATGGATGGCCCGGCGCAATTCCGGCCTGGGTGTGTTTCGTCGCAGCGGGGGCATTTCTGTTTTCGGCTGCCCGCAGGTGTTACGGACCGGCCGCGGGGTTCACGGCCGCGGCCTTGTTCGCGCTCAATCCGAACATGCTTTACCTGGCGTCCACGCCCATGACCGAGCCTATTTTCGCCGCCGCGCTCGCGGCGCTGCTATGGGCGACGCTGCGGTATCGCGATTCGCCGTCGCTCCGGGCGGCGATCGCCGCGGCTGCCGCCTCGAACGCCGCGTCGCTGACGCGCTACGAAGGCTGGTTCCTGATTCCCTTCGTCGCCCTGTATTTCTTCTTCGTGCATCGTAAACGCGATGCGATCACTTTTGCCGCATTGGCTTCGCTGGGACCTCTGGCGTGGCTCGCGCACAATCAGTATTACTATTCGAACGCCTTCGAGTTCTACAACGGACCGTTTTCCGCTGCGGCGATCTACGCGCGCCAAATCGCGCAAGGAATCGAACGCTATCCGGGCGACCACGCCTGGCTTCAGGCGATCCACTATTATTTCGCGGCCGTGAAGCTGACCCTGGGACCCGTCGCTTTGGGCGCAGCCCTGCCGGGTGCATCGATCTGCATGGGCCGGGGATATCGCTGGCCGGTCGCACTGCTCGCGCTTCCTCCGATTTTCTACGTGTGGAGCATACATTCGGGCGCGACGCCGCTGTACGTGCCGGATTTGTGGCCGCACTCCTGGTACAACACTCGGTATGCCTTGGCTGCGCTGCCACTGGTTGCGTTCACCGGCGGCGCATTCGTCGGTTCTCTTCCTCGGCACTGGAGATTGACGGCAGGTGCGCTACTGACGATCGCGAGCGTCGCAGCTCTCGGTTGGAGTGGACGTGGGTCGAATGGTCAAGGAATCGTCGCGTGCTGGACCGAATCCGAGGTCAATTCCATCGCCCGGCGCGTCTGGACGGAGGAGGCCGCGGCGTATCTGGCTGCAAATTATAGGCCGGGCACGGGAATTATCTACTCCTTTGGGGATCTCACCGGAGTCCTGCGGGTGGCAGGGATACCTCTGAAGGAAGGCTTGCATGACGGCAACCATCCCGCATGGGACGTCGCCACGGCGCGGCCCGAGCTGTTCCTGCATGAGGAATGGGCGCTGACCGTAGCGGGAGACGCAGTTTCGCGCACAATTTTGAGAGCCAATCGGGGTGGACCGCACTATGAACTCAGGAAGCGGGTTATCGTAAAAGGAGCGCCGGTCATTGAACTCTATCAGCGCGAACCCTATCAGCGCGAACCTCATCCATAAGAAGCGGGCGTCATTAACATCGCCATGAAGATTCCGTTTACTAAGGCGCACGGCGCGCGCAACGATTTTCTGCTGAGCTGGCGCGATCAGTTGCCCGCGCAAATCTCCGATTACGCGGCGGCAGCGCGGGCCATTTGCGATCGCAATACCGGAGTGGGCGCCGACGGATGGCTCCTCATTTCCGCGCCGGGTGTGGTTCCCGGCAGTTCCCAAGACGCCGACGATGGTGAAATCGAACTCTGGAATTCCGACGGCAGCCGGAGCGAAATCTCGGGAAATGGGACGCGCTGCGCCGCGGCTTTATTGGTGAGCTTGTTTCCAACCGATGCGACCGGGCGCGCCCGCAACGTCGTGCGGATCGCCACCGGCGCCGGTGCCAAGAGCCTGCGCCTTCTGGATCGGCACGGAAACAAGTTCTCGTTTGAAATGAACCTGGGCCGTCCGAAAATCGAGGAGCTGCGCGCCAAGATCGAAGGCCACGATGCCACTGTCCTCAACGTCGGCAATCCGCAGTGCGCGATTTTCGTGAAGGATTTCGATTTCGACTGGGCAGCGCTCGGCGCGCGCGTGGGACGTCTGGCGCGGTTCCCCAACGGCGCCAACGTTTCGTTCGTAAAGGTGTCCGACCGGCATACCCTCGAAACCCGCTTCGTGGAGCGCGGCGCGGGCGTTACCATGAGTTCGGGCACGGGTGCGACCGGCGCGGCCGCGTCAGCCCACGCCCGCGACATGGTGGAGAGTCCGGCGCGCGTTCACACGCCGGCGGGTCCCCTCAATCTGCGCTGGGAACGACACGAAATTCTGCTCGCCGGGCCCGCGGAAATTGTCGCGAGCGGTGAATTCTATTGGGAAGGATGACGTTGGAAAATTCCGGATGAGTCACATTGCAGAACTGGAAAATAAGATCCGATCCAAGCGGTCGCGCGTTGGCGTGGTGGGCTTGGGATACGTAGGATTGCCGCTGGTTGTGGAATTCGCCGATGCCGGTTTCACCGTGACCGGCATCGACATCGACGCGCGGAAGGTCGACCGGATCAATCGGGGAGAATCCTATGTCCAGGACATCTCCTCGGACGTTCTGGCGCCGCTGGTCAAGGCTGGACGGATCAAAGCCACCACGGATTTCGGCGCGGTTGCGGCGCTCGACACCATTGACATCTGCGTGCCTACGCCGTTGCGCAAGACCAAGGACCCGGACATGAGTTACATCGTCAACGCATGCCAGTCCATGGCCAAGTATTTTCATCCCGGAATGCTGGTGATTCTGGAGTCGACGACCTACCCCGGCACAACCGACGAGCTCCTGCTGCCGATGTTCGAGACTCCGGAGTGCAAGGTCGGTGAGGATTTCTTTTTATGTTTTTCGCCGGAGCGCGTCGATCCCGGCAACGCCCAGTATCAGACGCGGAACATCCCTAAGGTTGTCGGCGGGATTACGGACGCGTGTACCAAAATGGCCGCGCTGTTTTACTCTCAGGCGCTCGAGAAAGTGGTGCCGGTGAGCTCGACGCGTGTCGCCGAAATGGTCAAGCTGCTCGAGAACACGTTCCGCATGATCAACATCGGGCTGGTGAACGAGATCGCGCTGCTGTGCGATCGCATGGACATCAACGTGTGGGAAGTGATCGACGCGGCGGCGACGAAGCCCTTCGGTTTCATGCCGTTTTATCCGGGGCCGGGTCTCGGCGGCCACTGCATCCCGGTCGATCCGTTTTACCTTTCCTGGAAAACCAAACAGGCAGGCATCGAGGCGCGCTTTATAGAACTGGCCGGCTACATCAACGGCTCCATGCCGCATTTCGTCGTCGACAAAATCCAGAACGCGCTGAACGAGCACAAGAAGCCGCTGCAGGGATCGCACGTGCACATTCTGGGCGTGGCGTACAAGCGCGATATCGACGACGTGCGCGAATCGCCGGCGCTCGATATCATTCATTTGCTGGGCCGCCGGCACGCCCGGGTGACATTTAGCGATCCCTACGTTCCCGTGCTGCGCGCCGACGGAGTCATACCGGAAATGGCTTCGATCGATCCTCTCATAGCCGCGGCCGAGGCGGACTGCGTCGTGATCGTGACCGATCACAAGAGCTTCGATTACGGGTGCCTGGTGGAAAGGGCCAAGCTGATTGTCGATACGCGCAACGCGCTCAAGGGGCGGACTTCGGAAAAGATCGTACGGCTCTGAGCAGCCCACACAGCGAGTTCCAGATGATCCTACTCGCTGGCCCGCACTTCGGCGAGACGCCCAGCAAGAACCGGCGAAAGCGTCTTCTCGATCTCCGGAGTGATTAAGCCGACAGCGTCCAGGTCCTGGATGTGGACCTTGTCCTGCAGCCGGAAGCTGGTCAGCTTCATGTGGACTAGATCGACGACCGGCGCGATGAGAATCCCTTCCTTGGTGCGGGCCGGTTCGGAGGCAGGCGCGGGTTCGACATACTCCGGCCGCACCTTTTCGCCAAGAAACACCACGTGCACAGCGCCTCGGGCGCCAGGATGTTTCGCGTCCAGGAACACGTCGACGCCCGCCGTATGGCGAAACGAAAAACCGTAGGGTTCCACCGCGGCGCGGATCTTGTCCAGATCCTTCCGAAAGAGCCCCACATCAACGTCCTTAGTCAATCGCGCCGCCAGTGAATCCAAGGGATCCACGTGCAGGAAGACCGCTAGCCCGCCCACCACTCGATAGGGAATCCCCGAGTGATCCAGAGCCTCCGCAAAACGCTTTGACACATCGAGGATCCGTTCCACGGCGCCCTCGAAAATAGTATTGGTAAGCACGACTTTCTCTCAATATCGCACCGTTGCCAAGCGAACAATAACGCGAAATACGCGGCCGAACCGGCTATCAAGCGCGCCCGGTCCCATTCCTCAATTACGGCGACCGCCGCGCTCGGGGACCGTTGGAGCCGCGGTCCAGAGCGAATCGACACAGGCCGTCGAACTTAATTCCCAAAGCCGCGACGATCACGCCGGTACGTTTCTGCAATTCGCTTTACACGTCGGCCTGTTGGCTTTCGTCTGAAACTCGCGGTTCTCCCTTTCGATGATGACCGGTATCTTCATGCCGGTCTGGACGATCTTGAGAGTTGCCCTGGAGCCGCTTTTCCACGTGATCCATTTACAACACCCAAAATCTCGGGCGCTACACTCGCGCCTTCAATTCCCGATACACCTGCGCGATGAAGCGGTCGCGCGGCCGGCCCGCCAGCTACCTTGTGGGCTTGAGCTCGGCGTACACCTGCGTGGCGAACCGCTGCGCGACAAGCTGGTTGGTGTTGCCGACCTTGGCGTCCGACTGGGGGACCTTGGAGTCGAAATCAGCCCAGGGCTTCGCCGCGACCACCTCGGCTTCGGTCTTGCCATCCTTGATCATTTTCGATATGCGATCCCGAACCGCGAGCATCATGTCGCGGTGCGTGATCACAGCGTTTCGGTCCACGGTGGGGCCATGGCCCGGGATGATTTTCGTGTTCGGCCCAGAGCGCGCTATGATCTGGCCGAGTCCATTGATCATCCCGTTCAGACCGCCGCCATTGCCACGGTCGATATTGGGATATTGGACCGAGCGGAAGAAATCGCCCGTCATGATCACGTCGTTCTGCACGAAGCGGACCATGGTATCGCCGTCGGTGTGAGCGTTCGGGATCGGAATTAACTGCACGTCCTCGCCGTTCATGTGGAACGCGAGTTGTGAGGTTGCGTTATAAGTGATCGTCGGGAGCCCGACCGGCAGGGTGGCGGGAGGGACGGTGCCGTTCGCGGCCGGCGCGGGGTGCATCAGCCGGTTCCGCAACGATCCGCGGGCTATGATCGTGGCGCCGAGCTTACCGAAATTCTCATCGCCGCCGGTGTGGTCGCCATGCACGTGCGTATTGACGATGAACTTGATCGGGGCGTTGGAGATTTGCTTGATCGCCGCCACAATCTTGTCGGTCAACGGTGCAAACTGGGTGTCTACCATGAAGATCCCGTCCGGGCCTACCAGCACGCCGATGGTACCGCCCGCGCCGTCGAGCGTGTAGAAGTTGTTGCTAATCTTGTTGGTCTTGATCTGAACGTTGCTGAAGTCCTGCTGCGCGCTCGCGGTGACGGCCAGAGCCGCCAGTGCCGCCGCGAGAATGAATGTCGTTCGAACCGCAATCTTGGTCATTTTCGGTTGCTCCTTGGGTGGAAACTCCGCCCTACAGAATATCAGTTCGGCGGGCGCTTGCAAGGTCCCGAAACGGCCGGAAGGAGCCCGCGCGCGCGAAACGGCGATTTTCGCGTATGATGGCGGGTGCCGCCCATGGGTGCCCGGCGACGTGAGGAGCCACCGGGAAAGGAGAGCCATGCACAGTCGCTGGCTGATCATCGGAGTCCTCGCCGCAGGAGCAATTTCTTTCGCTCCCGCACAGTGGTTGAATTATCGTGATCCAAAAACCCCGCGAACGAGGGACGGCAAGCCGAATCTTTCGGCGCGCACGCCTCGCGCCTTCGACGGCAAGCCGGATCTCTCCGGAGTGTGGGAGTCTGAGCCGTCGCCCCCGGAGGAAATGAAGCGGCTGTTCGGCGATTTGAGCACATTCGCGGTGCCGGGAGACGACCCCAGCGTGTTCTCCAAGTACCTGTTCAACATACTCTCGGACTTCAAGCCGGAAGAGGCGCCTATGCGGCCCGAGGCCACTCGGTTGTTCGAGGCGCGAGCGAAAGGCTTCGGCAAAGATAATCCGACATCGCGCTGCCTGCCCGCGGGAATCCCCTTCCTCGAAGGATTCGGAGATCCCTACCCCTATAAAATCGTCCAGGCTCCTGGAGTGATCGTGATGTTCTACGAGCTTGACGGCACGCATCGTCAAATCTACACCGACGGGCGCAAGCACACGCCGGATCCAGCGCCATCGTGGCTGGGGTACTCGGTAGGCCAGTGGGAAGGAGACAACCTGGTCGTGGATACCGTGGGATTCAACGATAAAACGTGGCTCGATGCTGCCGGCCATCCGCATAGCGAAGCCCTGCGCTTGACCGAACGCTATCATCGGCGCGATTTTGGCCACATGGACTTACAGGTTACGATCGACGATCCCACGATGTACACGAGGCCGTTCGCCGTAAGCTACGCCCACCGTCTGCTTCCCGACACGGACATTATTGAGTCCATCTGCAGCGAGAATGAGAAGGACAAACAACATTTGGTCGGGCGGTAAGTTCGGGCGGTAAGTACGGACGACTCGGGGGGAATTTAGCCGCGCGCGGCTGCGAGAATGGCCGCAAGCATATCGGGGATCTCGAAGATGGCGCGATTTTCGATTTTATCGACGGCGCATTGATACTGGTCGAGCGATGCGAGGAGCTTTTCGACCGCCTCCCGGATGCCCCGGAAATTCTTGAGGACGACGCCCACGCCGCGGTCGACCACCCAGTCGGCGTTGTAACGCTCCTGGGGCAGCGTCCAGGCGTTGCGCTCGACGATCACCGGAAGCTTCATCGCCACAGCCTCGCTGATGCTGCCGGGGCCCGGCTTGCCGATGAAAAAATCGGCGAGGTGCATGTAGTACGGCACTTCCTGCGTAAATCCTTCGATGAAATGCGGGGCGCGGGATGAGACGGCACGCAGACTCTCCGCGAGTTCCACATTCTTACCGCAAATCATGATGAGCTGCGTGTCCTCGAGGCCCCTAGCGATGTCCAGCATGACGCGTGAGCCCTGCCCGCCGAACAGCACCAACCCAGTAGGGCGCGCGGGATCCAATCCCAGACGGGTGCGCTCGGCGGCGCGGTCGACGGTCACCGGCTCATAGAATGTGGGGCGCAGGATCATGCCGGAGGCACGTAGGATTCTTTCTGGCGGGTGACCCAGCGTGCGGGCTTGCTCGACGGCGCGATCGGTACCGCAGATGAAATATTGATCCTGGCCGGGCTCGATCCAGAAGTGCGGAGGGAAGTCGGCCATATCGGTTAGAATCGTAGTGTAGGGAACGTGTGGTACAGCGATGCGAAGGCTTTCATACATCGCGCGGTTCAAATTCGGCGCAACGGACACCACCATATCCGGACGCGTGGCACTCCAGTACTCGGCGAGCATGCGTACTATCGGGCGGTGGTATGCCCGAATCACCGCATGCATCAATTTGAGGCCTTGCGCCGAGCCAAGCGTCCAGCCGTTGGCCAGTAACAGGTTATAAATGTCTTCGAGGCGAATGCCTGTGATTTTTTTGAATATATCCAATGAATCCAGCACTTCCTGCGGATTCACGAGGCGGACATCCCACGGGAAGCCGTGCGCTTCGATTACCGATTTGAGCGCAGTGGCAGCGGAGCGATGACCGCCTCCGGCGTCGAAATAAGCGAAGTCCACCTTCGGGCGAAACAAATTCGTCACGATTGTTTTATACCAGCGTCACCACGGTGTCACACAAGGGCGCTAAAAAGATAACATGGCGGCATCGGTTTTACAGTGGCTCGAAACCCGGGACCAACGCCTGATGCGGCGAGTCAATCGCTGGACACCTCCCCGGTGGATGCGCCTGTGGATGGTGGCGGCCACGCGCGGTGGCGACGGCTGGCTGTGGTATGCCATGGGTCTGGTGATCGCACTGGCGGGCGGGCCGGAACGGTTTCGGGCGCTCATCGCCGCGATGCTCGCCGTCAGCGTGGGAATCGCCCTGTTTATCCAGCTAAAGCGCGTTTGCCATCGCCGGCGTCCCTGCGCCATGGAACCGCACTGCTGGGTGACCTGGTTGCCGCCGGATCAGTTCTCGTTCCCGTCGGGACACACGATTACGGCATTTGCCATGGCGAGTTCCCTGAGCGCCTTTTACCCCGCCATGCTGCTCGGCTTGCTGTTCTGCGCGCTGAGCGTCGCGGCCTCCCGCATTTTGCTCGGTATGCACTTCCTGACCGACGTGATAGCGGGAGCGGCGCTGGGTGGCCTACTTGGATTTGCGGCCGCCCAACTACTGTTCTGAATCCTAATTCACGTGATACTGGCCGACCGCCTGTCTTAGTACGTCCGCGAAATTCGCGCCGCTTTCCGACCATACCCGGCGCTTTTCCAGATCCAAGCCGCGCTCCAGATCGCCCACCAGATGCAGCAGGCTTTTGAGATTGGACTGGCCCATGCGCAGCCCTCCCTCGACGCCCGGCATGGGCAGGAAACGCGCGTCCGGACCGAACTCGATGCGAAGATGATCGTCCTCGTCGTGCTCGAACTCGGGACCGTAGCATATCAGCGTTGCCGGCGCGGGGCCCAATTTCCAATCGTTTGATTCGTAGACCCACAGATCCCAGTAGGTATCGATCTCACAGGCCGAATCCGGCTGCATGAATTCACGCGCGGCATCGACGATCGCACCGATTTCGGTATCCGGCGGGAATTCACGCTCCAGCAGGGGAGGCTCGGCGCGACGAATCGCGTAGACGCGCAAAACGGGCCCGCGCCGGGCCAATTTGGAGATCGGAAAACGCTCCAGCATCCTCTGAAACTGGTGCAAGATGTTTTCCGCGCGGTTATCCCTCACACAGCTCGAAAAATACAGGCGATCGGGCACGCTCAGATTGTAACCTGAAGGTGCGTGATTACGGACCTGGTTCAAATCCGGCGCTTGGGCGAGCATAAACGCGAAGAAAACCTGCGCTTCCGCAAATGGATGAAGTCGCACGTCTTCGTGGAACGCCAGTTTCGCAAGACCGCGCTGGAAGTCGAGGAGCGGATCGATTGCCGCCTATGCGCCGAATGCTGCCGCGTCACTGAGGTGAAGCTCGCCGAGCGCGACGTCGCGAAGTTGTCGCGCTTTCTGGGGATTTCCGAGCGCGAGTTCGTGGAAAAGCACACGGCCCTGGACGACGATGGCGCCGCGATCCTGCGCCGCGTCGAATCCGCCGACGGGCGCTCGGCGTGCGAATTCCTGGTGGCAAACGACTGCAGCGTTTACGAGGCGAGGCCGGCCAATTGCGAGCGCTTCCCGCACCTTCTGCGCGGAGCGGGATCGCTCGAAAGCCGTATGTGGGATTTTGTGGATCGCGCGACGTACTGCCCCATCGTCTACAACTGGCTGGAAGCCGTGAAAGCGTTGACCAAGTTCCGCTAACGGGCAAGACGAGTCGCTCGCGCTCCGCTTGAAATAACGTGAAGTTAGAATCGGCCCCGGAAGCCGCCAGGGCCGCCCATCAGCGGTCCCAGACCGTTGGTGAGCTTGGCTTGCTGCGTCATCGAGAGGACGGCGTAGATCGCTGCGGCGGCGTCCGCGCGGCAGAGTGTCGCGGCCTGCTCCACGGCTGAAAGATTCGCCACCGCCCCCGAGATACCGGCATTGGCCTTGATCGCATCCGTCAGACTCATTCGAGCCGTTTTCAAAGCGGCCGCACCACCTGTCAAGCACGTCTGTTCCGTTGTCAAGGCGGCCGTGGCCGTCGCGACCTGGGCCGTGTCCAGATCGAAGAATACAGTCAGCATTTTGACATTGTGCTGGACAATCTTCGCCGGATCCGGAGGCGTACCTTGCGGCCCGCCACCTGGTATTTCACGATGGCCGCCCTGTCCGCCTGGCCCCTGCGCCAACAACGCGGTGGCCATGAATGCCGGTACGATCAAAAGTCGCAGTTTCATGATTGCTCTTCAAACTCCTCGCTTATGTTGACGGGGACGCCGCTCGACCGGGTTACACGATTTCATCCTAGCTTATGAACCGCCTTTTCCAAGCGTTGCGGGCGGCTCAGGACGCCCTGGAACAAATCTCCCACGCGATCGAATCGCGCGAGAACGTTCCCCAGATGGAACTGCTCCGGGCGGAGGCGGGGTGTGACCTCGCTCCATTCGAGCGGCGCGGCCACGGGCGCTCCCGGATAGGCGCGCAAAACGTAGGGCGCGGCGATGGTCTTGCCTTGCGCGATTTGCGGCCAATCCAGATAGACTTTACCCTTCTCGCGCTTCGAAGGAACACGGGGTGCGGTGAAGAGATCGGGGCGCTCGGCGGCGCCAAGCGTCGCGATGGCCTGCGCCAAGGAGCGGACCTGCCCGTAGGTATACACGGGTTCGAGCGGTACGAAAACATGCATCCCGTCGCCGCCCGTGGTTTTCGGATAGCATACGAGGCCTGCACGATCGAGTTTCGCGCGCACCCACAGCGCGGCCTCGACGATCTTTTCGTAACCGCACTCCTGCGGGTCCAGATCGATCAGCAGGTAATCTGGATGCTCCAGCGTGCCCACCCGGCTCATCCACGGGTTGTGATCGATACAGCCGAGGTTCACCAGAAAAAGCAGCGTGGCGCGATCCTCGCCGATCGCCCAGCGAATATCGTCGGCGTGGGCGGTTCGCAGCCATTTCGGGAAACTTTCGGGCACGTTTTTCTGAAAGAAGTAATCCTTCGCGATGCCGTCCGGGTAGCGCTTCAGCGAAAGAGGACGGTCCTTGAGATATGGCAGGATCAGCGGGGCGACGGCGTCGTAATAATTCAGAAGATCCCGCTTGCGATAGCCGTCGGCCGGATAGAAAACCTTGTCGAGATGCGTGAGCTTCAGCCGGTGCCCATCGACGGTCAACGAGGCCTCTTTGAGAGAGGCATCCAACAGCTCCATGCGCGGGTTCGAAGGATCGAGATCGTCGCGCAGGCGCACGAACACGGGAGCCCGCAGCCGTCCCTCGGTGGTGCGATTGGCAAAGCGCACCTCGCAGACGAGCTCCGGTTTCACCCAGGTGATCTTTTCGCCGGGCGTCTTTTCCGTCAGCAGCTTCGGCCGCGGCTTAAATGGGGATTCCGAGGTCTTGAGCGGAGCGAGCGTTTCGAAAAGCATCTCGACCATCTTGCGATCGAAGCCTGTACCGACGTTGCCCGCCCACGCGAGTTTGCGCTCGCGATGCTCGCCGAGAATCAGCGCACCGAGCCCGTGACGGTCTCCCGCGGTGTATCCACAGATCACGAAATCCGAGGCGTCGGTGACTTTCCATTTCACCCAATCGCCGGAGCGCCGCGATTCGTACTTGCCGGACGCGCGCTTGCCGACTACGCCTTCGAGCCCGTGCTGCCGCGCCGCTTCGAGGACGTCGTGGCCATCGGCCTGGAAATGCTCCGAGTAGCGCACTGGGCCGCCGGGAGTCAGGATCTCGGCGAGCAGTTTCTTGCGCTCGGCGAGCGCGGCGCTGCGCAGATCGTAGCCGTCCAGATACAGCAGATCGAAAACGAACAGCGTGACCGGTGCGCTACGGGAAAGTCGTGCGATGACGGCGGCGTCGGCGACATGCATGCGCGTTTGCAGACGCTCGAAATCGGGCCGTCCATGATCGTCGAGGGCCGCGATTTCGCCATCCACGATCGCTTGGCGGACCTTCAGATGATGCGGCAGCACCGCAAGCTCGGGATATTGCCGCGTGATTTCGTTGCCGCTGCGAGCGACGGCGCGCAGTTCGCCGGCGTCGAGAAAGCAAAGCGCGCGGACCCCATCCCACTTGATCTCATATAGCCACTCCTTGCCCGAAGGCGGCTTGCCCTTTCCCAATTCGGCGAGCATCGGCGCGACGATCTTGGGCATCGGCCCGCGCTTGACCCCGGCCAGCTTTTCAAGTCGCTTTTCGACTTCCGCGTGCCCCGCCTGGGCCACGGCCGGCGGATCGAGGGCGTTCAACTCCTGCGCGATTTCGGCCTGCGTGCGGCCGGTAAGGACGCTGCGGCTGTGATCCTCGGGGTCCCAACCTGGAGCGGCCGAACCGTCGCGCTTCTTGATCAGCAACCACTCGTTCCCTTTGCTTCCTCGGCTCGCGTTTCGGGATTTGATGCGCACGATGGCGAAATCGCCTCCGAGCTTCGCGCCGTGCAGGCGAAACTTGAAATCGCCACGCGCGAGCTGTTCCTCGGCGCTCGCCTCGCCCAGCAGCTCGTAAGTCCCGCGGTCCCACAGCATGACGCTGCCAGCGCCGTAATTGCCTTTGGGAATCACTCCCTCGAAGCCGCCGTATTCGATGGGGTGAGCCTCCACCAGCATGGCCAGGCGCTTCTCGTTGGGATCGAGCGTCGGCCCTTTGGGTACCGCCCAGGACTTCAGCGCTCCGCCGACCTCCAGCCGCAGATCGTAGTGCAGATGGGAGGCGTGGTGGCGCTGCACGCAGAACATGGGAGCTGGAGGCGCCACGGTTGGGGCATGCTCGCTCGGAGCCGGCTCCGGGGTCTTATCGAAGCTGCGCTTTTCGGCATACTTCTTAAGGGACATAGCGTCCCTTACATTGTCATCCCGTGCGCCAGCGTCGGTCAGTCAACGGAGTCTGGCCGCCATGCCTTGCTGCCGAACCATAACTACCGCCGAATGTTTGCGCTATAGTGGAAAAACAACGGAACCGATGCGGCGTCCGTCAGCAGGATTTGATGCCGCCGGCGAGTTCCGGGGCGCTCTGGAAATCAAGAATCGCGAGGTATAGGCCATGGCTTCGACCGTCTGGAAAGGGCACCTGTCTTTCGGGCTCGTCTCATTACCCGTCAAACTGTACAGCGCGGCGCGCGGCGAGAGCATCCACTTCAACCAGCTCCACAAAAGCGACGGCTCCCGCGTGCGGCAGGTGCTGTACTGCGCGGCCGAGGACAAACCGGTTCCGCGCGACGAGATCGTGAAAGGCTACGAATACGAGAAGGACCGCTATGTCGTCATCGACGACGAGGACATCAAAAAGGTGGCACCGCCCACCGCGAAAGTAATGGAGATCCTGGAATTCGTCAAGGCCGCCGACGTCGATCCCATCTATCTCGAGACCTCATATTACATGGCCCCGGAAGAGGCCGGCGAGAAACCCTACGCGCTTTTGTTCGACGCACTCAAGAAGACGGGTTATGTGGGCATCGCCAAGCTGACCATGCATAATCGCGAGCACATCGTGGTACTGCGGCCGGGCGACCAAGGCGTGCTTTTGCACACCATGTACTACAGCCACGAGATCCGCAAGGTCGACGAATTCCGCACCGATCTGACGCTGGTGAAGGAGAAAGAGCTTGCGCTGGCGATGAGCCTGATCGAGGCGCTGGTGGCCGAATTCGAGCCCGAGAAATACACCGACAGCTATCGCGACAACCTGCTGCAAATGGTCGAGGCCAAGAAGAACGGCGAAGTAGTGGTGGAAGCGCCAGCGCCGCACCGCGAAAAGGTGGTCGACATTCTGGACGCCTTGAAGGCCAGCCTGGCAGCGGTCAAGAAGCCGGCCGCGTCTGCGCATACGCTCGAAGTTGTGAAAGAAACGGCCGAGCCCAAGAAGCGCAAAGCCCGGGGATAACATCCCGTTCCGCACCGGCCTAGGAGCCGCCCAGATGCCCTCGACCGATCCCGAAATCTCCGTTCTGCTTGCATCGCTCGCGGAAGCCTTTGACAAAAAATCCTGGCACGGACCGAACCTGCGCGTTTCTCTGCGGGGCGTAACGGCACAGCTAGCCGCCTGGCGACCCGGCGAGGGGCGTCACAACATTTGGGAGCTGACGTTGCACGCGGCCTATTGGAAGTACGTGGTTCGGCGGCGGATCACCGGCGAAAAGCGCGGATCGTTCCAACTCAAAGGCAGCAACTTTTTCCCGCGTCCAACCGAACTCAGCGAAGCGGCCTGGAAGCACGACCTCACGATCCTGGAAGCGGAGCATGCCGCGTTGCGCGAAACGATCGCAAAGATCCCGGCGGCCTGGCGTAAGGATCTGGTAAAGTGGCGCGCGACGCTTTTTCTGGTCCGCGGGGCTGCGGCGCACGATCTATATCACGCCGGGCAAATCCAGCTGCTCCGCAGACTGCAGTCGTAAGGGATTGGAGGAATCCTCGACAGCTATGGGGAAAGGCACGCAGTCGACCGGTAGAATCTTCGGTCAAACGGGATCGAGATCCCATGCTGTTGTTAGAAACAAGGGAGTTAGAGGAGTGCAACCGGTGGATTGCCGATTGCATCCGAAATAGCGGAGAATAAGTTTATGGATGCCACGGTCGAAATGGTCGATTGCCAGAGCCTGACGCCGGGTTCGTTATTGGACGTGGAAACCAAGACCCGGCACTACAAGATTGAATGCCTGGGCGGAAATAAGATCCGTATTTCCGGACATCCCGAATATTGCCCGGAGCCGGTGCCGGCGTGGCTGGAAGGATCGATCGCTCGTGACGGGTCGCTCGATTTCGGATTGATCGAGCGCGGTACGCGAATGATGTTTTTAGTCGGCGAGCGACCGGTCACGACTTCCAGAGTTATGCATGTGCGCGTCGATCAGACGGCGGAAGCGGCGCCGAAGTCCTCCCCCAGCATCCATTGAGCGCGTCTGAGCGCATTGACTGATTCAGGCATTCGCGAAATCCACCGCGAGTGTTTACACCGCGGCTTTCAGTAATTCCTCGGCGTAGAGTGCTCCCACGGGAGTCTCCTCGTGTTTGAAAAACGCGTACACGTCACGTCCCTGCACGAGTTGCTTGCGAACGCGCACAGCCACTTCGCGGCGATCCTCGGGCGTGTATTCTTCCTTGCGCAGGCGGGCGTAGACGAAATCGGCGGTGACCACCTGCGGGACCTCAAATGTATCGGATTCCGCCAGGCAGAGCGCCACGCCATGCTTTTCGAGCAGCCGATACGTCTCCTCGGTCATCCACGAGGAGTTGCGGAATTCGAAGGCGCAGCGGATGTCCGCAGGCAGCCTCGCCAGGAAAGTCGCAAGCAGCGGAGGGTCGGCTTTGAAATTCGGCGGCAACTGGAAAAGCACGGGTCCCAGGCGGCGCGCCGTGCGTAACGGATCGATTGCGCGAAAAAAGAGGTCGGTGAATTCGGATTCCCGTAACCGGTTGAAGTGCGTAATTCTCTGGTGCGCCTTGCAGGCGAAGACGAAGCCTGCCGGCACCGCGTTCACCCAGTTTTCGAGCGTCGCCGCTTTGGGCAATTGCCGGAACGTGTAATTGATTTCGACGGCGTTCAGCCGCGTGGCATAGTGCCTCAGGAAATCCTTCGACGCGAGCTTCTGGGGGTAGAAATCCGGTTTCCACGCGGAGTAAGCGAATCCGGAAGTGCCTGCAAATAAATGCGCCATCTTGGAGCCTCCGAGCATCACTAATGTAATCGTACTGGCAACGTAGCCGTCTGGTGGCTATAGTGGCAGCTACACTGGAGGACAGTGGGTCCACATTCCGTCGAAAGAACAGCACGCCCGGGACGCGACCGCGCCGAAACTCCCAAGCGCAGCCCGTCCGAGCGCATTCGCAACATCTGGCCCGACCTCCGGGAAATGATCCTGCCGCGCCGCAAGTTGCTGGCCGGTGGATTCGTGCTCATGGTCATCAACCGGCTCAGCGGGCTGGTTCTCCCGCTGTCGGTGAAGTATCTGGTCGACAACGTCATCGGTAAAAAGCAGGTGCAACTGCTCACACCGCTGGTGGTGGCGGTGCTCGCGGCGACGGTCATCCAGGGCGTCACCTCCTTCACCCTCACGCAGCTTCTTTCGAAAGCCGGCCAGCGCCTGATTGCGGAGTTGCGCCAAAAGGTCCAGCAACACGTGGGGCGTCTTTCGGTCAGCTATTACGACGCCAACAAGAGCGGCGTGCTGGTATCACGCATCATGACCGACGTCGAAGGCGTCCGCAACCTGATCGGCACCGGCCTGGTGGAATTCGCGGGCGGCATGCTGACCGCATTGATCGCGATCGTTTTTTTGATTCGGATCAGCCCTCCGATGACCGGACTCGCAGCGCTGTTTGTCGGCACGTTTGCGCTGGTGCTCAAACAGGCGTTCACGAAGATCCGGCCCATTTTCCGCGAGCGCGGCAAAATCAACGCGGAGGTCACTGGGCGGCTGACCGAATCGCTGGGCGGCGTGCGCGTGGTGAAGGGCTATCACGCCGAAGAACGGGAAGCCCAAGTGTTCGCAGCCGGTGCGAACCGGCTGCTCCAAAACGTGATGAAGTCGCTGACCGCCATGTCGTTGATGAGTCTCTCAGCCACCGTCCTGATGGGGATCGTGACAGCCATGGTGTACTTCATCGGCGCGCGGCAAATTTTCGCCGGGAAGCTGACGCTGGGCGATTTTTTCCAGTTCACCGCCCTGCTGGGGATGATGGTGGCGCCGGTCTTCCAGTTGGTCGCCATCGGTACGCAGATCACGGAAGCGTTAGCCGGACTCGACCGGACGCACGAAGTTCTGGGCGAGCGGCCGGAGGATGTGGATCCCAAACGCACGCTGACACTCGGCTCTATCCGCGGCACGGTGACCTTCGATCGGGTCGGATTCGCCTACGAGGCGGGCAAGCCCGTGCTGTTCGACGTCAGCTTCCGCTCCGAACCCGGCACGGTTACGGCGCTGGTGGGGCCGTCGGGCTCCGGCAAATCTACGATTATCAGCCTGATCGCGGCGTTTCATACGCCTTCGGCGGGGAACATCCAGGTGGACGGCCTGGACCTTTCTACAGTGCGTCTTGATTCCTACCGGACCCAGTTGGGCGTGGTGCTGCAGGACACCTTCCTGTTCGACGGCTCGATTGAAGAGAACATCGCGTTCGCGCGGCCCGACGCCACCAAGGAGCAGATCCTCGAGGCTTGCCGCATCGCGCGCGTCGACGAATTCGCGGAGAATTTCGAAAAGGGTTACGACACCATCGTCGGCGAACGCGGTGTCAAACTTTCAGGCGGCCAGCGCCAGCGCGTCTCCATCGCGCGCGCGATCCTGGCCGACCCGCGCATCCTGATCCTGGATGAAGCCACATCGAGCCTGGATTCCGAATCCGAGGCCCTGATTCAGGAGGGGCTCAATCACCTGATGGAAGGGCGGACCACCTTCGTGATCGCGCACCGGCTTTCAACCATCCGGCGCGCCGACCAGATTCTGGTGGTGGAGCAAGGCCATGTGGTAGAGCGCGGGACGCACGCGTCGCTGTATGCGCTCGGGGGCCGGTACTGGGACCTTTATACCAGGCAACATGGCGTCGAGACGAACCTGTTTCTCTCGCCGGGTGAAGGAGATAGCGTTCCCGAGGCCGAAACGGAAGGCCAAAAAGCGGAGCGCGGGGCTATCGACGAAGCCATGCGCCTCTTGCGCGGGGGCTAGACAGGCGTGCTATAATCCGAATTCATGTTCGTGGCGAACGCCAACTCGTTTCGATTTAGCTACTGGCGGTATTTTACCGCCTGAATCGCGAACGAGTGGGCTGAAAAGCGGTAGTAGTCAGAAACACGACCCACTCGAAAGAGTGGGTTTTTGATTTTTAGGAGGCCCGCGTTGGCGTCCAAGGTTTGGGGGGAACCGATGATCATTTCGATGAGACTGCACGCAACCAAGGAAGAAATCGACAGCGCCCGCGCCCGCATCGAGGAATTCGGCTACAAGGTGCATTCGATTACGGGCGAGGAGCGGGTCGTGATTGGCGCCGTGGGCGTCGGCGACGTGACCGCTTGTTTGGAGTCGCTTGAAGCGATGCCGGGCGTCGAGCGCGCCGTGCGGATTTCGGCGCCCTACAAGTTCGTCAGCCGCGAGTTCAAGCCGGACAAGACGCGCATCGCCGCGCACGGCGTCACCATCGGCGGCGACGAGTTCGTCACCATGGCGGGACCCTGCTCGGTGGAGAGCGAGAAGCAGATTTTGGAGGCGGCCGAAATTTCAGCGCGGCATGGAGCCAAGTTTCTGCGCGGCGGGGCGTTCAAGCCGCGCACGTCGCCCTACGATTTCCAGGGCCTGGAAGAGGAGGGCCTCAAGCTGCTCGACAAGGCCCGTCGCGTCACCGGTCTGGGCATCGTCACCGAGGTGATGAGCGACCGCGACGTGGACCTGGTGGCCGCCTACGCGGACATCCTGCAGATCGGCGCGCGCAACATGCAGAACTTCGCGCTGCTGAAGACGCTCGGCAAGTGCGGGCGTCCCATTCTGCTGAAGCGGGGCCTCAGCTCCACCATTAAGGAGCTGCTGATGTCGGCCGAATACATCGTGGCGCACGGCAATCCCAACGTGATGCTGTGCGAGCGCGGCATTCGCACCTTTGAAACCGTCACCCGCAACACCTGCGACATCGTCGCGATCGCGGTCCTCAACGAGCTGACGCACCTGCCCGTGATCCTCGATCCCAGCCACGCCACGGGGAAGCGTAGCCTGGTGCCCCCGCTCGCGCGCGCCGGTGTCGCCATCGGCGCCGACGGCATGATCGTGGAGATGCATCCGCAACCGGAAAAGGCCATGAGCGACGGAGCCCAATCGCTCAATCCCAAGCAATACGCTCACATGATGCAGGATCTGCAGCCGTATATGGCACTGTGGAAGCAATCCCGCGCCGCGGAAGCCGTCGCCGTTTGATGGATCATAATTTTGATGGATCATAATTAAGACGTGCGAATCCGCCTGCAACCCTGGCAGCTGGCCGTGCTGGTAGTCGCGCTGTCGGGCGCGGCCATCGGGCTGGTACGGTGGCGGCACAACGCGATTTCTTACGACGCCAGGCGCATGCTGGCGACTTTGCCGTCCGAACGGGCGACGCTGGTGTTCGCCGACGTCGCCGCCTTGCGCAAATCCGGGATTTTGGACCTGCTGGCCGGGTCTAGAGCCGCCGAGGAAGCCGATTATCGCAAGTTCGTGGATCAGACCGGCTTCGACTACCGCACGGACTTGGACGCCGTGGCCGCCGCCTTCGTGAATGGGGCGTCGTATTTCACGATCCGCGGCCGCTTTCAGTGGAGGCAGCTGGCGGCCTACGCGATCTCCCAAGGCGGCGAATGCCATTACACTATCTGTTCGCTGCCGGGCAGTTCGCTGGAGCGCAACATTTCGTTCTATCCTCTCCGGACGGACGTGTTGGCGCTCGCTGTTGCATCCGACACCAACGGCGTCAACATGATCTCGCCCAACCAGACTGTGAAATTGTCGCCGATCCCACCGGAGCCGGTATGGGTCTCCGCGCCCTCCTCCGCCTTCGCGAAGGTAGCATCTCTTCCGGCCGGGGTGCAGTCGCTCTTGGGGCCGGTGGCAGGGGCGGATAAGATTACGCTCGCGGTGGGCCCGCAGGGACCGCGCGCCCAACTCCGATTATCGGTTCTGTGCCGGTCGCCCGAGGACGCCCAGGCGGTGCTTGGCGAATTGTCCGCGGCGACGGAAGCGCTGCGAAACGCCGCTCCTGAAGCGCCCCGTGCCGGCGGCCAGGCGGATTGGGCCGGGCTGTTGCGGGCCGGCGCTTTCTCCCGGAGTGGCCTGGAAGTAACCGGTGCATGGCCGCTCGAGCGCGGTTTTCTCGAGGCCCTGGCCTCCGGCGCACCCTGAACGGTCCGGGGCCGGTCAAATTCCTGGAATTTGTGAATCTCCCGTGAAAATCTTGCACCGGGAAGCCGCCCCCTGCCACAATGGTTGCGCATGCAGGTGCGAATCCTCGCCTTTGTTTTGGCGGGCGGCAAGGGAACCCGGCTGTATCCGCTCACCAAGGAGAGGGCGAAGCCAGCGGTGCCCTTCGGCGGGCGCTACCGCATTGTCGATTTCGTCCTTAGCAACCTCTTCAATTCGGGCATCTTTTCCATCTACGTCCTGATCCAATTCAAGAGTCAGTCCCTGCTACAGCACCTGCGCGACGGATGGGAAGCGAGCGGCCTGCTGAAACAGCACTTCATCATTCCGGTGCCCGCCCAAATGCGCACGCCCGGCGAGGATTGGTACCGCGGCACGGCCGACGCCATTTACCAGAACATCAACCTGATTGAACAAGCCGATCCGCACTACGTGGTGATTTTCGGTGCCGATCACATCTACCGCATGAACATCCGCGAGATGCTGGAGTTTCATCTGCACAAGCGCGCCCAAGCCACCGTGGCGGCGATTCCCGTGTCCCGGCACATGGCCTCGGAGTTCGGCGTCATCGAGGCGTCGGCCGACGGGCGCGTGACCGGGTTCCATGAGAAGAGCGCCGACGCTCCGGCCATTCCGGGCGACCCCATGCAGGTGTACGCCTCCATGGGCAATTACATTTTTTCGACCAGCGTGCTGCTGCGGGAGTTGTACGAGGATGCGCAGAATCCGGCCAGTTCGCACGACTTCGGCCGCGACATCCTGCCGGGCCTGGTGGGGCGCGGCGATATGTACGCCTACAATTTCCAGATCAACCACATTCCCGGCGATCCGCCTTCCCAGGAACCTTACTGGCGCGATGTTGGCACCATCGACGCCTATTACGACGCCAGCATGGATCTCCGCTCGCCCACGCCTGCGCTGAACCTGTACAACCGGCAATGGCCGCTGCGCACAGCGGGCTACTTCGACGCCCCCGCGAAGTTCATTTACGACGAAGGCGGCCGCCCCGGGGAAGCCTTCGACTCGATTGTTTCGGGCGGGGCGATCGTCTCCGGCGGCACGGTCCGGAACTCGGTGCTGGGACGCGGCGTGCGCGTGCTGGCGGGCGCCGTGGTGGACGATTCCATCATCTTCGACAACTGCGTGATCGGTCGTTACGCGCACGTGCGCCGGGCCATCGTTGACAAGAATTTCCGGGTGCCGGAAAACGCGCGGATCGGCTTCGACCTTCAACAGGACGCCGCGCTCTACCACGTCACCGACAGTGGCATCGTGGTGGCGGAAGGTCATCGTTCGTCGGTCGATATCGCGACCATGCTGCTCTAACGCGAACCCGTTTAGGCTTCCCGGTGGCGCTGGCCTCCGCGGCTGGCGCGATTATACATTGTATCGCGGGTCTTCTGAGGTACCGTAAAAAACGCCGGCTGTTGGCCTCCCCCCGCCAAATGTTCTAAATCCCGGCGCGTAGCTCAACTGGCAGAGCAACTTAGTCTTAATCCTTATAACCATCCCTGCACTGACTTAGCCTAAGTGTGTTTTCAGTGATTTACAGGCGTCTATAAACGTACTGAGGGGTATGGAGAAGGTTTGGGGTAGTCACCCTGTAGTCCCACCGAAGGAAGGAAATCATCATTCGTGCCGAGCACCTCACGGCCGCGCTTGCCGTGTGGCATTTCTGCGAGGAGTCCGTCCGGTTCATCTTCGGTGATTCCTTGGGCGACGCTACCGCGGATGAGATCTTGGGGTTGCTGCGAGCGCGGCCAGACCGCGTCACTCGCACGGACATACGGGAGCACTTCAAGCGACACAAGAGCGCGGATGAGATCGAACGCGCGCTGACTGTTCTGGAGTCCGGCGGGCGGGCGCGGCGGGAACGAGAGGATACGGGCGGTCGTCCGGCGGAACGCTGGCGGACGTCACAAGGAGTTGCGCGGTAAGCGCTGTAAGCGCGGTAAGGGTGAGCGTATGGCGCCTACAGCGCTTATGGCGCGCTGAGGAAAGGTATAAAGGCAAATGACGAGCCCTATCAACTACGTGGAGGTCGGCGCGTGATCCAGGAGAGGGCTACGAAGCGCGAAAGCCCCGCCCCACTCGGCGCGGCTGAGATACAGCGGGAATCGTTGGAGGATGTTCTGCGGGGTCGCGCAATCGAGCTGTGGTCTACCGCAGCGGGCAGGCTGCTCCTGGTCGCGGACGAAGAAGATGCACGCCCGGCGATTGAACGCTTTGGGGCGAAGCGCGGCGAGATTTACACCTCTGCGGAAGCCCGGCGGACCATCACGGTGGATGATCCGTCCGGAGTGGCCGGGATTCACGATCGGAAACGGCGGTTTGATGCTGTGGTCCGCGATGGACCCAGAGCTTACTGAATCTCGCGTAATATAGCGGAACTTTTTCCAGCCCTTTCGGGTTCGGATGGGTATGGAAAACCCGCCAGGAGTTCGGCGTGATTTCGCAGCTCTGGAGAAGCGACGGCTGGCGGCGGTCCAGTTGTTCAGCAAGGCGTTCAACAACAGCGAGATTGGCCGGCGGTGGAAGGTTTGCAATCAAACGGTAAGCCGCTGGCGGAAACAGTATTTGGTGGGGGGCAAGGCGGCTCTGGGCCAAGCTGGCCGGGCGGGTCGCAAACCCCGGAAATCTGGGAAATCTGGGGACAGTCCGCGTGTTTCCTAATTTCGTTTGCGGAAATCGGGGACGGACCGGAACATTTCGCGATTTTTGATAAATATCGTCTGAGCGACCGTAATGCTCCTCGTAGACCCTCATAGACGGACGTGATCAGTGGCGAGCAGGTGGTCTACACCTACGAGCCTCGGGGAAAGCGGCGCGGCTTCTGGGGTTCCGTTCCAGCGCGCAGACCTGGGCCGAGCTGCACGAGATGGCCTTCCGCCGGCTGGGCGGAGTCCCGCGTGTGATGGTGCTGGATAATCTGCGCAAAGCCGTGCTGACGCCAGACCTCTACGATCCCACGCTCAATCCGCTGTACCGCGACTGCTGGCGCACTACGGCGCCGTCGCGCTGCCCTGCCGGGTCCAAGATCCGGACCGCAAAGGCAAGGTCGAATCCGGCGTGGGCCATGCGCACAGGACCCTCGGTTCCGCTCGGCCTATGTTGGGACTTTGGGAGGCGGCGTCTTCAAGAGCGCGGATGGAGCCGGGACCTGGACTGCGGTGAACGCGGGATTGTCTACCAGGCGAACGGGACCGCTATACGGGAAAAAGGGTTTGGGTGTAGACTCAAGGGCAATATCTACTCTGGCGCGAGCGGCCGACCGGGTTTGGTGGTGCCGAATTGTTCCGGGCGACGTTGTTTTAGCTTCGCGCGACAGGAGGTTGACCATATGACTTCACGACTGGCAATATCGACCGTTGCCGCAGGAATGCTGGGCGGTATTTTCCCCTCGCTGCACGCACAGCAGAGCGCGATGGACGCTCTGCAGAAGGCCAAGGTCGTGGAGCGGCTCGCCGAATCGAGGTCGGATTCTCAAAAAGGAGGCGCTCCGAGTTTTGTGCTGGATCCGGCTTGGCCGAAGCCGCTGCCGCACAAGTGGATCATCGGGGACGTCGGGGGAATCTACGTCGATCGGGCGGACCACATCTGGGTGTATCACCGTCCACGCTCGCTCGGATCGACCGACAGCGGGACGCAGGGGGAAGCGGGCAAGGACGCGAAGGGGAATCCGATTAGCGCGCTCGGGTTTCCACGGCCCTACGGCCAGCTGGCCGGGTGCTGTACACCGGCGCCTTCTGTCCTGGAGTTCGATAAGGCCGGGAATCTGCTGCAAGCGTGGGGCGGGCCGGGCGATCCAGGCTTCTTCGACAAGAAGTGCCGGCCGCAGGACGGGTGTGTGTGGCCCGCGCGTGAACATGGAATCTACGTGGATCACAACGACTTCGTGTACCTGGCGGGAAACGGCCAGGCTCGCAACTTCCATGGCCAGTTTCCGTGGGCCCCCAGCTTTGGGAACGACTCGCATATTGTGAAATTCAAGGCCGATGGCACCTTCGTGTTACAAATCGGCACGGCGGGCGCCAAGGGGCCGAACAGCAACGACACCAACAGCGGCGTCAACGGAACTCCGGAACCCTATTGGCCGGCCGATATGACGGTGGATCCGAAGACCAACCTCATGTACGTCGCCGATGGCTATGGAAACCGGCGCGTGCTGATTGTGGATGCGGCCACCGGCAAGTACGTGGGACATTTTGGCGCCTACGGGCAGAATCCGGTGATGGGGGAAAACGGCGGCGGGCCGGATGCCGGTGAGGGCGTCAGTTCCTGGCCGGCCGAGTTCAAGCGCGGCGAGATGAAGCCGAAGTTTTTCCGCAGCCCGGTGCATTGCGCCAAACTGGCTAGCGACGGCTTGCTGTATGTCTGCGACCGCAGCAATAACCGCGTGCAGATCTTCCGGGCCTCGGAGGCGGGGAAGCCCTGTTCCAATCCGAACGGCGAGCCGGGCAAATGCGGTTTCGTCGGTGAGCTCCACGTCGCTCCGCAGACTGCGTCCGGAACGTCAGGCACGGTCAACTTTTCCACCGATGCCAAGCAGAGCTGCATGTACATCGCCGACCTTACCAACGGCACGATTTATATCGTCAACCG
This sequence comes from Bryobacteraceae bacterium, assembly GCA_035934795.1. Lineage (GTDB taxonomy): Bacteria > Acidobacteriota > Terriglobia > Bryobacterales > Bryobacteraceae > Palsa-187. Next base: position 11,181 of record DASYXM010000052.1, on the reverse strand, counting down.
GCAGAATCTGACGGAGTTGGGCCGCGTGGGAAGCGTCGGCCGCCAGGCGGGCGAGTTCCATTGGCCGCACGTGGTGGCCGCGGATGGGGAAGGGAACCTGTACGCCGGCGAAGTCGACGGCGCGGGGCGGGTTCAAAAGTTCCTGCGCTACGGTCCCACGGCCTGCAGCGGCACCGGCAGTGCGGAAGTCGGCAAGTACATCCAGTAATCGGGGGTGCCGGCCAAAAGCGCTACTCGGAGAGACGGATTGCCGCGACCGTTTTGGTGAGGCTCCGACTTAGGGTTCCGATAACACGAAATAACAGGCCCGTGAATGCGGCGTTCCTCCTCGTTTCAACAAGAGAGACTTAAAGCGGCGGGCCCGCAATCGACCCGAGCATCGCGCCGCGGACCAAGGGGATGGGCGGCCCTCCGAAGGTTGTAGCGCCGCGGCAACCGGACTTCCTGCGAGCTTCCCCGCCACTTCTACGGGTAGCGCGCTTCACATCAATGTGGAATTCAGATCCGGATACGCCGAAAAAATCGCAACGTTCTGGGCGAGTGAACTACGCTCCAACCCTGTACACAAAGAGGCGGTTTGGTGTAAACTTACACCTATTCTCGGGAGCCAAAATGGAAGTACCCGTTAACAACTTCAACTGGGGCGATCCCCGGGGCCGGTGTACGACGGAGCCACCTTTGGTCGCGTCGCCGTAACTCGCCGAAGCACGCAGTTCGGCATCCCAGTACCGATTCTAGAGACAAGTGGAGGTCACCTGATGAGAATCGCTCGAATCCCCGCCGGTGGCAGCGCCGTCGTGGCGCTGACGTTCTTGATTTGCGCGATGGCGGGCACGGCATCCGCACAGTGGTTTTCGATCCCTATTTCTGGAACACCGCGTACGCCTGACGGCAAACCGAACCTGAACGCAGCCGTGCCGCGCACGGCCGACGGCAAACCGGATTTGACCGGTATCTGGCAGGCCGATAGCCCGCGGTGGAACGAGAACCTGGCGCCCCAAGGTACCGACGCGCCGTTGCTGCCGGCGGCGGCGGAACTCTACAAACATCGCGTGGAGACGTTAGGCTGGAACCGCCCCATGACGTACTGCATGCCTCACGGGGTGCCCGATGCGATGACGGTTGCGGGGCTCCCGTTCAAGATCCTGCAGATGCCGGGCGTCACGGTTGTGCTGTTCGAGGAATTTCACATGTACCGGCAGATTCACACCGACGGGCGGAAGCTGCCTGTGAATCCCGAACCCGCATGGTACGGCTACTCGATTGGCCGGTGGGAAGGCGACACCTTGGTTGCCGAGACCGCTGGCTACAGGGAAGGCAGCTGGCTCGATAACGGCGGCCATCCGCATAGCGATGCGCTGCGCACCGCCGAACGCTTCCGGCGCGTCAACTTCGGCCACCTGGAGGTCGACGTCACCATCGACGACCCGAAAACGTACTCACGGCCGTGGACGTCGGACACGATGCATTTCACCCTGCAGCCGGACACCGAATTGCTCGAGCATTTCTGCGAAAACAACAAGGATCTGCCGGTTCTGGAGCGGGTCTACGGCGCACAGGAGCGGGATAGATCCTCAAAAAGCGGGAAACAGTGATCAAAAGACGACCGGCCATTTCCGCTCAATGATTCTGCTCAATCCAAGCTCCCGTTCTCTTCCGATTCATAAACGATTCACCGGATGTGGGAACGTGCCAGTTACTTGCCCCGATTGAACCGACGAGTTGTTTCCGGCTGCCGGAAACGGTCGGTCGCAAACCATCACTGGCGGCCAGGATGATGCGGGGGTTTGGCGCCTCCAAAAAACTGGCCCACGATAGTACAGACGTCAGCCGCATTCTCTCCCGCGCCGCGCGCTCCGTCATTTCCCCAGTTCGCCCGGGAAAATCTGAACTGCAGTGCCCCGCGGGTGTTGGAAGGACGCCGAGTCCTCGGGCCCGGTCCTTCCTTCAGGGGTTGCAAACGCCTTCAGCGAGGTCTCTCGGTCGACCCAATGGAGATACGCCCATTCAAAATCTTCACCGGCATATACGATATAGCCATCCATGCCGTTCGGCTCGAATAGCTGCGTGACAAGTTTGACGTGGCGCTTCAAGCGCGGGACATAATCCTTCGCGGGAAGCGCATCGTTCTTCCGGGTCATCACCAGTGACGTGTACCCAGTCCCCCAATCCGTCGCCTTGTCCACCAAGGCATATGGCGTGTGCAGTTGCATCGCGTCAGCGCCGCCCGCGGGCAAAGGTTGCACGCGTTGGCAGTTCGCCTTCACCAAACCTCCTAGGGGAGAAAGGCTCGTAACGAGCAGCACCTTGGCAAGCTCCCGCGGAGGATCGGCCTGGAGTTCCCAACCGGCAAGGAATGGTCGCGCTCCGCTCGTAGCTGCCGCGGCATACGTCGGCGGGATAGCACTCGCGTCGGGAAGGGCGCAAAACATGAACGGCCCGTGAGTCCGCGATGCCGACCCTATGGTGTGCGGTAGGCCCTTAACCGGAGCCAACGCTTGCGCCAACAGTGACGCACCATAAGCGACAAACGCAATAAGCAGCCCGCAACGGCGCACGGTATGCATGACATCCATCACTATAGATGAGGTCCCGTTAAGACGTGTTATCGGTGCCAGACGCGCAGCTTCTGAAGCCGCGAACGGTTCTGCGCCGGGTGCCCCGCGACCGTGATGCGGTTGTCCTCGGTGCAGGAGAACACGTTTCGACCGTTGCGCGAAAGAATCGGTACCGGCTCGATCATTTCGCTCGATCATTTCGCTACGCATCTTGCATGTCCTGTGCTATGATGCATTCGCTCTAACGGATCACCGTCATCCGCGTGGCACGCTTGGGCTTCGAGCCGCCGCGCTTGCGATTACGATCAATGCTCTAAGGAGGACAACCGATTATGGGTTCGACCAGACGCACCATCCTGGCGGCGGGCGCCGCAGTAGCGGCCACGGCCGCCGTACCGCGCGCATTTGCGCAGCAGGCGGGCAAGGCAGGAGACGGCAAGTTCTACGAAAAGGGCTCCGTTCGCATCTATTATGAGGAGGCCGGTTCCGGCTTCCCGCTGATGCTGCTGCCCGGCGGGGGATTGAATTCGACGATCGCCGGGTTGAAAAGCGGTAACCCCTTTCCCGCGATCGAGGAGTTCAAGGGAGAGTACCGCTGCATCACAGCGGACCTGCGCAACGCTCCCAGCGGCCAGTGCACCGGCCCCGTCGAGGTCGATCGGCCGTGGGAATCCTATGCCGACGACCAGCTCGGCCTGATGGATCACCTCGGGATCGACAAGTTCATGGTGATGGGCTTCTGCATCGGCGGCCCGTTCATCTGGAGCCTTTTGAAACGCGCGCCCAATCGCATTGCCGCGGCCGTGGTGGCGCAGCCCGTCGGCTGGCGTCCGGAGATGCGCGACCCGAAGTATCCAGGCGCATTTTGGAAAGGCTGGCCCGCGCAGATTAACGCGAAGCGGCCCGAGATCCCGCTGCAGACCGCCGAACAGTTTACGATTCGAATGTTCGAAACCAACCCTGATTTCGTCTTCACTGTGACACGCGATTTCGTGCGCAGTTGCCAAAACCCGGTCCTCATAATGCCGGACGACGTCCCGCCGCACCCACTAGCCCCCGCCATGGAGTGCGCGATGCTCGCGCCGAAAGCCGAAGTGAGCATGTTCCCCTGGAAAGAGCCCAAAGAGCGGATTCCCGTGGCGGTACGCCAGACTCATTCCTTCCTCAAGGCGCATCGGCCCGTTTAGACGGCGGTGTCCAATCGACATTGTGAACTGTAGACTCGACATCATCGGGCATTACGCCGATTTTTGGCCGAGGCCAGTGCAAAACGGGCTTCGCCCGCAATCCGTCGCTAAGACAGAGTTCGGCCAGGAGGCCGAACGCGGGCGGGGCCGCCCGCCCTACGAGCGCCAGGTAGGGCGGATCGCCTGATCCGCGGCCGACGTCCTTCGTCGGCCACCACACGGGTGATGCGGTCTCCAGGATCTCCAACAGCCCCGTGAGGCTCCCGCGCCGATTATGAATCCTTACCGACGGATTACGGTTCGCCGGGGACCAGACGCGGGCTTTCCTGTATTTGCGATTTTGCTCTAGAATAGCTCGCAGGAGGGAGCAACGATGAAGACCTTATGCATTCCGGCATTTGTCGTCCTTGCGCTAGTCTCTGCTGTAATGCCGCTGTCGGCGCATCACTCATGGCCGATCAGCAATGACCACCTCGTTACGGTGAAGGGCACGGTGCTTGAGTTCAAGTGGGCCAATCCGCACCCGATGATGACTCTTGAGGTTCAGGCCACTGACGGCCGGAAGGAGCAATGGCTGATCGGTGGCCCCGCGATCATCCGGATGGAGGCCAACGGATGGACCAAGACGACGGTGAAGCCCGGCGACGTGATCACGGGCATCGGCTATCAGTTTGCCGACGGCCAGAAGGTCCTCAGGCTCGAGCGCGTCGTACTGGCCGACGGCAAAGAACTACGCCTCTACGGCCGCTAGGCCAGCGGATCGCGCCACGCAGGCCCCCCGCGAAGTTACAACGTAATTCCAGGCGCCGGAAAATGCCTCGCGCGGGGCCTGCCTGAGCCGGCAGCCCCGCTCCGACAGCGTGCGGCGCCCGGCCAGAACTGGCGTCGCTCAGCGGACTGCCAGTGTGCACGCGGTTATCAGTCCACGCGCACGATTTCTACTATGCGGTCCGCCTCTCGCCTGTGGACGCGAATGGGCCCCTGACTTTCTGAAGCTCAAGGTGCTCAGCCACGCGGTGACGGAGCCGATCCTCTTCGTCGGAATATACTAAGCACGATGAGTAAGTCCTGTATTGGACCGGCGGCGTCGCTGCATCGCGTTCTCCGCAGCCGGGTCCTAAAATTCGTTGCAGTGACGGCGATTTTGGTCTGCGCGCTGGTTCCCATCGTGGCGGGTTTGGGGAAAAGTCTTTGGCGGGATGAGGCGTGGGTCGCCAACTCTGTGAGGTCTGCGACGCTGCGGAACGTTTTCTACTACGATGACTGGCTGCAGACGTCGCCTCCATTGTTCCTCGTTGTCGCGAGGTGGACGGTACAAGCGCTGGGGACCGAAAACTGGGCATTCCGCGTGGTTCCGTTTCTTGCCTACCTCTCGGGTGCGCTGCTGTGGTGGATTCTGGTGCGCCGGTTGCTTTCCCGCTGGCAGGCGGTCTTCGCGTGGACGTTGTTCGTGCTGAATGCCACCGCGGTTTTGTATGCCGGCCAGATGAAACCATACTGCTCGGACTTGGCTTGCTCGACGGCCGTGCTGCTGATACTTGTTTTGTATTTGGAACGTCCAACCATCCTACGGTTCTCGATGCTGGCGGCGCTCGCTTGCGCCGGCCCTCTTCTTTCCTATCCTCTGATTCTTCTCATGCCGGGCATAATGGTCGCCATGTGGATTCGCGATGGGTGGCGCCGCACCACTATCGTGGCGCTGGCCTCTGCCGCCCTTTTTACTCTGGAATGGCGTGTGCTGATCGCTCCCAATTCCAGTAGCGATCTCAGGGCATTTTGGACTCTGGGTATCCGGGATCAAGGCGTTCTGAGGGCTGGGTTCAGTGCTGTGGTTAGGTTGTTTGACACCGTTCGCCTACCCGTTCCTGCGGCCCTGATGAAGCGGCAATGGCTGCTCATGACCGCGGTGGGCGTGTGGATCGCATTGGGCTTATGGGCCTACACACGTCGTTTCCGGGGCACAGCACCCAAGTGGGCGCCGGCTCTTGCCGCTTGCGCCATCTCATGGGTGGTCGCCATCGCAGCCGACTTGTTGGCACTCTACCCGATCTCACTTCGAACCAGCCTGTTCCTACTGCCGGCGTTGCTGCTGATCCTGACGAGTACCTTCGAACTGCTTCAGCCCGTCGCAGCCGCAAGGCTCGGCCGGTCGCGCGTCGTGCCGTGGTGGAGCCTCGCCATGATCGCGATGACGGGTGCGATCGCCACCGTCTTCGTCCGGGCGCAGTGGTCCGCGCCCCTCGGACGGCCGGAGGAGGATATGCAATCCGCCGTTCTCTTCTTGAAACCAGCCGTGGAGCGTGGAGATGCGTTGTGGGTGCACGCCACGGCTTCGGAAACGTTTAAGCTTTATTCGGGAATGGCCGCCTGGAAGCCGACCGGCTTGATTGCGCGTGGAAACACAGGATGGCCATGCTGTCCGCGGCCCGCCCCCGGGAGGACTGGCGGTGGCGGCGTGGCTGTCTCCGCCGATATGGAAGCAAAACTCCCGATGCGCTTGCCGGCTCGGTTATGGTTTCTGTATTCAAGCAAGTTGGTCGAGCCAACCGGCGAATTGCAAGAAACAAGAGCGTATCTTTCCTTACGCGGTTGCACGGAATCCCAGGCGGAATCTTTCACGGGCGTCGGTATTCTCGCGTTTCGTTGCGAAGCCGGCGACCGAGTGCCTTGACCCACGCCGCCCGCACGCATTCCCGTCATCGGTCGCGCGCGCGTTCGCCGCGACCCAACAAGGGGGCACGGGACTTATACGCCCCGTTCGCATCGATCGTCTACGACACACTTCATAGGCGTATGCAGAACGGAGGGGTCGGGCACGATGCATTGCTGCCCCCAACGGGCGCTGGTTTCGCTCCGACGCCGCGCCCGCGACGGCGCAGGCCATGGCGACTCGCAGGATCAACCCCTACGGCCCCGACTACCTGGTGGCCAACTAAACTAGACTGAAAATACTGTTACGTAGACCCAACTGAACCGAGCTGAACTGGCGCCCAGCGGGTTCGATTCCTGTGAGCGCTACCAGTCCCTCATCCACAATAGGCTATATAAAATGCCACTGCTGCCAGGTTGATGCATGAAGATCCAGCTCGTCCATAACCGGATCCCGCATCACGCTTCGCACTCCGGTTATGCTCAGATCCATCGCTATCTCCAAGATTTGGTCCCCGTGGAGAATCTACATTCTGTATCCGGGCCCGCGCCCATACTTCGCTGGGTATGGGACCGGCTCATCGATCGTTCGGAAACGGATTGGTACAACACGGGGTCCCTCAGTTTGGAAATCGCTACCGGATGGAAGCTGCTGCGCCGAAGCCATGAGATCTACCACATTCTCTACGGCGAGGATACCTTTCGTTATCTGGGGTCGCTGGGCGGAATCGCGCGCCTCAAGAAGAGTAAGATCGTCTGCAGCTATCACCAGCCGGCCGCCATCTTCGAGAAGGTGGTCCGGCACAAGGAGTCGATACGGAAGCTCGATGCCGTGATCGCAGTTTCGACTGGTCAAGCTGCCTATTTCGCGTCCTTTCTCGAGCCGTCAAGGGTATTTTTCGTTCCCCATGGGGTGGATACGACTTTCTACCATCCGGTCCCACGGCCAGCTGGTGATCGAGTCCGTTGTCTCTGTGTCGGCCAATGGTTGCGGGACTACGACATGTTGAAATCGGTAGCGCAACGGTTGGGCGCACGCGACCCCAGATTGTCTTTCACGGTGATCACGAGCGCGGAAGCGGCCATCGCCCTGCGCGATATGGGCAATCTGGTTGCGGCTACCGGCGTTTCCGAAGAGGATCTGCTAAGAGCATATCAACGGGCTGATATTTTCGTACTGCCGTTGACCGATTGCACCGCGAACAACGCCTTGTTGGAAGCGCTCGCCTGCGGCCTTCCGGTGGTTACGACGAGCGTCGGCGGCATCGCGGACTACGTGGATTCGGGCTGTGCCATAGCCGTTCCGCGCGGAGACTTGGATCGCATGTGCGACGCCGTCGTTGCGCTGGCTGACGACGAGGAATTGCGAAAACGAATGGCGGCTCACGGCCGCCGGCGCTCACTGGAATTCGACTGGCGGAAGATCGCCGGCCGCGTCCTGGACGTTTACTCCGCGGTTGCGTAGGCCACGGCTGCGCCACATGTAAGGGCGTCCCGTGAATTCGGCAATGGCCGGAATCCGACTGCGACGGTGTTGCCCGCTCGCCGACTCGGCTTCCGCGTCGATGGAAGCTACTTTACCCTCGCAGGAGCGGTCTCCGCGCGTTCGACCCCGGCGGCGGGATCGACGTTGGGAACGCGGATCTCGACGTATTCGATGGCGCCGTCGATTTCGCTGAGCCAATGCGGCGTGCCGGGCGGATTTATGATGACGTCACCGACGCCGATTTTCCGCGCCAGCCCGTCTTTGACGCCGCGCAGGCTGCGGATGGTGGCGTTGGGGTCCGGGTTGGGATAGATGTCGCTATCGATTGTCGGCGGGATGAGCGCGCCGCCCGTCACGATGGTGCCGCTGCCTTTCGTGACAACCATGTACTCGAGCTCGCGCGTATGCGTGATGGCGTACTGGGGACCGGTCACCCGGCGGCGGACGACCGCATTCAACCCCGGAGCGACGGTCACCGCTCCGCCCGCGTATGACGACACGAGCTTCGGATCCAGCTCGTTCAGGCCCGCTTGAACGTCGGCCGCGCTTTTGTACGGAGACGGAGATCTGGCGGGCGGGACTTTGGAGTGGTCCCCCGGGACCGGGGTCCGCTCCTGCGCGTAAAGCCCGATCTGGAGAACGGTTGTCGATAGCACCAGCAGCATGAATCTTTGCATCTCGACTAGTTTACCCGAACTGGCTGTAGATCGATCCTTCCAATTTCTTTCCCGAAGTGCCTCCATCGCCGGGAACCTCAGAAACCAGGCAGGTATCCGTCGGCTCGACGAGATTCTGGTCATTGATGGTTCCGTTGATCCGGTGCGTCCCGAACGTGAGGATACAATCGTCACTTTGCGCCCATTCTGGGTGTAATCGGCAACCTCGAAGTGCGGCCAGTCTTCGGCGAGCCCGTACGCCTTGAGGTAGCGGCCGTAATCCGTCGCTAAGAAAGAGTTCGGCCAGGGAACCGAACGCGGGCGAGGACGCCCGCCCTACAAAACGCCGGTAGGGCGGATCGCCTGATCCGCGGCCGACGCCCTCGTCGGCCACCCCACGGGTGACGCGGCGTCCAGGATCTCCGACAGCCCCGTGAGGCTCCCGCACCGATTATGAATCCTTACCGACGGATTACGGTAGCGGATAAGGCTACAAAACGAGAAAGTCAGACACGCATTTCGCGCGAGCCGTCGGATCTATCGTCCAAGCGGCTTGGTGCCCATTTGCCCCAAATCGTCCCGGTGGCCCGTTCCCGATCCGCGCTCACCACTCAAAACAAGTGGTGAGCGGTTTAGCTAGAAACCGGCGCGTGGCGCGCCAGATTAGTTGGCCAGCGGATCGGGCCGCATCTGGAACTTCACCAGTTTGCTGGTTGTCCCTTTGCCGCCTTCCATGTGGAACGGCGCGCGCGTCGAGATCGGCGTGTAGATGCCCTTGCCCTTCCAGCCGGTGTTTGGATTATCGATGCGGCCGTCCAGGCCCTTCGCGTAGTAGCCCATGGGATACGGCACGCGCAGCGTCATGAACTTGCCATCAACCAGCGCGAGCAATCCCTCGGACAGATTGCCGGTCGCGAGCGGCACGTCCTTGCCGACGCCCAGCATGTCGAAGCGGTCGACGAAGTTGTAGTACGCCGATTCGGCGCTGCCGTTTTCCACCGCGCCCTTGTAGTTGGGACCGGGGAACGGATAAAGCGTCCAGCCTTCCGGGCAGTGCTGCCCCGTGGCGGCGGCAGGGCCGTTCAGCGGGCCCTTGCACTTGCTGCGGTCGAAGCTGGCGTAATGTCCGCTCGAAAGCGGAGCCCACACGACGCCCTTGCTGTCGACGTCCATGCCGCGCGGCGCGAAGCCTTGCACCGGCGCCTTAGGATTATTCCACGGCACCTCGTAATACTCGGTCAGCGCCGTCTCGGGCGGGTGAGAGCCGGGGGAGAAACGAACCAGAGCGCCCGGCATTCCGAGGACCGATCCCCACACCGAGCCGTCCGGCGCAGGCGCGTCGCCATAGAAGGTCACGTTGATCCGCTTGTCCTTGGCCGGATCGGGCGGCTGATTCGGTTCCGTGTAGGCGTCGCGCTTCCCGTTTCCGTTGTAATCGAGGACGAACGCGCTCCAGCCTTGGGCTTTTTTCTCGTCGTGCGTCTTGTCCCAGATTCTGGTGTCGAACCATCCCTCGATGCCGGCGGGCCCAAACGACGACCACAGCACGTCTTTGTCGTCGAAATTCACGTGGCCCCACGTGAAGCAGGTGTCGATCGTCGTGGTTTCCTTGGTTTTCGGTTCGTACAGTTCCAGGCCCCGCTGGCCCACGCTGATCGGCATCAATTTCGCCGACGGATGATCCGATCCCGCCTGGCACCAGGCCGGCGTCTCGGGCTTACGGATGCGCGCCGCGGCCCACACGCGGGCCTGTTTATCCATTGCGAAGCTGTGGACCGTCGTCTGGCTGTTCCAGATCACTTCGTCGCCCCAGTACGGCGAGGGCGCCGCGGGCGCCGTCTCCGCGGAGCTCGGCGTGTGCGGATCGCGGACACTCAGCTTGATTTTGCTGGTCGCGTTGCGCACCGGATCGACAACCGTCAGGTAATCGCCGCTCTCTTCGAGCGCTCCGTAGATCGGGCCGTTGGCGTTCACGCTCGGATTCCGCTTGTCGCTCGCGATGTCGTCGTGCAGATAGACGTGGGGATCTGCCCAGTCCCACATCGTGACCACGACGTTGCGCTCCTTGCCCTGGGGACGCGAGGGAGCGGCGGCCGGCAGCTCTCCTTTGGCAATCCTGTCGGTCCAGTCCGCGAACATCCCCAGCGCGCGGTCACGGCCCACGGCCGTAAAGCGGGCGCTCATTCCGCCACCCGCTTGGCCCGCCTTAATCCGGCGGTCCCACGCGGCTTTAGAGTCCTTGGTCTCGCTGAGGATACTCTTGGGAATCTCGCGCGTGGCCTTGTCGCCCATCTGATGGCAGCCCGTGCAGCCGTCCGTGTTGACGATGTTGCGAATCCATTCGCCTTGGCTCTTGACGCTGGGAGAGATCCCGTTGCCCGACGGTCCCGTGCCCGGAAAATCGCTCTTCGGCGGCACCTGCAACAGTGAGAACCAGTACAGCGCGGGATAGTATTCTTCCGCCGCCTTCTTGTCCGGCGCCACCACCGCCTTCAGGTTCAAGGTCTCGCCCGGCGTGGCTTTCACCTTCGGGGAATCCACCAGCCCGTAGCCGCGAACCCACACGCTATAACTCGCCTTGGGAAGTTCCGGCACCAGGTAGCGCCCCTGATCGTCGGTGACCACGATCTTGGTGAGTTTGGTAG